>CACMKW010000028.1 GCA_902614395.1 uncultured Alphaproteobacteria bacterium | reverse complement strand
TAGGAGATAAGTACCTTTTTGGTTTGATTTTATTGTGTTCATCTTTAAGTATTTATATATTTATTTGATTGCATAAAATAATATAAGGAGAGATGTGAGAGCGGTTTAATCAGCACGCTTGGAAAGCGTGTGTAGTAGCAATACTACCGAGGGTTCGAATCCCTCTCTCTCCGCCATTTTTTAAATAAAAATATATTAAATTAATTTTAATTAACTCAAAAGATCACACATAGATCACACTTTTAAACACAATTATAAAATTTCATTATATTAATAAATTAATATGACTAGATTTTTTGTAAGTTTATTCCATTTTTTTGTAATTGCACTTGCATTAATAATAATCTTCTCTTCATTTCTATTTTTTTCTTCTAATCCTCAAATATTATTTTTATAGAACCATCTGGTTTGAATTCTGACACAAGGATAATATGGGGCTCTATTTTTGGAATTTTTTTTGGAATATTAATTGTTGTAGTTTTTTTTGGAACTTTGTTAGTAAGTTTGGAAATTAACCACAATATTCGTAAAATTTTAGAAATTTTAGAAATTAAAAATAATGTAAAAGAGAAAGATCATTCAAACGAAACTAGAACTCCTCCTCAAATTTAATTAAATATTTTATTGATCACACATAGATCAAATCTACTAATATATAAATCAGCAGATTAAATTAAAATATCTTTGTGTTTCATATAGATTGTTCTATCCAGAACGCTTGGAAAGCGTGTGTGGTAGTAATACTATCGAGGGTTCGAATCCCTCTCCCTTCATCACTATTAATTAATTTATTAATATAAGGCATGCTGATTATGTAAATTTTTACAAAATTGATTGTTGTTAATAATAAAACGGTAATTAAATTTTTTATAAATTTTTTTTATGCATCCTAATTTTTTATTTGGCGTACACAGCGGTTCTACATTGCCACAGTGTAATATATAATTATTTTTTTCATTTAAATTCCCCATAATTAATTTATTTGTTGGTAATCTGAGATTAATTCTTTCACCATCAAATATTGTCGATTTATAATCAATATTTTTTAATAATATTTCTTCTTTGGGCCATGGTAAGTCAACATCATCAGAATTAATTCTTTGTAAATTTTTCGTATAAAAAAAAATTAAGCTTAGTGTAATTATAAAAAAATAAGATTTATAAATATTAAAATTACTACTAAAAATAAAATTTGAAATGTGTGATATCAATAAAGCTATTAAGCTTATAAAAATTGCATATCCACCATATCTTGTTGATGGAGTTGAAAAAAATAACCAGAACAAAATCGAAAAAATAATAAATAATAAGGCAAAATTTGTTTTTCTATGCAAAAAATTTTGATATTTAAAACTTAGATTTTTCAAATTTGTTAAAAATAAACAAATTAAAATGAATAGACCAACAATGAACATATTAGTAATTCTGATAATATCAGGATCCTTAAACCAATATTTGAGCCAAAATCTAGGACCATTGTCTAAATATTCTTTGTGCGTAAGAAGTTCGTTAGTTGGGTTAAATACAAATTTACTAAATCCATTAGTATTCTCTTTAGCATATATCATCCAACCACGAGTGTATGAAAGAATGACATTTTCATTTATCTTTGGAATATCCTTATCTATCGACCAGTTTACTTGATCTTGCTTAAAACATGTAGAGCTTAGTGGATAAACCATGCACCCACTATTTATAAAATTTTTAATTATAACTAAAGATACTAAGATTATAACTATTAATATGAATTTAATATTTTTAAAAAAATTCAATAGATTATTAAAATTGATTAAAAATATATAAAATATAAATGGCAACAAGATAATTGAACTAAGACGCAATAATATTGCACAAGTAAATATCAATATTATTTTTGTGATATATTCATTTTTATTAATAGTCTTATCAAAAAGTAACTCAAATATATAATAACAACAAACTAATATTAATAATTGTGGTATTATTTCAGCGCCATGATCCTTTAGCCTTGAAAAAAGAACAAATATAAAAATAAGAAAAGTTAAATTAATAATTTTA
>CACMKW010000027.1 GCA_902614395.1 uncultured Alphaproteobacteria bacterium | reverse complement strand
AATGTACCAATCACAATAAGTATGCCATACGAAATGATAAATTTTATTGGCTATTTCATGAAACAAATACTTTTTTGTTAATTGATCAAGTTGAGTGTTCAAATCATTCAATTCTTTTATTATCCATTTGTTTGCATCAAAAATAATTGAATCAATTGATATATCATCTATAAAAATTGAATTATTCAATTGTAAAAATTTTCCAGCATTCCAAATTTTATTTGTGAATGATTTATATCCTTTAACTCTAGCTTCAGATAATTTTACATCTCGTCCAGGATTTAATAGTGCTGTTAGTGTAAATCTTAATGTATCAGCGCCATATTTATCTAATAACTCTAAAGGATCAATTATGTTTCCTTTTGATTTAGACATTTTTTGTCCTTTTTCATCACGTATTAAAGGATGAATATAAATATCTTTAAAAGGAGTTTCTTTCATAAAATAAGAACCCATCATCATCATCCGCGCAACCCAAAAAAATATGATATCAAAACCAGTAACCAAAACGTTACCAGGATAAAATTTATCTAATTCATACGTTTTATTTGGCCAATCTAAAGTAGAGAATGTCCATAGAGCAGAAGAAAACCAAGTATCTAGAACGTCTTCATCTTGTCTAAGCTCAACATCCTTTCCATAAAATTCTTTTGCTTGATTCTGTGCCCCTGCTAGAGTTTCACTAACAAAATATTTATTATCAGGACCATACCATGCAGGAATTTGATGTCCCCACCATAATTGTCTTGAAATACACCACGGTTGAATATTTTCCATCCAATTATAAAATGTATTTTCCCATTGTTTAGGAATAAATTTAGAACTATTGTCTTTAACAGCTGATATTGGATCAACTGATAATTTTTTTGCATCACAAAACCATTGGTCTGTCAGCCATGGCTCAATAACAACACCTGATCTATCACCATATGGTATGACCATTTGCTGTTTTTCTTCTTTAATTAATAAATTCATTTCATCTAATTTTTTTAAAATTAATTTTCTTGCTTCAAATCGATCTAAATTTTGAAATTCTTCAGGCACATTTGAGTTCAGTTTAGCATTTTCATCAAAAATATTAATAAATTCTAAATCATGTCTCATTCCTACCTCAAAATCATTAAAGTCATGTGCAGGAGTAATTTTAACAGCACCAGATCCTTTTTCAGGATCTGCATATTCATCAGCAATTATTGGTATTTTTTTATTTGAAATTGGTAAGTTACAATATCTGCCAATTAAATTTTTATATTTTTCATCATCTGGATGAACGGCAACCGCTGTATCACCTAACATCGTCTCAGGTCTTGTTGTTGCAACTATTATATGATTGCTTTCATCAATAGGATATTTAATATGCCATAAACTTCCTTCAGTATCTCTTTGCTCTACTTCTAGATCAGAAATAGCAGTTAAAAGTTTTGGATCCCAGTTAACCAATCTCTTATCTTTATAAATAATTCCATCATTAAATAAATTAACAAAAACTTTCTTAACTGCATTAGAAAGACCTTCATCCATAGTAAATCTTTCTCTTGACCAATCTGCAGAGGCACCAAGTCTTCTTAATTGATTACTTATCTGACCACCCGACTCTTTTTTCCATTCCCATACTTTTTCGATAAACTTTTCTCTACCTAGAGATCGTCGATCTAGGTTTGACTCACTTAATTTTCTTTCAACCACCATCTGAGTAGCTATTCCTGCATGATCTGTCCCTGCTTGCCACAATACTTCCATACCCTTCATTCTATGGTACCTGATTAATATATCTTGAATTGTGAAGGTCAAAGCATGACCCATATGTAAGCTACCTGTAACATTAGGTGGTGGCATCATTATAGAATAAGGTTCACCTCCTTTTTGTGGTTTAAAACAATTTGATTGCTCCCATTGGGAATAGAGATTTTTTTCATCTTTTAAAAAATCAAAAAATTTATCAAGCTGCATCGTAACTATTTTGAATCGAAATAATTTTTTAGTAATTTTGGGATTTTCTCATCAAGTATTTTTTCAATTTTATTTTCTACAAGATAGGAAAGTTTTTGGTC
>CACMKW010000026.1 GCA_902614395.1 uncultured Alphaproteobacteria bacterium | reverse complement strand
CTATATTCTTAGCACAGTTTATAGGAGATAAAGAACCATTTAATTCATTACCTAGTATCTGTAAATGGGTATCTGATCTTGGATATAAAGGAATTCAATTGCCAGCAGAAAATTTAGCAGTTTTTGATTTGGATAAAGCAGCTTCGAGTAAAGATTACTGTGATGAAATAAAAGGAATAGCAAAAAATTTTAATCTTGAAATAACTGATATTGCATCTCATCTAACCGGTCAATTGGTTGCAGTTCATCCTGCTTATGACACACTCTTTGATGGTTTTGCTGCTGATGAGGTAAAGGGTAATCCAAAAGCTAGACAAGAATGGGCTGTAAAAAGGATGATGAATGTCGCTCAAGCATCAAAAAACTTAAATTTAAAAACTGCCGCTACATTTTCTGGAGCTTTATGTTGGCCCTTTCTTTATCCGTTTCCTCAAAGACCTGAAGGTTTAGAAGATGAAGCTTTTGGTGAATTAGCAAAAAGATGGCATCCAATTTTAGATAAATTTGATGATTGTGGAGTGGATCTTTGTTACGAAATTCACCCTAGTGAGGATTTACACGACGGTTCAACTTTCGAAATGTTTTTAGAGAGAGTAAATAATCATCAACGTTGTAATATGTTGTATGATCCAAGTCATTATGTTCTCCAATGTTTAAACTATCTTGACCACATTGATATTTACCATGAAAGAATAAAAATGTTTCATGTTAAGGATGCAGAATTTAATCCGTCTGGCAAGCAAGGAGTTTACGGAGGTTATCAATCATGGATAGACAGAGCAGGTAGATTCAGATCACTTGGTGATGGGCAGGTTGATTTTAAATCAATTTTTTCAAAACTTTCTGGTTATAATTTTGATGGATGGGCAGTTTTAGAGTGGGAATGCTGTATTAAAAGTCCTGAACAAGGTGCAGCTGAAGGAGCTCCATTTATTCAAAATCACATTATTGAAGTTACAGATAAAGCATTTGATGATTTTGCAAGTTCTGGAACTGATGAGCAAGCTAACAAAAAGATTTTAGGTATATAGGGAGTAATTATGGGAAGAAGATTAAAACTTGGGATGATAGGTGGTGGCCAAGGAGCTTTTATTGGAGCCGTGCATCGTCTATGTGCAAGGATGGATGATAAGTATGAGTTTGTTGCTGGTTGTTTATCTTCAACTCCTGAAAAAGCAGCTAAGTCTGCTGAAGAAATTGGTCTTGATCCTTCAAGAAGTTACCCTGATTTTAAAACTATGGCTGAAGAAGAATCTAAAAGAGATGACGGCATTGAAGTAGTATCCATTGTTACACCAAATCATATGCATGCTGCACCAGCAATAGAATTTCTAAATAAAAATATTCATGTAATTTGTGATAAACCTATGACTTCTACAATGAAAGATGCTCATAAATTAGTTGAAGCAGTCTCTAACTCTGATGCTCATTTTTTCTTAACTCATAATTATTCCGGATATCCAGTTGTTAGAGGTATGAGATCACTTATTGAAAATGGAGCACTAGGCAAAATAAGAATTATTAAAGGATCTTATCTTCAGGGTTGGCTTGGTTCAAAAGAAGAAGACTCAGGTTCAAATAAACAAGCAGAATGGAGAACTGATCCTTCAAGAAGTGGAGCTGCAGGAAGTGTTGGTGATATTGGTAGTCATGCTATGCATTTGTTAGAATTTATAACTCAATTAAAATTACAATCAGTTAGTGCAGATCTCACAACTTTTGTTGAGGGAAGAAAATTAGATGATGATGCATCGATAATGATAAGATTGAATAATGGAGCTAAGGGATCATTATCTATTTCTCAAGTTGCGACAGGTGAAGAAAATAATTTTACAGTAGCAATCTATGGTGAAAAAGGTGCATTAAAATGGAGTCAAGAAAATCCAAATTATGCAACATTTAGTCAAGCAGGAGAGGCAAGCCAGATAATAACGAGAGGCGGTCCTACCAAAGTTGAGGGAACTGAAGCTAACGTGCGAATCCCTGCTGGTCATCCAGAAGGTTATCTTGAAGCATTTGCACAAATTTATTCAGATGCTGCAGATGTTATTCAAAATAAGGAAAATAAGGAAGAATTATTAAAGATACTTCCAAACATTGATGATGGTTTGCATATTATGAAATTCATAAATGCAAGTGTTAACTCCAGTAATAATAATTCTGTTTGGACTGATTTATCAACAATAAAATAACTAATATTTCCAATAAAACTGGGAAATATAACTATATGCATTTTTTGCATATTAATGTTAAC
>CACMKW010000025.1 GCA_902614395.1 uncultured Alphaproteobacteria bacterium | reverse complement strand
AAAACCGATAATTACTGCAAAATTTTCCTGACACCTTCAGGTCAGAAATTATCTCAAGCCAAACTTAATAATCTATCAAAACATGATGAAATGCTTATTTTATGCGGTAGATTTGAAGGGGTTGACCAAAGAGCTATAGAAATTCTGGATTTTCAGGAAATAAGTATCGGTGATTACGTACTTTCTGGTGGTGAGATTGCTGCCCAGGTGTTAGTTGAAGGTTGTATTCGTCTCATTCCTGGAGTATTAGGGCAGCCACAAAGTTTATTAGAAGAATCTTTTTCTAATAATCTGCTTGAATATCCTCATTATACCAGACCACAAACCTGGGAAGATATTCAGGGAAATAAACATGAAGTTCCAGATGTTTTAACATCAGGTCATCATGAAAAAATTGATAAATGGAGAAAAGAAAAATCGGTTGAAAAAACTAAAGAATTAAGACCAGATCTTTATAAAAAGGAAATATAAAATGAGTAATTTATTAGAGACATTTGAAAAACAACAGATTGAAAAGTTAACTTCAAAAAAAAGAGTTCCTGCTTTTCGTCCTGGTGATACTCTAAAAGTTACTGTAAGAATTACAGAGGGAAGTAAGTCGAGACTTCAAGCATTTGAAGGTATTTGTATTGCAAGAAAAAATAATTCAATAAACTCTAACTTTACTGTGAGAAAAATATCTCATGGAGAGGGTGTTGAAAGAGTATTCCCTTTATTCAGTCCATTAGTAGAAAAAATTGAAGTTGTTAGAAAAGGCGATGTAAGAAGAGCTAAGCTATATTATCTAAGAGAATTATCTGGAAAGAAAGCAAGGATCGCAGACAAAGATAGGGGTGATGAAGCTGATCAATATGAATATATAGAGGAAGCTCCTCCGGTAGAAGAAACAAAAACTGCAGATACAGATACAAATGCTGCAGAGGAACCAAAAGCTGAAGAGGTAGAAGCAAAACAAGCAGAGACAAAAGAAGAAGAAGCAGAAGCCAAACCAGCAGAAGAATCTAAAGCAGAAGCTGCAGAGGAATCTAGTAAAGAAGAGGAAAAAGCAGCCGAAAATAAATCGGATGACAATAAATAATCCTAAAACTCTTTTTGATAAAATTTGGGAACATCATCTTGTTGATAGACAAGAAGATGGAACTTGTCTTATTTATATTGATAGACACCTTGTTCATGAAGTTACGAGCCCTCAAGCATTTGAAGGTTTAAGAAATAATAATCGTAAAGTTAGAAGACCAGAAAGTACTTTTGCTGTAGCTGATCACAATGTTCCAACCTCAGATAGATCTAAAGGTATAGAAAATAAAGAAAGTAGAATTCAGGTTGAAACACTAGAAAAAAATTGCAAAGATTTTGATGTTACACTTTTTCCATTATTAGATAGCAGACAAGGTATAGTTCATATAGTTGGACCAGAACAAGGTATTACTCAGCCAGGTATGACAATAGTTTGTGGTGATAGTCATACAGCAACACACGGAGCATTTGGTGCATTAGCTTTTGGTATCGGCACAAGTGAAGTTGAGCATGTATTAGCTACTCAGACCTTAATTCAAAAACCTGCAAAGAATATGCGAATTTCTGTTGAAGGAAAGTTAAGCTTAGGTGTTACAGCAAAAGATATTATTCTTCATATAATAGGAAAAATAGGAACGGCTGGTGGAACTGGTTATGTTATTGAATATGCTGGTAATGCAATTTCCTCTCTTTCTATGGAAGGAAGAATGACAATCTGCAATATGAGTATTGAAGCAGGTGCTAGAGCTGGTTTAATCGCTCCTGACGAAAAAACTTTTGAATATATAAAAGGTAGACCGTACGCTCCATCAGGAGATAATTGGAAGAAAGCGGTAGAATTTTGGAAATCTCTTCCATCTGATGAGGGCGCAAAATATGATGAAGAAATTTTAATTGATGCTGAAGATATTTCACCACAAATTACTTGGGGTACAAGCCCACAAGACGTTGTTGCTATAGATGGTATAGTACCAAACCCACAAGAAGAGAGTAATCCGAATAGAAAGAGGGCTATGGAACGTTCTCTTGAATATATGGGTTTAGAACCCAAACAAGAAATACAAAAAATTAAAATTGATAAAGTATTTATTGGCTCTTGCACTAATGGAAGAATTGAGGATTTAAGAGAAGTTGCCAAAGTTGTAGAGGGCAAAAAAGTTTCTGTAGACTCAATGATCGTTCCTGGTTCAGGTCTAGTTAAAAAACAAGCTGAAGAAGAAGGTTTAGATAAAATTTTTATTGAAGCAGGATTTGATTGGAGAGAGCCAGGTTGCTCCATGTGTTTAGCTATGAATCCAGATCAATTAAAACCACAAGAAAGATGTGCATCAACATCAAATAGAAATTTTGAAGGTAGACAAGGTAGAGAAGGTAGAACACATCTTGTTAGTCCTGCAATAGCTGCTGCCTCTGCAATCAAAGGTTCTTTTGCA
>CACMKW010000024.1 GCA_902614395.1 uncultured Alphaproteobacteria bacterium | reverse complement strand
AAAAGCAAATATACAATATACTGAAAGAAAAAATCCTGAAAATAATAATCTTAGTAAAAAATTATTATAAACCATATTTTCTATCAATGTTTAAATATTGATTTACAATTAAATTAAATTCTTTTTCAGAAAAATCTGGCCACAAAGTTTCAGTAAAAAATAATTCTGTATATGTTAAATTATACATAATAAAATTACTTAATCGTTTATATCCTCCAGTTCTTATTAGTATGTCAGGATCAGGAAATCCGCCCAAAAAAAATAAGTTGTCAATATCCTTTTGATTATCCATTTTGATATTGTTCTCATTTGTTGTAATATTTGTAATTATATTTTTGATTTCATCTTTAAAACCATAGTTAAAAGCAATATTTAGATTTAAATTTTTATTATTTAATGATGTTTCTTCAATATTTTGAAAAATTTTTAATATTTTATTCGGTAAGTTTTTTCTACTTCCAAATATTTTTATTTTTATACCTTTTTCTTTTACTAAATCATTAAATGTTTTGGAAAAATTATTATATATTATGTCATAAATTATATTTATTGAAGATCGATTAAAATTTTCAGATGATAATGTAAAAATAGTCAAATTAGAAACTTTTTTAGATAATGAATAAGTTACCAAATTTTTTATATTTTCAAAACCTTTTGTGTAACCGTTAATATACGATAGCTTATTTTTTTTAGCCCATCTTTTATTACCATCAAGAATTAAGGCGATATGATTTAATTTATTCAACAAAAACTATACTTTCAAAATATCAGTTTTTTTTAATTCTAATATTTTGTCAATTTTTTCTATGTTATTATCTGTTATTTTTTGGATATCATTTAATTTTCTTTTTAAGTCATCCTCCGATAGATTTAAGTCTTTTTTTTCATTTTTAGATGTTTCAATAAAATCTCTTCTAATATTTCTTATTGCAACTTTTGAATTTTCAGCAAATTCTGAAGCTATTTTAATTATCTCTTTTCTTCTTTCTTCACTCAATTTAGGAATTGGAAGTCTAATAAGTTGACCATCTGTTTGTGGATTGATACCAAGGTTTGATTCAGAAATTGCATCTTCAATTGATTTAATTAATGATGAATCCCATACTTGAATTGTAATTGTGCTTGCATCTTGAACAGAAATATTGCCAAGTTGATTTAGAGGAGTCCTTGATCCATAAGCATCTATTAAAATATTATCTAACATCGAGGGATTTGCTCTTGAAGTTCTTAAAGAATTTAATTCTTTTTCAAAATGTGAAACAGCAGAATTCATTTTATTTTCTAGATCACTCATATTTAACTTATCTTACTATATGAACCTTTACGTTTCAAAACATTAATTAAGGAGTTTTTCTTAAAAATATTAGTAATGAAAATTGGTATTTTTGTATCTTTTGCTAGACTAATAGCAGTTAAATCCATAACTTTTAAATTTTTATTTATTACTTCATTGTAAGTAATGTGTTTGATTAGCTTTGCATTTTTATTTTTTATTGGATCTTTATTGTATATACCATCAACCTTTGTGGCTTTAATAATTAATTTACAATCTAATTCTGATGCTCTTAAAGTTGCAGCAGTATCTGTAGAAAAGAATGGATTGCCTGTTCCTGCTGCAAATATAACAATCCTATCTCTTTCTAAATGTCTGATTGCCCTTCTTCTTATATAAGGTTCAGCTATTTGTGACATAGTAATTGCTGATTGAACTCTTGTTGGAATATTTATTTTTTCTAAACTACTTTGTAAAGATAACGCATTCATAACTGTGGCTAACATACCCATATAATCAGATGTTGATCTATCTATTCCTTCAGAAGCACCTTTTATACCTCTAAAAATGTTTCCACCTCCAATAATTAAACAAATCTGATATTTTTGTTTATAAACATTTTTAATCTCATTAGAGATTTTATTTATTGTTGAAACATCAATTCCATAGTTGGAAGATCCCATTAGTGATTCACCTGAGATCTTTAGTAATATTCTTTTATTCATTCTATAAATTGATTAAATCAAATGATATTAATTTAAATTCATATTTTGAGTGTTGATTAATTATATCTCCAACCTTCTTATCTTGATCTAAAATATAAGTTTGATTAAGTAAAGTTACTTCACTAAAATATTTTTTCATTTTACCCTCTAGTATCTTTTCTAATATGTTTGATGGTTTTCCTGAGTTTAGAATTAATTCTCTTTGAATTTTTTCTTCATTATCAATTAAATTTTTATCTAAATCATTAATATCCATAGATTCCGGTTTCATTGCAGCAATATGCATACATAAATTTTTAGATAAGGCCTCAATTTCAGTATTATTTTCATTAGTAGTGTATTCTAATATTGATATTATTTTTCCGATATTTTTTCTATAACTATTATGTATGTAAAATGAGTAGTTAGAGTTATTATTTTCTTTAATTAGTAAGTCATTTAGAATTAAATTTTCTCCTATTTTTGCAATCATTGAATTAAAATAATCTTGCACAGTTCCTTTTTCAAACTGCAATTTGAGAAATTGTTCTTTATCTATATAAGTATTATTTTCTAAAACTAAATTTCCTAAGCTATCAAGAAAATCTAAAAAAGTATCGCTTTTAGCAGCAAAGTCTGTTTCACTATTAACTTTAATTAATGCTGTAATGTTTTCATTTGAATAGTAGCCTACTGCACCTTCTATTGCCGCTCTATCACTTTTTTTAGATGCTTTTGCTAATCCTTTTTTTCTCAATGATTCAATTGATTTTTCAATATCGTTATTATTATCCTCCAAAGATTTTTTACAATCTAGGAAACCAGCGCCTGTCTTTTCTCTTAATTCTTTAATTAATTCGGTTAAACTTGACATTATTTAACATCCTTTTTTATTTCTTCTTCCACACTTTCTTCTTTAGTTTCAATTGAATCTTTAAAACTAGAAGCATCTTGAATAGTTTCTGAAAAATAATTCTTATATAAATTTATTGATCGAAGGGCATCATCGTTGCCAGGAATAATATAATCGATATTTTCTGGATCGGCATTGGTATCAACTATTGCGACTACAGGTATATTAAGTTTTGTTGCTTCTTTTACTGCAATTTTATCCTTAATTACATCAAACACAACCAAAAGATCTGGTTTTCCATTAAGTGTTCTAATACCACCTATATTTAAATCTAGTTTTTGCTTTTCTCTGGAAATATCTAATAATTCTTTTTTGGATAAGTTTTTTGATAATTCATTATCTTTTAAAAAAAGTTCAATTTCCTCTAATCTTTTTATAGAATTTGAAATTGTTTTCCAGTTAGTTAATGTTCCACCTAACCATCTTTTATTTACATAAAAATTGTTATTTAAAGTGGCTAAATCTTTGACTACATCACTACACTGTTTTTTTGTTCCTACAAAAAGGATTTTCCCAGATTTAGAAACTGTTTCATGTATTTTTGTAAGAGCAGCATTAAGCAACTCTAAAGTAATTCTTAAATCAAAAATATGTATGTTATTTCTAACACCATAAATATATTCTTTCATCTTTGGATTCCATCTTCTAACGTTATGTCCAAAATGTACACCTGACTCTAGAAGATCTTCGATTTTAACTTCTGGTAAATTCATAATAACTCCCGGTTTAACCTCCACAGAAACAAAAACACCGGTTTTTTCTGTGTGCTAGATTTAATATGTGGATCTTATTATTATATAGTATTATTTTTTCAAGATAATTCTAAAGAATAATCTAAAATTTTTGATTTATTCAAATCATCAAGTTT
>CACMKW010000023.1 GCA_902614395.1 uncultured Alphaproteobacteria bacterium | reverse complement strand
TAAAAGAGTCTAATTTAGATAACCCTAAGTTAATCGTTTTTGAAAGTTTATACTCTATGGAAGGTATAAGATCACCTATAGTTAAAATTGTAGAGTTAGCAAAAAAATATAACTGTATGACATATCTGGATGAAGTTCATTCAGTTGGACTTTACGGAGAAGAAGGTAAAGGTATTGCAGTAGAAATGGGAGTTGAAGATAAAATAGATATTATTAATGGAACTTTAGCTAAAGCATATGGTCAAATGGGAGGTTATATTGCAGCTAGTTCAGAAATAATTGATTACATTAGAAGTTTCGCTCCAGGTTTTATTTTTACAACTTCAATCTGTCCATCAATTGCTGCAGGAGCAGCTAAAGCAATAGATATTGTTTCTCTGGCAGAACAACTAAGAATAAGAATAAAAGAAAATGCTGCTTTAATAAGGGAAAATTTAGATTCCTTAGCAATCCCTTATTTGGATACAAATTCTCATATTGTAGCAGTATTAATTAATGATCCTTTTTTATGCAAAAAAGTGTCTAAAGATTTAATTGATGATCATGGTATCTATGCACAACCAATTTTTTATCCAACTGTGCCCAAAGGTCTAGAAAGACTAAGGATAACTGTTACCCCAAAACATAGAAAAGAGCATATTGAAAAAATGATTAAGGCTCTTGATACAGTTTGGTCTAAAAATAATTTACCAAGAAAAAATATTAATAAAGTTACAGCAAATATCTAAGTTTTAATATTGATATCAATCTGCCTTGCAGCAAAACCATAATAAACTACAGCTAAAGTTATTATAAAACCTCCAATTATTACAGTTGTACTAGGTACTTCATTAATTCCAAAAATAGGAAGCCAAACCCACAGAACTCCTCCAACAACTTCCATCAACGATAAAAGTGCTAGCTCAGCTGAGGGTAAGTATTTTGCTCCAAGACTGTAAAGTATTAAGCCGGCTGCAACAATTATTCCATGAAGTATACTCAAATAACTATTTATTTCAGGCATTAGAATAAAAGGTTCAAAAGAAAAGCCTAAAATAAAAAACGCAAATATTGTACAAAATAGTCCAGCTAAAACAACTGTTGTGAATTTTGGTGTTTCAGGTTTCCATCTTATTGTTACTGTGTATAAGGCAAAACCAGTTGCAGAAATAAATCCTATTATTGCACCTAAAGCAGTCCCAGAAATACTGTCATTTATAATCATTACGCACACACCTATAAATGCTACAACCATTGCAATTAATGTTGATCTTTTTAGTATTTCGCCAAGAACAAAATAACCAACAATGGCCGCAATAAAAGGCATGGCTGCTAACATAAATAATGTTACGGCAGCCGTAGTCATAGTAATAGAAAAAATGAACCCAGTAAAAGCTGTTGCTAGAAATAACCCTCCAAGTATAGATGGTATACCAATTTTGAGAAAATTTTTATAAAAAACAAAACCTTCACGAAAAAATAAATATATAAGCAGAATAATTGAAATTGTTAAACCTCTATAAAATAAATATTGAAAAACATATTGATGGCCATCGACCATATATCTAACGGTCAACGCTCCAAAACTCCAAAAAATTCCAGCAAGAAAAACTACACAAAAAGCATATAAATAAGAATTTTGACTCATTATTAAAATGTCAAATCATTAAATTTAATAAAAGTAAATTAATATTTTAGTTATTTATTTGAATTCCCGTTTCTTTACTTCCTGAGATCTTAAAATTAACTTTATTATCATCATTTTTTTGTATTTCAGATACAGTTGACATTTTGCAACTATAAATAAAAAGAAATAAAAAAATTATTGGCAACTGCCTATAGAACCAAGAGCACATTTTTTACCATCTACCCAAACTGCATTTGACAAATTTGCTTCATCAAAAATTGCACCTGATATAT
Organism: uncultured Alphaproteobacteria bacterium; assembly: GCA_902614395.1. Lineage (GTDB taxonomy): Bacteria > Pseudomonadota > Alphaproteobacteria > HIMB59 > CACPNW01. The sequence goes on along the minus strand of CACMKW010000023.1, from coordinate 2,224 downwards.
TAGCACCAAGTAGGTTTGCCTCGTACAAATTTGCTCCTTTAAAAGTAGCTCCAAAAAGATTAGATCCTTCGAAGTTTACTTTAGCAAGATTTGCATTATCAAAATTAGCATTATTGCAATTTGCTCCTTGTAAATTTGAAGCATATAAATTTGAATTGCTAAAATTTGAGAAGATAAAATTACCAATAGATAGATTTGAATTATTAAGCTGGGATTTTTCGAAATTAGATAAAGATAAATTAACTCCTGACATTTGAGAGTTTGCCAAGCCGGTACCAGATAGATCTAGATTTTCTACAAAATTACAATTAGTCCAATCAACGTCATTTGCTGGTTGGTCACTACAAGCAGCAAATACAGAGTAAGAGCTAAACAAACTAAATACAAATAAAATTAAAAATCTCATATAGATTTTTTATGATCAGTTTATGTTAAATTTAAGGCAAATTAGCGAGAAGTGAGTTTTAATTCAATCCTTCTATTTTGCTGCAGATCACTCTCAGTTTCTCCTTCAGTGATAGGGTAAAACTCTCCATATCCTGCCGATGCTAATCTATTTGGTGGAAAACCGAGATCAAGAAGAAGTTTTAGAACTGTATTAGCTCTAGCTGAAGATAGTTCCCAGTTAGATGGATATCTTATTGTCTGTATAGGTCGTTTGTCAGTATGTCCTTCTACCATTATAATCCAGTCAATATCTGATGGGATATCATTAGTAGTCTCTTTTAAAGTAAGGCCAATTTCACTTAACTTTTCTTTACCAGATAGTTGTAAATCTGCTGAAGCAGAATCAAATAATAGCTCTGATTCAAAAATAAATCTATCTCCTACAATTTTAATGTCTTTTCTATCACCTAAAATAGATTGTAATTTTCCAAAAAACTCAGATCTATATTTTTGGAGCTCAAATACTTTCGATGTAAGAGCTTTGTTTAATTTTTCACCAAGTACTTCAATTTCTAAATCCTTAATTAAGGCCTGACTTTCACTCGCATCTAAAGCACTATTAAGTAAAGCTATTTCTTTTTGTAAAGTATCAATTTGATTAGAGAGAATTTCTACCTGTTCTAACGTTTTTGAAGCTTGTATTTCCATTTTTTCAATTTCTTCAAGTGACGTTTCCTTTTGTGCTTGATTCTCTTCTCCTAATGAAACAATTTTATTTTGAAGGAGTTCAAGTTTTTCAAGTTGCTGTTTTTGTTTTTCTTCAGACAAAGACAGTACATTATTTAATTCAGAAATTTTTCCACGAAGATTAAAAATGGTGTTATCTTTCTGTAATAAGTCTTTATTTAATCTTGCTAGTTCTTCATTTTTAAATCTAATTGCATCAAGTTGCTCATTAAGTGATGCATCTTTTAAGCCAAGACTATCATTAATTTCTAAAAGATCATTCATTAATTGTTGATATTGAGATATTTGATTTTGTAATTCTTCATCTCTTAAAGATAATTCAATATTTGTTTTCTCTAACTCGTTATTTAAACTTAGTAGTTCTTCATTTTTGTTTTTTATTGCCAACAATTGTTCTTCAATTCCTCCATCCTCTAAGCCTAAACTTTCGTTGATTGCCATTAAATTATTATTCTTTTCATTTAATTCTGAAATTGTTGCTTTAAGAGATTTCTCACTTTCTATTAGTTTAAAATTAGCATTATCTAATTCTTGATTAAGTATTTTAAGTTGATCAATCCTTGTTGCTAGCGCTTTATTAATCCTTTCACCTAAACCTTCGGTTTCGAGTATAGCAATTTCTTGTCCTTCATATGTTTCTAAAGCATTTGCAACTATTCTTAACTCTTTCAGAAGACTGCTAATTTGCTCTGATAAAGCAATGATATTTTGCTCTTGAACAAATATTTCTGATCGTTTTTTTGCTACATCTGTTTGTAATTGTTCACTTAATAACTGTTCACTTTGTAAATTTGATTGCGTATCTTCAAGTTGTTTCTCCGTTTCTGAGAGGGTTGAAAGAGCTTCTTCTTTGTCTTTGGTTTCAATAACTAATATTTTTGAAAGTTCATTAATTTGTGATCTTAAATCTTGGAGTGCTTTATCTCTTCCTGATATAGCATCACTTAAGTATATTTGTGAAACTGTAAAAACCATTAACACAAAGATAATTACAATTAATAATGTAGCTAAAACATCGACAAAACCTGGCCAAATGTTTGTTGTATCAGCAAGTCTATTTCTTAAAGACCTAGTAGACATTATTATTTTT
>CACMKW010000022.1 GCA_902614395.1 uncultured Alphaproteobacteria bacterium | reverse complement strand
TTATGGGTTAGTAAGTAAAGATAAATTAATTGATGAGCATACAAATTTAAATCCACAAAATCCATATGCGGAATCTAAAATTAAAACAGAAAAATTTTTGTTTGATAATAAAGATAAATTTCAGTTTATAATTTTAAGATACTTTAATGTTGCTGGAGCCGATAAAAAACTAAGATCGGGACAAATTTCAAAAAAATCAACTCATTTAATAAAAAAAATATCAGAAGTTGTCGTAGGAAAAAGAGATCAAATTGAAATATTTGGCAATAATTATAATACTCCTGATGGGACTGCTATTAGGGATTACATCCATGTATCAGATCTTGCTGATATACACTTAGAAGTAGCAAAATATCTTTTAAAAAATTTAAAATCAAATTTATTTAATTGTGGTTATGGAAATGGATTTAGCGTCTTAGATGTTGTAAAAACTACAAACAGCATCTATCAAAATAAAATTACTTATAAATTTTCTAGTAGGAGGGAAGGAGATGTTGAAAAATTAATTGCAGATACCTCTAAATTATTAAATTATTTTAAATGGCAACCAAAATATAATGATCTAAGAGAAATAATTAATTCATCGATAAGATGGGAAGAAAAAATTAATGCGTCAAATACATAAGAGAACCTTTATTAGAAATGATAACAAAGAACTTCTTCTTTATGGTTATCAAGAACACACCGAAACTCCTTCTCAAGAACTTGATGTAAACGATATTCCTAAACCACATATGAGGTGGAATCCTTCAAGAGAGGAATGGGTAACATACTCAGCTGGAAGAAAAGACAGAACATTTTTTCCACCTAAAGAGTACTGCCCATTATGTCCTGGAGCAAATTTAAATTATCCTACAGAAATACCTTTTAAAAACTTTGAAGTTGCAGTATTTCCAAATCGATGGGCAAGTTTCAACTCAATGGGAGAAAATATTCATTTAGAAAATATTTTGAGTAAACCCTCAAAAGGAGAGTGTGAAGTAATTGTATATTCACCTGAACATTTAGATACAATATCAGAAATGCCTTTAAGCAGAATAGAATTATTAACTAAGGTTTGGATAGATCGATATAAGGAATTACAAAAAAATCCAGATGTTAAATATGTACTACCTTTTGAAAACAGGGGCGATGAATGCGGAGTTACTCTTCATCATCCTCATGGTCAAATTTATGCTTATCCTTTTATTCCTCCTGTAATTGAAAAGGAAATAAGAGCATTTAAAAAAGAAAACTTTTTAATTAATATTATGAAACAATTAGAAGAAAAATATTATGTTTATCAAAATAAAAATTTTGTTGCCGCTGTACCACCATTTGCTAGATATGCTTACGAGGTATGGATAATACCCAAAAATCAAATTGAGGGTCCTTGGAAATTTAATGATAATCAGATTGAAGATTTTTCAAAATGTATTCAAAAAGTTGTAAAAGGATACGATACCTTTCTAAATAAAAAATGTCCTTATATAATGGGTCTACATGCATCTCCTGAATTAAATAACAACAGTTTTCATTTTCATGTCGAGTTTTACCCACCCTTACGTCATGGTGATAAGCCAAAAATTTTAGCAGGCTCAGAATCGATGGCAGGTGTTTTTATTATGGATGTATTGCCGGAAGATTCTGCTAATCTGTTAAGAAAATTTATGTCATGAAAACAATAGAAGAAAAAATTAATTATTATAAAGAAAGTCTAGATTTATTTGATGACGGAATGGACAAGTATAAATTTTTAATCGATCAAGCAAAAAATGCTAAAATTTTTCCAGAAGAATATAGAAATGAGACTTTTAAAGTGTCAGGGTGTCAGGCACAAGTTTGGTTAGTTCCAAAATTAAATGAGGATAAACTTTCTTTTTATTACGACTCTGATGCATTTATATCAAAAGGCATGGTAACAATTCTTTGTGATATTTATGGTGATAGAAAACCCTCTGAAATTAAAGGTTCAGATTTTAATATGTTAAATATTTTAGAACTTGATACACTTTTAACTCCAGGTCGAAGAAATGGGGTTTATTCAATGCTTGAAAAAATAAAAGAATACGCAAATTCTTTTTCATAAAAATTAATTATGTTTTATGAGCCAAAAAAAGGAGTACCTTTTAAAATAGATCCATTTAAATCACTGATTTTTCCAAGACCAATTGGTTGGATATCTTCAGTAAATAAAAATGGGGTAGCAAATCTAGCACCTTATTCGTATTTTAATGCTGTTACTGATGAACCTCCGCAGATTATGTTTTGCTCTAATGGAAGTTCTCCCTATGGAAAGTATAAAGATACATTATCAAATATTTTGCATACAAAAGAATTTGTAGTAAATTTTGTAACAACAGTTACACGAAATCAAATGAATATATCTTCAAGAGACTTTAAACCAGATGAAGATGAGTTTCTTTTATCAAATTTAAAAAAGAAAAAATCAAAACTTGTTAAAGCGCCATCAGTAAGGGATAGTCCTGTAAATTTAGAATGTAAATTAGTTAAAATAATTAAGTTACAATCTAATTCAGACAAGACGTCAACAATGGTTGTTGGTGAAGTAATTGGAGTTTACATAAAAAATAAATTTATTAAAAACAATAGAATCGATAGTGTTTCAATGAAATATATCGCAAGAATGGGATACAGTGAGTATACAACCATTTCTTCAAAATTTAATCTAAAAAGATAAAAGTTGAAACTGAAAATTAATTTGATTTGATTAATTTTTTATAACCTACTTGATAGTGGCTAAAATAAATTTCAGCTTCTACTGCAACAGCATATTCGTGGACCAAATAACCTTTACCTCCAATTTTTGTTTGTCTGGTTAATTTAAAATTATTGTCCTCATCCCTATATCCAATCATACTTAGAGGAGCATCGTCTACTACAACTAATGTTTCTTCACTAATATAGGGTATTGAAGCAGTTAATTCTTTAAGGTGATGAGCCGATGACTCTAAAGGATAATCCCAATTCACATCAAATGAATCCAAATAAAGAAGCGATAGCTTGTTATCTTTAATAAGTTTATTAAAATTAGAAATAAACTTTATGCTATCACTACATTCCACATGAGCATTTTCACTAACAATCTTTTTACAAGTACGTACATTTAATTCATTAATATCAACAGAAAATATTTTTGAGTCTTTACCTCTGTATTGTATATAATTATCAAATATAAGAGTTGATTGGCCATCACCAGCAAAACTATTTACTTTTCTTAGACATCCTGTCTCAAGTATAAATATTGGAGAAGGTAAAGTTTCCAGATAATCAATGATTTTTTTCATTGATACTGCTCTTTTTTCTAAATTTGGCAAAATATCATCGAACCATTTAAAGAAATTCATAATTAAAAATATTTTAAATTAATTTTATTAGTTCATCAATTACTGAGATCCAATTACCAATAGTTTTTTGTCTTAAAATGATATGGTTTGGATAATCTAAACTTTTTTCTTTTTTCATTCCCCAATAAAATGATCCTGGTTTATTTAATAATAAATAGTTTTTTTTACCTAAATAACCTGCTATGTGAGTTACTGCTGTATCTACAGAAATAACATATTTAACAGAGTTCAAAACATTAAAAGTATCAATAAAAAGATTCGACTTATCCAAATTTTTTACAAAACATATATTTTTGAAAGATGAGAGAAATGAAAATTCTTTTTTATCAAAATCTTTAGAAAGAATTAAAAAATTAATATTTTTTTTTTCGAAAAATAATTTTTCTAATAACTTATAATCTAACGATTTTGCCGTACTCGTATTAGTTTTATAGCATAAAGCAACATGATTTTTAAATTTTTGATATTTTTTAAAAGGTTGAATCATATAGTTGTAGTTAAAATTAAAATATTTTGTTGGGTTGTGGTTCAATATTCTAGGAAGCTCGTTCATTGGTAGATGCCAATCAAAGTTTTTGGAATTTGATACTATTAAATCTTTATCTCTCAATAAATGACTCATTTTACTATCATAAATTTTAAAATCTATTCTATTAATTAAATGTTCTAAAAATCTTAACTGATATATATAGTCACCAAATCCGCCATCATTCCATATGAGTAATTTATCATTTTTTTTTATTTGATTTAAATTTATTAAATATTTAATTGAATTATTTTGCTCATAAATT
>CACMKW010000021.1 GCA_902614395.1 uncultured Alphaproteobacteria bacterium | reverse complement strand
GCATGATGCAATGCGTAACTAAAGGTTAGTTATGTGTCTATAATTTTATATGGAGTTAATAATGTATAAAAAATTTTTTAGTCTTTTTACAATTCTCTCTTTTATTTTGTTGCTAAGTTCTTCTGTGAGAGCAGAGGTTGATGCAGAAGTAGCATATATATTTAATACATTTTCTTTTTTAGTTTGTGGGTTCTTAGTCATGTGGATGGCTGCAGGATTTCTATTTTTAGAATCAGGACTTGTTACAACCAGAAGTGTATCAACTATCGCTGCTAAAAATATTGGGAAATTCGCAATAGTTTCAATTGTTTTCTATTTAATTGGATACAATCTTGGATATTCTGTCCCTGAAGGAGGCTATGTTGGTACACCATCCATATGGACTGATAATACTTCTATAGAAACAGGTTACTCAGATGCTTCGGACTGGTTTTTTCAAGCTTTATTTGTTTGTGCTACTGTGTCTATTGTATCAGGTGCTGTAGCAGAGCGAATAAAAATTTGGCCTTTCTTTACATTTGCTGCGGTACTTGGAGGAGTAATTTATCCAATTCAAATGGGTTGGGAATGGGGTGGGGGATGGTTAGACGCCCTAGGATTTGCTGATTTTGCCGGCTCGACATTAGTTCACGCTTGTGGTGGTTCTGCAGCTTTAGCAGGAGTAATTCTTTTAGGTCCAAGACTTGGAAGATTCAGTGCGAGTGGAGAACCAGCTAATATGGCTCCATTTGCTCCATCGTCCATTCCTTTAGTTACATTAGGAACATTTATTTTATGGATGGGGTGGTATGGCTTTAATGGTGGATCCCAACTTGCATTAGGTTCTTATGAAGATGCAACAGCAATGTCAAAAATTTTCATGAATACACAACTTGCAGCTTGTGGTGGATGTATGGCTGGTGCCGCAATAACAAGATTGATTGGTGGCAAAACTGATATTGTTATGATGCTTAATGGAGCTCTTGCAGGTTTAGTTTCAATAACAGCTGAGCCATTGATGCCTAGTCCATTGCTTGCAATTGGAATTGGAGCAGTTGGTGGAGTAATAATGTATTATGGAACTAACTTCTTAAACTCATTAAAACTAGATGATGTTGTTGGTGCAATACCTGTACATATGTTTGCTGGTATTTGGGGAACATTAGTTGTCCCTCTAACTAATCCTGATGCATCATACTCAATTCAATTATTAGGTGTTGCTTCAGTGTGTATCTTTGTTTTTATTTTCTCATATATTGTAATATATCTAATTAAAAATATTATGGGATTAAGAATTAGTGAAGAAGCCGAAAAACTTGGCACTGATAAAGCTGAGGTTGGAGTGGTAGCTTATTCAATTAGAGACTAATACTTAAAAAAAATTAAGAGAGGTAATCTTACCTCTCTTTAAATAAAGGAGATAAAACATGAAGACAGCTTTTATGATTAATGGAAAGAAGCATATTTTAAAATATGAAAGAAAAATGCCTGAAAAAGAGGTAATAAAAATGAAATCGTTTGTTACCAATAAAGGTGTTAAACTTACAAAAACTACAAAGTTTAAAATAAAAAAAGTTTCAGAAAAAGATAGGGAAAGGGTTTTTGATATTATTCTATAATTAACAACTACCCGAAAATATTGAAAGTTTACTTGCATCTATTCCTAATAAATTAAATGCATCATTCCATTTATTGTTAACTTTTTCATCAAAAATAAAATCACTATTTGTTTTTAGCGTCATCCAACTATTTGACGCTAATTCCTTTTCAATTTGCCCTGGGCCCCATCCTGCATACCCAAGAGCTAGAATACTATTCTTTGGACCATTACCTTTAGAAAGGTCTTCAAAAAATTCTGAAGTACTAGTTAATGCCACCCCATTATCTATTGTAAGGGTTTCTTTTTGAATAACTTCGTCAGAATGTAAAACAAACCCCCTGCCACTTTCAACAGGGCCACCATAGCGGATGTAAAGTTTCTTATCTTCTAATGGCTTGTCTATACCTAGTTGTTCAAGCAAATCGGGGTAAAGATCATAATCAATTTTTTTGTTGATTATTATACCCATAGCCCCATCTTTTGAGTGAGCACACATATAAATTACCGTTTTTTCAAATCTATCATCTTCTAATGAAGGCATTGAAATTAAGAACTGACCAGTTAAATTCATATAGTATATATATTCGCGTTAATTTATATTTTTCAATATTGTATTGATTTATTTTATATGGACAAGGTAATAAAAGTTATAAATCTGTTAAAAATTGCAATAATATTTGCTTTTGGACTATTTAGCACAGCTGGATACTCCTTATCTTCAGATTGGGCAATTAGTGAAAAATCAAAAGTTAGATTAATTTCACCAATGACTTCATCAAATACTAATCAATTAATTTTAGCATTAGAATATGAATTAGAAGAGGAATGGAAAACGTATTGGAAATCGCCTGGAGGAGGAGGTTTTCCTCAAAAAATTATATGGAATAATTCTTCGAACGTTAAAGATATAAAAATACTATGGCCAGAACCAATAGAATTTGAAATACTAGGTTTAAAATCAATTGGATATAAAGATAAAGTTATCTTTCCTTTGATTGTAGATCTAGAAGATAATCAAAAACAAACAAATTTAAATTTAAATATTAATTATTTAGTTTGTAAAGATGTTTGCATTCCAGGTAGTGCAGATATTTTTCTAAATATACCATTTGGAGATGGTGAATATACAGATTATTTTTTTGAAATTGAAAAAGTTCTATCTACTACATTAAATAATAATATTGATTTTACACCTATTTCTAATTTCTCATTCAACGCTATTGAAAATAACAATAGTGTTATTTTTGATATAGAAATATCAACTACCTCTTTTTTTGATGATCCAAAAATTTTTATTCACACACCATTTGGACTACCTGTTGTAGAACCAATAAATAATTATTCTCTTGATTTCCAAAAATTGAATACCTCTTTTTATTACAGTGCCGATCAGTTTAATGAAAAAAAATTTCCAATAGAAATATTTTTTTATGATAATAATCACAGCTTTAAAGTTGAAAAAAGTGTAGAAATTGAAAATGTAGATAAAAATATCTCTACAAATACTAGTCTTATATACTTACTCCTAATTTCAATATTAGGAGGCTTTATTTTGAATCTAATGCCATGTGTTTTTCCGGTATTATCGTTAAAATTATTATCTGTAATTAATACTGAGGATAAAAAGATTAAAAGTAGTTTTTTTATAACCGTATTGGGTATTATCTCTTCTTTTTTAATACTTGGCACATTTTTTGCTATCCTGAAACAAATTAATATTTCAATATCTTGGGGTATGCAATTTCAAGAACCCTACTTTTTAATGTTCATTTTGATAATTATATCAATGTTCTTCTTGAACACCCTTGGTCTTTTCCAAATAAATTTACCAAGTTTTCTATCTTCATCAAAAATTTTAAATTCAGGAAACAATATTTATACAAAGAATTTTTTTAATGGTTTTTTTGCTACACTACTTGCTACACCATGTTCTGCACCTTATTTAGGAACAGCTGTAACGGCTGCTTTTACTCAATCAACAACATATTTATTCTTAATATTCTGTTTTATGGGTATAGGAATGAGTTTACCTTATTTGATTATAGCTTTTTTTCCAGGTCTAATTTCCTTCTTACCTCGATCTGGAAAATGGATGATTTATTTTAAATATTTTTTATCTATATTATTATTCATAACAATTGTTTGGCTATCTTTTGAACTGTTTCTTTAGAAACTTTATCAATATTTTTAATAGTTTCAGATGGTTCAATTATTCTATTAAAGACCAGAAGTTGTCTAGCAGCACTCTCACATCTTCTAAATGCACTTTCTCTTCCCATCATTAAGCTTGCTTTCAATTGAGCTTTACCTCTATTTATTTCCTTTTCTGTAATTGAATTAGGACTTTCATTTAATTGATCACATAAAACAGGTATGAGCTCTTGGATTTGATTTTCACCTGTTCCACAATAAATACCAAAAACACCAGTGTCAGTGTAAGATGAACTGAAAGAAGAAATACCATAAACAAGACCACGTTTCTCTCTAATCTCTTGAAACAATCTTGAAGACATACCTCCCCCTAATAAAGAAGAGTAAACTAATAAAGAGTAGTAGTCATCATGGTGGTAATCTATACCTTCAAAACCAAGCAATAGATGAATCTGTTCTAATTTTTTGTCTTCTCTGTATTCTCCAGATTTATAATCTGCT
>CACMKW010000020.1 GCA_902614395.1 uncultured Alphaproteobacteria bacterium | reverse complement strand
TTAATAAGAATTAGAATTTTATGAATAATTTAATTGGTAAAAATTTAACAGCTGGATATGGAGGAGTTGATATAATTAAAGATATTAATCTAGAAGTAAATGAGGGTGAAATTGTTGTCATCGTTGGTCCAAATGGAGCAGGGAAATCAACAGCAATGAAAGCATTACTTGGTATGCTAAGTTTAACCTCAGGCTCTGTTGAATATTCAAATAAAGAAATTTCTTCAATGTTACCACAAAATAGAATTAATTTAGGATTAGCATTTGTTCCTCAAACTAACAATGTGTTTACTGGTATGACAGTAGAAGAAAATTTAGAAATGGGAGGATTCTTAAGAGAGGATGATATTATTCACACCATTAATGATGTTTATGATCTTTTTCCTATTTTAAAGGAAAAAAGAAATCAAAGCGCAGGAGAATTATCCGGTGGTCAAAGACAACAAGTAGCTTTTGGGAGAGCGCTTATGACTAAACCTAAAATTTTAATGTTAGATGAACCAACTGCAGGAGTATCACCAATAGTAATGGATGAGTTATTTTCAAGAATCATAGAAGTTCGTAAAACTGGTGTTGGCATACTAATGGTTGAACAAAATGCAAAACAAGCACTTGGTATTGCTGATAGAGGATACGTATTAGTTAATGGAAAAAATAGTAGAGAAGGTTTAGGTGAAGAACTATTGAATAATCCAGAAGTTAGAAAGTCTTTTTTAGGAGGTTAAAATGATTGATTTTCTAAATTCTATAATTGTACTTCTAAATTTTATTATCATTCCAGGCATTTCATATGGCTCTCAACTTGCACTCGGAGCACTAGGAGTTACATTTGTTTATGCCATACTTCGATTTGCAAATTTTGCACACGGTGAAATTATGTCATTTGGAGCGATGATAACAATTTTATTTACGTGGTTTTTTCAATCACAAAATATTGGTTTAGGAATTTTGCCAACTGCCTTGTTAGCTTTACCTATAGGAATAATAGCAACAATTATTTTATGCATTATTTCTGATAAATTTGTTTTTCAATATTACAGATACCAAAAAAGTGTTCCTGTTGTTTTAGCAATGGTTTCAATAGGGGTTATGTTCGTAATAAATGCAATAATAAGAATCATAATTGGAACTGAAACCATAAAATTTTCCGATGGACAGAAATTTATAATGAAAGCAAAACAGTTTAAAGTAATGACAGGTTTAAATGAAGGATTAGCATTAAAATCATCTCAAGTTATTACAATTTTAATTACAATTTTGCTTTTAACTTTTACTTTCTGGTTTTTGCAAAAAACAAAAACTGGAAAATCAATGAGAGCATTTTCTGATAATGAAGATTTAGCATTATTGTCTGGCATTAACCCTGATAGAGTAGTTTTTACTACATGGATTATTGTAGGTGTTTTGGCATGTGTTGCAGGTACACTTTATGGATTAGATAAAAGTTATAAACCTATTATTTATCTCAATTTAGTCTTGCCAATATTTGCATCAGCAATAGTTGGAGGAATTGGTAGTCCCTTTGGAGCTGTAGTAGGTGGTTATGTCATCGCTTTTTCAGAAATTATGGTAACGTATGCTTATAAGAAATTTTTTGTCTATCTACTTCCAAGTTCTGTAGAGCCAACAGGTTTAGTTCAATTACTTTCAACTGATTATAAATTTGCTGTATCATTTTCAATTTTAGTTATCGTTTTATTGATTAGACCATCTGGAATATTTAAAGGAAGAGTCTTGTGATGAAGTTTGAAAGATATGAATGGTTAGCTATCACAATTATGATCTCTTTATTTATTTTTGTAGGTTTTATTCAAGGATGGTCAGTAAGTTTAGTAATTTTAAACATGTGCATTATTTCTGCAATAATGACAATGGGAGTTAATATTTCTTGGGGATATGCCGGAGTAATTAATTTTGGTGTGATGGGCTTTCTTGCCATGGGTGGATTAGCAGCAGTTCTTGTTTCTTACCCTCCCATTGCTGAGTCCTGGCAGGCTGGAGGTAGAGGACTAGGTATTAGTTTTGCTTTATTTATCGCATTAGTGATTGCTGTTATGTATATTAATAAAACGGTAATCCAAAAAAGAAATAGGTATATTTTAAATTCTCTCATAATTTTCTTTGGTATTTTAATTATCAGACACTTTTATTTAAACGCCACACATAATATTGAGGATGTTAATCCAGCAATAGCAGGGTTTTTAGGTGGTCTTGGACTACCAATAATTTTCTCTTGGATAGTAGGAGGTTTATTTGCTGCAGGTGTTGCATTTGTAATTGGTAAAATAGCTCTTGGATTACGATCAGATTATCTTGCTATTGTTACTCTTGGCATTTCAGAAATAGTTGTTAGTGTTCTAAAACATGAAGAATGGTTATCTAGAGGGGTAAAAAATGTAATTGGTTTAAAGAGACCAGTTCCTTATGAAATTGATTTACAAAACGCAGATTGGTTTATAAATTTTGTTACATATCTTAATTCATCAAAGTTAAATAACATTATTGATGTAAGTGATAGACAACAAGTATTAAACAATCTTATAATTGATGGTTCAGGAATATTTGTAAAATTATCTTACGCTATTTTATTTCTGATTGTTATGTTGATAATTTTTTATTTTGCGAACAAAGCTCAATTATCTCCATGGGGAAGAATGATGAGAGCTATAAGAGATAATGAAACAGCTGCAAATGCTATGGGGAAAGATGTTGTGAAACAACATTTAATTATTTTTGTAATAGGGGCTGCAATTGTAGGTGTTGCGGGTGCAATGCTTGTTACTTTAGATGGATTATTTACTCCTTCAGGATATCGACCACTTCGTTTTACTTTTATTATTTGGATTATGGTTATTGTTGGTGGTAGTGGAAACAATTTAGGTGCTATATTTGGTGGTTTTGTCATATGGTTTTCTTGGATTGAGGCAGCGCCAATTACAACATTTATTATTAATCAACTTACTATAGGATTAGAGCCAACTAATGCTTTAAAATTACATTTACTCGATAGCGTTCCATATTTCAGGTATTTATTTATGGGATTAATATTATTATTAATTTTACGATATAGACCAAAAGGAATTATTCCTGAGAAAGTAAGACATTCTTAATGAAAATTCATATAGTTTTATTTGTTTTTTTTATATCTTTTCAAACTGTAGCTCAGCCACCCGTATTAAAGTGTGAAAAAGATTGTGGCACATTAGATATTAATGATGATTTTACTTTTCAAGCTAGAATGGCACAAGGTGAAGATATGTGGGGAGCTAATGTAACTTTTATTGAGGATGATATTATATTAAGCTCAGCACATATTTTAGGTTTTGAACCAGATAGAAAAAAAACTCTTTCTTGTGGTGCAGAAGCTGCAAATAAAAAAAAGACTGACTGGTATCATCATAAAGAAAATATGTATGTTGTGGATGGAAAAAATTATCCTAAGAAAAAAATTATTATTGCAAAAGTATTAGATATATCAGCAAGAGCCACCGGTGTCCCACCAGGTTATGATATTTTGGTTGCACATGTCGACCGAAATTGTAAAAAATGTAAAAAAGGTCAAAATATTCAAATCTCTCCTATTCCAATTGCAAATAATTTACCTCAAATGAATACAGAAGCTCTTCACATAGCTGTTCCTGGAAATAGCAAAATGAGCAAAGGAAGATTTTATAATGATCATTTGCTTAATGGAAGAATATGGGGATCCAAAAGAACTCCTTGCTCAAGACAAACTATAAAGCATGATGGTAAGAACAATCCTCCTATGCTTTTTGATACATCAGGTAGTCCTGTAATTTTCAAAGAATGTGGTAAATATGTTGTTCATGGATTGCATGGAAATGGATCAGATGATGGTAAATATATGTACGAATTTCTTCAGTTACTTCAAACACAAAAAGAATGGATCCAATCAGAGATTTATAGATGGACTGGGAGAACAGTTATGTTAGATTCTTGTTCACCAACAGGAACAAGATCTTTTATGCCTGGAAGTGATTTTGATATCACTCAAAGTAATTGTAAGAAAAAGAGATATGATAAACATCCTGCAGAATTTCCATCATGCAAAATCATAGATCAAGAAGTAGCTATAAAATTTCCTCTTAATTAATTTTAAACCAAAAAAAACCCAGCTTAATAAGCTGGGTTTCTAAAATAAATTATTTAGTATATATTATTACAGAGCGCCAACAGTAACGAATTCGCCACCACTAACTTCTAACTCTTTAAACGCACCAGCTGCATCACCAAACGCGTTAAATTCTACGTCTGTAGCACCTTGGTAATCAATATCTTTACCTGCAGCTAACATTTGTAAGCCGTATGATAATTGACCAGGGTTAATTACAATACCTGGAGCGTTAGATACTTTAGCAATATTGTTTAGGATTGATTGCTTATCAGCAGATCCACCAGCTTGAATTGCAAGAGCAATAATTGCTGCAGCATCATAAGACTCTCCAACATATGGAGCACTTCCATCCATGCCATTTGCAGCTGCTAGTTCTCCAAACTTAGCTGAACCTTTTGAAATTGCACCTGGCATAGAGCCAAATGATCCTTCAAGATCAGCGCCGATATTATCTACAATTGATTGACCAATCATACCATCAGAAAGAACAAAAGTGTCAAATGCACCTGAATCTAAAGATGCTTCGATCATTCCTTTTCCACCATCATCGATATAACCAATTACTAGTAGTGCGTCTCCACCAGCTGATGCAAGAACACCAACTTCTGATGAATAATCTGCTTTACCATCTTCGTGTGCAGCTGATGCTGTAATAGTTCCGCCACCACGAGCAAATGAAGCTTCAAATACTTCAGCTAAACCTTTTCCGTAGTCATTGTTAGTATACGTTACAGCTATACTTTCAATTCCTCTGCTTAAAGCAAGTTTAGCTAGTACCTGACCACCTTTTGCATCAGATGGAGCAGTACGCCAAAAAGTTCCATTATCAGGAACTTTACTTAGACCTGGTGAAGTTGCAGATGGAGATACCATTAAGATACCATTTGGTACTGCAACGTTTGCATTAATCGCACCTGTTACACCTGAACAGTCAGCACCCATAATAGCAGTTACACCTTGTGCAACTAGATCCTCAGCAGCAGCAGTTGCAGCAGCAGAGTCTACACAAGTTGAGTCAGCTTCTAAGATAGTAATTGATTCACCACCTAAAAGATTTCCAGAGTTTGATGCCTCATCAAATGCCATTCTAGCACCATCTCTCATAGCAGGAGTTAAAGATTCAATTGGTCCTGTAAAACCAAGAATAATTCCTACTTTAATTTCTGCTAATGCAGCAGTCGTTACAGTCGACAAACTTACAATAACAGCTAGAAGTAATTTTTTCATATTTCCTCCAAAAAAGTATACTTTTTATATATGCTACCTCATATACTAGTTCCAAAAATCAATCATGCAGTTTTTTCATAAAAATACCTAAGATTTTAGCCAAAAACCATAAATTGACTTCATTTGACTCACCGGATAAAGATCAAAGGTATGACAATTGGAATTTTAGGCGGAGGAGTTTGGGGGAGTGCACTTGCCAGGGTATTAAGTAATAATAAAGTTATCATTTATGCTCGAGATGAAAAAATTGTTAATTCAATAAATGAACATAAAATTAATCCAAAATTAAAATACAGTTCATTTAATGAAAATGTCACTGCTACTAATTCTTTAAAACAAATTAGAAATGTTAAATTTTTATTTATAACATTACCTGCGCAAAACATTAGGGAGGTAGTTAAGGATTCAACATTACATAATAAAAATCATCATATTATTATATGTTCTAAAGGCATAGAAATATCGTCCTCAAAATTTTTAACAGATGTATTTCAAGAAATGATGCCGTTTAAATCAATTAGTATTTTATCAGGCCCATCTTTTTCAAATGAAGTATCTCAAAGTTTACCAACTGCAGTAACGCTTGCAACAAAAGATAGAAAAGATTTTGAGAAAATTACTAAACTTATACCTAACAAAGAATTTAGAATTTATTATTCAAATGATTTAATTGGAACGCAAATAGGTGGTGCGTTAAAGAATATATATGCGATAGCAGCCGGTGTTGCAGAAGGATTGAATTTAGGCGAAAATGCTAAAAGTGCACTCATTTCAAGATCTTTTGCAGAAATGACAAGATACGCAAAAAAATTTAAAGCTGATAAAAATACACTATTTGGTTTATCTGGGCTTGGTGATCTCATTTTAACATGTAGTTCTAAAAATTCTCGTAATACACAGTTTGGTATTAAATTAGCTTCTTCAAAATATGATAATTTTTTAGATCTTTTAAAATCGCAAGAAGTAACAGAGGGTTATTATACAGTTAAAGCAGTCTATAATATTTCACAAAAAAAAAATATTGATATGCCAATAATGGAGTCTGTATACAATATACTTTATAAGCAACATGATTTAAAAGAAGAACTAAGTAATTTACTAAGTAGACCAATAACAGAAGAAAAAATTTAATTCGATGATAAAGAAAACATTTTATAA
This sequence comes from uncultured Alphaproteobacteria bacterium, assembly GCA_902614395.1. GTDB lineage: Bacteria > Pseudomonadota > Alphaproteobacteria > HIMB59 > CACPNW01. Next base: position 769 of record CACMKW010000020.1, on the reverse strand, counting down.
TTTAGATACAAGCTGGGTGAACAATACACAAATTAATTTAAGTGCAGTAGAACGTCGAACATCTACCATAATTAAAAGAAGAACTGTAAAAAAGGAATTTCAAGTCGCTTGGTTGTTAAAAGCTATTACTTTAATTGATCTCACTACGCTAAGTGGCGATGACACTTTTGGAAAAGTTGAAAGACTGTGTAATAAAGCCCTTAATCCGATTGATGATTATATTCTTCAGGATTTAGGAATAGAAAATAATGCAGTAAGAGTAGGAGCTGTGTGTGTCTATCATCATCTAATAAAAGATTGTACAAAACTTATTCAAAACAAAATCCCAATTGCAGCAGTTTCTACGGGTTTTCCTGCAGGTTTATCATCATATACGACTAGAAAAAAAGAAATTTCTGATTCTATTAAAGATGGTGCTGATGAAATCGATATTGTTATCAATAGAGGATATGTTCTCCAAAATAACTGGAAAAAATTATATGATGAGGTTCGCAGTTTTAAAGAAACTGCAGGTAAAACAAAAATTAAAGCTATTCTTGGTGTTGGTGATCTTGAGACTCTTCGAAATGTAGCAAAAGCTTCGTTGGTTTGTATGATGGCTGGTGCCGATTTTATTAAAACATCAACAGGAAAAGAAAGTATAAATGCAAATCTTAATAATAGTCTTGTTATGTTGAGAATGATTAGAGATTTTCATACAAAAACTGGAAAAAAAATTGGCTTTAAGCCTGCAGGTGGAATATCAACGGCCAAATCTGTTTTAGAATTT
>CACMKW010000019.1 GCA_902614395.1 uncultured Alphaproteobacteria bacterium | reverse complement strand
ACTTTTATTAATACTATTAATTTTATTAGTATATTTCTATCATGATAAAAAAAAATATTTCAACTGCTTAATTTTTTCAGTTTCATCTTTTGCTACAGTAGTTTTATTTTTAATTAGAGATATAAATATTATAACTGGTCTACGATACTATAGAGGTGGAGCTGATGGTTTGCTACACTTTTCTTTTGGAAGAAAAATTGCTCAAAATCTAAGTGATTATAACTTTTACGAAGCTTTAAAAGGTAGTGAACATATATACTATTTTATGCCTGGTTTGCGATACTTTAGTTCATTAAATAATTATATTTTTGGAGATAGTAGTTATGGATATGTTATCATCTGTATATTTATACCAATAGTAATTTTTAGAATTTTTAATGAATTAATAACAACAAAAGTTGCTTTAATTTTATTTACTTCTTTTATTTTTATTCCTGTTTTTGAAAATATGGGTTTTGGTTATTTTAATTATGTATGGCAAGCTGCAAGATATCACGCTGAAAGTTTATCTATATTATTCATTTTAGTTTCATTTTATTTAATAATTAAAATTCATCAGAGAAAAGATATCATAATTATGAACTTGTTAATCTCAATTTTACTTTCTTTGGCTGTTTTTTTGAGACCAAATTTTTTACCAACATCATTAATTTTTTTCGTTTATCTAATTATTTTATTGTTTAAAAATCATTATTTTAATCAAATTATTTTTAGTTTGTTAGGTTATAGTTTAATTTTTATCTGTCTTGCTCATAATTTTTATTTTGGGAAAGAGCTCGTTTTCTTTACTAATGCGGCAGTAAATTTTAAATTATCAATTTACATGATATTTGATGCTTTATATTCATTGTTTACATTTAATATTCAAAATGAAAATCTTAGTACTTTAAAAAATCAATTTTTTGACTGGAATCCAATCTATAATATTCACAGGCTAATAATAATTTTATTTATATTTTATAGATTATTATTAAATAAATATGAGTCTTTTGTTTATGTACTATTTATTTCAATGTTATCACAACATGGAGTTCTTTTTCTAACACATGCAAGTAGCAGATATGCATATTTAGCTTGGTTATTAACTTTTATTTTATTTATTTACTTAATTTCTAAAATGAATTTCTGGAAAAATAGATATGCTATCTAAATTTAGAAAGTATATATATCCTATCAATATTGTTTTAGATCAAATACCTTTGAATTCAAGAATTCTCGATTTAGGATGTGGAAATGGACATATTTATAGTGAAATAGGTGAAAAAAATTTTATTTGTTACACTGGTATAGATCCTAATATAAAAAACTTAATATTAAAAAAAAAAGTTGAAGATGTTTTAGATGATATAGATAAATTTGATTGTGTTCTAATGATTGATGTTATGCATCACATTAATAAAAAAAATCAAAAAAAAATTTTTTATGAGATAACTAAAAAACTAAAATCAAAATCTATATTTATTTATAAAGATATTTCTAATGATAATTTCTTTTTTTCTTTTATGAATTTCATGCATGATTTGGTATATAATTTTCAATTTATTAATTATTTAAACATTAGTGATATTTTAAAAATACTGAAAGAGGATACAAGTTTATCTTATAGTATTTTTAAAAAAAGAGTTTTTTGGTATGATCATCAATTTGTAATTATCAAAAGAAAGTAGAAATTAAAAATATACTACGAGTTATTCATTTTATTAATTTATATTTATCATGAAGTGTATGATAAAAATAACAATTCTTTTTTTTATAATTATTCTCACTTAAATTATCAATTATTTTTGCCTTAAAATATTTTTTTGTAATAATGAATGCTATATACAAAACAATTTGGTCAATATGCCATCTAATTTTTTTATATCTAAAAATATAATAAATATATTTTTTATAGAATTTTAAAAATATTTTTGATTTAATTGTGTTATTAAATAAAGTTTGATTTGCTGAGATTGTTAGATGAAAATATCTATTTGATGATTTTATAGATATTGCAATATCAATATTTCTATTTAATGCTAAATATTCAGCCAAGTTTTTATTTATTATTGTATCTGCATCAAAAACTAAAAGTGGTTTTGAAAATTTTTCCATTAAATCATAAGCTAGAATAAATCGCCTTGTTGTATAGAATGCTTTTAGCTCACTCTTATCTAAATTTAAATTTGTACTATTTTCAATATAAATAGATATATTTTTCATATTTAGTTTTTTTATTTTTTTATAAATAACTTCAAATTCTTTCTTATTTATGTCGTTGATAAGTATTGATAATAAATAATTAGATGAAGTATCTTTCAAAGATTCTGCAAAAGGGATAATTTCTTTTTGAAAAATTTCAAAATTACCCATAACAATAACTACATACTCAAAATTTGAGGTAATTTTCTCTTCATGAAAAGTAATGTTATGATTTACTTCTAATTCGCTATTTAATATTTGATTAAAAAACTTTTTATCAAGAAAAAAAATATCAAGAAACTTTAAAGAACTAATGTTTGCAGATTGAATTTTCTTAAGAATATTTTCTGCTTCTTTGTAGTTTTCAGTCTCTAATAAATAATGGAAATATTCTAATTGAGTAAATATAAAGTCACGACATACTATGTCAGTACTAAAATAAAATTGATGAAAATCATAAAATTTTTCATACTCTCTAAGTAGTTTAAGTTTCAAATAGACTAATTCCGTTAAAATTTTGATTTCATTATTATTTATAAAACCAATATCAATTAAATTAGAAATTGTTATAAATTTAATTTTTGTTTTATTTAATTTTATATAAGCAATATCTACTAGACGAGGAATAATTTGCTGCAAATTGTGCTCTCTATAAATTGATTTATATATTGAATAGGATTTTATATAGTCTTTATTTTTATAAGCTTGATCTGCAACTACAAGTTCTTGATAAATTTTATTTTTCAATTATTTTTCTCTCATTTTTAGAGCGTTTAAAAAAGTATTTTGGGGTATATCTACTTTTCCAAACTGCCTCATTCTTTTTTTGCCTTTTTTTTGTTTATCTAAAAGTTTATTTTTTCTTGTTACATCTCCACCGTAAAGCTTTTGAGTTACATCTTTTCTAAATGAGGCAACTGTTTCGCGGGCAATTACTTTGCCACCTATTGCTGCTTGAATTGCAACTTTGAATTGTTGTCTAGGTATTAAATCTTTTAGCCTTTCACAAAGTGCTCTTCCTCTTTGTTCAGATCTATCTTTATGAACAATTAAAGATAGTGCATCGACTGGATCTCCATTTATAAGTATACCTACTTTAACTAAATTATTTACTTCATAACCTGTAATTTCATAATCAAAACTTGCATAGCCTTTGGTTATTGATTTTAATCTATCATAAAAATCAAAAACTACTTCATTAAGCGGTAGCTTATATTCAACTAGAGGTCTATTACCTGCATAGCTCATATTTAGCTGAATACCTCTTTTTGAAGTACATAATTCTAATACTGAACCTAGAAATTCTTCAGGTACTATTATTGTAGCCTTTATCCAAGGTTCAGAAATATTTTCAACTTTTACTGGATCTGGCATGTCAGTAGGATTATGAAGGTTTATAGTTGATCCATCTTTCATTAAAATTTTATAAACGACAGATGGTGCAGTAGTTACAAGTTCTAAATTAAATTCTCTTTCAAACCGATCTCTAATAATTTCTAAATGCAATAAACCTAAAAAACCACAGCGAAAGCCATAACCTAAAGCAGGACTTACTTCTGGTTCATAAGAAAAACTAGAATCATTCAAAGCTAGTTTAGCCATACTATCTCTCATATGTTCATAGTCATCTGAGTCAATCGGAAACATTCCACAGAAAACAACTGGTTGAGATGGTTTAAATCCTGATAATACTTCCTCTGTTGGAAGTTTATCATCTGTTATTGTGTCACCAACCTTACAATCAGAAACACTTTTAATGCCAGAATTTATAAAACCAATTTCACCTGGTCCAAGTGTATCAACTTCAGTTGCTTTAGGAGAAAATATCCCAACTCTATCAATTGTGTATGTGGCACCTGTTGCCATAAATCTTATTTTCTGACCTTTTTTTAATTCACCATTTATAACTCTTACAAGTACCACAACACCAAGATAGCTATCATACCAACTATCAACTAACATACATTTCAATTCTTTACTTATTTCACCCGATGGAGAAGGAAGAAGTGTTATGATTTTATTTAATAAATCTTCAATACCTATACCTGTTTTTGCTGAAACAAGAGAGGCATGTTCTGTTTCAATGCCAAGTACATCTTCAATTTGAGATTTTATTTTATCTGGCTCAGAGGAAGGAAGATCAATTTTATTTAGGACGGGTAAAATCTCATGATCATTATTAATTGCCTGATATGCATTAGCTAAAGTTTGAGCCTCAACACCTTGTGTAGAATCTACTATTAATAAAGATCCCTCACATGCTGCTAATGATCTAGATACCTCATAAGAAAAATCAACATGACCTGGAGTGTCCATAATATTAAGTATGTAAGTCTTGCCATCTTTTGATTTGTAAGAAAGTCTTACTGTTTGAGCCTTAATAGTAATTCCTCTTTCTCTTTCTAATTCCATTGAGTCTAAAACCTGCTCTTTCATCTCTCTATCAGTTAAACCTCCACAAAATTGTATTAGTCTATCGGCTAACGTGGATTTTCCATGATCTATGTGAGCAACAATTGAGAAATTACGAATAGAACTAAGTTCTGTCATTACTTTCTTATAGAAGCGTCAAGCGATTTAGATATTTCGTCAATTATTTTATTTGATAATTCCTCAATTTCTTGATCGTTGAATGTTTTATCTTGAGGTTGCAGTAAAACTCTAAAAGCAATACTTTTTTTATTTTCTGGAAGTTTATCACCATCATAAACATCAAATATTGTTACATTTTGAATTATATTTTTATCTATTTTTTTTACTTTTTTAATTATCTCACCAGCATTAACTTCTTTTGGAAAAAGAAAAGCAAAATCTCTTTCAACCATTTGATAAGGATTATTAACAAAACCACCTTTAGAGGAAGATTTGTTTTCTTGAAATTGTGAAATATTCTCCAAATATACTTCAAAACCAAATACCTTAAAATTAATATCCATTGTTTTTAATAAAATTGGATGCAGCTCTCCAAAATTAGCTATTTTGTTTTTACCAAGCCTTAAAGAAGATGATTTACCAGGATGATAAATTTGACCTTCCAGTTTTTCATATAACAAATTATCTATTGGTACATTTAAGTTTGCTAATATAGAAAATAAATCAGCCTTTATACTAAAGACATCAATATTTTTTTTATTTGATAACCAGTTTTGTTCATCAGATGAGCCATAAGCTATAGCAGTTACAACATTTTCTTGTTGGTCTGGTAATGATTTAGAAAAATTTGGACCGACTTCAAATATTTTAGCTCTCAAGTACATTCTTGCTTTATTTTGATTGATTGCTTCTAATAAATTTGGAAGCGTTGATGGTCTCATTGTGTTTAAATCGGCACTTATTGGATTTTTTAAACTTATTACTTCATCTGATATAATTTTTGCTTTTTTCTCATCCATGAATGACCAAGTTACAACTTCAGTATATCCGCTTAGAGCAATAATTTTTTTACTTTTATAAAAGGTTTTAGTTTTAGTATTTAAAATCTGCTTTTTTTCTTCCTGATTAGTAATTTTTTTTAGAGGTATTTTATTATAACCATAAATTCTAATTATTTCTTCAACGATATCTGCATCACCAACAATGTCTGGTCTAAAAGTAGGACTTTGAATTTCAAATTTTGATTTTTTTTTATTAACGGAAAAACCAAGTGAAGCTAAAATTTTTTCTTGTTCCTTAATATTTATTTCTATGCCACCAAAAGTCTTCACTTTATTTGTATCAAACATAAATGGTTTTCTTTTTTCTATATTAATTTCTGAAGAAATGAACTCGCTTACTTCTCCTCCACATAATTTCAAAATCATTTGAGTTGCAGCATCCACACCCCAATAGATAGAATCAGTATCAATCCCTCTTTCAAAACGGTAACGTGCATCACTTTGAAGATTTAGTTTTCTTCCAGTTTTAGTGACAGAAACCGGATCAAATAACGCAACTTCTAGAAAGACATTTTTAGTCTCCATACTACAACCACTATCAAAACCACCCATCACACCACCAATTCCATGAAGTTTTTTTTCATCGTCAGATATTACAATCATGTCACTGTCACATTTATAATTAACTTCATTTAATGCTAAACATTCCTCATTTTTGTTAGCTAAACGCATTGTTAAATTGCCTGAAATTTTGTCCGCATCGTAAACATGAAGTGGTCTTCCTAAGTCAAAGGTAATATAATTTGTAATGTCAACAAGAGCTGAAATGGGTCTTAATCCGATTGCAGTTAATCTATCTTTAAGCCATTTAGGGCTTTCTACATTTTTGACATTTTTAAAATATCGACCTGCTACTCCAGGACATAGATTATTATTTTGAAATTCTTTTTTCCACGTAATTGGGCTTTTGAATGATTCTTTTGATTTTTTATAATTTAAGTCTTTTAATTTACCAATTCCTGCTGCTGCTAAATCTCTTGCGATACCTCTGACCGATAAACAGTCAGATCTATTTGGTGTTAAATTAATTTCAATAATAGGTTCATCTATTTCAAAAATTTTACTAAATAAATCACCAATTTTATAATTATCTTTTACTTCAATAATTCCATCATGTTCTTCAGAAATACCCATCTCTCTTTCTGAGACAAGCATTCCGCAAGACTCAACTCCTCTAATTTTAGTTTTTTTTAAATGTAAGTCAGTTCCAGGAATATAACTATTTTCTGGTGCAAAAATTCCAAGCATGCCTGCTTTTGCATTTGGAGCACCACACACAACTTGATAATTTCCATTTATTGTTTCAACCTGACATACTTTAAGCTTATCTGCATCTGGATGTTTTTCTGCTTTTAAAACTTTAGCTACTGTAAAATTCTTAAATATTTCTGATTTATCTTCTACACTTTCAATCTCTAAACCAATATTGGTTAAAGTATCTGTTATGGTATTTAAATTTTCAGAAGTATCTAAATGATCTTTTAGCCAGTCTAGTGTAAATTTCATTTATAGCCCTGATCGTGTTTGGTTATCCAAAATACTAAAACCATAATGATCCAGCCATCTATAATTTGGATCAAAAAAACTTCTTAAATCTGTAATGCCATATTTAAGCATCGACAAACGCTCAATTCCCATACCAAAAGCAAAACCCTGAAACTGTTTTGAATCGATATTACAATTATCTAAAACTATAGGATTGACCATTCCACAACCCAATATTTCTAACCATTTATCTCCTTCACCAATTTTAATTTTATTATTTACTTTGGTATAAGCTACATCCATTTCTGCACTAGGCTCGGTAAAAGGAAAGTAACTAGGGCGAAAACGGTATTGTAAGTTTTTTACTTCGAAAAATTCTTCTAAGAATGAAACGAGTGTTGATTTTAAATTAACCATAGTAGAACTTGTATCAACGACTAAACCTTCTACCTGATGAAACATAGGAGCATGTGTAGCATCTGAGTCACTTCTATAAGTTCTGCCAGGCACAATAATTTTAATAGGTGGTTTTGTGTTAAGCATAGTTCTCACTTGAACAGGACTGGTATGGGTTCGAAGAACATTTTTGTCTCCATTATCCTGAACATAAAAAGTATCCTGCATTTCTCTTGCTGGATGATGTTCTGGGATATTTAAAGCTGTAAAATTATTAAAATCTGTTTCTATATCTGGACCTGTTTCCACTGCATAATTTAAATTTCCAAAAATTTCTATAATATTAAATATTGTTTGACTAATTGGGTGTATTTTTCCTTCTTCAGAAATATTAGGCGGTAGAGTAACATCAATTGATTCTAAATTAATCTTGTTTGAAATTTCAATATTTTCAATTTTTTTTCTTTGGATTTTAATACCTTCTTCAATTTCTTTTTTAATAATATTTAATTCCTGTCCTTTCGATTTTTTTTCTTCAATCGACAAAGAGCCTAATCCTTTTAAAGCTTCAGGTATTAATCCTTTTTTACCTAGATAATATAGTCGAAGTTTTTCTAAATCTTCGAAGGATTTTGAAGCTTTAATTTTTTTTAGAACATCAATTTTATTTTCAGCAAATGCCATCAATATCTATTATATTTTATTAATTAAAATTATCTAGCAGATTGAGCTTTATCAACTAAAGCTTTAAAAGCCTCTGGCTGGTTAACTGCAAGATCCGCTAAAATCTTTCTATCTATTTCAATAGATGATTTTTTAAGACCAGATATAAATTGCGAATATGTTAAACCATGTAGTCTAACACCAGCATTGATTCTTTGAATCCATAAACCCCTAAAATCACTTTTTCTTTTTTTACGATCTCTATAAGCATATTGCATACCTCTTTCGACAGCCTGCACAGCAACTCGAAAAACATTTTTTCTTCTACCGTAATAACCTTTTGCTCTTTTAATTACTTTTTTGTGTCTAGCTCTTGCTGTAACACCTCGTGATACTCTTGCCATTGATTTCCCCTTACTTGTTGTATGGTAACATATGATCAATCAAAGCAGAATCACCTGGTGACATAATTGCAGATCTTTTCGTGTTACGAATAAATTTATTGGAACGTTTACTCATTCCATGTCTCTTTCCAGCAGGTTTAAATTTAATTTTACCAGTACCTGTTCTAGAAAATCTTTTTTTTAAACTACTCTTAGTTTTAAGCTTGGGCATTACTATCTCCTATATTGTAAGTTTTCCCGTTAGGCTGCCCCGCAGGCCGTAACAAGTTTTGAAGGCTTATACTGATAATTGAGTATTTTGCAATATGTAGAATTATTTAGCAACTTGAGGGACAAGTATCATCATTATTTGTCTTCCCTCAAACTTAGGAGCTACTTCAACTTTTGCATATTCTTCGACTTCTGAAGTTAGTTTTTTTAGAAGATCAAAGCCTAAATTTTGATGCTCCATTTCACGTCCTCTGAAACGCATAGAGACTTTAACTTTATTACCACCGCCTATAAACTTTGAGAGTGCTTTAATTTTAACATTATAATCGTGGGTATCAATGCCAGGTCTCATTTTAATCTCTTTAACTTCAATTGTTTTTTGTTTCTTTTTTGCTTCTTTCTTACTTTTTTGCTCTCTATATTTTAATTTACCATAATCTATAATTTTACAAACTGGTGGATTAGCTTCAGGAGACACTTCAACTAAATCAAAACCTTCATCTTCTGCTTGAATTAGAGCTTCACGAATGCTTAGGATCCCCATTTGTTTACCACTACTAGATATTAGTCTGACTTCACTTGCAGTAATCTGCTCATTGATTCTTGGACCAGTATCTTTCTTTGTTTTGAAATTTACAGCCAAAATTATATAGAGATTGAGTTAAAGCTATTAATTAATAGCATATTAGGAAATTAAGTCTTTTGTCATATTTTGTTAGGATATAATCTCAAATGAATTTAAATTCAAGGGCTGATTTTAAAAAATATAAACTGTTTTTTAAGTTATTAAATACACTTTATGAAAATTTGTTTAATTAGAAACGATAAAATGGGAGATATGATCCTTACT
>CACMKW010000018.1 GCA_902614395.1 uncultured Alphaproteobacteria bacterium | reverse complement strand
GGAACTTCTGATGTTAAAAAGTTTCTGATTGCAACCTTGTAAGCTTCGTGTTCGAATTCATTTACAACAACTGTAACTTCTGGATGAGCTGCAGAAAAATCTGCAACATATTGATCAAAAGCTGCTTTAGCATCTTCACCTGACTGATTTGAATTAATAACTAACGTACCAGCAGTGGCTATAGTTGAGGTAAATAAAATTACTAAAGTTAATAATTTTTTCATTTTTCCTCCCGAAAATTAATAAGTTTTAGTAACATATCGGGATATTTTTAAAATACTTAATTTAAACTAAAAATGGAAATTTGGTGGGCCCTCAGGGACTTGAACCCCGGACCACCCCGTTATGAGCGGGGCGCTCTAACCAACTGAGCTAAGAGCCCTAAAAAAGCCTTATATACAAAAAAAAAATTTAGTAATAAGGTTTTTTTGATTATACATAAATTTAATGACTAAACTAACTATTATTGGTGCAGGAAGCGCAGTATTTACAAAAAATATAGTAACGGATATTTTATCAATTGATCATTTTAAGAATATAGAGATAGCTCTTCATGATATAGATCCTGTCCGACTAAAAGCATCACATGATTTATTAAATATAATTTCAAAAAAATTAGATGCTACTCCTAAAATAACATCTCACACAGATAGAAAAGAATCTTTAAAGGGTTCAGACTTTGTGCAAACCACAATTCAAGTTGGTGGTTATAATCCATCTACAATTATTGATTTTAAAATTCCAAATGAATTTGGTTTAAAACAAACTATAGCAGACACTTTGGGTATTGGTGGCATAATGAGGGGGCTTAGAACAATTCCTGTGTTGCTAGATATTGCAAAAGACATAACGGAGATTTGTCCAAAAGCTATATGGTTACAATACGTTAACCCTATGTGCTCAAATATGATTGCAATCAATAAAGCATTTCCTGAACTTAAAGTAATGGGATTATGTCACTCGGTACAAGGAACTGCTGAAATGTTAGCAAAAGATTTAAATGAAGATATCAACAATATTGAATATCTATGTGCTGGTATAAATCATATGGCTTTCTATAAAAAATTTGAAAAAAAAATAGAGGGAAAAGCTAATGAGGACTTATATCCAAAATTAAAATTATTGGCTGACAAAATTATAAATAATGAAGAAGAGTCTTCCAGAAGCAATATGGTTGATAATGAGTCAAATAAAATTCTCTATGAAAAAGTACGATACGAAATATTAAAAAGATTTGGATACTTTGTTACAGAATCAAGTGAACACTTTGCTGAATACGTACCATGGTTTATCAAAAAAAATAGAAATGATGTAATTGAAAAATATAAAATTCCTATAGAGGAGTACATAGATAGATGCGAAAATAATATTAAATTATGGAATGATTTAGAAAAAGATATGTCTCCAATTTATGAACAGCCACTTAGCAGAAGTAATGAATACGCGTCCTATATTATTGATGGAATTGTAAATAGTAATGAAATTACAATAAATGCAAACATAATGAATGAAGGATATATAGATAATTTACCTTCAAATTGTTGCGTAGAAGTTCCTTGCCTTATTAATGCAAATGGATTTATGCCGCAAAAAATTGGAAAATTACCAGAACAATTGACTGCTCTAATGAGAACAAACATAAACGTTCAAATACTTACAGCAGAAGCAGCACTAACTAAAAAAAGAGAACATATTTATCATGCAGCTATGCTTGATCCATTAACAGGTGCAAATTTAACAATAGATGAGATATATGATATGACAGACAAACTAATTAAAGCACATGGCAATTACTTACCTCAATATAATTAATGACTAAACTAACTGTTAAAGATTTATTTGATAAAAAAGGAAAAGTTAAGTTAACAGAATTATATGTAACAAATGCTCTTGAAGCTCATGCTGCTGAAAAAGCAGGAATAGATATTCAAATTGTATCATTTAAAAAAGAAACTCTTAGAACTGGAGTACCAACAAATAGATGGTTTAGAGATGCACACATAAAGGATATTCGAGAAGCTGCACCAAATACTTTTATGATATATGGTCTTGGTCAACTGTCATCACCTGACAAAGCTATTGATGCTGCACTAATAGCAAGAGACAATGGGGCAGATGCTGTATACTGCGGAAATAGTCCAAAATATATAGAGGCTCTTCGCAATGAAGGTTTGCCAGTAGTCAGTCATATTGGGCTAATACCTTATAAGAGTACATGGACTGGTGGTTTTAAAGCTGTTGGTAAAGATGCTGAGTCTGCATTAAAAGTTTATCAAGATGCAATTGCTTATGACAATGCTGGTGCTATAGGACTTGAAGTAGAATGCGTTCCAGACCGTGTGGCTGAAATAATTACTAAGAAAGTTAATTTACTTACGTTGTCAATGGGAAGCGGGCCAAAATGCGATGTTGAATTTTTATTTATTCAAGATGTTATTGGCACAAATACAGAAAGAGTTCCTCGTCATGCTAAAGTATTTAAAGACACAAATAAATCTTATGAAAAACTCTTAGTTGATACTATAGATGGTTTAAAAGAATTCATTAATGATGTGAAAGAAAAAAAATTTCCTACACCTTCTAATATTGTTGAAATTAAGGATGAAGAATTTGAAAAGTTTTTAAATAAAATTAATTAAATATTTATCGTCAATAAGTCATTCCCAATTATTGGATCTTTACCAAAATCTTTTCTGACTATCTTTTTTAACTTTGAAATATTAAATCTGGTAGGAACAAAATGAGTTAATACGAGTTTTTTACAATTAGATAACTTTGCAACCTTACCAACTAAATTACTAGGGGTATGATATTCTTTAACATTATGTAATGTTTTTTTTGATCTGAGTCCTGAAGTCTGGTTAATCTCATACTCAATAAAAACTTCATGTAAAAGAACATCAGCATTTTGAGCATTAAGCATCAAACTCTCACACGGTCTCGTGTCTCCACTAATCGTAAGTTTTTTGTTCTTATTAAAAAAAGAAAAACCATAAGCGTAAGGCACTGGTTTATGATCAACTTCAAAATATTTTATTTTAATATCATTAATATTTATAAATCCTTCTTTTCTAAACTCATAAACTTTGTAACTTAATGCTTTAGAAGATTTTCTTTTTTCATAAGAAATTCTCAATTTACGTTCACTTTTCCAAGCTAAGAAAATTTTATCTACAAATTTCTTTGTACCTTTTGGTCCATAAATTTTCCATTGGGAAGTTCTGTCTGAATGCCATGAAGAGATCATGAGCTGATATAAATCTATAACATGATCGGTATGTAGATGAGTTAGTAAAAGTGCGTCAATATTTGCTGAAGAGTTTTTACTTTGATTTAATCTTTGTGTAACTCCAGATCCACAGTCTACTAGAATTTTTGTTGATTTTGTAGATATTAAATTAGATGAGCCACATCTTTTAAAGTCTATAGAAGGGCAACCTGTTCCTAGAAGCGTTAGCTTCATTACTCATCAAGAAACGTTTTTAATTTCCTAGCTCTTGTTGGATGTTTTAATTTTCTTAGAGCTTTTGCTTCTATTTGTCTAATTCTCTCTCTGGTAACACTAAATTGTTGACCAACTTCTTCAAGTGTATGATCACTATTCATTCCAATGCCAAATCTCATTCTTAAAACTCTTTCTTCCCTAGGTGTTAATGATGAAAGTATTCTTGTAGTAGTATCACGAAGTGAACTTTTTACAGCAGCATCTATTGGGATAAGAGCATTTTTATCTTCAATAAAATCACCAAGTGAACTATCCTCTTCATCACCAACAGGTGTTTCAAGACTAATTGGTTCTTTTGCAATCTTTAATACTTTTTTAACTTTATCTAATGGCATATGTAATCTGTCTGCTAACTCATTAGGTGTTGGTTCTCTACCAATTTCAGACATAATCTGTCTTGTTGTTCTTACAATTTTATTAATTGTTTCAATCATGTGAACAGGTATTCTTATTGTTCTTGCCTGATCTGCAATAGATCTTGTTATTGCTTGTCTAATCCACCAGGTTGCGTAAGTTGAGAACTTATATCCTCTTCTGTATTCAAATTTATCTACTGCTTTCATTAGACCAATATTTCCTTCTTGAATTAAGTCTAAAAACTGTAAACCTCGATTAGTGTACTTTTTTGCTATTGAAATAACTAATCTCAGATTTGATTCTATCATTTCTTTTTTTGCTCTATTTGCAGATCTCTCTCCTTGTTGAACAGTTCCAACTATTCTTCTAAATTCTGAAAGAGGTAATTCTGAAGCTGCTTGTATCTCTCTAATTTCCTCGATATTTTTATTAATTTCTAAATGATTTTTATTAATAAATTTTTCCCAGTTTTTATCTTTAGTCTCTAATAAACTTTGTATCCAATTTTTTTCAAAATTAAAGTTTAAGTATTGGGATATAAAGTCTTCTCTTTTAACACCTGCGCTAGTGGCCATACGAAGCATCTTTCCTTCTCTTAAGAGTAATTTTTTATTTAGTTCATATAAGGCCTCCATCAGAGCTTCAATTGTAGTTGAATTAAAATGCACAGCTTTCATTGCTGCAACCATTTCTTTTTGTATTTTTATGTATTTTTTTTCTAAAGAAATATAATTTTTTTCATTTTTTTTATCTGCTTTAATTAGTTCTTGGCTATGCTTTTGAAGTTTTTTGAAAAGTTTTGTTATATCATTAAAATCATTTAACACTTTTGGTTTAAGTTTTTCTTCCATTGCTGCAAGAGATACATTTAAGCTATCATCCTCATCTTCCTGTTGTTGCTCGTCACTATTACTTTCATCATTGTTGTTATCATTTTCATTTTTTTTCTTATTATCATCTTTTTCATCTCCACCACTTTCAATTAACTTTAGTGTGTCTTCAAGCTTAGAGTCTGAAATATCTGACATATCGTAAGTTGCTTCTAAATCTACAATATCTCTTAGAAGCATGGTTCCATCTTTAATTGCATCTTTCCAATTGATAATTGATCTAATGGTCATAGGACTTTCACATATGGCGCCTATCATTTTTTCTCTTCCTGCTTCAATTCTTTTTGCAATAGCTATTTCTCCTTCTCTACTAAGAAGTTCTACTGCGCCCATATCTCTTAAATATAATCTAACCGGATCATCAGTTTTTCCTGTTTGTTTTTTTTCTTGTTCTTCAGAACCTTCTTCAGATTTAACAGTTTGTTCTTTAGCAAGAGATATAAGTTCTTTAGCTTCTTCCTCAGAATAAATTTTTATATTATTAGAGGTAATTAAATCTTCAAATTTTTTAATATTTTCTTCAAGTCTAAATCTTTTAGGAATAGCTTTTTCAATAATTTTTTGCGTATAGATACCATCTACCTTATGTTTATTAATCAACTTGGCAAAAATTTCTTTTATTTTTTCTTCAAAACCTGAAATAACTTTTGGAATTTTTTTTGGTTTATCTTCCTTGATTGTTTTTACTATAGAATTTTTAGATACTTTTTTACTGACAGTTTTATTTGTTTTTTTGTTTGTTTTTTGTTTTGAGCTTTTCGAGGATTTTGAAGCAGTTTTCTTTTTAGTCACCTTCTTTTTTTTCAGTGACTTTTTTTTTGATTTATTAGTTTTCTTTGAAACTGCTTTTTTTTTCTTTTTCGCCATAACTTTATTCTAATAGTTCTTCATTATTATGAAGATTAAAAGTGATATTTTTTAATTCATCCCACGTTAATGATGATGAATATTCATCTATATCATTTAGGCTTTTATTTATTTTTTTCAAATTTGAAAGTCTTGTATTTAAATTATTTATAGATTCTTTTATTTCTTTTAATGCAATATCTTTATCAAAATCCTTTTGAACATAAGGAAATAATTGAAAAATACTGGTATCTGTGGTTTTTTCATAAATTTCTAAGAATATTTTTGGAAGATTACCTATACCTATATTATCAACTTCAAGAAATTCCGAATTGTGTATAAAATTTATGAATTCAATTTGGTGTTTACTTAACAATTCAGATTGAGTCAAAAGCAGATAAAGTTCATTTCTCAATTTTACATGATTTAAATAAGCAGTTAGAAAAGAGAAAATTTGTTTTTCTTTTAATGATATTTTATTTTTTCTTATGCTAATTGAGTTTTTATTTTTTGAGGATAATTTTAATTTTTTAAAAAATAGAGACTTAAATTCATTTTTATAAAAATATTTTATTTTAGAATCCTTAATATTATTTACCAATTCATCAATGTAATTATCAAAAATAACTTTATTATCAGACTTGGTTAAGTCTATTGATTTAGATGATTCATGAAAGATAAAATCAACAATTGAAAGTGGATTTTTTAAATATTTTGCAAATTCATTCATAGAAAACTCATTTATATAAGTATCTGGATCGTATTGGTTGGGGAGTATGACAAATTGTAATAATTTTGACGGAGTTAAATAAGGTAATGACATTATAGCACTTTTGAAAGATGCTTTTAAACCGGACGTATCGCCATCAAACATCAATGTTGGTTTACTCACATATTTCCATGATAATACAAGATGACTCTCTGTTAAAGAAGTACCAAGTGGTGCTACAGCAGTTTTAATGTTTTTGTCATAAAGACTTATTACATCCATATAACCTTCACAAATTAACATATTTTTTTTTGACCTTATTGTTTGTTTAGCGTTAAAAAGATTATACAAAATATTTCTTTTTTTAAAAAAATTACTTTCAGGTGAATTAATATATTTGGGATTTGAATTATCCAATACCCTTCCTCCAAATCCAACAATTTTTCCATATTCATTTAAAATTGGAAACATAAGTCTATTGTAAAAAAAATCACGTATCTTATTATTTTTATCTAGTTTTACTACATTACTTTCAAGAAGTTCTTTATCTTCAAAACCTTGTTCTTTTAGAAATTGATAAAGAGTTTGTTTTGAACTAGAAGAAAATCCTAACTTAAAAAATTTAATAGTCTCGTCTGATAAGTTTCTTTTATTTAAATATCTTTGACAATCTTTATTTACCTTTAGATTATCTTGAAACCATGTTGTCGAAATTTCTAAAATTTTATAAATTCTATCATTTTTTTTATTAATATTTGAATCAAAATTATCAACTATTCTAATACCAACTCTTTGAGCTAATTCTTTTACTGCTTCAGGGAATGAAAAATTATAAAGTTCTGTATATATGGTAAATATATCTCCTTTAGCCCCACATCCAAAACAGTAATAAGAACCTAAATCATCATTTATCTTGCAAGATGGAGTTTTTTCTTCGTGAAATGGACAACAACACCAACTATCCTTTCCTTTTTTTATGACTTTTGTTTTTTTTTCTATTTCTTGTGAAAGAAGAATTTTTGATTTTATTAATTCAAGATCATTTTTTGAAAATGACATCAATTACCCAGTAAAGATTTAGCTATTTTTCCAACTAAACCCATGTCTATTTTTCCAGTATAGTTTTCTTTAATTATTTTCATAAGGGCACCCATTTCTTTGATTGATGTATAATTATTCTCTTGAATTATATTCTTTATAATCAATGTTGTTTCATCTTCATCCATTTGTTTTGGTAAAAACATTTCTATTACTTTGATTTCATTAAGTTCATTTTCAATAAGATCATTCCGATTCGCTTTTTCAAAAGCTTCTATTGAATCTTTTCTTTGTTTTACTAAACTTTGAAGTAAACTTAAGATATCAGAATCGGTCAAAGAGTCTTGCTTACCTCTAAGAGAAATTTCCTTATCTTTAATAGCGCTTTTTATTAATCTTAAAGTATTGATGGAATTACTATCTTTTTCTTTGATAGAATTGTTATAATCACTTTCAATTTTATCCTTTAAGCTCATATTTTTTCACTTTCTAATAAATTTAATTTAATAATATAATTCTTCTTTTTAATTTCAACTAATCCTTGACTACATTGTTATAAATGCCTACTAACTATCATTTTGCTTCGTCTAAATATAATGGAAGTTTTAAAAAAAGAACCACATATACACAATAAAACTGCAGCTCTTGTATTAGAAAATGGTGAAATCTTATGGGGTTATGGATTAGGAGAGAAAAAGGCTGCCGTAGGCGAGCTTTGTTTTAATACCTCTCAAACAGGTTATCAAGAAGCATTATCTGATCCCTCATATGCAAAACAAATCATTACATTTACTTTCCCACATGTTGGAATTGTAGGTACAAATCAAGAGGATCAGGAGTCAAAAAAAATCTACGCTGATGGTTGTGTAATAAATCAGCCATTATCAGAATATTCAAATTGGAGAGCAGAAAATGATTTAAATTCATATTTTTTAAAAAACAAAATTCCATGTATTTTTGGAATTGATACTAGATACTTAACTAAGAAATTATCTGTTGAGGGGGCTAAGAAGGCCGCAATTATTCACTTTGGAGAAGGTGAAAATAAAATTGAAAAACTTAAAGCTCAAATAAATGAGTGGAAAGGTCTTCAAAATTTAGATTTGGCGGGTATAGTATCGACAGAGCAAAACTATAATTGGAAAAAAGGAATATGGAAAAGTAATAAATCAATTAAAAGACAATTTAAATTTAATGTCACTTGCTTAGACTTTGGTATCAAAAATAACATTTTAAGAAATCTAAATGAATTTAATCTTAACCCAACTGTATTAAACTTATTTTCTAGCTACGAAGAAATAATAGAAACTAATCCTTCAGGAATTTTTTTATCAAACGGCCCTGGTGATCCTTATGCCACAGGCAGTAAAATAGTTGATGTTATAAAAAAATTAATTGATAATAATATTCCAATATTTGGAATATGTTTAGGACATCAAATTTTAGGATTAGCATTAAACGCAAAGACTAAAAAAATGTTTCAGGGTCACAGAGGTTCAAACCATCCAGTAAAAAATCTTACAACAGGCATTGTTGAAATTACTTCACAAAATCATGGCTTTGAAGTTGATAGAAATAGTTTTGGTAAAGATATAATTGAAACTCATGTTTCATTATTTGATGGGACTAATGAAGGATTAAGACATAAACATTTACCAGTATTTAGTGTTCAATATCATCCAGAGGCATCGCCTGGTCCACATGATAGTCATTATTTATTTGAAGAATTTTATAAACTTATTGAGAAAAATGCCAAAAAGAACTGACATAAATAAAATATTAATAGTAGGTGCTGGTCCTATAGTTATTGGTCAAGCTTGTGAATTTGATTACTCGGGTGCTCAGGCATGTAAGTCACTCAAAGATGAAGGTTACAAAATTGTATTGATTAATTCAAATCCTGCAACAATAATGACTGATCCAGAATTAGCAGATCAAACTTATATTGAACCTATAACTAAAGAATTTGTTGAAAAAATAATTGAAATCGAAAAACCAGATGCTCTTCTGCCAACTATGGGAGGGCAAACTGCTTTAAACGTTTCAATGGAACTTTTTAATAATCGTATACTTGAAAAACATGGAGTAAAAATGATTGGAGCTAATCCAACAGCAATAGAATTAGCTGAGGATAGGCAAAAATTTAAAGATGCTATGAAAGAAATTGGTCTAAGCTGTCCGAAAAGTTACGTGGTTAACACTATTGAAGAGTCAAAAAAAGTAAAAAATGAATTAAATTTACCTCTTGTCATAAGACCAAGTTTTACACTTGGAGGTACCGGAGGTGGTGTTGCCTATGATGATGACGATTTTATTGATTTATGTAATAGGGGTTTGAATGCCAGCCCAACAAATCAGATACTTATTGAAAAATCTGTTTCAGGTTGGAAAGAATTTGAGATGGAAGTTGTTAGAGATAATAGAGATAATTGTATTATTGTTTGCTCAATTGAAAATGTAGATCCAATGGGTGTTCATACCGGAGATAGCATTACAGTAGCTCCATCCTTAACATTAACTGATAAAGAATACCAAATTTTAAGGAATGCTAGCATTAAGGTTCTCAGAAAAATAGGTGTGGATACTGGTGGGTCAAATGTTCAATTTGCTATAAATCCTGAAGATGGAGAAATTAATGTAATTGAAATGAATCCAAGAGTTAGTAGATCTTCTGCTTTAGCATCAAAAGCTACAGGTTTTCCAATAGCAAAAATTGCTGCAAAATTAGCCGTGGGTTATACTTTGGATGAACTTGAAAATGATATTACTACGACAACACCAGCAAGTTTTGAACCAACTATTGATTATGTTGTAACTAAAATTCCAAGATTTACTTTTGAAAAATTTGTTGGTGCTAATTCTGACTTAACGACATCCATGAAATCAGTTGGTGAGGCAATGAGTATAGGTAGATCTTTTAATGAATCAATCCAAAAGGGTTTTAATTCTCTTGAGTACGGTTTAACTGGTTTTGATAAACCAAAACTTAGCTCAAATGATAAAAATACAATTTTGAATGAACTTAAAATACAATCTTCTCAACGCTTGTTAGTTGTAGGAGAAGCCCTAAGGATTGGATTAACAGTTGATGAAATAAACCAAACTACAAAGTATGATAAATGGTTTTTATATCAAATTAAAACAATAATAGATTTTGAAAAAATATTAAAAGAAAAAGATCTCAACAAAGATATAATATTATATGCTAAGAAAATAGGTTTCTCAGATAGTAAAATCTCATCAATATTAAATATTAAAGAAAAAGAATTAAGAAAATTTAGAAATAATAACGATATTAATCCTGTCTTCAGACTAGTGGATACTTGTGCAGGTGAATTTAGTTCTAAAACTCCGTATCTTTATTCTACTTACGATTGGGATTTTGAAAATACTAAATTCTGTGAAGCAAATCCTACATCAAAAGACAAAGTAATAATTCTTGGAGGTGGACCTAATAGAATAGGTCAAGGCATTGAATTTGATTATTGCTGTGTACATGCTGTCTATGCATTGAAAGAAAAGGGAATTGAAACAATAATGATAAATTGTAACCCAGAAACAGTTTCAACTGACTATGATACTGCTGATAGACTTTATTTTGAACCACTTTCAGCTGAAAGTGTTATTGAAATTTACAACAAAGAAAAAAGTAATGGAAATGTTCTTGGTGTATTAGTTCAATTTGGAGGCCAGACTCCTTTAAAAATTGCAAAAGAATTAGAAGAGGCTGGCATAAAAGTTATAGGCACTTCAACTGAAGCAATAGATTTAGCTGAAGATAGAGATAGATTCAGTGAAATATTAATGAAACTAAAAATTACTCAACCAAAAAATGCTTTTGCAAATACAGTAGCTCAAACTTTAGAAAAAGCTGAAGAAATTGGATATCCTGTTTTAGTTAGACCTTCATATGTACTTGGAGGAAGAGCGATGCAAATCGCATACGATAAAAATAATTTAGAATCATTTTCTAATGAAGCTCTTGAAGTTTCTTCAAATAATGTAATTTTAATTGATGAGTATCTTGAGAATGCCAAAGAAATAGATGTAGATATTATTAGAGATAAAAATGGAGAAATATTTGTAGCTGGGATTATGGAACACATCGAAGAGGCAGGAATTCACTCTGGAGATAGTGCTTGTTCCTTACCTCCCTATTCAGTTAGTAAAGAAACTCAGAATAAAATAATTGAATGGGTATCAAAAATTGCGAATGAAATTAATGTTATTGGATTAATGAATACTCAATTAGCTATTAAAGATAAAAAAATATATGTTTTAGAAGTTAACCCAAGAGCCAGCAGGACTGTTCCATTTGTGGCCAAATCAAAAGGTATTCCAGTCGCAAAAATTGCGGCAAAAGTAATGGTTGGTGAAAATCTTAACTCAATTTTGAATGATTATAAAATTAATGAATTAAAAAACTTTAATGTAAAAGAATCTGTTTTTCCTTTCAATAAATTTGATGGAGTTGATCTAATATTAGGTCCTGAAATGAAATCTACAGGAGAAGTTATGGGAATAGATGAAACCTTTTTATCTTCCTATATTAAGAGCCAAATAGCCTGTGGTAATATTCTTCCATCTAAAGGGACAGTATTTATCTCAATAGATAATGATAATAAAAAGTTCGTTATCGAGATCGCACAAAAGTTAAAAGAATTAGATTTTAATCTACTTGCAACCAAAGGGACTGCTGAATACTTAAATACTAATAACATCAAGACAAAAATAGTAAATAAAGTAAAAGAAGGTAATCCTCATGTAGTTGACTCATTAATTAATAATGAAATTCAGCTAGTAATTAATACAACAAAAACTCAAGCATCAATAAGAGATAGCTATAGTATTAGAAGAACATCATTAATGTATAATATTCCATATTATACGACAATAGCTGGAGCAAAAGTTGCTGTAGATGCTATTGCACATATGAAAACTCAAGAATTTACAATAAAAAGTCTTCAAACTATAAATTAATTTTATTGACTATAAAAAGTAAATAAATCATCATCAGCTTATGAATAAAATTCCTATGACTGCAGAAGGTTATACGAGATTACAAGATGAATTAAAAAAATTAACATCTGAGGATAGACCAAAAATAATTGAAGCAATAGCTGAGGCTAGAAGTCATGGTGATCTGTCTGAAAATGCAGAATATCAATATGCTAAAGAACAACAAAGTTTAATTGAAGGAAGAATTATAGATTTGGAAAGTGCTATTAGTAAAGCAGAGGTAATAGATGT
>CACMKW010000017.1 GCA_902614395.1 uncultured Alphaproteobacteria bacterium | reverse complement strand
AACATTTAAATAGCTAAAATCAGTCATAATTTTAGAGTTTTACATCGTTTTAATGGAATAAACTAAAAAAAAATATATGTATATTAACATGGAACAGAACAAAGTAACTTCACCTTGCATTAGCGTATGTAAAACTGACCCAATCTCAGGGTTTTGCTATGGCTGTGGAAGAACTAATGAAGAGAAAGATATTTGGAAAGATGAAAATACTTCAAATGAATGGAAACAAAATAATTTATCTGAACTAAAATCTAGATTTTCAGATTGGCAGTTAAAAGCATTTGAAGAATCGTATAAATCCAAAGTTGAAACAGGTTTATCTCTTATCAAAAAAAAATTAGCAGAAAATCGTAAAAATTGAAAAGTTTAATAATTTTTGTTTTTATTTTATTTTTTCATTCAACATTCAATCTCAGAATAAAATGATACTTGATAAATTAGAAACACCGGGAATTTCTTCTCAAGGTCAAAATTGGGCTTTTTTTACTGACGGAGTAATGGGTGGGTTGTCACAAGGTAAAGCGATCATATCAAAAGTTAATGATGTTAATTGTTATCATATGACAGGAGATGTCACGACTGAAAATAACGGTGGCTTTATTCAAATAAGAAATCAATTAAAACCTTCAATATCAACAGAAGAGTTTGAGGGTGTTTATTTTAAAGTGTTTGGTAATAATGAAGAATATTCAATTCATGTAAGAACAGCTTTAACAGTAGCTCCATGGCAATATTATAAGTATAGTTTTAAAACTAATTCTAAGTGGACAGTTATAAAAGCACCCTTTAGTGAGTTTAAAAAATCAAATGCTTATCAGCCTAAAAAATTAGTTGGCCAGAATATCAAGACATTAGGGCTAGTTGCTGGATTTAAAGATTTTCAAGCAGATATTTGTTTATCAGAAATCGGCTTTTATTAATAATCTATTTTCAATAAATATAATCCTTCAGGTGGTGCAGTTACTCCAGCATATTCTCTTTTTTTGGATTGAATAATTTCTGAGATAGATTTTTCTATTTTACTAAGTCCTATATCAACCAGTGTACCGACCATGATTCTAACTTGAGAATGTAAAAAGGATTTAGCTGATATTAAAAAATTTATTTCATCATGATTAAAATTTATATCCAGTGAATTAATAGATTTAATTGGTGATTTCGATTGGCAATTTATTGACCTAAAAGCAGATAAATCAAATTTGCCTATAAATTGTTGTGATTGTTTTATTATTTTTTCAGCATCTATTTTTTTATGTACACACCAAACTTTGTTTTGCTCTAACGTAATTGGTGATCTTCTATTTAAGATCTTGTATTCATACCATCTCAATTTTGCAGAAAATCTAGAATTAAAATCTTTATCTACTTCTTCAGCATGTAAAATAGATATTGGCTGGGGTCTTAGATAATGATTAATGCCATCTCTAATAGTATCAGTATCAAAATGTTGCTCTAATTCAAAATTAGCTACTTGTCCTCTTGCATGAACGCCTGCATCTGTTCGACCAGCTCCAAAAAGTGTTATTTTTTGTTTTGATAGTTTTTCTATTGCTTCTTCAACCAATTGTTGAACGGAAGGACCATTTTCTTGACGTTGCCAACCAACATAATTAGTTCCATCATATTCTAATGTTATTTTGTAGTTAGGCATTTAATACTTCATTAACACTAAAACTATATCCCCGAAGAAAATCATCTTTAGAAATAGCATTTTTGCCTTCTCTTTGTAAAATTAGTGGCTCAATACTTCCGTCATTGCACCCAATATCAAAGGTCTCATTAAGAATTGTCGATGCATTACCGTTAGAGTTTGATTTTCTTGCTTTAATGATTTTAATTCTTTCATTTTGTATAGTAAACCAAGCACCAGGTTTAGGTGAATGTGCTCTTATAAGATTTAAAACTTCATTTACAGATTTATTAAAATTAATTTTTCTGTTTAGTGAAGAAATTTTATTTGCATATGTTGCATCATTATCATCCTGATCAGAATAAGAAATTTTTTTATCAAATATAAGAGGAATAGTTTCCACTAATAATTTGATTCCAACCTCTGTTAATTTTTGACTTAATTCATTTTTATTACAATCATCTTCTATATCTACTTTTTTTTGCTTAATAATTGGTCCAGCATCTAATTTTTCAATTAGTTGTATTATTGATATACCCGTCTCTTTATCACCACTCATTAAAGAATGTTCTATTGGAGCTGCACCTCTCCATCTAGGCAATAAAGAGACATGGATATTGATACAACCAAATGGTGGTAAATCTAAAATATCTTTTGGCAATATTTTACCATATGCCATGACAATAATTAAATCAGGATTTAATTTTTTCACTGTCTCAATAGTATCTTTATCAAACGTATTTGGACAAAAAACCTCAATTTTGTTCTTACTTGCAATTTGATGGACTTCGGATTCAATTATTTTCATTCCTCTGGATTTCTTTTTTGGAGGTTGTGAAAATACTGCGGAAATTATGAAATTACTTTTAATTAAAGCCTCAAGATAGTCAGAAGCTATTTTAGGCGAGCCCATGAAAATTATTTTTTTATCGTTCATTATTTTTTGTTTTTTAAAAATTTTTGTACTTTTTTGATCATTATATTCCTTTTTAATGAAGAAAGATAATCTACAAATAACTTTCCAGAAAGATGGTCAATTTCATGTTGTAAAATTCTTGATTCCACTCCGCTAACTTCTTTTGTTATTTGTTTATTATTTTCATCTAAGTACTCGACTACTATATTTTGAGGTCTTTCAATTTCTGCAAATTGTTCAGGAAGAGATAAACAACCCTCTTCCATAACAATTTTTTCTTGAGAGTAGGAAATAATATTGGGGTTAAATAATATATATTGTGTTTCTTTTTTAGTCTCTTGATCTACAAAAAATATAGTCACAATTTGTTTTAGAATTCCAATTTGATTTGCCGCTAGACCTACTCCTGGTGCTTTTATCATTATTTGCATCATTTTTTTTGCAATTTCTTTTTCCTCAATTCCAACAGATTGAATTTTATCTGCTTTTTGGCGTAATAGTGGATTTGGTACGTAAAGTAATTTATCCATTATTATTTATGTAATTTTTTTTCTGGATTGGAATGCTGTATTTAATGTGTTTTCATCTAAGTAGTGTACTTCTCCGCCCATAGGGATTCCTTGTGCAAGTCTTGTTACGTTTAAATCTTTAAATTTTTCTAGTTTATCTGCAATTACAAAAGATGTTGTTTGTCCTTCCATAGTTGTACTTAAGGCAAGAATAATTTCTTTAACATTATTTGTTTCAATTCTATTTAGCAGATGTTCTATTTTCAATTCATCAGTTCCTATACCTTGAATTGCTGATAATGAACCACCTAGTACGTTATAGAGACCTCGATAAAATCCTACTTTTTCAAACGTCCACAAATCTGATACATCCTCAACAACGCAAATAGTTGTTTTATCCCTTTTAGGATTTGCACAGATATTGCATGGATTTACCATATCTATATTTCCACATTCGGAGCACTCAATAATTTTATTATAGGATAAGTTTAAACTCTCAATTAAAGGTGATAGATTTTTATCTTTATTTTTTAATAAAAAAAGAGCAATTCTTTGAGCTGATCTTCTTCCTAATCCTGGAAGTTTTGAAATATCGTTTATCAATTTATCTATTGGGGATTGCTCCATTTTTAAAAAGGTAGTTTCATTCCTGGAGGTAATGGTAGTCCACCTGTGAGATTTTTCATTTCTTCTTGAGCTGCAGCCTCTCCTTTTTCTTTGGCATCATTTATTGCAGCGACGATCAGATCTTCAAGTATTTCTTTCTCATCTTGTTTAATCAAGCTATCGTCGATTGAAATTCTTTTAAATATACCTTTTGCTGTAGCTGTTACTTTAATAAGGCCTCCTCCAGAAGTACCTTCAACTTCAATATCATTTAATTTATTCTGTGCTTCAGCCATTTTCTTTTGCAACTGTTGGGCTTGCTTCATCATATTACCTAAATTAACCATTATTTCTCCTTTTTCATCTTTGGTTGATTTATATCTGTCTCATCATCATTTATTTCACCTAGTTCTGTAATAGCGTGAATTTTACTTTCAGGAAATTCTTTTAATATTTTTTTTACTTCTGGATGATTTTTCATTATTTCAATTTCTTTTTGCTGGTTAATAATATCCTCATCATGTAAACTTTTTCCGAGATTACTTGTAGATGAATGTATCTGCCATATTCTTCCTGTCCATTTAGAGATTAATTTTGCAACTGTTCTATTGAAGGCAGTGTCATTAATTTTAGATGTATTTAAAGTAACTTCTCCCTCTTTAAAAGAGACTAACTTCACATCATTGTACAACTTAGTGTGGAGTAATCCTTCTCTATTTTTAAAAAACATATCGACAAAATGTCTGAAGTCTTGAACATGCATTATGTCAGCATTTTCTTTTGGTAAAATTTCTTTTTTATTTTTATTAATATTTAGAACTTTGCTACTTTCATTAGCTTCATTTTGTAGTTCAAGATTTTTTTCTAAGGATTCTTTTTCAACAACTTCTCTGTCCATTTTTTTTATTAAATCTTCTGGGCTTGGACCATCATGTAAATAAATTATTCTTAAAATAATCATTTCCCCATGTTGATATAAATGAGAGCTATTTTGTAATTCTTGATAACCTTTAAATAAAATTTGCCATATAATATTCAAATTATTTAATGTCATTTTTGATGACAATTCAGCTCCCTTATTTCTTTCAAATTCAGGTATATAAATGTCATCTTTTAAATCTGGTGCTATTTTTATTTGAACAAGAAAATGTACTACTTTTAATAGTTCATCAAATATCATTGCTATATCTGCTCCTAATTCATACAATTCTTTATATTTGTTAATCGCACCAAGCGCATCTCCTTCTAAAATAATTTCAACTAAGTTAAATATTTTTTCTCTATCAGCTAATCCAAGCATGCTTATTACAGTTTGCGAGTCAACTTTTTCATTTGGGCTAGTTATTGCTTGATCTAATAAACTAAGACCATCTCTTACAGATCCATCTGCCGATCTAACAATTAACGAAATAGCGTCTAAATCAATATCAATATTTTCTAGTTTGGAAATTTTTAATAAATGATCTGATAAAATTTTATTCTCTATTCTATGTAAATCAAATCTCTGACATCTCGATAAAACAGTTATTGGTACTTTTTTAATTTCTGTTGTGGCAAAAATAAATTTAACATGTTCTGGTGGTTCTTCTAAAGTTTTAAGCAGCGCATTGAATGCACTTTTTGAAAGCATATGAACTTCATCAATTATAAATATTTTATAATCTCCAATAACGGGTTTATATTTTACATTTTCAATTATTTCTCTAATGTCATCAACTCCAGTATTCGATGCCGCATCAATCTCAATAACATCAAGATTGCTGTCTGAAGTTGTTGATTTACATGAATCACAATTTCCGCATGGTTCACAATTTTTTTTATCTCTATTTTTGCAATTAATACTCATTGCTATAAGTCTAGCAGTTGTGGTTTTTCCAACACCTCTGACACCGGTTAGAATGTAAGCATGAGCTAGCCGATCATTATTTATTGCATTTGATAGAATTTTTACTAATAATTCTTGACCAACTAAATCTTCAAATTTTTGAGGTCTATATTTTCTAGCTAAAACTTTATATTTTTTTTCTTCTGTCATTATAATCAATGGAAGGAGTTGAGACCCAAACAAGATTGTTACAGCTGCTTCTTTTCAGATCTGACTGGATTAGCAATTTATTTGCCCTCAATCCTCCCTTTAGCAATATAACATTAATGTAAATAAAATATAAATAGACTTTTTAAAAAAACCTATTTTTTCCTGAATGAAGATTTCTCATATACTCCAAGGATTTCTATCTTCTTACAAAAAAATTTCATCTCTTCTAATGCTAATTTTACAGATGTATTTTCAGGATGTCCCTCAAAATCTACATAAAATTGTGCAACATCAAAACCCTGTGGGTGAATGTAACTCTCAAGCTTAGTTATATTAACTCCGTTACTAGCAAATCCACCAAGACATTTATATAAAACCGCTGGAATACTTCTAACTGTAAATACTAATGTTGTAAGGATATCCTTTGTTTCTGGATTTATATCTAATAAATTTTTTTGCATAACAAGAAATCTAGTTACGTTATTTTGAGTATCTTGGAAATTTTTTTCCAATATATCAAGATGATAGATCTTAGCAGCAAGTGCAGATGCGATAGCAGCATCTTCAATATTGTTTAACTCTGAAATTAGTTTAGCAGATCCAGCTGTATCAGCTTCAACAATCATTTGTTTATCTAGTTGCAAAATTTTATTTCGACATTGGGCAATTCCCTGTTCATGACTTCTTATTCTTTTAATATCTGAGATTTTCGCACCTCTAATTCCAAGTAAGTTATGATTTACTTCATGAAAATATTCATAAGTTATTTTTAAATCAGAGTCAGGTATCAATCTTTGAGTATCCGCTACTCTTCCTGCAAGAGAGTTTTCTATTGGAACCATTGCAGCTTCAGATTTTCCTGATCTAACATGTTCAAACATATCTTCAAAAGTTGCACATGGTATACTTATTGCGTTTGGAAAAATATTTTTTCCAGCTTGTTCACTATAAGCGCCATTTACACCTTGAAATGAAAAACTATCAACTTTTATCATTGTGCTCTCTTATATTAGTTTCAATATTTATTAAATCCTCTTTTGTATCTACACTCATTGGAACTTCATGAACATACGTAACTCCAATTGGAATATTAGAATCCATAGCTCTCATTTGTTCTAAACTTAGATCTATTTCATTTTTTGATTTAGGTAAATTGATAAATGTATTTATTGAATCTGGAGTATAACTATAGATACCAACATGATGGTATAAGTTTTTATTTTCTATCGTAACTTCTCTATAAAAACTCAACGCCTGAGCTATTTCATTTTTTTTAAAATCAACTTCAACTTTTGTTACATTGGGATTATTTAATTCATTATCATTTAAGTTTGTTGCGAGTGTACCAATGGTAAAATTTCTTTTTATTGGGTTAATGACCTTAAGAATATGTTGTGGATTTATAAGAGGCATGTCACCTTGTAGATTAATTATTACATCAATTTCTTTGTTATTTTTTATCTTTAAAAAAGCGGAGTGAACTCTATCAGTTCCAGAGGGGAGATTTGGATCTGTCATAATAGCTTTGCCACCATTATTTACGATTAAATCATGCACTTCAATTTCCGAGCAAGCAACAAACACTTCTCCAATTTTTGATGCAATTGCCTGTTGCCATACTCGTTGTATCATTGGAATACCATTTATCTCCATTAATGGTTTACCTGGCAGTCTGGTGGAAGCCATTCGTGAAGGTATAATTACTACAATTTTCATAATTTATGCGACAATTAAGCAAGAGAATTTAAATTTCATACTTACGACAAATATATTCTTTCTTCTAAAAAATCTGTATATGTACTTATACATGTCTGGGCTTGAAGTTAATAAAATTTTAGCATCTATAATATTAGCAGTCTTAATTGTTACCCTTATCGGGCATTTTGGAGATTTAGTCATTGATATTGATCATGATGATAAAAAAGAAACAGCTTATAAAATAGACGTTCCTGAAGATTCTGCTAGTGTAGGAGTTGTAGAAAAAAAAGAGGAAATAATTGAACCAATTTCAATATTACTGGTAAGTGCTTCTCTCGATAATGGGGAAAAATTATTCAAAAAATGTGCAACATGTCATAATTATGAGAAAGGTAGTGCAAATAAAGTAGGTCCACACTTATGGAATATTATAAACAGACCAAAGGCAAATGTTGAAGGTTTTGCTTACTCTAAAGCTCTGGCTGAATATGGTGGAGAATGGGGATATGAAGAATTAGCAGAGTTTTTATACAAACCAAAAAAATATATAAAAGGTACAAAAATGAACTTTGCAGGTTTGAAAAAAGTAAAAGATAGAGCAGACTTAGTTTATTTCCTAAGAGAACACTCAGATAATCCAGCACCACTTCCATAAACTAAAGTAATGATCTTAGATACAGAGGAGTTTTCAAAATTTGCAAACTCTTTAGCCGATGATGCATCTAAAACTTCAATGCATTATTTTAGAAACAAAATTGAAATAGAAATTAAAGATGATGAAAGTCCTGTAACTCTAGCAGATAAAGAAACAGAACAAGTATTAAGAGAGACAATAAGAAAAAAATATCCAGATCATGGAATTTTAGGTGAAGAGTATGAAAATGAAAAAATAGACGCTGAATTTATATGGGTATTAGATCCAATAGATGGCACAAGAAGCTATATAGCTGGACATAAAGATTTTGGTAATTTAATTGCTTTACTTCATAATAAAAAACCAGTTTTAGGAATTATTAATTGCCCTGCGCATGGTGAGCGATGGATGGGAATAAGAAATCAAAAGACAAAATGTAATGGAAAAGATGTTCAAACTAGTACAATTAAACAAATTAAAGATGCCTATCTTTTTACATCTGGATTATATTTTGATGAACCTCAAATCAGAAAAGGATTAAAATTACTAAAAGAAAAATCAAGATATTATAGACTTGGTGGTGACTGTTACATGTATGGAATGTTAGCTTCAGGTCTAATTGATATTGTTTTAGAAGATACATTAAAAGTGCATGATTATATGGCTCTTGTAAATGTAATTGAAGGAGCTGGTGGAGTGATTACGGATAAGTTTGGACAAGATATATCGCTAGACTCAGATGGCAGTTTAGTTGCCTCCAGTACAAGCTCTCTTCATGACGAAATAATTAAATTAATAAACTAAAATTTATTTTAATTTTTAATAAATAGACATATATTATAAGTATGAAAATACTCACTTTGATCTTTACGTTTACTCTAATTTTTCAACTAAAAGCACAAGCAAATACTAATATATCGCATGCAATTGCAATGCATGGTGAGCCAAAATATTCAAACGATTTTGACAATGTTGAATACATTAATCCAAATTCAATTAAAGGTGGTTCAATAGTAAGAAGTGCCATTGGAACCTATGACAGTTTCAATCCATTTATTTTAAAAGGTACCTCGGCAGCTGGAATTGGATCATTGTATGAAACATTAACAACTGGATCTAGCGATGAAGCATTTACGGAATACGGATTATTAGCAGAAACGATTGAATGGCCAGATGACAGATCTTGGGTTTCATTTACATTGAGAAACGAAGCATATTGGCACGATGGAAAAAAAATTACAGCTGACGATGTTATATGGACATTTAACACCCTAATGGAGAAAGGTCACCCATTTTATAAATACTACTATGGAGATGTAAAAGAAGTAATTAAAGAGCAAGAAAATAAAGTGAGGTTTAATTTTACAACAAACACGAATAAAGAATTAGTATTAATTGTTGGTCAATTACCTGTACTACCAAAACATTATTGGGAAAATAAAAACTTTGAAGAAACATCTCTAGAAATACCAATTGGTAGTGGTCCATATAAAATTAAATCATTTGATAGTGGAAGATCAATTACTTACGAATTAGATCAAAATTATTGGGGTTTTGGTGCATCAATACCAATTAAAATTGGTAAAGATAACTTCGGTACAATTAGATACGATTATTACAAAGACAGAGGTATTGAAAGAGAAGCATTTAAATCTGGTGAGATTGATTTCTTCTTAGAAAATTCATCAAAAGAATGGGCAACTGCGTATGATTTAAACGCTGTGAATGAAGGCTTAATTAAAAAAGAATTAATAAGTCATGAAAATCCACAAGGTATGCAAGGTTTTGCATTCAATATCAGAAAAGAAAAATTTAAAGATAGAAGAGTAAGAAAGGCTCTTTCTTATGCTTTTGATTTTGAATGGTCTAATAAAAATTTATTCTTTGATGCATATAAAAGAACAGATAGCTTTTTTGAAAATTCAGAACTTGCTTCCTCTGGTCTTCCTTCAAAAGAAGAATTAAACTATTTGAATCCATATTTTGATGTGCTACCAAAAGAAATATTTACAGAAGTATATACAAATCCAGTCACCGATGGTTCAGGTTATATGAGGATGCAATTGCAAGAAGCTTCAAAACTTCTAGAAGACTCTGGTTGGGAATTAGTTGATGGTAAACTTCTACATTCTAGTACAAAAGAACCTTTTGAATTTGAAATCTTATTACGATCGCCAGCTTTTGAGAGAATAGTTTTTCCATTTAAAGATAATCTTGAAAAATTGGGAATAATTGCTGAGGTAAGAACCATCGATAGTGCACAATATCAAAAAAGAATGGAAACATTTGATTTTGATATGGTTGTGCAAACCTTTGGTCAATCTTTATCTCCAGGTAATGAGCAAAGAAATTTTTGGGGTTCTGATGCAGCGGATACTGATGGCTCTAGAAATGTTGTTGGTATTAAAAATTATGCTGTAGATGGGTTAATTGAAAGTCTAATTAATGCTAGTGATAGAGAAGAACTAATTACAATAACCAAAGCTTTAGATCGTGTTCTTTTATGGAATTACTATGTTATTCCTCAATGGCATATCTCGTCATACAGAGTTTTATATTGGGATTTTTTTGATCAACCAAAAATAAAACCAAAATATTCTTTAGGCTTTGATACATGGTGGATAAATCAGAATAAATTTGAAACAATCCAATCAAATAGAACATCAAACTAATTATTAAAGTTTATTAGAAATAATATAAAATAGCACAATATGGGTGCTTACTTAATAAAAAGACTTCTTTTAATTATCCCAACTCTTTTTGGGATAATGGTTATAAATTTTGCAATCATTCAAATTGTTCCAGGTGGGCCAGTAGAACAAATGATTGCACAAATGACTGGTACAGCTATTGAGTCAACAGCACGATTTTCTGGTGGTGGCGAGGGTGAAACTTTAGAGTTTAATCGAGATAATTCTACATCAGTTAATGATAGTAAATATAGAGGAGCACAAGGCCTCGATCCAGATATTATAAAAGAAATAGAAAAGATGTATGGAATGGACAAACCAGCACATCAACGTTTCATCAAAATGTTAAAAGATTATTTAACCTTTGATTTTGGAGAAAGTTTTTTTAGAGATCAAAAAGTTACTTCTATCGTTTTAGATAAAATGCCAGTTTCAATATCACTTGGTTTATGGACAACTTTATTAGTATATTTAATATCTATTCCTCTCGGTATAAGAAAAGCAATAAAGGATGGATCAAAGTTTGATATAGTATCAAGTTCAATTGTAACAATTGGTTATGCAATACCAAATTTTTTATTTGCTGTAATACTAATAGTATTTTTTGCAGGAGGAAGGTTTTATGATATTTTTCCTCTAAGAGGTTTATTTTCTGAAAATTTTGACGAATTATCATTATTTCAAAAAATAATAGATTACTTCTGGCATTTAGCACTACCTTTAACTGCGATGCTAGTAAGTGGGTTTGCTGGCTTGACTTTTTTAACAAAAAATTCATTTCTTGATCAAGTAAATCAACAATATGTAATTACAGCACGGTCTAAGGGTTTAACTGAAAGAAAGGTTCTTTATGGTCATGTGTTTAGAAATGCAATGTTAATAGTAATTGCTGGTTTTCCATCAGCATTTATTGGAATACTTTTTTCAAGTTCTCTGTTCATTGAGGTTATTTTTTCTTTAGATGGTTTAGGTTTACTAGGATACGAAGCTGCTCTGACTAGGGATTATCCAGTTATATTTGCAACACTTTATTTTTTCTCATTACTCGGATTGGTTATGGGAATAATTGGCGATTTTATGTACTCAATTATTGATCCACGTATAGATTTTGAATCAAGACAATGAAGAAATTATCAAAATTAAATCAAAGAAGACTAAATAATTTTAAGATCAACAAAAGAGGTTATTATTCTTTTTGGATATTCAGTTTTTTATTTATCATTTCTTTATTTGCTAATTTTATTGCAAATGAAAAACCCTTATTAGTAAAATATAATTCAAACTTTTATTATCCAATATTTTCTTTCTATTCAGAAACAACATTTGGAGGAGATTTTGAAACAGAAGCAGATTATAAAGATCCATATGTTAAAAACTTAATTGAAGAAAATGGTTGGATGATTATGCCTATAATTCCATATTCATATAATACTATAATAAGAGATTTATCCGCTCCAGCTCCTTCACCACCTTCGAATAAAAATTGGCTTGGTACTGATGATCAAGCAAGAGATGTACTATCAAGATTAATTTATGGTTTCCGAATATCCGTATTATTTGGATTTACTTTAACATTTTTTTCGATGATTATAGGAGTATCTGCAGGAGCAATACAGGGTTATTTTGGTGGGAAGACTGATTTATTCTTCCAAAGATTCATGGAAGTCTGGTCAGCCATTCCAACTTTGTATGTCTTAATTATTTTGGCTAGTGTAATTCAACCAAATTTTTGGTGGCTTTTAATTATCTTATTACTTTTCAGTTGGATGGGTTATGTTGGTGTAGTTCGTGCAGAATTTTTAAGAGCAAGGAATTTTGACTATATAAGAGCTGCAAAAGCACTGGGTGTTTCGAACATAAGAATAATGGTTAGGCACATGTTACCAAATGCTACAATTGCTACTGTTACTTTTCTTCCATTCAGTTTAAGCGCTTCTGTAACTGCATTATCAGGTCTTGATTTTTTAGGTTTTGGATTACCGCCAGGATCAGCATCATTAGGAGAAATGGTAAATCAAGGAAGGAATAATTTACAAGCTCCATGGCTTGGAATTACAAGTTTCTTAACCCTAGGTTTGATGTTAGGTCTTTTAGTTTTTGTAGGTGAAGCAATTAGAGACTCTTTAGATCCCAGAAAGACTTTTAATTAAAATGGATAAAATAGTTTCAATACAAAATCTTACAATTGAATTTAATAGAAACATTGAAGTAGTAAAAAATATAAATCTAGATGTTATAAAAGGAAAAACTACTGCTATTGTTGGTGAATCAGGTTCAGGCAAAACTTTATCTGCACTAAGTATTTTAAAGCTACTACCTAATGGTGCTGATATTAAGAATGGAAATATATTTTTTAATAATGTCAATTTATTGAAGTTAAATGAAAGTGAAATACAAAAAATAAGAGGAAATAAAATTTCTACAATTTTTCAAGAACCCATGACTAGTTTAAATCCTTTGCATACCATTAACAAACAAATTGAGGAGATTATTACAACCCATAATGTAATTAGCAAGAATGAAGCTAAGAAAAAAACTATAAATTTATTAAAAGAAGTTGGTTTAGATAAAATTGCATCTAGGCCAAAAATATATCCTTATGAATTATCAGGTGGACAAAGACAAAGAGCTATGATCGCAATGAGCATTGCTAATAATCCAGAAGTTCTTATTGCTGATGAACCAACAACGGCATTAGATGTTACAATTCAATTACAAATTTTAGAACTGTTAAAAAATATACAATCAAGACTAGGGATGTCTTTAGTTTTTATAAGTCATGATTTATCAGTAGTAAAAAAATTATCAGATTATATTTACGTAATGAAAGATGGTAAAATTGTAGAATTTGGTACAAATGATGAAATATTTAATAATCCAAAAAATGAGTATACAAAAGAATTAGTTTCTTATCAGAGTAATATTAAAGAGAATAAAAATTTTGATTCAGATTCTATCTTAAAAGTTGAGGATTTAGATGTATGGTACCCAATTAAGAAAGGTCTTCTAAGAAGAACTGTTGACTATGTGAAAGCAATTAAAAGTGTAAGTTTTGATTTAAAAATGGGTGAAAGCATTGGTATAGTTGGAGAATCTGGCTCTGGTAAAACATCACTTATTTTAGCTGTTTTAAATTTAATAGAATCAAAAGGAAAAATAAAAATAAATAATAAAAATCTCAGAGAACTAAACAAAAAAGAAGTCTTAAATTTAAGAAAGGAAATACAGATCGTTTTTCAAGATCCATTTTCATCATTAAGCCCAAGAATGAACATAGAAGATATTATTTCTGAA
The DNA here is from genome assembly GCA_902614395.1 of uncultured Alphaproteobacteria bacterium. Taxonomy (GTDB): domain Bacteria; phylum Pseudomonadota; class Alphaproteobacteria; order HIMB59; genus CACPNW01. The sequence goes on along the minus strand of CACMKW010000017.1, from coordinate 808 downwards.
GGCTTATTAATTCATTATCCAAATATTAATAAAAAACAAAAAGAAGAAAAAATAAAAAATATATTAGATAAAGTTGGATTAGAGTATAAAAATACAATTGAAAAATATCCTCATGAATTTTCAGGAGGTCAAAGACAGAGAATTGCAATTGCAAGAGCTCTTATTTTGGAGCCAAAAATTTTAATACTTGATGAGCCTACATCAGCTTTAGATGTAACAATTCAGAATCAAATAATAAATCTTCTAAACAAACTTCAAGAACAACTTCAGCTTAGCTACATATTTATTAGTCATGATATGACAGTCATCAAAGCAATATCTGATAGGATAATTGTATTAAAAGATGGATTAATTGTAGAAGAAAATATTAGCAGTAATATCTTTAATTCTCCTAAATCTAAGTATACTAAAAAACTTATTTCGTCTGTAATTTAGATGAGTCCTATAGAGCCCTCACAAATAAAAATAAAAGAATTAATATCATTATTTAATAAAAAAAAATTTGATGAACTTTTGAGATTGTCAAATCAACTATTAAATGAATTTCCTAATTCCATTCTTCTTCAAAATATACAAGGTGTAGTATACACAGAGCTTAAAAATTATAAGTTAGCAAAAGATTTATTTATTAAAGTAGTAAATCTAAATCCTAAATATGTCGATGGATACTATAATTTAGCTAATATTTATAGCAAATTAGATGAAGAAGAAGAGGCAATAAAAAATTATAATAAGGTCATAGAGCTAGATAAAAATTATTTTAAAGCTCATAATAATCTTGGGAATATATATAGAAGAAAAGGGATAA
>CACMKW010000016.1 GCA_902614395.1 uncultured Alphaproteobacteria bacterium | reverse complement strand
GATTTTTTTCTTTGGAATTTTTTCTAAAACTTTAAGTATACTCTCTACAACATCATCAACATATGTAAAATCTCTTTGGTGATTACCATAGTTAAAAAGATTTATTTTTTTATTTTCAATAATATTTTTTGTAAATAAATGAAGAGCCATATCAGGTCTTCCATATGGTCCGTAAACTGTAAAGAATCTTAATCCTGTAGTTGGTAATTTATAAATATAACTAAAAGAGTGTGCGATAATTTCATTGCTTTTTTTTGTAGCAGCATAAAATGATAATGGAAAATCAGTATTCATTGTTTCTTCTAAGGGGTATTTTTTTTGATCTCCATAAACTGAACTAGTAGAAGCATAAATAAAATGTTTGATATTAGATTTTTGTGATAATAAAATTATGTTATAAAAACCCTCCAAGTTACTTTTAAAATATGCATTGGGATTTTTTATAGAATACCTAACACCAGCTTGTGCAGCTAAGTTTACAACATATAAAAAATTAAATTCTTTGAATAATTTTGTAAGTTTAGATAAATCTGAAATATCAATTTTTCTAAAAAAAAAATTTTTTGAATTTTTAAGTTTTTTAATTCTGCTTCTCTTTAAGTTAACATCATAATAATCATTAAGATTATCGATTCCAATTAAATTATACTTAGTATTATTTAATATGTGCTCACACAAATGAAATCCAATAAACCCTGCACAACCTGTTATAAGAATATTCATTAATTTGTTGGCATAACAAATTCGGGGCCATCATTTATACTTTTTGGCCATTTGCTAGTAACAGTTTTTAATTTTGTGTAAAAATGTATTCCTTCCATTCCATGTATGGAATGATCTCCAAATAAAGATTGTTTCCATCCACCAAAGCTATGAAATGCCATTGGAACTGGTATTGGAACGTTAACACCAACCATTCCAATTTGAGAATGAGTAGTGAAATGTCTCGATACTTCACCGTCAGAAGTATATATTGATGCGCCGTTCCCAAAAGGGTGATCATTAACTAACTTTAAAGCTTCATCATAATTATTTGCCCTAACAACACAAACAACAGGACCAAATATTTCCTCTTTATATATTGTCATTTCGCTAGTTACATTGTCAAACAATGTTGGTCCTACAAAATGACCCTTTTCATAACCTTGGATTTTAAAATTTCTACCATCTTCAATTAATTTTGCTCCTTCTTGTATGCCTAATGAAATATAATTTTCAATTTTGTTTTTATGTTCCTTTGATATTACTGGACCCATGTCAGACTCGGTGTCTGTCCATGGTGCTACCTTAAGCTTTTGAGCTTCTAAATGTATTTTGTTTACTAAGTCATCAGCAATATTACCAACAGCAACAGCTACAGAAATTGCCATGCATCTCTCTCCTGCTGAACCATAACCAGCACCTATAATTCCATCAACAGCTTGATTTAAATTTGCATCAGGCATTACTACTAAATGATTTTTTGCTCCTCCTAAAGCCTGAACTCTTTTTCTGTTTTTTGCCGATTGTTCATATATATATTTAGCTACTGGAGTAGATCCCACAAAACTTATTGCTGAAATATCATTGCAATTAATTATTAAATCAACAACATTTTTTTGACCATGAATTACATTAAATACACCATCTGGTAGACCTGCCTCAGTAAATAGTTCTGCTAATCGAACTGAACATGAAGGATCTTTTTCAGATGGTTTTAAAATAAATGAATTTCCACAAGCAATTGCAATTGGAAACATCCACATTGGAACCATAGCAGGAAAATTAAATGGTGTAATCCCCGCGCAAATACCAAGAGGTTGCCTTACTGACCAAGAGTCAATATTTGTTCCAACATTTTGTGAAAATTCACCTTTAAGCAAATGTGGAATTCCACATGCAAACTCAACAACTTCTAAACCTCTTGTAACTGAACCTTTTGCATCAGATAAAGTTTTACCATGTTCTTTTGAAACCAATTTTGCAAGTTCATCTAAATTATTTTCAATTAATACCTTGTAGTTTGACAAAATTCTTGCTCTTTTTAAAGGAGTTGTATTTGACCATTCTTCTTGAATATTCTTGGCACTCTGAATAGCAAGATTAAAATCATCTTTAGAAGACAAGACTACATCAGCGATTTTTTCTCCTTTAGAGGGATCTTCTACTGGAATTGTATCTTTTGAAATTGAAATTTCAGATCCATTTATATAATTTTTTATTATTTTCATTTAATCCTCAATATATTTATTTTTTATAAATTAGTAATAAATTTCTAGAGTATACAATAATTCCAATTGCTTGTGCTAGCATAAATGGAAAGCTACCTATGTGGTGTGCATATACAAGTGTAATAATCCCTCCAACTAAACTACACCACCAAAAAGCAGTAGGTATAATACTCGTCTTATTTTTTTCAGAAGCAAACCATTGAATTATCCATCTACTAAAAAAAACAAGCTGACCTAAAGTTCCAATTGATACCCAAAGAAATTCGTTAAAAGTTAAATTATTTAATCCAAGTAAATCTAAAATATAAATCATTTATTTAATTTTTTAATTAATACTTTACGTACATAAATTGTATCTCTTATTCCTTTAAAGAGACGATTCATAGTTCCATATTTTGAGATTCCATATTTTCTAGATCGATGATTAACGGGTAAGTATAAGGTTTTATATCCATATCCACTAAATAGTGCTGGTAAAAATCTATGAATTCCATCAAACATTGGAAAATCAAGGAATATTTTTTTATCAAAAACTTTAAGAGAGCAGCCCGTATCAGAGCAATTATCTTTAAGAATTTTTTTTCTAATAGAATTTGCTAATTTTGAAGAAATAATTTTTACTAAATTATCCTTTCTGTTTATTCTTATACCGCTTACTAATTTTAGTTCTTTGTTTTCAGTATATTTTTTTAACAATTTTGAAATATCAGAAGGATCATTTTGTCCATCACCATCAATTGTAATAATAACATCATTAAGGGAATTTTTTATTCCATTATAAATTGAATAACTCTGACCTACATTTTTAATATTATTAATAATTTTTAGATTTTTATTTTTTACGTTTTTTTTAATTATCTCAAGAGTATTATCTGTGCTTGAGTCATTTACTATGATAATTTCAAAATTTTTATAATTACCTAAACTAAAGAATATCTCCTCTAAAAGTAGAACAATATTTTTTTCTTCATTGTAAACAGGAATAACTATTGAAAACATTATTTTATGAGGTTTTAAATTAAGAAAATATTCCTGGCAACGACCTACTCTTCCATGCCTTAAGACAAAGTACCATCGGCGCTAACAGCTTTCACGGTCGAGTTCGGAATGGAATCGGGTGTTTATCTGTTGCTAATGTCACCAGGAAACTGGTTAGTAAAAAACTTTTCTCTGTACGATTATTGTAATCAAGCCAATTGAGTTATTAGTATTGGTAAGCTTCATACATTACTGCACTTCCACACCCAACCTATCAACGTGGTGGTCTTCCACGACTCTAATGGGGAAATCTAGTATTCAGGTGGGTTTCCCGCTTAGATGCTTTCAGCGGTTATCCTGTCCGTACATAGCTACCCAGCGGTGCTCCTGGCGGAACAACTGGTACACCAGAGGTACGTTCATCCCGGTCCTCTCGTACTAGGGACAAATCCTGTCAAATTTCCAACTCGTATAGCAGATAGGGACCGAACTGTCTCACGACGTTCTGAACCCAGCTCACGTACCACTTTAATTGGCGAACAGCCAAACCCTTGGGACCTTCTCCAGCCCCAGGATGTGATGAGCCGACATCGAGGTGCCAAACACCCCCGTCGATATGGACTCTTGGGGGGTATCAGCCTGTTATCCCCGGCGTACCTTTTATCCGTTGAGCGATGGCCCTTCCACACGGAACCACCGGATCACTATGACCGTCTTTCGACTCTGCTCGACATGTACGTCTCGCAGTCAGGCAGGCTTATGCCATTGCACTCTAAAGCTGATTTCCGACCAGCCTGAGCCTACCATCGCGCGCCTCCGTTACTCTTTGGGAGGCGACCGCCCCAGTCAAACTACCCACCATACAGGGTCCCACATCCAGATAATGGATGATGGTTAGATATCAAAAAAATAAAGGGTGGTGTTTCATCTTTTGACTCCACAAAAGCTAGCGCTTCTGGTTCAAAGTCTACCACCTAGCCTACACATTATTTTTCTAATACCACTGTAAAGCTATAGTAAAGGTGCACGGGGTCTTTCCGTCTAACTACACGTACTCCGCATCTTCACGGAGAATTCAATTTCGCTGAGTTGATGTTGGAGACAGCGGAGAAATCGTTACGCCATTCATGCGGGTCAGAACTTACCTGACAAGGAATTTCGCTACCTTAGGACCGTTATAGTTACGGCCGCCGTTCACCGGGGCTTCATTTTAGAGCTTGCACTCCACCATTTAACCTTCCGGCACCGGGCAGGCGTCAGTCCCTATACATCGTCTTACGACTTAGCAGAGACCTGTGTTTTTGATAAACAGTCGCTTCTCCCTATTCTGTGCCACCAATTATTAGTTGCCTAAAAATTGGTCTCTCTTATTCCGAAGTTACAAGAGCATTTTGCCGAGTTCCTTCAACATCATTCTCTCAAGCGCCTTGGTATACTCTACCTTCCTACCTGTGTCGGTTTAGGTACGATCTATATTCTGAGGCTATTTCCAGGAACCACTTCACAGCATTTTCAATCCAATAAGAAAATACAATTTACATGATCCGTCAACACTCAGAAGGTACAGGAATATTAACCTGTTTCCCATCGACTACGCATTTCTGCCTCGCCTTAGGGGTCGACTAACCCTGCGCAGATTAACTTTACGCAGGAAACCTTAGGATTTCGGCGAGAGTGTCTCTCACACTCTTTATCGCTACTCATGTCAGCATTCGCACTTCTGATACCTCCAACATTTTTTTCAAAACATCTTCGACGGCTTACAGAACGCTCCGCTACCCCTTGTAATTATCGCAATAATTACAAAGTCACAGTTTCGGCAAATGGCTTGAGCCCCGTTACATCTTCGTCGCGGAAAAACTTAATTAGAACAGTGAGCTGTTACGCTATCTTTAAAGGATGGCTGCTTCTAAGCCAACCTCCTGCCTGTCTTGGTCTTTCTACATACTTTCCCACTTAGCCATTATTTGGGGGCCTTAACTGGTGATCTGGGCTGTTTCCCTCTCGACTATAGACCTTAGCACCTATAGTCTGTCTGCTGTGCATAGAGTATCGGTATTCAGAGTTTGGTTAGGTTTGGTAGGAATCGCTTCCCCCTAGCCCATCCAGTGCTTTACCCCCGATATCATTCACACAACGCACTACCTAAATAGTTTTCGCGGAGAACTAGCTATAGCGGAATTTGGTTGGCCTTTCACCCCTTAACACAAGTCATCCAAAAACATTTCAACGTTTCCTGGTTCGGTCCTCCGATGCATGTTACTGCATCTTCAACCTGCTCATATTAAGCTCATCCCGCTTCGAGTCTAATCCGTACAACTAACGCCCTATTAAGACTTGGTTTCCCTCCGCCTACACCTAATGGCTTAAGCTTGCTGCACAGACTAAGTCGCTGACCCATTATACAAAAGGTATGCCATCACTTCTCAAGGAAGCTCTGACTGCTTGTAGGCATTCGGTTTCAGATACTATTTCATTCCCCCTATCGGGGTGCTTTTCACCTTTCCCTCACGGTACTTGTTCACTATCGGTCATCAAGGAGTATTTAGGCTTGGGAAGTGGTCTTCCCATATTCAGACAAAATTTCACGTGTTCCGCCCTACTCGAAAATAAAATTACTTTTTACCTATACGGGACTATCACCCACTATGGTCTAACTTTCCAGATAGTTCTAGTTATTATAATTAAATTATTGGCCTGATCCGCTTTCGCTCGTCACTACTAACAGAATATATTTCTTTTCCTCTAGCTACTAAGATATTTCAATTCACTAGGTTGACTCTTATTAGCTATGAATTCACTAATAAGTAACTCTAAGAGTTGGGTTTCCCCATTCGGATATTTAAGGATCAAAGTGTGTTGACAACTCCCCTTAACTTTTCGCAGCCTGCCACGTCCTTCATCGACTCTTGATGCCAAGGCATCCACTAAATGCCCTTTTGCGCTTGATTGCAATTACGTACAGAGAAAAATTTTGTACGTATTTTAATCAAATAAAAATTTATTTTGATCAGTTATTAAATTTCATATTAACAATTAAAAGAAAAAATAAGATTTATATTAGAATATGGTGGAGGATAGCGGGATCGAACCGCTGACCTCCTGAATGCAAATCAGGCGCTCTCCCAGCTGAGCTAATCCCCCTGTTATTGGTGGGCCGAGGAAGACTTGAACTTCCGACCTCACGCTTATCAAGCGCGCGCTCTAACCAACTGAGCTACCAGCCCAATATAATTAAATAGGCACCCAGTACTAGCTAATAATTTAAAGAGATAGATAGACAACAATCCGGATAACTAGCGAACTAATTATCAATATCCTTAGAAAGGAGGTGATCCAACCGCAGGTTCCCCTACGGTTACCTTGTTACGACTTCGCCCCAGTCGCTGACCCTACCGTGGACGGCTGCTTCCTTACGGTTAGCGCACCGGCTTAAGGTAAAACCAACTCCCATGGCGTGACGGGCGGTGTGTACAAGGCCCGAGAACGTATTCACCGTAGCACGCTGATCTACGATTACTAGCGATTCCAACTTCATGGACTCGAGTTGCAGAGTCCAATCCGAACTGAGATGGCTTTTAGGGATTAGCTTTATCTTGCGATATTGCTGCCCTCTGTCACCACCATTGTAGCACGTGTGTAGCCCAGACCGTAAGGGCCATGAGGACTTGACGTCATCCCCGCCTTCCTCCAGCTTATCACCGGCAGTTTTTCTAGAGTGCCCAGCATAACCTGATGGCAACTAAAAATGAGGGTTGCGCTCGTTGCGGGACTTAACCCAACATCTCACGACACGAGCTGACGACAGCCATGCAGCACCTGTGTGTGTGCCAGCCGAACTGAAGAATTACGATTCTGTAATTCAAACACACCATGTCAAGGTCTGGTAAGGTTCTTCGCGTTGCTTCGAATTAAACCACATGCTCCACCGCTTGTGCGGGCCCCCGTCAATTTATTTGAGTTTTAATCTTGCGACCGTACTTCCCAGGCGGAGTGCTTAATGCGTTAGCTTCGACACTGAAACTAATGTCCCAGCGACTAGCACTCATCGTTTACTGCGTGGACTACCAGGGTATCTAATCCTGTTTGCTACCCACGCTTTCGTATCTCAGCGTCAAAAATGGCCTAGTTAGTCGCCTTCGCTTCTGGTATTCTTTCCAATATCTACGAATTTCACCTCTACACTGGAAATTCTACTAACCTTTACCAAATTCTAGATCACTAGTTTTAAATGCAGTTCCTGGGTTGAGCCCAGGGATTTCACATCTAACTTTTTGATCCGCCTACATACGCTTTACGCCCAGTGATTCCGAACAACGCTAGCCCCCTTCGTATTACCGCGGCTGCTGGCACGAAGTTAGCCGGAGCTTCTTCTTCAACTAATGTCATTATCATCATTGATGAAAGAGTTTTACAACCCGAGGGCCTTCTTCACTCACGCGGCATTGCTGGATCAGGGTTTCCCCCATTGTCCAATATTCCCTACTGCTGCCTCCCGTAGGAGTCTGGGCCGTGTCTCAGTCCCAGTGTGGCTGATCATCCTCTCAAATCAGCTATAGATCGTAGCCTTGGTGGAGCAATTACCTCACCAACTAGCTAATCTAGTGCGGGCTCATCTAAAGGCGATAAATCTTTCTCTTTGCAGACACATCCGGTATTAGCTACAGTTTCCCGCAGTTATTCCGAACCTTTAGGTAGATTCCCACATGTTACTCACCCGTGCGCCACTAAGTCCGAAGACTTCGTTCGACTTGCATGTATGAGGCATGCCGCCAGCGTTCGTTCTGAGCCATAATCAAACTCTTAAGTTAAGTAAATCTGACCGAAGTCAAAAATTACGGAACGTCCGTTAAAGCGGAATACTTCTTGTAAAAACAAAAAATATTTGTTGATACGTATTCCATTAACATTCGTAAAAATTTAATTACGAATTGTTGTCTACGTATCTCTTTATAATCTTATTAACAAATTAAAGAGCATACAAAACACTACCATTTATAAATAAATTGTAGAGGATTGTTCTTTTCTCAAAGAAAAGAGTATGTGCCTATAATAGTATAAAATTTCCTTGTCAAATCATAAAAAATAAAAAAAAACGCCGTATTTCTGGGGATATTTATGTATAACTCTAATATTTTTTATAAAATAAAAGAATCATTGTAAAAATATTGGTTGCGGGAGTAGGATTTGAACCTACGACCTTCAGGTTATGAGCCTGACGAGCTACCGGGCTGCTCCATCCCGCGTCAGTTAATTAATTTATTCTTCTATTAAGAAAAAAATAAAAATCAAGGAATACAATTAAAAATTATAATTATTATCTAAAAAAATAGTTTTATTTTACTTTCTCTATATTTTTATAATTTTGGTAATTCAAAAGTTATTTAGATAGACTTTAACATTATTAAAAAGACTTCTTATTATGAAGATCATAAATTTATTTTAATATATATTTTATTAATGCAATAGAAGGAGTGTTTTCAAGTAAAGAGACATAAATATTTTCGGTTTTTAAATATATTATATCTCTTACTCTTTCATCAATATTTATTTTATCAATTAATTTTGTTTGATTGCCATCAGTATTTATTTCAAAAATATATATTGATTTGTCTTTTAGTGAAGTGATGAAAAAAAAATTTTTTGATGGATTAAATATACGGTGTGCTCTTATTACTTCAGAAATACCAATAGATTGAGAAAAATAGTAAATTGGCTCAGTAAAACCATAATCTTTATGTGATTTATGTAAAGGAGCTTCTTTTTTATATGTTCCATCATAATGTTCTCCATAAGATGATATTGGCCATCCATAATTATTATATTCTTCAATAATATTTAACTCATCTCCTCCCTTTGGACCGTGTTCGGTAGAGAGAATCATTTTTAACTTGGAATCATAATATAGTCCTTGAGGATTTCTATGACCAGAACTAAAAATCTTAGCTTGTTTAGTAGATTTATCAATTGATACAATTTTTCCAAAATTTGATTCTAAATTTTGAGCCAATTCTCTTTTTCTATATTCTCCTATAGTGAGAAGTATTTTGTTTTGATAATTAATTATTCTTCCACCAGACTGTTGGCCATTAAATTCCTCAACATTTTTAAAACTTAAACATTCATCATAAGTAAAAAAAGTATCAAAATTTAAATAATTTAAATTTATTTTTGATGAGAGAATTGATGTATTAAAACAATCTTTCTTTACTTCTTTTACATATGATATATAAAGAATTTCTTCGTCTATAAAAATATCTTTTATACTAATTTCATCAGAATTAAGAAAATTCATAGAGTCATCATAAAATCTTAAATCTGTAATGAGTTGATGAAAATTATTTTTTATTTTTTTTATATCTATATTTTCTTTATATAAATCATCTTTTTTGAGAAAAAATATTTCTCCATTGCCAGTTATAATAATAATATAGTTTTCAAAATGGTCTATATGAGCAACAGTTTTATTGCTTGTATCTCTATTGTAGAATGGTAATTTATATTTAACAATTTCAAAATAATTATTATTATTAGTTTCAAAAATATTTATAGAATGAGTTTCTAAAGATTCATTTCTTTTTTTTATCAAGCTTAATGAAAAACTTTCAAGATTTTCGATTGTTAAATTTTTCTCTGAAATAATAAATATTGTATCTCTAACAAAAGTTTTTGTAGAGATAGGAAAAATTTTTTTTATATTCTTAGAAAAAACATTATTAGGAAGGTAATATACAAATGAAATGGCTCCAAATAAGAAAACTAAGACTGACAATATATATACAATGTACTTCATAATTTATTACCCGAAAAAATCATGGTAGCGGAGGAGGGATTTGAACCCCCGACATCACGAATATGAGCCGTGCGCTCTGACCAACTGAGCTACTCCGCCTAAAAAATTGAATTCTTATCATTTAAACGTTTATTTATAAAATAAATAGTAATTATTTTAATAATTTAAATTCATATATTTTTATTTTGATACAATTTGCTCATTATTTTTTGATGAAGTAAAAGAATAAATTAATATATATATTAAAACATGGATCATAAAAATATACCAATAATAAATATTTATTAATTGATTTGAATAAATATAAAATAACAAAGATGGTAAAACAAACAACAAATTAACTAATAATCCAGTTAATGAATTAGTATATTTTAGAGTAGGAAATAAATTTTTTAAATAAATAAAAATCAAATTATGTAAGTGCTTGTTATCGGGTTTAAAAGGATTTTGTCTAAATCTTAATCTTCTAGAAATGGAGAAAATAATTTCAAGACATGGGTAACTTAGAATACATGCAAAAAAACCAGCCGAGATAATATTTTGATTATAAAAAAATAAACTAGTCGTGGATATTAAAAATCCTAAAAAATAACTGCCAGTATCACCTAAGAATACATTTGAAATTAATATGTTGTATAAAAAGAAAATAAGTAAAAATTTAAAAAAAATAAAAAATATAATTTCATTTGTATGCAGAAAGAGTATTAAGTTAAAATTAAACGCAATACCTGATAAAATACCGTTTGCACCATCTGACATATTAGAAGCATTTATAAAGCCTGAAATAATAAAAAATGTTATAAAAAAAGAAATAATATAATTAGATAAGATATAATCTATAAAAAAAACTCCTGATTTAGTTATCAAAAATTCATTGTTTGTAAAAATAAGAATAATAATTGAAAATAGTAAAAAATATAATTTTACAGCATAACTTATTCCATTTAAAACATCATCAGCAAAACCAAGGAAGGATATAAAAAAAATTATAATTATATAAAAAGTTAGTTTTTCAAAATCATTTATAATTAGATTTATATCCTCATTAATAAGGATATTTAATACAATAAAAAAAAGAATTATAGCACCGCCAAGCCTAGAGCTTCTACTTTCATTTATTCCATGTTTTTCTGAATTGAAATCAGTATTTTGATTGTCAACAAATGAAGACTCAATTCCAAAATTAAAATAAGAAACAAGAATTAATGCTACAATGAATATTAAAGTTATAAGATCAAAAACTGAAGCACATATAACTATACAAAATAGACTTACATTTTCGAAATTAAATAATATATTTTTTTTTTTAATATTCATAAATTTTTATGATAAAAAAAATTACTTTTTTAAATATTAAATGACTCACCACAGCCACATGTTGACTTTTCATTTGGATTATCAAAAACAAATCTCGACGAAAGCGTATCAGCTCTGTAATCCATAACTGAACCCAATAAGAACATGGTAGCTTTTGGATCAATTAAAACTTTTACACCTTCTTTATGAATAGTTTCATAGTCTTTATAATCTGATGTTTTCCCATAATCTAATTTGTAAGAATATCCACTGCATCCTGATTTATCTATACCTACAATAACAGCATCTATGTCTTTTGGTGCATCAAGAAGTATTTTTTTTATTTGATTAGCTGCATTAGAGGTTATTGATATCAAATTATTCATAGAAACATTATAAATTAATTTAAAAGATATCTAAAGCAAGTTTTGCTTCATCGGACATTAAATCTTTATGCCACTTTGGATCCCAAACTAAAGAAACTTCAATGGAATTTAGGTTTGATAATTTTTCAATTGATTTTCCTACACTTTCGGGCATTGTTCCTGCTACAGGGCAATTTGGATTAGTTAGAGTCATTTTAATTTTAATGTCATTATTATCATTAATCATGATTTCGTATATTAAACCTAAATCATACAAATTGACTGGTATCTCAGGATCAACGACAGTCCTAAGACATTCGATGACTTGTTCTTTATTAATTTTAGTGGTGATGTTTGAAATATTGTATTTTTTTATATAACTTGTGTTTTTATCTGGTAAAAAATCTTCTAATTCTTTTTCTTCCATTAGTTACAGTAAGATTTTTGTTATTTCTTTAATGCTTTCTACTAAATATTCAACGTCATCTTTTGTATTATATACACCAAATGAAATTCTAGAAGTTCCAGTAACATTTAAATGTTTCATAAGAGGTTGGCAACAATGATGTCCTGTTCTTATTGCTATGTTTTTTTTATCTAACATCGTACCTAAATCGGAATTATGCACTCCTTCAATATTAAAAGAAATGATTGCACCTTTGTTTTTATTTAATCCATATATTTTTATATTATTGAATTTTGAAAGTTTTTCAAAAGCATAATCATGAAGTTTCATTTCATGATCATAAATAACATTTGGGTCAATTTCATTCATAAAATTTAATGAAGAAGAAAATCCAATAACTGGTGCAATAGGAGGTGTGCCTGCCTCAAATTTTTCGTAACCATTTGCATATGTACTTTTATCAATATCTACATCATGAATCATTTGACCTCCCCCTTGGTAAGGAGAAAATTCATCTATCCACTTATCTTTCATATACAGTATACCAAGACCTGAAGGGCCATACATTTTATGTGCAGAAAAAACATAAAAATCAGGATCTAATTCTTTAAGATCAACTTTTTTATGAGGAGCAAATTGACAACCATCTAATAGTAAAGGTATGTTATCTTTTTTTGCAATTTCTTTTACTTTATCAAAATTAGTTATTGATCCTGTAACATTTGACATGTGGGTTAGTGTAATTAATTTAGTTTTTGAATTAATCTTATTATTTAATTCATCATAATTAATTTCACTATTTTCATTTAATTTCAGAGGAATAATTTTTATTTTTTTTTCAATTAAATGCCATGGTATCAAATTAGCATGGTGTTCAAGATAACTTAAGATTATCTCATCGCCATCATCTAAAAATTTTTTAGACATACAAGACGCAATTAAATTTATTCCCTCAGTTGCACTTTTAACAAAAATAATATTATTTTGAGATGTATTTAAATAATTTGCAATTTTTTTTCGTGCATCTTCAAATTTTTTTGTTAACTTTGAACTTAATTCATAATTACCTCTATGAATATTAGCGTATTCATTTGTGTAACAATTATTAGTAGCTTCAATCATTTCGTCAACTTTTAATGCTGACGCAGCTGTATCTAAAAAAACTAGATTAGGATTTTTTTTGAATACAGGAAACTTTGATTTTAAATTAGAAATATTCATTTTACTTTACTAAGGTATCTTACCAGTTTTTTTTGTATTATTTCAGATATTTGCTCTTCATCAATACTACTTAACTCTTCATTAATAAATGAAGATATCAATAATTTAGTTGCTGCAATTTTACTCATACCTCTGGACCTAAGATAAAAAATAGCATTTTCATCTATTGGCCCGATAGTTGAACCATGACTACATTTTACGTCGTCGGCATAAATTTTTAATTCAGGTTTAGAAAAATATGATGCATTATCAGATAAAAGTATACCCTTACTAAGTTGATATCCCTCAGTTTTTTGTGCAACTTGGTCGACATGAGTGTTGCTAAAGTAAGTTGCTTTAGAACGGTCGTTCAAAATACCTTTGTAAACTTGATTACTTTTGCAGTCCTCAGCTAAATGCTTAACGAATGTTTTGTTGTTTGATATGTTATTATCTTTAAGGAAGAATATACCTTGTAAATCAGCTGCTGAGTTTATTTCTAGTAGTTCAGAAAAATGAAAATTTCTAACGTAACCTTCAGAAAAATTATATATCTTTTGTGTGTAAGAAGAATCTTTTTTACATGAAGAATGACTTGTTATTATTAAATTATGACTTGGAGAGTTGTCTTGTATTAAAAAATGATTTAATTGCGAACTTTTTTCTAATTTAATTACATTTAATATATTAGATGTTGAATTATTTTTATTTTCATATTCTTCAATAAGATTTAGAGATGATCCTTCTTCACAAATAATATTATTTTTTTGGAAAATAGTTAAATCATCATCAGCCACAATATTTGATATTTTTATTTTAATGTTGTTATTTTTTTTTACGACAATCTTAAATCCACAATTTAAAAATAATGAATTTAAATTTACAAAATGATCATTTTTTTCAATCGTATTATTTTTAGAAAAATCATTGTAATCTTCTTCTAAAATTTTTGTAATTTCAATTTTATCATCTTTAAAACTCGTACACTGCCCATTTACAGAAACTATTGAATAACTATTATCATGATTATTATTTATTACTGATGTTTCTTCTGGAACAAGATATTTGTATTTAAAATCAAGAAAGTTTTCTAAATTTATATTTTTTAAACTTTCATTGTTTTTTTTATCAAATCTATCATTTTCAAAAATATTCATTAATTTTTCTCTATGATTTCGGATATTTTCGTTTTCTGAAAAAAAAATATTTTTTTTATTTATTTGATAATTATCTTGAATATTCATCACTGAAATTTTTGAAATCCATCATTTTCTATTTCAGCAGCAATTTCTGAACTTCCTGATTTAACAATAGAACCATTTACCATGACATGCACATAATCAGGTTTAATATAATCTAAAAGTTTTTGATAATGTGTAATAATTAAAAATGAATTATCTTTTGTTTTAAGTTTGTTAACCCCATCGGTTACTATTTTAAGAGCATCAATATCAAGTCCTGAGTCAGTTTCATCCAAAATAGCCAAATCGGGATTAAGAATACTCATTTGTAAAATTTCGTAACGTTTTTTTTCACCACCAGAAAAACCCGTATTAACTGATCGTTTAAGCATATCAATATTTATACCTAAATCACTAGCTTTAGATTTTAAAAGCTTAGCAAATGATAAATTATCAATTTCTTCTTCCTTCATACGTTTTCTTTTTGAATTAATTGCAGAATGTAAAAATGGAGTTATGTTTACTCCGGGTATTTCAACTGGATATTGAAAAGCCAAAAACATTCCCTCTTGTGCTCTCTCTTCTATATTCAAATCAAATAAATTATTTTCTTTGAAATTAATTTTACCATTTAAGATTTCGTAATCCTCTTTACCTGCCAGAACGTTCGCTAATGTACTTTTACCAGATCCATTTGGCCCCATAATTGCATGCACTTCACCTTTATTAATATTCAAGTTAAGATTTTTAAGAATATTTTTATTTTCAATTTTTACAGATAGATCTTTGATTTCTAAAAACATATTACCCAACACTTCCCTCAAGAGAAATTGATACAAGTTTTTGTGCTTCAACAGCAAATTCCATTGGAAGTTCCTGTAGTACTTGCTTGCAAAAACCATTAACTATTAATGATACTGCTTCTTCATGGCTTAAACCTCTTTGTCTGCAATAATAAAGTTGGTCTTCATTTATTTTAGATGTCGAAGCTTCGTGCTCAATAACTGCTGTATTATTTTTTGAGTCAATGTAAGGAACTGTGTGCGCTCCACATTTATTTCCTACCAACAAAGAATCACATTGAGTATAATTTCTTGCCCTATCTGCTTTTCTTAAAAAAGAAACCTCCCCTCTGTAAGTATTTTGAGATTTACCAAGAGAAATACCTTTTGATATTATTTTACTTTTGGTATTTTTACCAATGTGAGTCATCTTAGTTCCCGTATCAGCTTGTTGAAAATTATTTGTAATAGCTACAGAGTAAAATTCACCAATCGAATTATCTCCTTTTAGGATACAACTAGGATATTTCCATGTAATTGCAGAACCAGTTTCTACTTGAGTCCATGAAATCTTACTATTTTTACCTGCACAAAGACCTCTTTTAGTAACAAAATTGTATATTCCACCTTTGCCATCTTCATCTCCTGGATACCAATTTTGAACAGTTGAATATTTAATTTCAGCATCTTCTAAAGCAATTAATTCTACATTAGCTGCGTGTAATTGATTATCATCTCTTTTTGGAGCTGTACAACCTTCTAGATAACTGACATAACTACCTTTATCTGCAATGATAAGAGTTCTCTCAAATTGACCAGTATTTTCCGCATTAATTCTAAAATAAGTTGATAGCTCCATTGGACATTTGACACCTTCTGGAATGTACACAAATGATCCATCAGTAAACACAGCTGAATTTAATGCAGAAAATGAATGGTCTCCAGCTGGTATAACTGATCCTAAATATTTTTTTATTAAATGAGGATGTTTCTGAATTGCTTCTCCGATGGAACAAAAAATTATACCAAGCTTTTCTAGCTCGCCTTTGTAAGTAGTAGCAACTGAAACACTATCAAATACAACATCTACAGCAACACCAGCTAAAACTTTTTGCTCCTCTAGAGGAATGCCAAGTTTATTGTATGTCTCTATAAGTTTTGGATCTACTTCGCTAAGATCCTTGGGCTTCTTATCAAAACCTTTTGGTGCTGAATAATAATAAATATCTTGATAGTCAATTTCAGGAAAATTTAGATTTGCCCATTTGGGCTCTTTCATTTTTTTCCATTTTGAAAATGCTTTTAGCCTCCAGTCCAACATCCACTCTGGTTCATTCTTTTTAAACGAAATGAATTTAATTGTATCTTCGTTTAATCCTTTTTTTGGCTTTTCATTATCTATATCCGTGACAAAGCCATATTTATATTTATTTTTACTGTAATTATCTAATGTATTAAGAGTTTCTGAATTCACAATATTTCATCTAATTCATTAATTGAAAAAATCCAGTTAATTCAACAAAAATTAACCAAATTTAGAACTGATTTTAAATTTATGCAGTAATCCAACCACCTCCAAGTAATTGGTCGTTTTTATAAAAAACACAAGCTTGTCCAGGAGAAGTTTTATCTAATTCAGTTTCAAATGTAAAAGTTCCATTATCACTATTTATATCAAGAATGCCTGGTAAATCCTGTTGGGTAGAACGTATTTTTGCAGTACAATCAAGTCCTTTAGGAAGAATATTACCACCTAACCAATTAATATTTTTAAATTTAATAACGTTTTTTCTCAACTTTTCTTTTGTACCAAGGGTAATTGAGTTTTGATCTTTATTTATTTCTATTACATATAAGGCTTCTTTGGAACCACTAATACCAACACCTTTTCTTTGACCAATTGTAAAATTACTAATTCCATCATGAGTTCCTATGATATTTTTATCAATGTCATAAATTATACCCTTTTTAATTACGGAGGGATTTATATTTTTGACAAGATCTCTATAAGAGTCAGAGGTCACAAAACATATATCTTGGCTATCTGGTTTATCACTTACATCCAATTCATATTTTTGAGCTAAACGTCTAATTTCTGATTTTTTAAAATCTCCTAATGGAAATCTAACATAGTTTAGTTGCTCTTGCAGTGTTGCAAAAAGAAAAAAACTTTGATCTTTTGAAAAATCTTTTGCTTTATGTAAACTAGCATTGTTTAGAGATCCTTTTCTTATTGCATAATGACCTGTTGCCAGTGCATCTGCTCCAATTTTTTTTGCCTCATTTAGTAAATCTGAAAATTTAACTGTTTGATTACACTTTACACAGGGCAAAGGAGTTTCGCCATTTGCATATGAATCAATAAAATTGTTTATTACGCCATCAAAAAATTTATCTTGATAATCTAAAACCAAATGTTTGAAGTCATTATTTA
Source organism: uncultured Alphaproteobacteria bacterium (assembly GCA_902614395.1). Lineage (GTDB taxonomy): Bacteria > Pseudomonadota > Alphaproteobacteria > HIMB59 > CACPNW01. The sequence continues at coordinate 2,442 of CACMKW010000016.1, read as the reverse complement.
GAGCAACATTCTTAGCGTCTGCAATATCGATACCAGCACAACATGATTTGCTACTGGATATGTTGGAGTTATTATATAACTTTAGTGTAATGCCAGTTACATCATAACCTTGTTTTTTTAGCATTACAGCTGCAACTGAGCTGTCTACACCTCCGGACATGGCTACAACTACTTTTGTGTCTTTTTCTAACTTATCAAAACCAAGAGAATTCATATATTTAAAACATCTATATTTACAAAATCATATAACTTCAATATTAGCTTTATCAAATGGTAGACTTATTAATTCCCGGGCCAGAAGGTAAAATAGAAGCAAAGTATTCTCATAATAACAGAGACGATTCACCGATAGTTATTTTATTACATCCTGATCCATCTAAGGGCGGAACAATGCATACTAAAATAGTTTTTAGAATGTACAAAATATTTATAAAAGCAGGTTTTTCTACGATAAGATTTAATTTTAGAGGAGTTGGCAAAAGTGAGGGGTTTTTTGATGATGGAGAAGGTGAGTTAAGTGATGCAGCTTGTGTGTTGGATTGGCTACAACAATATAATACTAATTCAAAAATTTGCTGGGTAGCTGGTTTTTCATTTGGCGCTTGGATAGCAATGCAATTATTAATGAGACGGCCTGAGATAAACGGCTTTGTAAGTATTTCTCCTCCAGCAAATCTAAGAGATTTTAGTTTTTTAGCTCCATGTCCCTCATCTGGTTTAATAGTTCATGGCGACAAAGATAATATAGCGTCATTTGATTCAACAAAAATATTAGTTGAAAAACTACAACAGCAAAAAAAAGTAGATATAAAATTTAAACCTATTAAAGGAGCTGATCATTTTTACGAAAGCTACTCAAATGAATTTGAAGATTCAATTAATGAATATATAAATCAAGAAGTTGAAAAAAGTTAATTATTTATGAGTTTTAAATCAGGATTTCTTAATGAAATTAATGAAAGAGGATTTATCTATCAACATATAGATATTGATGATCTGGATAACTTAATGTCCAAAAATAAAATATCTGGATATATTGGTTTTGATATTACAAGTAATAGTTTGCATGTTGGTAGTCTAATTCAATTAATGCTACTTCACTGGCTCGATTTTTATGGTCATCAATCAATTGCTTTAATTGGAGGCGGCACTACTTTAATTGGAGATCCCTCAGGTAAAGATCAAACAAGAAAAATATTAAGTAAAAAAGAAATTGATAGCAACATTAACAATATAGAAAGTACTTTCAGTAGATTCATTAATCTCCAAAAAAATTCTTTAATAATTAATAATTATAATTGGCTATCTAATCTAAATTATATAGATTTTCTTAGAGAGTTTGGTTCAAGAATAACCTTGAATAAAATGCTTACTTTTGACTCTGTAAAAAGTAGGTTAGATAGAGAGCAACCATTAACAATTTTGGAATTTAATTATATGCTTCTTCAAGCATATGATTTTTATTATTTAAATAAAAATCATAATTGTGTTTTACAAATGGGTGGATCAGACCAATGGGGAAATATATTAAGTGGAGTGGATTTGATCAGAAAAATTAATAGAAAAGAAGCTTTTGGGATTACTTCACCTCTTATAACAAATAGTGATGGTTCAAAAATGGGTAAGACAGCTGATGGTGCTGTATGGCTTAATAAAGAAAAAATTTCAAATTTAGATTTTTTTCAATTTTGGAGAAATGTAAATGACCAAGATGTATCTAGATTCTTATATTTATTTACCAAACTTCCATTAGATGAGATAAAAAAACTTTCTTTGCTTAAAAATCAAGAAATAAATGAAGCAAAAAAAATATTGGCTTATGAAGTAACAAAAATTGTTAGAGGAATAGAAGATGCTGATGAAGCTTTAGAAATCGCTGATAATACATTTAGTTCAAAAATTGTTGATCAAAGATTACCAAATATTTCACATAGTGAAACAGATATAAAAAATAACAATTTTACAATTTTAGATGCTATTGAGAAACTTAAACTAGCTAATAGCAGAAGTGAGGTAAAAAGATTAATTAAATCTGATGGAATTAAAGTAAACGATAAGTTGTATAAAAACAATGATCTATCTTTAAGTGAATATTCAGCATTTAAAGAAATTAAAATAGCAGTTGGTAAAAAAAAGATTGGAATTTTAAAAATAATATAGATTATTTACAAAGTCAGAGAATTTTCTAAAAAATCATCTAGCTTTCCATCTAAAACATCATTTACATTTGAAGTCTCATATCCACTTCTTAAATCTTTAATCAATTTATAAGGATGTAAAACGTATGATCTTATTTGATTACCCCATCCAATATCCTTTTTTTCTTTGTTTTTGAGATTCTCATTTTCTTTTCTTTTTTGAAGTTCAGTTTCATAAATTCTTGATTTAATCATTTTCATTGCATTAGATCTATTTTTATGTTGTGATCTATCACTTTGACAT
>CACMKW010000015.1 GCA_902614395.1 uncultured Alphaproteobacteria bacterium | reverse complement strand
TGTGAACAATGCATTTTGGTACTCCAGTAGTTCCACTCGAATAAAGAATATACAGTGGGTGATTAAAATTAAACTTTTCAAATTTACTATACGCAATTTCTTGTTGTAAAATCTTGCACAAATTATCGTATTCAAAATCTAATTGATAATCTGTTTCATTAAATTCATATGGTATTAAAATAATTTTTTCTATACTTGGGATATTATATACAACATCTTTTATAATTTTTGTCGTATCAATTTTTTTATTGTTATAAAAATAATAATCTGAAAATAATAATACTTTTGGTTCAATTTGTTTAAATCTATCTATAATTGCTTTCTTACCAAAATCTGATGAACATGATGACCAAATAGCACCTAATTGTGCTGTAGATAAAAATGAAATTACAGTTTCAGGTATATTAGGAAGTATAGCAGCTATCCTATCATTTTTTTCAATGTTATTATTTTTTAAATAATTTGCAAATTTCAAAACTGCACTTTTAAGCTCTCTCCAAGAGTAATTTCTCTTAATTTTTTTTTCAGAGTAAAATATTATTGCATCATCATCATCATCCCTTGTTAAACAATTTTCAGCATAATTTATCTTACATTCATCAAAAAATTTATTATTAGTAAATTCAGGTGCTGTTTTAAAAATTTTACCTTTTTTTTCACCAACAAAATTTGTGAAATCCCATACATTACTCCAAAATTCATTTTTATGTTTTATGCTCCAATTATGCAAGTCAGCATAATTTTTTATATTTAAACTTTTATCTAGTTGATTAATAAACTTGTGGAGGTTTGTTTTTTTATTATTTGGAGACCACAACTTTATGTTGTGCATAACAATTTAATTCTTTTTTTGGTCTTCTTTAAGAGATCTAACTCTGACAATAACATCAATATTATGCAATGAGAGACAAGCAGGAATAGAAGGTATATCAAGATTAATATTTTTTGTAGGTATATCATGAATCTTACCTTCGTCTTCAATATACAAATGATAATGAGATTTATTATTATTACAATAGAGTGATTTATTTTGATCAACAACTATTTCTCTTATTAATCCTAATGAGGTAAATTGTTTTAAGGTGTTATAAATTGTAGCCATAGAAATTTTTCTGTCTTCCTTTTTTACTTCATCAAAAAGATTTTCAGCAGAAATATGCCTGTCACCTTTTTCAAAAATTAATTTAGCTAAAATTCTTCTTTGTTTTGTTGGTCTTATACCACTTTCCTCTATTTTTTTCAGTGCGCGACTGTAAGGACTTAGAGGATCAATTACTTTGTTTTCTATTCTCATAATATTATAATAAGTAATGAATTACATTTTTTCTGCAATTTTTCTATATTTTTTTTTAGGTTTTCTCTTGTATATCTTTCAAAGACGCATTGTTTTTAATAAATCAGGACATCCAGGCGCACCAAAGGATTATAACTTGGATAATACAGAAGAAGTTTATATTAAAACTGAGGATAACTTAAAGCTATTATCATGGTATCATAAAGGGAATAATTCACTCCCTTTACTAGTTTATTTTCATGGTAATTCTTTTCATATCGGAGACAGAGCTTACAGAATCCAGAGGTATATCGAAAAAAATTGGAGCGTACTTTTAGTTTCCTGGAGAGGTTTTGGAGGTAACGAAGGAAATCCAACAGAAAAAAATTTATATAAAGATGCAGAAGCAGTATTAAAATGGATTAAAAATAATACTGAATTTAAATTCAAAGAATTAGTGATTTATGGAGAATCACTCGGATCTGGTGCTGCAGTAGAAATGGGCACAAAATACGAATTTTTATCTATTGTTTTAGAGGCGCCATTTACATCTATCAATGATATTGCAAAAAAAAGATATAAAATATTTCCAACAAAATATTTAGTTAAAGATAAATTCGATAACTTAAGTAAAATTGATAAAATTACCTCGCCATTACTTATAATTAGTGGAAAAAAGGATGAAATTGTACCGCATGAACACAGTACTAAGCTTTATGATAAAGCAAAAGTAATAAAAAAGAGTGTTTTTATTGACGAAGCAATACACAATAATCTATATGATTTCGGGATTGAAAAAGACGTAATTGCCTTTAATTTAAAACTATGGAAATAGATCTAACAACGTCATATGTAGGCATTTTAAGCCTTATTGTATTTGTTCTTGCATATGCTGTTGTAATGGCTGAAGAATTTAGCCATTTAAGAAAATCTAAACCAGTTATTATTTCAGCTGCTGTAATATGGGGTATTATAGCTTTCCATTTTTCTTCTGATAAGCAATATGCCAAAGAAATTGAGTATGCTTTAGAGCATAATATCTTAGAATTTGCAGAACTTTTCCTATTTCTTCTCGTTGCTATGACTTACATCAATGCTTTAGAAGAAAGAAAAGTTTTTGATGTAGTCAGATACCAATTAACATCAAGGGGATTTAGCTTTAGACAATTATTTATATTCACAGGTATAATTACTTTTTTCTTATCTCCTATAGCTGATAATTTAACAACTGCACTAGTCATGTGCTCTGTAGTAATGGCCTGTGGTAAAGGTAATACAAAATTTATATCTATTGGTTGTATTAATATAGTTGTTGCAGCAAATGCAGGTGGTGCTTTTAGTCCATTTGGAGATATAACTACCTTAATGGTATGGCAGGCTGGTATTGTCGAATTTTTTACATTTTTTAAAATATTTTTTCCTTCTGTTGTTAATTACATAATTCCTGCAGCAGTTATGTATTTCTTTATTCCAAATGAAAAACCACAAATTAGTTCTGATAGAGAATATATGAAAAGAGGCGGACGAGTAATTATCTTTTTAGGTTTGCTTACAATTTTTAGTGCTGTAAACTTCCATAATATTCTTCACTTGCCTCCAATGCTTGGCATGATGTTTGGTCTTGGTCTTCTTGGGTTATATTCTTTTTATTTACAAATTACACATGATCCATCTGTTGAAGACGAAAAATTTGATTTCTTTAGAAAAGTTTCAAGAGCTGAATGGGACACTTTATTATTCTTCTTTGGAGTTATTTTAAGTGTAGGTGGTTTAGGTTTTATAGGTTACCTAACTGTTGTTTCAGAATTCTTATATATTGGTCTTGGTCCAACAATGGCAAATTCTATAGTAGGTGTTTTGTCAGCTATCGTAGATAATATACCAGTGATGTTTGCTGTAATTACTATGAGACCGGAAATGTCAATTGATCAGTGGTTACTAGTTACATTAACAACAGGAGTGGGTGGTAGCCTATTGTCAATTGGTTCAGCTGCAGGTGTAGCACTTATGGGACAAGCCAGAGGATATTACACTTTTTTTGGACATTTAAAATGGACTCCAGTTATATTTATTGGTTATGTAGCAAGTATTTATCTTCACGTTTTAATGGCTGACTTGCCTTGGTAATTTAAATTATCAATAAATAAAAAAATAATCATACTTAGTATTAAAATTACACCAGCAACAAAGGAAGCTTCGTTAAATTTATAGACACTAATCAATTTATATAAGTAAGATGGCAAGGTATCAAAGTTTTGATCTTTAAAAAATGATATTATTGTAAAATCACCAAAAGTAATAACCGTTGAAAATGCAAAAACAAAAATTATATTTTTCTTAATCATAGGCAACAAAATAATAAAATAATTTATTATGCTTATTCGGAAAGTTTGCTGAAAATTTTCAAAATTTAAAAAAATATTTTTCAGGTTATTAAACAGTATTAATATAGAAAAAGGTAATAAGAATAGACAATTTATCAAAACTATCACAAAATATTTAAAAAATTGCACATATCTTAATTCACCTAGTATAATGAAATAACCAAGACTAAATATAATTGGAGAAATAATTATTATTGAAGAGCTTGTTAAAAAAATTGATTGCTGAAAAATCATATTTTTATAATTTATTACAAGTATAGATGAAATTATAAACCCAGATATACAAACAATTATTCCTGTAGTAACTGAAATAATAATAGAGTTAAAAAAAGATCCTAAAAATTTTTCATTAATTAAAGATAAATAAATACCATTATTTATAAAATGATAAATTACAGAAAGTATTGGAGAAAAAAGAAATATCGAAAAAAATACAATTGTTAAAAAATCTATAATTTTTATAGTTTTGTATTCTTTATGAGGATGAATAAAATTAATTTGATCTATTTCAAAAAAATTTGAACCTTTTAATTTGTAAAAACCAATAAATAAAAAAAATAAACAGATAAAAATTTGTAAAAAACTTAATAATATTGCTTTATTAAAATTTAGTTCAAAAAGTGCATATTGATAAATTGCCACCTCAATTGTAGAATACATAGGTCCACCACCTAACGCCATTACTATTGCAAAACTTAAGAAACAAAGAGAGAATATTATTGAGAACACAGTAAAAAAATTTTGTCTTATATAAGGCATCTCTAATTTTAGAAGATTGCCAAAAAAAGTAATATTTAGAGAACTAGATATTTCATAATATTTTAAAGGAATACTATTTAAGGATTGAAAAAATAATCGAGTCGCAAATGGTGTATTTAGAAGTATATGAGCAATTAAAATTGCTTTTATTCCAAAAATTGTCTCTATTGAAAAATTCTCGTACAAATTAAAATATGAGTTATAAAAACCATTATTTCCAAAGAGTTTAATTACTGCAAACACTATTAAAATTGTCGGTATTACAAAGCAAAAACCACAAAGAGAAATGATAAATTTAATAATTTTTAAATTCTTATGTCTATTTAATGCTAATGCGAATGGAATAGCTAAAAAACAACTAAATAGTGCTGAAAGAAAAGCTTGATAGAGTGAGAAATAAATTAGACGATGTGTATAAGAATTTTGAAAAAAATTATAAATTACCTCTAAATCAAAGTTAATTTTTGAAAAAATACCTACGAAAGGCAATAGGATTATTAACCCAAAAAAAAATAATACTGAATAATTATATTTATAATACAATTTATTTACGAGGCATTAAGCCACTCATCAATCCATTTTTCTTTATTCTTATTAATTTCTTTTGGATCCATTTGAATAAAGTTAGGAACATCTAGTTTATCAAATGCCTCAGGTAAATCTTTTATATTTGTAACGGGGTACATAATATTTGTTGATGGTATGACTGATTGAAATTCTTTTGATAACATAAAGTTAAGAAATTTATTTGCTAAATCTTTATTTTGTGAATTATTTAAAATGCCTGCAAATTCAATTGTTATATAATTTCCCTCTTCAAAAGTTGTAGCAAGAATATCATACCTTTCTTCAAACATTATATGTGCTGCTGGAGATGTAGTATAACTTAATACCATGTCAGCTTCTCCAGCCATAAAAAAATTATAATAGGCATCTGTCCATCCTTTGGTAACAGAAATAATTTTTTTATTTAATTTTTTCCATTCATCCCCAGCTTTATCTCCATATAATGCTTTCATCCAAGTTAATAATCCTAAACCAGGGGTAGATGTTCTCGGGTCTTGAATTACAATTCTAGCATTAGTAGAATTAATCAACTCATCCATTGATTTTGGAGGTGTTGCTAAATTTGCTTCATTATACACAAAAGAAAAGTATCCATAATTATATGGAACAAATTTATTACTTTCCCATTTTAATGGTAAATTAATTAAGTTGTTTATGTCATTGATATTATGAGTTGTAAAAAGCTCAGATTGTTTGGCTAAATCAAATAAATTCATATCAAGACCTAAAACTATATCTGCCTTGGAAGTATCACCTTCTAATATAACTTTATTCAATAATGTTGCTGCACTGTCTACAGCAACAAATTCTATATCCGCATTATGTTTTTCTTCAAATATTTTTTCAATTATGGGTCCTGGACCCCATTCTGATACAAAAGAGTCGTATGTATAAATGGTTAGTTTCTCTGCATAGATTGAGAAAGAAATAAACAAGGTAGTTAAAAAAATTATTATAGTTTTCATGTTTCCTCCGCTGGCATTATCCAGATCAGGTTAAAAGGGTATAAATCTCAGCATTTAAGCACCCCTGTTTTAATTATAATAAATATTATTTTAGAAAACAAACATAAAAGATTGTTTTTAGGTTATTTATGAATATAACAAATTTTTTCGGGGAGTAGCGCAGCCTGGTAGCGCACCTGGTTTGGGACCAGGGGGTCGAAGGTTCGAATCCTTTCTCCCCGACCATTATTTCATTTTCTTCTTTAAAATTATCATATTTGCTTTAGTAAAAATTAAATGGATTTGAAACTTATATATGGCAACATGAGGGCTCTGTGTGAAGCTCCCCAGATGATGCTGCATTATGCAGATATTCCCTATGAATACAAAATGGTATGGGATCATTACGGAAGTAGCTGGGCAGAAGTTAAAAAGGATATTATTTTTAATAGATTACCAATTTTAATAATTAATGAAGATAAATATATTTGGCAAAGCAATACAATTATTCGATATCTCTCTAATTTAACAAAAACAAAACCTTCCGATGAATTTCAATTAGCGTACTGTGATGCAGTCTTTGAATCAACTCATGAAATGTTTTCTCCTTTGAATCCAACTATAAATATGACTTTTGGTGAAAAATATAATTCTAATAAAAAGAAACTTTTAGAAGATATTTTGCCAAATTCTTTAAATAATTTTGAAAAACTTTTACAAAATAGTTCAGGTAATTTTTTTATAGGCAATGATCCATTTTACTGTGATTTTAATGCTTATCATCATTTTTCAATGTGCTTAATATTAGATAAAAATATTTTCTCAAATTTTCCAAATTTGAAAAAATTTATCAATAATTTTGAAAAACTTAATAATATTAAAAATTATTTAGATGGTAGACCAGAGTTGGTAGAACTAGGAAAATCACCTCATTTTCTTATTAATGGAAAAAAAATTCCTACAGGTTTAAACCCAAATAAAAAGTATTAATTTATTTTGATTTTTAATGTTTAATTTTTATTCTACTTCAGGATTAATTTTTGGTAATGAAACTTCTCTTAATTCTTGTAGTCAGATTATTGATACATTGGGTAAAAATATATTTGTAGTATCTGATAGAGGTTTGACTGAATTAGGCTTGATTGAGCCAACAATTAAAAAACTTAAAAAAAATTGTAATATTAAAATATTTAATGATGTTGAGTCTGATCCATCAAAAAAAACATTATTAAATGCATTTAGTGATGCAAGAGAATTTGAATCTACTGGAGTTTTAGGTTTTGGTGGGGGTTCATCTATGGATGTTGCAAAGCTTGTATCTTTACTTCTTGGATCAAATCAGCAAATTGAAACAATATGGGGTGTTAATAATGCAAAAGGCCCAAGGCTACCACTTGTACTTATTCCTACAACAGCAGGAACTGGATCAGAAGTTACACCAATTTCAATAATAACGATGGATGATAAAGAAAAAAAAGGAGTTTCTTCTAAATTTATATTACCTGATCTTGCAATTTTAGATCCATTGTTAACAACTAATTTACCCGCTAATATAACTGCATCAACTGGAATAGATGCAATGGTTCATGCAATTGAAGCTTTTACATCTATAAATTCAAACAATAATCCTGTTTCAAAAATGTTATCCATAGAAGCACTCAAGCTTCTTGGCTCATCAATTAAAACTGCTGTATTTGATGGACATAATATAAATGCAAGATCAAATATGCTACTTGGATCAATGCTAGCAGGTAAAGCTTTTGCAAATTCTCCAGTAGCAGCAGTTCATGCATTAGCATATCCCATCGGAGGTTTATTTAATATCCCTCATGGGTTATCAAATTCTTTAGTTCTTGCAAGTGTTATGAAATTCAATTCCAAAAATGAAGAAACAAAAAAAAATTATGCTCATCTTTCACCATACGTATTTAAAAATTTAGATAATAGTAAAAATGATGACTTTTTGTGTAACAATTTTATAGATGGTTTAGAAAGATTGTGTAAGGAACTTAATTTACCTTATAGGCTTAGAGATTTAGAAATTCCTGAGGAAGCTTGCAAGTTGATGGCTAGTGAAGCAATGAAACAAACCAGATTATTAGTTAATAATCCTCGGAAAATTGAAGAATCTGATGCCTATAATATATACAAATCTGTTTGGTAGATTTTGTTTACTTATAAATTAATTTACCTATTTAATTAACATAGATCTTAATGATAAAATCAACAGTTAATCAATTTGCAAATTCTCTTGGATTAAATAAGGACGAATATATTCCAAAGGGAAAAGCTTCCTTTTCACTTTTTAAAATTGAAATTCTATCTGGATTAACTGTTGCAATAGCACTTGTTCCAGAAGCAATTGCTTTCGCATTTGTAGCAGGTGTAACTCCACTTTCAGGATTATATGCTGCCTTTATTGTAGGATTAGTAACTGCAATTTTTGGAGGAAGACCTGGAATGATTTCTGGAGCAACAGGAGCATTAGCTGTGGTTATGGTGTCATTAGTATCGGAACATGGAGTCCAATACTTATTTGCCACTGTAATCCTGATGGGAATTTTACAATTTCTTGCAGGTATTTTTAAATTAGGAAAATTTATGCGCATGGTTCCTCAACCTGTAATGTTAGGTTTTGTAAACGGTTTAGCCATCGTAATTGGTTTATCTCAATTGCATCAATTTCAAATATATAATTTTGATGGAACATTTACATGGATGTCTGGAGAGGTGCTTACATATTCTTTAGTATTAGTTTTCTTAACCATGTTAATCATATGGTATTTACCAAGGGTTACTAAATTCATTCCATCTACATTAGCTGCAATTCTTCTAGTTACTTTTCTAGTTTTACTTTTAGATTTACCCGTTCCAAGAGTAGGGGATTTAGCAAGTGTAGCAGGAGGACTTCCAAATTTTTCCATTCCAACAGTTCCACTTAATTTAGATACTTTTTTCATTATCTTTCCTTACGCAATTATTTTGGCTGCTATTGGACTAATTGAAAGCTTGTTAACTCTTAATCTTGTAGGAGAAATTACTAACAAAAAAGGTGGAACTAGACAAGAATGTTTAGCTCAAGGTGTCGCTAATGGTATCACTGGCTTTTTTGGAGGTATGGGTGGTTGTGCTATGATTGGACAGTCCATGATAAATGTGAAATCTGGAGGCAGAACAAGAATTGCTGGCATATCTGCATCAATTTTTTTACTAATTTTTATTCTGTATACTTCAAACTTAATTGAACTTATTCCTATAGCATCATTAGTAGGGGTTATGTTTATGGTCGTAATTGGAACATTTGCTTGGAATTCACTAAAATTATTATTTGTTGTTCCTCGATCGGATGCATTGGTAATTGTTTTAGTTACTTTAATAACTGTATTAGAAGATTTAGCTGTTGCTGTAGTTGCTGGAGTTATTATTAATGCATTAGTATTTGCTTGGAAATCTGCTTCAAGAATTAGAGCAATTGAGAGACAATCAAGAACAGAAAAAGGTGCTAAGGTATATGAAATTGAAGGACCTCTTTTTTTTAGTTCCACTAATAGTTTTTTAGAAATTTTTAAACCTTCCGCAGATCCTAATTTAGTAATAATAGATTTTGCAAATTCAAAAGTTATTGATCAATCTGCTTTAAAAGCAATTGAGGATATTGCAGAAAAATATTCCAAATTAGGCAAACAAGTAAAGTTAAGACATCTTACGAAGGACTGCCACAGCCTTTTAAGAAAAACCGGTCAATTGATAGTTGATAGTGATGATGATCCTGATTATGGAATTGCAGTTGATTACGGTGTTAAATTAGGAATTTTTGGTAAATAACTAAAACTCTAATGATCCTTCAACAGAATACTGTAAAATATTTACAATCTCATCAACGTTTTTTGTAACAGCAAGTGCTGCTGCATCTACTTCTTTTAAAGCATGTTGATGTTCATCACTATGCATTATTATGAGAGATTTATTCAAAGCTGATGCATATCCTGCATCAAAAGCAGCATTCCATTGTTTATATTTCTCACCAAAACGTACTATAACTATATCTGCTTTTTCAATCGAATTTCTGGTTCGAATAGCATTTATTTTGGCTCCTTTGTTATCGTGCCAAAACTTTTTTTCTTCTTCACCAAGTATTTTTACACCAACATCATCTGATAATTCATGATTGGTAATCGGGCATGAAAATTCTATTTCTAAATTCTTAGATTTACATTTATCTATAATCTCATCTCGCCAATTAGTATGAATTTCACCAGATAAATAAACTTTTAATTTCATTTTTTAAATTAACTTAAGTATGCCGCAGTTAAAACTGGAAAACTTGTAAATCCGAAATTACCTACTTTTTCAGATTTATTTAATTGTTTTTTCCAATCATCTACTTTGTCTTCTGAAACACCTTGGCTTAAAGCAAACTTACTTAACATAGTTTCATAAAAAATTGCAGGTGAATTATTATCTCTATTTGTAATTAAATACGATAAATTTTGAGAACTTATATTTTTATATCCAAGTTTTTTTAATTTACCATTCAAATCAAGTGGAAGCATTTGGTGAAAACAATGCGCTCTAAATGCTTCATGAATGAGATCATTAATTTCTTTTTCTGGTCCATAAAATCTAAAATAGTCCCAAAGAATTGAGACATTAACAAATTTAGAATTAGTTTTAGAAATTCTTTTTATTTCCTTTAAGGATGTATCTATATCTTCGATATATTCTAATGTTTGTGTAGCTGTAATTTTATCACATGATGCATCATCTATATTGATATCATCAGCAGTCGTACAAATAAGTTCCACATTATTTTGATCTTTACATTTATCGCTTGCAACATCTAATTGATCTTGACTTGGATCAATTCCTATTACTTTGCCTTGCTCTCCAACAGATAATGAAATTTCTTCGACTAAATGACCACCGCCACATCCAATATCAATAACAGTTTCATTAGTCTTTAAATTTAAGGAATTTACAATAGCTAGTCTTCGTGAAACTCCAGCATAACCATTCGCTATTTTTTGTTGAATAATACTAGTTTCATTATCAAATTTCATTTTCTTATTTTTCTTATATATTTTTTAGTTATATAAAAAATACATATAAATGGAATATCAAATAACAAAAATATTAATTATTTCTTTTTTTAGCTCGATATTAATTTTGTTATTTTTAAACACAAGATACATTATTTTTTTCAAAAAATTTTCAAAAAATAAAAAAATCTTAATAAATTTATTTATTTATTCTTTTTCTTCTTTGACATTAATTTTTATTAATTATTTATTGAGTCTTAATGGATTGACTTCTTTAATAATCTTCAACGCTGCAATCATTACGCTTATATACTTTGAATTAGCTCTATATTTAGAAAGGGTTTTTTGGGATGATTTTTTAGGAAATTCACTTCCAAAATCAATCAATATGCTTATCAGTTTTGTTGTAATGATGAATTTTGGTTATTTTACTCTTATGTTTTACATAAAGATCTTAGATATTGATTATTTTGTCACATAATTATCAACCTAGATTAATATACAAAATAGTTATAATTTTTATGAAATAATATTTTCATATTAATAAAATATTTATTATTAATAATTTAGTATGAATAAGGTTTTGTTTGTATTACATCAAAAAACTTCTGTTCCAGGAGATGTAGGAAATAAATTTAGAGATAGGGGATATGTTGCTGAAATATGTAGACCACCTTTGGGAGAAGAACTTCCTTCAAATATTAACCAATATTCAGCTATAGTAGTATTTGGCGCACCAGGAAGCATAAACGATGAAGATGAATATATAAATAAAGAATTAGAATGGATAAACAGAGTTATAAAAACTGACATTCCTTATCTTGGAATTTGTTTTGGTGCTCAATTATTAGCTAAATGTTTAGGTTCAGAAATAACAACTAATAAAGACGGACTTTCAGAAATTGGTTTTTATAAAATCGAACCAACTGAAAATGCAAAAAATCTTTTTAATTCTCAAAAGATTTTTTTTCAATTTCATTCTGAAGGATTTTCTCTTCCTACTGGTTGTGAGTTATTAGCTAGGGGTGACATTTTTAATAATCAAGCTTTTAAATATCAAAATTGTTATGCGCTGCAATTTCATCCTGAAGTAAATTTTAAACTTCATATGAGATGGCTGTATTTAGTTTTATTAAAAAATCCTAAAAAATTATTCGTCAAAGGTGCTCAAAATATATTTGTTCAACTTTATTATCGTTATAAATATAATAAGAATATATCAAATTGGTTAGATTCATTTTTAGATCAGTATTTTTTAAAAAAAACTTAAATGCTAATATAAGTGAAAATTAAAAACCTATATTTTTCTCCTGTAAAATCTCTTTCTTTCAATAATGTAGATAACTTAGAGATAATTAAAAATATTGGTATAAAAAATGATCGAATATTTGCTTTCACTAATAATCTTAATCTTAAAGATATAGAATTAATAAAAAATAATCCTTTAAAACGAGAAATATACAAATTTTTATCATTAAAAAAATATCCTGAGTTAAATCAATATAATTTTTTATTAGAAGATAATTTTTTAAAACTAGAATTTGAAAATAAAATAATTTTAAAAACAGATATTGATAATCAACATGAAGTAAAAATCTTATGTACTAAACTTGAGGATATTTTTCCAAATATAAATAATATTAATTTATTAAAAGATAGTATGAATCCTTTTTTTGATACAATGCCAAATAAATCAATATCATTAATAAATTTAAACAGTATTAAAGACTTTGAAAACCTCTCTAATCATAAAATTGAATATGAGCGTTTTAGAGGAAATATGTATGTAGAAGATTTAGATAAATGGGAAGAAAGAAAGCTAGTAGGTAAAGTTTTATCAATCAATGAAATAAAATTTAAAGTTATTAAAGAAATTCCCAGATGTTCAGCAACTAATATTAAGCCCAAAACTTCTGATATAAATCTTAATATTCCTTTAAACCTAAAAAAAATATACAACCATATAAATTTAGGAATATATTTAGATCCTTTAAATGATGGTACAATAAATAAAGGTGATCTTATAAAAATTAATGAATAAATTCTTATTAAAACATTCAGAAAAACTTACAGGATATCTATTAATTCTTCCTGCTGTTTTAATAATCAGTCTATTTGGAATTTTTCCTGTTTTCTTTGGAATGTATATGAGTGTACACAAGTGGAAAGTTTTTAAAGGGAGATTTTTAGGATTTGAGAATTATCAAAGAATACTTGGAGATATACCTGCTTTTTGGTTATTTGTTTTAGGATTATTATTGTTGATATTGAGTTATGGATTGTGGAGTGAATTTAAAAATAAAGTAAAAAATAAAATCTATTTAGCATTTTTATCTATAGCAATATTAATTATTGGAATAATATTAATTAATATCAACTGGGAAAAAATGATTTTAACAGGTGATGAAGACTATCTTTACTCTCTTATTTATACTTTTTATTATTCGTTTTTCACTATAATTTTTGAGGTTGGATTAGGGTTAATAATAGCATTTGCGTTGTATCAAAAACTAGCTGGTAAACAATTCTTTCAAATGATTTTACTATTTCCTTACATTACGCCAGCTGTAATGGGTGCTGCAGTCTTTTTTTTAATATTTGGTAAAGCTGAAAATTCTTTTTTAAATCAGCTAATAGGAGTATTTGGTTTTGAGCCTCAAATGTGGTTATTTGATAAAAGACCTATTACAGAAGTTTTATTTGGTATCAAAGTAGAAGGTCTACTAGCTGGACCAAGTTTAGCTCTAATGTCATCAATCATATATGGTATATGGTCTTATACTGGCTACTATGCAATAATTTTACTCGCTGGTTTATCAATTATACCCTCTGATTTATATGAGGCTGCAAAAGCAGAGGGAGCTAGTAGATGGCAAACATTTATTAAGATTACCATACCACTATTAATGCCCATTATATTTTTTCTAATGTTGACTGGTTTTATAAATACCTTTCAAGCTTTCAATAGTATTTTTGTTATGCAGACTTCTTCTGCAGGAGATACAATGGATGTTGTTACAATAGAAATTTTTGATCATTTTTGGGGTAGAGTGAAATATGGTTATGCTGCAGCTGAAGGAGTAATTTTATTTATACTTCTAAATATTTTAGCAATATCGCAATATGTAATTTTTAGAAAAAGGTTAAGTTATGACTAGAATTATTAATGCTGAAACAAGGATACCTTATTTAATTTTATTAATAGTTTTTATTATTTCAATTTACCCATTTTTTTACATGATATCAACATCATTGATGACAGCGGGAGAAGCATCAAATCAATATTTATTTCCAAAAAAATTGATGTTTGAAAATTATTATGAAGTTTGGACATCTAATAGATTTCAACGTTATACATTTAATAGTTTAATAATAAGTTCAATAATTGTCATTGGCGTTTTATTAACTAGTATTCCAGCAGCATACTCTTTTGCTAAAATAGAATTCCCATTTAAAAATATAATATTTTACATGTTGTTACTTTCATTAATGATCCCAGAAATCATTACATTATTACCTCATTTATTAATTATCAGAGGGGAAATTATTCCATTGCCATTTGGACCTTCTTGGATGAATAGTCTTCAAGGTTTAACAGTTCCATTTATGGGGAATATATTTGTAATTTTCTTATTAAGACAATATTTTAAAAAGATACCAAATGAATTATGGGATGCGGCAAGACTTGATGGATCTTCTCATTTAAATTTTTTACTCAAGGTAGTAATCCCAATGAGTAAACCTATTATTGTGACAGTCTCTTTATTTACTTTTATTATAGCGTGGAATAGTTTTGCTTGGCCTTTACTTATATTAACTAGAGATGATTGGTATCCTGTAACAGTTTCTATCTATAGTTTTGTGAGAGAAGTGGGACCTAATTTTAATTTATTGATGGCTGCTTGCTTAATTGCAATATTCCCGATTTTAGTATTATACTTTTTTACTCAGAAGTTATTCATAGAAAGTATATCAAACTTTGGATTAAAAGAATAAATCAGTAAATTTTTTGTAACAAAACTTTAATTTTACCTCTATATTAATTCATATTTTTACGGGGTGATTATGAAATTTTATAAATATATTTTAAATTTCTTCTTAGCTTCTTTATTTTTTATCTCCTCGCAATCATTCGCAATTACTGCACAAGATATTGAAAATGCAGATCCTTCAGGTCAAACTGTTGAATTCTGGGTTCAATATTCAGATGAAAGATTAGATGCAATGATGGCAAGAGCTGAAAGATTTGAAGCTGAAACAGGAATAAAAGTTAATGTTGTTCACAAAGGGCATTACGGAAAAGTTCAATCTGCTATGATGTCTGCCGCTGGAACAAAAGATATAGCAGATGTTGCAAGAGGTTATGGTAACGCTGCTGCAGACATGTACTTAATTGGCGCTTCAATTGATCAAAATATTTTAGCAAATAGTAAAAAATGGGGTGTTTCTCAAGATGATATAGCAGATTGGGGTGCAAACTGGACTGTTGGCTTTTCACCATATTTTGATGGAAATCCAAAACTATTACATGAAGTTGGAAAATCAATAGAGATCCTTTATTACAATGCTGATTGGTTAAAGGAACTAGGTTTAGATGCTCCTAAAACGCCTGCTGATTTTGCGGAAGCAGCATGTGCTGCAACCAATCAAGATTATAGTGGTAAGATGGGTGAAGATGTTCCAAGTTATGGATACGAAATAGATACTGATGCAAGTAACTTTGCAGCATGGGTATTTGCTCATGGAGGTGATGTATTTGACTATGATAATGGTAAATATATTTACAATGGACCTAAAGCCATTGAAGCTATGGAATTCATTCAAGGAATGGCTAATAAAGGATGTGCAATAGTTGCAAGAGGTAAATACACTGACCAGCAATACTTGGGACAAGGTTCTGTCTTATTTGCTGCAGGATCTACTTCTGGTATCACTTATTTCCAGAAAGCTATTGAAGAGGGTTATAATGGTAATTGGGATGTTGCTCCATTATCATACACCACTAGTGAACCAGTGCTTAACTTATATGGCGGTGGTTTAATTATGGGAAATTCAGGCGATGCTAATAGAATGGTAGCAGCATATCAGTGGATGAAATATATTTCTAATACTGAGAACTCAGCAGTTTGGTCAACTGAAAGTGGATATGGTTTTGTTAGAACTTCTTCTGCAGATCATCCATTAATTGCTGAAAAAAGAGCTGAATTACCTCAATATGATAAATCATTAACAATGGTTCAATACGGAAAAGGTGAACCATCAGTTCCTGGTTATTATTCAGTTAGAGGTGAGGTTGAAAAAGCTTATGCAGCAATCATTAATGGTGATGATATCATTTCAACATTAAATCAATTAAATGAAGATGCTAATGAAATATTAGCTGATGCAACTGCAGAGTAGTTTAATTATTTTACTTTTGTTAAGGGTGGTTTATACCACCCTTTTTTTATGATAATTGTTTGTTCTCTTAATGATTTACCTAATGTGTGTGAAAGCATACAGCCCAAATATCTTGTTTCAGTAATTGATCCAGGATATGCACCAGAAACACCCAAAGGTGTAAAAAATCATTTAAAGTTAGGATTTGATGATATTATTGAAATTAGTAGCAATAATAAAATATTTCGATTGAATACTGATGAAATACCACAAATTCTACCTGCGGAAGAGCATGTAAATTCAATAGCTAATTTTACTTCTACTTATGCTTATGATGAAGATATTGTTATTCATTGTTGGTGTGGTGTCTCAAGATCAATGGCAACAGCTACCTATTTGCTATGTAGAGAAAACAAAACTAATATTGAAAATACAATTAAGTATATTCGGAATATTGCACCCCATGCAAACCCAAATAAGTTATTGATAAATCACTTTGAAAAGAAATTAGATGTTAGTAATCAAATCTCAAACTCATTTTTAAAATTCCCTTATACTAAAACGTACGATTGTTCTTCAAATTTTGCACCTGTTACTTTATTTGATATAAAAGACATTGAGAAAAACTAATGAAAGAATACGTTCGAACAATTGCTGATTATCCTGTCGAAGGAATTCAATTTAGAGATATTACAACATTGTTGCAAAATGCAGGACACTTTAAACAAGTCATTGATGACATGGTAAAACCATGGCAAAATAAAAAAATAGATGCAGTTTTAAGTATAGAATCTCGTGGATTCATTATGGCAGGGGCAATAGCTTATTTTTTAAATGCAGCATTTGTTCCGTTGAGAAAGCCACATAAACTTCCATTTGATACTTTCAAAGTCTCATACGATTTAGAATATGGATCAACTGAAATGCATATCCATACTGATGCTTTAGATGCTCATAAAGACTTACTAATTATTGATGATCTTTTAGCTACTGGTGGAACTGCACTTGCGGCAGTAGAATTAATAAATAAGTTCAAGGATAAAAATATTGTTGGAGCAGGCTTTATAATAAATTTACCTGAATTAAATGGTGATAAAAAATTAATTGAAAAAGGAATTAAGGTACATTCTTTAATGGAGTTTTAAATGAGAAATGCTGTTATTGTGGGTTACAAAAGATCACCATTCACTTTTGCTCGCAAAGGAGAAATGGCAAATATAAGACCAGAAGACATTCTATCACAAACAATAAATCAATTACTAAATGAAATACAAATAAATAAAAATGACATAGAGGATATCATTACTGGTTGTGCGTATCCTGAAGGAGCACAAGGAAATAATATTGCTAAAATTGTTTCATTCATGACAGATATGCCTGAGCATGTAGCAGGTATGACAGTTAACAGATGGTGCGGCTCTTCCATGCAAGCTATTCATGATGCAACTGGTGCAATTGCAATTAACTCTGGAGACGTTTTCTTATGTTGTGGTGTAGAAAGTATGACATTTATACCTATGAATGGTTTAACATACGATCCTCATCCTCAATTAAGTAAAGATAACCCAAATATATACATGTCTATGGGTATTACAGCTGAAAATGTTGCAAAAAAATTTAATATTTCTCGAAAAGAACAACAAGATTTTGCTATTAGTAGCCACTCTAAAGCTAATTCAGCTAGAGAAACAAACATATTCGAAAATGAAATTGTTTCGATTAAAAATAATGATCAAATAATCAATAAAGATGGAGGAATTCGACCTAACACCTCACATGAAATTTTAGATGGGTTAAAACTTGCTTTTGATGAAAATGGAACAGTTACAGCTGGTACAGCGTCACCATTAACAGATGGAGCATCAGCAGTAATTGTGTGTGAGGAAGAATATGCAAAAAAAAATAATTTAAATATTTTAGCTCGTATAAAATCCACTGCTGTAGTTGGTTGTCCGCCAGAATTAATGGGCCTTGGACCAATTAATGCATCTAAAAAAGCTTTAAAAAGAGCAAATTTATCTATTTCCGATATTGATATTGTGGAACTAAATGAGGCATTTGCTTCTCAATCTTTAGCATGTATTAAAGAATTAAATATGGACATAAATAAAGTTAATATACATGGTGGAGCTATAGCATTAGGCCATCCTTTAGGTGCTACTGGAGCAAGGATTACAGGTAAAGTTGCAACTTTATTGCACAATAATAATAAAAAGTATGGATTAGCGACGCAATGTATAGGTTTAGGTCAAGGTATTGCAACTGTGTTAGAAAATATTAATTAAATATTATGCAAATTTATAAAACACCGCTACGTGAGTTTAAATTTCTAATCGAGGATTTTTTAAATCTTAAGGAAAGTGAAACATTAAAAAAATTAGATTTAGAAACAAGCGATCTAATGCTTATTATTGAAGAAGCAGCAAAACTATGTGAAGAAACCTTACTCCCACTTAATCAAAGTGGAGATAGCGAAGGATGTTCATTTAATAATGGAGTTGTGACTGCACCAAAGGGATTTAAAGAAGCTTATAAAACTTTTTCTGAAAATGGCTGGCAGGGACTGAAAGTAAAAGAAGAATTTGGTGGTCAAAACCTTCCTTATATTATGAATATGATTTTAGATGAAATGATAAGCTCTACTAATATGTCATTTGGTCTTTATCCAGGTCTAACAGCAAATGCAATCGATGCAATTGAAAAGAGTGCTAATGAAGATTTGAAAAATACTTATTTGCCAAATTTAACTAGTGGTAAGTGGACAGGAACAATGAATTTAACTGAACCTCAATGTGGAACAGATCTTGGATTAAGTAAAACAATGGCAACACCATTAGATGATGGAAGTTATAGTATTACTGGTACTAAAATTTTTATTACATGTGGAGAGCACGATCTAAGTGAAAATATTATTCATTTAGTACTAGCAAGAACACCAAATGCCCCTCCTGGTATAAAAGGTATAAGTTTATTCTTGGTTCCTAAATTTTTACCAAATGGCAGTGGTGATTTTGATGAAAGAAATAAAGTTGAATGTGGATCAATAGAGAAGAAGATGGGTATTCATGCTAGTCCAACCTGCGTAATGCATTACAATGAAGCTAGGGGCTGGCTAGTAGGTGATCTTAATAAAGGAATGAGAGCGATGTTTATAATGATGAATGGAGCTCGTTTGTTTGTAGGCATACAAGGTTTAGGCTTATCAGAAACTGCTTATCAATCAGCACTTTATTATTCGAAAGAGCGTTTACAAGGAAAATTATCTTCTAGCAATCAAGTTGCTGATCCCATAATTGTTCATCCTGAAATAAGAAAAAACTTATTGTATATTAAATCGATTAATGAAGCTGTTAGAGGTTTAACTTTATTGGCTGGAAATCACTTTGATAATATTGAAAATTCTTCAGATGATAAAGACAAGCAACTATCTGAAAATTTTATAGCACTCATGACGCCAATTATTAAATCATATGCTTCAGACAAATCTGTAGAAAATACAAATCGAGCTATGCAAATCTATGGCGGCCATGGCTTTATAACTGATCATGGAATGGAACAATTAGTAAGAGATGC
Organism: uncultured Alphaproteobacteria bacterium; assembly: GCA_902614395.1. Taxonomy (GTDB): domain Bacteria; phylum Pseudomonadota; class Alphaproteobacteria; order HIMB59; genus CACPNW01. The sequence goes on along the minus strand of CACMKW010000015.1, from coordinate 7,706 downwards.
TAGAATTACAACAATCTATGAAGGTACAAACGGTATTCAAGCTTTAGATTTAATAGGAAGAAAATTACAAACTGATAATGGTGCATTATTTAATGAATTTTTTACTATGATTGATAATTATCAAGTTAAAATTTCTAATAATCAAAATATGAAAAAATATATTGATTTATTTAAGCCTTCATATGATTCTTACAAAAGTATTTTTGAATATATTAAATCCTTAAATGATGAAAATGAAATTAATTCTCATGCTGTAGAATTTCTAAATTTATCATCTTTGATTTCGCTAGGTTATATTTGGTTACAATATATAGAAATTTCATTAGCAAAATTAGAAAAGCAAGATGAAAGTTTTTATAAATCTAAAATTGAAACTGGTAACTTCTTTTTAACTAAATTATTAGGGGAAACACAAGTCCTTTGTCAAAATATAAAATCTGGTGGAAAATACTATAATGATTATAATGATAAATATTTTGAAACAGCAATCTAATGACTATAAAAATTTACAAACCTTCAAAAACTTCTATGCAGTCAGGTTTTAAAAAAACTAAATTGTGGTTAGCGGAATATATTTCTGAAGTAGAAAAAGTAAAAGATTCTTTAATGGGATGGAATAGCTCATTAGATACCAAATCTCAGATTAAACTTTTTTTTGATACTAAAGAACAAGCCATTGAATGGGCAAAAAAAAATAATTATCAATATTTTGTTGAAGAACCAAAGCAAAGAAAAATTAAGCCTAAAAGTTATGCTTCAAATTTCGATACAAATAGAAAAGAGCCTTGGACACATTAAGTATAATTTCTTTCCTTATTTTTTAGACTATGATAAATGAAAAATTATGCGCCCGTAGCTCAGTGGATAGAGCAACCGCCTTCTAAGCGGTAGGTCAAATGTTCGAATCATTTCGGGCGCGCCAATGTATAAGGAGCTCTATGATACATAATGTAAAATGTCATTGCGGTGCAGTAGAATTAGAAGTTAATAATGATCTCGATATTGTTAAACAATGTAATTGCTCAATATGTAAAAGAAAAAATGCTAAAATGGCAATGGTATCTAAAGAATCTTTATCAATTATTAAGGGTGAAGAATATTTAACTTCATACAAATTTAATACAATGATTGCCGAACACTTCTTTTGTAAAATTTGTGGCATTTATACTCATCATAATAGAAGAAGCGATCCAAATGGTGCAGCAGTAAATATTGGTTGTATTGATGCAATTGATCCTTTTGAATATAAAGCTGATTTTATTGATATGAAGAACAAATAATTTATGTCATTTGAATTTTTAATCTCTAAAATTCAAAAAAATAATTTTTTACTTATAGGTAGAGCAGGAGTAGATATATATCCTGACCCACCAGGAACAAAAACTGAAGATGCCAAATCATTTGTTAGTCATCTGGGAGGATCTTCTGCAAATATGGGTGTTCAATTAACTCTTTTTGGAGGTACTTGTAACCTACTCACCAGAGTCTCTGACGATGCTTTAGGCAGATTTGCTATTAATCAACTAAATCATTATGGTGTTAAGAATAAATTAGTAAAATTTGAAAAGAATGAAACAAGAATTTCTTTTGCTATAGTTGAAACCACAGTTAAAGATCATCAATCAATTATTTACAGACATAAAGCTTCTGATTTATTTTTAAATAAAGATGATATTGAAAACGCTAATATACAAAACTTTGATTGTGTATTAATTACTGGGACTTCTCTAGCAGCTGAACCTTCAAGGAGTGCTACCTTATATGCTTTAGATATAGCAAAAAAAAATAATATTCCTGTAATTATGGATATTGATTATAGACCATATACTTGGGAATCATCAAATAAAGCAAAAGAAGTTTATAATTTAGCAGCAAATAAATGTAGTGGTGTAATTGGAAATGATGATGAGTTTGGGGTGTTAGCTGGTGATTACAATAATGGTTTGGATCATGCTAAACAATTAGCAAAAAATGTAAGCTTAATTATTTATAAAAAAGGTGAAAAAGGTTCTATTACTTTCGCAATGAACAAAGAAATTAAAAAAGGAATATTTCCTGTTAAACCTTTGAAACCAACTGGAGCCGGTGATGCATTTATGGGATCATTAATAGGATCAATTTTAAAGGCTAATGATTTAGAAAAATCCATAGAAATAGGTTCAGCCGCAGCAGCCATTGTAGTAACAAAAGTTGGTTGCGCTCCAGCAATGCCAAATTTAAATGAAATTTTAGAATTTATGAAATATAATAAAATTAACGAAGGAGAATAATATGCATATTCCACCATTTGATAATAAAAACAAGCCAATTGTAGATATTGAAGACAGTAGAGTTCCTTTAAATTATTTTAACATAGTAAAATTAAATAAAGATCAATCTTTTGAATATCAAACACCTGGTTATGAGACATGTATAGTACCTGCTACTGGAACAATTAATGTAGAAATTGAAGGAATAAAAATTGAATCATTAGGCACTAGAACAGTTGATGTGTGGGATGGAGAACCAGAAGGTGTTTATGTTCCGTCTAACATAAAAGCTGAATTTACATCTTTAGTAGATAATTCAGAAATTTTTATTGCTGGTGCAAAGTATGATAAAACTCTTGAACCATTTGCTGTTCGAACAAATGATATTGATTTAGTTCAGTATGGCTCAGATGATACAAAAACTCATAGGAAAATTAAACATATATTAGGTGCTAAGCATCACGATAAAGTTGGAAGATTGCTTTGTAATGAACTTTATACTGTAGGGCAGGGAGGTTGGTCGGGTTTTCCACCTCATAAGCATGACACAGATCGTCTACCTGATGAAACTAGACATGATGAAACATATAATTACAGATTTAAACCCAATAATGGATTTGGTTTTCAGATGTTTCAGCAAGTTGATGATAAAGTTGGTAAAGCTGAACATATAATTGATGGTTCAACCATTATGATCAGAACGGGATATCATCCTTGTGTTGTGGCACCAGGATATGAGATGTATTATTTCACAATTCTTGGAGGTTTATCTCAAAGATCTCTTATTCAATTTTTTCAACCTGAACATGCATATCAAGTTGAAACAATTCCTGGTATTAAAGATATGATTGCTAAATATAAATGACAGCGGTAAATTTAAAAAATTTACTTACTAAAGCCAATCGTAATAATTATTCTGTAGCTGGATTAGTTGTTATTAGTTGGGAGGATGCAATAGCTTATACAGAAGCAGCACATGAAACAAAAATTCCAATTATTTTACAAGCAGGACCTTCTTGTAGACAATTTACTCCAGTTTCTATTTTGGGAAAAATGTTTAGACATCTTGCTGAACAAACTAAAACACCTATTTGTTGTCATTTAGATCATGGATTTTCATATGATGAATGTATCGAAGGAATAGAATCTGGTTTTACCTCAGTAATGTTCGACGGATCAAAACTTCCATTGAATAAAAATATTAAAATTAGTTCAAAAATATCAAATGTTGCTCATAAATATAACATTTCAGTTGAAGGTGAAGTAGGTATAGTGGGGTATCATAATGGCAATACATCATTTGGAACAGATATTGATGAAGCAAAAAAATATAGTTTAGAGAGTGGAGTAGATGCTATGGCAATTTCAGTTGGTAATACACATTTGCAGCAATCAAAGATAGCAAAAATAGATTATAATAAAATCTTAAAAATTCAAAAAATATCAAAACTACCTTTAGTTTTACATGGTAGTAGTGGTATAAATAGTAATATGAGGAAAAAAATAGCAAGAAATACGAATGTTGCTAAATTTAACATTGGTACTGAGTTAAGAATAACGGCATGTAAAAGCTTGAGAAAAAGTTATAACAAAAAAAAATCAAGTTTTGATAAAATAGAAATAATAAAACCTTCAATAATAGAATTAAAAAAACATACAAAAAAAATAATAAAAAATATAGGACCAGTATAATGAATGTCTTAGGTTTTATTGGTGGAAGTGGAATTTATAAACTAGAATTTTTAACTGATATAAAAGAACATCAAATTAAATCTTCATTTGGCAATCCCTCTGGTCCAATTATTGAAGGTAAAATAGATAATAATACTGTATATTTTTTATCTCGCCATGGAGAAGGTCATACATTGTCACCATCTTCAATTAACTATTGTGCCAATATTGATTGTTTAAAACAAGTTGGTGTAACCGATTTGATATCTCTTTCTGCCGTAGGTTCTTTAAAAGATAATTTAAAACCAGGTACATTTGTTATTGTTGATCAATTTATAGACAGAACAATAAACAGAAAAAAAAGTTTTTTTGATAAAGGAATAGTTGCTCATGTTCCTTTGGCCCATCCTACATGCGAAGTTTTAATGAATTTATCAAAAGATATATGTGAAAATATTAAAATCAATTATTCATTTGGAGGCACATATCTTGCAATGGAAGGACCTCAGTTTTCAACCTATGCTGAGTCAAATCTTTATATTGATTGGGGTTGTGATGTTATAGGAATGACAAATATGCCAGAAGCAAAATTAGCAAGAGAAGCAGAAATTAGATATTGTTCTATTTCCATGGTTACAGATTATGATTGCTGGCATCCCGATCATGAAAAAGTAGATTTAAGTATGATTATAAAAACTTTAAATGATAATGTTGATAATTCAAAAAATTTTATAAAAAATTTTAGCTCAAAATACTATGAAGGTATATCTTTTGAAAATGATAAAACATCAAATATTTTAGATACATCTATTATTACAAAGAAAGAATTTTGGGATAAAGTTTTAGAAAATAAATTAACTAATATATTAAAAAGATATAAGAAAAATTCCAATGCTAGTTAATGATAAACATTTAACAACTATTTGGTATGATAATGCTAAAGATATAGTAAAAATAATAGATCAAAGATTACTACCATTTGATTTAAAAATAGTAGAATTAAAAACACTAGAAGATTTTTGTTTTGCTATTAAAGAAATGCAAGTAAGAGGTGCTCCTCTAATCGGTGTTACTGCTGCTTATGGAATGTATGCAGCATCTAAAACTACTAAAAATTTTTCAGAACTAGAAAAAGCAGGTGATAGTCTTAAGTCAACAAGACCTACAGCAGTTAATTTATCCTGGGCAGTAGATAAAATTATCACTGAGATTAAAGATATGGAAAAATCCAACTTTGAAGAAATAATTCTTTCAATAGCTAATGAGATCAGAGATCAAGATATAATTAATTGCAAAGCTATAGGTGAAAATGGGTCAAGACTTATTGAAAATATTTACAAAAAAACTCAAAAAAAAGTAAATGTTTTAACTCACTGTAATGCTGGGTGGTTAGCTGCTGTTGATTGGGGAACTGCTTTAGCACCAATTTTTATTGCAAATCAAAAAAAAATTCCAATACATGTTTGGATTGATGAAACTAGACCTAGAAATCAGGGTTTCAGTCTTACAGCTTGGGAATTAATGCATGAAAAAATAGAAAATTCACTAATTGTAGACAACGTTGGTGGCCATTTAATGCAAAATGGTATGATAGATGTATGCATAACAGGAACTGATAGAACTTCTTTAAATGGTGACGTTTGTAATAAAATTGGGACATATTTAAAGGCTTTAGCTGCAAATGATAATGACATTCCTTTTTATGTTGCAGCTCCAATTTCTAGTATAGATTTTAATATTAAAAATGGAGTTAAAGAAATACCTATAGAAGAAAGAGATCCAACTGAAGTATCGATTATTGAAGGTATAGACGAAAATAATAATAGAAAGAAAATTAAAATTATACCTGAAGGTTCAAGCTGTAAAAACTATGCTTTTGATATAACTCCAGCAAAATATATTACTAAATTGATTACAGAAAAAGGAGTTGTAGATAGCAATGAAGAATCTATTAGTGGATTAAAAAATTAATATGAAAAATGAATGGAAAGAAAGTTTAGCTAAAAAATATATCAAAGAATATAATTCAAAAAATGTCAGCAAAGATTTAGCATTAAGAATATATTCAACACATTTACTTGGTAATAATCCAGAACTCGTTTTACATGGTGGAGGCAATACATCTGTAAAATCAATAAAAAAAAATTTATTTGGAAAAGACAAAGATGTACTTTTTGTTAAAGGAAGTGGATGGGATATGTCTAACCTTAATGAAAGAGGATTACCAGGTCTATATCTCGATCCATTACTTAAAACTCTATCATTAAAAAAAATGAGTGATGAAAAAATGGTTAATTATTTAAGGTCAAACTTACTTGACTCAAGTTCTCCTAATCCATCAATTGAAACTCTTTTACATGCTTATTTACCATTTAAATATGTAGATCATACACATTCAAATGCTATTTTAAGTTTAGTCAATCTGAATAATTCAAGAGAAATATTAAATAAAATTTATAAAGAAAAAATTGCAATAGTTCCCTACGTAATGCCAGGATTTGAACTTGCCAAGTTATGTCATATGGTAATTTCAAAAAATCATAAAGTTGAAGGATTAATGCTTTTAAATCATGGTATTTTCACTTTTGGAAATTCAGCAAAACAAAGTTATGATAGAATGATTAATCTTGTAACATTAGCTGAAAAATTTTTAAACAAGCAAAAAAAATTAATAAAATACAATAATAATAATAAGCAAATAAATATAACTGATGTTCAATTATGTATTAGAAATTTATACCATTCTTTTACAGATAAAAGATGGATAATAAAATTTAACGATAAAATTGAAGATATAAAATTTACAAATCGAAAAGATTTATTTAATTTATTTAATAAAGGACCTGTTACACCTGATCATGTTATTAGAATAAAATCAGAACCATTAATTATACCTAATAAATATTTAACATCGAGCAAAATGATATCTAATCATATTAATGCATATATTAAAAAATATAAAAATTATTTTAAAAAATATAAAAAAAATATTACAAATTCGAAAATTACTGATCCTTTGCCAAGAATTATTATTTTAGAAGGAATGGGTTTTCTATCTATAGGTCTTAATAAAAAAGAAATGCAAGTTTCTTACGATATTTTTGATGCAATGAAAAAAGTTATAATCAAAGCGAATTTAGTTTCAAAATTTAAATCAATTAACAACACAGATATTTTTAAAATGGAATACTGGCCATTAGAAAGAGCAAAATTGAATAATCAAATTATAAAAAAATTTAATGGGAATGTTGCAGTAATTACAGGTGGAGCTGGTAAAATCGGAAGCGCTATTGCAAATAAATTTATAAATGAAAATATTGAAGTTATACTTTTAGATAAAAACTTTAAAAATCTTGATAAAAATATCAAAAAAAAATGTCTATGTATTGAATGTGATTTAACTAATAATTCTCATATAAATAAAGCATTAAACAAGATATTAAAATTATTTGGTGGTATAGATATTCTAATAGCAAACTCTGGTGCAGCTTTTCAAGGTAGTATGCTAAATGTAAAAAAAGATATTTTAGAAAAAAGTTTAGAGGTTAATTTTTATAGTCATCATAATATTGTTCAAAAAATTGCAAATATTATGGTATCTCAAGGTTTTGGAGGTTCAATTTCTCTTAATTTGTCAAAACAATCTATAAATCCTGGTAAGGATTTCGGACCATATGGTATTGCAAAAGCTAGCTCGTTATTTTCTATGAAACAATATGCTTTAGAATTTGGAAAATATAACATCCGAGTTAATGGAATTAATGCTGATAGAATAAAAAGTGGTTT
>CACMKW010000014.1 GCA_902614395.1 uncultured Alphaproteobacteria bacterium | reverse complement strand
CACCAGAAGACAGCAAAGAAGTTAATAGTTGGATAAAAAATTTAAACAATCCAAATAATCATTTTATTAATGGTAAATTTGTAAAATCGTCTAGCTCCAAAAAATTAAATATAATTAACCCTTCCACAAATAAAAAAATAGCAACATTGTCTGTTGCTTCAAAAAAAGATGTAAATGCTGCAGTCAGTGCTGCAAAAAAAGCTCATAGCAAATGGTCAAAACTTTCATCATTTGATCGATCAAAATATTTATATGCTCTCGCACGTCTGATACAAAAAAATTCTAGGTTTATTTCTGTTTTAGAGACCATTGATAATGGTAAGCCAATTAGAGAAACAAGAGATATAGATATCCCACTTGTTGCAAGACATTTTTATTATCATGCCGGGTGGGCTGCGAGGAATACTAATAATTCTGATAACTCTATTGGTGTTGTTGGGCAAATTATACCGTGGAACTTTCCATTATTAATGTTAGCTTGGAAAATTGCTCCTGCAATTGCTCTTGGCAATACAGTAGTTTTAAAGCCTGCAGAATATACTTCTTTAACAGCACTTTATTTTGCTGAACTTTGTGAAAAAGCTAAAATTCCAAAAGGTGTTATTAATATTATTACGGGAGATGGTTCTACCGGTGAATATATAACATTGCATAAAGATATTAAAAAAATTGCTTTTACTGGATCAACTGAAGTTGGAAAGAAAATAATTCAAACAAATACTAACCCAGATAAAAAAATGACAATGGAACTTGGAGGCAAATCACCTTTTATTGTTTTTGAAGATGCTGATTTAGATAGCGCAGTAGAAGGTGTCGTTGATGCGATTTGGTTTAACCAAGGTCAAGTATGTTGTGCTGGATCAAGACTCTTAGTACAAGAAAGTATTGAGAATAAATTTATTCAAAAACTTAAGAAAAGAATGGAAAAACTTCGTGTTGGTGATCCATTAGATAAGTCTATTGATATTGGCGCTATAGTTGCACCAGTCCAACTTAAAAAAATTAATTCTTTAGTAAATAAAGCACAAAAGGATGGAAATAAATTATGGCAACCTTCATGGTCATGTCCAACAAATGGTTTATTTTATCCTCCATCTTTATTTACAAATGTAACACCGTCTTCTTTCATAGCTCAAATAGAAATATTTGGACCAGTTTTAACAACAATGACATTTAGAACACCTAGTGAAGCCGTATCCATCGCAAATAATACTCCATACGGACTTGCGGCAAGTATTTGGTCTGAAAATATTAACTTAGCTTTAGATATTGCTCCAAAAGTAAAAGCTGGTGTCATTTGGATAAATTCTACAAACTTATTTGATGCTGCGTGTGGTTTTGGGGGATACAAAGAAAGTGGTTTTGGAAGAGAAGGTGGTTCGGAGGGTATTAGAGCATATTCAAAATTACCACTTCCTCTTTCTAAGTCAAAAAGAGGAAAGAAATTATCTAAAGGTTCATCATCTAACTCTATCGATAGAACACCAAAATTATATATTGGAGGGAAGCAAAAAAGACCTGATAGTGGTTATTCTTTTTCTTCATATGATGCTCAAAATAATTTTATTTGTGATGTTCCAAACGCAAATCGTAAAGATGTAAGAGATACAGTTGAGGTTGCTTCTAAAGCAGTTGGCAAATCTTCTACTAACTTTAATAGAGCTCAAATTCTTTATTACTTAGCAGAAAATTTGCAAGATCGAAAAAATACCTTTTCTAGTTTACTATCATCTCTAATTGGTATTTCACAAAAAGATGCTGAAAAAGAATTTGATCAATCAATTGAAAGATTATTTTATTATGGGGCTATGGCTGATAAGTTTGAAGGCTCTATACATAATCCTCCTATAAGAGGTTTAACACTAGCTGTTAAAGAGCCAATTGGTGTTGTTGCAAATATTTTAAATGATGATTTTCCATTATTAAGTTTAATTACTACCTTAGGAGCAAATTTTGCTGCAGGTAATGCTAGTATTATTATCCCAGGACAAAAGACATCTCTTTTAGCAACAGAATTATATCAACTACTAGAAACCTCTGATGTTCCAGCGGGATATATAAATATTTTAACAACTAAACAAAATAGTTTGAATAAAATCTTAGCAGAACATGAAAATATCGATGGTATTTGGTATTTTAGTGACAATAATAATCAGCGTTTAAAGGTTATTCAAAGTACAACTTCAAATTTAAAAAGAAATTGGTGTCCACAATCTAAAAATCTTGATTGGTCTTCCAAAGAAGAAGATTTCTTAGAAGAGTTTTTATATCAAAGTACACAAGTAAAAAATATTTGGATCCCGTATGGAGAGTGATATACTAAAAATATGTTAATTAACGTCGATCCTATTTTAAGTCCTGATATATTAAAAACATTACGTGAAATGGGTCATGGTGATAGACTCGTTATATCCGATATTAATTATCCTGCTCATTCGAACCACAATAGAGTTCACCGATTAGATGGACTTGATATGACAACTGTCATGAGAGCTGTTTTATCTGTTTTTCCATTGGATAGTTTCGTAGACTCAGCTGTTCACCGAATGGAAGTTGATAATCAACCAGATGAAATTAATGATGCGAACAAAGAAGTAATTGGTGCAATTAAGGAAGTATCAGGAGATCATTGGAAAATTGGTTCATACGAAAGACAAGAATTTTATAAGCAATCAAGATCAACCTATGCATATATTACGACAAGTGAAAGACGACCTTACTGTAATTTTATTTTAACAAAAGGTGTTATTAAACCAGATGGAACCGTTTGGATAATCGATAAATAATTATGTCGATTAGTATTCTTGGTATTTTTGTTGCTGATCTTGTTTTTTTTGGAGAAAAAATTCCAGTAGAGGGTGAAACTATTCTTGGTAAAAATTTTGTTATTGGCCCTGGTGGAAAAGGATCAAATCAAGCTGTAGCTGCAGCCAAAGCTGGTGCAAAAACTTTTTTTATTTCTAAGATTGGTGATGATCAATTTGGCTCTATGGCAACAAAGATTTATGAAAATTCTGGTGTTGATTATAGTAATGTAATTATTTCAAAAGATCATTCGACTGGTGCTGCAGGCATACTTGTTAATGAAGGAACTGGAGCCAACGCCATTAATGTTTTTCCGGGTGCAGCAGGTGCAATTACTATTGAAGATATAGATAAAGCAGAAGAGGCAATTAAAAACTCAAGTATATTTCTTACACAACTAGAGGCACCAAAGGATGTCGTCACCTATGCATTAAAAAAAGCACATAGTTTAAATGTAAAAACAATTTTAAATCCTGCTCCAGCTGCTGAAATAGATGAATCTTTATTTTCTATGATTGATTATTTTACACCAAATGAAACGGAAGCAAGTTTTTATGTTGATCACAATGTTGAAACTCATGAGGATGCTGAAAAAGCTGCAATTCAATTGTTAGAAAAAGGAATTAAAAATGTCGTTATTACTCTTGGAGAAAAAGGAGCTTTTTTTGCTAACAATGATGAAAAATTTTCTTTACCTATAGCTAATCTTTCAAATCCAGTAGTTGATACTACTGGTGCTGGCGATGCATTTAATGCTGGTTTTGCTGCGGCACTTACCGAAGGTCAAAATATTAAAGATGCGCTTAAATTTGCCAGTGCAACAGCTGGTCTATCAACGACGAAAATTGGAACAGCAAATTCCATGCCTTCTAGAGAGGAAATTGATAAACTTCTATAATTATTGTATAATAGAATCAATATGCAATTATTTTTAGAAAGACTGATCTATTTTTGGGCTGGGATAACAGCTATTGGTCTTTTAGTAGCTGTAGCTTATTGGGCAATCGCAACTATAATTTATGTAGCTTTTATCTCTCTTTTTGTTGCCATTGCAGCTACTCTTTTCTATCATTTTTATTGGTCCAAAAGAGATAATTAATAGTCTATAAATACCAATAAGGTTATTTATAAGTGTCAAAATATATATTTTACGATTTAGAAACATCAGGAAGAGGTAAGAAAGAATATCCAACTGCCTTTGGTACTACTCCAAAATGGGAGCAGATAATGCAAATTGCTGCAATAGTTACTGACTCTAAGTTTAATCAAACAAATCAAAATATGAATGAGTTCTGCAGACCTCGAACATCAGTGATTTCTCAACCTGGTGCATTAATAACAACGCTTAAAGGTATGAGAGAGGCACTTGATGCGCCTCAATCATCTTACGAATTAATGAAAAAAATTAATGAAACTTTTGATGAATGGAAAAAAGATGATCCAAGTTCTACTTTTATAGGACACAACATAATAGAGTTTGATGAATCAGTTCTCGAATACAATTTGTTTAGTCATATGTTTTATCCTTATGTAACAAGAAAAAGTAGGGGCGATACATTAAATTTAGCGAGAGGTTTATATGCCATCAACCCATCAAGTATAAAAACACCTATAACTGAAAGAGGTAATCCTAGTTTTAAATTAGAAAAAATTGCAGAGATGAACAACTTGCCTGTTGAATTTGCTCACGATGCATTTTCAGATGTTAAGACATCAATTGCTCTGACAAAATATATTAACGAAGCAGACACTACTAATTGGAATCAGCTTCAAATGACAATGAGTAAAGAAGATACCATTGAATATATAAATAAAAATAAAGGTTTTTGTTTTATGACAAGTTTTGGGGGAAGAATTAAACTTCAAGCATTGTCGATGGTATGTGAATCTCAATACAATGGTTGGTTTCACACAATTGATTTAGCTCATGATCCGACACCATTACTAGAAGCTAATTCTGAGGAATTTAAAAAACTGATCAAAAGAAAAAATAGATACGTTATTACCAATCAGCACCCAATTATTCTGCCAGGTAAAATTGCTTCTAATTATGAGCCATACGATGAGATTGGTTCTGATGTACTAAATGAAAGAGCTAAAATAGTATTCAAAAATAAAGATTTAGCAGACAAGTTTAAACTTATGGAAATTGATAGACGTATTGAAAAAGAGGATGAAAAATCTCAAGATAATGTATTTCCTGAAAGTGCAGCAAATGCTTTTCTTGATTTTAAACAATCAACAGAAATAGCTAAATTTCATGAACAGAATGACTGGAATGAAAAATATAAAATTGCTCTTTCAATTAAAGAGCCAAGAGCAAACTTTATTTTAAAAAGACTTATATTTGATGAAAGTCCAAAAACTTTATCAAAAGAAGATTTTAAAATGATTCACCGGGAATTACATGAAAGGTTAGTTATTAATCAGGAAAGGCCTTTTACGACAATACCAGAAGCAATGTCTCAAACTGATACGGAATTAGTTAAAATGGAAGAAAGTGATGATGAAAATAAAGATCATAAAATGCAAATTTTAAAAGATTACAATGTTTATTTAAATTTTATGGAGAAATATTTTTCTAATAAAAATGCTGAGCCCCTTCCAAGTGGTAAAGAATTGAGCAAAATAATCTTTGGTTAATGTTTGAACTTCAATATTTTATTATTGGTATTGTCCAAGGATTTACTGAATTTTTGCCAATTAGTTCTTCTGGGCATTTAGTTCTTGTATCACAATTAACCAGTTGGCAAGATCAAGGTCTTTTTACTGATGTTGCCGTTCATGTTGGAACATTATTAGCAGTTATAATTTATCTACGATCTCATATATCAATATTAATTAAGAGTTTTTTCTCCTTTCAGCTTTCTAACAATGATAACTTAATTAAAATTATTATTGCAACAATACCTGCTGTAATAGTTGGATTTTTTATTTTTGATTTTGTTCAATTATATTTTCGCGATATTAAAGTTGTTGCAGTCACAAGTGTTGTTTTTGCTGCTCTTTTATTTGTAGCAGATCATTTTAAAATGAAAATATCTTCTTGGAAGGATATGAGTTATGTGCAGGCCTTTATTATAGGTATGTTTCAAGTTTTAGCTTTTATACCTGGGGCAAGTAGAGCAGGTGTTACAATTACTGGAGCGCGTTTTTTAGGATTTGATAGATCATCTGCAGCCATTTTTTCTATGCTTTTATCTATTCCCATTATTTTAGCATCTTTAGTTTTAACAAGTTTAGACTTTATAAGTAGTTCTGAGATTAATATTAATTTATACCAATCTTTATTTGCAGCAATAGTTGCGTGTATTACTGCTCTAGTGTCAATTAACATCATGATGCGAATAATACAAAGTTCAACCTTTAATATTTTTATTATTTATAGAGTTTTACTAGGATTTATCTTATTGTATTTTTATGCATAAAATATCTGGGGTTTTTAGCGCCGCACTAACACCTGTAAAAAATGATTTATCAATTAATAAAGATCTCTATCTTCGTCATTGCCAATATTTAATGAGACAAGGTCATGATGGTCTTGCAATATTTGGTACTACTGGAGAAGCAAATAGTTTTTCCGTTCAAGAAAAAAAAGATCATCTAGATTTTTTAGTATCAAATCGTATCGATCCTAAAATTCTTATGCCTGGAACAGGATCTTCATCTTTGAATGAAGCAATTGATATGACTAAACATGCTGCTAGTCACAAAGTAAGAGCTATTCTTTTACTTCCTCCTTTTTATTATAAGAATGTTACTAATGAAGGTGTCATAAATTATTATCGAAATATTATTGAAAGAGTAGGTGAGAGTGATTTACAATATGTTTTGTATCATATCCCTCAAAATTCTTACGTATCAATTGATTTTAAGATGATTGAAATTTTATTAAAACTTTATCCGAATAACGTCGTGGGATTAAAGGACTCAAGCGGGGACAGTGATAGAATGATGAAAGTTATAAAATATTTTAATGATTTTGCAGTATTTTGTGGTCATGATAGTTTAGCTTTAAATATATGTAAGCGCGGAGGGGCTGGAGCAATTACAGCTGGCACTAATGTATGTGGTAAATTACTCAGCTTCATATTAAAAAATCATAAAAATGAGAATAGCATTAAAAATTTTGCCGATTTACAAAATCTACTGCAGCAAATTCGCCAAGTTATTACTTCACATGAACCAATAAGTTTAATGAAAGCATATTTTTCAATTGTTGATAATATTCCTGATTGGAATATTGTTTTACCTCCACTTAAAAAAATTGAAGATCCTGCAAATCAAAAATTAGTATTAATATTAAAAGAATTAATAAAAAAAATTGACCCGCTAATAGCGAATACGTGAGTTAAAATATTTTTTGGCTTGATTAGCAATTAAATTTTGAACAGGTTTTAAGAAGACAGCAAAACCAATACAATCAGTAAAGAAACCAGGAGTAATTAATAGTAATCCCGAAATTAACAAGAAAATACCCCCCTTTATTTCTTTAGTAGGCATTACTCCTTGTGATAAATTTCGTTGTGCATCAAATAATAATTTTATTCCTTGTCTTCGAACAAGAAATATTCCAACTAAAGCAGTAGTTAGTATGATTGCGATAGTATTTAAAATTCCAATATTGGAACCAATTGTTATAAAAATGCTTATTTCTATTATTGGAATAATAATAAACGCTAGAAAAATCACTAACGTACTATACCAGTTTTTTCATCCTGAATGTTTTTTTCTATTTTATTCTCAAATTCTCTTAATCTTTTATAGACACTAGCAAGTTCTATAATTGTAGGCCATGCTCTGAATAAATATTGAAGTGAACCTTCTACTCTTCCAAAAGCTCTTATAATTTGTTGCATAACTCCTAGTGTCATGACACCTGCAACAATTGCTGGTGCTAAAAATATATACGCTGCAAGTACATTAGCTTGTAGATAAGCTAATCTTCCAATACTAAAATAGAGATAATACAAATAACTCTTGAAGTGTATTTCTCTAACACCTTGAAAAAGTTCTTCTAAAGATTTAGGTCTAATACTTCCATCATCTTCAGCGATAACTAGAATTTTTCTATAAGCAGCTTCTTTTTTTTGAAGATCATACTCAATGCCAACTAATCTTAGTAACCATGCTAATACAATCATTAAAATTGTCCCACCGACAGCCCATATAAATGCTCCAGATACTAAACCGTATTGCCAATCACCAAACCATAAAATTGGTATACCTACTGATAAAGTCATTAAGAGGGGGAAGAACTCTACTAGTACAAGAACTGACTCAATTAAGCTCGTACCAAGACCTTCCATAATTCTACTAAACTTTATGGTATCTTCTTGAACCCTTTGACTTGCACCTTCGATAGTTCTCGCTTGATCATAAACGCTATGGTACCACTCAACCATTGCTGTTCTCCATCTAAAAAGAAAATGCGAAGTTAGGAATGAAATTGCTAGTCCTAAAGCAATTGAAATTGCAGCAAGTTGAGCAAAACTAAATAAAGCACCCATATATTCTTGCATAGTTATAGCATTAGGTGTCCCAAGTGCTTTTTGGATCATGTCATAAAATTCACCAAACCATTCATTTATTTGTACATCGATTTGAACTTGAACCCATATAGAAGTAAGAATGACTACAGAGCCTACATAGGCCCAGACGTACCATTTTGGTTCAGTAAAAAATTTAAACATTTATTATATATAGAATGAATTATTATTTAAAAAAGAAGCTGAAACTATTAATTATTTCTTCTTTTGACGCTTTTTGTTTCTTCTATATTTAGAACCTCTTTTACGTCTACCTCTATGTTTTTTTGGATATCCCATAATTTAGATAGGGTATACAAAAATAAAAAATTAAGTCAAAGACTAATAATGCCAATCTTTAGCTTCATTAAATAAAAAATCCCTAAAAACTTCGAGTCTTCTATCATTTTTGAAAGATTCAGAATAAACAAAGTATGTTTGATATGATGGACCTTCTAAGTTAGGTAGAACGCGTACAAGTTGAGGTTTATCTGCAACCATATAATCAGGTAAAGATGCTAAACCTCCACCTTTTTCAATTGCAAGTGACATCGCGTAAATACTATTCACTCTAAATTTAGGTCGTCTTTTTGTTCCTTCTTTTCCAATTTTTAATATCCAATCAATATTAGATACCGGAGAAGGTAATCCAGCACCAAAGCAAATTAAATCATGTTTATCTAGATCATTGACATTTCTTGGTATTCCACTTTTTTGTAAGTAATCTGAAGAACCGTAAATGTGGTTATGGAAATTAACAAATTTTTTAAAAATTAAATTAGCTTGCGTTGGTTTTTTAACTCTAACTGCAACATCAGCAACTCTTGCAGACAAATCAACTTCTTCATCACTCATTATTAAATTTACATCTATTTCTGGATATTGATTAGCAAATTTTGTTATTCTTGGCGTTAGCCATGCGGATCCAAAACCAACAGTTGTGCTTACAGTTAATTTTCCTACTGGTTTAGTTTTTTTATCTAATAATTTTTTTTCAAAATCAGAAATTGAAAAATTAATTTGATTTACAGTATTAAATAAATTTTCACCTTGCTCTGTTAATCTTACACCTTTTTGATGTCTTATAAATAAAGGCGTTTTTAAATCATATTCGAGATCTTGTATTTGTCTACTAAGTGCAGATTGACTGATATTAAGTTTTGCACTTGCTTTAGATATGCTTCTTGAGATTGCAATTTCGTAAAATGATTTTAATTTGTCCCAATCCATTATCTTAAAGATTTTATAATTTCACTATAGTTATTTTGATTTTGAGATAATAAATAAGACCCTACTGCTAACACATTAGCTCCATTATCTTTGCATATTTTTGCATTTTCATTATTCACTCCGCCATCAACAGCTATATCATAGTTATAATTATTATTTTTTCTAATTTCATCTAAATCTTTTATTTTTTGCACTTGATCATGCATAAATTTTTGACCGCCAAAACCAGGTGTGACTGTCATAACTATTATTTGTTGCACTTTACTAAATAAATGATCAATATCTGTAATATTTACCTTAGGGTGAATGGCAATTCCTGCTTTAATTTCAGCATCACTTATCATTTTAATAATTTCTTCTGGGTTATCATCAGCCTCAGGATGAAAAGTAATGATATCCGAGCCAGCTTCTACGAATTCAATAATATATTTCTTTACTGGTTTAATCATTAGATGCACATCTAAAATTTTAGAGGTAACCTTTCTTAATGATTTAACAATATTTGGTCCAAAAGTAATATTGGGGACATAGTGGCCATCCATGATGTCTATATGAATATAATCAGCGCCATTTAGATCTAAAGACCTAACCTCTTCTTCTAATTTAAGAATATCTGCTGATAATATTGATGGTGATATTTTTATCATTTATAAAGAGATATATAATATATAAATAAACATTCATAATGAATTCTATCACAGAAAAACCTTGGGGATCATTTGAGATACTAAAGTCGGGTAAAAAATTCCTAGTAAAAAAAATTTTTGTAAAACCAGGAGGAGTTTTATCTCTTCAAAGTCATGAACATAGATCAGAGCATTGGATTGTAGCTGAAGGAGAAGCTGAAGTCACAATTGACAAAAAAATAATTAATTTAAAAGAAAACGAGAACATTTTTATTCCTAAAGGGGCAATTCATAGAATGGCTAATAGAAAAGATCGTGATTTAGTTATTATAGAAATGTGGTACGGTGATAATCTTGATGAAAATGATATAAAAAGATACGAAGATATTTATGAAAGAATTTAATGCTTATTAATACTCCTATATCGCTTGGTGAACTTGTAGATAAAATTTCTATATTAACTATTAAACAGAAAAATATAACTGATGAAACTAAGCTTGATCATGTCAAAAAAGAATTAGATTTTCTCCAAAAAACATTAATGAATTATGTTAAACAAGAAGAAATAAATAATTATTTAGAAAATTTGATAAACATTAATTCTAAACTTTGGAATATAGAGGACGATATTAGAGAGTGCGAAAGAAAAAAATTATTTGATCAATCATTTATTGATCTAGCTAGAAGTGTCTATTTTACAAATGATGAAAGAGCAAAATTAAAAAATGATATTAATAAAACCTTTGGCTCTGAATTAGTAGAGGTAAAATCTTATGAGGAATATTAATTAATAAATTCTTGAAATACTTTTTGTAACAAGAGATACTAATTTTTCTTTGTAAATGTTATCTTTAAATATATCAACTGAGTCTACAGCTACATTTGAAAAGTGATTAGCTCTTGTTAGAGTATCCTCAATACATTGGTATTTATTTATTATTTCTAGAGCTATTTCAAAATCACCATCATTTTGGTTAAGATCAGATATAGTTCTTTCCCAAAACTTTTTTTCTTTATCATTTGATCTTCCATATGCTAAAATTATTGGAAGGGTAATTTTACCTTCTTTAAAATCATCTCCAGTATTTTTTCCTAATATTTTTTTGTTTGAAGAATAATCAATAGCATCGTCAATTAATTGAAAAGTCATGCCAAAGTTTGTTCCAAATGATTTCAATGCATTAACCTCGGCTTCTGTTCCAAGACCACTAATTGACCCAACTTGACATGCTGCACTAAATAAGGAGGCAGTCTTTGCATTTACAACTTCAAAATAAATATTTTCATTTATTTCTAAATTTTTATCATTAGCAAGTTCTAAAACTTCTCCTTCAGAAATTACAACACTAGTATCGGCTAATATTTTTAACGTTTCAGTATTTCCATATTTTGTCATTAGTTGAAAAGCCCTACTGAATAAAAAATCACCAACTAATACACTTGTTTTATTTTTCCATTTCTCATTTGCCGTAGGTTTTCCTCTTCTTTGTTTACTCTCATCTATTACATCATCATGTAATAGTGTTGCTGTGTGAATAAATTCTACTGCTGCAGATAGACCGATATGATTCATTTTATTTTCAATTTCACTAGTTCCATTTCTTGTCATATGAAAACTTGAAACAGTTAAAAGAGGTCGTAATCTTTTACCACCTGATAAGATAAGGTATTTCCCAACTTCATGAACTAAAGGTACATTACTATCTAATTTATCAAGAATTATAGTGTTTACGGATACTAAATCTTCTTTGCATAGATCTGTTAATTCTCTGACTTCATCTTCAAATGAAAAATCTTTTTTTCTAAGTGGAAGAACATTATCCATATTGTTTAACTATTAGAATATTATGTTAATTCATTAACTTAATTGACGCACTTAAACTCAAATTACCAAAATTACAAACAAATGCTACATAACGCTTTAAGAAAAGATTAACATTTGTTATTAGATATTATGTTTAAAAGGTTATTTTCAAAGAGTACTACAGTACCGGTTTTACGCTTATCTGGCATTATATCATCGCAATCAGGCTTAACAGGCTCTGGTTTAGCAATAAATAATTTAGAAAAATTAATTGATAAATTATTTGCTGATAAAAAATCTCCTGTTGTAGGTTTGATCATTAATTCACCTGGAGGCTCTCCTACACAATCTTCTTTAATTGCAAAAAGAATCATTGATTTAGCAAAGGAAAAAAATAAAAAAGTTTTAGCATTTGTTGAAGACGTTGCAGCTTCTGGTGGTTATTGGTTAGCATGTGCAGCTGATGAGATATATATTGATCAAAACTCTGTTATTGGATCAATTGGTGTTATTTCACCTGGTTTTGGTTTTGTAGATCTTTTAAAAAAAGTTGGAATTGAAAGAAGAGTTTATACATCTGGCAAAAGTAAAAGTTTTCTTGACCCATTCAAAGAAGAAAAACAAGAAGACATTGATAGATTAAAAAATATTCAAGAACAAATTCATGATAATTTTATTAATTATGTAAAAGATAGAAGAGGTTCAAAGCTTGATCAGAATAAATTAGACGATATCTTTTCTGGTTTATTTTGGGTTGGTAACAAAGCTATCGATTTAGGTTTAGCAGATGGTATTGGTGCATTAAAACCAATTTTAGAAGAAAAGTTTGGAAAAAAAATTAAAATTAAAATAATCAGTCAAAAAAAATCATTTTTACAACGTAGGTTTTCTTCTTCGATATTTAATTCTGATGAAATTTTAAATAAAATTGAAGAACGAATTATGTTTTCTAGGTTTGGTTTGTAATGAAATTTCTAGTTTTAGTTGTAATTTTAGCTTCTATTTTATTATTTTTAAGATTTAAGAAAAAAAAACAAGACAAATTCAGTAATAATAAAGTAAATAATGACTCAGTAATCGATTTAGAGAAAGATCCAAGAACTAAAGAATATAAACCAAAAGATTAAGAGTTATATGACTGCAAAAACAATGGAAGAGTTAGTTTCTCTTTGTAAAAGAAGAGGATTTTTATTTCAATCAAATGACATCTATGGAGGTATTAAGGGGTTATATGATTATGGACCAATGGGAGTCGAGTTCAAAAATAATCTTAAACAAGCTTGGTGGAAATCAATGGTATATGAAAGAGATGATACCGAAGGTTTGGATGCCTCAATTTTAAGTTCTCCAGTAGTTCTAAAACATTCAGGTCATGAAGATACTTTTACAGATCCTCTAGTTGATTGTCGGGCATGTAAATCAAGATGGAGAGCAGATCAATTATTTGAAAATAATAAATGCCCAAATTGTAAATCGGAAGATCTTACTGAGCCAAGACCATTTAATTTAATGTTTAAAACTGCTATTGGACCAGTAGATGATGGTTCGTCATTCGCATATTTAAGACCAGAAACGTGTCAGCAAATTTTTACTAATTTTAAAAATATATTAGATTCAACTTCTAGAACTGTTCCTTTTGGTATCGCACAAATGGGAAAAGCATTTAGAAATGAAATAACACCTCGTAACTTTATCTTTAGAGTTAGAGAGTTTGAACAAATGGAATTAGAGTTTTTTGTTAAACCAGGTACTGATGATGAATGGCATGAATATTGGATAAATAAGAGAATAGAATGGTGGATTAATCAAGGAATAAAAAAAGAAAATTTAAAAAAAATTGAGGTAGAAAAAAATGAATTAGCTCACTACTCAAAAAGAACTGTTGATATCCATTATGTGTTTCCTCATGGTGAAGAGGAACTAGAAGGGGTAGCCAATAGAACTGACTTTGACTTAGGTTCTCATACTAAAAATCAAAACGATTTTAAAATTACATCAGAAGTTATGAAAAACTCCTCTTCAACTACGAAATTAGCTATTCAAGATTTAGAAGAAAAAAAATGGTATATTCCTTATGTAATTGAGCCATCAGCTGGTGTTGATAGAGGAGTTCTTGCTTTGTTAAATGAAGCTTATCGTGAAGAAAATATAGATAAAGATAATAAAAGAATTCTTTTATCTCTAAAACCTCATCTTTCACCTATTAAAGCTGCAGTTATTCCTCTCAAAAAGAATAATGAGGAATTAGTTAATTTATCTAAAGAAATAAAATCTAATCTACAGAAATTGGGATTGGGTAGAGTTGTTCTAGAAAATTCGGGAAACATTGGTAAGAATTATAGAAGACATGATGAAATAGGAACACCAATTTGTTTAACTGTAGATTTTGAAACTCTAGAAGATAAAAGTGTCACTGTTAGGGATAGAGATACTATGAAACAGGAAAGAGTTTCTATAGAAAATTTATCTGAATATTACAAAAAATATTTCAATTAATAAAACTGTATGAAAAAAGTTAGTGATATTCATGCAATAAAAATTATTTTTTTTATAACTGCTTGTTATGTAGGTTTATGGGCTATTAGGATACCTACTATAAAGGATCAACTTCAAACTGATTATGTTGGTGTTGGATATATTATGTTATCATTTGCAATTGGTTCAATTGTTGCAATGATTTTTGCAAATGCTCTTATTCTTAAAACTTCTACAAAATCTATTTTAACATGCACCTTAATTGCTGAAGGTTGTTTGTGGTTGCCAGTACCTTTCATTCAAGAGTTATGGCTTTTTATGGTTTTCTCATTTGTTTTTGGTATGAGTTATGGCGCATTCGAAATAGCATGCAATGTTTATGCATCAAATTTAGAAGTTAGAGAAAAAAAATCAATGATGTCAGGTTTTCATGCATTTTGGAGTCTTGGAGTTTTATTCGGATCTCTAATTACAAGTTTTTTACTAGAGTGGAATTATTCTTTTATTTTTAATATACTTTTGTATATCATCATTCTTCTTCCTTTGAGTTTGTATTTTGTACTTTGTTTAGAATCACAAGTTGAAGTAAAATCAGAAGATTCCAATAAAAAAAATATATTTTTTATTTGGCCCTTACTTATTTTTTTATTAGCTTTAATTGCAATGGCAAATGCACTAACAGAGGGAAGTGTTGATGCATGGGGAGCTCTCTATATGAGAGATTTTATTCAAGTTGATGGTTTTTATATCGGCTTAGCAACTCTAAGTTTTAATATTTTTATGGTTATCGGAAGATTTAGTGGTGATTGGGTAAGAGATAAAATTGGAGTTTTTCTTTTGATTTTCTTTTTATTTTTATCGACGATTATAAGTTTAATAATTTTATCTAATTTCAGCAGTATTTATGCAGCTATTATTGGTTTTTCATTATTAGGTATCGGAGCATCTTCAATTGTTCCTATCGCATATAGTTTAGCTGGAAAAATTGAGGGAATTGACAGTGGAGTAGGGATAACAATCATTTCAATTGCAGTCTATGGAACATTTATAGGGGCTCCAGCTTCATTAGGATTTATAGCAAACAACTATGGAATTAATAATATATTTGTTCCAATGCTAATAATTTTTATTATTTTAATAATTCCAGTAAGTTTTTATAGAAAAAAATTTTTAGTTTAAAAAATCAAAAGATAATAAATCATTAATTACTAAATTTTGATTTTTATTTTTTATTTCATTAACAAAATTAATGTTTAATGTTGCAAAAATATTTGAATTTGCTTTTGATACAATTGTACCTATTTTTTTATTATCTACTATTAATTCATCTCCCTCTAGCACATCTCCACTTTTTATTTTTAAAGCGTAAAGTTTTTTCTTGAGTAATCCACGGTATTTCATCCTTGCAGTAATTTCTTGACCCACATAACATCCTTTATCCCAATCAATAGCATTTAAATTATCAAAATTATTTTCTAATAACAAAGATTTATTTTCTAAAATATCAAATGGTGAATAGGGTGTTGTATGATTAATTAAAATTTCGTGATATTCTGTTTCATTAATTTCTTTCAATCGCTCTTTTTCAATTAAAATTTTTTTATTCGTTATAAGTTTTTTTCCTAAGTTTATATTTCTAGGGTCATTTAAATAAATATTATAATCACCTTCATAATCTATATTAAATAATGAATAAGAATTTAGATTATTAATTTCTTTAATTTCTATATCAGAGCGAAGTTTATAAATCTTTAATCGTCCTAATAAATTAATATAAAATTTATCATTAGTTTCAAAAATATAGTTTTCATTTATATTGAATATAAAAAAATCTGCTAAAAATTTACCCTGAGGTGTTAATAGACATGAATAAATAATTGATCCATCGTTACATTTTTCAATGTCATTAGTAATTAAATTTTGAATAAATGATTTACTATCTTTTCCAGAAATCTCAAAAAATCTTGAATTCAAATGATGAAAAAAGTATTTATCTTTCATAATTATCTAAATATATATTGAATATATTAAAATTGTAATATTTCTGTGAAAATTCTTGTTATTTCATCAAATCTTATTGGAGATACAATTCTATCAACTGGAGTAATAAATTATTTTAGTCAAAAATATCCTGAAACTAAATTTACATTTGTAATTGGTCCATCTGCTAAATCAATTTTCAAAAACTTTAAATCTGTAGAAACCATAATCACTATTTCAAAGAAAAGATACAATATGCATTGGTTAGATATAATTTCTAATTGTTATGGAAAGAAGTGGGATATAATTATTGATTTTAGAAGTTCGTTGTTATCATATTTTTTAAAACATAAGCAAAAATTTATTTTTAAAAAAAAATCTAATCTAAACCATGTACAGCAATTATCTAATTATTTTAAATTTGATTGTTCAAATTTGTTTATTGAGACAAATACAGAAGAAGAAGAAATAGTTACAAAACATTTGTCCGATGATTTTAAATATTTTGTTATATTTCCAGGTGGAAATTGGAAACCAAAAATTTGGAGTATTAAAAATTATAATTCACTATTAATCAAAATTTCATCTCAAAATAAAAATATTAAATTTATTTTAGTTGGTTCGAAGTCAGAAGAAGAAAATTATTTATATGAAATAACAAAAAATATTGAAAGTAATAAGATAATTAATTTATTCGGTGCATCATTGACTCAAACTGCTGCTTATATGAAAAAATCAAAATTATTTATTGGAAATGATTCAGGATTATCACATATGGCTTCAGCCACAAAATTAAAGTCTATAGTATTATTTGGCCCAACAAATGATTTGATTTACGGTCCATTTATGCAAGATTCACAAGTTATAAGAACAAATGAAAGCTATAACTATTTTAAAAGTATAAATATTGATAAAACAAAATCTTATATGGACTCTATAAGCGTAGAAAAGATTTATTTTACATTACAAAAAAATAATTATTGTGAATAAAAGTATTGAAATAATTCAGCCTGATGATTGGCATGTACATTTTAGAGAAGGCGAAATGTTAGAAATGGTTACTAATTTCTCCTCAAGAATAAATAATAGATGTGTGGCAATGCCAAATACAGAAATTCCCATAACAGATACTAATAAAGCCTCTGCTTATAAAAAGCTTTTAAATAAAGCATCTAGTAATAATTTTGAACCACTTATACCTTGTTATTTAAATGAAAATTTAGATTTAGAAGATTTTAGAAAAGGTATGCAAAATAAAATTTTCTTTGGGTCTAAACTTTATCCCTCAAATGCAACTACAAACTCAAGTCATGGGGTGAGTGACATTTCAAAAATCTTTAAATTTTTAGAGATTTTAGAAGAAGAAAAAAGTCCATTACTAATACACGGTGAAAAAGTAGCTGAAGATATAGATATTTTTGATAGAGAAAAATATTTTATAGATGATGAATTAAGCATTATTAGAAAAAAATTCCCCCTTTTAAAAATCACACTTGAACATGTATCAACCTCATATGGAGTTAATTATGTGAAAGAAAATGAAAATATTGCAGGAACAATTACACCTCACCACATGCTTTTAACAAAAAAAGATGTATTTCATGATAATTCTATTAATCCTCACCATTTTTGTATGCCAGTTGTTAAAAACGAAACAGATTTAATAGAATTAAGAAAAGCTGCATGTCACAATAATTCCAAATTTTTTTTAGGTACGGACTCAGCACCACATCCAATACAAGAAAAAAAACCAGATATGTCATCTAAGCCTGGAATATTTTCATCTCCTTGCTCAATAGAATTATATGCAGAAATTTTTGACCAAGAAAATGCAATTGATAAGTTAGAGATATTTTGTTCAATTAACGGGGCAGAACATTATAGTTATCCAATCAATGATAAAAAAATTAAATTAGAAAAAAAAGGATGGATTATGTCAGAATTATCTAGTTATAATGACATTCAGGTTAAGAATTTTTATGCTAACAAAAAAATTAATTGGAAAGTAGTCCATTAATCTTTATAGAAATATTAATGTCATTGGGAACAAAAATCTATACTTGGCTTAAGGGAAACTTAGTTGGTAGTGATGATTTAGGGAATAAATATTACTCTAGCTCCAAAGATTTTAATGATTTAAAAGCAAAAAGATGGGTAATTTTTAAAGGTGAAATAGAGGCATCAAATATACCACCGCACTGGCATGCTTGGCTGCACAAATCTATTGATAATCCTCCAATTGACTATTCACATAAATACAAATGGCAAAAAAATCATAAACCAAATATGACTGGTACTAGTGATGCATATTTCCCATCATCTCATCCTCTTTCAAAAAATTATGACCCAGAAAAAAAAGAAGAAGAATATAAATCTTGGACTCCTAATTAGAGTAACATTTTTTTTTCTCCTACCGTTAACTGTTTCTGCTGAGACTATTGAAAAAAAGTATGCCTCTTTTAAGTTATTAAACAAGACTACTAATAAAGTTTCCACTAAAGATATTTTGGTAAGTTCGAAAATATCATGGGAAACTTTAAATATTGAAGTTTTGTATTGCGGTAGCACTCCTCCAACTGAAATTCCTGAAGATTATGTTTTGATAGATGTTTATGATACTATCAATAATGAAAATATTAATATTTATAAAGGCTGGATGATTTCTTCTTCCCCCGATGTTACTCCATTAGAAAATCCTATTTATGATCTTTGGTTAGTTGATTGTAGTAACGATAAGACTTCTTGAAAATTATTAACTTCCTTAAAGCAACTTTCAATCTCTAAACTTTCTTTGAGTTTACTTTCATAAATTTCAGTTTCTATCTCGTACGCTCCAAACTGAACTAAATGAGGATTGAAAAACTGTGAATCTAAAATGGAAAAATTATTTTTTTTCAATATTGCCAATAAATAAAGTAGACAAAACTTACTAGTATTAGTCTTTAAACTAAACATGCTTTCACCAAAAAAACATGATCCTATATGTAAACCGTATAAACCACCAATTAGATTATCATCTTCATAACATTCTACACTGTGACATTTGCCTATTTTATGTAATTCAATATATGTATCTAAAATAATTTCATTAATCCAAGTATCTTGATCTTTTCTTTTAATTTCTTTGCATAACTCAATAACTTTTGCAAAATTTTGATCAATTTTAAAACTATATTTTGTTTTTTTAAACTCACTAAAAAGTTTTTTTGGATAATGAAAATTTGAAATTGGAATGATAAATCTTAATTTGGGTTTATAAAATTTTATTTCTTCAGAATACTTACTATCAGCCATCGGAAAGTAAGCTCTTTTATAAAATTCTATTAAGCTGTTTAAATCAATTATTTTACTCAATTAAATTTGACATAAAATTAATGTTGTAACTTCCTCTTTTAAACTCATCAGTTTGAATAATTTTTTGATGTAGTTGAATATTAGTATTTATTCCCATAATTACATATTCTTCTAATGCTCTATTCATTTTTTTTAGAGCTTCTGATCTTGTTGCGCCGTAGGTAATTAGCTTACCAATCATACTATCATAGTGGGATGGAATTGAGTATCCATCGTAAACAGCTGAGTCTACTCGAATACCTAGTCCTCCAGGTTGATGATATTGTGTTATCTTACCAGGTGATGGTATAAAACTCTCTGGATGTTCGGCATTAATTCGACATTCAATTGAGCTACCCTTAAGTTTTATATCTTCTTGTTTTATTGTAAGTTTTTCACCATTAGCAACGAGAATTTGCTCCTTAACAAGATCTATTCCAGTAACCATTTCTGTGACTGGGTGTTCAACTTGTAATCTTGTATTCATTTCCATAAAATAAAACTCATTATTTTCATATAAAAATTCTAATGTTCCAACTCCTTCATATCCGATTTCTTTCATAGATTTTCTACAAAGCTCAGAAATTTTTTCTCTATTTTCATTTGTTAGAACTGAACTTGGACTTTCTTCAATAAGTTTTTGATGCTTCCTTTGAATTGAGCAATCTCTTTCTCCAAGAGTAACAACATTCCCAAATGAATCACAAAGAACTTGAATTTCAATATGTTTTGGAGATGTTAAAAATTTTTCTAAATAAACATTTTCATCATTAAATGATTTTTTTGATTCAATTTTTGCTTCATTTATAGCTTTATTTAAATCATCTTCTTCTGTGACAATTCTCATTCCTTTTCCACCACCACCACTTGCTGCTTTTACTATAATTGGGTATTTTACTTTTTTTATAAAATCTTCAATTTTATTTTTATCGCTTAAGTCATTTATGCCTTTTACTGTTGGCACCCCAGTTTCATCCATTATTTTTTTTGCATCAATTTTGTTACCCATCATTTTGATATGTTCTGATTTTGGCCCAATAAATTTAATATTGTGTTCTTCAATAATTTCGGCAAACCTTTGATTTTCACTTAAAAAACCGTATCCAGGATGAATTGCGTCTACATCAGTTAATGTTGCAGCAGTTATAATTGCAGGTATATTTAAATAACTTGATTGTGCAGAGGCTGGTCCAACGCAAATACTTTCATCTGCCATCCTTACATGCATTGCATTCTCATCAACATCAGAATGAATAGCTACAGTTTTTATTCCTAGTTCTCTGCAGGCTCTAAGAACACGTAAAGCAATTTCACCTCTATTAGCAATTAGAATTTTTTTGAACATTATTCAAAAATTATAAGAGTATCACCATATTCAACGGGTTGACTATTCAAAGTAACTATTTTTTTGATAATACCAGATCTAGGAGCTTTGATTTCATTAAAAGTTTTCATTGCCTCAATTAATAATAAAGTATCACCAGCTTTAACATGTTGGCCAACTTTAACATAGGGTTGCGAATTGGGATCAGCAGAAAGATAAGCTACACCAACCATTGGAGATTTAACAATATTATCTTCATTTACAACTTCATTTGTACTTTCAGCTTCTTTAACTTCAGTGTTTTTTTCTAATTTTTGAATGGAAACATTATTTCCAGTGAAGTCATTTGAGGTAATCTCAATTTCATAATCATTTTTCTTTATTTTTATTTTAGCAACACCATTAATTTTCGATTCTTTAACGATTAACTTAATATTCTCTAAATCTATTTTATCAATTTTAGTCATGCTTATTTATAAATTAATTTACTTATTGCTTCAATTCCTAGAAGATAACTATTTCCACCAAATCCACAAATTAATCCATCTACTCCTTCAGAAGTAATACTTTTTTTTCTATATTCTTCTCTTGAATAAATATTTGAAAGATGAATTTCTATCTTTGGTTTATTTATTGCTCTCAATGAATCTAGAATGGCAATTGATGAGTGAGTAAATGCTGCTGGATTAATAATCAAGCCATCAAATTTATTACTTACTTCATGAATCTTATCAATTATCTCACCTTCATTATTAGATTGGAAAAAAATAATTTCTAATTTCTTTTCTATACCTTTTTTTTCACAATCAGATTTAATTTTATCTAAACTATCTTTTCCATATATATCATCTTCTCTATTACCTAATAGATTGAGATTAGGACCATTAACAATTAATATTTTTTTCATTTTATTTAAAATGTTTACTTAATTTTAAACCTTGATTTTGATAATTTGATTTAATACCTTTTCCGTATACAATATTACAATTTTTGTTCAACTTTTCATATTTAATTCTAGCTATGGTTTGACTATCTTCTAATAAAAAAGGTACTTCGTTTGTTTTTACTTCTAAAACAGCATATGAACCATTTGATAAACCAAAACCTGGATCAAAAAAGCCTGCATAATGTGCCCTGAAATCTCCAATACCAGTATCATAAGGTATCATTTCCCCAGCTAGATCAGAAGGTATAACAACTTTCTCTTTGGATCTTAAAATATAAAATTTATTTTTTTCTATAAGTAATTTTTTGTCATTCTTATTAATTGTTTTCCAAAAATCATTTATTTTATGAAATTTAATCTTAGAGAAATTTAAAACGGGAGTATTTTTTTTAGCTACGTAAGCAATAATATTTGATCTACCCAGATCAACTGATAACTTTAATCCGTTGTCAATTTTAATTTCTTTTTCAGTTTGATTTGAAATTTTTTGTATTTTATTTAGATTAATTAGTTGCTTATCTGTCAAATAATTATGTTTTTTATTAACAAGCCTTAGTTGATTTAAACAATTATTTTTTTTAAATGCTACATCAAATGATCTAGATGTTATTTCTAAAAAAATTTCACCTTTGTAATTTTTTGGAATTTTTTCATATTCTTCAGCATAATCAACAAGTGATCTACAAAAAATATCTAATCTCCCAGTACTACTTTTAGGATTGCAGTGACCAAATATATTATTTTCTAAATTAAGACTCTCATTAAGTCTAACAATGTAGGTTTTATTTTTTTTAAATATGAATTCTTTACTTAAATTAATTTTTTTAATTATTAAATCTTTTAATTTATCTCTAACTTTTGAATTATATGATAAAAAACTATGCTTAATTTCATAACATTCTCCACTTAGTGACAAATCAATACTAGATGGTTGTATTTGATCTTTAATAATATTTTCAGCAACTATTAAATTTTTATCAATTAATTTAATATAATCTTGATATACTAGTGATCCGTACATTAACTTATATTCTGAACTATATTAACTAGTTTTAATAAATCATTATTATTTGTTTTTTTAAAATTATTTATTTCAATTCTAAAAACTTCTTTTTCAATATCTTTTATTGTTAAAACAAAGTTAAAAAACTTTAACCATTCTTTTTTATTTAGTTTTTCTGCCAACTCAATATATTTCAATAGAATATTTTTATTATTAAAATATTTGTATAAAAGCTTTTTATTTTTTTGGAAAATTATTTCTAATTCACTAATAGATAAATTTTTAATTTCAATATTTTCAAATATTCTAATCTGTGCATAATAATTTAGAGGATATATTTCTAAATTTTTTTTATAAAATTTTACAGCTTCATCTGTATATCCATGAGAAAATAAAATATCAGCTTTTGTTTCTAGCAAAAAATAATTATTTTTATTTATTCTTATAATTTCATTTAAGCTTTGTAATGACATTTTTAAATTACCATTTCTTGATATTTTAATTGATTCTGCGTAGGTTTTAAAAGGTTCATTTAATTCTTTTAAAACTTCTTCATTATCACTGTATCCTATAAATTTTGCCTTTATGTAATTAAAACTTTCATTATATTTTGGATTAAATTTCTTTTCATTATTATTTTGAAAGTGTTTAATTAATGCAATCCTATCCTCAAAATATGGATGAGTGCTAATTTTCTGTTTATCTTTAGAAAAACCTTTATCTAATAATTTTTCTTCTATTGTCTCTAGTAATGTTTGAATAGATTTAGAATTAGTATTTAGTAAATCTAATGTTTTCAATGCATATAAATCAGCTTCCATTTCTTGATCTTTACTAAAGACAATATACTGATTTGATAAAGCGGCGGAAGTTATAATACCACCTTGTAATAATTGAGGGTTTTGAGTTAATGTTGAACCAGCTATTACAGATAAAGCGCCTATTGCGTTCAATTTTTTGTTTTTTTCTATAGTTTTTTTTCTAATAGTAATATGATTAAGATCTATGTGGCCAATTTCATGAGCTAATACAGATACTAGTGCAACATAATCTGAGCAATAAATAATTAAGCCAGAGTTAATATGTATAACATTATTAATATCTACAAAAGCATTTATTTCATTGCTGTTATTTATTTTAAATTGAATTGTTTTATTTACATTATTTACTTCAATAATATCTTGTATAATTTGATTTACAAATTTTTCAGTTTCATAATCTAGTATTTGTGATCCGTAACTACTTTTTGAAGAAAAAATAAAAAATAAAAAAAAAAATAATATTTTTTTAAGACCACCATCCAGTTTTTTCTTCGTCTTCATTTATTTCACTCTCTGTTAAATTTATATCTTTTTGTATTTCTATTTTTTCATCTTTATTAATTTTAGTGTCATCTAAATTTTTATCTTTAATATTTTTCGATTTTTTTGTTTTAATTACCTTCTTTTTTTTAATTAGTTTGGTAGTTTTACTTTTCTTCTTTATATTTATTTTTTCAATATCCTTTAAATTATTATTTTCATCAATCTCAATTATAGGATCATGTAATGAAAATTGCGGATTAAAATAAAAATTTATTTTAGATTCGAATTTATTTTCTAGCGAAAAGATTTCATTTTTTTTATTATTCAATAAATTTTCTGCTAAATCACTATTACATTTAACATTTATTATAGAATTTTTATTATCAGATATTTTTTCTTTGATAACTTTTATAATTTGTTCAATGATTGATGATGAATTTAAAATTAAACCTGATCCCTTACAATAATTACATCTCTCAAATGATTTATCTATTAAGCTTGATCTTAACCTTTGTCTGGATAGCTCCATTAATCCAAACATACTTATTCTCCCAATTTGAACTCTTGCTCTATCTCTAACAAGTGCAGTTTTCAAACTTTTTTCAACTTTAAAATTATTTCGATAGTCATCCATATCAATAAAATCTATAACAATTAAACCTCCAAGATCTCTTAATCGTAATTGTCTAGCTATTTCTACAGCAGCCTCTAAATTTGTTTTTAAGGCAGTATTTTCTATATTTCTTTCAGAAGTATTCTTACCAGAATTTACATCAACTGCTACTAATGCTTCAGTTGTATTTATTACTATTGAACCTCCAGACTTTAACTTAACATTTAAACTAAAAAGATCATTAATCTGTGTTTCGATGTTATTAGATGCAAATAATGTGTTTTCTTCAGATTTGAATTGTTTAACTTTTTTAACAAATGTTGGCGCTAGATTTTTAGTAATTTTTTTAACTTTATCGTATCCTTCTTTCCCTTCTACAAAAATCTTATCTACATCCTCACTTAACATGTCTCTAATAGCTCTTTTTAAAACATTACCTTCTTCGTGTATCATCTCTGGAGCTTCTGATTTTAAAGTGAGTTCCCTGATTTTATTCCATTGACTTACTAGAAATGATAAATCTTTAGATATTTCTTTTTTTGTTCTTCCAATGCCAGCTGTTCTTACGATTACAGACATTTTTTCAGGTATCTCAACCGATGATAAAATTTTTTTTAATTTCTTTCTTTCTTCTATATCTCCAATTTTTCTAGATATTCCATCGCTATTCATACTATTTGGCATTAGAACACAATATCTACCAGCAAAAGATAAATAGGTTGTTAAAGCAGCACCTTTTAATCCTCTCTCTTCTTTATTAATTTGAACAAGTAATACTTGCTTTGGTCGAATTACATCTTGAATTTTATATTTTTTAAAGAAGTTAAAATATTCTTTTTTTGGGCTTAATTTTTTATTTTTTCTTTTTTTTAAGGAAATAATTTTATCATTCTTATTGTCATTCTCTTCTACTTCAGACTTTATATCAATATTATCCTCTTCTAAATCAACTAACTCGTTTTCATTCTCTACGTTATTTTCCTCTTCTTCATTAAGATTATATATTTTTTCATTTAATTCTTTTATCTTCAATTCATCTGCAGCAGGAATTTTAAAATAATCCGGATGTATTTCTGTAAGAGGTAGAAAACCATTTCTATTAGTTCCAAAGTCAACGAAAGCAGCCTGAAGGGAAGGCTCAATTCTTGTAATTTTAGCTAAATAAATATCACCTTTTACAGCATTTTTTTTGTTTGGTTCAATTTCAAAATCATCAAGTTTACCATCATCTGTAACAGCAATTCTTGTTTCAATGTTATTTGTAGTATCAATAAGTATATTTTTTGACATAATGCCGAAACTCCATAAAAATTTTTAAATGTTAAAGTCATTTTTGAATATTGTATAATATTTGCCTAATGACATATTTTTAACTATTTCACAATGTAGATTATCGATATGATTAGATTATTTAATTATATAAAATTATTATTAGTTTTTCTATTTATATTTGGATTTATCGCAATTTTTTTAATTTTTTACACACTTTGGAGATATTCATCAGAGTTACCATCATATGAAAAAATTGTTGAATATAAACCTAATCTTTCCTCAAGAATTTATAGCTCAGATGGTTTTCTTCTAAAAAGTTTTTATACTGAAGAAAGAATATTTATTCCTATAGATAGAATACCAAAAAATATTAAATATGCCTTTCTAGCATCTGAGGATAAAAATTTTTATGATCATTATGGTATTGATATTATTGCAATTCTAAGAGCATTTCTTACTAATACTATAAATATAAATTCAAATAAAAGGGTAGTTGGAGCATCAACAATTACTCAACAAGTCGTAAAAAATTTATTACTAAGTAATGAATTGAGTTATTCTAGAAAAATTAAAGAAATAATTATGGCTATTAGAATTGAAAATATTTTAAATAAGAATGCAATTTTAGAATTATATTTAAATGATATATATTTAGGCTATGGCTCATATGGTATTGGATCTGCTAGTTTAAATTATTTTAATAAATCAATTTATGATCTTCAACTTCATGAAATTGCTTTCTTGGCATCATTACCTAAAGCTCCTAATAACTATAATCCAAAGACAAATTACCGTAAAGCTATTGATAGAAGAAATTGGGTTCTGGATAGAATGTATGTTAATGGATTTATTACAAAGAAAGAACTTGAATTCAAAAATAAACCTATTGAAGTATATAAAAGAATTGACGTCGAATTTTCTGATGCTGATTATTTTTATGAGGAAATAAGAAAAGAGCTATATAATAAATTTGGAAAAGAAAAACTTTATTCTGAAGGTTTAGTAATTAAAACCGCTATTGACTCTAATTTACAAAAAAATGCAAATCTTAGTCTTATCGAAGGATTAATTGAGTATGAAAAAAGAAATGGATGGAATGGTTTTATAGAAAATACCAATGTAGAAGATTTTTTAAATAAAAAGAATAATTATATTAATGAAAATCCTTTTTTTCCAAAATGGAAAACTGTAATTATCAATAAAGTATATGAAAAAAAACTAAATGTCTTTGATCTAAATAAAATTAATTTTGAAATTGATTTAGATAATGAATTTAATAACTGGCTTTTAGACATAAGTTTTAAAAAAGGTGACGTAATTTATATTCAGAAAAAAAATAATACTTACATAATTAATCAAGAACCTAAAGTAAATGGAGCAATAATTGTTTTAGATCCATACACCGGTGATGTTTTGGCTTTATCTGGTGGATATAGTTTTAAAAAAAGTGAATTTAATAGAGCAACGCAAGCTAAAAGACAGCCTGGTTCAGCTTTTAAACCAATTGTTTATTTAGCTGCTTTAAACGAGGGCTATTCTCCTGCTACTTTAATACTAGATGCACCGTATGTTGTTGATCAAGGTCCAGGTCTTCCAAAATGGAAACCATCTAACTATACAGATGAATTTTATGGTCTAACAACAATGAGAACAGGAATAGAAAAATCAAGAAATCTTATGACAGTTAGACTAGCTAATAGAATAGGTATGAATAAAATTTTAAGTATGGCTAATAAATTTGATATTAATCAAGGCCTAGATAAAAATCTTTCAATGTCTCTTGGCTCTGGAGTTATAACTTTAATTGAATTAACAAATGCATACGCAATCATTGCTAATGGTGGAAAGAAAATTGAACCTAAATTAATAACAAGTATTTATACTAAAGATGGAAATAAAATCTATGATACAAGATTAAAAAAATGTTTAGAATGTAAAATTCAAACAATATTACCAAAAAATAAAATACCTAATTTAGAAGAAACAAAAAATATTATTATTGATCCAAGATTAGCTTATCAAATTACATCAATGATGGAAGGCGTTATAAAAAGGGGCACAGCAAAAAAATTAAAAGATTTAAATGTACCGATTGCAGGTAAAACTGGAACAACAAACAAGAATAAAGATGCTTGGTTTATTGGATATACACCTGATTTAGTTATAGGCGTTTATGTAGGATACGATCAACCAAAATCTCTTGGGTATAAGCAAACTGGTTCTAGTGTTGCTGTTCCAATATTTAAAAAATTTGCAGAAAAGATTAAAATAAATAAGAATAAAAAACCATTTAGGATTCCAGCTGGAATAAGTTTTGTAAGAATTGATCCTAATAGTGGTAATGTATCTACTAACAAGGATAGCATTGTTGAGCCTTTTATTCTTGGGTCTGAACCATTTTCAGATAACATTAATATTATTGATGGATTAGAAAATTTTAATAATAATTCCATTTCTGGTACAGGTGGTTTATTACAATAGCTTAAAATATGTCAAATCTTGAGATCATAGAGCTAAATTTAAAAAAAATAAGATCAAATTTTGATCTTATAAGGAGGGGGGTTTGACTATAACTTTTTAAAAAATAAATTAGAAGATTTAAAGACAAAAAGCTCTGATCCAAATATTTGGGAAAAAAGTGACGCAAAAAGTATATTTCAAGAAATTAAAAATATTGAAAACAAAATAAATGATTTAAATAGATTAGAAAAATCAATAAATGAAAATCAAGAGATCTTTGATTATATTCAAGAAAATAATGAACAATCTTTATTAAACGAACTTCATGAAGAAGTTAAATCAACATTAAAATTATCAGATAAAATTCGATACGTTAGTTTATTAAATGATGAAGCTGATCATTTAAATGCTTTTATTGAAATTCATGCCGGAGCAGGCGGTACAGAAAGTCAAGATTGGGCAGAAATGTTACAAAGAATGTACCTCAGATGGTCTGATACTCAAGAAAATTGCAAAGTTTTATTATTACAAGAAATGCGTGGAGAGGAGGCGGGTATAAAATCATGTACATTAAAAATAATTATGAATTATTCTTATGGCTGGTTAAAAGCTGAGAGCGGGATACACAGGTTAGTAAGAATTTCACCG
>CACMKW010000013.1 GCA_902614395.1 uncultured Alphaproteobacteria bacterium | reverse complement strand
ATGATATTGTAAAAAAATTAGATATATTATCACTTGAAAAAAAAAGGCAATTAACAATACCATTAATAAAAGAAATACTGTAGATGGATCAAAATTATGAATAAATATAGATCTCATTTTTGTTCTGATTTATCTATTAAAAACTTAGGTGATAAAGTCATTTTGTCTGGCTGGGCCGATACAATTAGAGATCATGGTAACTTATTATTTATTGATTTGAGAGATAATTATGGAATCACACAATGTGTTATTGACGGAACTCACTCTTTATTTGAAGAAATAAGTAAATTAAGTAATGAAAGTGTTCTAACAATTAGCGGAGAAGTTGTTAAAAGGTCTGATGAGACAATTAACAAAAATCTTGAAACAGGTGAAATTGAAATAAAGATTCAAGATTACAAAATTTTATCTAAATCTGAAATTCTTCCTTTACCTGTTAATTCTGATATCGAATATGGTGAAGAAATAAGATTAAAATATAGATTTTTAGATTTAAGAAGAAATAAACTACATAAGAACATTATATTAAGAAGTAAAATAATATCAGACATTAGAAAGAAAATGCTAGATAGAAACTTTGTAGAATTTCAAACTCCCATCCTTACTTCATCATCACCAGAAGGGGCTAGAGATTATTTAGTCCCATCCAGAATACATCAGGGTAAATTTTATGCTCTTCCTCAGGCACCTCAGCAATTTAAACAATTATTAATGATTGCTGGTTTTGATAAATATTTTCAAATTGCACCATGTTTTAGAGACGAAGACAGTAGAGCGGATCGTTCTCCTGGCGAATTCTATCAACTAGATTTTGAGATGAGTTTTGTAACTCAAGAAGATGTTTTTGAGTCTATTGAGCCAGTTTTATTTGAAATATTTGATGAAAATAAGAAAAATAATGAAATTAAGGTAAGCCCATATCCATTTAGGAGAATACCTTATAAGGAGTCGATGGAAGTTTACGGTTCTGATAAGCCTGATTTACGAAATCCACTTGTTATAAACGATTATACAAATATATTTAAAGGTTCAAATTTTAAAATATTTAGTAATCAAATAGAAAAAGGATCAATTGTTAAGGGAATAATTGTAAAAAATACTGGCGATCAACCTAGAAGTTTCTTTGATAAATTGAACAATTGGGCGAGAGAAGAAGGTGCAGCTGGATTAGGCTATATTTCATTTACAGAAAATAGTTTCAAAGGCCCAATTGCAAAGAATTTAAATGAAGATCAATTATTATTACTAAAGCTTGAAGAAAATGACTCAATATTTTTCATTTGTGATAAATTAAAAGATGCTCAATTATTTTCTGGTAAAGTAAGAGAAAAAATTTGTAATGATTTAAATTTACTTAATAAAAATTCTTTTGAATTTTGTTGGATAGTTGATTTTCCAATGTATGAAATTGATGAAAAAACTAATAAAATACAATTTAGTCATAACCCTTTTTCAATGCCTCAAGGTGAAATGGAAGCTTTAGAAAAAAAAGATCCACTTAATATAAAAGCTTTTCAATATGATATTGTGTGCAACGGTGTAGAATTATCTTCTGGCGCAATTAGAAACCACAAACCAGAAATTATGTATAAAGCCTTTGAGATAGCTGGATATTCCAAAAAAGATTTAGAGGATAAATTTTCAGGAATGCTTAATGCTCTCAAGTTTGGAGCACCTCCTCATGGAGGAAGTGCACCAGGTATTGATAGAATTGTTATGTTACTTGCTGATGAGCCAAACATTAGAGAAGTAATAGCATTTCCAATGAATCAACAAGCTATGGATTTAATGATGGATGCCCCTGCAAGTATCGAAAAAGAAAGATTAGAAGAATTAGGTATTAAATTAATAGATAAAAATTAGTCCTGTTCCAAAAATTGCTATAATTGTTCCAACCCATGCACCAAAAGAGGGTATTTTTTTCGTTAATATCCATAGAAGAAATAATATTATTATTGGACTAGTTGAAGATAAAGTTGCAACAATACCTGCATCAGCTTTTTGTAATGCTATTAAAAGTAAACTCATACCTAAGGCCATTCCTAAAAAACCACTAAGAATTGATTGGTAAATAATTTTTGCTGTAAGATTAACTTTTGTATTAAAAACTTCATAATTTAAAAAAAATGTAAAAGACAAAAAAATACATGAAATTGTTGTTCTAATTGCAGCTGAAGCTATTGGATCCGCTCCATCTGATAATATAGGTTTCATCATAACTAACCCAATTGCTTGGCACAAAGCAGCTCCAATGGATAAAATAATTCCTATATAAAGTGGACCTTCTACTTTTTCCCATCTATGTTCAGATCGTTTTTTATCTCCATAGGAAATTGCAAAAACAACACCAAAAAAAACAACAAAACATCCAATAATACTTATAGTTGAAGCAAGTTCATTTAGAAAAAAAATATTAATTACCACAGTAAAAGGAGCAGCTAATGAAAATAAAATATTATTTCTTCTTGGTCCAATTTTTTGTAAAGCAATAAACAATAAAGTATCACCTAAAAATATGCCTACAATTCCTGAAATTATTATAATAGATAAGTAATCTACACTAATTGTATTCCAAGTATTTATATAAAATGTGTAAGCAATTAACATTATAGATACAAAAAATAATCTAAGACGATTAAAGGCTAAACCTCCAATAGTTCTTGTAACATCTGCTGATACTAAAGATGCAACTGCCCAACAGAGTGCAGCAGCCATTGCAATAAAGTAATAATAGATCATATTATTTATTAAAATAAACTTAAAATGAATTTAATAGGAATTGATAAATACTCACCTAAAAGATGTTCTTGTAATGCAAATCTTTTAATTAATCCTGTAGATCTTAATATTGCATATATTACTAAAGCCCATAAATAAATTCCAAAAATAAAATTTATGTATGATATTATTTTTTTAAATTTGTTATAATAATTCATATGAAACCTAAATATTGGAATAAAGGTATAATTTATTTATCAAATAAAGATAAAGTTTTGAAGAAATTAATTCAAACTTATAGGAATGAATATTTAAATCTAAATTCTAATTATTTTCATTCATTAATTAATTCAATAATTGGTCAACAAATATCAGTATCTGCAGCTGATTCGATGAAAACTAAATTTTTTAAACTTAAAAGAAATATAACACCACAAACTGTATCTAAATTACGTACATCAGATTTACGAAAATGTGGTCTATCAAGACAAAAAATTTTATATATAAGAAATATTTCTAAATTTTTTTTACAAAACAAGAAATTCATAAAAAATATTAATAAATTTTCTGAAGAAGAAATTTATAAAAATTTAATTGAAATAAAAGGAGTAGGGAATTGGACTATTCATATGTTTTTGATGTTTAGTTATGGAAGTTCAAATATTTTTCCAACAGGTGATTTAGGCTTTTTAAAAGCTATTTCAAAACTTTATAAAGTTCAACTTCCTATAAGTGAAAGAAAACTTAAATTACTCTTTAAAAAATGGAGTCCGTATAGTTCACAAGCCACATGGTATTTATGGAGATCATTAGACCCCATTCCAGTTAATTATTGATATTTGCTCCTTGCTCTATCCAAACTTTTAATATCTCTCTTTCATTTTTTGTAATACCAGTAAGATTATTCGGAGGCATGATTTCAGCATCAATAGCCTGAGCTTTAATTAATTTTATATTATTTACAATATCTTGAGCCGTGTCATAGACAACTCCTTTAGGCGCCGCTTCAATACCTTCAAAAGTTGGATATTTGGCATGACATGTTCCACATCTGTATTTAATTATATTTTGTACTTCATTAAAACTGACTAATTCTAAAGAAAGAGATGCATTTGCATCTATTTTTTCAAATATTGAAAGACTACTTAAAGTCATTAAAAAAAACATGATTAAACCTGCGGATGGTAAAATCCAAAATTTATATTGTTTTTTATTTCTTAGATTAAAGTAATGGCGAGTCAAAATGCCAGCTATTGATATAACAGCTAATATTAACCAATTATTTACTGCCCCATACGTGAAAGAAAAATGTGAGCTAATCATTATAAACAACACAGGTAGTGTAAAATAATTATTATGTATTGATCTGTTTTTTGCTTCTATCGAAAGATTTAAATTTGGCTTTTGATTGTTTTCAGCGGAAGTAACAAGATTTCTTTGTGCTGGAATAATGACTCTAAAAACATTAGCTGCCATAATAGTGCCAATAATTGCTCCAACATGTATGTATGCAGCTCTAGATCCATATATTTGGGTTAAAAAATAACTTAATAATACAAATAATAAAAAACCAATTGCAATCAAAGTTTGTTCATTATCTTTTAAGACATTTTTACAAAGATAATCATATAGAAGCCAAGACCCTATAAGTAATAATATCGATATTAATATTGCTTGAAATGGTGTTAATATAATGCCGCTAGCTCCCAACATCATAGAGCTTGCATTTAAATAATAAACTAAAATTAGAAGTACAAAACCACTTATCCAAGTTGCATATGCTTCCCATTTAAACCAATGAAGAACTTTTGGAAGTTTTTTAGGAGGTCCTTTTAATTTTTCAATTCTATAAAACCCACCTGAATGAACAGACCATAAATAACCATCAAGGTGTTTAAAATCTGGATCATCTCTTTCCAGTCTACTATCTAGCCAATTAAAATAAAATGATGTTCCAATCCATGCTACACCAACAATTATATGAACCCATCTGACAATTAAATGTAACCACTCAGAATATACCGCAAATAAAGTTTCTGTTGGAACTCCTAAATTATAAAAAGCTGCAGTAAAAGCTATAACTATTGTAGTTGCAATTACAATATAGAGCCTTTGTTCTTTAGATTTCAAACTT
This sequence comes from uncultured Alphaproteobacteria bacterium, assembly GCA_902614395.1. Taxonomy (GTDB): domain Bacteria; phylum Pseudomonadota; class Alphaproteobacteria; order HIMB59; genus CACPNW01. The sequence goes on along the minus strand of CACMKW010000013.1, from coordinate 24,862 downwards.
GAAAATGCCCCAAGGACAAAAAATAATAATAATCCTAATAATGTTGATGCTGGTAGTGACAAAAGTAAATTATGAAAAAAGGTTTGGAAGTCATAAGATTGAACTGGTGCAACAATTTTAAGAAACAATTCCATATTAATATCTTATTTTATTTTCTTCTTTTTCCCAAATATTAAATGCTTTTATTGCCTCGTCACGTGATAATTGACTGATAGGAATTTTTCTCTCTTTTATTTCTACTGATAGTTCATCATAAATAAACTTGTCATCAAATTTTATTTTTGCAGCATCTTCTCTAGAATTACCATAATATACTCTATCTATATGTGACCAATATATCGCACTCAAGCACATAGGACATGGTTCGCAACTGGAATACAATTCACAACCTTCTAAGTTAAAGGTATTTAATTTTTGACATGCATTTCTAATAGCAACAATTTCAGCATGAGCAGTAGGATCATTGTTAAATGTTACTCTATTTACTCCCTCTGCAATAATTTCATCTTCTTTTACAATAACACATCCAAAAGGACCTCCACTATTTTTGATATTATCAATTGAAAGTAAAATAGCTCTTTTCATAAAATCTATTTTTGTCATATTACTTCTTTAATTTTATTATTTGATAAATGTTTTAAGTTATTTTTTATTGATATTATTCTTGTAATAATTGAGAAAGCTATTTCATTCGGGTCTTTTGAGTTGCCAATATCAATTCCAATCGGACACTCAATTTTCTCAACTATTGATTTATTGTGACCATTATCAATCAATCTTTTATAAAACCTTTTTTTCTTTGTAAGAGATCCAATTAAACCAACAAAAGTATTATTTTTTTTCAAAATTTCATTTAATATTTTTAAGTCATAATCATGACTGTGAGTTAAGACTATAAAATAAGAATTATCTTCTAGTTTTGATACAATCTCCCAAGGTTTTTTTGAAAGTAAATAATTTATATCTTTAATATTTGTCATTTTTAAATAATCTTCTCTTGAATCAATTATAAAAGTGTTAAAATTAATATTTTCTAATTTAGAAATTAATGCTTGACCAATATGTCCTGATCCAAAGATATATAAGTTAGGTTTAACATTATTAATAATATATTCATCTTTTAGCGCATCTTTGGAATTACTATGTAAACTTAATTTAACTTGTACGTATCCACCACAACATTGTCCAATTCCTGGTCCAAGCGGAATATTCATTAATTTATTAGCTATATTTTTATCTATTAATTTTTTCGCTTCATCTATAACTAAATATTCTAAGTTTCCGCCACCTATAGTTCCAAAGATAGTATCAGTTGAGATTAATATAATGTCATCTAAACTATTGGGCGATGATCCTTTAACTTCAATAATTTTAGCTTTAACTATTTTACTTTTAAAACTTATATTTTTACTTAACTTTTTAAGATACATATTAGTGCAAACTTTTTAATATATTTTCAGCAGTAGCAGGTGCGATTAAATTTTCAGAATTTTTTCCTTTATTAGCATTACATACTGCGTCCTTTAGTGCGATAAAACTTGAGATTGCTAGCATAAATGGTGGCTCTCCAACAGCTTTAGAGCGATTAATAACATTTTCTTTATTAAAACCACGATCATATATTTCAACATTAAATTTAAATGGTGTTTCACCGGCAGTAGGTATTTTGTAAGTAGAAGGACTATGAGTTGTTAGAACTCCATTTGATTTCCAAGATACTTCTTCAGTTGTGAGCCAACCTAATCCTTGAATATAGCCACCCTCAATTTGCCCTTTATCAATTCTCTTATTTATAGAATTGCCAACATCATGAATTATATCTACTTGAAGTATTTTATTTTCACCAGTTAATTTATCAATGATTACTTCTGTTACCGCGGCGCCATAAGTAAAATACAAGAACGGCCTTCCTTGAAGTGTTTTTGTATTCACATTAATTTTGTCAGTTTTATAGAAACCTGAAGATGACAATGGAATTCTATTTAAGTAAGCAGTATTTATCAATTCTTTAAAAGATATTTTTCTTTTATCAAAATAAACAAAATTATTTTCATATTTTATTTTGCTATTTGTTTTAAAATAATCATAGATAAATTCATTTAGACCTGATTTGATATTATTTATAGCATTAACAATTGCTGCTCCATTTATATCAGTTGTAGCTGATGCGGCACTTGCTGATGTGTTAGGCACTTTTTCTGTATCCGTTGAAGAGATTTTTATATTTTCGTAATTAAGACCAAATTCATTTGAAGCCACTAAAGCAAGTTTCGTCATTAATCCTTGACCCATTTCAATTCCTCCATGATTTAAATGAATGGATCCATCAGTGTAGATATGAACTAATGCACCACCTTGGTTTAAATGAGTAGTTGTAAATGATATTCCAAACTTTACAGGTGTTATTGCTATTCCTTTTTTTAGAACTTTATTTTTTTTATTAAAATTATTAATTTCTACTTTTCTTTTTTTGTAATTAGATTTCTTAATTAGTTTATTAAAAACATCTTCAATCACATTGTCAGTAATTTTCATCCCATAATGAGTAGTATTTTTAATTTTATCTTTATAAAAATTAATTTTTCTTATTTCACTTGCTTCTAGTTTTAATTTTTGAGAAATATTTTCAATTATATTTTCAATACAAAACATTCCTTGGGGCCCACCAAATCCGCGAAAAGCAGTATTAGAAACAGTATTTGTTTTACATCTATACGAATTAATTTCTATATTTGGTATGTAGTATGCATTATCGATATGATAAATGGCTCTATCATTTATAGCTCCTGATAAATCTGGAGAGACACCACATCTAGAAGCCATCATTAATTTTAGAGCAAGTATTTCGCCATTATTATTAAAACCTACTTCATAATCAAATAAAAAATCATGCCTCTTTCCAGTCATGATCATATCATCATCTCTATCGACTCTTAGTTTTACAGGTTTAGATAACTTTTTTGCTGCAATGCTTGTAATGGCTGCAAATAAAAAAGATTGTGTTTCTTTTCCACCAAAACCACCACCAATTCTTCTTACTATCACATGGATACTATTGTAATTTTGTTTTAGTACCTTACCAATAATTTGCTGCGTTTCTGATGGATGTTGTGTTGAAGAATATACTAAAAAATTATTATCTTCTTGAGGAATAGTCATTGCAATTTGACCTTCTAAATAGAAATGGTCTTGTCCCCCTGAATACAATTTACCTTTTAAAAAGTTGTCAGATCTTTTAAATCCATCTTTTATATTTCCTCTAGTTAGATACTTCGGCTTTAAAACAAATGATTTTTTCTTTAATGCTTCTTCAATTGAAACGATTGGTTTAGATATTTTCAAGTCTATTTTTACTTTTAATGCAGCTTTTTTTGCTAAATTATTAGTTTTTGCTATAACTGCAAAAATTGGTTGCCCATAGTATTCTATATTTTTTGAAGTAAATATTTTATCCCCTTTAAATATTGGCCCAACATCATTTATGCCTTCAATATCTTTTTCAGTTATAATGTCTACTACACCTTCTGAAGATAAAACATCTTTATAATCAATTTTTTTTATCACTCCTTTACTACAATTACTGTATCCAATTACTGCGTGAAGTAAATTTTTAGGTTCTGATATATCATCAGTATAAATTGCTTTTCCAGTAACATGTTTTTCTGCACTTTCATGTTCAATATTTTTTGTAAATATTTTATCCATTAATATAAAGTTGATTTAATTTTATTATTTTCATTTAAAAACCTCTCTAAAAGGTTTTGACTAATTTTAGTTCTATAATTTTTTGACGCTCTCATATCATCTATTGGATCAAATTCTTTTTCTATAATTTTCTTTGCTTGATTAATATTTTCTTCATTAAATATTTTATTTAATAAAAATTTTTGAGCTTTTTCAGCTATTTTTGGAGTTTCTGCCAAACCTCCACAAACAATTTTTATTTCTTTAATAATATTTTTTTCAATTCTAGCATTTATAGCCATGAAAACAGAGCTTATATCATCATCAATTCTTTTTGAAATTTTATAACATTTAAGAATATTTTTTTTATAGATGGGTATTATAATTTCTTTAATTATTTCATTAGGCCTCAATTTTGTTTTTCGATAACTTAGAAAATAATTATCCAATAATAAAGTTTTTTTAACTTTTCCTTGAATTATAATTTTACTATTGAGTGCAATTAATACAGGCAAACTATCACCTATTGGAGATGCGCTTCCAATGTTACCTCCAAGAGATGCAGTATTTCTTATTTGCTCAGATCCGTATCTTTCAAACATTTTAGCAAATGTTGGATAAATATTTTCTAAAATTGGTAAAATATCATTTATGGGAGTAGCAGATCCAATGTGTAAATTGTTGTTTTTATTTTTAATATAATTTAAATCTTTATTTGATCCTAAATAAAAAATATTTTTTAAATCTTTTCTTTTTTTTGTTACTTCAAGTGCTAGATCTGTGCCCCCAACTAGTAAATGTCCATTACTAATCTTTTGATAGTCTTTAATTAGAGAATTTAAATTATAATGAATGAAAAACTTAGAACCATTTTTTTTAATAACAGTATCAGTTTTCTTAATTGATTTTAATAATCTAATAACTTTACTCTTTGAAAACTTATCACTTTTATAACTATACATATTCTTAATTGCATTTTTAATTGGAAGATAACCTGTGCATCTACATAAATTTCCAGAAAGAAATTTATCAATATTTTCTTCTGTTGGTTTTATTTTATTTTCATACATATTGTACATTGACATGATAATACCTGGTGTACAAAAACCACATTGAGATCCATCACTATCAATCATTGATTGTTGAACAGGATGAAGTTTATTTTTTTGTAAATGCTCAACTGTTATTAATTGCTTACCATGCAGAGAATACAAAAAAGTAATACAAGTGTTTATACTTTTATAAGAAATTTTATTTTCTTTTAATTCTCCTACAACTGCAGTACATGCTCCACAATCACCAGATGCACAACCTTCTTTAGTTCCAGTTAGTTCATGATTATGACGAAGATAATTTAGTACTGTTGTATTTGTGTCTAAATCTTTGATAGATATTTTTTCTTCATTAAGAAGAAAATCGATATGCTCTCTAGACACTAGCTTCCTCTATATGTTGAATAACTCCACGGGGTAATAAGAAGAGGAACATGGTAGTGCTCTTCTTTGTTAATTCCAAATCTAATTATTACGTCATCAAGAAAGAATGGTTCATGAAGATTTGTAAATTCCTTAAAATAACTCCCGCAAAGAAATAATAACTCATATTTTCCAAGAATAAAATTTTCTTTACTTAATATAGGTTCATCGCACCTGCCATCTTCATTGAGAGTGAAATTTGAAATTTTAACTTTATTTTCAATATCAATTTTGAAAAGAGACCCTTTTATACCAGAACCAGGCTTACCATTATAGGTATCCAAAACATGAGTAGTTAAATATCCTTTAGACATAATACTTATTCGTTTATACAGTATTTAACTAAATATTAAATCAAGCATTTTTATGAAAGACGACAGAAATTATATAGGTTACGGAAATAATGACTCTAACTTTTATTGGCCTAATAAATCAAAACTCGCTCTTCAATTTGTTCTAAATTATGAGGAAGGTGCTGAGAATTCAATAATAAATGGCGATGAAGGATCAGAAACTTTTTTATCAGAAATAATTAATGCAAAGCAAATAATAGGTGCCAGAAATATGAATATGGAATCTATTTATGAATATGGCTCAAGAAGAGGTTTTTGGAGAATACATAATGAGTTTGAAAAAAGAAAATTACCTTTAACAATATTTGGCGTTGGCATGGCTTTAGAAAAAAATCCTGATGTCTGTGAACAAATAATTAAATCAAAGTATGAAGTAGCTAGCCATGGTTATCGATGGATAGACTATCAAAATATAACTGAGGAAGTTGAAAAAGAACATACTATAAAATGTAACAACATTATTAAAGATATTTTTGGTTATTTTCCGTCTGGTTGGTATACTGGTAGAACAAGCCCAAATACAAGAAATATAATTTTAGAAAATACAAATATTATTTACGATAGTGACTCCTATACTGATGATTTACCCTACTGGATAAAAGTAAAAAATAAAAAACATCTAATCATTCCGTACACTCTAGATAATAATGATATGAGATTCTCTACCTTACAAGGTTTTAACACAGGTGAGGATTTTTATAATTACTTAAAAAACTCATTTGATACATTATACAGAGAAGCAAACGAGTTCAATAAACCAAAAATGATGAGTGTGGGTTTACATTGTCGTTTAATAGCTAGACCTGGAAGATTTATGTCTTTGGTAAAATTTTTGAATTATGTTTCTGGTTATAATGATATTTGGATATGCAAAAGAGAGGAAATTGCCAATTATTGGTATGAAAATTTTAGTGATGAAAATTGAAGATATTAATAATTATAACTCTGAAAAATTTATTGATTCTTTTAAAAATATTTATGAAGAATCTAAATTTATAACAGAACATGCTGATAAAAAGCGACCATTTAAAAATAAAAAAGAAATGATATTAATATTTTTAGATTTGTTTGATAATTTAGATGAAGAAACTAAAATAAATATAATTAAAAAACATCCTGATCTAGCCGATAAAATAAAAATAAATAAAGGTTTGTCTGAATTATCTGATGAAGAACAAAGTAGATCTGGTTTAAAAGATTGTTCAGAACAAGAATTTAACTTATTTAAAGATTTAAATTCAAGATTTAAAAATAAATTTAATATCCCATTTATTTTTGCAGTTAGAAATAAAAATAAAAATGAAATTATAACAGAGTTTAAAAGTAGATTAGACAATAATGATTTAAACTTAGAAATAAAAACTTCAATTTCACAAGTAAAAGAAATTGCAAAATTAAGATTAACAGAATTAATTAATGAATAAGAAATACATTCAAAAAAATTATATAAACTTATGTAGTAAGGTTTTAGGTACAAAAATTCATAGATTTTCTGATCAGTTTTTTGGATCAGCATCCAGATTGCTTAAAGAGGAACAGCCAATTTTTAAAGAAGGAGTTTACGATAAAAATGGGAAATGGATGGATGGATGGGAAACAAGAAGAAAAAGAATTGAAGGAAATGATTATGTTACTATTAAATTAGGCCTTCCTGGTAAAATTAATTTTGCTGAATTAGACACAAGCTATTTTAATGGCAATCAACCTGAATACGCAAGCATTGATGCTTGTTATTTTGAAAAAAATAAATTTAATTGGGTTAATATTTTATCAAAAAGGAAACTTCATCCAAATTATCTTCATAGTTTTAAAACTCAACAGAATAATAAAGTTTTTAACTTCATAAGATTGAACATCTATCCAGATGGAGGAGTTGCAAGATTAAAATTATTAGGAAATCTAGATGTATCAAAATTAAAATTTCCAAATAAAAAATTTGATTTACTTAGCATCCTTAATGGTTCAAAAATTGTGGCATGTAGTGATGAACATTTTGGAAGGGCAGAAAATTTATTACTTCCATTTAAATCTAAAAATATGGGCAATGGTTGGGAAACTAAAAGAAGAAGAGGATCAGGATATGACTGGGTTATAATTAAACTTGGCAAACCTGGTTTAATTGAAAAGTTTAATATTGAAACTCATTATTTTAAAGGTAATTATCCGTCTCATTGCTCAGTACAAGGTCTTTATTCAATAAAAAATATAAATATAAGCAAATTAATAAATGAAAGCAAAAATTGGAAATTTTTAATAAAAAATATAAATCTTAAACCTAATTCATCATTAAAAATTAATTCATCTAAACACATTAAAAAAATAAATTATTTGAAGTTAAATATTTATCCTGACGGTGGTATTTCACGGATCAGGGCAATTGGAAAGTTTTTGTGAACTATAAAATAAAGAATATTAGTAAAGAGAATTTCAAAAATTATGGTGATTTAATTACAACATCTAATAAAAATTATGAAAGTATTAATAAAGATACAACCGATAGTTTTTTTGATTTAGCAAATATTCAAATAATTGGTGATGACAAAAGATCTAGATTAAATATTTTTCAGGCAAAGAAAAGAAACTTTCCATTAAAAATTAATATGTTAGAAAATCACCCCTTTAGCTCTCAAGTATTTCTTCCGTTTAATGCTACAGGTTTTTTAGTTTTAGTTGCTCCAATAGGTAACAAACCTAAAATTGATTTAATTGAAATATTCAAAGTAAGCGGTGGTGATGGTATAAATTTTAATCCCAAAGTATGGCATTTTCCTCTAATATCTCTTGAGAATGAAAAATATATTACCATTGATAAAAAAGATGCGGATAATAATATTGAGATTTATAATTTTGAACAATCAGAAATATTTGAATTAAATTATGAGTGATACAATATTAAATATAGAAAATATTACAAAATCTTTTCCAAGAGTAATTGCAAATAAAAAGGTTACTTTTGATATTAAAAAAAATGCAGTTCATGCAATTTTAGGAGAAAATGGAGCAGGGAAATCTACGTTGGTAAAAATTCTATATGGTCTCTTAGAACCAGATGAAGGAAATATTAAATTAAATAATAAGGATTTTAAAGTTAATTCCCCAGCAGAAGCAAGGAAACAAGGAATAGGAATGGTATTTCAGCATTTTTCTTTATTTGATTCTTTATCAGTAAAAGAAAATTTAATTTTAGGAATTGATGAAAAGATGTCTTATTCAGATTTAGAAAATAAGCTAAAAAATATAAGCTCAAGATATAATCTTCCCTTAGATTTAGATGCTCCAATTACTGCTTTATCAGCTGGAGAAAAGCAGCGTGTAGAAATTGTAAGAATTTTATTACAAGACCCTCAGATACTTATTATGGATGAACCAACTTCAGTCTTAACACCACAAGAAGTTGAAAGTTTATTTGTAACATTAAATGCACTCGTCAAAGAAGGTCGTACAATATTATATATCACTCATAAACTCGAAGAAGTAATATCAATATGTGATACAGTTACTATAATGAGAAGTGGTGAAATTATAGACACTTCAAGTACTGCAAATCAAACTGCAAAAACACTTGCAACAAAAATGCTAGGACAAAAATTAGATGACTTAAAAACTAATTATGAGCATATAAAAGACGAAGTTAACTTTGAAGTAAATAATATTTCATGTGATTTTAATGATCCATTTTTAACAGATCTTAAAAATATTTCTTTTCAAGTTAGAGTGGGTGAAATTTATGGCATTGCTGGAGTTGCTGGTAATGGACAATCAGAATTAATGGATATTTTAACAGGAGAAAATATAAATATTAAATCTGGATCAATTACTTTTGATAATAAAAAAATTGAAAAGTATGGGCCACAAAAAAGAAGAGATTTATCTATTTCTTTTGTTCCGGAGAATAGATTGGGTCATAGTGCGGTACCTGAGTTAAGTTTGTCTGAAAATATTCTTTTGAGTCAATTTCCAAAAAATAATTTTATTAAAAATGGCATAATATTGAAAAATAATGTTGATGATTTTGCTAATAATGTAATTAATGAATTTAAAGTTATTACTCCTGGTAATGATGCTAAAGCATCAAGCTTGTCTGGAGGAAATTTACAAAAATATGTCATTGGTAGAGAAATATCATCTAAGCCAAAAATATTAATTATTTCTCATCCAACTTGGGGGATAGATGCTGGTGCTGAGCATTCTATAAGAGAGTCTTTGATAGAATTATCTCAAAATGGAACGTCTATAATTGTTATTTCTCAAGATTTAGATGAGTTGATTGAAATTACTCATAAAATATCTGTTATTTATGATGGTAATTTATCCAAACCTTTTAAAACTAGTGAAATAGAAATAGAAAAATTAGGATTATTGATGGGTGGAAAAAATGAATAGTTTATTTCCATCAATAGTTTCTCGCTCACAGAGTTCAGGTTTAATGAATTTTTTTGTTCCTATAATATCAATAGTTTTAACTTTAATTACAGGTTCAATTATTTTTGTTCTTCTTGGTTTTGATCCAGTTTATGCATTGTATACATTTTTTATTTCACCTATTTCTTCAACCTACGGTATTTCTGAATTGTTTGTAAAAGCAACTCCTTTAGCCTTAATTGCAATTGGTCTCTCATATTGTTTTAAGAATAATATTTATAATATTGGAGCTGAAGGACAACTTACCATGGGTGCAATTTTTGGTGGAGGTATTGGAATATTATTTCATGATACAAATGCTTTCTGGTTGTTGCCATTAATGATTTTTGCAGGAGCAATTGGAGGAGCATTGTGGGGTTTAATACCTGCTATTTTAAAAACAAAATTTAATACAAATGAAATTTTAACAAGTTTAATGTTAGTTTATGTTGCTTTATTTATTTTAGATTATTTAGTAGTGGGACCTTGGAAAGATCCATTTGGTTATAGTTTTCCTAAATCAAGACCATTTAGTGAATCTGGAAGAATGCCTCTATTATTTGATGGTTTGAGAGTGCACTTTGGACTAATTATAACGCTATTTTTAATTTTTGTATCTTGGTTTATATTTTCAAAAACTATTTTTGGTTTTCAATTAAAAGTATCCGGTTACAGCCCCAAAGCTGCTAGATATGCTGGTTTTAATCAAACAACTTTAGTTTTTTTTGCTTTTGCAATTTGTGGCGCTTTTGCAGGTATTGCAGGTTTAGCTGAAGTATCTGGCCCAATTGGATTATTATATAGAGATATTTCTCCAAATTATGGATTTACTGCAATTATTGTTGCTTTTTTAGGTAGACTTCACCCAATTGGTATTATTTTTGCTTCTTTAGTTATCGCTCTTACTTATCTTGGTGCTGAAGATGCACAATTGTTTTTACAAATACCTTCAGCGGTAGGTTTTATATTTCAGGGTTTGGTTTTATTTTATTTATTAGGTGCGGAATTACTAATTAACTATAAATTAACTTACAAAAAATTATTATGAATTTAGATTTAATACTTGGAATATTACAAATTGTTTTAATTGCAACAACACCTCTAGTTTTTGCTGGTATAGGTGAGTTAGTTACAGAAAAATCTGGAGTATTAAATTTAGGTGTAGAAGGAATGATGTTGGTAGGAGCAGTGTCCGCTTTTATTATCTTAGTAATTACCGGAAGTTATTTTTTAGCTTTTTTTGTATCTATATTATCTGGAATTATCATGTCTGGTTTATTTGCTTTTCTTGTTCTATTTTTAATGTCAAATCAAATTGCTACAGGATTAGCATTAACTATTTTTGGAATAGGTCTTAGTTCAATGCTTGGCAAACAATATATTGGAACACCAATCGATGGTCTGTCACCATGGTTTTTTGTTATATTTTCTTTCTTAATTGTTTTTTTGGTTAGTTATTTTTTTTATAAAACTAAAGCTGGTTTGATTTTAAGAGCAGTAGGGGAATCCCATAATTCTGCACATGCTCTAGGATATAGTGTTATTAAAATTAGATTTTTATCAATTTTATTTGGAGGTTCTATGTGTGCTCTTGCAGGATCATATATTTCAATTTGTTATGCTCCAATGTGGCAAGAAGGTATGACAGCTGGACGTGGATGGATAGCGTTAGCACTAGTTGTATTTGCAACTTGGAAACCAGAAAGAGTGCTTATTGGAGCTTATATATTTGGAGGTGTTACTATTCTTCAAATGAATCTTCAGGCTTTAGGTTTAAGATTTCCTGGTCAATTTTTCAGTATGGCTCCATATGTTGCAACTATTATAGTTTTAGTGTTAATTTCTAGTAATAAATTAAGAATAAAACTTAGTGCACCAGCCTCATTAACTATTCCTTTTTATAAAGGTAGATAAATATCCACTTCTTTTTTTCTATAATCATATAGATTTATTGATCAAACCTATTTGTATATATTAAGTATATAGTTGAGTAATCGTTATATTAGCAGGTGAGGTTAAAATGATTAGAATAATAACTTTTTTATCTACTTTTTTGGTATTTGCATTTGGTTCAGCATATGCAGACCCTAAAAAAGTTGGATTTATATATATAGGTCCTCCAGGTGATCATGGTTGGACATATATGCATGATGTAGGTAGAAAATATATGGAGAGCCAACTTGGTGACTCTATTACTACTACTTATCTTGAAAATATTCCTGAAAACGCAGATGCTGTGAGAGCAATCCGAAAACTAGCAGACTCAGGACATGATTTAATATTTACAACGTCTTTCAACTATATGGATCAGACACATGAAGTAGCCAAGGATTTTCCTGATATAAAATTTGAACATGCTACTGGGTATATCCAAGCAGATAACGTTGCTACGTATTCAGCTAGATTTTACGAAGGTAGAATGATTGAAGGGCATATTGCTGGTCATATGACTGAAACTAATACTATTGGTTATATAGCTTCATTCCCTATTCCTGAAGTTGTAAGAGGAATTAATGCATTTTATTTAGCGGCTTCAAAAGTAAATCCAGATATCAAAATGAAAATTATTTGGGTATTTACTTGGTATGACCCAGGTAAAGAAGCAGATGCAGCTAATACATTAATTAATCAAGGAGCTGACATAATTGTTCAGCATACTGATACATATGCTCCTTGCCAAGCTGCTCAAAAAGCGGGTGTTTATGCATTTGGTCAAGCTTCAAACCAAGAAGAATTTTGTCCTGATGCACATTTAACTTCAATTGAAGATATTTGGGGCCCTTACTATGCTGAAAGAGCAAAAGCTGTTGTGGACGGCACTTGGTCTTCTGGTGATACTTGGGATGGTATGGATAAAGGCATGGTTGTAATGTCACCATATAATACTAAACTTATGCCAGCAAGTTTAATTCAAGAAGCAGTAAATATGGAAGTTGGAATTAAAGATGGAACTATCCATCCTTTCACGGGTCCAATTTACAATCAAGCTGGTGAGCTTGTGGTTCCTGAAGGTGAAGTAGCGCCTGATGGAATGTTACTTGGAATGAACTTTTATGTTCAAGGTATTGACGGCGAAGTACCACAATAATTAAAATTCTTATAACCCTCTCTCTTTTAAAGGGAGAGGTTTAATTCTTAATTTCAAAGGAAGATTTATGTCTGATTTACATATTAGTTGGGACGAATATAGAAGTAAAACAGAAGATTTAGCAAAACAAATTCATAAGGATGGATGGCAATTTAATCAGGTTGTATGCATTGCAAAAGGAGGTATGAGAGTAGGGGATGTAATGGCAAGAATATTTGATGTTCCTTTAGCAATTCTTTCTGTTGAATCATACAAAGGTGAGGGGGTAAAAAATAAAAGAGGTGCAATCACATTTTCTAGAGATTTAGCAAAAACAAGCCCTAACATTGGATCAAAAGTTTTAATAGTAGATGATTTGGCAGATTCAGGAATTACTCTTAAAAAAAGTATTGATTGGTTAAATCATACTTATGGTTTTTATATAGATGAACCAATAAGAACTGGAGTTTTGTTTTATAAATCAGTATCTTCGTTTAAACCAAATTACTATGTTGATTATTTAGAAGATTCTCCTTGGATACATATGCCTTATGAGGTTTATGAAACTATGAAACCAGAAGAACTTGGTTAAAAAATGGAAGTAATTTCTTCAAATGTTTTCTTTTGTTTTGCAAACTTTGGAACTTTTACATCTTTATCTGGTCGTCCAACAATAAGTAAAACAAATGGTTTTTCATTACTAGGTCTTTTCAAAATTTTATTAAGAAATGTCATTGGGCTTGGTGTGTGTGTTAACATTGCTAAGCCAGAAAAATGTAAACAAGTAATTAATATACCAGTAGCTATACCGACAGACTCTTTTACATAATAATTTTTTATTTTCTTATTTTTTGAAACTGAAAATTTTTTCTCAAATATAGCTATTAAATAAGGTGCATTTTCAATAAATTTTTTATTTTCATCAGTTCCTAAAGGAGTTAATGCATCTAACCATTCTTTTGGAGCTTTGTACTTATAAAAATTTTCTTCTTCTTTTTCTGCTTCTATTCTAATCTTCTTTTTTACGTTTTTATTTTTTATTACTACAAAATGCCAAGGTTGAAGATTTGCTCCACTTGGAGCTGATCCTGCAGATAAGATTGCATTTTTTATAATATTTATATCGATTTTATCTTTTGAAAATTCACGTATACTTCTTCTTTCTTTAATTTTATTATAAAATTTTTTTGAATTAATTTTCATTTCTTTGATAGTTTGATTTGAAAATTTTAAATCTTCAGCTATGTATTTTTTAACTTTATGCATTGGTTAGTTATTATTATTGGGATACTTTTAATTTCTCTATCAATTAGTAATCCTCTATACAAACTAATTATAAAAAAACGAATAAGATTTAATCTTTTTATTGAAATCCTGTTCAGGATAATAATGTTTTTAGTTAGTGTAATTATTATTTTTCTAGGTTTGTACTTAGAGAGTATTTCTTAGTATCTTCTAATATTTCTATCAATTAAAGCAGCCCATGCGTCTATTCCGCCAAGTACATTAACACAATGATTATAACCTTGTGCTTTAAGCCATTTACATACAGCTTGGCTTCTTGTTCCGGTATGACACATTACAAAAATATTTTTTTTCTTATCTAATTCGGTGTATCTTTTAGCAATCTCTGAAAGTTTCATGTGTATTGTGCCTTTAATATGGGCATGATCTCTCTCAGTATCTTCTCTTACATCTATAATTTGAATTTTTTTGTCATCTTGCTTTAACTCATTTAATTGATGAACTGTAATTTCACTGCTACTGTAAAGATCCATTATATTATCTTATTATAAATACCATTAGATTTCTACTATTTTAAATAAAATTAATTTTAAAAATTAAATTTGTTATTTCTAAGTTTTTCATGTAAGAGCGCATATCATTATGACGAAGAAAATAACTTTTTCAGCTTTTGGTAGAGATTCATATTATCACAGAGATTGGTTCAAAAAAAATGGTTTCAAATTCGATAGAAGTTCTAGAAAATGGACTGTAGAAAATTTACCAATAGATAATGCAGAAGAATTTGCCAGCTATTGTAGGAAATATGGTTTAACATTTGAACGATCTGATAGAATGATTACAGAATTTGATTACGCAGATTATCTCTGGGATGGAAGAAGGGATGAATTTATGAAACCTTCTGAAAATATTGAAATTCCACAACCAAAAAATAAAATCTAATTTTTGTTTAATAAATTATTATCAAATAATTTAATACTTCTTATAATTTTAGCTGCAATTTGGGGATCTTCTTTTTTTGTTATTAAAATTTGTCTGTCTAGTTTTACACCTACAAGTATTGCATCCTTAAGATTAATTATAGCATCAATTTTCTTAATTATTTTATATTATTCATATAACAATCATCCTAAATTAAATCTTGATTTAGTTTTAATTCTTTCTTTTATTGGCATTACTGGAAATTTTTTACCATTCTATCTGATTAGTTGGGCTGAACAATACATTCCTTCTTCTACTGCAGGGTTATTAATGTCGGTTGGTCCCTTAATAACATTACTAATGTCTCATGTTTTAACTTCAGACGATAAGTTTACTTGGGTTAAATTTTTATCAATTATTATAGGTTTTGTAGGTATTATTTTTATTTTAGATATAAGTAAATTTAATTTTCAAGATGAAAACTACATTAGTACTTTAGCAAAAATTTTTGTGATTATAGCTGCATTTGGCTATATGATTTCAAATATTGCTGCTTATAATAAATTGAAGAAATTAAGCCCCATTTCGATTACTACTTTTGCTACATTATTTGGAGCGATAATATCATTACCTTTTTTATTCTATGATTTTATTAATTATGAGAATAATATTAATATGATATCTTTAATTTCTATTATTTATTTAGGTGTTTTTCCAACAGCTATTGCATTTCATATGCGCTATCATATAGTTAAACAATCTGGTCCGGTTTTCTTGTCTTATGTTGCCTATTTAATTCCTGTTTTTGCATTAATATGGGGATTCATATTTCTTTCTGAAAAAATAGTATTTAGTTCTGTAGTTGGAATTATTTTAGTTTTTATTGGTTTGTTTGTAGGGCAAAAAAGATCAATGAGTAAAATAACCGTAAAAAACATATAATACTAATAAAACAGCAATAAAAATAGACACATTTTTGAAGTTAAAGTATTTCATTTATGGTTGAAATTTAATTTTTTATAGTCCAATATACTTTTATTATGAGCGACTCAATTAAATACTTACTTGAAGAAAATAAAGCACCAAAGTTTTGGTATAATATTAATGCAGACTTACCAAGTCCACCACCACCACCATTACACCCTGGAACTAAACAACCAGCTGGTCCTGATGACTTTGCTCCTTTATTTCCAATGAGTTTAATTATGCAAGAAGTTTCTACCGAAAGAGAAATAGAAATTCCTGAGCCAGTAAGAGAAGTATACAAACAATGGAGACCTTCTCCTTTATTTAGGGCAAGAAGGTTAGAAAAGTTTTTGGATACACCAGCTAAAATTTATTATAAATATGAAGGTGTCAGTCCTACAGGAAGTCACAAACCAAATACTGCAGTTCCACAAGCATTTTTTAATAAAGAAGAAGGAATTAGTAAAATTTTTACTGAAACGGGCGCAGGTCAGTGGGGTAGTTCATTAGCTTTTGCAGGTCAGATCTTTGGTATAGATATAGAAGTTTTCATGGTTAAGGTTAGTTTTGATCATAAACCTTACAGAAAATTAATGATGCAATCGTTCGGCGCTAACTGTCACGCTAGTCCATCTAATTTAACTGACTTCGGTAACAAGTTATTATCAGAAAATCCTGATAACCCTGGTAGTTTGGGAATAGCTATATCAGAAGCAATAGAAGCAACTGTTAAAAGTGGAGGTAAAGCAAAATACTCACTTGGAAGTGTCTTAGGCCACGTTCTAATGCATCAAACTATAAATGGTAATGAAGCTATTATGCAAATGGAGATGGCTGGAGATTATCCTGATATTATTGTTGGCTGTACAGGTGGTGGGAGTAATCTCTCTGGATTGATGTTTCCATTTTTAGGACAACAGTTAAGAGGTGGTCAAAAAATTGATATAATTGGTTGCGAGCCTGCATCATGTCCTTCATTTACTAAGGGTAAGTATGCTTATGATCATGGTGATATGGCAAAAATGACTCCATTAATTAAAATGCATACTCTTGGATCTGATTTCTTACCGCCGGCTAATCACTCTGGTGGATTAAGATACCATGGCATGTCTTATCATTTAAGCCACTTATATGAGTTAGGTCTGATGAGAGCAAAGGCTTACGGTCAAAAAGATTGTTTTGAAGCTGGTTTAACCTTTGCAAAACAAGAAGGAATTATTCCTGCTCCAGAAGGAAACCATGCAATCAAAGGTGCTATTGATGCGGCTTTAGAATGTAAAGAAAAAGGTGAGTCAAAAACTATTCTCTTTAATTTATGTGGCCATGGATATTTTGATATGTCAGCTTATGATGATTATCTAAATGGATCAATGGCTGATGATGTTATTGATGATGATGGAATAGGTAAATCTATTTCTCAAATACCAGAAGTAGCGTAATTTAAGTTTAAATTTTTTTTTATTTAATTAAAGGTGTTTCTTTATTATGGTTGAAATTAAACCTTTTAAAGGAACACGTCCTTACAATGAAGATGCAAAAAATTTAATTGCTCCCTCTACTGATCATTTAAGTATTGAAAATATAGAAATATTTAAAAAAAATAATTATTGGAATTATTTAAAAATTTTGAATCCTGTTGGGCAATTAAAAGAAGCAGATACTCTCTTAGAAGCTAAATCACATTTTAATGAAATGAAAGAAAATGACGTAATTAAAAAGGATAAAGAATTATTTTATTACATTTATCAAATTGAATTTAAAGGCCATACTCAACTAGGTTTTTTATCTCTTTCTAAAATATCAGATTTCGTGGATGAAAAAATTAAAGCGCATGAAAAAATTTATGAAACAAGGATGAGAGAAAGAGCAGAGCAAATGTTAAATATAAAAACACAAATTGGTCCTATTTATTTGGTATATAAAAAAAACAATAAGATAAAAGATTTATTATCCTCTATAATATCAAATACTCCAGATTATGATTTTGAAAGTTTTGATAAATCTATTCATAAACTTTGGTGTGTCTCTGATGAATCTTTCATCAAAAAGCTATCTTCTTTGTTTATAAATGAGGTAGATAATTTTTATATTGCTGATGGACATCATAGAATGGGTGCAATGAAAATTATTGGTGAATTAAATTATAATAAAAATATTTTACAAGAAGATTTTATGATAGCGGCGTTTCCAAGTGATGAGGCTAAAATATTTGATTATAATAGAGTTGTTAAAGATTTAAATGGTTTGAGTAAAGATAATTTTTTAGACATTCTTTCTGAAAACTTCGAAATAAAAAAAGAAAAAAATCCCTTCAAACCTCAATCTAATAAACAATTTGGAATGTATCATGAAAAAAAGTGGTATTCATTACATTTTAAAACTGAATTAAAAACTGATAATTTTGTTGATACGCTAGATATTAATATTTTAAATAATTTTATCTTCAAAAAACATTTAAATATATCTGATGTTAATAATGATGAAAGAATAAGATTTATTGCCGGATGTCATGGATTGGAAGCTTTAGAAAAAAAAGTTGATGAAAATAATGATAGTGTGGCATTTTCTATCTTCCCATCTTCAATAAGTGATGTTATTACAGTCGCGAATAAAAATTTGACTATGCCCCCTAAATCAACATGGTTTGATCCAAAACCTTTAGATGGCTTAGTAGTTTATGAGTTTGAAAAAAATGTATGAATAAACCTAATACTAAACCTAACAACCCAAATTTTTCAAGTGGACCAACTTCAAAAAGACCAGGCTGGGACATATCTGTTTTGAGTAATGCATTAACTGGTAGATCTCACAGATCTGTTGAATGTAAAGCAAGATTAAAAGAAGCAATAGATAAATCTAAAGATATTCTTAAATTACCTGATGATTATTTATTGGGTATCATGCCTGGATCAAATACTGGTGCTTTAGAAGCTGCTATGTGGTGCCTATTAGGTAAAACAGGAGTCGATATTCTTGCATGGGAAAATTTTGGAAAAGATTGGGTAATCGATGCAATCAGCGAATTAAAATTAGATAATTTAAATATTCATGAAGAAGATTATGGGAAACTACCTGACCTAAGCAAAGTCAATTTTGATAATGACGTTATTTTTACTTGGAATGGAACAACATCTGGTGTCAAAGTTCCAAATGGAGATTGGATACCTGATAACAGAAAAGGCCTAACCATTTGTGATGCTACTTCGGCAATCTTTGGTATGCCTATAGATTATAATAAATGTGATGTTATAACTTGGTCTTGGCAAAAAATACTTGGAGGAGAAGCTGCTCACGGAATGATAGCAATTTCTCCACGCGTTGTTGAAAGATTAGAAAGTTTTACACCTAGTTGGCCAGTACCAAAATTATTTAGATTAGCTGAAAAGCAAAAATTAATAAAAGGTATTTTTGAAGGAAATACAATTAATACACCGTCAATGATATGCGTTGAAGATATAATAGATTCATTAAATTGGGTTTCTTCTCAAGGAGGATTAAATTCATTAATTTCTAAATCCCAGAATTCTTTACAAAAAATTAGAGAATGGATTAATGAGAGAGATTGGGTCACCTTTTTATCTGAAATTGAAGATGATAATTATATCTCAAACACTGGAATAACTTTTAAAATTATTGAAGATTGGTTTACTAAAAAAGATGAAAGCAGTCAAAGAGCTGTAATGGCTGATATATGTAAATTACTTTCTGAAAATAATGTCGGATTTGATTGTAATGGATATCCCAAAGCACCACCTTCTTTTAGAATATGGGCTGGAGGCACGGTTCAAACTTCAGAT
Source organism: uncultured Alphaproteobacteria bacterium (assembly GCA_902614395.1). Lineage (GTDB taxonomy): Bacteria > Pseudomonadota > Alphaproteobacteria > HIMB59 > CACPNW01. The sequence goes on along the minus strand of CACMKW010000013.1, from coordinate 4,953 downwards.
GTAGAATTAGTTTTACCTTGGATTGATTGGGCTTATTCGGAAATTAAATCTAAACATGCCTAAAGTACTAATATCAGATTCTCTAGACAATATTGCATCTGAAATATTAATAAAGAACAACATTTCAGTTGATACAAAAACAAACTTATCTCCTGAAGATTTAAAAAAAATAATTGATAATTATGATGGTTTAATCATTCGTTCTGCAACTAAAGTGAGAAAAGATGTAATTGATTCTCTTTTAAATTTAAAAATTATAGGTAGGGCAGGAGCAGGAGTAGATAATGTTGATGTGGAAGCTGCTAAAAATAAAAATATTATCGTAATGAATACTCCAGGAGGAAATACAAATGCTACAGCAGAACACACAATTGGTTTAATTTTTGCATTACAAAGAAAAATTACTGTTGCCAATGAAACAACTCATAAGGGTTTTTGGGAAAAAAAGAAATTAAAAGGAAATGAAATTAAAGGCAAGAAAATTGGTATCGTAGGTTTTGGTAATGTAGGTAAAAGAGTTGCAGAAATATCTAATGTATTGGGAATGCACGTTTCAATATTTTCTTCATACTTTAAAACAATTAAGGATAGCTACCCTGAATATAATTCTTGTTCTATCGATGAGATTATTAAAGATTCAGATATTATTTCTTTTCACTGCAAACCCAATAAAGATGGTAATCCGATTATGAATAAAAATCATCTATCATTAATGAAAAAAAATTGCATAATTATCAATACTGCTAGAGGTAACTTAGTTGATGAAAATGATCTTAAAAATGCTCTAGAAAAAAAAGAAATTAAAGGCGCTGCATTAGATGTTTTTAAAAATGAGCCTTTAGAAAAAAGTGGGTTTTATAATTTAGATAATATAATTTTAACTCCACATATTGCTGCTTCGACTGATGAAGCACAAATAGTTGTAGCAGAAATGGTTGCTAATCAGTTTGTTGAATTTTTTAATAATAATAAAATTATAAATTCAGTTACTTAATAAAAATTTCAGTTAAATTTTCTAAGTAAGCGGATGGATTTGAGAGAATGTTACCATCTAATATATTAGCTTGATCTAAAATTAAATTTGAAGCCTTTTTATGGTCAATTTTTGTTAAATTTTGAGATAAATTTACAATCATCGGATGGTTTGGATTAATTTCAAGTATTTTTTTAGAAACAGGAGTTTTTTGATTATGCATTTTCATCAGTTTTTCCATATTTATATCCATCCCAGCTTCTTCAGCAACAAGAAGAATTGGGCTTTTGGTTAATCTCTCAGATACAATTACATCAGATATTGTCTCTTTTAGCTCAGTTTTAAGTATGTTAATTAAATCATTGATTTTACTATCTATTTCTTTTTTATTTTCATCTTTCTTATTTGATTTGTCACCAACTTTTGAGACATCAACCTTACCTTTGGTTATTGATTTAAATTCTAAATCTTTAAATTTATTTACATTTTGTATCCAAAACTCATCTACTGCATCAACCATAAACAAAACTGGTATTTTTTTATCAGTGAAAACTTCTAATTGAGGGGAGTTTTTAATATGATCCTTATCAGTATTAGCAAAGTAATAAATTTCTTTTTGATCTTTAGCCATTAATTTAGTGTACTCTTCAAGAGATATTTTTTTATCATTTAAAGAATTTTCAAACCTTAATAGTGGTAGGATTTTTTCATGATGATCATTATGTTCGTATAACCCTTCTTTTAGAACAGGACCAAAATTATTCCAAAATGTCTCAAATTTATCCTTTTCTTTCTTAGCTAAACTATCAATTTCACTTAGAATTTTATTTGTAATACCTTTTTTTATTTTTGTAATAATAGGATTATTTTGAAGCATTTCTCTACTTATATTGAGAGAAATATCTTGTGAGTCAACTACTCCTGGAATAAAACGTAACCAGTTAGGAATTATGTCTTCACAATCATCAGTGATAAAAACTTTTTGAACATATAATTTTATTTTATTTTTCCTATCAGCATTGAATAAATCCATAGGTTGATTTGTAGGAAAATAAAGTAAAGCCTTATAACTAATAACACCCTCAGCGTTATAGTGAATAGTTTTTAAGGGATCATCAAAGTTAAATGAAATATTATTATAAAATTGTTTATAGTCTTCCTCTTTTATATCTTTTTTATCTTTTAGCCATAATGGACTACCTTCATTAATTTTTTCTTCTTTTTCTTTTTCATCAAGATCTTTAAGATAAATTGGAAAAGGAATATAATTTGAGTATTTTGTTATAATTGATCTTAAACGAAATGAATCCAAAAATTCATCAGCATCCTTCTTTATATTTAATTTTATACAAGTACCTCTTTTATCCTTTTTAGCTTCTTCTATAGTATAATTTTCTTTTCCATTTGAAGACCAAAGATTTGTTTCTTCATTTTCAGCATCTTTAGAAAGCACTTCAACATTATCCGCAACCATATATGAGGAATAAAAACCAACACCAAACTGTCCAATTGCGGAAATATCATTTCCCTTTTTATTTTTCATTGCTTCAATAAATTTACTAGTTCCTGATCTCGCTATAGTTCCTAAATTATCAATAAGTTCATTTTTAGACATTCCAATTCCATTATCTTCAATTTCAATAATTTTTTTCTTTTTTGAAACTCTGATATTTATTTTTAAATCCTTTTCATCTTTAAGAAGATTTTTTTTGGAGAGTGATTGATATCTTAGTTTTTCGCAGGCATCTGCAGAGTTAGATATTAATTCTCTTAAAAATATTTCTCTTTCGCTATAAAGAGAATTAGCAACAAGATCTAAAAGCTTACTTACTTCAGCTTGAAATGTTAAATTTTCTTTGGTTTTTTCTGCCATTTTTGAAATTTAAGCATTCATATCCATAATTCAATAGTAAGCAATAATTTTTTGCCACATTTAAGAATATATAAGTAAAAGTTATGGTATTTAGGTTTATAATGAAATTTGATAATTTTTTAAAATTATTGTACATTACATTATTATTTTTATATGCATGTACTTCAAATCAGTTAACAAATACTGCTGATAGCTGCATAATTTTTGATGAAAAGAAAAGCTGGTATAAAGCTACAAAAAATTCTTACGACAAATGGAATACCCCAATAGCGTTCCAATTAGCAGTTATAAAACAAGAATCATCTTTTACCCAATTTGCAAAACCAAAAAGAAAAAAATTTCTAGGTTTAATTCCAACTTCTAGACCATCAACTGCTTTTGGTTATGCGCAAATAACAAATCCTACTTGGGATTGGTATAAGAATAAAACTGGAAATCAAAACGCGTCAAGAGCGAATTTTAAAGATGTAACAGATTTTATTGGTTGGTACACTACACAATCAGAAAATATGGTTGGAATTTCAAAAAATGATTACTATAATCAATATTTAGCATATCATGAAGGTCAAAATGGATGGTCTAAAGAGACATATAAAAGCAAAGATTGGTTGATTGATGTTGCTAAAAATGTAGAAAGAAATACTAAGATGTTTAATACACAACTAAAACAATGCGAAGAAAAATTAAATAAAAAAGGTTTCTTTGGAATATTATAATGCCAATTTTAAATAGTATAAATCAAATGCAAGATCAAATGACAGAATGGCGTCAAGATCTTCATAAAATCCCAGAAATAGGTCTTCAAGAATATGAAACATCAAAATATATTAAAAATAAACTTAAAGAATTTAATATTGATTTTAAAGATGGGTATGCAGGCACAGGTATTGTGGCTTGGGTTGAGGGACAAAATAATAATAGTGAAAAAACAATAGGATTACGAGCAGATTTCGATGCATTACCAATGACTGAAAAAAATGATTTTGAACATAAATCTACTAAAGAAGGAATGATGCACGGTTGTGGCCATGATGGCCATACTACTATGTTGCTTGGTGCGGCTAAATATTTAAGTGAAAATAATAATTTTGATGGAAAGGTTTATTTTATCTTTCAACCTGGCGAAGAAGGCTTTGCAGGTGGGAAAAAAATGATTGAAGATGGAATGTTCAAAGATTTTAAGATAGATGAAGTTTACGCTCTTCATAACTGGCCAGATACACCATTAGGAACTTTTGGAGTAAATAATGGTCCTATGATGGCTGCTGTTGATGAATTTGACATAACAGTTTACGGAAAAGGAGGCCATGCTGCAATGCCGCATCAAACTATAGATCCAATCGTAATTGCCAGTCAAATAATTAATTCAATTCAAACTATTGTTAGTAGATCAATTGATCCAGTCGATAAAGCTTTAGTTAGTATAACTAAAATAAATGCAGGTAGTGCTCATAATGTAATAAGTAATGAAGCTACATTTGGAGGAACTATTAGAACGTTTAAAAAAGAAACAAGATCTTATGTTGAAAAAAGAATTAATGAAATAACAGAAGGTATAGCAAAAGCTCATGGAGCAGAAGTAAAAATAAAGTTTGATTTAACTAACAAATATCCGCCAACATACAATTCAAAAAAAGAATCAATTTTTGCTTCGCAAGTTGCAAAAGACCTTGTGGGTGAAGATAACGTACAAACTGATATAGATCCTTGTATGGGAGGTGAAGACTTTTCTTATTTATTAGAAGAAAAACCTGGTTCATATTTATTTATAGGTCAGGGAGATGCAGATCATACAGCAAGTCTTCACACAACGAAGTATGATTTTAATGATAAATTATTACCTATTGGTGTGAACTTTTGGGTAGATTTAGTTAAAAAATATTTTTCAAAATAAAAAACAAAATTTTTTAATGTTTAATTTTAGTGCAATTTACACAATTGTTGCTTCAAGACTTAGAGAATTTTTTCAAGAATATCATTATTCATTATTGGCTCCACTTACTACAAATCTATTATTTATTTTAGTATTTCTTACAGTAGAGAATTATTATTCACTATCTATTGATTCTGGATCTTTTGTAGAATTTATTGCTCCTGGATTAATAAT
>CACMKW010000012.1 GCA_902614395.1 uncultured Alphaproteobacteria bacterium | reverse complement strand
GTAGCGGAATTAAAAAAATTAAATAAGAAAAAGCAAGTTGAGCAAGAAAAATTTAATAAAGTTAATGACAAATTAAAAAATGATAATTTCATGAATAAAGCTTCAGAAGAAATTATTAATAAATTTAAAAATGAGGCAAATATTTATAAATCTTCTATTGAAAAAATTGATCAAATAATAAATACTATCAAATAGAATGGAAGATAAAGGTTCAAATAGAAAATCTAATCTACCTAGTAGATATGTTAGTGTAGGGCCTAAAAGTGCGCCTCATAGATCGTATTATTATGCTATGGGTTTGAAAGAACATGAAATTTATCAACCATTTGTTGGTGTTGTTAGCACCTGGAATGAATCAGCTCCTTGCAACATTACTCTTCAGGATCAAGCGCAACATGTGAAGACAGGTGTCAAAGATGCTGGAGGAACACCAAGAGAATTTACAACTATAACAGTAACAGATGGAATTGCCATGGGCCATGAAGCAATGAAATCTTCTCTTATTAGTAGAGAGGTTATTGCTGATTCCATTGAATTATCTGTGAGAGGCCACTGTTATGATGCAATAGTTGGACTTGCTGGCTGTGATAAATCTTTACCAGGTTTAATGATGGCTATGGTCAGATTAAATGTACCATCTGTATTCATTTATGGAGGCTCAATCTTACCAGGAAAATACAAGGGTAAAGATGTTACTGTTATTGATGTTTTTGAAGCAGTAGGAAAACATGCTGCTGGAACTATCTCAGATCAAGATTTAAAGGATATTGAACAAGTTGCTTGCCCATCTGCTGGATCGTGTGGTGGTCAGTTTACCGCAAATACAATGGCATGTATTTCTGAAGCAGTTGGTTTAGCTCTAACAAATTCGGCTATGCCACCAGCAGTAAATACTGAAGAAAGAAAAGCTTATGGTGAAAAGAGTGGTAAAGCTATAATGAATTTATTAGAAAAAAATATAAGACCAAGAGATATAGTAACTATTGATTCATTAGTAAACGCTGCAAGAGTAGTTGCAGCTACTGGAGGTTCAACTAATGCAGCACTCCATCTTCCTGCGATAGCTAATGAAGCAGGTTTAAAATTTACATTAAGAGATGTTGTAGAAATTTATAATTCGACTCCTTATATTGGAGATATGCAACCTGGCGGAAAGTACGTTGCTAAAGATTTATATGATGTAGGAGGTGTGCCAGTTGTTATTAAATCTTTATTAGATGGTGGTTATATTAACGGAGATTGCATAACTGTTACAGGAAAAACAATAGCTGAAAATCATAAAGAAGTAATATTCCCTTCAAATCAAGATGTTGTTTATAAATGTGATAATCCAATTAGTGAAAATAGTTCAGTCGTAGGGTTGTGGGGTAATCTTGCTCCAGATGGATGTATATCAAAAATAGCAGGTTTGAAAAATTTAACTTTTAAAGGAAAAGCGAAATGTTTTGACTCAGAAGAAGATGCTTTAACTGCAGTTTTAAAAAATGAAATTAAAGCAGGAGATGCAGTAATAATTAGATATGAAGGACCAAAGGGAGGACCTGGTATGCGTGAAATGCTTTCAACAACAGGCGCAATATATGGGCAAGGATTAGGTGAAACTGTTGCATTAATTACAGATGGAAGGTTCTCAGGCGGCACAAGAGGATTTTGTATCGGTCATGTAGGACCAGAAGCTGCTGTTGGAGGTATGATAGGTTTACTTAAAGATGGGGATGAAATTATTATTGATGCTGTTAAAGGCGAAATCAACGTTACGCTTTCAGATCAAGAAATAGAAAAGAGAAAAAAAGATTGGAAGCCAAGAAAAACTAATCATAATTCTGGATCTATATGGAAATACTCCCAAACTGTTGGCCCAGCTTACGAGGGTGCTGTTACTCAACCAGGAGCAAAAGATGAAACGCATACATACGCTGACATTTAATATTAATTAACTAATTCAATCGTAACTGGTGTGTGATCAGAGGCCTTTTCCCATCCTCGTGGTTCACGATTAACATTAACTGATTTAATCAAATCAGTTACTTCTGGTGAAGTAAGAAAATGATCAATTCTAAGACCATTGCCTTTTTGCCAATTTCCACCTCTATAACCCCAAAAAGTCCAGTTCGTATTTCCATCAACAAAGTATTTAACTGTATCTACAAAACCTAAATTTAAAAGATATCTAAATTTTTCTCTTGTTAATGGATGGGCACAAGCATCATTTTTAAAATTTTCTGGTGAATAAACATCTTCATCGCTTGGTATTACATTAAAATCTCCACCTATAATAATTGGTTGATTATTATCTGTTAATTCCTTGATATATTTATTAAAATTTATCATCCAATCAATTTTGTAATCAAATTTTTCTGTTTCAATTGGATTTCCATTTGGAAGATAAATATTTATTAATTTAATTTTATTCTTTATTTTTTTTAAGGATATTTCTGTTTCAATAAATCTGGAATTTGCATCTTGGTAATCAGGGATATTTAAATTTGAAATTTCAATACTCTCTTTGCTAAGTATTGCTACTCCATTCCAAGCCTTTTGCCCATTTACATAACATTTATAATTAATATTTTCTAATTCCTCTTTAGGAAAACTTTCATTTGTACATTTTAATTCTTGAATTAAATATAAATCTGATTGATCTTTTTTTATAAATTTTATTAAATGTTCTATTCTTGCATTAACTGAATTTACATTCCAAGTAGTAATTTTCATTTATATTGAAAAAGAAGTTCCACATCCACATGAAGAAGATGCTAGTGGATTAGAAATTTTAAATGAGGATCCAATCAATTCATTTACATAATCAATTTTTGATCCTTTTATTAATTCTATTGAAGTTTTGTCTATCAATACATCAGCATTTTTATAATTAAAGATTAAATCATCTTCATTTGGTTTATCAGAAAAATCAAATTTATATTGAAATCCAGCACAACCACCACCCAATACGGTAATTCTGAAATAGTTAGATTTTTCAGAGAGAAGTATCTTGTTGATATGATTCTGAGCACTTTCCGTAACTTCAATTATATTGTTCATTTATCTAAATATTGTTATTAGTTAATTTTTTTACAATTATAATATAAATTTTCTTATGTTCAAACATTTAGCATCCAATCCCGAAAATTCAAATGGAAGATTATATAATGAGTTAGATGATGATTTGAGAAATCCATTTGAAAGAGACAGAGCTAGAGTTATTCATTCTAATTCATTCAGAAAATTAAAACACAAAACCCAAGTTTTTATTGAAAGTGAGAGTGATTATTTTAGGACAAGACTAACTCATTCTTTGGAAGTTGCCCAAATATCTAGATCAATTTGTAGATTACTTGATTTAGATGAAGATCTAGGTGAAACAGTTGCTCTTGCACATGATTTAGGCCATCCTCCTTTTGGTCATATTGGCGAAGATGCACTTGATAATTCAATGAAAAAGTTTGGAGGTTTTAATCATAATGATCAAACCTTGAGAGTTTTAACATTTATAGAAAAACGACACCCTGATTTTGATGGGTTAAATTTAACATGGGAGAGCTTAGAAGGAATAATAAAACATAATGGAATTTTGACTGGTCATTTACCTTATCACTTAGACAATTATTCAAAATTACATAATCTAGATTTAACTGATCAACCTTATTTAGAATCACAGATAGCTAGCATATCTGATGATATTGCTTATAACAATCATGATGTAGAGGATGCTATTAGAGCAAATTTAATATCATTAGATGATATTGCGGAGTTAAGTTTTTTTGAAAAAATCATTATTAATTTAAAGGGTCAATACAAAGATATTCCAAATAAACTTCTAGTGTATCAAGTTTTAAGAAACTCCATATCTAATATGATAAATGATATATATGAAACTACAAAAAAAAATTTAATAAAAAATAATATCAATTCTATTGATGATATACGTAAAAAAAATAATTTCGTAGTTTCATTTTCAAATGAAATGAAGAAAAATTGTGACATAATTAAAAAATTCTTATTTGATAAAGTTTATAATCACAGTCATTTATCAGATAAGAGACAGTATTCAAAAAAGGTTATATCTACTTTGTTTACTTATTTCGTAAAAAATAATAATAAACTACCTATAGATTGGAAGAATCAAAATATCGAAATTGAAAGATTAATTTGTGATTATATTTCAGGAATGACAGATAGATTTGCTCTTAATTTATATAAGGAGATTAGTGAATAATTTTATAAAAGACCTTTCAGATTTTTTATTTGATTTTACAGATTTTTTAGAGAGTAACAAATTTATATCTCCAATAAATAAAAATCAGATTAGCATTGATTACTCTTCAAATAATAAACAAGGTGATTTAGCGACGAACTTTTATTTAATTGTTAGAAGAAAAATTATTAATGAAAATTTTAATATTGAAAAAGAACTAAATGATAGAATTAAATCAATAGGATTTATCGATCATTTTGTAGTTTCAAAAAATGGTTTTATAAATTTTTTTCTAAAAGATGAATTTGTATTAAGAAGTTTAAAAGAAATTTATAGTAAAAATTTTTTAAATTTTATTAATTATGGCGCAGATAGAAAAATAAATGTCGAATTTGTTTCAGCTAATCCAACTGGACCATTGCATATAGCTCATATAAGAGGTGCTGTATTTGGAGATGTATTAAGCTCTCTTTATTCTAAAACAGGTTTTGATGTTACTAGAGAGTATTATGTTAATGATGCAGGTTCTCAAATTGATAAATTATCAAACTCTCTTTTGAAAAGATATTTACAATTATTTGATAAAAAAATTGAGTTAGAAGAAGATGAGTATCCTGGTGAATACTTAATAGAAATTGCCAAAAAAATTAAAAATGAAGATGGTGATAAGTGGTTAAATTTTCAGCAAGAAGAAACTATTCAATATTTTAAAAATTTTGCATTAAAAAATATACTTTTAAGCATAAAATCAGATTTAGAATTAATAAATATAAGATTTGATAAATTTACTCATGAAAGTGAAATAGAAAAAAGTAAAATTATTGACGAACTTTTTTCAATCTTAGATGAAAAAAAATTACTATATCAGGGTATTTTAGAGAAGCCAAAGGGTGATGATTCTGATTGGGAGCCAAGAGAGCAATTATTATTTAGATCCTCTAAATTATTAGACAATGAAGATCGAGCATTAAAAAAATCAAATGGTGAATGGACATATTTTGCTAATGATGCAGCATATCATTTAGATAAATGTAAAAGAAATTTTGATAGATTAGTAAATATTTGGGGGTCTGATCATATTGGTTATATTCCAAGAATGAATTCATTAATTAAAGCTATTAAAGATGATGAAGCTTATTTAAACATTTTAACTTGTCAGATTGTAAGTTTGATTCAAAATAAACAAAAAATTAAAATGTCAAAAAGGTCTGGAAATTTTGTGACATTAGCTAACGTTTATTCTAAGGTTGGAAAAGATCCTATAAGGTACTACATGATTTCTACTAAAAATGAGACAGCAATTGATTTTGATTTAGATGCTGTTGTTGAAAAAAATAAAGATAATAAAGTTTTTTATTGTCAATACGCACACGCTAGAGCTTCATCAGTAATTAATAAAGCGAACGAATTAGGTATAAAAATTAAAAATGATTATAATTTTTCTGGTATACAAAATCTATCTGATGAGGAGGTAAAATTAATCAAAAAGTTAATTTGTTATCCTTATTTATTATATCAATCATCATATTATAATGAACCACATAGACTAATTAATTACTTAGAAGAAATATCCTCTGATTTCCATTCAATTTGGAATAAAGGTAAAGATAATGAATCACTTCGTTTTATAGATGAAAAAAATGCAGAAAAGACAATTTCAAAAATATTTTGGTTGGAGTCATTTAGAGTTATTTTAAAAGATATATTTTCAATTATTGATATAAGCGCACCTGAAACAATGTAATGATAAAAAGAATTATTTTTAAAAGAAAAAATAATTACATTTTAAAATATTCTTTATTATTATTTCTATTTATTATTATTCTTTATCTTATCTCATTTTATTATTTTAGTAATAGGGAGTATTTTGTCATTCCTAAATTTACTGATAAATATTTTATTATTCCTACTAATAAAGAAGGTGAGGTTGTTGATTATTTAGACAAGAAAAGTTTAAATAACATAGATAATGAAATCAAAGATTTTGATTTTAAAAATATAGAAGAACTTGATTTTACAATTCAATTGTATAGCAATGATAATTTTGAAAATATTAATAAATACTTTAGCAATTTATTAGAAAATAAAAAAGAAATTATAGATCATGAAGATATTTTTGTTTTTTATAAAAAAACTGAAATAGGTACTCAATATTTTATTACCTATAAAAATTACATCTCTAAGAATAATGCTTCTGAAGCTTGTGATTTATTAACCATTGTTAAGAGTTGCATAATACTTAATTTACAAAATTAATAATATTGAGAGAATCTCAATAATTTTATATAAAAAGTTGTGCTAAATGTTCCAGATACAGAAATAAAAGAAGGTCAATTTAACCTATTATTAGACAATTTTGAGGGTCCTATAGACCTTTTGTTGGTTTTGGCTAGATCGCAGAAGGTTGATTTATCTGATATATCTATATCCGAGTTAGCTGATCAATATATTAATTTTATTAATCAATATAGAAATATTCATATTGAAATAGCTGCTGATTATTTAGTGATGGCAGCATGGCTAACGTATTTGAAATCAAGATTACTATTACCAAAAGAAGAAAAAACAGATGAATATACAGCAGATGAGTTAGAAGAGGCTTTAAAATATCAATTACAGAGACTAGAGGCTTTTCAAAATATTTCTAAAATCATTTATTCAAGACCTCTTGTTAATAGAGATGTATTTTATGGGGGGTCATCTGAAGGTCTCAAAGTTAAATATAATATAAATTATACTTCTAATTTATACGACTTACTAAAATCATATAGTCAAATACTTAAATCGAATGAACAGGTTAAACAATTAACTATTGAGTATTCAGAACTTTATTCAGTTGATCAAGCAGTCAAAAGATTAAAAGGTATTTTTGGAAATATTACAGAATGGACTAATTTTTTAAATGTAATTCCAAATTTAATTAAAGCTAATAAAACAATTAATAAATCAATTATATCATCTAACTTTGTTGCTTCTTTAGAATTATCAAAAAATGGCTTTGTTGATTTAAAACAAGATGAAAGTTTTGGGAATATTTATATAAAATATAATCAAAATGGATAATAAAGATATTAAAATTTTAGAAGCAATATTATTTGCATCAGGTGAGCCACTTGATGAAAATGATTTAAAAGAAAAAATTAAAGATAAAAATAATATAAGTAAGTTATTACTAGAAATTAAAGATTTTTATAAAAATAGAGGTATAAATTTAATCAAAACTGGCAACAAATGGTCTTTTAGAACTGCAGAAGATCTCAGTGATGAATTAACTATTTTTAAAACACAGAAAAGAAAATTATCAAGAGCAGCACTAGAAACATTATCTATAATTGCATACCAACAACCAATAACAAGATCAGAAATTGAAAATATTAGAGGTGTTCAAATGGGTAGAGGCTCTCTAGATCATTTGATGGAAATAGGATGGATACGTCCTTCAGGTAGGAAAAGTATACCTGGTAAACCTACTTTATGGTCTACCACAGATTTGTTTGTTGAACATTTTGGATTGAATAGTTTGTCTGATTTGCCTAATAAAGAGGAGCTAAAGGCAAGTGGTTTTCTAGATAAACGTGCTGCGATTGCAACTATAAGTGATCTTGCTAAAAATGATGAAAATTTACAAAGTAATGATATTTTAGAACAGGATGATGAAAATAATATTGATGATTTTATTCAAAATACTTAGTTAACTTATTACTTCTTGTTTTTTTCCTATAGTTTCCGTATAAGCCCTTTATGACACCTAGTATTTGGCAATTATTAATAGTACTCGTTATTGTTCTACTTCTTTTTGGTAGAGGTAAAATACCTCAACTTATGGGTGATATGGCAAAAGGAATCAAATCATTCAAGAGAGGAATGTCTGACGAAGAAAAAAAAGAAGATAAAAATTTAGAGAATAAAAACGACGAAGAAAAGTAAATACAATGTTTACTTTTGGTTGGAGTGAAATTTTCTTAATTGGGATAATTGTTGTTGTTGTTATTGGCCCAAAAGATCTTCCAAAATTCATTAAACAAGTTGGATCTTTTACCAAATATATTAAAAAAATGTCTTCTGAATTTAAGTCATCTATAAATGAAATTGCTGAAGAGGAAGAAATTAAAGAATTAGCTAAATCAGTTAAAGAAGTAAAAAAAATAAAAGACGGCATTAATATCAAAAAAAATTTTGAAAATGAGATTAAAGAAGTTCAAGAAACAGTAAAAATGACCGAGAATGAATTTTCAAAAAAAAATTAATTTATTATTTTTGTAATGGCTGAAGAAAAATTTGAAGAAATGTCTCTAATAGGGCATCTCACTGAGTTACGAAAAAGACTACTATGGAGTTTTTTATATATTTTATTAATCTTTATTGTTTGTTTTTACTTTGCAGATGAATTATTTGCCTTTTTAGCCAGTCCTCTAGTAGAACTATTTGATAAAGATAAAGGTCAAGGTTTTATTTATACAGCTTTACAAGAAGCTTTTTTTACAGAATTAAAAATAGCTTTTTTCTTTGCTTTATTTTTTTCATTCCCATTAATTGCAATACAAATATGGAGATTTATTGCACCAGGATTATACAAAAAGGAAAAGAGAGCTTTTTTACCCTATTTAGTTGCGACACCAATTTTATTTTTTGCCGGTGGATCAATGGTTTATTATATTATTGCGCCATTGGCATGGTCTTTTTTCCTATCTTATCAAAACCTTGGTTCTAGTGGAGTTCCTATTCGATTAGAAGCTAAGATGGGAGAATATTTATCCCTTATGATGCGATTTATTTTTGCTTTTGGTTTAGCTTTTCAGCTTCCCGTTGTTCTATCTTTAATGGCAAGAGTAGGGATGGTTACTTATGAATCACTAAAAAAATTTAGAAAATATGCAATTGTATTAGCATTTTTATCGGCAGCATTCTTAACTCCACCTGATCCATTTAGTCAAATAAGTTTAGCTCTGCCAATTATATTCTTATACGAAGTTTCAATTTATATTGCAAAACTAATACAAAAAAATAAAGATAAGTAATGCATAATATTAATTTTATTCGAGAAAATCCAACAGAGTTTGATAATTATATGAAACAAAGAGGTGAGCATCCAATATCAAATAAAATATTAGAACTAGATAAAGTTAAAAGAGAAACTCAGACTGTTCTTCAGAACCTTTTAGCAGAAAGAAACTCTATTTCTAAAAATATTGGTAAACTTAAAAGTGAAAATAAAGATGCTTCATCAGAAATGAGTAAAGTTGATGAAATTAAAAATAAAATTAATAATTTAAAGGAACTTGAGACTATTAAAGACGAGGAGCTAAAAACTATTCTCTCTAGACTTCCAAATATAGCTGATAAGACTGTACCTATAGGAAGCAATGAAGCAGACAACACAAAATATAGAGAATGGGGTGAAAAACCAGAATTTGATTTTAATCCTAAAACTCATTTTGAATTAGGGGAAAATTTAGGTTTAATGAATTTTGAAACTGCATCTAAATTATCAGGATCTAGATTTGTTTTATTAAAAAATCAACTTTCTAAGCTGGAAAGAGCAATAGCAAATTTTATGTTAGATAAGCATACGAATGAAAATGGTTATATTGAATATAATTTACCTTTTTTGGTTAAAGATTCTGCCCTTTTTGGAACAGGGCAATTACCTAAATTTGGTGAAGATTTATTTACTGCTGGGGAAGATCATTGGTTAATACCAACTGCTGAAGTTCCTTTAACAAACATGGTTAGAGAGGAAATACTTAACCAAAATCAATTACCCATGAGAGTAACTTCTTATACCCCATGTTTTAGATCAGAAGCTGGTGCTGCTGGTAAAGATACTCGTGGTATGTTAAGACAGCATCAATTTACTAAAGTTGAATTAGTTTCAATAGTAGAGCCACAGCATTCACAAGATGAATTAGAAAGAATGCTTGAAAGCGCTGAGAGTATTCTTCAAGATTTAAATATTCATTATAGGATTATGACTTTGTGTACTGGTGATATGGGCTTTTCAGCATCAAAAACATACGATATTGAAGTGTGGCTTCCAGGTGAAAATACTTATAGAGAAATTTCAAGCTGTTCTAATTGCAATGATTTTCAAGCTAGAAGAATGAATACAAGATATAAATTAGAAAATAAAAATATTTTTGTTCATACACTTAATGGATCCGGCTTAGCAGTTGGAAGAACACTAATTGCCATTCTTGAAAATTATCAAATGAAAGATGGAAATATTAAAATTCCAGCAGTTTTGAAAAAATATTTCAATAATTCTGATACTCTTATCTAGTGCTTGATGTAAGAAAAATAAGATTGATACTCGAGTTACGAGAGTCTGGTATTAGTAATGCTAAAGTTCTCTCTGCAATAGAAAAAATTCCAAGAGAAAAGTTTATTAGTGAAGCTTACAGAAATCAAGCTTATGAAAATATAGCTTTACCAATTGAAAACAATCAAACAATTAGTCAGCCCTACGTTGTAGCCAGGATGACTGAATTACTTGATGTTAAAAGTAATCACAAGGTGCTAGAAATTGGCACTGGTAGCGGATATCAGTGTGCAGTATTATCAATCTTAGCAAGGCGTGTATATACAATTGAAAGAATTAAAAATTTACATGAAGGTTCTAATTATATTTTTGAGAAATTAAAATTAACTAATATTGTTTCTAAATATGATGATGGTAACAATGGTTGGATTGAACAAATACCTTTTGATAGAATAATATTTACAGCAGTATCAAAAAAAATAAATAATGAAATTTTTTCTCATATTAAAAATGAAGGAATTATTGTCTCTCCTATAGTTAAAAATAACAAACAGATACTTGTAAAATATTCTAAGCAAAATGATAAAATAATTTCTGAAGAATATGATGATGTTTTATTTGTTCCAAATCTTCAAGGTGTAGTATAGTTGCTTTGGATATTGCGAATCTTATTTGAAGAATAAAAATAATATAAGATACCAATTATCCAATGAACAAGAGTTAACCCAATAAACATATAGATATAGTTTTCTTCTATATAATTATTTACAAATAATATTACAATTATAGGCACTAATACAAACCTAATTATGGCCATATACATTACTATTATTGCTTTTTTTAGTCCTTGGAATGATGCATTGGAAATAAAGAAGAAAGGAAAAGCTGGAAAACCCAGTGCGTAAATTTTAAGATATAATGATCCATAGTAAATTACTTCTTTATCATCAGTAAATAATCTCATAGAATCTTCTGCAGTTATAAATAAAATTAATCCTGCTATAGTTAATATTATTACTCCTGTAATCATAGCTTTATTAAAAGTTTCTAAAATTCTTTCATAATTTTTAGCGCCAAAATTTTGACCCACAATGGCAGTTACTGCTGTACTTAACCCCAATAATGGTAAGAAAAGCAGTTGTTCATATCTTCCAGCTGAGGAAAAACCTGCAATTGCATCATTACCAAAACGACTTACAAAAAATAATAATATATATGATCCAAGAGCAATCATCATTAATCCTAATGCCGCTGGTATAGCCTGAAATGATATTTCCTTAATTAAACTTAATTTAGGAATTAAATAATTATTTTTAAAGTTTTCAAAAATCTCTGTTTTATAAATTTTATATAGTAAATAAAATAGACCAATTATTTGAGAGACTATAGTAGCTATTGCTATTCCAGTTATTCCCATTGGCGCAAATAATTCTAAATTAATTATTTTTCCTGTAATTAATATTGGATTTAAAATTATATTAAGAAAAAAACTAAAAATTAAAACATTTCTATAACTTTTAGTATCTCCTTGAGCTGATAAACAAGAATTACATACCATCAGTAAAAGAATTATGACTGATCCTAAATAAATTACGTTCATATATAATGATGAAAGTTTAAGAGTTTTTGGATCATCATTTATAGATTCTAAAATTATGTTTCCAAAATAAAGTCCAAAAATAGTTATACCTAAGCCTACTAGAGTTGTTACGACAAAAGATTGTGAAAATGCATGACTTGCTTTTTTAATATTTTTTTCTCCTAGAGAATTAGCAACGTTACTTGTTGTGGCTATACTTAGTCCTATACCAAGAGCAATAATTATAAAATATACAGGAAATGTTTGACCAATAGCTGCTAAAGCTGTTTCAGAAATCATTCTACCTGCAAAAATAGTATCAACTAAAGAATACAGATTATTAAATATAGTTCCAATTGAGGCTGGCAAAGCAATTTTTATAAATAGCTTATAGATATCTTCATCAAGTAAATTAATTTTTTTCATATTTATAAATATCTTAATTTAAACCTAGTACTATTTTCCTCTTGTTTTAAAATATTTTGAATTTCGTGTATCACCTCTTTGAGGTTTTTCATTATAGATCTATTTGAAAAATTTATTAATAATAATCCACTTCCTTGCATTCCAACATTGTTTCCATATTTCATAATAGGAACTTCAACATTGATAATATTACTTAAACCTTTTTTTCTAATATTCTGAATAAAGGAATCATTTTCCAAAATATTCAAAACTGGATACCATATTATGATTTTGGATTTTGAGAATAAATTATCAATATTATTTAGTATCTTCTCTACTTTTTCAAAATCATCCTTTATTTCATATGATGGATCTATAAATACAAAATAACTCTTCTCTTTATTTACTTTATTAAAAATAAATTTAAATCCATCAGTATTTAAAATTTTAGTATTTGTATATTTGTTTAAGTTTTTTTTTAATAATACATATTCATTATTGTGCAATTCACAAAAAAATAATTTATCTTTTTCATTAGCTATTGACGAAATAAATATAGGTGATCCAGGATAAAAATTATTTTTTACAGTAATTTTAGAAATAGTTGAAAGATAATTTTTAATTAAAATATTATTACCTTTGTAATTTTGTATCTTTTTAATACCTTCTTTATACTCTTTATTTTTATCCATATACTTTGATATATATTTATAAATTCCATTACCAGCATGAGTATCAATATAACTTATTGAATTATTTACTTTTTTTTCAAGATTATATAAGTAAATCATTATAATGTGTTTCATAACATCTGCATGATTTCCAGCATGATATCCGTGTTTATAGCTAAGCATAAAAATAAAAAAAATTGTTGAAATTAATTTCTTATTAGTTATTTAAAGAATTAAATTAATCAATATACAATATTTATATAAGTTAAATAAATTTAATCCCCCAATAATAAATAAGGAGAATACAATATGCCAAGTGGTAAAATTAAATGGTTTAATCCGACCAAAGGTTATGGATTTATAGAAAATGATGATGGAGGAAAAGATGTTTTCCTACATGTCTCAGCTTTAGAAGCTGCTGGTATTGATACATTAGAAGAAGGTATGGCAGTTGAATTTGAAATCGGTGAAAACCGTGGAAAAGAAAACGCTATTAATATTAAGAAAAAATAATATTTAATTGAATTCAAACAAACTTTTAGAATGGATTGGCGTAACTACAGCTATCCTTTATTCCCTACTAGTTGCATTTAACATTGGATTAGAGTTTATAGGATTTTCATTATTATTGCTATCAGCATTATTAATTGGAATCTGGGCCTATAAATTAAAACACAATGGAATATTGTTTTTACAATTTTTCTACGCTGGTGCAGGTATTATAGGAATGTACAGATGGTTTGGATAAAAACACTTTTTATATTTTTACTTTCATATTCTTCAATTTCATTTTCTGAAGAATTAAATGAAGAAGAAAAAATGTACTTTAATTTTGTTGATTTAAATAATGATGAAGTAATTTCCTATGAAGAAATTGAACAATCATTAAATTTACTCTTTCAAATTATAGATCTGAATCAAGATAATAAAATTTCTCAAAATGAGATATATGAATTAAAGGATATAATTAAATCATTAAGATGAGTATTTGGGGAAGAGTTATAGGTGGAGCAGCAGGATTTGCTTTAGGTGGACCTATAGGTGCAATCTTAGGTGTAATGGCTGGACGTGCTTTTGACAAAAGATCTAAATCACAATCTTCATTTAACTTTAATCGAATCAACAATAATCAAAAACAACAAATATTTACATTAAGTTTTATTATATTAGCTGCAAAATTAGCAAAATCAGATGGAGTGGTATCAGATGATGAGATCAGAGCATTTAAAGAAAAATTTAAAGTACCAAAATCTGAAATTCCTAAAGTTGCAAAAATATTTAATGAGGCAAAAAAAGATACGTACGGCTATAAACAAATAGCAAATCAAGTAGGGGATTTATTTTCAGCTAATAAAATTTTATTGGAAGAATTATTAAATAATTTATTTTATATTGCTGCATCTGATGGAAAGGTATCTATTAGCGAAATAGATTTTTTAAGATCAATTTCTAAATCATTTAAATTTAGTGAAAAAGATTTCCAAAGAATTTTCCAATCAAATTTAAAAAACAGTGAATCTGACCCTTACAAAATATTGGGTGTGAATAGATCGAGCACTGATGATGAGATAAGAAAAAAATGGATCAAATTAAATAAAGAACATCACCCAGATAATTTAATTGCCAAAGGTATGCCTAAAGAATTTATAAAACAATCTAATAAAGAATTAGCAGCTATTAATATTGCTTATGATAAAATTAAAGAAATTAGAGGAATTTCTTGATACCTAAAGATTTATCTTTCGATAATGTTAGTAAAATTTATAAAAAAATTAGACCATTTATTAATCAAACCCCTTTTTTAAAGTGTACTGATGATATTGATAATTATTTTTCTACTAATTTATTTTTTAAATGCGAATTTTTACAAAAATCTGGTTCATTTAAGGCAAGAGGTGCTATTAATAATATAATTTCTCAAGATCAGAATAAATTTAATAAAGGAATTACAGCAGTAAGTGCTGGAAATCATGCAATCGCTGCTTCATTTGTGGCTAACCAATTTAAATTGAAAAATAAAATTTTCTTATACGAGAGTGCAAATAAATATAGAGTTCAAACTTGTAAAAATTATGGTGCTAACATTATCTTTACAAATCCAAAACAAGCTTTTCTTGATGCTGAAAATGCTAAAAATGAAGGTTACTATTTTATTCATCCTTTTGACGGCCCATTGACATTACAAGGTAGTGCTACCTTGGGGTTAGAAATTGTAGAATATTTAAAATCAATCAATACTAAAATTGACAATTTACTAATTTCAGTTGGAGGAGGAGGTTTAATAAGCGGTGTTTCATCGTATATAAAACAATTTTATCCTAAGATTAAAATTATTGGTGTTGAACCTGAAAATGCTAATGGTTTAAATCAAAGTTTAAGAGCTAACAAACCACTAAATAATGTTAATGTAAATAGTATTGCTGACAGTCTTTCAGCACCTTTGCATATGCAATATTCTTTTGATGTAGCAAAAGAAGTAATTGATGAAATGGTAACTGTTTCTGATGATCAAATGAAAAAATTTATGGTTTTTTGTTATACAAAATTTAAGTTATTTCTTGAGCCCGCATGTGTTGCTGGACTTGCTGCTTTAAAATATAAAATCAATAATAAGTTTATTGGCAAAAATACAATGGTAATATTGTGTGGTTCAAATATTGATAAAAAAACTTGGTCAGATTTAACTAATTAATCTGGAAAATATAAAATACCACCACTTAAATTTTTTTTCACACCTGTAGTATTTTTATTACTTATTTCTAAATTTTTAAATGATCTCATACCAATATACGCAAACATTTGAGCTTCTACTAAATCACCATTTATTTTATATTTATCAATAAGTTCAATTTTTTTATTCAGTTTTTTCATTAATATTTCTTTGAGTAATTTATTTTTTCTACCTCCTCCAGTAAGTAAAATTTTTTCAATCTTAAAGTTTTTATTTTTTAATAATTCTTTAAATCCAATATAAGTCATGTAGTTAGCAGTCATTAGTGCATCATATTTATTCAATTTAATTAGCTTATTAAAATAATTTCTAAAATAATTTCTATCTAATGATTTTGGAAACTTTTTCTTAAAGAATTTATCTTTTTTAAATTTTTCGATTAATTTATTATCAATCTTACCTTTTCTTGCATAATTTCCATCATTATCAAATTTTTTTTTAAAAAAATAATTGCAAAGATCATCACTTAAGCAATTTGCAGGCCCTATATCTGATGATAATAATGTTCTTGAAACTACAGTTGAAAAATTTGCTATACCCCCAAGATTTACTATAATCGCTTTTTCCTTAAATTTTTGTATTAAAAACTTATGATAATATGATCCAATTGGTGCCCCCTGACCACCATTTTTAATATCATTATCTCTTAAATTACTTATAGTTTTAACTTTAAGATTTTTTGCAATTTTGTTTCCATTTCCTAACTGTATTGATATTTTATTTGATGGGTCGTGATAAACAGTCTGTCCACTAATTGATATTAAATCGATATTTTTTTTATTAATTTTTTTTTGTTTAAGAAACAAAATTATTTTTTTTTCTAAAATATCTGTAACGAAATCATCTTCTTTTAAAAAATATTCTTTAATTTTATTATTAGTTTTTGGTTTATTTAATATTAGATTGTTTATTGTATTTTGATAATTTTTATCAAATTTATATGATTTCTCACACTTAATTTTTACAAAATCAGTCCCATTTGTTTTAATCAAACTGATATCAACGCCATCCATTGATGTGCCTGTCATAACTCCTAAGACATTAAGTTTTGAATTTTTACTCATTTTTAATCAAATTTAATTTTGCACATTTTACTAACAAAGATATCAACAAAAAAAGATTAATTAGTTTTAAAAATACATTTTTTTATTGATTGATAAATAACAAATAGATAAATTATTTTTAATTATTACACGCAAAGGTAATAATCAATTTAATAAAAGGAAACGATTATTAAATTGTATCGGGAGGAAATGCACGATACACAAAAAGGACCTAGCTTGCTGGGTCCTTTTTTTTTGTTTTATGGACAAATCTAATAAATAAAGTATCAGACATTTCATAATGATAACAAATTATGAAAGAATTTTAGATGTTATTTTAGATGATCTCATCCCATTAACAAAAATTTCAATTAATGAAGGAAATAAAATATTTGGCGGATTTATTGTTAAAAAATCTGACCTAAGTATTGTTTGTCTAGGTACAAACCAGGAAATCAAAAATCCTTTATTTCATGGAGAAATTTCAACTCTTTTTAATTTATTTGAAAAAAAACTATTTAATACAAAAGATTATTATTTCATAAGTACTCATCAGCCTTGTTCTATGTGTTTATCAGCTATAACGTGGGCCGGATTTGATAATTTTTATTATTTTTTTTCCTATACTGACACAAAAGAAGGTTTTCATATTCCGCACGATCTTAAAATTTTGACGGAGGTGTTTAAGATCAAAGATGGTAAATACAATATTAATAATGATTATTGGGAGAGTTACTCAATTTTATCAGAAATTAAAAGATTAGGCCTAGAGGACTCATTATTAGATAAAATTTATCAGATCAAAGAAGAGTACCAAAAAATGTCAGAAATTTATCAAAAATCAAAAATTGATAATAAAATACCTCTAAATTAATTGTTAAATTATAAAAATAAGTATACAAATAATTAACGGGAGATACTGAAATTTCAGAGCCGAAGGAGCAACGACCCGGAAACTCTCAGGCACAATGGACCGTTAAAGAAAAACTCTGGAAAAGAGCATTTAGCTCTACCGAAGGTGAAAAGCTCTCAGGTAAAAAGACAGAGGGGTAGCTTGGAGAATTTATTTGAACCAGTTACCAATAGACATTCCGCTGAAAAATTTTCATCAAAATAATGGTGCGAAGATATTGCCATTTGCAGGTTTTAATATGCCTATTAATTATAAAACTGGAATAATTAATGAACACAAAAACGTTAGAAATCATTCTGGTATTTTTGATGTTAGTCATATGGGGCAAATTTTAATTGAAAATAATGAATCTTATTTACATAAATTAGAAAAATATATCCCATTACAATTAAAAAAATTAACTAAAAATAGATCGCATTATTCATTTTTGCTCAATAAAGATGGAGGTGTTATTGATGATCTTATTATTTCAAATATTGATATTGAAGATAAGTCATATTTATATATTGTTTATAATGCATCTCAAAAAAAAGAAGACGAAGAAATATTTATTTCTTGTGCTCCTAATGCAGAAAAAATTTATAAAAAAAATTGTTTATTCGCAATCCAAGGACCTGATTCTATTAATGTTTTAAAAAATATTATTGATATTCCAAATAATATGAATTTTTTTGATATTTTAATAAGTAAATACAATAACAATGAAATAATAGTAAGTAGATCAGGTTATACTGGTGAAGATGGTTTTGAACTTTCTATTCCAAATGAAAGTGCAGAAAATTTAATTACTCATTTACTTAAAAATGAAAATACAATGCTTTGTGGATTAGGTTCTAGAGATTCATTAAGACTCGAAGCTGGATTAAGTTTATATGGCCATGAATTAAATGAAAAAATTACACCAATTGAAGCTGGTTTATCATGGGCCTTAGATAAGGAAAGATTAGAAGATGAAAATTTAAATGGAAATAAAGTTTTATCTGATCAATTAAAAAATAAACTATCTAATAAAAAAATAGGTTTAATTTCTACCAGTAAATCAATGCTAAGAGATGGAATGACATTATTCGATAATAATAATAATGAAATTGGCAAAATTACAAGTGGATGTTTTTCTCCTAATCTAAACAAATCTATTGCTATTGGTTATATAATATCTGAATTTAATACAGATAATCCAATTTTTTGTGAAATTAGAAAAAAATTAGAATTAGTTAAAATTAATAATCTACCTTTTGTAAAAAAAAATTATAAAAAAAATGGGAGCATATATGAGTGAAAAAAAATACACAAAAGATCATGAATGGGTTTCAATTGAAAATGAAATTGCTACAATTGGTATTAGCAATCACGCCCAAGAATCTCTTGGCGATATTGTGTTTATTGAATTACCGTCAGTTGGAAATTCGGTAAAAGCAAAAGATGAAATATGCGTCGTTGAATCTGTAAAAGCAGCTTCTGATATTTATGCTCCAATAGATGGTGAAATAATTGAAGTTAATAATAATCTTGAAAATGATGCTGCTATTATTAATCAAGATGCAGAAAATGAGGGATGGATTTTTAAAATGAAAATTTCTAATTCAAATCAATATTCAGAACTTATGTCAGAAGATGAGTATAAACAATTTTTGGAACAATAGATGATTGAAATAGATAAATTTGTTAGCAGACATATAGGACCTAGAAATGAAGATATTGGAGAAATGCTCAAATTAATAAATTGCTCTTCATTAGACGAATTAATTGAAAAAACTGTACCCAATCATATTATTTTTAAAGATAAACTTAAATTTAGACCTGGGATGTCTGAGGAGTTTAATAAAATTAATACTCAACTTTTATCTTTAAAAAATAATTTCAAAAAAACTTATATTGGAATGGGTTATTATAATACTATTACACCTAGCGTTATTTTAAGAAATATTCTTGAAAATCCGGGATGGTATACTGCTTACACACCTTATCAACCAGAAGTAAGTCAGGGCAGGTTGGAAATGTTAATGAACTTTCAACAAATGATAATTGATTTGACTGGAATGGATATTGCAAATGCATCTTTACTTGATGAAAGTACTGCGGCAGCTGAGGCTATGATGTTGGCTTTTAAAATTAAAAAAAGTGCAAAGTTTACTTTTTGTGTCCAAAATGCTTGTCACCCACAAACACTATCTGTTTTAAAAACAAGAGCTAAGCCTTTAGGTATAAAAATTATTTTTGATAAACCAGATAATGATACATTTGGTTGTTTAATTCAAAATCCAGATACATACGGGGAAATTGCAAATCTCAACGATTTAATAAATATAAATAAATCACAAGATGCGTTATCAATTATAGCAGCTGATATAATGAGTTTGGTAGTTATGAAATCCCCAAAAGATTTTGGTGCTGATATAGTTGTTGGGAGTACACAAAGGTTTGGTGTTCCAATGGGTCTGGGAGGCCCTCACGCAGCATATTTTGCAACATTAGATGAATACAAAAGAATGATCCCTGGAAGACTAATTGGGGTGTCAGTTGATCGTACTAATAAAAGATCTTACAGAATGGCTCTTCAAACACGCGAGCAACATATTAGAAGGGAAAAAGCTACAAGTAACATATGTACTGCACAGGCCTTATTAGCAATTATATCAGCTTCATATGCAATATATCATGGCCCAACTAGATTAAAAAATATTGCTAATGACATTCACTATAAGTCTAGATATCTAAAAAAATCATTAGAGATATTAAATTTTGAAGTAAAATCTAAAAATTATTTTGATACCTTATTAATAAAAGATTCAAAATCAAAATACTGGGTAAATAAATCTATAGACAATGGTATCAATTTTAGATTTGTAAATGACGATCACTTTTCAATTTCCTTAGATGAAACTACATCACTACAAGATGTAGATAATTTAATTAAATTTTTTAATGAAAATGATATTCAAATATATGCTGAAGAGATAGAGGGTAAAATTGAAAATTCAATTTTCAAAAGTGATTTAGAAAGAAAAGACAACATTTTAACTCATCCAGTATTTAATATCTATCATTCTGAAACAGAAATGATGAGATATTTAAAAAAACTAGAAAACAAAGACGTTGCTTTAAATAGATCAATGATACCTCTTGGATCTTGTACTATGAAATTAAATGCTGCATCCGAAATGCTTCCAATTACTTTACCGGGTTTTTCAAATGCACATCCATTCTTAGAGTCCCATCAACGTGAGGGATATAATGAAATGATGAGTGAATTAATATCGATGTTAAAAGATATTACTGGTTTTGACGCAGTTTCACTTCAACCTAATGCAGGTGCACAAGGTGAGTTTGCCGGTTTATTAGCTATTCAAAAATATCATGAAAAAAATTCAGATACAAAAAGAAATATATGTATAATTCCAAAAAGTGCTCATGGAACCAATCCTGCCAGTGCACAGATGTGTGGTATGGATATTTTAATAGTAAACTGTGATGATAAAGGTAACGTTGACTTAACTCACTTAGATAAAAAAATTAAAGAAGCAGGAGATAAATTATCTGCTTTAATGATTACATACCCATCAACACATGGTGTATTTGAAGAAAGTATTGTTGAGATTTGTAAAAAAATTCATGATGCTGGAGGACAAGTGTATCTAGATGGTGCCAATTATAATGCAATGGTTGGTGTAGCTAAACCAGGTAAATTTGGACCTGATGTATGTCATATGAATTTGCATAAGACATTTTGTATCCCTCATGGGGGAGGTGGGCCTGGAGTTGGAGCTATAGGATTAAAAAAACATTTAGCAGATTTTGCTCCTGGACATCCCATGTTTAAAAATGAAATTGGTTTAACAACTCAAGAGGCAGTTTCTGCAGCTCCTTGGGGCAGCGCATCTATTTTACCTATTTCATATTCTTATATTTCTATGATGGGTGACGATGGTTTAAAATTAGCAACTCAAGTAGCAATATTAAATGCTAATTATATTAAAGAAAGATTGAAAGATTATTACCCTATTTTATATACTGGTAAGAATAATATGGTAGCTCATGAATTCATTATTGATATCAGGCCATTTAAACAAGAATTAAATATTTCAGATGAAGATATTGCTAAAAGACTAATTGATTATGGATTTCATGCGCCTACAATGTCTTTTCCTGTTCCTGGTACTCTTATGATTGAGCCTACTGAAAGTGAATCAAAAGAAGAACTAGATAGATTTTGTGAAGCAATGATTTCTATTCACAATGAAATCACTATGATTAGAGATGGTAAATTTGATAAAGTAGACAATCCTATAAAAAATGCCCCACATACAATTGAAGAAGTATCTTCTGACAATTGGGATCACAAATATTCACGTAAAGATGCTGCCTACCCACATGCTTATTTAATAAATAATAAATACTGGAGTCCAGTCAGTAGAATTGATAATGTATACGGTGATAGAAATTTATTTTGTGTTTGCCCTCCAATTGATGAATATGAAGAGGCCATAACAGGATAATTACTATTTATCAATTATTTAAAACATTAATTTTATAATAAGTATGATTTATATTAATCTTATTTTAGTTTTTTTAGTTTTGGTCGCAATACATGAGTATGGTCATTATATAGTTGCGAGATTGTTTAAAGCAGAAGTTACTGATTTTTCAATTGGATTTGGTAAGCCACTTTTAAAATATACAGATAGAAATGGCACTACATGGAAATTATCTCCCATTCCATTGGGTGGATATGTAAAAATCAAAGGTCTTGATAATATATTTTCTCCAAACCCTAACGATGAACAAGGATCCTTTCAATCCCTTACACTTTTTCAAAAGATATTAGTACTTTTAGCAGGAAGTATTTTTAATATTCTTAGTGCGTGGTTTGCTCTTTTCTGCATATTTTTCTTTTTTGGAATTGTTAGTTTAATGCCGATTATTGGATCAGTTAGCGAAAATTCATCAGCATTTGAAAATGATCTTAGAGAAGGAGATAGAATACTTGAAATAAATAATATTAGTATTAAAGAGTTTTCTGATATCCCAAAAGCAATTGCAAATAACCAAAGTATAAATATCTTAATAGAAAGAAATAATCAGATAATTGAAAAAAATTTTGATCTAAAATTTAATGAAGAATTAAATAGGTATATTATAGGAATATCTTCACCTCAAAATCCTATTATTGATAAGTATAATTTAATTGATTCAATTAAAAACTCATCTTTATTTATACCAACATATTATGTTGCTTCTTTTACATTTCTTCAACAATCTTATAAAGAAAATACATTAGGAGATCAGTTAGCTGGACCAATAGGGATCGTTAAAAATGCAGATCAAATGATGCTAGATCGGGTTAGAGGAGTTCTATTTTTATTTATTATTATTTCTTTATTTGTGGGGTTATTTAATTTGCTTCCTATTCCGCTTTTAGATGGTGGTCATATAATGTATTTTATTATTAGAAGAATTTTTTCAAACTCTCTTCCTGAGTTTATTACAAGAGTTTATTTGGCTGTGGGGATAACAATAATATCTTTTCTCTTTATAGTTGTGACTTACAACGATATTTTTTATAAATAAATATTATTGGGAGAAAAAATGACAAATTTTGAAAAAGTAAAAGAATTTATGACAACTTTTGGGCAAGAAGTAAAAACTAGTGCTGAATTTCCAGAAAATAAAATTGTTGAATTAAGAAAAAAATTGATTGATGAAGAATTTAATGAATTAAAAGATGCAATTAATGATAATGACATCGTTGAAGTTGCTGATGCATTAACTGATATTTTAGTAGTAACATACGGAGCAGGCGCTGCTTTTGGTATAGATCTAGATAAATGTTTTAACGAAGTTCATCGTAGTAATATGAGTAAACTTTCAGAGGAAGGTAAACCAATTTATAATGAATTTGGTAAAGTGATGAAGGGTCCTAATTATTCACCTCCAGATTTGAAAAAAATAATTTAAATATTTTTTAGAGCATCATCTAAGGACTTCTTTAAGTCTAAAATATCTTCAATGCCAATTGAAAGTCTGATTAAGGTATCAGAAATTCCTAATTCATCTCTAATTTTTTTATCTATTGATGCATGTGTCATTATAGCTGGATGCTCAATTAAACTTTCAACTCCACCCAAACTTTCAGCCAGAGTAAATATTTGAATTGTTTCAAGAAATTTTTTTGTTGAACTAATATTACCCATTAATTCAATTGATAATATTCCTCCAAATCCAGTCATTTGCTTTTTTGCAATTTCATAACTAGGGTTATTTTTCAATCCAGGATAAAAAACGTTTTTAATTTTAGGATGTTTTAATAAATAATTAGCAATCTCTAAGGCGTTATTATTGTGTCTCTCCATTCTTACAGCAAGTGTCTTAATTGATCGAATAAGTAAATAACAATCGAAGGGGCTGGGAACAGCACCAACTGCATTTTGAATATATTTAATTTTATCAGCTAAAATTTTATTATCATTTATAATTAATGCGCCACCAATTATGTCAGAATGCCCACCAAGGTATTTAGTTGACGAATGTATAATAACATCAGCTCCATTGTTTAATGGTTGCTGATTGTAGGGTGATGCAAAAGTATTATCACAAACAACAATAATATTATCATCCTTAAGGCTTTCTCTAATTTTTTTTATATCTATAATTTTTAATAATGGGTTAGAGGGTGTCTCAACCCAAATCATTTTTGTGTTTTCTTTTAGGTGACCTTGCCAATTATTTTCTTTACTAAGATCGGTATATGTTACTTCCACATCTTGATTTACTGTTTTAATTTTATCAAAAATTCTTCTTGTTCCACCATAAACATCATCGCTACAAATAATTGAATAATTTTTACCTAAAGCATCTGATAAAGCAGAAATTGCAGCCATACCTGAGCTGAAAGCATAAGCAAATTTACCATCTTCTAATTCAACTAACAACTTTTCTAATATATCTCTTGTTGGGTTTCCTGTTCTTGCATATTCATAAGTAAAGTCCCCAGGAGAATTTTGCTTGAAAGTTGATGAAAGATGAATAGGGGGCATTACTGCACCTGTAGTTTCATCAGCGCCATGACCTGAATGAATTACTTTAGAATTAAATTTTTTATCTTTAGTATTCATAATTACATCCAATCAGCATAAGGTAAATTTCTGGATAATAAGTATTCTTTATTAAACATTTTATCATAATATTTATTTGCATCATCACAAAGTATCGTTACTATTTTTTTACCCGTACCCATTGATTTTGCCAATTTTACTGCACCACATATATTTACCCCAGAACTTAATCCTAGAAATAATCCATCTGTTTTCATAACTTTAAATAGCATTTCCATACATTCTTGATCAGAAACATAAAATGATTGATCCACATTACAATTTTCTAGATTTTTTGTTACTCTAGCCTGTCCGATGCCTTCTGTTATTGATTCTTCACCTTTTTTTTCTGGTTTACCATTAGTAAAATAATTAAACATTGATGATCCTTGTGAGTCTGTACAAGCGATAATAATTGCTTTATTTTTTGATTTTAGACCAACACTAACACCAGTTAATGTTCCTCCAGTTCCAATTGCACATGTGAAACCATCTATTTTTCCATCTGTTTGTTTAAATATTTCTGCAGATGTTGTTTTTTCATGAAACTTGTAATTTGCTAAATTTTCAAACTGACCAGCCCAAAAAGTTTTCTTACCTGTTTGTTTTTCAATATCTTTAGCTAATTGTTTTGAGACTTTTTGATAATTTCCAGGATCAGAATATGGTTTTGCGTCAACTAAATGAAGTTTTGCCCCCATATTTTTTAGTATGTCTCTTTTAGATTGCACGGTTATGTTAGGCATTACTATTTCTAGATTATAATTTTTCGCATTACAAACTAATGCTAAGCCTATCCCAGTGTTTCCAAAAGTACCCTCAACAACAGTTCCACCTGGTTCCAATAATTTTTTATCTTCTGCATCTTCTATGATACCAAGTGCTGTTCTATCTTTTACTGAACCAGCTGGATTCATAAATTCAGCCTTACCATATATTTCGCAACCTGAAATTTCTGATGGGTATTTTAATTTTATTAAAGGAGTTTTACCAATTAATTCAGTAACATTATTTGTTATCATCAATATCTCTTACACCATAAGGATTAAATGATGTATCTTTATTAATATTAATGTTTTTTACAGGATTACCTACCATTGTTGCATAAGGAGGAACATCTTTTAATACTACTGTATTAGCTCCGACTCTTGCACAACTTCCAATATTAATTGGGCCAAGAATACTTGCACCACAACCTATAATTACATTATCCTCAATTGTTGGGTGTCTTTTTGTATCTCTTTGATCTTTTGAATTTTCAGCAGGACTGATACCTCCTAATGTTACGCCATGATAAAGTGTAACATTATCACCAATTTCACTTGTTTCTCCAATTACAGTTCCCATCCCGTGATCTATAAAAAGATTTTTACCTATCTTTGCAGCTGGGTGAATTTCAATTCCAGTTAAGAAACGACTAAATTGAGATATTATTCTTGCAAGAGTGTACAAATTTAAATTCCATAATTGATTTGATATTTTATGAAAAAATACAGATTTTACACCAGGATAAGTTAATATAATGCTTAGTTTACTTCTAGCTGCAGGATCTCTTTTAATTATTGATTCTAAATAACTATCCATCATGTGAATAAGTAGTCATTAAAATCTTTATTTCAATCACCTTAATTCTCTTTTAAGCTCTTAAATTTAATAAAAAAACGTAGGTTATATATTAAAAAGTACAACACTTATCGAGTGCGGTGGTAGTATTAAAAATCCTTTACTTGTTTTTAATGAATTTTTTTTGATCTTAACTTTTGAAGTATTTGCATAAGTATTTAGGTCAACTTTATTAGATCCTTCAATACAATAGTTTTCAAATATTCTCTCTAGATGTGGAATCTTTAAACGTATTTTTTCTGAACTTGATTTATTAACAACAGACATACATATATTTTTTCCATACATTGTTACAGCAGAGTCAATGAGTTTATTATTTTTATATTCAGGCTGTTTACCTAATTTAAAAGACACAAAATTTGAAGATTTAACAACTGATTTTAAAATTTTACCTTTATGAAATTTTGTATAAAGTTCTAAAACAAGAGTTGTTGGAGTTTTCCAAATTTTCTTTTTTTCTATTCGGTAATTACCCATTACATTTATCAAATGATAAATACCAGTGTTGGTAATTATATTTCCTCTATTTATACATGCGTTGAGGAGTGAGGCAGCATAAATTGCATCAGCAATATTATAATTCTCAATAAAATAAGGTGGAGTTGCCTCCACATAAGTGTTCCATTCATCAAATGCTATTTTAATATTTTTATTAGAATATTTTTTAATTTCTTTTATTGTTCTATCTAACATTAATCTAACTTCTGTTGCTGCAGCAACTGTTGGGATGTAACGTATTTTATAATCTGGATGTTTTTTATCTTTCTCGGTTCTTATAGAATAATAATGGACACTCAATTCATCAATTTTTTCTTTAATATTTTTTAATACATACTCATTCCAATGCCCAAAATGATCAGAACAAGCACCAACCGCAATAAATCGTAATTTTTTATTTATTTTTTTTAACTCTTTTACAAAAGCATTATATTTATTTGCATAAGTAATTGGATCTGTATGACCAATTTGCCATCCCCCAAACATTTCATTTCCTATAAAAATTGTTTCTAATTTATAAGGATTTTTTCTACCGTTATTATATCTTAATTTTCCATATTTTGTGTTGATTGATCCAATCATATATTCGATCCAATTTTTTGCTTCTTGAATAGTACCATCACCAGTATTGATGGTAATCATTGGCTCGCTTCCGATATATTCACACCATTTCATAAATTCATCTGTACCTACATCGTTATACTCCCATTGATACCAAGCATGATCGTAGTAGGGAAGGCGATAATCTTTTTTTCCAACTCCATTCTGCCAATTATAACCTGAAAGAAAATTCCCTCCAGGCCAACGAATATAACTTGGCTTCCATTCTTTAATCATTTCTGTGATATCTTTTCTAAATCCAAAAATTGTATTTTTTGGCATTAATGAACAGTTTGCAATAAAAATTGTTCCAGACTTAATAGAGATAGATAGGGTTTTTAGGCTATTACTTTTTTTAAAAGTAAATGTTTTTTTAATTTTTTTCCAATTTTTATTTGCTTTAAATGTAAAATTTATTTCTCCAATATTTATAAATACTTTCTGATTTTCACCTTTGAAATAAATACTGAATTCGTATTCATCTTTTGAGTCAATAATATTAATCTTTTGCTTAATACCTCTTTGTATTTTTGATTTTTCTCGAATAGTAATTTGTTGAGATTGTTTGCCACTCCCGTATCTACTAATAATCTCTTCACCTTTTACAATATATTCTGAGTTAGAATGTGCGTACATAACATGTTTTGCAGAAGCGTTATAACCTTTCCAAGGCTGTACAATGCCAAAATCTAAATGATCATTTTCTAAACCATTGTTCCAAACTAATTTATCTGGACCACAAAATTTTCTATTTTCTACTACTTCTGCCCAAATTCCATTTCTATAAATTGCATCTCCAATATGTTCTAGATTAGTTCCAAACATATGTTTTGAAAGTCTTGATAGTATATTATTTTTTGAAAAAGAAATTGTTGCAATATTTTTATTCATTCATCGCCCATATTTTATCACTGGGTAAATGAACATAAATTGTATCATCTGTTTTTATGTCTTGTAATCCTACAGATTGTAATGAGCATTCTAATTCTAAATCGTTTACTATAATTTTGTATCTAGTATGAGTTCCTGAAAATATAACTGATTTAATTAGGCCTTTGAATGAATTATTATTGAAATCATTATTTTTACTTAACTTTATATTTTCGGGTCTAATAGTTATTATATTATCTTCGTTTAAATCTGTATAATTTTCACCTTTGTAATGAATTGTTCCAATATTAGTAGATAGATTATCATTATGTTTCTTTGCATTAATAAAATTAACTCCACCAAAAAATTTTGCAGCTTTTATATTTTTTGGTTTTTCATAATAATTTTTTGGAGAAGTAAAATTTTGTAATTCGCCATCAAAAATTAAAGCTATCTTATCTGCTAGAAGAACCGCTTCTTCTTGATCATGTGTTACAAATATTGTTGTTACTTTTAATTTTTGTTGAATAGTCACAATTAAATCTCGCATTTCATCTCTTAAATGCGCGTCAAGATTACTTAATGGTTCATCTAGAAGCAATATTCTAGGATTAGATATCAATGCTCTGGCTAGCGCAACTCTTTGTTGTTGACCTCCAGAAAGCTGTTTTGGCTTTCTTAATCCAATATCTGGTAATTTTACCAGTTCTAACATTTCTTTTACTTTTTGATCTATTATATTTTTATCTACACCTTTCATTTTTAATGCAAATCCAACATTTTCATTTACATTCATATAAGGGAACAAAAGATAATTTTGGAAAACCATAACTACCCCTCTTTTTTCAGTTGGAATTTTTAATAGTGATTGCTCATCAAGAATAATATCTCCACTATCAGGTTGAAACAATCCTGTGATCATTTTCAAAATAGTTGTTTTACCACAACCTGAAGGTCCAAGAAATGCAACAAGTTCTCCACTTTCAATATCTAAATTTACATTATTAACTGCTGGTCTATCCATGCTAGGAAAACTTTTGATTAAATTTTTAATATTTAGTTTACTCATTGTTATATTTTCCCAAATCCACTAGTAGCTCCAGATTCACCAGAAACAAATTTGGATGTAAAAAATAATATCAATATAGCAGGAAAAATAAATATAATTGATATTGCAGCTGTTAAGGCTGGATTCCCTGATGAAGCAGTAGAAAAAACAAGGAGTGGTAGTGTCATAACTTTTCCCGCACCAATTAAAAATGTTAAAAGATACTGACTCCATGAAACTAAAAATGCAAATAACGCCGCAACAACCATACCTGGAGCTATAGCAGGTAAAGTAATTAATAAAAATGTTCTAGTTTTATTTGCCCCTAAAGTTCTTGCTT
The DNA here is from genome assembly GCA_902614395.1 of uncultured Alphaproteobacteria bacterium. Taxonomy (GTDB): domain Bacteria; phylum Pseudomonadota; class Alphaproteobacteria; order HIMB59; genus CACPNW01. The sequence continues at coordinate 8,014 of CACMKW010000012.1, read as the reverse complement.
GATGTTCAAAGTCAGGGTTATAGTTTGCAAATATTCCAGTCATAGTAAGAACTACGTATGGCATAATAGGTACTAAATGCACTAAACATACTCCAAAATAATTACCTGAAAAACCCCATGATATAAAATTGATATTCAGTCCTAAAACAAAAGCTATTGGAGGAAGTATAGTGGGCGAGACCATTATAAAAATAATTAATTTTTTAAATCTAAAATTTAATAAACCCAGAACTCTTGCAGCAGGTAATGCAATTATTATTGAAACAATTGTCACTAAGAAACCAATACTTAAACTATTTAATAATGCTTTTATAACTGCAGGATTAGAAGCCCAAAGTTCTATAAAGCCTTCGAAGGTTCTTTGACCAGGTTTAGGTATTAATTTTAATCTTACCCAGGCTTGTAGACTTAACTCTTTTGGAATAACTTGAGGATAAAACCATCTAAAAGAAAATGCATTAATAAAGAAAGCTATAAGAGGTAATATTAAAATAATTGCACCTAAATAAATTGCATATATATTTATTTTTTTTAAATTATTATTCATTAATCCTTCCTAATTTTTGCCTGAGTTAACCAAAAATAAAATACAACTAAAATCATTACTATTATTGCAATAATGATGCTTAATGCCATCCCTTCACTTCTTGCATTAAGATCAGGGTTCAAGAAAAATTCAAATGCCATAACCGGTAACATTTGAGGATAAATTACACCTAACAAGGCTGGAACTTCATATGCACCAAAACTAAAAGCAAATACTATTATTGATGCAGAAAATAGATTTGGCATAACTAAGGGTAAAATAACATATCGAAATCTTTGCCATCTATTTGCTCCTAAGCTTTGAGCAAGTTCTTCAAAATTTTCTCCTAAAGATTGTAATACTGACATTAAAATTATAAAAAAGAATGCTGCTTCTTTCCAAATATAAGCAAGAATAATACCTAAACCATATTTATCTTTAACTAATACGGGAAAATCTCCTGGACTCCCAATTAATCCAATTTGAGATGCAAAACGAGCTAATAAACCACTTTGAGAAAATACGAATATAATGCCAACTGCTACAACTAAATGAGGCATTGGCAAGTTTAATGAATATATAAAATTACAAATTGTTTTTGCAAAAAATGTTTTTCTTATTGCTAGAGCACCAAACAAAGCAAAAACTGCTGCTAAAAAAGTACTAGCAAAACTTACCCATAAATTTAATCCTAAGCCAGTCCAAAATAATTTTGCATATCTTTCGGAAAACATAACATTGTAATACGCTGAAAAATTTATTTCATATTTTCCGATTGCTGGTTGGTACCCTAAGCTTTGTAAAAATCCATAAAAAATTCCTCCAAAAAAAAGAGTAAAAATAATTAAAAGGGGCGGAGTTAAAGATAAGATAATTTTTAATCTTTCTCCGCCCATTTTCTTAATAAAATATTATTTTATTTTAAAAGTACGTTTGCTTCCCAATCAGCTTCAATTAAATCTTGATATTCTGCAGCAATGTCAGAAACAAGAGCCTTTGCAAGGATGTCTTGATCCTCAGCGGCATCTCCAAGATTATTTTGAGCTTCAGCTATTGCAGCTTTTCCAGCAGCATCTGTAACTTTAGCCGTGCTAATACCCCAACCACAGCAGAAACCATTTGCTGGTTGTACTTGCGCAGCTTGTAGTTCAGGTTCTAATACTAGGTTTGCATATACTAGTGCAGCAGCTTTGTTAGGAGCATTATAAGGAATAGCCCAATAATTGAAATCTCCGATCATATTTTCATAAAAAGCAAATGCTCTTGATGTTGGAGGTGTTGTTCCGGCAGTATTTGTAGGTCCAGCACCTCTTGGAGATTGTGTAAAGTCTAAATCAACTTCACCATTAGCAAATAGACTATGCATTTCTGCATTATCTTTTGGATAAGTTTCTCCACCTCTCCAAAGATCTTTTTCCCAAGAATTTAATAATTTCCAAACTTCTGGAGCCCACTTATCATATAATTCTTGATTGAATGGACCTACCCACTGCGCATGTCCACCACTTAGCTCAAAGAAAATTTGTTTTACAAATCTAGTACCAACAAATCCACCTTTACCAGGTCTTATGTAAGTAAATCTTCCAGGGTTTTCTGCTATCCAATTACTTAATTCAGCATAACTACGAGGCATATCATCATAATTATTTCTCGCTGAGTCATACATAAAGTGGAACTGAGCACTAGACCATGGACTTTCCATACCTTCAACAGGTCTTCCAAAGTCTAAGTTTACTGCTGGATTGTCCCAAGCAACAAATTCACTGTTAGGTAAACCAGCAGCAAATGGTCCATAAAGAAGATTAGCTTGTTTTAATGTCCAGAAATTTTCTCCATTAATCCAAATCAAATCAATATTTCCATTATCGCCAGTTACTCCAGCTTCTTTCTCACTTAGTACTTGGTTCACAGCGTCAACTGTTCCTTTTAAAGGAACTCTGTTCAAAGTTATGTTATATTTTTCTTTTAATGGAACTCCATAAAAGTCATCAACAAAACCATTGATAGCGTCTGATCCACCCCACATGTACACATTTACCTGTCCGCCATCAGCTGCTTTAACAACATCATCCCATGAATTAAATCCAGGTGCAGTTTCAGCAAATACTAATTTTGAAAAAAATAAACTTATAAATGTTAAGGTAAGAAATTTAAGTTTAATTTTCATCTTTCCTCCTAATATATTGAATCAAAATAATAATTTAATTTGATCCATTATCCTTTGGTGAAATATAATCTACTAAAGGAATCTCGTCTACAAGCTTTAAATCATTCCAAGCTGCAAATTCTAATAATTCTTTACTATAATCTCCTTGACCGACAGCATAATGATGTTCATGTCCAATAATATTTAGAGTATTTATAAGGTTTTCCGCCGAAATATGAGATCTGTTTAATTTTGTTTCTTTAAACCATCCTCTTGTTCCATCAAAACCTTTATTATTATGTTCAAAAATTTCTGAATTTATAATTAATATTCTTTCAGCATTATTTCCTAAGTATGTTGTTGTAGATTTTTGAGCTTTAAATACTTGATCTCCAGCAACGCCATATTTTTTATCTGTTTTTCTTCCTAAGGTACTATGATCAACCCATTTTATTCCATCTTCATTCGCAAAATGTCTTGGCGACACTCCGCAGTGCCACATTAATACGGCATCAGCTTTAGTATCAAATGTTGCAAGATCTAAAAGTGTAGATGATTTATCACTACTTGATATGTAATTTAATAATAGCATGCTTAATGAACCTTGAACATCTCCTTCACAAGATACCGCAATACCATCTTCGCTACCCATCCAACCATAAGCCATGCAAGGAGCAATTCCATATAATTCTTGAAACTGAGACCAACATTGGACTGCCATAGAGTCCCAGTTATTTTCATGTCTCATTTTTTTTAATGCAAAATATACTCTTGTTACTTTATTAAATGATTCTTCATCTGATACTGAGATTGAAGATGCAGCATTTTTTATTTTTTTTATTTCTTGATCAATTAATGATTGATCAAAACTTTTTGCTAGTGAAATTAATTCTTTAATTGTTGTTTCTTCAATTGTTGATCCAATATTTTGTTTTATTTTTTTATTATCGACAATCATATTGTCAAAACCTGGAGATATACCACCAACTAATCCTATTTTTGATTGTTTAATTTTTTTATCTGCTACCAATGATCTTAAAGTAATCAAAAACTTGTTTTTAAATTCATCAGTATCACCATAATTATAAAACCATTTAGTTTTAATTTTTTTTTCATAAAGTATTTTTTTAATTATTCCTAAATAATGACTTACTGAAACTAAAGAGTGTAATTTTACATCACCTTCATTTTCAAGATCTGGAACTGCCCATAAACCCATTTTATTTGTAATATTACAAAGAGGGTATAATTGCTCTCCTGAACTGCATGAACTTGTTTGTAATATTAAAAAATCAATTTTGTTTTTAAAGAATTTTTCTGCTTCTACTGAGTCCTCTTTAGAAAATATAGTTTTATGGAAACAAATTAATTTAGCGTCATATTCTGCAATGATTTTTTTTAGATGATTTTCGGATTTTATTCTTACCTGTTGTTCCTCTGAAAAGTAAGGACTAATTGCTGTAGCTACAAAACCAATTGTCAATACTTCCTTCATATCCAAATTATACTAAATGATATAATGTATCTATTGTCAATTATTTAATCTTAAGTTAAATCTTATTTCTATATTTTAATATTAAACGTTATTATTTTCACAAAAAATGATTGAGAAAGAAAAAATTAATTGGATCTATAAAAAAATCTTTACTATTAGATTTTTTGAAGAAAGAATAAAAAAAATTGCTAAAGAGAAAACAGTACCAGGCTATCTTCACACTTGTATAGGTTCTGAGGCTATTTGTGTAGGAGTAATGGCAGCATTAAATCAAGATGATTGGATATCAAGTACATATAGAAACCATGGTCATGCTATAGCTAAAGGTTGTAAATTAAACGAAATTACTTCTGAAATTTACGGAAGAAAAACTGGAATTTGCAAGGGGCGAGGCGGTAGTATGCATATAAGTGATTTTAGCAAAGGCATGCTTGGTTCATTTGGAATTGTTGCAGCTGGTCCAGCAGTAGTTTTAGGAGCAGCTTTACAAGAAAAAATAAATAAGAGTAATAAAACATGTGTATCTTTTTTTGGTGATGGTGCAATTCATAACGGAGCTTTTCATGAGGCTGCAGGTTTAGCAAAGCTATGGGATATACCAATGATTTTTGTTTGTGAAAATAATGGTTATGCGGAAGCTACTGCAACTGATTGGCATTTAAATACAAAAGAGTTATCAGATATAACTAAAGCTTATGATATGCTCTCGTACATTGGTGATGGCAATAATGTATTTGAAGTTTACGACATTACCAAAAAAGCTATTAATGAAGCTAAACAAAAAAATACTCCCATATTTTTAGAATTTAAAAACTACAGATTTTCTGGACAGTACGAAGGCGATACTCAACTATATCAACCACAAGAAGAAATTGATAAAGCAAAACAAAATGATCCAATAAAGTTAGCAAAAGAAAATTCATCAAAATATGGTTTGAATAAAAATGATTTAGAAAAAATTATTAATGAAGCTAAAGAAGAGGTTGATAAAGCATTTGATTTTGCTGATACTCAACCTTGGCCTCAACCAGAGGATGCACTTGAAGAAGTATATGTAAACTATCCAGTGGAAATTAATAGATGACAATAAAAACAGTTAAAGATGCAATTAATGATGCATTAGTTCAATCATTTGAAGAAGATAAAAATGTTATTTTGATGGGTGAAGATATTGCAGGAGGTAAAGGTCGAGAACAATATCAAGGTACACAAGATGCATGGGGAGGACCTTTTGGTGTTACTCAGGGACTTTATACTAAATTTGGTGGCGAAAGAGTTCGAGATACTACTATTGCAGAAGCAGGTTTTTTCGGTGCCGCTATTGGAGCTGCAATGACAGGCTTAAGACCTATTGTGGAATTAATGTATGTTGACTTTGCAGGTGTATGTTTTGATCAAATGATGAATCAAGCTGCTAAAGTGAGATACATGTTTGGCGGCAAGCAAAAAGTACCGATGGTTGTAAGAACTGTAGTCGGTGCAGGATTTCGCGCAGGTAGTGAACATTCACAAACTCTTTATAGTCTTTATACTCATATACCAGGGCTAAAGGTTGTTGCGCCTTATGATGCATATGATGCCAAAGGTCTTTTACTATCCTCAATTAAAGATGATGATCCAGTAATTTTTATGGAACATAAAAGATTGTATATGACAAGTTGTGAAGTACCCGATGATTTAAAACCCATTCCACTTGGTAAAGGTAGAATAAGAAGAGAAGGAAGTGATGTTACTATAATTGCTATTCAAAGAATGAACTTATTCGCTGAAGAAGCAGCTAATGAATTAGAAAAAATTAATATTAGCTGTGAAATAGTTGATCCAAGAACTTATTCTCCACTTGATGAAGAATTAATTTTTCAATCAGTCAAAAAAACTGGCAAGGTTATAGTTGTTGATGAATCAAACCCTAAATGTTCTTTAGCTTCAGAAATATCTTCTTTAATTTCGGAAAAATGTTTTTTAGATTTAAAAGCTGCAGTAATTAAAATAACCGCTCCACATACTCCTGTACCATTTAGTCCACCAATGGAAGATTTTTATATTCCTTCAACAAAAAAAATAATTGATGCTGTTAAAAAATTAAAAGATGTATAAATTTAAAAAATTAAAGTAAATATTTTATTTCATGCAAGTCCCTAAAAAAATTTTAGATAAATTCCCAAAATTATCAAAAGAAATTTTGCTTAACAATTTATCCTTACCAAGTGGAAAAAATAAAATGATACTTGATACAGATACCGCTAATGAAATAGATGATCAATTTGCATTAGCATGGACATTATTATCAAAAGATAAAATTGACCTATTAGGAGTTACTGCTGAACCCTATTCTTTCCGACATCATAAAGACGAATTAATAGAAGCTTTCGATATAATATCTAATAATAAAACTATTGATAATACTAAAGAAAATTTAGTTTCTGATTATAGATCTTGGGTTAATGGACTCATAGATGCAAATATTCATCCAAATGATATTTATTTTGATACACCAGAAGAAGGAGTTGAAAAAAGCTATCAAGAAATAATTACTATATTTAAAAAACTGAATATTAAACATGAAGGAATGGTGTTTAGAGGTTCGCCTAAATATTTAGAAAATTATAACGAACCAATAGTAACTGAATCTAGTAAATTCATAGTAGATATGTGTAAAAAATATTCAAATGAAAAGATTTATGTTTGTGCAATAGGTTGTCTTACAAATATCGCTTCGGCACTTTTAACAAACCCAGAAATTATTAAAAATTTAGTAGTTGTTTGGACATCTGGTTTTCCTACATACAGTTTTAATAATAATAAAAATTCATTGAATTTAGTTCAAGATGTTTTGGCATCTCAATTACTTTTTGAATGTGGTGTTGCACATGTTTATTTACCAGGTTTCAATGTGGGGGCGCAGTTAACTCTTTCATTGCCCGATATGAAAGAATTTGTAAAAGGAAGAGGGGAAATTGGTGATTACTTATATTTTCTATACACAAATAACCCTTTGCATAAACAAAGAGGTGTTTTAGATCAAAGTTGGAGAACATGGGTAATATGGGATGTTATTAATATTGCTTGGCTAATAAATCCAAATTGGGTACCTACAAAAATTATCAATTCCTCATCTCTTGATAATGAATTGTACTGGATTAAAAATGATAGCAATAATCTTATTAGAGAAGCCTTTGGTGTTAATAGAGATGAAATTTTTAATGATTTTTTTAAAAAATTAAATAATCTTAAATGAAATTAGGAGTTCATTCAGCAACATTTGTTAAAAATTGGTCAGATGATATTACTCCTTATATTAAACTTTGTAGAGATGCTGGTTACTCTTCAGTTGAAGTATCATTACTAGGTCAAAACGAAAAGTCAGCCATAGAAATAGGTAAATTAAGTAAAGATCTAGATATTAATATTACATGTACAACAGGTTTGTCTAAGGATGAAGATATAACAAGTAATAATCAAAATATTAGAAAAAGAGGTAAGGATAAACTCATAGAGTATATTAATTTGACTTCTCTTATGGGGTCTAAAATTTTATCTGGGGTTATACACACTGCATGGGGAATAAGTGATAATTATGGAAAAGATAAATCTCTTAAATATAAAAATTCATCAAATACTCTAATCGGATTAACAGACATTTTAGAAGATAAAGATATTAAATTAGGAATAGAGCCTCTAAATAGATATGAAACTGACTTTATTAACACTGTTGATGAAGGTTTAGAATTATGCTCTATGATCAACCATTCTCACGTTGGTTTATTGTTAGATGTTTATCATATGAATATAGAAGAAAAAGATATGTGCGCATCAATTCTCAAAGCAAATCATAATATTTTTCATT
>CACMKW010000011.1 GCA_902614395.1 uncultured Alphaproteobacteria bacterium | reverse complement strand
TGATATGGGTAAGACTATACCTGATCACAGGTTATTTAATAAAAATTTAGCAGGCGGTGGTATACTTGATGTTGGGCTATATCCAATTTCTTTTTCTAGACTAATAGCAGGAGTAGCAACAGGAGATAAATTTTCAGAACCAAAATTTTTAGATGCTGAAGCAAAAATAGGAGAAACAGGTGTTGATGAAATTGCTCATGCAAATTTAGAATTTAAAAATGGTATAAAAGCTAAAGTATCTACGGCAATTAGAGAAACAATGAAAAATAATGCTGTTATTATTGGTTCAAAGGGTAAAATTGAATTACCAGACCCTTGGATGCCTGGTAGAGATGGCGGTCCATACCATGCAAAAATTATTATAAATAAAAATGAAAATGAAGAAATAGTTGATGTCAAAGGACCTGAACATCTCTTTTTCTTTGAGGGAGAACTTGCGAGTCAATGTATTGCAAAAGAAAAAACTGAACCTCCTCATCCAGCAATGACTTGGGAAGATACATTAGGAAATCTTAAAGCTCTTGATACTTGGAGAGAGAAAGTAAATTATAAACTACCACAGGATGAAATATGAAATACGATAGAATAGAAGGAATAGACAAAGACATATCTAAACTTGTAATGGGATGTGATAACCAAGACGATATTAATAAGGCTTCAAAGTTATGGGATCATTGGCTTGAAGTTGGCGGCAATATGTTTGATACAGCATTTATTTATGGTGGTGGCAATCATGAAAAAGTTTTAGGACAATGGCTTACAAATAACAATAGAGAGGATGTTCTAATTTTAGGTAAAGGTGCTCACACACCTGACTGTAACCCTGAAGCTATCTCACAACAGTTAACTGTTTCTCTCGAAAGAATGAAAACAGATTATGTGGACATTTATATTATGCATCGAGATAATAATGATTATCCAGTTGATGAGTTTATTGATGTTTTAAATGAAGAAAAAGAAAAAGGGAGAATCAAAATATTTGGAGGTTCTAATTGGACTATTGAAAGATTCAAAAAGGGAAATAAATGGGCGCAAAAAAATAATAAACAAGAAATGTCTATTTTAAATAATAATTTAGCTCTTGCTAAAATGATTAATCCACTTTGGAATGGATGCTTATCATCAAATGATAATGAAATTTTAGATTATCTTAATACTACTCAAAAATCTCATATGTCATGGTCAAGCCAAGCGAGAGGTTATTTTTTAGATGATAAAATAACAAATGAAATAGAAAAAAAAATTACAGAAGCTGAGTCATCTTGGAGAAAGCCTGGCGAAAATTCTAGTGGACCTATAAGTTGTTATGATAGCGACGATAATAGGGAGAGAAAAAAAAGAGCTATTGAATTAGCAGAAAAAAAAGGATGCTCTGCAAATAATATTGCAGCAAGCTGGACATTAAACCAATCCTTTCCATCTTTTGCCTTAATAGGACCTAGAACAATTAATGAGCTTGATACTACATTACCTTGTTTAGATATTATTTTAACAAAAGAAGAAATGAATTGGTTAAATTTATCTTAACTTAGATTTTTTAATTTTATCACTTGTTCCCTCATTTAATATAGGCTCAATTAAAGTTGATACTTTGTTTACAGAGAAATTTTGATCAAGATCTTGTAATATCTTAACCGATTGCTTACCCATTTCCATTAAGGGATGAGAAATATATGTTAGGTTTTGTGAACTCAAATAACTATCTTGATCATTAAAACCTACAACAGAAATATCTTTTCCAACCTCTAGTTTTAATTCCTGACATCTTAAAAGGCACCCTGTAAAAAAACGGAGATGAGAACAAATTATTGCAGTAGGAGGATTTCTTAGACTTAATAAATAACCTGTCATTGCTGATCCTGATTCAACAGTTTCAATTAAACTATCTTGGTAATATTCTTTAGAGGATTTGAGTTTTAATTTATTTATTAAACTTTCGTATGCTCTTTTCCTCTGTGCTCCATAATTAAAACTATGATGTACATTTATAAATGCAATTCTTTTATGTCCATTAGTAGAAAGTTTGTTTACTAGAATCTCTATGCTTTTACGATTATCTAGATCAATCCAAGCATGCTCTGTTTGTTTATTTGTTCTACCCCATGTGACAAATTTAATGCCTCTTTGATTTAAATAATTCACTCTTTCATCATTTTTTTTTATTCTATAAAAAATAAATTTATCCGCTTGACCTGTAGAAATAAGGTTTTTAAAATAATTCATTTCCTCTTCTTCATTTAAACAAAATTTTGTAATTAATTCAGTGTTAGTTTTTTTGATTCCAAGAGTTATTCCTGCAAGAAACTGTAATACAACATGGTCTGGCGCATCGGGATCTATTGCTGATATGAAAGCAATTGTATCATTTTTTTTAGAAGCTAATCTTTTTGCATTCAAATCTGGAAAGTAATTATATTTTTTTGCAGTTCTAAAGATTTTATCTTTCGTGCTCTGTGATATATTGTCATAACCATTTAATGCTCTCGAAACAGAACTTACGGATAAACCAAGTTTTTGAGCCAGACCAACAATATTTATTTTCTTATTTTTATTCATTTGAAGCAAAATTAAATTGTTGAATAAATAACATTATTTGACTTGACAAGTAAAACGTTTTACTAAAATGTTCATTAAATTTAAAATAAGGGAGGAAAATAATGAAAAAGTTTTTTTCAATATTATTAACTATATTTGTACCTTTATCTTTCACTAACGTTTCTAAAGCTGGTAGCCATATGGAAGCTGAAGTTATTCATTGGTGGACATCTGGTGGAGAACAGGCTGCTATTTCTCAGTTTGCAGAAGCTTGGCAAGAGATGGGTAATACTTGGATTGATACTGCTATTACTGGTGGTGAAAATGCAAGAGGAACAACTGTAAACAGAATTATTGGAGGAAATCCTCCAACTGCAGCTCAGTTTAATATTTCAAAACAATTTGTAGATTTGGTTGAGCAAGGTTTACTTCAATCACTTGAAGAAGTTGCATCTGCTGAAGGATGGAGAGATTTTATATATCCACCTGAACTAATAGAAACTTGCGAATTTGAAGGTGAATTTTATTGTGTACCAGTAAATATTCACAGTTGGCAATGGATGTGGATTAACAACGACGTATACAAACAAGTTGGTCTTCCTGTTCCTCAAACATTTGAAGAATTTTTAGCTGGTGCTCCAACTATACAAGCTGCAGGAATTACTCCTTTAGCATTAGGTGGACAAGGCTGGCAAGAGTCAGGAATGTTCGATGTTGTTGCATCTTCAATAATGGGTTTCCCTCTAATGCAATCTATCTATAGAGATAAAGATGTTGATGCATTCAGAGATGGTAGATTTGAATCAGTTTTAAATACTTTTAGAGAACTAAATACATTCACTGATGAAGGTTCACCAGGAAGATTGTGGAATGATACAACCGCAATGGTTATTGAAGGTAAAGCTGCTATGCAAGTAATGGGTGATTGGGCAAGAGGTGAATTCGCTGTTGCTGGAATGGAAGCAATGAAAGATTATTCATGTGTTATCCCAGGAAAAGAAAAATATGTTGCACTTGGAGGTGACGTATTTGTTTTCCCTAAAAATGATGATCCAAAAGTAAAGGATGTTCAATTAGCTATGGCAAGTATGATGGTAAATCCAACTGTACAGGCTAATTTTAATAACGCAAAAGGATCATTACCAATGAGATTAGATGTAGATACTTCTGCAGCTGATGCGTGTATGCAAATGGGTTTAGACCTGATTCAAAATCCTGATGCAATCATGAGAGAAAGTGATGATTGGAACACTCCAGCATTTACTAATGCATGGGATGATATTATTTCTGAATTTAGAAATGATCCTAATTATACAGTTGCTCAAGTGATGGACGATCTTGAAGGCGTTCTAACAAGCGGACTATAAATATAATTATTTTAGGGCAGGTTCAACCTGCCCTAGATTATATAAAAAAATTTATGCCTTTATTTAGAAATATTGCATCAATGATTGCATTACTTCCAATGATTGTAATTTCGCTAACAGTCTTTGTTGGGTGTATAATTTATTCATTTGTATATTCACTTACAAATTCAAAACTTATTCCTGTTTTTAATTATATTGGCTTTGATCAATACGAAAGATTATTTAAACAAAGAAAATGGGATGTCGCAGTTGAAAATATTTTTATCTACGGTTTTGTATTCACAATTGGATGCTTAATCATTGGTTTCCTTCTTGCAGTTTTAATTGATCAAAAAATTAGAGGTGAAAGTTTATTTAGAACAATCTTTTTATATCCTTACGCAATGTCTTTTGTTGTGACAGGCTTAGTATGGAAATGGGTTCTAAATCCAACCTTTGGATTAGAAAATTCTATGCATATGTGGGGGTTTGCTTGGTTTGAGCTTGATTGGTTAGTTAATAGAGATTTAGCAATTTACGCAGTTTGTATTGCAGCTGTTTGGCAAGGCGCAGGTTTTGTAATGGTTTTAATGTTGGCAGGTCTCAGGGGTATCGATGAAGATATTTGGAAATCTCTTAGTATTGAAGGAGTAGCAAAATGGAAATCTTACATATTTGTTATTCTTCCAATGTTAAGACCTATGGTCGTTACAGCAGTAGTTTTAATTGCTGCTGGAGTTGTAAAAGTCTACGATTTAATTTTAACACTAACTTCTGGAGGTCCGGGTTATGCTACAACAACTCCTGCACTTTATGTAATGGAAAATTTTTTTAAACGAGCTGATTTAGGTCAAGCATTTGCTGCATCAATAATAATGTTTATTTCTGTTGTATGTATACTAGCCCCATGGGCATTTTATGAATTTTATTTAAGAAACAAATACGCAGCAAACTAATGAAAGCCATACCTTCAGGTCGACGTCCAAAACATTTAACAATAGGAAGAATTGGTATGTATTGTTTCATTTTAGTGTGTGCTATATTTTTTTTAATGCCGTTATATGTAATGGTTATCACATCCTTAAAAGATATGGATGAAATTAGAGCTGCAAATATTTTAAATTTACCAAAAGAACTCAGTTTTTACTCATGGCCTAAAGCGTGGTCTACTGCTTGTACAGGGTTTGTATGTGAAGGTCTTAAACCAGGTTTTTTTAATTCAATTAAAATTACTGTTCCCAGTGTTATTGTGTCTGTTGGACTTAGTGCAATAAATGGATATGCTTTAGCTTTTTGGCGATTTAGAGGAGCATATTTCTTTTTTGGTTTGTGCATGTTTGGTGCTTTTATCCCTTATCAGGTAATGGTTTATCCTCTTCTAAAAATAGAAGATGCCTTAGGCATTTATTCAACTCTTCCTGGCATTATTTTAGTACATACAATTTTTGGTATGCCAATATTAACACTAATTTTTAGAAACTTTTATGCAAGTCTACCTATCGATTTATTTAAAGCTGCAAGAATAGACGGTGGTAATTTTATAAAAATATTTTTCTATGTTATTATTCCAATGTCTGCTCCAATAACTATTGTAGCCGTCATTCTTCAAGTTACTGGAATTTGGAATGACTTTCTCCTTGGGTTAGTTTTTGCTGGAAGAGATAATCAACCAATGACGGTTCAATTAAATAATATAGTTCAAGTAGATTATGGAGTTGCCGAGTATAATGTAGATATGTCAGCAACAATTTTAACTTCTCTAGTACCGCTTTTTGTTTATTTTATTTCTGGAAGATGGTTTGTGCGTGGAATAGCAGCTGGGGCAATAAAGGGGTGAATATGAAAAATAGTGTTGAGGTAAAAAATATATCTTTCAGTTATGGGAAAACTGAAATATTAAATGATTTAAGTCTTGATATTAAAGAAGGTGAATTCATGGTTTTACTTGGACCTTCTGGTTGTGGAAAAACAACGTTATTAAATTGTATAGCAGGTCTTCTAGATTTATCTGATGGTCAAATTTGGATTGAAGATGATAATGTAACTTGGAAAGAACCAAAAGATAGACATATAGGCATGGTATTTCAATCTTATGCTTTATATCCAAGTATGACAGTAGAGAAAAATTTATCATTTGGTTTAAGGATGATGGGAACTGCGAAAAAAATTATAGATGATAAAATAGAAAAAGCATCAAACCTTTTACAAATAAATGAATTACTTAAAAGAAAACCTTCACAGCTCTCAGGAGGTCAGAGACAGCGTGTTGCTATAGGAAGAGCTCTTGTAAGAGATGCAAAGGTATTTTTATTTGATGAGCCTCTAAGTAACTTAGATGCAAAATTAAGAGCAGAATTACGTTATGAAATAAAAAAACTTCATAGAGATTTATCTAATACTATGATCTATGTTACACATGATCAAATTGAAGCGATGACTCTCGCTGACCGTATATCTGTTATGAAAGATGGTTTAATACAACAATTAGATACACCTAAACAAATCTATAATAAACCAGCTAATTTATTTGTAGCTGGTTTTATTGGTTCTCCAAGTATGAATTTTTTAAAAGTTAAATTTGATAAATCAAATCAATATTTACTTATTGGAAAGAAGCAAATTAATATCTCTAAATACGAAAATATAAATAATTTGATTGATGATCAAGAAGTTGTATTTGGAATAAGACCAGAAAATATAAAAATAGAAAAAAATGAAAATTCTATTTTATGCAATGTAGAATTAGTAGAGCCTATGGGCGCTGATACTTTAGTATGGACTAGCATTGAAGGCACACCTATCTCAATTAGATTAGAGGGGAGCTCAAACTATAATTTAAATGATGAAATAAATATATCTTTTGATATTAATAAAAGTTCAATATTTGATAGTAAATCTGAGGAGAGAATCTAATGAACAGAAATGATGTATCCATGCAATTATATACTACAAGAAAATTTCAACCTTATGAGCCAATTTTTAAATTCTTATCTGAGTCTGGAATTAAAAATATTGAATTATTTGATTTAGATAAAATTAATTTAGATAATTTTAAATCCATGATGGATGATAACGATATTTCTATAAAATCATCACACATAAGCTTTCAAGCTATAACAGATACTGATGAAACAATCAGAAGGATGAAATATCTTAATATAAGACATGCAATAGTCCCATCTGTACCAGAAAAATTCAATAAAGATTTTGCTTCAAATTTTGATCTTGATGAAGATACTTGGAATAGTTTTGGGAAAGATTTATCTTCATATGTTCAAATTTATGAAGATAATGGATTAACACTTGGATATCATAATCACTCTTTTGAATTTAGACCTCTACCTAGTGGAAAACTTCCAATTGAGTGTATGATGGATCATAATGAAAATCTTAAAATGGAATTAGATCTTGGTTGGGCAGTTGCTGGAAAGGCTAATCCACTTGATTGGATAGAAAAATATAAAAATAAAATTGTTGGCTGTCATTTGAAAGATTTTTATGATCAAACTAAAAATTTATTAGAACATGATCAGCAATCTGCAGTAGGAGAAGGTTTCATTGATTGGCCAAAACTAATTTCAGAAGTTAAAAAAACACCATGTGAGGTATTTGTTTTAGAGCACGATGATCCAAAAGACTATAAAGAATACACAACTAAATCTTTAGAATATTTAGAAACAATTTAATGAATATTGGAATTGTAGGTTGTGGAAATATTTCTGAGACATATTTTGAATGTCAAAAAATATTTAACAATTTTAAGATAGTTGCTTGTGCAGATATTAATAAAGAAGCCGCTTCTAATGCTGCATCTAAATATAATGTTAAAGCTTTATCTGTTGACGAAATTCTAGAAGATAATGAAATTGATTTAGTAATTAATTTAACAATTCCTGCAGCCCATAAAGAAATTATCACAAAATCACTTCTTAATGGCAAGCATTGTTTTAGTGAAAAACCATTGGCAATGAATTTTCAAGAAGGTTTAGAAATACAAAAACTAGCAAATGAAAAAGGGTTGTATGTTGGTTGTGCTCCAGATACATTTTTAGGAGCAGCAGGGCAAAGAGCTAGAAAATTAATTGAAGATAATAAAATAGGTAAAATTGTTTTGGGAACTTTTAATTTAATGTCTCATGGAATGGAGCACTGGCACCCAAATCCAGATTTTTTCTTTAAACCTGGAGCTGGACCTGTTTTTGATGTTGGTGTTTATTATATTACTCAATTAGTTAACTTAATTGGACCAGTTAAACAAATAAATGCAATCAGTGGAACTGCTACAAATGAAAGAACAATAACTAGTCAGCCAAGATACGGTGATAAAATTAAGGTTGAAACCCCAACAACCCTAATGGGATCTTTAGAGTTCCAAAATAATGCAAAAATTCAGTTTTTTTGTACTTGGGATGTCTGGAAAAATAACCATTCAACAATTGAACTTTATGGACTTGATGGGTCAATGATTGTTCCTGATCCTAATTTTTTTAGTGGTGATTTATTAATTTCTCAAAAAGATAGTGATTGGGAAACTATAAATAATGATAATATGTTGTTAGGTATTCCAAATAAAAGTGACGGAGAGGGAAATAAAAAAGCAAATTATAGAGGAATAGGTCTTTCAGAAATGATTGATTCAATTTCTAATAATCGAAAAGCTAGATGTTCTCTTGAATTATCTCTTCATGTGCTTGAGATTATGGATGGAATTATTAAATCAGCTGAGGAAAACAAATCTTATCAACTATCAACCAATCCTAATCAACCTGCAATATTAATTGAAGAAGAAATAAAAAAATTAAAAATTTAATTATTAGATATTATTCAGTAATTTTCTGATAACTTATTTGATTTTGATCAAATAAAACTTCATTAAATCTTGAAAGATCATTATCAACTTTTTTTAACATTGAGTTAAACTCTGATCTTTTTGTTACTACTAATGAAATATCAGCAACAATTAAATCAATAACAAAAAATCTATCTTTTGATTCTTTTACCCGCCATGTTACAATAACTGAACCGGTATCTGAAAAGATCTCCATATCAACAAGAGTTACTTGATTTTTTTGATCATATTTTGATTTTGTTAATTCATAGGTTTGGTCTGAATATCCTTGCATCATTGAAGCTATATTCAAAGCTAGATGTCTTTTAAAATTATCGATGTAGATCTTTTTTGTATTTTTATCTGATTTTTTCCAAGCTTCTCCTGCAACAAATTTAGCAATACCTGTACCTGCAAAATTATTATTTATTGTTTTTTCAATTAGAAGAAATCTGTTTTCATTTGAGAGGTTTTGATTTTTATAAGCTTCAAGAATAATATCTATTTCTTTTTTAAGCCATTTTGAAGTTTCATCAGAATATAAATTTTTTGAAATAAAGATTATAAGAAAAAAAATTATTAAATTAAATTTCATTATTCAAATTCTATACTAATCAGAGGTAACGGTGTTAATTCTGAGTCATCAACATTATTAATTGCTGCCTTTCGGTTTTGATAGTAAGAACTTCTTACTGCTGCATAATAATCTACGGAATTATCTCTTAATGCATTAACTTCATCAATTATTTGAGATCTTGTATCAACTGCATTAACTGCAGTTCTCATTGGCACTAGCCAAGCTTCTCCTTCACTTACTGCATATGCATTAATTGGATCTGTTAACATTGTTAATACCATACCTGATGTATCTCTTAGATTTGAAGGTCCAAATAGTGGAAGTACAATATAAAAACCATCTCCAACACCCCAAGTTGCAAGTGTTTGTCCATAATCTTCTTCTTTTTCTTCAAGTCCAATCTTTTCTGCAACATCAAATAATCCAAATACACCTAAGGTACTATTAATAACAAATCTTCCTGAAGATTGAACAGCATTTTCAGCCTGACCTTGTAACAATTGATTAACAACAACTAATGGGGCTCTTAAATTACTTAAAATATTATTTATTCCACTTTGTAATGGAGAAGGTAATTTTTTGTACCCTTTTGAAATTGGTTCTAAAACAATTCTATCGGCTACATTATTAAAACTAAATATAGCTCTATTCACCGGTTCAAAAGGATCATATATTTCATCTTCTAAGGTTGTTGTTTCAAAATCATCAGAATCAGTGTTTACTTGATCAGCCTCACTAGCAACTACTTTGTGGGATAGTAAACCGAAAAATAGAAAAAGTAGAATTATAATTTTTTTACTCATAGACTAATCACTAATATCTAAACTATTATTTAATATAGTTTATAAATTACATTATATATATCTCTATTATAGCAAAAAAATGACAGAAAATTCGCAAAATTATCTTGATTTATTGAATAAAGAGCAAAGAAGTGCTGTACAACAAACCAATGGATCTCTTCTTGTTTTAGCGGGTGCTGGTAGTGGAAAAACCAGAGTATTAACCTTCAGAATCTTAAATATATTAATTAAGAAACTTGCCACTCCTAGGCAAATATTGGCTGTAACTTTTACAAATAAAGCTGCAAGCGAAATGAAATCACGAATCGGAGATGCATTAAATTTTCCTATAGATAATATGTGGGTAGGAACATTTCACTCTTTATCACTGCGAATACTAAGACAGCATTATGAGGAAGTTGGATTAAGAAAAAATTTTTTAATTATTGATGTAGATGATCAATTAAAATTAATAAAAAATATTTGTGAAGTAGAAAAAATAGATACAAAAGAAACCTCACCTAAATATTATTTATCAGCTATTGATAATTTAAAAAATAAAGGAATAAGTCCTAATGAATTGAGTGAAAATAAATATAGGAAAAATGATAAAGAAATTCGAAAAATATACAGTATTTATCAGTCTGAACTTCTTAGATTAAATAGTGTTGATTTTGGTGATTTAATTTTATTTTGTATAAAAATTTTTCAAAAAAATAATAATATATTATCTAAATATCAAAACATTTTTAAATACATTCATGTAGATGAATACCAAGATATTAATCCTATACAACAACAATGGATTCAATTTTTATATAAAGGAAACAAAAATATATGTTGTGTTGGTGATGATGATCAATCAATATATTCTTGGAGAGGAGCAGATGTTACAAATCTATTAAATTTTGAAAAAAACTTTGAGAATGTAACGATAGTAAGATTAGAACAAAACTATCGATCGACAAGAAATATATTAAGCTGCGCATCTACTCTCATCGCAAAAAATAAAGGAAGATATGGAAAAGAATTATGGAGTAAAAATCAGATTGGTGAAAAAATTACTATTAATGGGTTTTGGGAAACAAAAGAAGAATCTATTTTTGTAACAGACAAAATAGAAAATATAATAAAAGAGAAAAAAAATTTGAGTGAGATCTCAATTTTGTTTCGTGTTGCTGCACACACTAGGTCTTTTGAAGAAAGACTAATCAATCTTGGACTTCCTTATAAAATAATTGGAGGATTAAGATTTTATGAAAGAAAAGAAATTAAAGATATTATTGCATATTTAAGATTAACAAATAATCTATCTGACGATTTAGCTTTCGAAAGAATAATCAACGTACCTAAAAGAGGAATAGGAAAATCCACAGTTAGCAAAATTAGTAGCTATGCAAGAATGAATAATATTTCTCTATTTGAATCTGCACAACAGTTGATCTTCAAGGGTAATTCTAAGGCCAGGGGAGAATTATATAATTTTACTAATAATATTTTAAAATGGCAAAAGGTTAAGAAGAAATTTGATCATATTGAATTAGCTAAAGTAATAATAGAAGACTCTGGTTATTTAGATTACTTAAAAAAAGAAGAGGAGAACTCAAATAAACCTGACAGTCTTTCAAGAATAGACAATTTAAATGAATTTATAGAAAGTTTAAAAGAATTTGAAAATATAGAAGGTTTTTTGGAACATGTATCTTTGGTTATGGAAAACATAACAAATACTTCTGAGGAAACACTAACTCTTATGACAATGCATGCTGCTAAAGGATTAGAGTTTGATTATGTTTTTCTAGCAGGTTGGGAAGAGGGTGTTTTTCCAAGTCAAAGATCAATAGAGGAATCAGGTAGTCAGGGATTAGAAGAAGAAAGAAGACTGGCTTATGTCGCATTAACAAGAGCAAGAAAAAAAATTTATATTACTTACGTAAATCAAAATAGATATTCTTTTGCATCACATGATTATAACTTGCCATCACGATTTATAAGTGAACTTCCAGAAGATAAAGTAGAAATAAACGACTCAAAATATATTCAAGATAATAATTTTCTAGATAATTTTTTAGAAACTGACTCATTCAGTGAAGAAATTATTACACCTGGAAGAAGAAGATTATTAGAAAATTCAAAAAAAAATAATATTGATTGGGATTTTAATCAAGATTTTGAATTTGAAGATAATATATCGAGGGGGAAAAATGTTTATCATCAAAAATTTGGTAACGGTAAAATTATAAAATTAGATGGTGACAAAGCTTTGATTGATTTTGAAAACTTTTCTTCAAAAAAGGTATATTTGAGGTTCTTGAAAATTATAGATTAATTTTTTCTAAAAAATCTTTTTCGTTTAAGATCTTTATTCCTAATTTACTTGCTTTATCTATTTTTGAACCTGCTTTTTCTCCAGCTATTAGAAAATCTGTTTTTTTACTAATACTAGATAATATTTTTGCTCCTTTAGTTTTTGCTAAGTACTTAGCTTCATCTCTTGAAAGTTCAGATAAAGTGCCAGTAAAAACTAAATGTTTATTTGAAAAAAAATTATCAAATGATTTATTCTCTATGTATGTAATAGATAAGTGATTTTTTAAATTTCTAATTGTTTCATTATTTATATCTTTAGAAAAAAAATCTATAATGGAAGATATTGCTTTTGGCCCTAAACCATCAATATTTTCTAGCAAGCTTATATTGTTTGAAGAAGAAATAAGTACATCTAACTCTTTAAATTCGTTTGCTAATATTTCAGCATTAACTTCTCCAATAAATCTAATGCCAAGTGAATAAATAAATTTATCTAACGAAATTATTTTAGAATTATTAATAGAATTAATTAAATTAGAAAAAGATAATTCACCCCAGCCATCTAAATTAATTATTTCTTTTTTAAACTTTTCAAGATTAAATATATCTTCTATTTTATTTAAATATTTTAAATTAAATAATTGTTTAACTTGTTTCTCACCAAATCCATCAATATTCAAACTTTTCTTACTAACAAAATGAATTATTCTACCTATTTTCTGTGAACTACAACCATATGTATTAGAACATCTTAATATTGCTTCGTCTTTTTCTTTTAAAACATTACTCTTACATATTGGGCAGTTCTTAGGAGGTTTAATTTTAGAATTTAATTTATTATTTTTTTTAACTAATCTAGTAACATACGGAATAACATCTCCTGCTCTTTCAATTTCAACAAGATCTAAAACATTTATATTTTTTTTATTTATTTCATCAAAATTATGTAAAGAGGCATTTGATATAATGACACCTCCTAAATTAACAGGTTGCAATCTAGCAACAGGAGTGATTGCACCAGTTCTCCCAACTTGGTAATCAACAGATTTAATTATAGTATTAGCTTTTTCCGCAGAAAACTTTATTGCAATTGCCCATCTTGGATTTTTTCCTACATAACCTAATCTTTCTTGTAGTTTAAAACTATTTATTTTCACAACCAATCCATCAATATCATAATTAATACCTGAACGTTTTTGATCTATTTGATTATAAAATTTAATAATTTCTTCAACGGAGTAACATTTTTTGCTTAGATTATTAGGAGTAATATCCCAATTTTTTAGTTTATTATAATAATCCTCAATTTTATCATATTTATCTGAACATTCACCAATGCCATGAGGTATGAATTTTAAAGGTCTGCTATGGCTAATAGAAGTATCAAGTTGTCTTAGACTGCCAGCTGCAGCATTCCTTGGATTTGCAAATTTAGATTTATTTCCTAACTTAGAATTAAGTTTCTCAAAATCACTTTTATTTAAGAACACCTCTCCTCTAATTTCAACAAAAGCTGGAAAGTTTTTTTTTAATTTAGATGGAATGTTTTTTATATTTGAAATATTTTCAGTAACATCTTCTCCAATAAATCCATCTCCTCTTGTACCAGCAGAAACCAAATTTCCATCTTTATAGACAAGATTTAATGATAATCCATCAATTTTTGGTTCACATATATATTGAAAATCATCATCATTATCTAAATTTAAAAATTTTACAGAACGTTTTGTAAACTCTTTTATATCATTATAATCAAAAGCATTTGCTAGGGAGTACATTTGAGAGTTATGCTTTATTTTTCTGAAATTTTCTTTTACTTTACTGCCATAATTTTTGTTAGGACTATCCTTTAAAATTAAACTTGGGTATTTTTTCTCTAGAACATCATTTTCTTTAACTAACTTATCAAATTCTTGATCGGTTATTTTAGGTTTATCTAATGTGTGATAATTATAATTATGTTTTTTGATTAAATCAGCAAGCTCTTTTAACCTTTTTAAAATTATCTCTTTTTTATCCATCAAATAAATTTCTAATTTTTTTTAAGAATGTTTCTTCACCGTCAATTTGCTCAACTAAATTATAGCTTAATTCATACCATTTAGAATCGGGATAATTATAACCTAGTAATGCAGCAGTATTATAACTCTCTTCATACATCCCCATTTGATAATAAGCTTCGACCATTCTATGCAACGCTTCAGGGGTAAATTTTGTAATTGAAAACTCATCGATAACAATTTTAAATCTATTCAAAGCAGCAATATATTTTTGGTTATTTAAATAAAATCTTCCAATTTCCATGTGCTTAGCCGCTATATTAGAATTAACTAAAATAATTTTTTGTCTACTATCTTGAGCGTATTTACTTTCAGGAAATCTTTTAATTACTTGATCAAATGCCTCTAATGCTAAATTATTAAAATAACCATCCAAGGCTTCATTTTGAAGCTGTTCATAATTAGATATAGCAATCATATAATATACATAATCCAGATCTTTGTGTGATGGATACTTATTAATTATTTTTTTAAAATTTAAAATTGCATTATCGTAATCCATTTGAATATAACTTATGAAGGCAATCATTATTTCTGATTGTATTGCTTCATTAGATAATGGAAAAAGTTTATTAATTTCTGAAAATTGTCTTCTCGCTAACTCATATTCTTGCTGGTCAAAAGTCATTTTAGCTATCTTATAGAGATTTTCTGGATCATCTAATATAATTTCATCACTGCGTGTATCAATATCTTTATCGGTACTTGAACAACTAATACATACCAGTAATAATATTAGACAGATAAATTTTTTTATCATAATTTATTTATATATTTTAATTTTAAAATTTGAATGAAATATATAACTAAATACAAATCTCCTAATTACAATTTGAGAAGTAGATCTAAAATAAAGCTTATAATTATTCATTATACCGCATTAAGAAATACTAAAGAAGCTATTACATATTTGTGTTCAAAAGAGAAAAAAGTAAGTGCACATTATTTAGTCTCTCAAAATGGTCTAATCTACAATTTAGTAAATGAAAAATTTAGAGCATGGCACGCAGGACAATCATTTTGGCAAGATATTGTTGATATAAACTCTTTTTCTATAGGAATTGAACTTGATTATAACCCAAATGGGAAAAATAATAAATTTTCCCCTAAAATGATATCTTCTTTAAAAAAATTAATTCTTAAAATAAAAAATAAATATAAGATCAATAAAAAAAATATCTTAGCACATTCCGATATAGCACCATTTAGAAAAAAGGATCCAGGTAAATGTTTTCCCTGGAAATCATTAGAAAACGAAAAAATCATCTCAAACTTTCAAAGTATAACTAAAAATGATACAAAAATAATTGAAAATTGGTTTAACAAATATAATATTAGATCTAAAAAAAGAATTATAATTTTCGCTCTCTCATTAATTGGGTATGATACTCGTGAAGTTTATAAAAATTTAAAGAATTATAATAGATTAACTACTGCTTATAAAAGTAGATATCTAACTAAATTCACTTATGTAAATCAAGAAACTGTTTATACTAATATTATTAAGCATTTATTTAAATATTTATTGACGAAAAATTAAATAGATTTATTACGCAATTTGATGGTGCGATGATCGCTTGAGAAATCAAGAGGAAAGTCCGGGCTCCACTGGAAAAAAAACCAGGTAACACCTGGCAAGTGCAAGCTTAGGGAAAGTGCAACAGAAAATATACCGCCTGCAATGGTAAGGGTGAAATGGTAGGGTAAGAGCTTACCGCTTTTTTGGTAACAAAAAAGGCATTGCAAACCCTTTTTGGAGCAAGGTCAAATAGGAATAGCAATCAGTTCCAGCTGAGTTATTCGGGTAGACTGCTTGAAACAAATGGCAACATTTGTTCTAGATTAATGATCATCAATTTTTATAAATTACAGAACCCGGCTTATGCACCATCTTTAATTTTTGAGAACATACAAAGAACATTTATGAATAATTCATATACCCATTGACGCCCATATAATCCCATGATAACCCATTTTAAATGGATTTATTTGTATCTAAATATTTTAATAAAATAGATAAAAAGGGAAGGATTTCTCTCCCATCTAGTTTTAGAAATGTTCTTCCTAAAGCTAACAAAAATGAAATTATTTTATACAAATCTATTAAATCACAATCTATTGAAGGATGTGGTGTTGGACGATTAAAAGAAATCGCAAAAAGAATTAACAACCTAGATTTTTTTTCGGAAGATTATGATGATTTTTCAACATCTATATTTTCTGAAATAGTCACAACTAATGTTGATAAAGAAGGAAGGTTTTTAATACCTGAAGAATTTAAATTATATGCAGGTATAAAAACAGAGGCAGCTTTTTTTGGTCAAGGACATTTTTTTCAGATATGGGAACCTAAACAAGGTTTAAAAAATACTGAAGTTTCAAGAAGACGTCTTCTAAAAGAAAAAAAATCACTGCGAATGATGTTAACTCAACAAAAATAATATGGAAAATTTACATAATTCAGTAATGATTAATGAAATAATATCCTTTCTACCATTAAAAAAATCAATAAATGTAATAGATGCAACTTTTGGGGGTGGCGGGTATTCAAAAACTATTCTTGAAAAATTTAATGTAAATCAGTTGTTAGCAATAGATAGGGATCCAATTTCAAAAATATTTGCAAAAGAAATAGAATCCAAATTTTCAAATTTTATTCTAATAAATGATAAATTTAGTAAAATTGAAGAAATAGTAAGTAATACAAAGTTTAAAGATAAAAAATTTGACATAATTCTTTTTGATATAGGTACAAGTTCAAATCAAATAGATAATGCGCAAAGAGGTTTTTCATTCAACAAGTCTGGACCACTTGATATGCGCATGGGTGCTTCAGATAAAAATGCTTATGATATAATTAATAATTATGAAGAAAAAAATTTAGCTGACATAATTTATCAATATGGAGAAGAACGTTATTCAAGAGTTATTGCAAAAGAAATAGTAAAAAACAGAAAAATAAAATTTATAAGTGACACGATAGAATTATCAAACATTATTAAAAAATGCTTACCAAAAAAGAATCAATTAAAAAACAAGACTCATCCAGCTACAAAAACATTTCAGGCAATTAGAATTTATGTAAATGATGAGTTAAGTGAATTAAAGACGAGTCTAGAAAAAACTTTAAAAATTTTAAATAAAGATGGTTTAATTTTAGTAGTTTCTTTCCAAAGTCTAGAAGATAGAATTGTGAAAGATTTTTTTAACCACAATAGTGGTAAACGATGGCGTTCCTCCCGCCACTACCCGGAGTTACCTGATAAACTGGCAACTCAACTAAAAATAATCACCAAAAAACCAATATTGCCATCAGCTTCTGAGATTTTAGAAAATCCCAGATCTAGATCAGCAAAACTTCGGGTAGCTCAGAAAATTTAATAATGAAGTATACTAAATCAATTATATTCTTTTTAATTCTTAATTTAATACTGGTTTTTTCAATGATTTTTATTGCTAACAATACAAGAGAAATCGAAAAAAATAATCTTAATCTGAAAATGAATATTTCTAAGATTTCTGAAAACTTAAAAATCAATAAGATTGAACTAGCTGCTCATCAAAATAGCTCATATTTAAAAACACTATATGAATTGTATTTTGATGAAACACAAAATAATAATGTTCCTCTTATTGTAAAAATGAAAGAACTTTCAAATCAAGATAAAAATATCAAGCTTGTTAGTTCAAATAATTAATTAATGTTAAGTAAACTAAAATTATTTGATAGTGATTCTTTAAAATTACTTCATAGAAGAGTTTTTTTTTCAATTACAATTTTTATTTTTGTATATTTTATTTCTATTTATAGAATCTCCTCAATTATGCTCTTTCCTGATCTGAATGATGATACTACTAATTATGTAAAAAAAGATATTAGGGGTAGTATTTATGATAGGAATGGAAATATAATTGCTACTTCAATTGAAAGTATTTCTTTATCAATTAATCCTAATAAAATTAAAAATAAAAATGAACTTGCCAATAAATTGGGATTAATTCTTGATTTAGATATAAAAAAAATAGAAAAAAAATTATTATCAACAAGTAAATTTATTTGGATAAAAAGAAATATATCTCCAGTTGAATATCAAGAAATAATTAATCTTGGTGAAATAAACATCAAAGCACATAAGGAATTTAAAAGAATATATCCTTATAAGAATACGTTGTCACATATTCTTGGATACGTAGATATTGATCAAATTGGTCAGAGTGGAATTGAGAGGTATTTTGAAAATGATCTCGCAAAATCACAAGATATAATTATTAGTATTGATACTAATTTACAGCAGTTGGTTAGAGAAAATCTTTTAAAAACCATAAATAATTATAAAGCTGAATCCGGTTTAGCTATAGTTATGGATATTACTAACGGTCAAATCTTATCATCAGTAAGCTTACCTGATTATAATCCTGAGGACAAATCCTCATATAATAACAATAATTTAATGAATAGAGTTTTTCAGTCTAATTATGAAATGGGATCAACTTTCAAACCAATAACTGCAACTATAGGATTTGATTTAAATATTTTAGATCCTCAAATGACTTTTGATGTTACAAAAAAATATTTAAATATTAGTGATCATGATAAATACAAAGATAATGGTATTTATGATGTTGAAAAAATAATTGTTGAGTCATCAAATATTGGTACTGCTCAGATTGCTACTCTGATTGGAAAAAAAAATCAAAAAGAATTTTTTGAAAAAATAGGTTTTAATAAAAAAATAAATATAGAAAATAAAGAAAGTGCAGCTCCTTTAGGAAACAAAAATAATTGGGGTAAGTTAGAAACAGCAACTATAGGATTTGGTCATGGATTTGCAATTACACCTCTTCATTTAGTTAAAGCTTACGCTTCATTAGCGAATAATGGGAATGAGGTTTTTCCTACACTTCAATTAAACAAACAATTTGAACAAAAACAAATTTTTAATAATAAAGAATCATCCAAATTCTTTATCAATTTATTAAATTCTGTTGTTCTCAAAACTGAATATACTGGTCCCAGAATAAAAGTAGATGGTTATTCTGTAGGAGGTAAAACGGGAACATCAGAATTACTAAATCCAAATGGTGGATATTATAAGGATAGAAACTTAACCTCCTTTATTGGAATATTCCCAACAAATAATCCACAATATGTAATTTACACTGCTATTGAGTATCCAAAAAAGGAAACAGGCACTAAACAAAGAATGACTGGCGCAAGAGTAAATGCACCCTTGGTAAAAGATATTATTATTAATATTATAAGCCTCTTTAATATTTCAAAAGATAAAAATGATGATCTTCTAAAAGTAGACACAAATTTTTTATATAGAAAATTAAATGCTACTGTCTAATTTATCAAAAGTAATAAGAGTAAATAAAACCTACAACTTTAATAAAAATAAATATTTCTCTGCAATTACCTCTAACTCAAAATTTACTAATAACAAAACGTTGTTTGTTTATGACAAAAATACAAAGGTAAAAAAGATTTATTTAGATGAAGTGCTTAAGAATAAAACTCCTGCTATAATTTCAAATAAATATATTAAAAACTTAAAAATTCCTCAATTTGTTGTATCTAATATTAATTTTGAGATACATAATTTACTAACTAAGCTTCATAGCAAACTTCCCTTTAAAACACTAGCAGTTACAGGTACCAATGGAAAGACATCAGTTGTTTGGTATATTTCAAAAATTCTTAATTCACTAAAATATAATAATACAATGGTTGGTACTTTAGGGCATTTTGTAAACGGAAAAAAAATAAATGATATAAATTTAACAACACCTGCCTATGAAGAATTATTTAGATATGGATCTTCGAATAAAAAAGAAAAAAATATTTTCATTTTTGAAGCTTCAAGTCACGCTCTAGAACAAAACAGGTTAAGAAATTATCCAATAAATATTGCAGCTATTACAAACATTTCAAAAGATCATCTTGATTACCATAAAACATTCTCAAATTATAAAAAATCTAAAATTAAACTTTTCTCTAATCATTTAGTAAGTTCTGGATTTGCTATAATTAATTCAAGATTAAAAATCTTATCTGAATTAAAAAAAACATTGATAAAAAAAAACGTAAAATTTAAATATTTCGGATATAAAAATATAAAATTAATAAAAATCAATGATTTTGTATATTTGAATATTAACAATACAAAATATAAACTAGAAAATCTAAAACTTAAAACAAATATAGAATTAGAAAATTTAGAATGCGCGATTACTTGTTGCTTAGCACTTAATATTAGTCAAAGTAAAATTATAAGAGTATTATCAAAAGTTACAAATCCATCAGGTCGTTTGCAAACAATTGAGTATAAGAAAAAAAAATCAAAAATTATTATTGATTATGCCCATACACCAGATGCTTTGAAAAAAATACTACTTGCTTATAAAATCAAAAAAATGAAACCATCAATTTTATTTGGTTGTGGCGGTGATAGAGATAAAAGTAAGCGAAAATCTATGGCATTAATTGCAAATAAATATGCTGATAAAATTTATATAACGGATGACAATCCTAGAAACGAAAATCCATCTAAAATAAGGAAAAATATTCTAAAGTATTGTTCTAGAGCTATGGAAGTATCTGATAGAAGAAAAGCAATTAAATTAGCTATTAAAGAATTAAAAATGAATGAAATTTTAATAGTAGCAGGTAAAGGGCACGAAAAATTTCAAGTTTTAAAAAATAAAACAATTAAGTTTGATGATTTTACAGTTGTTAAACAATTATTAAATTAATGATCGAATTAAATCAATTAGAGAAATATATAATATCTAAAAAAGATAAAATTCAAATATCAAGTAAAGATATTAAAAATGGCGATATATTTCTTGCTTTAAAAGGTAAAAGGTTTCATGGAAACAAGTTTTTAAATGAAGCAATAGATAAAGGTGCAAAATTTTGTGTAACTGATAATAAAAATTTCAAAAAAAATAAAAAAATTTTATATGTAAATAATATTTATAAGTATCTTTCAAAAATAGCAAAAACGAAACGAGATTTATACAAAGGTAAAGTAATAGGCATTACTGGCAGTGCTGGTAAAACTACTTTAAAAGAAACTTTAGCATTTTTCTTAAAAAAAAATCATACCATTTCTTACTCAAAGAAAAGTTATAATAATCAGTTAGGTGTATTAATCTCTTTACTAAATTTAAATTTAAAATCAAATTATGCAATTTTTGAAATTGGAACAAATAATTTTGGTGAGATAAAATTTCTTAGTAATTTAGTCAAACCATCAGAGGTATTTATTACAAATATACAATCTACTCACCTTGAAAATTTCCAAACTAAAAATAATATTGCCAGAGAAAA
Organism: uncultured Alphaproteobacteria bacterium; assembly: GCA_902614395.1. GTDB lineage: Bacteria > Pseudomonadota > Alphaproteobacteria > HIMB59 > CACPNW01. The sequence goes on along the minus strand of CACMKW010000011.1, from coordinate 18,732 downwards.
AGCTGATATATTTATTTCTAAATATAATAATAATAGGAAAAAGCTATATCTCAATGTTTCTTCTAAATCTGAAAATATTTTAATCACAAAAGCAAAAAAAGAAAAAAATCTTAAAATAATTCGTATTGATAATTCTTCAAAAAAATATTTTATTAAAAAAATATCTCCCTATAAAAAATTGCATAAAGTAATTTTATCAATTAATAAAAAAAAGGTTAACATTGTTACTGATGCAATAGTAATGCATAGATTAAATAACTTATTATTTTGTCTTGCATTTTATAATGAAAATTCTCTGAACATTAAATCAGTTCTAAATCGTTTCAAGTTTTTAAAACCAGTGGAAGGTAGGGGATTAGTTCATAAAATTTCTTTAAATAAAAAAAAAATAAATATTATTGATGAATCTTATAATGCTAATCCTGATACAATGTTGCAAAGCATAAAAAACTTAGAAAATATCAAAGTAAAAAATAATAAAAAAATAATAATTCTAGGGACAATGAATGAATTAGGAAATAATTCTTATAAAATTCATTATAAATTATTACAACAATTAGATGCCACTATTTTTAAATTTGTAATTTTATGTGGCGAATTCTTTGAATTATCTGTAAAAAATTTAAATCCAAATAATGAATTTATCCATTTTAAAAATACAAATAAAATTATGCAATTTTTAAAAGAGAAAGTGCATAATAATGACATTATTTTAATTAAATGTTCTAATTCGACAAAAATAAATAAGTTTACAAAAATATTATTAAAACAGGTATCGATTTGATTAAATATTTGGCCTATGAATACCAATCTTTATTTAGTTTTCTAAATATTTTTAGCTATATAACATTTAGAGCTGGCGCCTCTATTCTTACTGGATTATTTTTTTCTCTCATATTTGGAAATTATATTATTAACAAATTATCAAATGTTCAGCCAACTGGCCAGCCAATAAGAGATGATGGTCCAGAGTCACATATAATTGCAAAAAAAGGTACTCCTACAATGGGTGGCCTGTTAATTATTTTAAGTGTTTTTGTTTCAACAATTATTTGGGCTGATTTACAAAATATTTTTATATGGATTTTACTTTCAACTATTTTAATTTTTGGATCTATTGGTTTTGCAGATGACTACAGTAAAATCAAATCAAATACCAGTAAGGGTATTTCATCAAAAATAAGAATTATATTTCAAATCATTTTTTCTTTTTTCATTACATATTTAATTCTTATCAATTTAGATCCAAGTATAAGCAAATCTATGACATTTCCTTTCTTTAAAAATTTAATTATAGATTTTGGAATATTTTATTTTCTAATTTCCATATTTATAATTATTGGATCAGCTAATGCAGTAAACCTAACTGATGGACTTGATGGTTTAGCAATTGTCCCTGTAATGATAGTTGCTATGTCTTTTGCTTTTATAGCTTATGTTTCAGGTAATATAGTTTTTTCTAATTATTTACTTATCCAATATATTCCTGGAACCGGTGAATTAGCAGTTTTTTGTGGTTCTTTAATTGGAGCTGCTTTAGGTTTTCTTTGGTTTAACGCACCACCTGCTAAAGTTTTTATGGGTGATACAGGATCTTTAGCATTAGGCGGCTCTTTAGGTTCAATAGCAATAATATGCAAACATGAAATTCTTCTTGCAATAATAGGAGGTTTATTTGTTCTAGAAACCTTGTCTGTAGTAATCCAAGTATTCATTTTTAAAATGACTGGAAAAAGGGTTTTTTTAATGGCTCCATTACATCATCATTTTGAAAAAAAGGGATGGCCTGAGTCAACAATAGTTATTCGTTTTTGGATAATTACTATTGTATTAGCTTTGATAGGTCTTGCAACTTTAAGAATAAGATAATGTACTTAGTTTACGGAATTCAAAAATCAGGACTTTCTATAGTAAATTATTTTGAAAATAAAAAAATAAAATTTAAGATGTGGGATGATAATCCAACAGTAAGAAAGACTATAAAAAAAAATTACAATAAAGATTATTTTTTTAATATAAAAAAAGATAATTTGAATGATTTTAAAAAAATTTTTGTTAGCCCAGGAATATCTTTAAAGCAGAAAAAGTTTCAAAAAAAAAATATATCTAAAAAAATAAATCGAGACTTAAATCTATATATATCAAATTTAACAAATCAAAAGATCGTAGCTATTACTGGCACTAATGGGAAATCCACAACAACAAAATTAATAGGAGATATGTTAAAAAAAAGTAAAATTGAAACATTTGTTGGAGGCAATATTGGAGAATCATTATGCAATGCTTTTCTTCTTAAAAAAAAATATAAAGTTCATGTTATCGAATTAAGTTCTTTTCAATTAGAAACAGTTAAGTCACTTGATAGCAGAATATCAGTAATAACAAACTTATCTGGTGATCATTTAGATAGGTACAAAAGTATTAGTGATTATGTTAGTCAGAAGAAAAATATTATTACTAAAAATGGAATTAATTTGTTATCAATTGATGATATTTATTCAAGAAAGATATTTAATCAAAAAAAAATTAAAAATAAAATTAGTTTTTCTTTAGTCGATAAATCAGCTGATTGTTTCGCTAACAATGATTATATTCTAGATAATTACTTCAAAAAAAACAAAAAATTATTTATAAAAAAAATCTCAAAAGATTTAGAAGGTAATTTTAATATTCAAAATATTTTAATAGCATACATATGTAGCAAAATATTAAAAATTCCAGAATCTAATTTTCTTAAGGTTATTAAAACATTTAAGGGTCTGCCATTTAGATCATCTACAATTTTTACAAATAATAAATTAAAAATAGTAAATAATAGTAAATCTACAAATTTAAATTCAACAATAAATTCAGTTGTAAATTATAATAATATTTACCTAATCTTAGGAGGCATAGCTAAAGAAAAAAAATTTGAAATTCTTCTAAAATATAAAAATAAAATTAGCTGTGTATATACTTACGGAAAATCAGGAAATTTCATTGAAAAAAAATTAAAAAAAGAATTGGTTGTAAAAAAATTGGCAAATTTAAAATCAGTTATCAAAGAAACCTTCAAAGATATTAAAAAAAATTCAAATCAATCAACTATACTATTCGCTCCTGCATGTGCCTCTTATGATCAATACAAAAATTTTGAAGAAAGAGGCATACATTTTAATAAATTAATTAAAAATTATATAAATTAACCATGGAATATTTAAAGAATTGGTGGAGTTCAATTGATAGAATTAATATTATATTAATATTATCATTGGGTTTTACGGGATTAATACTTTCATTTTCCATAGATGAAAATTTATCCATAAATAGACACTCTATTTTTTTTCTTTTTTCAGTTTTCTTACTTATTGCGTTATCAGATTTAGATAGTAAAAATATAAGAAGAATTTCATTATTTTTATTTATTATTTTATTAATAATAATACTGCTAATACTTTTTTTAGATTACGAAGTTAAAGGTGCTAAGAGATGGTTTCAAATATTTAACTTTACGCTTCAACCTTCAGAGATAATTAAGCCTATTTTTGTCATATTGACTGCATGGTGTATAAGTAAATCTATAGAAGATAAAAAATTTTATTTACCTTTACTGTTTGTTTTTTTCTTCTTGCTTTTATCTTTAATACTTATGCAGCCTGATTTGGGAATGACAGTTTTACTGTCAGCAACTTTTTTTTGCCAGTTATTCGTTGCTGGTTTATCAATTTTTTTAGTTATAGTTGCATTTTTATTTATATTAGGAATTTCAATTTTTTCTTATTTTATTTTTGATCATGTTCAATCAAGAATTAATTCATTTCTTGGCGGATTAGGTGGGACTGATACATACCAAATAGATTTAAGTATTCAAGCTTTCAAAAATGGCGGGCTACTTGGAAAGGGTCCAGGGCAAGGTATTTTAAAAGAAAAAATTCCTGATGCTAACACTGATTTTATTTTTGCTGTTGCTGGAGAAGAATTAGGATTTATTTTTTGTTTAATAATTATTTTTATAATTCTATCTATTATAATAAGAAGCTTATTAAAAGTTCTACAGCTTGAAGATCCATATAAAATTATAGCAATTAGTGGTTTAATTTGCTCATTTGGATTACAATGCTTAATTAATATCTTTAGCTCGCTGGGCCTTATACCAACAAAGGGTATGACACTGCCATTTGTAAGTTATGGAGGTTCTTCCATGATATCAATAGCAATTTTATTTGGTTTTTTATTATCTCTTACAAACAAAAAAAATGAAGAATTATGAAAGAAAATTTTTTACTAATTACAGGAGGAACAGGTGGACATGTTATACCAGCAAAAAATTTTGCTAATTATTTATCTAATAAAAATATAAATTGCACAATTATAACTGACAAAAGAGGTTATAAATACTTTGATAATTATAATGGAAAAATTTATATAATTAGCTCGTCAAATTTGAATGGAAACCTAATATTTAAAATCTTTGGCATATTTCAAATTTTATTAGGATTAATTCAATCATTCATTATTATATTTTTATTAAAACCATCCCATTCTATTTCTTTTGGAAGTTATGCTTCGTTTTCTCCAATGTTAACTTGTATGTTATTTAAACCAATTTATAAAGTTAAACTTTATATACATGAACAAAATTCAATAATAGGAAGAACGAATAAATTTTTTTTGAATTTTTCAAATAAAATATTTTTAAATTTTGATATTAAATCTAAAATCAATTCAAAGTTTAAAGATAAAATATTTGTAGTTGGTTCTCCAGAAAATAATTTTCAAAAAAATAATAACATAAGCAATAAAAATTCTAAGAGTAACTTTACAATTTTTATTTCTGGTGGCAGTCAAGGATCAGAATTTGTATCAAATTTTGCAACGAATCTAATTAAAATTATAGATGACGAAAAAATTATAAAAGCTAATTTTATATTTCAGTGTTCTAAACATTTGATAAAAAAATATGAAGCAGAATTACAAAATATTAAATCACCAATAATTTTGAAAGATTTTTTTATAAATGTAGATGAAATACTAGCTAATTCTAATTTAGCAATATGCAGAGCTGGAGCAGGAACAATTGTTGATTTAATTAACTTTAAACTTCCCTCGATATTAATTCCTTTACCTTCTTCAAAAGATAATCATCAATTTTTTAATGCTGAAATATTAGCTAAACATGACTTAGCCATAATTTTTGATCAAAATAATGATGATTTAGACAAAGCAAAAAGACATATTTATGAAACATATAGTAATGAAAGTAAATTAGAATCAATGAATAAAAAATTTGATATGATTAAAGTTAAAAACTCTAATACTTTAATTTATAAATTAATACTAAATGCAAATTAATAGTAAAATTCATTTTATAGGTATTTCAGGAATAGGAATGTCTGGTATTGCAGAATTGATGCTAGATAAAGGATATTCGATCCAGGGTAGTGATATATCAGTAAATGACAATACCAAAAGATTAAAGAAAAAAGGTATAAAATTTTTTTTAGGACATAATAAAAAAAATATTAAAAATGCTCATGCTATTGTTTATTCATCAGCTATTAAAAAAAATAATCCTGAAATAAGAGAAGCATATATTAAAAAAATACCAGTTCTTTCTCGAGCTGATATGCTTTCTGAATTAATGAAAAATAAAAAATCTATTGCCATAGCTGGATCTCACGGAAAAACTACTACTACTAGTTTGGTAGGAAATATTTTCAATGAAGCAGGTTTAGATCCTACTATTGTAAATGGCGGTATTATAAATTCTTTTTCTAATAATAATCGTTATGGAAAAGGTGAATGGATGATTGTTGAAGCAGACGAGAGTGATGGTACCTTTTTAAAGCTTCCACATCAAATATCAATTATTACTAATTTAGATGTTGAACACATGGATTTTTATAAATCAAAAAAAAATTTAATTAATGCATTTGAAAAATTTATAAATCTGCTTCCATTTTATGGAACCACAATAATGTGTTATGATGATAAGAATCTTAAATTACTAATTAACAAAATAAAAACTAGAAATATTTTAACTTATTCAATAAAAAATAAAAAAGCAGATGTATTAATCTTTGATATTATACAAAACAAACTAAAAACTTCTTTTAAATTAAAAATTAACAATAAAATTATTCATTCTTCTAATTATAAATTTACTATCAATTCAATTGGCAATCATAATATTTTAAATGCAACTGCAAGTATTATTGCAGCCAAACTAAATGGAATTAAAAATAAAGATATTAATAATGCTTTGATTAATTATGTGGGTGTAAAAAGAAGGTTCTCATTTATTGGAAAAAAAAATAAGTCCTTTGTGTATGATGATTATGCACATCATCCAACAGAAATTGCAGCTACATTAAGTGCAGCTAAAAGTCTAAAAAATAAAGTAATAGTTGTTTTTCAGCCACACAGATACACTAGAACTAAAATACTAATTAGAGAATTTATAAAAGTTTTATCTAAAGTTGATTATTTATTTTTATTAGAAACTTATTCAGCTGGAGAAAAGATTATCAAGGGTGCAACTTCAAAAGACATATATTCTAAAATATTAAAAAAAAATAAAAATACTATATATTTAAAAAATATAGGTGATTTAAATAAATTAATGAAACCTTATACATTGCATCAAAATACAATTGTTTTTATGGGCGCGGGTTCAATATCAAGTATTGCAAAAAAATATTTGAATAACTAATGTCAAAAAAAATTATAGAATTAGCTGAAAAACTTAAAAGTAAAATATACACAGATTATAATGCTGGTAAAAATACTTGGTTTAGAACAGGAGGTAATGCAAAAATATTTGCAATAGTTGAAGATAATTTAGAGTTAGAAATTATATTAAATGAAATAAATAATGAAAATTTTTATATAATAGGTTCAGGCTCAAATCTATTAATTAGAGATAATGGTTATAATGGAACTCTTATAAAATTAGGTAAAGGTTTTAATACTATTAAAATCAATGATAACAAACTTGAAGTTGGCGCTAGTATTTTAGATATTAATTTATCAAATTATGCATTGAGACAAAATATAGAGGGTTTTGAATTTTATAGTGGTATTCCAGGATCGATAGGTGGAGCAGTTAAAATGAATGCTGGCTGTTATGGTTCGGAAACTGTAGATGTTATAAATAGCATTGAGATTTGTGATAATTTTGGTCAAAGAAAAATAATTACAAAAGATAAACTAAATCTAAAATACAGATCTTCAGAAATAAACAATACAGATATAGTTACAAAAGCTATATTTAATTTTAATTACGGAGATCAAAATTTAATAAAAGATAAGATTAATAAAATAAAGAATAAACGTTTAGAATCTCAGCCAATAAAAAATAAAACTTCTGGTAGTACTTTTAAAAATCCTGGAAATCTTCATGCGGCTAAACTAATTGAAGAAGCAGGATGTAAAGGTACCAATTTTGGAGATGCATATGTGAGTGATAAACATGCAAATTTTTTAATTAATATGGGAAGTGCTTCAGCAACAGATATAGAAAACCTAGGTAAAAGTATTGTTGAGAAAGTATATGCCAAATTCAATGTAAAATTAGAATGGGAGGTAAAAATAATAGGTGAGTAATAAAAAAATTTTAATTTTAGAAGGTGGTAATAATGAAGAGCATGATGTATCTTTAGTAACCTCTAGAGAAATTCAAAAAATTCTTAATCAAAATAAATTGAAGTTTAAGATATTAAGAGTTAATCCAAAAAACTTTCATAAAAAAATAATTAATTATAAAAATTTTGTTTGTATTAATGCTTTACATGGACCCTTTGGTGAAGATGGACAAACTCAAAAAATTTTAAAAAAAAATAAGATTCCCTTTTCTCATTCAAATATAAAATCATCTAATCTATGTTTTAATAAATCTGCCTCAAAGAGAGAAATTATTAAAAATAAATTAATGTCTCCAAAATTTTATCTTTTAAATATAAATGATTTAAATGAGAAGAAATTAATTACTATCAAAAGTAAGTTAAAAAAATTTGTCATTAAGCCCAATAAAAGTGGTTCAAGTTTTGGTATAAAAATAATAAAAAATCAAAAAGAATTTGATAATTTAATTTCTAATATAGAAGAATTTAAAAAGGAACTTAATAATCACAAAGAAATTTTAATAGAAGAGTATATATCTGGAAGGGAGCTTACAGTTTCAACTATAAAATTAGATAAAAAAATTCACGCACTAGCTGTTACAGAGATAAAATCAAAAAATAATTTCTTCGATTATAAAGCAAAATATTCAAAAGGTTACGCTAAACATATTTTGCCAGCCAAGTTAAATAAAATAAATTATGCTAAATGTCTTAAATTTGCTACAAAAGCTCATAAACTCTTAGGTTGTAATTCACTTGCAAGAACTGATTTTATTTTTGATACAAAAAAAAATAAAATTTTCTTTTTAGAAACAAATACTCAACCTGGACTTACTCCTATATCTCTATTACCTGAACAAGCTAATTATAAAGGTTTACCTTTTTCTGAAATCATTTTTATTTTGATAAAAAATTTAAATTATTAGTATGAACAATATTAATAGAAGAAGATATGTTATAAGTTTCAGATCATTTACTTATTTTTGTATTTCCCTATTTTTAATTATTTTTTCTTTATTACTATATTTTAACAAAAATAATTTAATTGAAACTTCTAAAAATATAATACAGAGTTTTTCTGAAAACTTTCAATATCAATTTACAAAATATGATATTTCAGGTTTGGAGAAAATTGAATTAAAATTTGTAGAGGATAAACTGCAGAATTATTTACGGTCTTCAATTTTTTTATTACCATTGGAGCAAATTAATGACTCAATAAATGAAAATAGTTGGGTCAAAGAAATATATTTAAATACAAATTACAAAGATACACTATTTATTAGGATTGAAGAATATAAGCCAATAGGAATTTATTTTTTTAACGAGAAATACTTTGTTTTTGATGAAAATGGAAAAATTATAGATCAAATTTATATTAAAGATTTCACTAATCAGTCATTATTAATCTTTAAGGGTAACTCTTCAAACTTAAAAGCTAATTCATTAATTAATATTTTAAAAAACAATGATTTTGAAAAAAAATATCAAATAGAGAGTTTGGAATTCCTGAATAAAAGAAGATGGGATATAAATTTATACGGTGATGTTAAAATAATGCTTTCAGAAGAAGATCCAAATAGATCTATTCAGAATTTTATTATGATACAAAATAAACTTAGCGAAACAGATATTAATAATATAAAAACATATGATTTAAGAAATTTAAAAAAGACAATCTTAATTAATATAAATGATTAAAGCTGGTTTAGATATTGGTAATTCAAAAATATCGTTTGTTATTGCTGATTATAAGAATACTGAAAATATTAATATTTTATCAATTGCTAGTGTTCCTAATAATAATATAAAAAAAAATATTATTTTAAATTTTGAAAATTTACATGATCAGATTAAATCTTTAGTTGTAGAGGCTGAAAAACAATCTCAAACCAAACTAAATTCTATTAATCTTAATCTATCCTTGTTGAATTCTAATTCTCATTATTACAATTCAGAAATAGAATTAAAAAATGAGAGAATTTCTGAATTACATTTGAAAAAAATAATTAATCAATCAGAATATTTTAATAATCCTAATGAAAAATTTGAAATATTTAATAATATAACCTCATATGATATTGATAATAATCTGTATTTCAATGCTCCAATTGGAAATTATTCAGATAATATTAAAATTAACTTTTATAAAATATATATTCAAAAAAAATATTCAGCTAATATATCCAGTGTTATCAAAAAATTGAAACTTAACATTGATAATTATATTCCTTCCCCATTATCTTCATCTTTATCATCACTAACAAAAGATGAAAAAGAACTTGGAACTATTTGCATAGATTTAGGTCATTCAACATCTTCTATATCAGTTTTTGAAAATAATAAATTTGTATATGGAGATGCAATAGGTGTTGGAAGTAATAACATTACATTAGATATTGCTAGAGGTTTATCAACTACAATTTCAAGTGCTGAAAGGTTAAAAACTTTATATGGCTCTCTGGTTTCATCTCCAAGTGATGATCATGAAATAATAGAAATCCCAATTGTTTCAGATGATAAAAATACATTTAAACAGATAACAAGATCAAGCTTAAATGCGATTATTAAACCTCGCATCGAGGAAACCTTAGAAATGATATGGCAAAAAATTAGGGATAATAATTTAAGAAATAAAAAATTAAATAATGTAGTTTTAACTGGTGGAGGTGCAATGATGGATAATATTACAGAATACGTAGAAACAATTTTTGCAAGTGGTGCAAGAGTATCAAGCCCATTAGATCAATTAAATTTGGAAAATAATTTTAAAAAACCAAATTTTTGCGACATTATAGGTTCTATATTGTATGACCGAGACTTATTTAAAATTGATTTTTTGGCAAATAAATCAAAAACCTTGAAAAAACGAGGAATTTCAAGCTTTTTTACTTGGCTTGACCAGTATATTTAGATAATACTATATATAGTAAATTATATTGACGATTTCGAATATAAATCGTTAAAAACTATTTAAAACGGCGGAGATTTACAATGACTATCAATATTTCAATACAAGATGTAGCACAAAACTTACATCCTAAAATAACGGTATTAGGAGTAGGCGGATCTGGTGGCAATGCAGTTAACAATATGATTAACGCTAATTTAGAAGGTGTAGACTTTTTAATAGCAAATACTGATGCACAAGCTCTACAAATTTCAAGTTGTCCAAATAAAATTCAACTAGGATTAAACAGCACTAAAGGTTTAGGAGCAGGAATGAGGCCTGATATTGGAAAACAGGCTGCTGAAGAAGCAATTCAAGATTTAAGTGAAAAGTTTGAGGGTAGTCATATGCTTTTTATAGCTGCAGGTATGGGTGGTGGTACTGGCACAGGAGCTGCGCCAGTTATTGCTAAATTAGCAAGAGAAAAAGGAATACTAACTGTTGGTGTAGTAACTAAACCTTTTCATTTCGAAGGCTCTCAAAGGATGAAGTTAGCTGAAAAAGGAATTGAAGAACTCCAACAGTATGTTGATACATTACTAACAATACCAAACCAAAATTTATTTAGGATTGCTAATGAAAAAACTACTTTCTCTGATGCTTTTAAGATGGCAGATGATGTCCTGTATGCAGGTGTAAGAGGTGTAACTGATCTTATGGTTCAGCCTGGTATGATTAATTTAGATTTTTCAGATATAAAAACTGTTATGTCTGAAATGGGTAAAGCTATGATGGGTACTGGTGAAGCACAAGGTGAAGGTAGAGCAATTGCAGCTGCAGAAGCAGCTATTGCAAACCCATTAATTGATGATGTGTCCCTTAAAGGTGCAAAAGGTCTAATAATTAATATTACAGGTGGCAAAGACATTACATTGTATGAAGTTGATGAGGCAGCTAATAGAATCAAACAAGAAGTTGATGAAGAAGCAAATATTATCTATGGAACTACTTGTGATGATAGGCTTGAGGGAGTTGTAAGAGTTAGTATTGTAGCTACAGGTATTGATGTAAATAATAATATTTCAGCTAAACCTATAGAAAATTTTGCGCCAATAAATATAAATAACGATATTTATAAACAAGATATAGAAAAATCTGAATCATTGAACGAAAATATGGCATTACAGGAACATTCTTTACAAGATGAAAGTATCTTAGATGAGGAGATTAATGAGATTTCAAATGAAGAAATTCTCAATAATCAAAATTCTGAAAATATTGTTTTAGATGAGATAACAAATATTAACCAAAAAGAAACTGCAAGTTTAGAAGAAAATACTAATGATAAAGTTTTTGAACAAAATGAAGTTTCAGAAGCTGTAGATCAAATTGAAACTGATTATATTTCTGAGCAAGTTTCAAAGTCATCTTCACATATTGAAAAACCAAATCAAACAAGTGTAAGAAAGTTGAGCTTATTTGATACTCTTTCTACTGAAAATAAATCTGAAGATATTTCTTCAGAAAATGAGAGATTAGAGAAGACTGAACCTGTTTTTACTACTTCAGAAGAAAAGATTGAAGAAAATGAATCAGAAGATAAAAACTCTGAAGATAATAATTCAACCATCGATGAAAAAGAGGAGTTTAGTGCTGAAGAGACTGTAACTGCTGAAATTGATGATGAGTTCAATCAGGAAACGGAGGAAGAACTTCTCGACATACCCACTTTTCTTAGAAGACAGGCTAACTAGTAATTAAAGTATTATTTGCAATATTTTGAAATATTAGGTTAGTTGTTAAGATCGCCAAAAAAATATATTAAAAAAAGTGCTGATTTCAGCACTTTTTTTTAAAATGATAGACATATCAAACATATCTAACAACCAACAACAGACAATTGGCAAACCAGTATCAATAAGAGGAATAGGACTACATACCGGAGCAGAAGTAACTATGAATTTATATCCTGCTAAAGCTGATTATGGAATTAAGTTTATTCGAAAAGATATCAAAAATAATAATGTGATTGAGGCTTTATGGTCAAATGTAAGTAGCACAAAACTAAGTACAACTATAAGCAATCAAAACCGTACTAGTGTATCAACTATAGAGCATTTAATGAGTGCTTTATCAGGATTGCATATAGATAATATTAAAATTGAGATTGATGGACCAGAGGTACCAATAATGGATGGTAGTTCAATAAAGTTTGTGGATCTTATTGATCAAACTTCTACTCAAAGCTTAAATAAAAGAAGAAAAATTTTAAAAGTTAAAAAAAATATTAAAGTAGAAAATAACGATTCATCTGTAGAATTAAAACCTAATGATCAGTTTTCAATTGATTTTGAAATCGATTTTCCTAGTAAGCTAGTTAGTAAACAAAGCTGTCATTTACAATTAGTAAATGGGAATTATAAAACTGACATTGCTTCAGCCCGTACTTTCGGATTTGAAAGAGATGTTGATATGTTAAGATCAAATGGCCTAGCACTTGGTGGCTCTTTAGATAATGCTGTTGTTGTTGGAGAAAATAAAATATTAAATTCGGATGGTTTGCGTTTTAAGGATGAGTTTGTGAGACATAAAATTCTTGATTCTATCGGAGATTTATACTTAGCTGGTTCACCAATTCAAGGTTATTTTCTAGGGAACAAATCAGGTCATCATCTAAATAACTTACTATTAAGGTCTTTGTTTGCTAATAAAAATAATTACGAATATATTTAGTTAAACCATTTTTTTTGGATCAACTATTTTATCAAAATCTTTTTCTGAAATTAATTTCAATTTTAAGGCCGCTTCCTTGAGGGTTAAATTCTCATTGAAGGCTTTTTTTGCAATTTTTGCTGCATTATCATATCCAATACTTTTGTTTAAAGCAGTAACAAGCATTAAAGAATTATTTAAATGATTATCAATAATTTTTTTATTAGGTTTTAATCCCTTTAAGCAATTATTACAAAAACTTTTAATCCCATCACTTAGTAGGTTTACTGATTGAATAATGTTAAATGCAATAACCGGTTTATAGGTATTTAATTGAAAATGACCATTGGATCCTGCAAGATCCACAGTTGTACTATTACCAATTACTTGAACACACACCATACTTAATGCTTCAATTTGTGTTGGATTTACCTTGCCAGGCATAATTGATGATCCAGGTTCATTAGCAGGTAAAGTTAACTCTCCCAAACCTGATCTAGGTCCAGATGCCAAAAATCTAATATCATTTATTATTTTTAATAATGAAAGTGATAAAGTTTTTAAAGAATTTGAAAAATTAATTAATGGATCATGAGAAGCTAATGATTCAAATTTATTTGGAGAAGGTTTGTAATTATCTTTAGTCAGTTTATTTAAATATTTACAAAATACTTTATCAAATTTTTTTGGAGCATTAATGCCTGAGCCTACAGCAGTTCCTCCTTGAGCAAGATATTTTAATTCTAATTTTGCAGTCTCTATTCTTTTTAAACAACTGTGTAATTGAGAACAAAAAGCTGAGAATTCGTCACCTAAAGTAATTGGAGTTGCATCTTGTGTATGAGTTCTTCCTATTTTGATTATATTTTGAAAAATCTTTTTCTTTTTTTCAAATTCTTTTATTAAAATTTTTAGATTTGGAATTAAGTCTTTGATTGCCAACTCATTAATTGCAACATGCATTATTGTTGGAAAGGTATCATTTGATGATTGAGATAAATTCACGTGATCATTTGGATGAATAGGTTCTTTACTTCCAATTTTTCCTCCTAATTTTTCAATTATATAATTGCTAATTACTTCATTAGCATTCATATTTGTCTGAGTACCAGATCCAGTTTGCCATACTACTAGAGGAAATTCTTCGATAAGTTTTAAATTAATTATATCGTTGCATGCCTTTATAATTAAAGTTCCTAATTTTCTATTTAAGACACCAAGTTCAATATTAGCTTCTGCAGCAGCTTTTTTTTGTTGTCCTAGAGCAATTATTAATTCAACTGGTATTTTTTCTGCTCCAATTCTGAAATTCTCTAGGGATCTTTGAGTTTGAGCACCCCAAAGTTTATTTTTATCAATTTTTTTTGAACCTAGGCTATCAAATTCTATTCTTTTTTTATTTTTCATTAATTATTAACAAATTTATTATAACATATTATATGAAACATATGAACAAACTTGTTTTACTTAGGCATGGCCAAAGTCAGTGGAACTTAGAAAATAAATTTACTGGCTGGAAAGATGTTCCATTAACTGAAAAAGGTATAAAAGAGGCAAATAATGCAGGCCTTTTATTAAAAAAAAATAATATAAAAATTGATAAAATTTTTAGTAGCGTTTTAAAAAGAGCAAATAAAACTGCAGAAATTGCAATCATGGCATCAGAAATAGAAAATTTACATAAAAATGGTATTCTGATTTATGAAAAAGATCAAAGACTAAATGAGAGAGATTATGGTGATTTAGTTGGATTAAATAAAGCAGAAACTGCTGAAAAATTTGGAAAAGATCAAGTGCATATTTGGAGACGATCATATGACATACCACCACCTAACGGTGAAAGTCTTAAGGACGTAGTGGATCGAGTTTCACCTTATTTTTCTAAAACAATTCAGCCATTTATCCTAGATAATAAAAATGTTTTAATTGCAGCACATGGTAATTCTTTGAGAGCAATAATGATTAAAGTTGGCATGTACAAGCCTGAAGAAATATCTTCTATAGAACTTCCAACTGGAAGTCCGTTGTGTTTGAACTATGATAATGGCCAATTAAAAGAACATTATTATTTAGATTAATTTTTTTTATAATTAGAAAAATTAATTACATTATTTTCGTTAAATTTTTTCTTTTCCATTTTTTTATTTATTTTTTTTTGAATTTTATTTTTTTGCAAAATTAATCCAAAATTAGCTGAAGGATCTGCAAAGGATATGATGGAATTATAATCTATTTTCAAATTTGTTTTTATATCATTAAATGAAAGTGAAATAGAAAAATTATTGTTATTTATTTTAAGATCATAATATTCGTATTGAATTACTATAGTCATTTCTTCTGGATATTTCTGTCTTAACCAATTTGGTAGTTTAACATTTCGATGATTAGTAGAAAATGTTACATAGAGGTGATTATTATTTGATAATCCTTTTTCTCTGATATTCGTTAGAATATCTTTAAATACGTTTAACATATTTTTATCTAATATATTTTGATATTCAATCATTTTAAGTTTTCTATGTAAGATAAAATATTATTAATTTCTACAAATTTACATAATCCAATTGGAAACATTTCTCTTGTTGTAAATCCACCACCAGTCATAGTCCAAACATCAACTCTCAATGAATTAAGTTCAATAGAATAAACTCTATCTCTAATATTATTCTCATTCGAAAATATGTTAATGTATGATAGATCTAAATCTACGTCATAATAATATTCATTAATCGATGTTATATTATTAAGATCTGTATTAATGACTTTGACTTTATTTGATGAAATAAATTCAAATCCCCATAGTAATGTTGGACATAATAGTTGATTATTTGAAAAATTATTTTTTGAAAGAGCCATACATGAGGATAAATAAAAAAATAAAAATATAAAAATAAATAATTTATTAATCATACAAAAAGAATAGTTCTTTTATGCTGTAAATTTTTTAATCAAAAAATAAACAATTGAATTTAATAATATTATTTTTTTAACTTTTCCCATTCAGCCATACCACCAGTAATATTCTTAACATTTTTAATACCCATATCTTTCATTGTTTTCGTTGATAAAGTTCCTTGCCCGCCCACACCACAAAATACAATATATTCTTTATCTGGGTTTTCTTTAAAAAAAATATTTTCTAAGGGACTACCTTCTGCCAAATAAAATTCAAGAAAGGCTCTATCTAAATGAATTGCATTCCCTATTGTTCCTTTAGAAAAACTTTCTTTATCTCTAACATCAATAAATTGTACATTTGGATCATTTAGCTTTTCTTTTGCCTCTATTGCAGAAATATTTTCAATTTCATTTTTTATACTCATTAAATCTTCAAATTTTTTCATTTTCCTTACCTCATTATTAAGAGGTGTTCTGTAGAACTACCTCTAAATCATTATTAACAGAAAATTATGACTTTTGGAAACTTCTTCGTAAAAACTTCGTAGTAAGTTTTTATTATTTATCAGATTTTTTGTTTGGGCTCTTTGAAGTTAAGATTGTGAATTTGAATAAATTCTTTTAGATAATTTCTTTCCTAAAAAAGATAATAAATTTCCTGACACGTAAGCCAAATTTGCAAAAATAGTTAATATAAAAACTTTACATAAGAAATTAAATTTGAGTTTAAACTTTTTTAAATCAAGATAAAAAATAAAAAAACATAATAAAAATAATAACAATAAAATATAATAGAAACTAATATAGCTGTAAAAATTGATAAAAAATAAGAGAAAAATTATTGAAAACATAAAAGGAATCAAAGATATAATTTTCCCAACATTATTTGATTTCTGTAATGCCTCAAAGATAAACATTCCATACACAAATCTTTGTTTCAAAAAATTTTTAATATTTCTATCCTTATGATAAACAATTAAGTCCCCAGCAAATAGTATTTTTCCTTTTCCATACTCATTATTAATTTTAGAGCATAGTTCTAAATCTTCAAAAATATATTGATTTTCATTCATACCTCCTACTTTATCAAACGCACTTTTTTTTATAATAAAATTACAAGATTCCAACCAATCAAAGTAATGGTTTTTTCTTGAATATTTTCGTTTTGATAAATTTGCAGTACAAAAGAAACTCCTTTTTGCATAGTTACTTATTAAGTATTTTTCTTCCTCGTCTTTAAAAGGGATTCCACTTGGTCCACCTAAAACTATAATTTTTTTAGTTTCAAAATATTTTAAACTAGTTCTCAACCATGAATTTATTGGATATGCATCACTGTCTATAAAAGCTAAATATTCTGACACAAATAGCTTAGATCCTAAATTTCTTTTTGCAGATATATTTGATAACTCAGAAACAATAATTTTATATTTAATTTTATTTTGATTTAAAATATTTTTTAAATAGCTCGTATTATCCTTCTGTTCAATAATAATTGATAAACTATAGTTTTTAAAATTTTGAGCTATTATTCCTTTAACGCATTTTATTAGCAATTCATCAATTTTAATTGATGGAATGATAATATTAAATTTTAACATTAATTCTTAAAAATCTAAATAAGATCTAAGAAAAGAAAATTGATACCTAAGATTACTTGTAAAATTAAACGCTAATGCACATTCGTATGAACAATGACATTTGGACTCCTTAATAAACTTTCTTAGTTTATGATTTTTATCATTATTCCATATTTTCATAAAATTCATTTTACTTTCTCTTAAATCACCCAAACAATCATTATCTAAAATTTCACAAGCATATATTTTGCCCTTTGAGTCAATTATTCCAAATAATTGTCCTGCTGGACAATGGCTTTGATAAAAAGGTTTTAAATAATATTTTTGAATAAACTTATACATTAACGTATCTTTTTTATAATGAAGTCTACCTTGAGCAGAACTTTGATCATAATTATTTAAAACTCCATTTTTTGAATCCTCAATAATTTTGTTTGTTATCCAATTATATGAAGTTAAGATACCTCTTTTATCCTCAGTTGGAGTTTTATATATTCCTTCATCTCTTACTATAACGGCTTTTATTGATTCAATTTTGTAAATATTTAAAAGATCAGAATAAATTCTTTTTACATTTTTATAGTTAGCCTCTGAGACTGTGACTTGTACTACTGGAATTACTCTTTCGATTTTTTCAATTAATTTGTAAGTTTCTATGCATTTGTCAAATAGACCTTTAATTTTTCTTATTTTGTTATGGTTTTCAGGTAGATCATCAATGGAGATACTTATACTTAGAGTTATGTGAGGATATTTTGTAGTAATGTGTTCTGCAAATATTTTTACTCTATCTGGAAGACTGCCATTAGTTGTTATATAAATCGATTGTATCGAAGTATTTCTACAATAACATTCAGCAATATCAATTAGATCTTTCCTAGCGAAAGGTTCTCCTCCAGTTAAGTTAACATTTACCAGTGATTTTCCAAGATTTTTTGTAAGTCTGTATATTTCATCTATCGATAACTCATCTTTAAAAATATCTTCATTATCAAAATCAATAAAACAAAATGAACATCTTGCATTACATCTATTTGTCACAAAGTGCACT
>CACMKW010000010.1 GCA_902614395.1 uncultured Alphaproteobacteria bacterium | reverse complement strand
ATAATTATTTTTTGAAAATTATTTTATTTTCAGTTTTTATTTCATCATTACTTGGTATTTTGGGATGGTTTCTCCAGCAATTTGAAATAAATAATATTTTTGCATTTAATTATGAATATCCTATAAAAATTGGGAAAAGTGCTAGAGCTAACGGAACTTTTACCACACCAACTATGTTAGCTATTCATATAATTACTTGTTTTATCATTTTAATATCACTTAAAGAAAATTTTAAATTTTATAAAATTTTTTTATCTGTCTACTCATTATGTCTTTTGCTAACATTTTCTAAGTCAATTTTAATTTTAATTTTAATTTATCTCATTTACTATTTTAAAAAGTTTTCAAATAAAATATTTAAAATACTTATTTTTAATTCTTTTATAATAGTTTTTTTATCACAAATTTTTTTTACAAATATTATGATAATTAAGAATAACAAAAATTATGATTGGTTAATAGAGAGATCTGATGCTTATATACCCACTAATGCAAATCACATATTAGAAATTAATAATTATTTTGTTTATTTTAGTAATTATGGATATCTAAAACTTAAAAATTTTGAAATAATCAAAGAAAACTTTCCTAATGGTATAGGTTTTAGAAACTTTGATAATTATGAAGTTCAAAAATATAATAGTTTACCGGCATTTGATCCACATTCAAATTATTTAGGTATAATTAGCGAGTTTGGTGTTTTGGGTGTGATTTCATTATTTGTATTATTATTTTACTTATTAAAAGAATCTAAAATATATTATTATAAAAAAAATTTATCATTTATATACTTGTTCACAATTTATATTTTAATTGAAAGTATCAACACTGATCTTATTAGTTTTAAAATATTATGGATTGTTGCAGCAATTCTTGTAAGTATAAAACAAAAACAAAAAATAAATTAATAATTGCTTAATAAAGTTATGTTTTAATTTTATTTGAATAATCTAATGTTTCTTTTAATATACTATTAAGTGTTTTTTTTGGTCTAAGAACAATTAAAATTTGATATGAAAACATTGATTTTGATAAATATATTAAAAAAATATTTATTTTTATTAGAATATTTGAAAATAAATTATTTCCAAATGCTAAAGGAAAAGGAGCTGGTATCCCTTTTACTATATCTATTTCATAATAACTTGAGAAAAGTTTTCTAAAAGAAGAAAAAGTAAAAAGTCTTGTATGTGTTTTGTCAAGAATTCCTCTTACTCCATAATTAAAATAACCAAATAAAAGCATAATTCTTGTAACTATAAATGCAATATTACCTGTAGAAGCTATTATCTTCTGATCATGTTTAGTTTCATAAAAAAGTTTCTTAATAAAATCTTCTGGGTTTTTCAAATGCTCAATAACATCTAATAATAGTACATAATCAAATTCATTTATTTTAGTGGGTAAATTTATATCTAAATCTACGATTTCTTCCTCATCTACATTTAAATTTTTACTAAATATAAATTTGTTTGCAGTTTTTAAGTAACATTTTTGATTATGTTTTAAAAAATAAAGATATCGAGCATTTGACGAACCTAAATCTATAACAGATGAATTTTTTTTTACTTGTTGAATAGCAATTGAATGTGATGAAGAAAAATATGATTTATCCTGATATTTTTCAAAATTATAACTGTATTTCTCTTTGTAGAATATTCCTAATTTTTGTAATGAATAAGAAAAACTTTCTCGTAAAATATTAAAAGCGTAATTTAATCCGTTAACATAAGATATTTCATTCCCATAATAAGTTGGAATGGGATATTCTGAAATTTTAAATTTATTAGCAATATGCTGAATTATTATCTCAGTATCAAAATGAAAATTATTAGTATTTAATTCAAATTTAATTTTTTTTAATGTTTTAATAGAATATATTCTATACCCAGTATGAAATTCACTTAAATTTGTTCCCAGAATGAAATTTTGTATTTTTGTTAAAATTATATTTCCAAAAAATTTATATAAGGGCATTCTGCCTTTTAATGCATTTTTTTTATGTATCATTCTTGAACCTAATGTTAATGAAGCTTGATTTTTAACATGATGTTTTATTAAATCATGAATAATTTCTGGTTTATATTGACCATCTCCATGCAAAAGCGATAGAGTATCAAAATTATTTTTTATTGCATATTGCATCCCAATTTTTTGATTACCGCCATAGCCATAATTAATATTATTCTTTAATATTGTAATATTAATATTTTTATTTTTCTTCGACCATTCATTCGCAATTTTAAATGTTTTATCTATTGACGCATCATCAATAATAAGAATTTCATATTTTTCTTTTTGTAGAGATTTTGGTATTCTATTTAAAACATTTTCAATAAAATTTTCATGATTATAAGCAACAATAAATATTAAATGTTTCATTAAGTATTTATAATATATATTAAATAAATCTTAAAATATTATTATGTTTTATTAATCAAAAATATTATATTTATCAATTTGCAAGATTATTCAGAATTAATTTAACTTAATTATATGGCGTTTTTAAAGTATAGGAAGTCCACAAAGAATGCCATTTAGCATAATTGTCTTTTTTCTTATTACTTCCCTCAATTATAACAACACTTTCAATTAGATATTTTGTGTTTTCTTTAAATAAGTAATCAAAATACCCAGCCTCGTTTGTTCTAAGATATTCTTTTCTAAAATAACCATTATTCAAACTCATAATAGAAATCTTATGATCAGCTAGTAATTTATTTTTGTATTCTAATAGAATTCTCTTACTTTCATTTAAATTTTTAAGAGGATTGTCTAAAAAAATTAATTCGAAGTCCATATTGGTGTCGATATCTTTACCATCAAAATTTTCTACGCTAATTAATGACTTTGCATATCTTTTGTAGCTTTCAAAAAAATTATCTGGATAGTTATTTTCTTTATGTTTTTGAACTAAATTTGGATAACCTTTTTCTCTTGTAAATATTTCAAATTTTACTAATTTTTCATATTCAACATATTTAGTAACTGATTCAACTTGTATTACATTTAATCCTTTATGTTTTTTTTTAATATTTAGAGCGGGGATATCACCCAATCTACCTCTAATTTTTAATTTACTATCTTCAGCATGCAGGAATGCAATTTTAAAATATTTTTTAGTAAATGGAATTGGTGATCCTTCAAAATTTTCTCCTATAAATATATTTGCTACAGCTTTTTCATTATCTGATAAATGATAATTTTTTGGATCAATCCAAAATTCGTGACAAAAAGAGATTTTTGATATTGAAGTTAAGATAATAATAAATATTAACCATTTTATATATAATTTCATCATGTTCTCTTATATAAAAATTATAAATTTATATCTATTTTTAATTCTATTAGTTTTTTCAAATTTATTTTCAACATCTTCTATTGCTCATGAAATAAAGCCATCCATTGCAGATTTTACCTATGATGAAAGTTATTTGAACTTTAAAATAAGATTAAACGCTGAATTAATATTATCTAATATTGATGCATCCACCGTTTTAAATACAGACTCTTCATCGTTAAGTGAAATTTATGATAAATTTAGAATTTTAAGCCAAAAAGACCTTGAACAAATTTTTCAAAATTCATGGAGTGAAATAAGTTCTAATATTGATATTAAAATTAATAATGAATCAAAGAAAATTATTTTAATTAAAACTGAAGTTGAAGATATTAAAAATTTTGAAATAAGTAGAGATACGCATGTTTATTTTAAAGTTTTATTAGATAAAAATTCAGAACAATTTACATTTAAGTGGCGTAAAAACTACGGTCCAATTATCTTAAGAGAGAATAATAATAACAAATTAGAAGATGAATTACTTACAGAATATTTGCAATCAGGAATTGAATCAAGTCAATTTTCATTTAAGGAAAATAATTTTAGTAAAACATTTTATAGTTTCGCAAAATTCTTTGTACTAGGAGTTCAGCATATAATTCCAAAGGGATTGGATCATATTTTGTTTATTTTTGGACTTTTTTTATTTTCATCATCTTTAAAAATATTAATTTCACAAATATCTATTTTTACTATTGCTCATTCAATTACTCTCATATTTGTTTCTTTATCTTTAATGAGAATTAATCCTCAAATTGTTGAACCTATCATTGCACTTTCTATAGTGTATATTGGATTAGAAAATATTTTAAAAAAATACATAAAAGAATATCTAAGATATATAGTAATTTTATTTTTTGGATTACTTCATGGTTTAGGATTTGCATTAGTTTTAAGTGATATAGGTTATAGGCGTACTGATTTATTTATAAATCTCATTTCATTTAATCTTGGTATTGAAGTAGCGCAAATATCTATTGTATTAATTTTATATCTATTAATTGCATTGAATTTTGCAAAAAATAAAAATTACAGAATGTTTTTTCAAATACCATCTTCAATTTTAATATCTAGTATTGGCCTATATTGGTTTTTTGAAAGAATTAATTTTTTTTGATCAATTATTTTGTATTATCATGGATTATTTTATGGTATTTATTGAAATGAATATGAAGGTTGCACTAAGGTATTGCAATATTTTTGGGTAATTTGATAATGAAGAGGTAATCATTTAATATGAACGAGCAAAAGGAGAGATGGGTGAGTGGCTTAAACCACAGGTTTGCTAAACCTGCGAAGGAAGTAATTCCTTCCGAGGGTTCGAATCCCTCTCTCTCCGCCATATAGAAATGTTTAAAGGAAGTATACCAGCAGTTATTACTCCGTTTTCTGAAGACAAAGTTGATTATGATTCGTTAACAAAAGTTTTAACTCATTTAATTGATAATGGATCTCATGGATTAGTTCCATGCGGAACAACTGGAGAATCACCAACTTTATCACACGAAGAACATAAAAAAATTATCGAGGAAACAATTAGAGTTACAGATAAAAGAGTTCCTGTTATAGCTGGTACTGGTTCAAACAACACTTTAGAGGCTATAGAGTATACTGAACATGCTGAAAATTCTGGAGCAGATGCTGCTTTAATTGTAACACCATATTATAATAAACCAACTCAATCAGGTTTATTCGAACATTTTAGATCTATAGCTGAAAAAACTAATATTCCGATAATTATCTATAATATACCTGGTAGATCAATTGTTGACATGTCCATTGAAACTATGATCGAATTATCAAAAATTAAAAATATTATTGGGGTTAAGGATGCAACAAATGATCTATTTAGACCATTACTTACTAGAAAAAAAATGATAAACGAATTTTGTTATCTTTCTGGAGAAGATGGGACAGCATTAGCATATTTAGCACAAGGAGGTCATGGATGTATATCAGTTACTGCAAACGTCGCACCAAAATTGTGTTCAGAAATGCATATTGCTTGGCAAGAGTCAAATATTTCCAAAGCTCAAGAAATTAATCTAAAATTATCATCTTTGCACAATGCTTTATTTATAGAATCAAGTCCTGGACCAGTTAAATATGCAGCTTCATTATTGGGTTTATGTAATGAAAATACAAGATTGCCATTATCACAAATTAAAGATGATACAAAAAAAGCAGTCAAAAATTGTCTTCAAGAATTACAATTACTATAAATGAAAATTATAGCCGCAAACAATAGGGCTAATTATAACTTTACAATATCTAATAAAATTGAAGCTGGTATCGTATTAACTGGATCAGAAGTTAAATCTTTACGAATAAATACAGGCTCTATTAGAGGTTCATATATTATAGAACAAAATGGTGAACTATGGCTTTCAAATTCTTTTATAAAAAAATATCAAAATTCAAATGATAACAACTATGATCCAAGTAGAAAAAGAAAATTATTAGTTTCAAAAAGAGAATTTGATAAAATATCAGGTTCTATTAAACAAGGTGGATTTACAATAATTCCACTTTCTTTATATTTCTCAGATAAGGGTTTTGCTAAATTATCATGCGGAATTGCTAAAGGTAAGAAGAAAATTGATAAAAGAGAGTCAATAAAACAAAGAGATTGGAATATTAAAAAGCAAAGATTGCTTAAAAATAATTAACTATTTACTTTTAAAAATTCATAACTATAAGCGCATTATGGCAAGAATAACAGTTGAAGACTGTATTGATAAATTTCCAAGTAGGTTTGAGTTAGTTTTGGTAGCTTCAAATAGAGCTAGAAAATTATATTCTGGTGAAAATCCAACTGTAGAGATTGATAATGATAAAAATACCGTGATTGCACTTAGGGAAATTGCAGACGAAACTCTTACAACAGAACAATTAAAAAATGATTTAATTGAAGAATATCAAACCAATACATTTATTGAGGATGAAGATATAAACGAATTAGAAGATAATAGTGATGAGAGTGAAGCTAATGGTTCTGAAATAGATAGTGACGAAATACAGCAAAATAATGAAGATGTTAATAATACTTCAGAAAATATTCCTATTGAAACTGCACAAGATAATCTAGAAGATTCATCTGGTGTAAAAAAAAAGCAGGATATATAATTAAACTAAATTATAATTAAGATAAATAATTTAAATATTATTTATGACTTATAAAATTCACAAAGAGATAGAATTAATTACTTCCTATCTTACTAATGAAGAAAAAGATAAAGTAAGGCATGCGCTTAAATTGAGTGAACAAGCCCATAGTAATCAGTTAAGAAAATCTGGAGATCCTTTTATAACTCACCCGCTAGAAGTAGCAAAAATTTTGACATCAATAAAATTAGATGCTGACTCAATAGTAGCAGGCTTGCTTCACGATACTTTAGAAGATACAAGTTTAAATATAGAAGAAATTAATAAAAATTTTGGAAATCAAATAGTAGAACTTGTAGATGGATTAACAAAAATAAATAAATTTTCTTTAAAAGTAAACAATCAAAAATTTGGTGAGAATTATAAAAAATTAATTTTAGCTACAACAAAAGATTTGAGAGTTATTTTAGTAAAGTTAGCTGATAGATTACACAATATGAGAACTATCCAATTTATTAAAGACGAGAATAAAAAAACTAAAATAGCATTAGAAACACTCGAAGTGTTCGCTCCCTTAGCTCAAAGATTAGGAATGAAAGAATGGCAAGATGAATTAGAAGATATCTCTTTTGAAATAATAAATCCTGATGCAAAAAAAACAATAATAGAAAGATTGGAATATTTAAAATCAAAAGACGATAATATTGTTGATGAAATTAGATATGAGTTAAAAAATATTTTTTTTCAAGAAGACTTACTTTGTAAAGTAGAAGGTAGAATTAAGTCTCCATATTCAATATGGAATAAGATTAAAAATAAAAATATTTCTTTCGAGCAACTTTCAGATATCATGGCTTTTAGAGTTATTACTAATTCAACTAGGGAATGTTATAGATGCTTAGGTATAATCCATAGGCAATATCCCTATATTCAAGGTAGATTTAAAGATTTTATTTCTGCTCCAAAATCAAATGGTTATAGGGCATTGCATACTTCGGTAATGGGCCCAAAAAATAAAAAAATTGAAATTCAATTTCGTTCAAACATAATGGATCAAATTGCTGATTTTGGTATTGCTTCTCATTGGAAATATAAAGATCCAAAAAAAATAAAAGAAAAAGACGCAAGAGAATATAAGTGGGTATATGATTTAGTAGATTCAATGAATTCATCAGTTACTCAAGATGAATTAATTCAAAACTCAAAATTGAAAGTTTTTCAAAATGATATTTTTGTTTTTACACCAAAAGGAGATCTTATAGAATTGCCTAAAAATGCAACTCCGGTAGATTTTGCATACGCAATACATAGTCAGATAGGTGATAAATGTGTAGCAGCTAAAATTAACGATAAGTTACAGCCATTAAAAACGATTTTAAATAATGGCGATCAAATAGAAATTATTACTTCAGAGTCATCACAACCTTCCCCTTTATGGCAGAGATTTGCAGTAACAACAAAGGTAAAATCACAATTAAGAAGATTTTTTAAATTTAAGAAGAAAGAAGAACATATAATATTTGGTAGAGAAATACTAATCAATTATTTTCAAAAAGAAAATTATGAATTTAATAAAAATACTGAACAAAAAATATTGGATGATTATAAATATAAATCAATAAATGATTTATATGCCTTAATTGGCTCAGGTGAAATTACAGCACTTTCTGTAATTAAAAAAATTTATCCTGAGTATAATTATATTCCAGTTTCAAAATTTAATGAAAATAATCAAAATCCTATAAAATTAAAAGGATTAACCGCTGGAATGTCATATCATCTGGCTGGTTGTTGTTCACCTTTAAAAGGAGATAGTATTGTTGGTATAGTAACTGCAGGAATTGGTGTTGCAGTTCATACACTTGATTGTGACACACTTACATCATATCAAGATGCCCCAGATAGATGGCTAAATATCTCTTGGGATAATCAAAGTAATTTAGAGACAGTATCAAATGCAAGAATTGTTGTTGTATTATTTAATAAACCTGGAAGCCTTGGAAAAGTAACAACAGTTATTGCAAAAAATAATGGTAATATTTCAAACATTCTTTTTTCAGTTAGGAAACCTGATTTTTTTGAGATTATAATAGACATTGAGGTTAGAGACACTAATCATTTACAAAATATAATTGCAGCATTAAGAATGGAAAAAGAAGTATCTTCTTTAGAGAGATTAAAAGGTTAAATATGATTTATGGTAATGGAATTGATATTATCGATATTAATAGAATAAGAAGAATAATAAATAAATATGGTAATAAATTTACAAAAAGATGTTTTAGTATTTCTGAGATAGAGAAATCAGAAAAAAGATTAAATTCGGTAGAATCTTATGCAAAAAGATATGCTGCGAAAGAAGCATGTGCTAAAGCTTTAGGCACAGGACTGGCTAGAGGTGTATTTTGGAAAGATATCGAAGTTGCAAATAACCAATATGGTAAACCGTTTATAATACTTCATGGTAAAGCAAAGACAATTTTTAAAAATATGAATAAAAATTCTAATACACAAATTGAAGTATCACTTTCTGATGAAAAAAAATATGCAATAGCAAATGTGACAATTTATGACTAAATCAAAAAAAAATAGTTTTTTTGGTAATTTGAAATCAATACTTCTAGCAATCTTTATAGCTTTACTGATTAGATCATTTATATTTGAGCCATTCAATATACCTTCAGGATCAATGAAGCCTAATCTACTTGTGGGTGATTTTATTTTTGTATCAAAATATTCATACGGTTTTTCAAAACATTCTCTTCCTTTTTCACTACCTTTAATACCTGGAAAAATATTTTCAAACACGCCTGAAAGAGGTGATGTAGTAGTTTTTAAAACTCCTGAAAATAACAGAACTGATTATATAAAAAGAGTTATTGGTCTACCTGGTGATAAAATAGAAATTAAAAATGGTATTATTTTTATTAATGGATCAGAAATTCTAAGAAAAAAATTAAATGATTTTATAGATACAGACAACAAATCGAGTAATAAAAGAGTTAGAATGTATAATGAGTATTTTTTTAACAAAGAGATCAATATTCTTGATTTAACAGACAATGGTATTGCGGATAATACACAGTTATATAATGTGCCAGATAATCATTTCTTTGTAATGGGTGATAATAGAGATAATTCACAAGATAGTAGATTTATAAGTACAGTTGGTTTCATTCCTTATGAAAATTTAGTTGGTAAAGCACAGTTTATTTTCTTTTCTTTAGAAAATGCAAGATTTTTACAGATATGGAAATGGCCTAATTCAATTAGATATGCAAGAATTTTTCAAAAAATTCAATGATAGACAGTAAAAAACTCAAACTATTTGAAAAAAAGATAAATTATAAGTTTAAAAATAACAAATTGTTAATTCAATCCCTAACACATCCAAGTTTTTATTTAGAAAATGAAAAAAAAATTATCACAAATGAATTTGAAAGATTTGAATTTTTAGGTGATCGAGTACTGGGATTAATAATAGCAAATTTATTATTTACAAAATTTAAAAAATTTAATGAAGGTGATTTATCTAAAAAATATTCTTATTTAGTTCAAAAAAAATTTTTATTTAAAATTGCACAAGAATTGCAAATAGAAGACGTGCTTCAATACAATTTTAAGAAAAAAAATAATAAAATGTTAAATTCAATCTTTTCAGATTCAGTTGAATCATTAATTGGAGCAATTTTTCTAGATGGTGGATATAATCCTTCATTTGATTTTATAAGTAAATTTTGGTCAAAATATCTAGATATTGAAGTTTCTAAAACCTTAGACCCAAAAACATTATTACAAGAAATATCACAACAACTTTATAAAAAACTTCCTGAATATAAATTAATAAAAAAAGAAGGACCACCTCATTCACCCACATTCACTGTTTCAGTTAAGATGAGAAATTTAAATAAGATCAATTCAAAAGGTTTTTCAATAAGGGAAGCAGAGAGAAACGCTGCAGAAATCGCATTAAAAAAAATTAATGAAAAGAAAAATATTAAAAATTAGTCTTGTCGGTAAGACTAATGCAGGTAAATCAACTCTATTAAATAACCTTGTCGGTGAGAAAATTTCAATAACAAACAAAAAAATTAATACTACTGAAGATTTTGTAATTGGTATTGTTAATATTAAAAATACTCAACTAGTTCTATATGATACACCTGGTATCAGCTTTCTTAGAGATAAGAAATCTCAAAAAATTAAATTGAAGAAAAATTTATGGGAAGGCTTAAATCAATCAGATATTATTTTGTATTTAATTGATTCAAAAAGGATTCAATTAAATGATTTAAA
Source organism: uncultured Alphaproteobacteria bacterium (assembly GCA_902614395.1). Taxonomy (GTDB): domain Bacteria; phylum Pseudomonadota; class Alphaproteobacteria; order HIMB59; genus CACPNW01. The sequence continues at coordinate 30,637 of CACMKW010000010.1, read as the reverse complement.
AAATGACATTCCTAAACTTTATGAATTAAAAAAGAATATTTCAATTATTTTTAATAAAACCGATTTAATAAAAGCTAAAAATTTACTTAAACATATCAAATTAATTACAGAAAAATATAAAATAGAGAAATTTTTTAACATATCAGCTAAAAAAAAATTAGGTTTTGAAAATTTAATTGATTATCTTTTACAAAAATCAAAATATGGAAGGTGGCTATATAAGGAAGATGAAATCACAAACAAAGATGATATTTTTATCACCAATGAATGCACAAGAAATGAAATACTATCATTAATTCATAAAGAAATTCCATATAATATAGAGGTAACTAATAAAACTTTTAAATATTTGAAAAATGGACATCTAAAAATAAAGCAAGATATTATTATTAAAAATGACAGATACAAAAAAATATTATTGGGTAGGAAAGGATCTAAAATAAAAGATATTAGAATAAAAAGTCAAAAAGAAATTTCTAATATTTTAGATGTAAAAACTCATCTTTATATAAATATTATTTCATCAGATGCATAAAAAATTTAATGGAATACTTATACATTCAAAAGTTTTCAAAGATAATGATCTATTAATTAAATTTTTATCAGATACGGATGAAGTATTTTCAGGAATTGTATACGGAGGACTTTCAAAAAATAAAAAAAATATAATGCAACTTGGTTTTTTTTTAAATTTCGATGTTACATACATTGGCAATCGTCCACCATCAATAAAAGCTGAATTATCAAAGCCTTATTTATCAAGTGTTATTAATGATAAATATAAACTAAGCTGCCTACTTTCAGTTGTATCTTTAATTAATGCCTCAGTAATTGAAGGACAGAAAATAAACCAAATTTATAAAATTTCTAAAGATTTTTTAGAAATTATGATTAGTAAAAAAAAATGGTTAAATTTCTTTTGTATCTACTTATTTGATTTACTTAAATATATTGGATACGAATTAGATTATGTTAACAATAATAGATTGAAATATTTTGATACAGATACTTTAGAATTTAAAGAAAATTACTCAAACTATACTATTGATTTTCCTCATCATCTTTTTGTGAGTAATTCAAATATTACATTCGATTATAACTCTTTAAATAATTTTTTTAAAATTTTTGAAATTATTTTTATTAAAAATCATTTATCAAATTTAAATCATAAATTGCCAAATCAGTATATTTTATTTAAGAAAAATATAATCAGTTTTTTAGAAAAGAATGAACAAAATAATAGAATCTAACTTAGATACTATACTGAGTGAAAAGTATCTTTCTTATGCAATATCAACTATTGTTTCAAGGTCATTACCTGATGTAAGGGACGGATTAAAACCTGTTCATCGCAGAATAATTTATTCAATGTATCAACTAAAACTTTTCAAAAGTTCAAGTTATAAAAAATGCGCAAGAATTGTTGGCGATGTGATGGGTAAATTTCATCCGCATGGAGATCAAGCTATTTATGATAGTTTGGTAAGAATGGCTCAGGATTTTTCCACTAGAATTACATTGGTTGATGGTCAGGGCAACTTTGGAAATATCGATGGTGATAATCCTGCAGCAATGAGATACACTGAGGCAAGATTACAAGATTATACAAATTATTTTTTTGATGGTATCGAAGAAAATTCTGTAGATTTTAAAGATAATTACGATGGTCAAAATTTAGAACCAGTCGTTCTACCATCTCAGCTTCCTAATATTTTAATTAATGGAGCAATGGGAATAGCTGTAGGCATGGCCACAAACATCCCCCCTCACAATATTGTTGAATTAATTGATGCATTAAAATTAATAATAAAAAAAGATAAAGCTTCACTAACTGAAATTTTAAAAATTATTAATGGACCAGATCTTCCCACAGGTGGTGAAATAATTTTAGATAGTAATGAAAAAAAGCAAATTTATAAGAGTGGCAAGGGATCATTTAATATTAATGCTAAATACCAAATAGAAGAATTAAAAAATGGTTTGTATCAAATAATTATTACTGAAATTCCATATCAAGTTAATAAAGTTAAGATAATTGAACAACTTGCTAATAACATCAATAATAAAAAATTACCTTTGGACGATGTTATCGATGAGTCAGATGAAAATATTAGAATTGTCTTAAAACCAAAGACCAGAAATATTGATTCTGAAAAATTAATAAGCTTATGTTTTAAATTAACTGATCTATCAATTAAGTATTCTTGTAATTTTAATGTTTTAATTGATGGTATAGAGCCTAAACAAATTGGAATTATTGAAATACTATCTAATTTTTTAGAACATCGAAAAGTTACCATTAAAAGAAAATCAAAATTTAATATAGAAAAAATTAAAAAGAGACTAGAAATTCTTAAGGGTTATCAAATTGTCTTTAAAAATTTAAATTCTATAATAAAAATAATAAGAACTAAGGATAATCCCAAAAAAGAATTAATAAAAAAATATAAATTATCTGATTTACAATGTGAGTCGATTTTAAGTATGCGTTTAGGATCTCTAAGGAAGATTGATGAAAAAAATATTAAAGATGAAATCCAAAAATTAAATGAAGAGTTAAAATATCTTAATAAATTAATAAAAGATAAAAAAACACTAGATAAATTTATAGTAAGTGAATTAGATCTTATAAAGAGTGATTTAGATACCGATATAAAGGAGAGAAAATCTTTAATTTCATCAGAGCAAAATAATGATATTGATATTAGTATTGATGAATTTAAAGAAATTGAAAGATTCACTGTTATCATTAATAAAGATTTTCAGCTCAAGAGAATTAAAGAGATAACTGATGAAAAGGAAATTGAAAAAATAAAAAAAGAAAATCTATTTTCAGTTAATTTAAATTCAAACCAAAAAATACTTTTGTTTGTTTCTTCTGGTAAAGTTTACACTATAGATCCAAATATTTTACCAGGTGGAAATAGTAATCCTAAATCATTTATATATTTTGTTGATAGTATGCCTAAAGATAAAATTGCTGGATTACTTTCATCAATCGATGAAGAACTCTTAATTGTATCCAAAAATGGTAAAGGATTTATTAGTAATACTGAAACTCTTGTAACAAACCAAAAGAAAGGTAAGCAATTATTTAATTTAAAAAACAATGATGTAGTTATTAAAGTATTAAATCTTTCAAAAAAACACATAGCTTGCGTTACAAAGTTACAAAAAATGCTAATTTTTGAAATTGATGCTTTGCCAAAATTACAAAAGGGTGGAGGAGTTCAATTAATTAAAATTAAGAAAGATGATTTTTTATCAGATGTCACTCAGTTAACTATCGAAGATGGATTAGAATGGAGCACTGGTTCTAAAAATAGAAAGTTAGAAGATGTTGATTTTTGGATGGGAAAAAGGGCTCAGGCAGGAAAAAAAGTCCCTAAATATTTTAATAAAAATCTTAAATTTGATTAATAAATACTTTTATTATTATTCAATAGGTTTAAAATTATTACATGAACAAACCTAATCTCAATACACAATCTGTTTTATCAATGAAAGGTGAGGGTTATTACTCTCAAAAAACTGTTGGGGCAAAAAATGCTATAGATAAAATGGAAGTATTAATTGAGGAAGCTTTTAAAAATATTCCTAAAGTTGACATATTTAGAATAGCTGATTTTGGCAGTGCTGATGGCGGTACAAGTCAAGAAATGTGGTTTAATATTATTGAAAAAATAAAAAAATCTGGAGATAATAGAGAAATTGAGATGTTGTATACTGATTTAGCATCTAATGACTTTTCAGTTTTATTTAGAATGATGCAAGGAATGCAAGGAAGTGATAATTTTGCTTACCAGAATAAATTTGAAAATGTTTTTGTGCACGGATGTGGTACAGGTTTTCATAAACAATTGATGTCTAATAATAGTTTATCTTTAGGGTTTTCTGCTACTGCAATGCACTATGTTTCAGAAAGACCATGTTTGATAAATAACCATGTTCATATGGTAGGTTCAAATGAAGAAGAAAAAAAACAGTTTAAGAACCAAGGTCTAAAAGATTGGGAAACAATTTTATTGAATAGATCAAATGAATTAGTTCCAGGAGGAAGGTTTATTTGTATAAATTTTGGAATAGATGAAAAGGGTCGATATTTAGGTAACACTGGTGGTCATAACATGTTTAATAATTTTACTAAACATTGGAAAAATTTAGAGCAAAAAGGAATTATTACAAATGAAGAATTTGTTAACGCTACTTTTACTCAACATTATAGAACTGTTGAAGAATTTAAAAAACCTTTTGATGACCCTAACTCAGAAATATCAAAATCTGGGTTAATTCTTAAAAAATGTGAAACAATGTTTACCGATTGTCCTTTTAAAATTCATTATAATAAAAATAAATCTACTATGTCATCAAGGGAATATGCTGAAACATTAATACCAACAATGAGAAGTTGGTCTGAAACTGTATTTAAAACAGCATTAGAAAAAAGAAATCCTAATGAGATAAATCAAATTGTCGATCAATTTTATAATTCTTATCTTGAGGAAGTAGCAGAAGATCCAACAGGTCATGCAATGGATTATATTCATATAGTAATGGATATAGAAAAAAAAATTAATTAAAAATATAAAGAAATATCTTCATGTACAGATTTACACGAAGCTAAATAAATAGCTTGCTCTTTATTCAGTTTGTCTTGTTTTCTTAATCCAAAAGTCTCAGTACCAGTTTCAGATAATTTAATTAAATCACTTAAGATAATTTTATCACCATTCAATCTCCAATTTTTTTCAAAATTGTATATTTTTTTCGCTTCATTAATTAAAGCTAATGCTTCTTCTTTCTTATTGTAATTTTTTTTCAATAATTTTCTTGCTTTTTTGATTGGTTTTGTAATGTCTGAAGTGTCACTGAAAGAATTAAATAATCTCTCAAAATTTTTTATTATTTCTTCAATTCCATCACTCTCTTCATTAATATTATTTAATAACTCATTAAAATTAATTTCTAATTTTGAAAATTCTTCAGCATTTTGAAAAATTTTGATAAATTTTTGTAAATCATTAAATGAGTTATCTACTAATTTATTATAGCTAAGTTTCTTTTTCTTAAATTCATTTAATATTCCATTGAAATTATTATTTTCCTCTTTCCAATTTGATGGAATTGTCATCTTTATACTCTCAATTTCATTTTCTAATTCTAAAATTTCCTCTTCAAACTTCTGAATTTTATTTAGTTCAGTTTCAAGTCTAATTTCTTTTTTAATTTTTTCTATCTTGGACAATTTCTTATAAATATTTTTCTCAATATTCCTTACTTTTGTATGAAGTGGTTTATAGTTAATTGAGTAATCGTTAAAATTTTTACGTGATAATTTTACTTCTTCTATCAAATTCTTTGAATCATTGATGTTATTAATCATATTAGTAAAACTTTTATTTTGTTTCTCTGGTAAAAAATCAATATCGGTAGTTATTAGGTCATTTGTAATTAATATTGATTCTGAAAAATTTTCTTCATATTTATTATAAGAATAATCTATAAAACATTCTTGAAGTTTAGGATTAATTGGAGGAGGAGAAACTTCTGATGAATAATAAGACCTAAGAGGTAAATAATTTACTAATTGTGGAAAATATCCAACTACTCCTAAACCAACTAGTTGAAGTACAATAAAGACGCTTGCACCTTTCCAAATTTCAGTCGTTTTTATTGATTTTGGTGCTACCCCTCTTAGATAAAATAGTGAAAATCCAAATGGTGGAGTTAAAAATGAAGTTTGCATATTTACACCAATCATTACACCCAGCCAAACTGCAGTAACATTTGCTGATGTTTCAGCTAATAGTATTGGTGCAACTATAGGAACAACAACAATAGCAATTTCTATGAAATCTAAAAAAAAACCTAGTACAAAAATAACTGCCATTACAACTATAAATTGTGTCCAAAAACCTCCAGGAAGACTAGTAAGAAAATCCTTAACTATCTCTTCACCTCCAAAACCTCTAAACGCTGCTGTTAACATTGCAGCACCAATCAGAATTATAAAAACCATTGAAGTAGTTAAACTTGTTTCAATCATTACGTTTTTTAAAACATTATTTATTTTAAATGTCCTCCAAAAACTCCAAACAACACCAACAAGTAAAAATATAACTGCAAATATTGCAATTACTAAAGCCACCACTTCTGATGTTGATGAAATATTTTTAACATTAAGTTGAAAATTTATTACAATAAAAGTTATTACTATTAATGAAATTATAGTTATTAAAGCTGGTGTATATTTGTTTTTTTTATCATACAATCTATAACCACCCATCACACCTGCGCCCACAGCACCTATGGCACCTGCTTGATTTACTGTTGCTATACCAAGTAATATTGAGCCTAAAACTACAAAAATTAATGCTAATGGCGGGACAAGCGATAGAAAAACTCTCCTAAAGAAATCTCTGTCATAATTTCCTTCATATTCTACTGGAGGTACTGCTTCTTTTTTAAATATTCCAATCAGTAAAACATATAACATGTATAGACCAACAAGAACTAAACCAGGTAAGAAAGCTCCTAAAAACATATTCCCAGCACTTACTGAATCTACACTAAATTGACTTGGTATATTTGTAGAACCAGTTACGTTTTTATAATTTTCTATTCTCATATTGTCTGCTGCATCTGAAGCAGATGCCAATTGGTCTGACAAAATAATAAGGACAATTGAAGGTGGAATTATTTGACCAAGTGTTCCAGAAGAACAAACAATTCCAGACGCAAGTGATTTATTATAATTATTTTTCATCATTGCTGGTAAAGAAATTAAACCCATCGCAACTACTGTTGCCCCTACAATGCCTGTCGTAGCAGCTAATAATGCACCAACAAATATTACAGAAATTCCTAATCCCCCTGGAATAGGTCCAAATAATTGCCCCATACTGATCAATAGGTCTTCTGCAATTTTTGATTTTTCAAGCATTATTCCCATAAAAATAAAAAGAGGTATTGCTATCAATGTGTCTCTTTCTACCTCCCAATATACTCCTCGAAAATTTGTTATTCCTGCATTTAGCCATTGAAAGGGACCATCAGATATAAAATATTCATTTGGGTTACCTTCGATTAAATATCCTGCTAAACCAGCTAAAAATATTGATATTATAGCTGAACCAGGAAGAGCGAATGCTAATGGATATCCAGAAGCAAGTGCAAATGCCATTAAAAATATTAATAAAAAAAGAAAAAATAATTCCATTATTAATTCTTTCTAATTACTTCTAAACTTCTTAATGAATAAATTATAAATTGTATCAGCATTGTAAGAGCAAATATTATTAAAAAACCCGCCATTAAATATTTTATATTCATTCCTTGGGTACTTTGAGATGTTTCAAAATTCATTATTGGTTGGTTTAAAACACATTGTTTGCAGTACATCCCAAGAAAGAACACAGTTAAACAAAGTGGAATACCCAGTAATAAACTTCCAAAAAGATTTACTCTTGCCTTATTTTTTTCACTAAAATTAGTATACAAAACATCAACTCTAACATGACCATCTTTAATTAAAGTATAATAACTTCCAAATAAAAATAAGCTTCCATACCAAAATCTTACAAGATCACTCATTAAAGTTTGTTCATATGAAAAAACAAATCTTAAAATGACAATTTGAAATTCTGCTATTACAACAAGAAATGCTAACCAGTAGAAATTGAGAGCTCTAAAGTAATATGCAAATATTAATGAAACAAATAATAGAGGAAAATGAACATATGGGGCTCGAAAAGAATTATTTGAAAATTTTATGTTCCAACTTTTTCCAATCATTTGTTCAAGGAAGCCTTCAATTATTAGAAAAGAAATTATGGCGTCAATTATTCCTATTATTAATACTGACCAAAAACCAAATCTAATTATAAAATCATTCAATCTTTCAAGGTTATTGGCTAGAGTCAGATTATCCAATTTTTGGTTATAATAAATAAATATTAATGGAAAAATAATTGCCGATACATAAAGAAAAAATTGAATCGATGAATATATATTTGCAGAATTATATATTGTAAACGCTCCTGGCCAATCACCTGCAAAAGTTAAATAGTTGTTAATTAAAAATGCAAATACTATTAAGATTAAACAAATTGAAAAAAATTTAGAAATATTTGAGATATTCATAAAAATAAGTGGGGAGTAAACTCCCCACATGATTTAAAATTTAACCTTCAAGTACTCTATTTCTTTGAGTAAAGAAAGCTGAGTCAGCTTTTTCTAACCAACCACTTATTTCACTTCTTGATTTTCTAAAGCTTGCAAGAATTCTTCCAGTTAATTCATTACCTTCAGCAAGTTCTTCATACAGTTGTTCTGCTGCTTCACCCATTGCATCGATAACATCTTCGTTGAATTCTCTTAGCTCAACACCATGATCATTAACAAGTCTCTGCAATGCAGCTCCATTATTTGCATTATATTCAGTCAACATTCTTTCATTTTGAACTGTTGAAGCATGCTCAATAATCATTTGATCTGTTTTGCTTAAACTTGTTAACCAAGATTTATTACAACCTAGTGTTATTAATGTTCCTGGTTCATGACATCCAGGCCAGTAATAATACTTTGCGGCTTCATAGAATCTTGATCTTTCATCATTCCATGGTCCTACCCATTCTGTTGCATCGATTGTTCCATTGATCAAGTTTTCATATATTTGTCCACCAGGCACACCTACAACAGATAAACCAAGTTTAGACATCATCATTCCTCCTAATCCAGGAATTCTCATTTTAAGACCTTTGAAATCATCTGGAGAATTAATTTCTTTATTAAACCATCCACCCATTTGAACACCTGAGTTTCCAGCCATAAAGTTTTTCAAACCAAATTCATCACCTAGTTCATCCCAAAGTTCCTGTCCGCCACCATGTCGTATCCATCCGTTGATTTCAGTTGCTATCATTCCAAAAGGAACTGCTGCAAAGAATCCCCAACCTGGATGTTGTCCAACCCAATAGTAGTCAGCACTATTATACATTTGGGCATTTCCAGATGTAACTTCTGTAAATACATCTAATGGTCCTACTCTTTCTCCACCAGCAAAGTGATTTACAACAATACGACCATCACTTAAGTCTGATATTCTTTGAGAAACAGCTTCAGCGCCTGTACCTAATCCAGGATAGCCTCTACCCCAAGTAGCAACGCAGTTGACTTCTATTCTATCAGCTGCAATAGCTGGAGCTGGGAAAGATGAAACGGCTGTTGCAGCTGCTGCACCAATTCCTGCTTTTTTTAAGAAGTCACGTCTTTTAAAGTTTTTTTTCATATGTCCTCCCGAGATTATATGAATAAATTAATTTATTTATTAATAGAATTATACAAAAATAGAAAATCTATCAATTTCAAATCAAATAAATAATAAGAAAATTATTAAAAACTAGAAATTCCTGTCTGATTTTTCCCTAAAATTAGTGAATGAATATCCTCAGCGCCTTCGTAAGTTTTAACAGTTTCTAAATTTACCAAATGTCTCATGATATGATATTCCTCTAATAAGCCATTTGCCCCAAGCATATCACGAGCATTTCTAATTATGTCTAAAGATTTTTTACAGTTATTTTTTTTTAAAATACTAATTGCATTAATGATATCTTTTCCTTCATCTAAAGCTTTAGAGCTTAAAAGACATGATGCTAATCCTAAATTTATCTCTATTTGCATCTCAGATAATTTTTTTTGAATTAATTGATTTGATGCTAAAGGTTTTTTAAACATAATTCTATTTTCTACATAGTCTTTTGCAATTAACCAACATTCAGAGGCTGAACCTAATACACCCCAGCTAATTCCAAATCTTGCTTTATTGAGACAACTAAAAACTGATTTCCATCCTTCGGTATTTTCTAAACACAAATTATTTGGAACAAAAACATTATTTAAAATTATTTGACCAGTTGGACTAATTTTTAAGCTTGTTTTATTTTCTATTGTTGAAGTATTTAATCCTTCAGTATTTTTTTCAATTATAAAACCTTTTATACTTTTATGATCTTTGTTTTCTTCAATAGCCCAAATAATAAATATGCCAGCAATTGGCGCATTCGTAATCCAGTTTTTAGATCCATTTATAATATATCCATCTTTAGTTTTTTTAAATGAAGTTTTCATTGAAGTAGGATCAGAACCAGCTTCGCTTTCTGTTAAACCAAAGCAACCAATTTTTTCTCCTTTAATTAATGGAGGAAGGTATTTATCTTTTTGTTCTTGAGATCCAAATTCATTTATTGGATGTATTACAAGAGAAGATTGAACAGATATTGAAGATCTATAGCTGCTATCTATTTTTTCAAATTCATATGCTACAAGTCCATACGCTAAATTTGATGTACCAGACCCACCATGTGTTTTTACTGTTTGTCCTAAAACTCCAAGTGATCCAAATTTTGGATAGAGTTCTTTATCAAATTCATTTTTTCTGTTTCTTTCAACTACTGTAGGTTTAAGTTCATTATTACAAAAATCTCTTACATTTTTCTGAATATTACTTTCTTCTTCATTTAAATGACTTTGAATATAAAATGGATCAAACCAATTATTTTCTTTCATACAATATTAGGCAATATCATCATTTTGATGTAAATAACCACAAAAATTATTATGCAAAATAAGAATATATATATAGCCTCAGATCATGCTGGATTTGACCTTAAAACCAAATTGTTAAAGAATTTTCCAAAAATTAATGATTTAGGAACAAAGACAGATGAAAGTGTTGACTATCCTGATTTTGCACACAAATTAACAAAAGAGGTTCTTAAGAACAAGAAAAACGTTGGTATTCTAATTTGTGGAACTGGTGTTGGTATGAGTATTGCAGCTAATAGAAAAAAAGGAATTAGAGCTGGTCTTGCTAATAATTCAAAAATAGCAAGATTGATAAGAAAGCACAATGATGCTAATGTACTTGTTTTACCAGGTAGGTTTATAAATACTAGCGAGGCAAAAAAAAGTGTTCAGGCTTTTCTTTCTACAAAGTTTGAGTCAGGACGACATAAAAGAAGGATTAAAAAACTATGATTTCAGATTTGTTTACTAAAGGAATTAAAGAAGCAGACCCAGAGGTTTATGGAACATTAAGCCGTGAACTAGAAAGACAGCAAAACCAAATAGAGTTGATAGCATCTGAAAATATTGCTTCAAGATCGATTTTAAATGCTCAAGGCTCTGTCATGACAAATAAATATGCAGAAGGTTATCCTGGTAAACGATATTATGGCGGATGTGAATTTGTTGATCAAGCTGAAGAGATTGCCTTAGAAAGAGTTAAAAAACTTTTTAATTGTAAATTTGCAAATCTACAACCACATAGCGGAGCACAGGCAAACCAAGCAGTCTTTCTAGCGTTACTTCAACCGCATGATACTATTTTAGGTATGTCTCTTGCATCAGGTGGTCACTTAACTCATGGAGCAAAACCTAATCTATCTGGTAAATGGTTTAATGCTGTTCAATACGGTGTAAAAAAAGAAGGCAATGATAAAGATTTAATTGATTATGATGAAGTCGAAGCTTTAGCGTTAGAGCATAAACCAAAAATGATAATAGCGGGAGCCTCCGCTTATCCTAGAACAATAGATTGGAAAAAATTTAGAGAAATAGCTGATAAAGTAGGAGCATATTTTTTAGTTGATATGGCTCACTATTCTGGTTTGGTTGCAGGTAAACAATATCCAAATCCGATTGAGCATGCACATGTAGTAACTTCAACAACTCACAAAACTTTAAGAGGTGCAAGAAGCGCAATGATTTTAACTAATCATGAAGATTTATATAAAAAAATTAATTCTGCTGTTTTTCCTGGATTACAAGGTGGTCCACTAATGCATGTAATTGCAGCTAGAGCTGTTTGCTTTGGTGAAGCACTTAAACCTGAATTCGAAGAATATATTAAAAATGTAATTGCTAGTGCTAAAGTTATGGCACAAACTTTAGTTGACAGAGGATTTAGAATTGTTACTGGGGGCACAGATTCACATATAGTTTGGTTAGACTTAACACCAAAAGGTTTAACTGGTGATAAAGCTGAAAAAATTTTAGAAGAAGTTGGATTGGCATGTAATAAAAATGCAATTCCATATGACCCTAACCCGCCAAAAATAACCAGTGGACTTAGATTTGGAACTGCTGCTGCTACGACCAGAGGTTTTAATCAGAAAGATTTTGAAAAAGTTGGAAATATGATTGCTGATATTTTGGATAGTCTTTTACTTGAAGAAAATGAAAGAATTGAAGTTTTTAATAAAACAAGAAAAGATATTATTGATCTTTGCAAAAAATATCCAATTTATAGTGAGGCATTTTAAATGAGATGCCCCTTCTGTAGTAATGAAGATACACAAGTAAAAGATTCAAGACCTACAGAAGATAATACAGCCATAAGAAGAAGAAGAGTTTGTGATGCTTGCGGCTCTAGATTTACAACTTTTGAGAGAATTCAGCTAAGAGATTTGGTCGTAATGAAAAGTAACGGTCAAAAAGAAAATTTTGATAGAGATAAAATGTATAGATCCCTTTCTTTAGCTTTAAGAAAAAGAAATGTTGATAATGAAAAAATTGAAAAAATTGTAAATGCTATTGTAAGAAAATTAGAAAACTCAGGTGAAACTGATATAAAATCTAATATTATTGGTCAGTACATTATGGAAGCTTTAATGCATTTAGATCAGGTAGCATACGTCAGATTTGCATCTGTTTACAAAAATTTTAGAGAAGCAAAAGATTTTGAAGATTTCTTAGGTAATTTAGAAGATAAATAATTTTTAGTGTCTCAACAAAATGTAAAGATGATTAATTTAGCGCATGATATTGCTAAAAAAAATTTTGGAAAAACTTTCCCTAATCCCACAGTGGGCTGTGTGATTGCAAAAAATTTAAAAATAATTTCTAAAGCTGTAACGAATCAATCTGGAAGGCCTCATGCCGAAGAAATAGCTCTAGCTAAAGCTGGTCATAAAGCTAAAGGAGCTTCAATGTATGTTACTTTAGAACCATGTTTTCATAGTTCAAAAGATGGATCATGCACAGATCAAATATTAAGATCAGGAATTAAAGAAATATTTATATCTGCGGCTGATCCAGATGTTAGAACTAATTATAAAAGTATTAAAAAGTTAAAAAAAAATAATGTAATTGTAAATGTAGGTTTAGAAAAGAATAGAACATATAATTTAAATAAATTTTTTTTTAAAAGTGTTTTAAAGAAAAAACCATTTACAAAAGTCAAAATTGCAACTTCTGCAGATGAAAAAATTGCACGGCATGATTATAAAAGTAAATGGATATCAAATAAATCAAGTCGAGAATATGCGCATAAGTTAAGATCAATGAGTCAAGCTATTTTAACTACTTCAAAAACTGTAATAAAAGATAATCCAAGATTAACTATAAGATTAAAAAAAACTTTAGAACAACATATTCCAATTATAATAATTGATAAAAATCTAAAAATACCAATGAAATCAAAAATATTAAAAGATATATCTAAAAAAAGAATTATTATCTTTACTTCTAAAAAAAATAAAAAATCTGAAAATTTAATTAAATTAGGATGTGAAATTATTTTTTGTAAATTAAATAAAAACAAAAAACTAAATTTAAAAAATATTTTTAATAAAATATACTCATTAAAAATATCAGATTTATTAGTTGAAGCAGGTGGCATTTTTTTTACAGAATTGTTAAATAATAATTTAGTAGATGAAATTCATTTATTTAAATCTAAAATTATTATAGGAAAGCATGGCAAACCGGCAATTGTTGGAAAACAACTTAGTCAATTAAATTTATTTTTAAATGAAAGAAAAAAATTCAAAGACGACATATATACAAATTATCAGGTAAATTAATGTTTACAGGTATTATTCAAGATTTAGGAACAATAAAAAACAAAGATTTGGGACTTTACCAAATATCTACAAATCTTGATTTGAGTAATTGTAAGGAAGGTTCTTCAATTTCTTGTAATGGAGTTTGTCTTACAGCAAAAAATATAACTCCATCAAAAAACAATTCATTTAGCTTTGATGTGAATATAGGAGAAGAAACCTTGCAAAGAACAAATCTTGCTAACTCTATTTTAAAAAATGAAAAAATTAATTTAGAAAAATCACTTCAGATAGGTGATGAAATTAGTGGCCATTTTGTTTATGGTCATGTTGATACTACAACTAATGTAATTGATATTTTAGAACTTGAAAATAGTTGGGAATATTATTTTGAAAAAAAATTTAATAAAAACAATAGATTTATTGTTGAAAAAGGATCTATTTCAATAAATGGTATTTCTTTAACAGTAGCAAAAGTAGAAAATAATACTTTTATGATTTCTGTCATAGATCATACATTTCATCATACTAACTTAAAATTTTTAAAAAAAAGTGATCAAGTAAATATTGAATTTGATTATCTTGCACGTTTTATCCTTAACAATGAATAAAGATAATATTGAAGAGTATCTATCTTCTATCGAAGATATTATTGAAGATGCAAGAAATGGAAAAATGTATATTCTTGTTGATGATCCTGATAGAGAAAATGAAGGCGATCTAATAATTCCCGCTCAATATGCGAACCCACAAGTTATTAATTTTATGGCAAAACATGGAAGAGGATTAATTTGTTTAGCTTTAACTAAGGAAAGAATAGAAGAATTGGAACTCCCCTTAATGAATCCTAGTAATATAAAAAATGATTTAACTGCATTTACTGTTTCTATTGAAGCAAAAGAAGGGGTGACTACTGGAATATCTGCTGCTGATAGAGCTCATACCATATCGGTTGCCGTAAACAATAATAAAAACAAGAATGATCTTGTTTATCCTGGACACGTTTTTCCTCTTATGGCTTGGGATGGTGGAGTATTAGTACGTGCTGGTCATACAGAAGCAGCAGTTGATATTTCAAAACTAGCAGATCTAAATCCTTCTGGTGTTATTTGCGAAATTATGAGTGAAGATGGTTCCATGGCGAGATTACCAGAAATTATTAAGTTTGCAAAATTACATAATTTAAAAGTAGGAACTGTGAGTGATTTAATTAAATTTAGACTTAAAAAAACTAAAATTGTCGAAAAGATCGCCGAAAGACCATTTGAAAGTGAGATGGGCTCGCAATTTACTTTAAATGTTTTTCAAAATTCTATTTCTGGTGAAAAGCATTACGCTCTTGTAAAAAATCTAGGAGATGTAAATGAACCTGTACTTGTTAGAATGCACAGATTAGATGTCACTAAGGATATATTTGAAGAAAAAAATATTTTTGGAAGTGAAATTAAGTCTGCCTTTCAACTTATAGAGAAGAATGGATCAGGAGCTATAGTTTTAATAAATAGTGATATGTCACCAAATATACTTAAAATGTTCAATAAAAGAAAAAGATCAAAAAATAAATTAGAACTAAGAGAATATGGCGTAGGCGCTCAGATTTTATCATTACTACAAATAAATAAAATTATATTATTAACAAACAGTAAGAAAAGAATTATTGCCTTGGATGGATTTAATATTGAAATAGTTGATCAGAAAAAAATATGAATAATAAAATTCTAATAGTTTCAGCAAATTATTATAAAGAAATATCGAAAAATCTTGAGTTGGGTGCAATTAATACCCTTAAAGAAAATGGTTATGAATATGAAGTCATTAATGCACCGGGTTGTTTTGAAATTCCTTATTTAATTAAAAAAAATATTGATAATTTTAATGGATTTATTTCCCTAGGATGTATTATAAAAGGTGACACATATCATTTTGAAGTTATTGCTAATGAAACAACTAGAAAAATTATGGATTTATCAATTGAATTTAATGTACCAATTGGTTTTGGCATCTTAACGTGTTACGATTTAGAGCAAGCGAAAATAAGAAGTGATATTAATCAAAAAAACAAAGGTCAAGAAGCTGCTTTAGCCTGCATACAATTATTGAATTAAAAATGCAAAATTATACCAAGTCACAAACAAGACTTGCATTTGTTCAATATCTTTTTCAGAATGAATTCTTAAATGCAGATTCTTTAGAAAGTTTTGAAGACTTTCAAAGGCATTTTTATGATACTAATATTGCTATAATTGATGAAGAAAGAGAATTTAAGCTTAAGTTTAATAAAAATTTTTTAAATAAACTTTTTTCTAGTCTTAAAAACAATATTGATAAAAAAAATATAATCGATGATTTGAATAATTTTATTTATATTAATCGAAAATTTGAAAAATGGGATAATATTTTAAAGTCAATAATGTTTGCAATTATTAGTGAATTAAAAATTACTAATAAAAATAAATTTAAAATTGTCCTTAATGACTATTTGAATATAAGTAAAAGTCTTGTTTCTGAAAAAGAAACTAAATTAATTAATGCTATAATTCAAAAATATATAGATAAAGATGAAATTAATAAAAAATAATTTATCTGAAAAATTAATAATTAATAAATATTTTAAAAAATTAAATTTTAAAAAAAAGGGAACATTTAATTTTGAAAATGATGGGGCTTATTTAGAATTAAAAAATAAAAATTATAAACTTACTGTTACCACTGATAATATCTCTGAGGATATAGATTTTTTCTCTGATGATGACCCCAAATCAATTGCTCAAAAAATTACAACAGTAAATTTATCAGACATTTTTGCAATGGGAGCTTTACCTCATTCTTATCTTTTGAATTTACATTTACCAAATTATATTAATGAAAATTGGTTAAATTCATTTTCAAATGAATTAAATAAAATACAACGTAAATATGGATTTTATCTTTTAGGTGGTGATTTATCAAAATCAAATAAACTTATTATTTCTTCAACCTTTTTTGGATTTATAAAAAATAAATTAGAAATATTTCAAAATAAATTTAATTTACAAGATGATATTTTAATAACTGGAAACATTGGTGATTCAAAGATTGGTTTAGAAATTCTAAAAAAAAAAATTTCATCAAATATAAATTTGAAGCAATATTTTATTAAAAAATATTTATACCCCATACCTTGTAAACTTGGACCGCTGATTGCAAATCATGTAAATTCAATGAAAGATATTTCTGATGGTCTAATTGGGGATTTAACTGATATGTTAAATGATAAATATGGTGCATTAATAAATGTAAATAAAATTCCATTAAGCGTTAAAACAAAAAAAATTCTTAAGAATAACAATAACTTTAGATTAGAAGATCTTTTAAACGCTGGTGATGATTATGGATTGATAATTATATCGAATCAAAAAAATAGAAATAAAATTTTTAATATTGCTAATAAAAATAATTTTAATATTACGTTGATAGGAAAAATAATAAGTGAAAAAGGAATTCATTTCGATTCACATTTAGACATGGAGAATATCAAGAAATTTGATCATTTCTCCTAAAAACTTGATTTTTTCCATAGTTTCTGACATATCAGCCAAAATTTAAGGAGTTTTCAATGACAACACTGCAAGTATTAATTGTTTTATGCGGTCTAGCAGCCGTACTATATGGTCTAGTAACATCTAGGCAGATTTTATCACTTGGTTCTGGAAATGATAAAATGCAAGAAATTGCTGGCGCAATTCAAGAAGGTGCTAGAGCTTATTTAAACAGACAGTACATGACAATAGCAATTGTAGGAGTTGTTATTTTTGCTCTAATATGGATAGTTTTTGATTTAGCATCTGGAATTGGCTTTTTGATTGGAGCATTTTTTTCTGGTGCTGCAGGTTATGTTGGAATGAATATATCGGTTAGATCAAATGTTCGTACAACACATGCTGCAAGTAATAGCTTAGCTGAAGGTTTATCAGTATCATTTAAAGCAGGTGCTGTAACTGGAATGCTAGTTGCAGGATTTGCACTTCTTTCTATTGCAATTTTTTATTTTGTTTTGCACAACTCTGGTTCATTTCCAGGTAGAGAGATTGTAGCTCCTTTAGTCTCTCTTGGTTTTGGTGCATCATTAATTTCGATATTTGCAAGACTAGGTGGAGGTATTTTTACTAAGGGTGCTGATGTTGGAGCAGATTTAGTTGGAAAAGTAGAAGCTGGCATTCCTGAAGATGACCCTAGAAATCCAGCTGTTATTGCAGATAATGTTGGAGATAATGTTGGTGATTGTGCAGGAATGGCCGCAGATCTTTTTGAGACTTATGTTGTAACAGTTGTAGCAACAATGGTTTTAGCTTCTATATTTTTTATTGAGAATTCTTATACAATGATGATTTTTCCATTAGCTATTGCAGGAGTTTGTGCGCTAACTAGTATAATTGGAACATATTTTGTAAGGCTCGGTAAAAATAACAATATTATGTCAGCTCTTTATAGAGGCTTTGCAGTTTCAGCAATTTTATCAGCAGTATTATTATACTTTGTTACTGATTACATAGTTGGCTTGAATAGTGTCTTAGTTGTTGAGGGAACATCCACTCAATTTACAGGGATGTCACTTTTTATTTGTGGGATACTAGGATTGATTATTACAGGCTTAATTATATGGGTAACTGAATATTATACAGGAACTAATTATAGACCAGTTCAAAGTATCGCGCAATCATCAACCACTGGTCATGGCACTAATGTAATACAAGGTCTCGCAATTAGTCTGGAAGCAACTGCTCTTCCAGCTCTAATTATTGTTGCGGGGATTATTTCAACATATTCACTTGCTGGTCTATTCGGTATCGCAATTGCTGTTACAACTATGTTAGCTTTAGCTGGTATGGTAGTTGCACTTGATGCATACGGCCCTGTAACAGATAATGCAGGTGGTATTGCAGAAATGTCGAATTTAGATGAAAATGTTAGAAAAACAACTGATGCACTAGATGCTGTTGGTAATACCACTAAAGCCGTAACAAAAGGTTATGCAATTGGATCAGCAGGACTAGGAGCGCTTGTTTTATTCGCAGCTTATACTGAAGATCTTGACCATTTTGCTAAAGATCCAAGTAGCCCTTTATATGGAATAGAAGTTTCATTTGATTTATCAAACCCTTATGTAGTTGTTGGATTATTATTAGGAGGATTATTACCATTCTTGTTCGGAGCTTTAAGTATGACTGCAGTTGGTAGAGCTGCAGGTTCTGTTGTATTAGAAGTAAGAAGACAGTTTAAAGAAATTCCTGGTATAATGGAAGGTAAAGGAAAGCCTGAATATGGCACATGCGTAGATATTCTTACTAAGTCTGCAATTAAAGAAATGATTGTACCTTCTATGTTGCCAGTTTTATCTCCAATAGTTGTGTATTTTGTAATATTGTTTATTGCTGGTCAGTCTGCAGCACTTTCTTGCTTAGGAGCATTATTGCTAGGAGTAATTATCACAGGATTATTTGTTGCGATAAGCATGACCGCTGGAGGTGGAGCTTGGGATAATGCAAAAAAATATATTGAAGACGGTAATCATGGTGGAAAGGGAAGTGAAGCTCACAAGGCAGCAGTAACTGGTGACACAGTTGGAGATCCATATAAAGATACGGCTGGTCCAGCAGTTAATCCAATGATTAAAATTACAAATATAGTTGCTCTTTTGCTTTTAGCTGCAATATCATTATAAAACTAAATTAAGGAGAAGTTGGTAATTCTTGTTGAGTTCCAACTCCTCCGAATATTTTCTCTAGCAAACCTCTTTTTACTATTTCATTAGAAGTTTTATTATCCGAAAATTTAATGTTTTCAATATTTTTGGTGTTGTATACTTTTGATTCAACTATTTGATCAAATTCATCTATTTTAAAAACAAAGATATAACTATATTTTACTTCTTTTTTAAGGATTGATTTTTTTTCACTTACCTCCGAATAATAAAAAAATTTATTTTCTATTGGATCAATAAAGCTTGGATAACCTAGTTTACTAATCAACTTATTTTTATTTTCAAAATTAATATTTTGTAATGTATCATTATTTATAATTTTTCCGGAATACGTTATTTTATTTGAACAATTTGCCAAAATAAAAAAAATACCTATATAAAATATAACCATTCTCATTTGATGATATTACAATACTTTAAAAAAAAAGAAAATAAAGAGCAAATAATTGCAACTAATCAATATAAACAAGTCATTTATGAAAGTAATATTTTTTTAAATGATAACAATTTTTTCATAACAAAAGATTATAAAACATCTTTTGAAATTGTTTCAATTTTTTTGATTATGTTTATTCGTATAAATCTATTACAAAATAATAGAAAAAAATATCTTAGAGTTAATGATGAATTAGTATCGTTATTTATTGCTGATCTTGATGAATCTCTAAGAGAGAAAGGTGTAGGAGATATGTCTATAGGAAAATATGTAAAAACTTATGTGAAGAAGTTTTATTTTAGGATCAGTAAATTTCCTGATAATAATAATCTTTACAATAACGAAACATTTATTGATTATCTTAAAATAACAAAATTAATTAAAAATGAAGATTACATCAATGTTTCAAGAAAATTTAATGATAAATTTGTTGATTTTATAAACTCTGCAAACTAACAATTTAAATATAATCAAAATAAATGCAGATTTATCTTGAATTAATTCTAAAAACTAATAATTGGAAAAAAATGGCTGTACCTAAAAGAAAAACAAGTGTCTCTAAAAGAAATATGAGAAGATCTCATGATTCTTTAAAAAAAATAAATGTTATTTTAGATAAGGAATCTGGTGAACCTAGATTATCTCATAAGATTGATCTCGCCACAGGTATGTACAAAGGGCGAGAAATTCTAAAAAAGAAAACAAAAGAAAATAATTAATATAATGTCTGATGGGCAAATTGAAATTGCCATTGATGCAATGGGTGGAGAAAATAGCCCCTACAAAGTTTTAAAAGGTGTTGAAATATTTCTACAAAAAGAAAAAAATACTAAAATAATATTTTTTGGTGATGAAGATATAATAAAGCAAAATATAAATAAACATAGATTAAATATTTTTAATTACGAAATTGTAAATACACAGGATTTTATTTCTGACGAAGATAGCGTAAATACTATTTTAAGATCAAAAAAAAATAGCAGTATTTATAAGGGTTTGGAATTTTCTAAAAAAAAACAGAACTCAGGTTTTGTATCTTCAGGGAGTACAGCCGCTATCATGGTTCTTTCTCGACTTCACATGGGCATGATTGAGGGGATTGATAGACCTGCAATTTGTTCTTTAGTTCCAAACAAAAAAAATTATTCACTAATGTTAGACCTAGGAGCTAATGTTATAGTTAGTGGATCAAATTTATTTCAATTTGCCTTAATGGGGTTTTGTTATTTTTCAATAATTAATAAAAAAAGCAAACCATCAATAGGTATTTTGAATATTGGGACAGAAAATAACAAAGGTTTAGAATTTCTTCAAGAAGCAGCTGATTTAATTCTTTCAAGTTTTCTAAAAGAATATTTTATTGGTTTTATAGAACCAAACAAAATAACATCTGGAGATTGTGATATAATAGTGTCTGATGGTTATACAGGAAATATAATGCTAAAATCAGCAGAAGGTATTTCAAATTTTATTACATCAAATTTAAGAGATATTTATAATAAATCCTTAATTAACAAAATTTCGTATAAATTAATTGAGAAAGATTTAAAAATGTTAAAAGATCAAGTTAATCCAGATATATATAATGGAGCTACCTTAATTGGTTTAAATGGTATCTCAGTTAAGAGTCATGGAAATGCTAATCCACTTGCATTTAGTTACGCATTGAAACAGTGTCATAATTTTATTACTAATGAGCTCAATAAACAAATTATCAAATCAATAAAAAATATCTAATGGATAAACAAAATATATCTAGGGATGAAATTGCTGAAGCAATGAAAAATGAATTCGGTTTTAATAGAAAACAATGTTTGGATATAGTTAATGATATTATTGATATAATAATTGAAGGTCTTCAAATTCATAAAAAAGTAAAAATTCATAATTTTGGAACATTTAAGATGAATAATAAAAAAAGTAGAGTAGGAAGAAATCCGAAAACTAAAGAAGAATATAATATATCTAGTAGAAATGTTGTAACATTTAAAGCAAGTAAAGTTTTATTAAAATTTATTAATAATACAAATTATGATTAATAAAAAATATTTAAATATATCTGAGGTATCTAAAATGCTTCAGATTGAAGAACATAAAATTAGGTACTGGGACTCCATAGATCCAAAAACAAATAAATTTAGAGTTGAGGGTATTTCTACAAAAAGTAAGGGCGGTACAAGATATTTTAACAAAGAAAATATAAAGAAATTAGTAAAATTAAAAAGTATTCTGTATGATGGAAATAATCATAATTATTCAATAAAATTAGCTGAGAAAATCTTATCCTCAAATTACAAATCATCTAATAATAAACATGAAATTTATCCAAATAAACAATATGTAAATAACATAGAAAAAATTGAACAGATTCTTAATAAAATGAGATTATTATTGAATAATAATTAAAAAAAATAATTAAAAAAAAAAAAATATATATATTTCAGATACTTATTTATCTAAATTATACAAAAAATAAGAAAAAAAAAGTTATTTTTAATGTTTTATTTGTCCGTCAATTAAAATATATGAACCTCATCTTATTAGTAAGGAAACAAACTATAAGGAGTTTTTATGTTAAATAAGACTAGTCTATTAGGTATCATTGCTGCTACTATAGCTTTTATTGCTATTCCAGCATTTGCTGCCGACACTTTCCTAGGTGAAGGTGATTTTGTAGGTATTACTTTCTGGATTGTTTCAATCGGAATGTGGGCATCTACAATCTTCTTTTTCTATGAAGGTATGAGAGTTTCTTCTAAATGGAGAACTTCAATGGTTGTTGCAGGGTTAATTACTTTTATAGCCGCTGTACATTACATGTATATGAGAGACTTTTGGGTTGCTACAGGTGAGTCACCAACAGTATATAGATATATTGACTGGATACTAACTGTACCACTTCAAATGGTTGAATTCTTTTTAATTCTAGTTGCTGCCGGCGCAGCTGTATCTAGTGGTGCTTTCTACAGATTGCTCATTGGTACACTTGTTATGATTGTTGGTGGATATCTTGGAGAAGCAGGTCATATTTCGGTATTACTTGGTTTCATCATTGGTATGATCGGTTGGGCTGTAATCATTTGGGAAATTTTCCGAGGTGAAGCAAGTCAGGCTGCTACAACTAAAGAGTCAGTAACTTCAGCATTTAATGCAATGAGATTAATTGTATTAGTTGGATGGGCAATTTATCCTCTTGGATACGTATTTGGTTTAATGATGGGTTCAGTTGATGCTGATACCCTAAACTGGATCTATAACCTTGCTGATTTTATTAACAAAATCTTATTTGGTTTAATTATCTGGAACGCTGCTGCTAAAGACTCAGCAACTGCATAATTTTACTTATAAATATTAAGAAAAACCCTCTTTGTAGAGGGTTTTTTTTATTAAAATATTGACTTAATTTTTCAATATATGTATTTGGGCACGCGATGAAAACATTCACTTTAAAAAAAAATGACATTAAGAAAAAGTGGGTCTTAATTGATGCTAAAGATACAGTTCTAGGAAGACTTGCTGTTATTTCTGCAAATATCCTCAGAGGTAAAAATAAACCTGAATATACGCCTAACCAAGATTGCGGAGATAATTTAATTATAATCAACTCTGATAAAATTCATCTAAAAGGCAAGAAAGCTGATAATAAAATATATTACAGACATACAGGATATCCTGGTGGGATAAAAGAGACAACTCCTAATAAAATGAAGGAAAAAAATAAATCTGATGAAATGATCAAGCTTGCAATAAAAAGAATGATACCAAGAGGACCCTTAGGAAGACAACAATTATCCAACTGCAAGATATACAGAGACGAAAATCATAAACATGAAGCACAAAATCCTCAAATCATCGATATAGCTTCAATGAATACAAAAAATAAAATCTAACTATGGAAAATCAAGAAAATCAAATTGAAAATATTTTAGATAATAAAGAAAGAGCTTATGCTACAGGAAAAAGAAAAAATTCTATTGCTAGAGTCTGGTTAAAAAGAGGTAGTGGTGAAATTAAAATTAATGGTAAACCTCTAGATAAGTACTTTTCAAGACCTGTTCTACAAATGATAGTTAACCAACCCTTGGATGTCGTTAAAGCTGACAATTCATATGAGATTATGGCTTCAGTTAAAGGTGGAGGTCTCTCTGGTCAAGCTGGTGCCATAAGACATGGTATAAGCAAAGCATTGAGTTTATACGATCAATCAAACAGACCACCTCTCAAAAAAGTTGGTTTTCTTACAAGAGATCCAAGAGTTGTGGAAAGAAAAAAAGCTGGTTTAGCAAAAGCTAGAAGAAGTTATCAATTCTCCAAGAGATAAATTTTCATGAAAAATAAGATTAGAGTAGCCGTTTTAGGCGCTACTGGCTATGTTGGTATGGAATTAGTAAAAATTCTTTCAAATCATTCTTACGTAGATATAATTTTTTTAGGATCTGAAACTTTTCATGGTAGCTATCTAAATAATATTGATAATACAAAAGAGTACAAAGAACTTCCTGTATTAAAACCGAATGACAGTTTTAATTCTGAAGATAGTGATTATGTATTCTTAGCTTTACCTCATGCAGTATCTAATAAATATGTAAAAAAACATTTTAATAAAATTAATATTATAGATTTATCAGCTGACTTTAGATTAGATAATTTTGATGTTTATAAAAAAAATTACGGCTATGAACATGAGTGCAAAGATCATTTAGAAGACTTTATTTATGGTCTTGCTGAAATAAATAGAGATAAAATACTAAATTCTAAAAATATAGCAGTGCCAGGATGTTACCCAACTTCCATTTTATTACCATTAATACCTTTAATAAAAAATAAATTAATCGATACCAAAAATATAATTATAGATTCAAAATCAGGTTATAGTGGTGCAGGAAAGAACTTTGATTTCAATAAAATAAAATCAAATAATGATTATAATTTTTACAATTATAATACAAACAATCACAGACATATTGCGGAAATCAAACAAGAACTTAATAAACATAACTCAGATAAAGAATTAAAATTTTCATTTAATCCTCACATTCTTCCTAATTTTAGAGGTATGATTTCTACAATTTATTGTGATCTCAATAATAGCATTCAAAAAAATGATATTATACATGTATTCCATGACTTACAAAAAATAAATCCTTTTATAAAATTTATCAATAATGATGAAGCTCTTGATTTTTTTTCTGTTCAAAATTCTAATTATTGTAAAATTAAAATTTTTAACCATCATAGTGAGGATAAAATTATTATAGTCAGCGCAATAGACAACTTAATCAAAGGCGCTGCCGGTCAAGCAGTACAATGTTTTAATATAGCCAAAAATATTGAAGAAACAGAATCTTTATTATGATTAAATATTTTACAGTTTTTCCTATATTTCTTTTCATCATGTCCTGTGGTTATCCTGATATTGATAATGTCCCTGATTTTAAAGATACAAAATTAAACGATGAAGAATTATTAGATTATTGTAGTATTTCTAATACTAATAAAAAAGATATAGATAAATGTATTAATGATTATAAAAGTTAAATTTAGTTATGAGTAAACTTAATATTGGTATAGCGGGATTGGGAAATGTTGGGTCAGCATTAGTTGAAACTATAGAAGAAAATAAAAATCATTTCTTTGATAAAACAGAAGTCGAATTGAACATAGTAGGAATATCTGCAAGAACAAAAAATAAAAAAAGAAATTTTAATATATCAAATTATACTTGGTATGATGACCCAAGAGAAATGTCTAAAGATGATAATTGCAACGTAATTGTTGAATTAATTGGTGAAGAAAAAGGAATTAGCTATGAAATAATTGAATCAGCATTAAATAATAAAAAACATGTTGTAACTGGAAATAAAGCCTTAATAGCTAATCATGGAAAGGAATTATTTAAATTAGCTAATATAAACTCACTAGCTTTATCATTTGAAGCTGCTGTTGCAGGTGGTATTCCAATCATAAAAACAATAAAAAATTCTATTAGTTTGGATAGAATTAACAAAATTTCTGGAATTTTAAATGGAACTACAAATTACATTTTAACCAAAATGCAACAAGATAATTTGTCTTTTGATGATGTGCTTAAAATTGCTAAAGATAAAGGATTTACCTCTGATCAGGAATCAAAATTAGATATTGGTGGCTATGATGCTGCGCATAAGCTGACAATATTATCAACTCTATGTTTTAAATCAAATTTAAACTTTAATAATAATTATATTGAAGGAATATCAAATATCAAAATTGAAGATATCAATTTTGCTGAAAAATTAGGGTACAAAATAAAATTAATTTCCGAAGCTTGCATCATCGAAGGTAAAATTTCAAATTTTACTTCACCAAAATTAATTTCAATTGATAATCCCTTAGCAAGTGTTGACAATGCTCTTAATGCAATCAACATTGAGACTATACATCTAGAAAATTTATTTTTAGAGGGCGAAGGAGCAGGGGGAAAACCAACTGCTAGCTCTGTCTTATCTGATTTATACGATATATCACAGAATGAAAAATTTGATAATTTGGGATTTAAAATTGATAAGTTACAAAGTTTTGAAAAATATTCAGTAGAAAATATAATTAATAGCTATTACCTAAGAATAATGACAGAAGACAAACCTGGTGTTCTTTCGTCAATTACTAATTATTTTAGTGATTTTGATATATCTGTTAAAAAAATACTTCAACTTCCCGAGAGTTCTGAAGCAGATAAACCTATACCTATAATAATAACTACTCATAATATTCAGAAAGAAAAATTAAGTAACGTAATTAATAAAATTGAGGGATTAGAATTTGTAAAAGAAAATATTACTGTTCTTGCTATTCATGATAATTAATTATTGTGAATATTGAAAAATCATTACTAGATAAATATTGGGAAGAAAAGCAAATAGACTTTAAGAATATTCAAAGTCTTTCTCAAAAAAAATCAATTTCTGAAATTTTTTCTAAACTTCTAATTTCAAGAGGGGTATTAGAAGAAAATTATGATAATTTTATAAATCCTAATATTTTAAATAACCTTCCTGATCCTTTTGAACTAAAAGATATGAAAAAAGGAATTGAAAGATGTATTAAGGCTTTAAAAAATAATGAAAAGATTGGAATAATTGCTGATTATGATGTTGATGGATCCACTTCTGCATCAATTTTATATCGTTTTTTAAATAATTATACCAAAAATCTTGTTTGCAAAATACCTAATAGATTGTCAGAGGGTTATGGTCCAAATGTCAGGCTTATGAATGAAATGCTTAATGAAAATACTACACTCTTGTTTACACTGGATTGCGGAACATCAGCATTTAACTCAATTGATTTGCCTGATTTCAAAAGTATTGAGGTTATAGTAATAGATCATCATTTAAGTGAATTTAAACTTCCAAAAGTCCATTCGGTAATTAATCCAAATCGTTTTGATGAAAACAATGATTATAAAGATTTTGCTGCAGTAGCAGTAACATTTCTATTTTTAATGGGATTAAGGAAGCAAATTAGAGAATTAAATTTATTTCCAAATATAAAAGAACCGAATTTAATGTCATATTTAGACTTAGTTGCTGTTGGAACAATTTGCGATATTGTCAATATTAACAATTACAATAGATCAATAGTTAGTAAGGGTTTGGAACTCATTAGAAGTCGAAAAAATAAATCAATAACAAAAATATTAGATAACTCTAATATTAATCATGAGCCTTTATCCAAAGATATTGGATTTGTTTTAGGGCCACAAATTAATGCTGCGAGTAGAATTGATGATTCTTCTTTATCTTCCAAACTTTTGATATCAAATGATGATTCTGAAATTGAAACTATTTCTAGAAAACTATTTTTAATCAATGAAAAAAGAAAATTAATTGAACAAAACATTTTCAATGAAGCAATTGAGCAAATAAAAGATCAAGAAAATAAAAAATTTATTATTGTCTATAAAGAGAATTGGCATCAAGGTGTTTTAGGCATAGTTGCCAGTAAAATAGTAGCTCTTTATAATAAGCCAACATTTGTATTTTCTTTTATTAATAATATTGGATCTGGCTCAGGTAGATCTATAGATCAAATTGATATTGGTAGTATTGTTCTTGAACTTAAGGCAAATGATTTAATAGAAGATGGTGGCGGTCATACAATGGCCGTAGGATTAAAAGTAAATAAAAAAAAATTAGATAAAATAGATAATTTTTTAGTTAAAAAATTTGATTCATATCATGAGAATTTTTTCGAAAAAAAAATATTTTATGACAGTGAAATTTCTGTGAATCAAATAAACAAAGATTTTTTAGATAATTTAGAATTATTAGAACCTCACGGCAAAGGAAATGAAGAACCCCAATTTTTAATCAAAGATATGGTAATCGATCAGGTTAAAAATCTAAAAAATAAACATATTCTAATTTTTTTTAAAAATGATTTAGGTGAAAATATAAAGGGGATTTCATTCAACAGTATTAATACCCCAGTTGGTGATTATCTTATGAAGTTTAATAAATTTAAATTTCATATCTTGTGTTCAATTAAAAAAGATAACTTTTCAAATACTCAGATACCCCAAATACTGATCCATGACGTGAAAGTAATCAATTAAATAATTTGAAAAAAATCAAAATATCTACTATATACCAACCACGTGTCCCCTTCGTCTATCGGTTAGGACATCAGGTTTTCATCCTGAAAAGAGGAGTTCGACTCTCCTAGGGGATGCCACTAATTTAGGGGCAAAGAATTATTGACCCTACTGAATTCCTTGATTGAATTAACTTATGAGCCTCACTAGCGTCGGATAATTTAAATCTTTTGAATATATTAGGCTTAATTTCTTTATTCTTAATTTTTAAAAACAATTTGTTACTACATTCTTTTAGCTCTTCTGAATTACGAATATAGTGCATTAATGTTGGTCTAGTATAATATAAACTTTTAGGATTAAATGTACTGTGAAGATTTACATCATTTACCATTCCGGAGGATTGTCCAAAAGATACCATTAACCCCCTAAATTTTAAGCATTTTAAAGATACATTAAATGTATCTTTTCCCACTCCATCATAAACAACACTTACTCCTTCATTGTTTGTTAATTTTAAAACATTACTATGAACATCCTCTTGTTTATAATTAATAGTGAATTCACATCCATTTTTTTTTGCTAATGATGCTTTTTCATCAGTACTAACGGTACCTATCATTTTAGCTCCTATGGATTTCGCCCATTGACTAGCAATTAAGCCAACACCTCCTGCAGCTGCATGAAATAAAAAAACTTCATCTTTTTGTAATTTATACAATCTTTCAAAAAGGTATTCTACGGTCATTCCCTGCAATAATATTGAAGCAGCTTCATCATTTGAAATATATTCTGGTAATTTTACAACTCTTTGGGCATCAAAATCTCTAACTTCACAATAAGCACCAATTGGAGGGCTAAAGGAGTAAGCTACTCTATCACCAACTTTTAAGTTCGATACATTATTTCCAATTTCTATAACATCTCCTGCTGCTTCTACTCCTAAACAAAAAGGGATTTCTATAGGTAACGGGTATATTCCTGTTCTATGATACGTATCTATGTAATTAAGACCAATTGAAGTTTGGTTAATTCTGACCATATTTTCTTCAACATTTTTAGGTAAGTCATAGTTTTCATATTTTAAAACTTCTGGACCACCTAGTTTACTGACTACAACTCTATTTGGCATAATTATTCTTTAATTTTTTATATACTAATTCGAATTCTTTTAAACATTCTGGATTAGCCAATGATTCTTCATTTTCAATACTTTCACCATTAATTAATTTTTTAATTAAAATTTCAACTATTTTACCACTTCTGGTTCTTGGTATTTCACTTATAGCATATATTTTTGAGGGAATATGCTTGTAAGAAAGATTAATTTTTATTTCATCAATTATTTTAGACCTTAAATTTTTATTAAATTCAAAATTTTTATTCAAGACAACAAATAATATAATTTGTGTATCATTTTTTAATTTATATTCCACTGCAACAGCTTCCTGAACTTCTGTAATATTTTCAATTACTCTATAAATTTCAGCAGTACCTATTCTTACTCCTCCAGAATTTAGAGTTGCATCTGATCGACCATAAATTACATAACCGCCATTTATAGTTTTTTCAATATAATCTCCATGATACCAAATGTTTTCATATTTACTAAAATAAGAATTAAAATATTTTTTATTATCATGATCGTTCCAAAAATATAAAGGCATTGATGGAAAAGAAGATTTACATACTAGTTCTCCTTTTTGATTTTCAATTGAATTTCCTTTTTCATCAAATACATCAACATCCATTCCAAGAGCTTTACATTGAATTTCACCACTATAGACATCCATTAACGGATTACCGGTTACAAAACACGAAACTAAATCAGTACCACCACTTATAGATTCAAGATGAATATTTGATTTAATGTTTTCATAAACGTATTCAAATGATTCATTAACCAAAGGAGATCCTGTTGAAGCTAGTGTATTTAAACTATTTAATTTAAAACTTTCTTTAATTTTAATTTTATTATTTTTTAAAGTATCTAAATATTTTGCACCAGTGCCAAAAAAATTAATGCCTTCTTCTTCTGC
>CACMKW010000009.1 GCA_902614395.1 uncultured Alphaproteobacteria bacterium | reverse complement strand
CTAAATAATTTTTACCCTTAGTCTGTATACCAGCAACCCATCTCCATGATAGAGTATTAGATGCTGGATCGCCATCCAATAAATGTTGCATAAAAAAATCTGCTCCAAGTTGCCAAGGTAAATTCAGAGTAAAAATCCAAATTGAGGCAAACCACATTCTTACATGGTTATGTAAGTATCCATTTTCTTTAAGATTATTTACCCAATTATTAAAAAATGATAGATTTGTATTTCCAGAAATTGCATTTAAATAAAATTTTTTATTACCAAATTCTTCAATTAATTTATTTCTATCTTCTAAATAATCAGAATAAACCGAAGGTCTATGTTCAAGCCAGCCTTTCCAATAAGTTCTCCAATAAATTTCTTGGATAAATTTCTCACATTCTCTAAGATCATATTTTTTTAAGACTCCCCCCAAAACTTGTTCTTCAGAAATTAGCCTATATCTTATGAAGGGAGATAATAGAGATGTAGTATTATCATTAGATCTGTCCTCACTGTAATTTCTATTTGCTTCATAATATTTTCCAGTTTTAGGCAAATAAGATAGGAGTTGCCCTTCAGCAAAGCTGATATTTGATTTAAACATTTTAGTATTGATTAATCGTCAGGTAATTTTTTAGAGCGCCTATTAAGTATTTCCATGTGACGTACTCTTAATACTACAATTGCGATAGCTAATATCAATATTGCTACAGATTCATACACATAGGCAGATGGATCAACATCTTTTCTTTGCATAATTATCATTCTTGCAAGAGCTGTCATTGCAATGAAAAGAGGGTAGCTCATTCTTATCATTTTCGAAACCCAGTACTCTTTAATCATTCCAATAATTTCAATGTATATAAATAGCAAAAGAATGTCCGCAAGTGTAACTTTGTAAACTGTAATCATACCTTGTATTTCCATACCAATAGCAATGATTGTACAAACGATAAGTACTGAAAGTACAATTTTTTCTAATAACTCAAAATAACTGTTCATTTAAATTCTTTCTAATTTATTTAGTTGATTCTTGTTTTTGTAAAATAGAATTAATGCAAAAGCTTCATAAATAACCCAAGAAATCTGATATATTATTGGTTTTCTAATAATTTTTGCCAAAAAGCTGTATTTTGGTATCTCTAACCACATTTCAATAAAAGCATCAACTCCTGAAAAAACTTTATTATTTTTTTTTGTATGTAGACGTCTTAAAAGTTCTTTTGCATTTTTATTTGTTTCTAATTTTGATTCATTTACATTATTTATGTCTATCCACTCAATATTATTCTTAGTTTTTTTATAGTGATTGATTTCAAAACTACAAATACTGCATGATTTGTTATAAAAAACTTTTGTATCCACAATAAATAAATAACTTAAATATATTCAAATTCAATTGAACCTAATTGATTAAAATCAGCTTTAATTTTACTTTTAGGATAAATTCTAAATGCTTTAGTGCAAGATCCAGAGCTAATAAACTGACCTTTAAGCATTGGCTCGCCTTTTTCTGCAAGATTGTTTATTAGCCAAAGAACTGCATTTAATGGATTATCCAATACATTTTTTGTATTTCCAGTATCTACAATTGTGTCATTTATTAATAAACTTACTTCAAAATTGTTAAGATCTACATCTTTAATTTTAATTAAATTTTCATCACGTATCCAAAATTCTGAGGCTCCGTTAGTTGATATTACATTTAAGGCACCAATCTCTGATAATGGTTTTCTAAATCTAAAATCAACTATTTCAACTGAACAAAATAAACCATCTAATAAATAATCTAAGTCTTTAAATTTGAAAGGTGCTTTAGAAATATTTATATCATCTTTTATTCTGAAACTAATTTCTGGCTCAACATAGGGTTCATAGAAATTTTTAGAACTTAATAAATTAATATTTTTTGAACTGTATCGATAAAATAGATTTCCATGGAAGGGTTCTTTTATATTCATTTGTTTCTGTGCAGCTACAGATGTGCATCCAACTTTTTTTCCAATACAGAAATTATCTTTCAGTTCTAAGTATCTAAGTTTTAAATTATCTTGAATTGCATAAGCCTCATCAATTGTCTGAGGTTCTAGATTTTTTAAAGAACTTAATCCGGTTTTATTTAATCTATGTTCAAATAAAATTTTTGATGCTTCTTGAATATTTTCTTTATTCATACTTTAATTGCGTACTTATTAATTTCTTCATATATGTCTAAACATTCTTTATAAATATTTTCATAAGTTTTTGGCACAATATATTCTTTAGAATTTTTGTTGTTAAAAGTAGTAGAGGAGATTACATCTTTATACCAAACTTTAGACCAAATACCATCTGTATCTCTATAGCCCTTTGGCCAATTAAGCATATTTTGATCAAAATCTAAATTTAATTTTTGACACAAAATTTTTAAATATTTTTCAGGACTTGCTAATAAATAATCAGAGTTTATTACTATAGGCTCTTTTGAATTTAATAATTTAAAAATTTCATAAAGTTTTTTAAAACCTACATCTTGAATTGATTTTAAAGTATTTTTTTTTAAATATGAGACAATTACTTTAGCAGGATCACGGATTAAAAAACAATTTATACCTTTGTTAATCCAATCTAAGCGTGTTTTATCTAAAATATGATGAGTCATATGTTTTTGATAAAATATTTTATACTTATTATCTTCTTTAGTTATTAAATTAATAACATCATCTTCATTTGTATGATAGTGATCTATAATTTCATCTTTCATTGGATGATTTAAGTTAGTTTTTTTTAAATAATATGCATAAAAAGGTTCATCATAAACTTTTGTGTCTTTTCTATTTTCAAAAGATCGCATCAATGCAGTACTAATATTTCTTGGTCCAGACCAAACGAATAAATTAATCATTTAAAATAAATTATTATAAAAATTTGTTAATTCTTTAGTAATAGGATTTTTCTTTAATGAGTATTTTTTTTTATTTATTTGATTTACAGGTACAATTCCTGCGAAAGATCCTGTACAAAATGCTTCATCTGCATTTAATACTTCGTTTAATTTAAAATTTTTTTCTTTTACCTTTATTTTATTTTTTTTACATAGATCAATAATTTTTTGTCTCGTAATTCCTGTAACACAATATTTTCCTGATGAGGTAAAGACTGTCTTATTTTTTACAAAGAAGAAATGCGTACTATTATTTGTAGCAATATTTCCATTAATATCAAACATAAGTGCTTCATCAGCATTCTTTTTATTAGCTTCAATACATGCTAGTATACAATTTAATTTACTAAGTGAATTTATTTGTGGATTTTGAACATTGATTGGTCCTCTAATAGTTTTTACTGTAACCAATTTTAATCCTTTTTTGTAAGTTTGAATATCTGGTTTTTTATATTCAGGGATTATGATTATGGTTGGTTTGGATATTGTAACTTTTGGTGATTGATAGGGTGTTGATTTAATACCCCTAGAAATAATTATTCTTAAGTGAACATCTGTTTTCATTTTATTTATTTTGATAGTCTTAATTAGTGCTTCTGAAATTTTTTTACGAGTCAAATGTATTTTTAAGTCAATAAGCTTTGCATCTTTATATAACCTATCTAGATGTTCTTTTAGAAATATGAAATTATTGTTATGATATCTTAACGAATCCCAGATACCATCCCCAAGCAATGTAGATGAATCAAAAACTGATATTTTGGCATCTTTTCTTTTATAAAATTTTCCGTTGATATAAATTTTAATATTTTTATTTCTTTTATCATCTATAAAATCGTGACTTGAAACCATAATTATTTTTATCTTAATAGCAAATATTGTCTACTTAATAATCTTATTAACTTTTATTGCAAATCAAAGAGTGACATGTGATCAAATTAATATAACCAATTAGAAATTAATTTGCTTAATGTATAATAAAAATTTTATTGTAATTTGTATTTCTTCTACAATTGCTGCTTTTCCACCTATGGCTGTAGTTTTATTAGGTGGAATTATCACATCCCAGATAATGATGAAAGATTCATTAGCAACAGTGCCAATGACATTAATGATTATAGGCATAGCAATAGGTGCACCTATTGCATCAAGATTTATGAGTATTTGGGGAAGACAGAAGGGATTTTTATTTTCATCTTTACTCAGTTGTTTAGCACTAACTCTTTGTTCAATTGCAATTTTCTTAGAAAATTTTTATGTTTTTGCATTAGGTAATTTTTTAATTGGCAGCTCCCAAGCTTTTATTCATCAGTATCGATTTGCTGCATCTGAGTCAGTTACAAAAGAATTTATTCCAAGATCTATCTCAATTATTTTATTATTAGGTATAGTCTCTGCATTACTTTCATCAAATTTTGCTGAATATTTTAAAGATTTTTTTCCAAATAATTTATTTCTTGGTAGTTATATTTTCTTATCATTTACAGCAATAATTCCTTTCTTCGTTCTTCTTTTTTATGAGGAAACAAAAACTTCTAATAATCAAAGTAAATTTCAAATCGAAACTATTTTCAAGCTTTTAAAAAATATTAAAATTATACAAGCAATTGTAAGTGCTGGTCTTGGTTATTTTACAATGGCTATAATTATGACAGCTACTCCTTTACATATGCATCTTGTTAACAAATTTACTTTATTTGAAACTAGTATTGTAATTCAACTTCATGTTATAGGAATGTTTTTACCATCTTTGTTTTCTGGAGATTTAATTAAAAGGTATGGAAATACAAATATTATATATGCAGGAGTAGTTATTTTATTTTTAAGTATTTTAACTAATACATTTTTTGAATTTTATTATTCTTATATGCTAGGTCTAATACTACTTGGTATTGGCTGGAATTTTTTATTTGTTTCAGGTTCGAGTTTGTTAGTAGTTTCTTATAAGGAAAAGGATAAATTTACTGCACAAGGTTTAAATGATTTTATTGTTTTTTCTACTCAAGGCATAGGATCATTATCTGCTGGTTTTCTATTATATTTTTCAAATTGGACGGTTATAAATCTTTTATGTGTTCCTCTTTTGATTATTGTTTTAGTAGTTTCTTTTATTTCATCTAGAGATAATTAAATTTGATAATTAACTTTCAAATAATAATTTTTTCACTATAGTTATTATTATGAGTAATGTAGTATTTATAGGTGTTGGCTATATGGGTTATGGTATGGCTAAAAATTTATTAAAAAAACATAATGTATATATTTTTGCTCATAAGAATAGAAAACCTATTAATAAATTAATAAAAATTGGAGCAAAAGAATTAAAAACTTATAGTGAAATAAAAAATATCAAAATTGATTGTTTGATGATGTGCGTAACTAATACACCTATTGCAATAAATGTAGCTAATAAAATTAAAAATTACCTTAATAGAAATACACTTATAATTGATTTAACAACACATGATAAGAATGGTACCTTAAAAATGAATAAAATTTTTCTATCTAAAAAAATCAGTTATAATTTTTGTGGAGTAATGGGTGGTCCCGTACAAAGTGAGCAGGGCATATTAGGTGGAATTTATGGTGGCAAGAAAAATGACTTTCCAAAATGTAAAAAATATCTTAATTCTTTTTGTAAGTCAGTTTTTAATTTTGGTGATGTGTCAAAAGCATCTTCGGCAAAATTATTGTCTAATTTTTTATCATTAATGACTACTACTTCAGTTATCGAATTTTTTAAATCTGCTAAAAAACTAGGTATCAACATAAAACTTCTCTGTGATGTAGCCAGATTGGGTTCTGGAAATTCTGGAGCTTTGGATAGAATTGCTAATAAAGCTATTAAGGGTAATTATAAAGGATATGTGTTTTCAGTAGATAACACTTATAAAGATTTAAATTATATAAATGATCTTGTTTCTGATTTACCAAATGCAAATAAACTATCTAAATTAGCAAAGTCATTTTATAAAGAAGCTTCAAAAAAAGGATTTGGCAAATTTCTTGTAAGTGAATTAATTGATAAAGAAAAATACTAAATGGATAAATTAGTTCCAATTATTTACATGATTGGAGTTCTTTTGTTAGTACTTCCTTCTTTTTTAAGTTCTAATAGTAGTTTAAAAACTTTTTTTACAAACTTGTCTATATGGATAGCAATTATACTAGTAGTATTTACTTTTTACTTTGCCTATCATTATTTTATTTGAATCATTAAAGAGATTTAACTTAATTAAATGTAGACTAAACTCTAACAAATATCTATACGAGAATTTTATGTCTAATCAATATATTGCCAAATCAAGAAGATTAAGAAGTACTATATATTCCTCTCGAATTGAA
Source organism: uncultured Alphaproteobacteria bacterium (assembly GCA_902614395.1). GTDB lineage: Bacteria > Pseudomonadota > Alphaproteobacteria > HIMB59 > CACPNW01. Next base: position 39,404 of record CACMKW010000009.1, on the reverse strand, counting down.
AATCAGGGAGTCACTTCTTATACTATATACAATCATATGCTTCTTCCAGCCGGTTTTGAAGGAGGCCTTGAAGAAACCTATGAGCATTTAAAAAATCATGTTCAGGTCTGGGATGTTGCAGCTGAAAGGCAAATAGAAATTAAAGGTAAGGACGCGTATCAATTAGTTCAGTTAATGACATGTAGAGATTTAAGTAATGCCAAAGATGGTAAATGTTATTATTGCCCAATTATTGATGAAAATGGAGGCATGATAAATGATCCAGTTGTACTAAAATTTAGCGATGAAAAATGGTGGATTTCAATTGCTGACTCTGATGTTATGTTATTTGCTAAAGGTCTAGCTATAGGAAAAAAATTAGAAGTTTCAATTTCTGAACCTGATGTAAATATTATGGCAGTTCAAGGACCTAAGGCTTTTAATTTATTGGAAAAAATATTTGGTAAAGAGATTTTAGATTTAAAATTTTATAATTTTAAATATTTTAATTTTCAATCTACTCAACATTTGATTGCTAGATCTGGATGGTCAAAGCAGGGCGGTGTAGAAATATATGTAGAAAATTCTAAATCTGGATTAGAATTATACGATTTATTATTTGAACAAGGTAAAGAGTTTAATGTTAAGCCAGGATGCCCTCATCTAATTGAAAGAATTGAAGGTGCTTTACTCTCTTACGGCAATGATATGGATATAAATGATAATCCTTTAGAGTGTGGTTTAGAGAAATTTGTAAATTTAGATACAAATATAGAATTTCTTGGAAAAGATAATTTAATAAAAATCAAAAACAGTGGGATAGAAAAAAAATTAATGGGTGTTAAAATTAATCTAGATAAAATAAACTTAAGATCAGCTATTAATTTAACTATAGATGATAAAATCATTGGTGAAATTAGATCAGCAGTTTTTTCACCAACGTTCAATAAAGTAATTGGCATAGCAATGATAAAAAAACCATACTTTACTAATAAAGGTAATTTCGACATATTGATTGATTCTAAGAAATATGTTGGAGAAATTTGCGATATTCCATTTGTTTAATTTATGACAGATAATGTTAAGGCTATCGTCTTAGCACTAATTGCTTCTTTTTCTGGAGTAGTAATGAATGTTTTTTTAAAAATTTCTTTGGAAGATATTAATGTATTTACTTCTGGTTTTTTAAGATTTTTTTTTGGGTTGATTTTAATACTACCTTTTATTTTTTATAGTAAATTTCAAAATTATAAAACACCAAATTTTAAAATTCATTTAACAAGAGGTATTTTAAATATTCCAATGATGCTTCTCAGTTTTTCTGCGTTGCAATTTATACCCTTAGAACAAATCAAAGCTATTTCGTTTGTTACTCCAATAATTGTAGTAATATTGAGTGTAATTTTTTTAAAAGAGAAAATTTATTTAATACGTATTAGCGCGTTATTTATTGGCTTGATTGGAGTGTTTGTAATTTTAAGACCTGGATTTGTTAGCATTAATGTAGGTGCATACTTGGTTTTATGTGCCTGTCTAATTTGGTCAGTTGTAGTAATAATAACTAAATTTGCTGCAAAGGAAGATAGTGCTTTTACAATTTTATCATATCAATACACTTTTGTTACAATATTATCATTTCCTATCGCATTATATTTTTGGGATACCCCATCTTCGCAAACAATAATTTATCTAATCTTTGCTGGAATTTCTGGCACTATAGTACATCTATGTATAAATACGGCTTACAAGCTTACTGATCTATCTGTTTTACAACCTGTTAACTTTTCACGTCTTTTAATAGCATCTTTTTTTGGTTTCTTAATTTTTGATGAAATTCCTGATATTTGGACAATAATTGGCGGTTTAATTATTTTTTCATCCATATTGATTATTACCTACAGAGAAAACTATCTTAAAAAAGATATTGCAAAGAAATCAATTCAATTAAACCTAAATAGCTAATGAATAATAATATAAAAGCAATTTTATTAACTGTCTCAGGATCTTTTTTTGCAGTTTTAATGGAGTCATTAATTAGAAGTGCACAATATGATTCTAATGTATATACAATTGGTTTTCTAAGATTTTTTTTTGGTCTTATAATAATTTTTCCATATTTAATTAAAAAAAAATTTATTCCATATAAAACAAAAAATTTTAAATTTTATTTTATTCGTGGATTGTTCAATCTTCCCATGATGATACTTGGTTTTGGCGCTCTAGTATATGTTCCCTTTGAACAATTTAAAGCTTTACATTTCTTGAGTCCTATAATTGTTGTTTTACTTAGTTTTATAATTTTTAGAGAGAAAGTTTATATGTATCGTATTTTGGCATTAGTAATTGGTTTTATAGGAATGCTTATTATTATTAGACCTGGTATTGTAGATTTTAATATTGGAACAATTATGATTTTAATTTCATTAACTTTCTGGTCTTTTATTATTATCGTATCTAAATTTGTCTCTAAAGATGATTCTCCTATAACAATGGTTACATATCAATATACTCTTATGACAATTTTTGCTTTACCTCTTGCTATATATTTTTGGCAAATGCCTTCATTACAATCTTTAATTTTTGTTTTTATAGGTGCGATATCAGGTACAATTCTCCATCTATCTTTAGCTTTGTCATATAAATATGCTGAATTATCAGTAACGCAACCAGTGTGGTTTAGTGGATTAATTTTTGGTTCTGCTTTTGGTTTTTTTGTCTTTAATGAAACCCCAGATGTATGGACATGGATTGGGGGGATAGTTGTATTTTCATCAGTATTGCTTATAACATATAATGAAAGAAGCAAAGATTTTAAAAAAACTAAAAATATTGTTATTAATGGAAATTAATATTTAATTGAAAGTTATATGAGTACTAAATATAAATATTATGGAATGTGGCCTGTAGCCCCAACACCTTTTCACGATAATGGCGAAGTAGATTATGAAGGTATGGAAAGAGTTTTGGATTGTATGGTTGATCAAAAAGTTCAAGGCATATGTATTCTTGCTAATTATTCTGAACAATTTTTACTTGCAGATGATGAAAGGGAAAAATTAACAAAACTTTCTATGAAAAAAATTGATGGAAGAGTTAAGACTATTGTTACAGTTAGTCATTTTGCAACTGATATTGTGCGTCCAAGAGCAGAGTTAGCAAAATCACTTGGAGCTGATATTATTATGATGATGCCGCCTTATCACGGTGCATTACTTAAAGGCAATGCAGATCAAATTTTTGAACAATTTGATGAAATTTCTAAGGTCGGAATACCTATAATGATACAAGACGCACCATTATCTGGAATTGAACTTTCAGTACCTTTTCTTACAAAAATGATCAATGAAATTGAACAACTAACATGTTTTAAAATTGAAAGTGTTAACGCAGCATCAAAAATAAGAGCTCTGATTAAAAATTGCAGTTCTAGATTAGATGCACCTTTTGATGGTGAAGAAAGTATTACTTTATACGCCGACTTAGAAGCTGGAATTTCTGGAAGTATGAGCTCAGCATTGCTTCCAGAAAAAATAGCTCCAGTAATTGATCTTTTTTGGAATAATGAAAAAGATAAATCTGAAGAAATTTATAATAATATTCTGCCTTTAATTAATTTTGAAAATAGACAATGTGGTTTCAGAGCTACAAAAACAGTAATGAAAGAAGGTGGGGTAATTAAATCAGATTTCTGCAGAGATCCAATTAAACCTTTAGATCAAGATACAAAAAATTTATTATTAAATTTTGCTAAAAGATACGATTTACTTACTTATAAATGGGGCAAGTAGTAAAATTTAATTGACAAATATTATTTAAAAATTACTTATATTGAATGCGTAGATTGTTTGAGGGACTTCTTGAAAGAGCAATGTTTTCAAGCAGATGGGCTTTAGCTCCTGTTTACGTTGCGCTATGTCTTACTCTACTAGTTATTACATATAAAGTTATTGCGTTATTCATTTATGAAATTACACACTTAAGTGAATTAACCTTAAATGAACTTCTTGTATTTGTGTTGCATATTGTTGACTTAGCTCTTGTTGGAAATTTAGTTTTAATGGTAATTTTTGCTGGATACGAGAATTTCGTGTCTAAAATAGATATTGCAAATCAATCTGAAGATAAACCAGAGTGGATGGGTAAGCTTGATTTTTCAGGTTTAAAATTAAAGCTTATTGCCTCAATAGTAGCTATTTCAAGTATCGGATTGCTAGAAGCTTTTATTGATGTAGGTTCCAAAACATCAGAAGAAATATACTTAATGATATTCATTCATGCGGTATTTATTTTATCAGGCTTAGTTATAGCAATCATGGATTATATTAGCGGAATTACTAAACATCACCCATAATAAAATTATAAATGAAACTGGATAAGTTTTTTGATGAAAAAACTATCATAGATTTAAGTTTTTTTAATTTCTCTAATGCTGTCACAGCTGCTTATTTTGCCAATAGAAATTTAGAAGTTCTGCGAGTAAATAAAAATTTTAAAAAATTTTTTCCTATTTTAAAAACTGTCAATAATATTCCTTTTACTAGTATATTAGAACAGCTTGGAGTTGCAGATGAATATATTAAAAATTTTAAACAAAAATTAGAAAAAAATGGTTTTGTTATTATCCCTAAAATAGAAATAAAAATTGATGATGAAATTAAGGTTTATTCTTTACTATCTGCATATACTGAAAACAAAGATTTTCCTTTTTTAAATGGTATTCAAGGGCAATTTGTTGATAGAACAGATGAGTATAATCTAAGAAGGGAAAAAGAGGAATTACTTGATCAAAAATTAAAAGATAGAGAATTAATTGAAGAAAAAACTAAAAGATTAGAAAATATTGCAAATAGGTTATCAAAATATCTTTCACCACAAGTATACCAGTCTATTTTTGATCAGGAAGAGTCAGGAAAAAAAACAAAAGAGAGTTATGTCAGGAAAAATTTAACCATATTTTTTTCTGATATTGTTAATTTTACTGATCTATCTGACTCATTAGAAGCAGAAAAACTTGCTTTAATCTTGAATAATTATCTTAGTGAAATGAGTTTAATTGCAATAAATTCAAATGCTACGATTGATAAATTTATTGGCGATGCAATACTTTCCTTTCACGGTGCTCCTGAAACATTAGGAGATGAAAATGATGCAATAAATTGTATAAGCATGGCGTTGGAAATGAAAGAACGAGTCAATGAACTGCAATCTTTCTGGATTAGACAGGGTGTTAAAGATGGATTGAAGGTAAGGTATGGCATCTCTTCAGGTTTTGCGAATGTTGGTGATTTTGGATCTAGTGTAATGAGTGATTATACAGCTATAGGTTCCTCTGTAAATCTAGCGTCTAGATTACAATCCATTGCTCCTGAAAATGAAATAATTATTTCTGATACAACTTATAATTTAGTTAAAAATCAAATTAATTGTGAAGAGTACAAAGAAATAACTCCTAAAGGTTTTGTAAGACCTGTTAAAACTCACAAGGTAATTAGTTTTAAAAATAAAAGTAATAGTAAAACAAAAAAATCATATTCGAAAAAAGGTAATCACGTGGACATTCAAATATTTGATAGTTCCGATATGAAAGCTGCGATGAAAGAATTAAAAAAACTACAAGAAGATTTTAGAAAAGAAATTGAAGATGAATAGGGGAGGTTATTTTATTTCAAAAAATTTATTATTGCATTCTTAATATCATTAACAAGATTTTTATTTTCATCTTTAGTTAATTGACTTTCATTTTTTTTCTTATCAAGTTTTAACTTTCTTTGAGCTAGAATATTTGCAACATAATCATACACATTAGGATTTTTAGAAAAAATATCTTTTATAATATCTTTGCTAACTTTTATTACTATACAAGGAGTTTCGGCTATCACATTAGCAGATCTTGGTTCACCAGTTAGAAGACTACCTTCACCAACAAAATCTCCAACACCAAGTTTGGCTAAAAATACTTTATCTTTATTTTCATTATCAAGGTAAACTGATACTACTCCGTCATTTATAACGTAAAGAGAATCTCCAGAATCATTTTGTTTAATAATGTAATCGTCTTTTTCAAAATGAAGTCTTTCTGCATTTTCAGCAATTTCATCTAAATCTTCAGAATTTAAAGACATAAAAATAGGAATTTTTTGTAAAAGAACTCTATTTTTTACTGACTCATTATAAGGATTAAATTCGCTAACCTGCCTTTTTTCAAAATCTTCTCTATTTCTATTCGTATCAAGAGCATGCAGTCCTGTATCTTCTTCAAGTTTTCCATAAAGTTTTCCAGCAGACATTTGAACTCCTGCATGTCTTAAAGTTTTATGTATTTCCATCATAACACTATCTTGCATCGAATTTTTTAAAATTCTCTTTGTGCAATCAAAAGCAACAACAAATTCTAATCCAAATTCATTAGCTCCAATAAAACGAACCCACTGTAAATTTAATTGCTCTCTACCATCAACAGGTTTTGCTTTTTTAAGAGCATTATAAAGTAATTTTGAAATATTTTCTGGGTCATGAGATGGGTGAAAATATAATTTATTAAAAATATGGAAACCTTCACTCATTTTTTCTTTATCTTGTTTGCTCCAATTAGTTAAAATTGAATCTGCAACGATTTCATTTGGAATGATTACTTCAGTATTCTGAAATGTTCTTATTCTTGTACTTCTCCATGTAATATTTTCTACATAACCTGTTTTATCATCAACAGTTATCCAATCATTAATAGCAAATGGTCTCTCAATATTTACAAAAATTCCTTTAATTAAATCTGATAAACTCGACTGCAGGGAAAGAGCAATGGCAGCAAAAACTATTCCACCAGCAGCAAGTATACTTGTAAGTTCTAAATTAAAAACAAACGATAAAACTAAAAATGATGGTATTGCAAATAATAAAAACTGAAAAAGAAATGTTATAATTTCAGGTATTGTTGTTCCTGATTTGTCGTTTAATGACAATACTTCATATTTATAAAACATCATTATGAATATTGATGGAATAAAATATAAAGTTATCAGTAAGATTCTATCTATAAAGTTGCTTATAGATTGATTAATTAATAAAAATTCCTTTTGAATAACTATATCATAAGAAAAATTTACCATTAGATATGATAAAATGGGAAGTATAATGATAGTAAATAATACTCGAGTAAATTTCTTTAATTTATTAAGTCGTATAACAGAGCCAATAATGAGTAGAGAAATGAGTATATATAAAGAATTTAAAGTAACTGCATTATTATAAAATAATAGAATGGATAAGATACATAACAAGCATATTAAAATTATACTAATCTTAGAAAGTAGATAAAAAATGTTAATTTTCATTTTGTAATTTTTACTATAAAGAATTTATATAAAAATGAATTCATTTTCAAAGTATTTATTTGAACACTTACATTTTGGTCTTGAAGAGAAGGATTTTACATTAATTGAAAAAATTATATTCTTTCTCATTATATTGAACTGTGTTTTTGTTGTTATTGAGTCAGAAAAACTGATTTATGATCAATACTCGCAGCTCTTTGACTCAGCAAAACTTTTTTTTGGTATAGTATTTTTAATTGAGTATATTTGTAGATTAATAGCTGTTGATCAAATAGATAAATTCAAAGGACTTAATGGAAAAATAAAATATATTTTTACTCTCCCTGCTTTAATTGATGCAATTGCACTTATCCCATTATTTTTAATAGGAATAAATGAAGGTTTTTTAGTAAGATTATTAAGAGCTATAAGAATATTTAGTATTTTAAGATTTGGACGTTTTAGTGAGTCTGTAAATTTTATTTTACATGCAATATACGACAGAAGGCATGAATTAATATTTTCTTTATTAATTACTCTAAGCCTTATGTTATTATCTGCTACTTTACTTTATGTTGTCGAGGGAGATTTGCAACCAGAAGCTTTTGGATCAATCCCGAGAGCTTTATGGGTAAGTTCTGCAGCTTTACTATCAACAGGTTATGGTGATTATACACCTATTACATTTTTAGGTAGATTTGCTGCAGTATGCACTGCATTGTTTGGAATTGGAGCTGTTGCTTTACCAGCCGGTATATTAGCAAGTGCTTTTTCAGATAGAAAAAATAAAGATTAATTAATAACTTGATTTGTAAAATTTTCTAAATTTTTATTCATTTCTTCATCTGGTAGATGAAAACCTTTAATTGTTTCTTTCCAATCTAGTTTTGAATAATCATCATATTTGTTAACAAAATATTCATTTTCTTTTAAATTAATTTCATTATTCTTTTCTTTTAATGAAAATAAGAGGAATATCCAAGATCGTGGTTCCAACTCTTTAATTTTTTGAGCTTGGGTTATGCAAACATCATAATCCTTTTTACAAAAATAACCTAATACAAGATCTCTATATCTGTTATCTGATGTTTTTTGACCAGCAGGTATAGGATCTAATTCAAGCGCTTTGTGAAGTAATTCTAAACCTTGATCAATTTTTTTATTTCTTACTAATATTTCACCGTAAACTGCAAGTACTCTTGGATCATTTGGATTCATAGAGTAGGCAATCTTTCCATGTTCCTCTGATTCTTCATATTTTTTTTGCATTAAAGAAATAGCAGAGCTAATTCTTCTTACTTCATAATCGTTCTCATCATGCTCTAAACTTTTCTCAATATGATGAAAAATCATTTTCATCATTTTATCATTATCTTCATAATATTGTTTACCTAACCCACCACCAATTGTACAAGCTTTAAGTGAGTGCGCTCTTGCATTCGTTTCATCTTGTTCGAGAGCTTTATCAAAGTGATATAAAGCCTTATCATTATGTTCTTTTGCTAATGATTGTCTAAGCCAGTGATATCTTCCAATAACTAAATTTTCATAAGAATTTAAATTTTCTGTGGGTTTTCTTTTAATATTTTGTAAATTTGTAATTTCTATATTGCCTAATAATTCTTTTGATATCTTTTGTACAATTTCATCTTGAATATCAAAAATATCCTCAAGAACTCTATCATATCGATCACCCCATATAATGGAACCATCTTTTGCATTTGTTAAATCTACTGCTACTCTTAATCTATTACCAGCTGATCTAATGTTTCCACCAACTAAAAAATCAATTTTATGTTTTTTTGCAAATGTAAGTGCGTCCTCATTACTTTTATCATGATCGTCACATGTTTTTTTTGAAACAACATCAAATTCTTTCAATCTAGAAAATTCTATAATTAAATCACCTGTTATAGCTTCAACCAAAAATTCACTGTCATCATTTTTGCTTACATTCTTAAATGTAAGTATTGCTATCTTTGGCTGTGAAGAATTTCGTGTAATAATTACATTATCATCTTTTTTATTATTTTCATCTTCATTGTTTTCCTTATTAACTTCTTCAGAGAAAAAATCATCATCATCTATTTTTAAACCTTTTACTTTGAAAACCTCGAACTCATCGCTTATATTTTTTAGTTTTCTTGTACCATCAGCTTCTATTGAATAATCAATTCTTTTATCAACTTGATCTTTGACAATTTTTGACACGAGAATTTTACCTGGCTCACTTTGACTTTCTAGTCTTGCAGCAACATTGACACCTGAACCCATTATATTATTATTTTCTACAATAACATCATCAACGTGGATACCAACTCTCCAGCTTAATTGTAACTTAGTTAAAGAATGTTCATTTCTTTCATATAATTTATCCTGAAATTTAATAGCAGCTTTAACGCATTGTACAGGACTAGAGAATTCAGCAACAACAGAATCACCAGCGGTTGAAAAAATTTTACCATCAAATTCAGCTATAACTTCATCAATTATTTTTCTGCAATCATTAAGATTAGTGAGTGTAAGCTCTTCGCTATCCTCCATATGTTTACTAAAATTAACACAATCAGTAGCAAGAATAGTTGCTAATTTTCTTTCAGAATTCATATATTTTTTTTAACTAAATTTTTTTTAAAATACTAGGCAAATATGGTAACTATTGTCACAGAATCTTAAAAAACAAATGTATATATAAATAATTTTTATAGGAGGCTTTTATGGTTGAAAGTTTTAATGGAATTTTTTATTTGATTTTATACATAATTAATATTGCTTTAGCTGGTTATTACTCATTTACATTTTTGTTTAATAAAGAAAAAGAATTTGCAAAATATAATACTGATTCAAGTGCTGCACCTGCTGCCAATTTTGGAATTTTTTGGGTTACTGCTTTTTTCTTTGTTGGTCTTTATATTTTATTCACAGGCCCCGAAGGTACTTGGCCTTTTTTTATAATTAATGTTATTGTCTTTGCAATGGCAACTGTCTACAATTTTTGTTTTCATTTTAAAATAGCTTTCCTTTTTGGAAGGGATAAGGTTAATTCGACAATAGAACAGCCAATTGTATCAGCAGTTGTTCTAGTACTAAACTTAATTATAATTTATGGTTTATCTGATAAAATTTATCTATAATAATTTAAAAAGGAGTAATTATGGTTGAAAATTTTGGAGGTACTTTAAATCTAATTTTATTTTTAATTAATTTATTAGGCATATCTTACTATGGTTTCCTAACTATATTTTCACCAAATTCACTTGTTACAAGATATGATTTAGGAGAAAAGGCTTTGCCAATTGTAAGAATCATAGGAACATTTATTTTGCCAATAGTAATAATTGGAATTTGGATATTATTTAGAGAAAACGGACCTCAATCTTGCTGGATATTTTTTGTAAACGGATTTTTACTTTCTTTTGCTCAAGTAATTTTAAGTTGGGCCCAAAGATTAAAATTTATAGACCCGGATGCAAAAAGTGATGTCGCTGATGAAGTAATAGGGCATGTATTTTTATTTGTATCAATATATCTTATTTATAATATGTCAGATATAATTTATATGTAACTAAAAGCTGGGATTCAATTCCCAGCTTTTATCAATTTAAAGAAAATTCTTTTACTTTATTAAATGCAAAATGATCTGCAGCATGTTTTTTTGCATATAAAACTTCTTCTACAATACCTTCTTCATTAATCATTATATCTGCTACTGCAGTATTAAAATATCCTCCAAGAGGAATAGGCATGAATCCTCTTATTAAGGCCGGAAAGATAGAGAATGTTTTATAAATTCCTGCCAAAAATAACTTAAACCAACTACGCTCTATTGAATATTTTTGAAAATATTTAAATTCTTCATCTGCTAAAACTGTAAATGGAATGGGGCCGTGCTTCTTCATATTTGATTTCAAAAGATTAACATTTGAATGAAAAATTCCTACGTGGGTGAAATTTGGACCAAATTCATTAAATCTTTTATTAAACTCAATTAGTCTTAAATTACAAAAAGTGCATCCAGCAACTCTATAAAAAGTCAATAAAACTTTTTTGCCTTTAGTATCTGATAAATTAAATTTATTACCATCATGTCGGGGTAGGGTAATTTCTTCTAATTTATCTCCTTTTTTTATTTTCATACATAATCATAATACTATAAAAATAATAAGTTAATATTAAATTTTAATGACAATAATAATTATACTAAAGTTCATACATTACCTTGCAATAGTTTTTTCAGGCGGTGTTTTGGTTGGCGGTGGCATAATACAGTCTGTTTATGCTAAGGCAAATCAAATTCCTGATTTAAATACAGCAAAGATATTAAAATTACTTGGTTACATAGGTTTGATATCTCTTATTATCTTATGGATATCAGGAATTATTCTTTCAATTAATTTATATGGAGGCTTTATTATTAATAGTGCATTTACAATCAAATTAATTGCTGCAGGTTTTCTTTTAGGCCTATCTGCTTATGTAAATTTTCACGTTTTTAATTGCTCTAAAAATAATTTACCACCTAACAAATCTATAATGAAAATAGCTACAATGAGTGGAAGAGGGCTGTTAGTAATAGTTTTAATTGCAGCAGCAATTGCATTTTATTAATTTATAATTTTTTTGCTGCACTAGTTTCTTTTATATTTGTTAGCTTTGTATATCTATCTATCATTTGCGTTGTCTTATGACCGCTTTGAGCCATAATTTCATGAGTAGGTACTCCATTCATTCTAGCCTGAGTAATCGAACCTATTCTTAAGCTGTGACCAGAAATTTTATCACAATTTTCTATACCTGCGTCCTCAGCTCTTTTCTTTAAAATTAAAACAAAACTTGTGTCAGTCAAACTTACTTTTTGATTCTTATTATTAAGAATATATTTTTCTATATTATTAGCTTTGTTAATTTTATAAAAGAGTGGACCTGAATCAATTAGTGCCACCTCTAACCAATTCTTTAACGCAGATACGGGACAATAAGGTGAATTATTTTTAGGTAAATAGATCATTCTTCCTTCACCTTTTTGATCAGTCTTAGAAAAAGGTATTAATACTTGAACACCATCTTCTTCAAAATTTAGATGTTCGTATTTCATGCCTAAAAGCTCAGATCTTCTACAAAAACTATAAAAACCAATTAAAATAAGAGCTCTATCTCTTATGTTTCTAAAATCATCGTTATCATTTGGAATTTTATCAATAATTTTTTCAATATCTGCTTTTAACAACTCTCTTGCTTGACCAGATTTATTATTTTTTTCATCTCTTATAATTGCACTAATTGTTTCGGAAATATTTGGATTTTTTCTATCAAATTGAAATCCGTTAACTCTATATTTATATGTAATAGATGCTAAGATTCTTTGTATAGTGGAAGCTTTATAGGCAGTAGAGGAGTAGGGGTTGTTATTTACATTTTCTCTACCCGGTATGTTGCTCGATCCTTTGAGTATTTTCGCTTCTGGATCTTCATGTAGCCAGTCCATATAATTAGCTGTTAATGCGTAAGCACTATCTAGATCATCAACATCTAAAGGACTGCAATTGTATTTATTTTTGCAATAATCTATAAACTTTAACCAATCTCCTTGATATTTATCCTGAGTATTTTTAGCTTTGGATTTTTCCTTTAGCTTATTTACGTTGTCATTTAGTGATATTTTTACCATATTATATATTACGATAATTACAGTTATCGTAAATAATAGTCAAGTTATAAATATTAATACTATAAATCAGTTAGTTATATATATTATCTAAATCTATTTCTAATATTACAGACTAGATATAGATTTTCACGTGTAATAAAATACTGTATATAGTGTATTAAATGGAATATTTACCGCAGATTTTAGTTGATTCCCAGATCTTTGTATTAACTGGTGCCGGTATAAGTAAAGAGTCTGGGATTGAGACATTCAGAGATTCTGATGGACTATGGAATAATCACAGAATTGAAGATGTTGCTAGTCCTGAAGGATTCTATAGAAACCCTACTCTTGTCTATGATTTTTATAATAAACGTCGAAAAGAACTAAATTCAGGAATTAAGCCAAATAGGGCCCATATTCTTCTTCATGAATTAGAAAAAACATATAGAATTCATATAGTTACACAAAATATCGATAATTTGCATGAGATTGGAGGATCATCATCAATAATTCACATGCACGGTGAGCTAAATAAGGCGAGATGTATAATGAATGATAATCATGTGTTTGAGTGGACAGAGGACCTAAATGAGACCCACAAATGCGCTAAATGCGGCTCTCAAATGAGACCTCACATTGTATGGTTTGGTGAAATGCCAATGCAAATGGATGAAATTCATGATTTGGCCGAACAATCTAGTCTATTTGTTTCTATAGGCACTTCAGGACAAGTCTACCCTGCTGCCGGTTTCGTTTCGATGTTTAAAGATATGCGCAAACCAACAATTGAATTAAATTTGGAGCCATCAAGTAATCAAAATCAATTTGATTTTGCCATTCATAAACCTGCTACAGTTGCTGTTGAAGAATTTAAAAACTTACTTTTAAACAATTTAAAAAACTAATTTAAAATAAAAATTAATAATAATTTTTAACAAAATTATAATCATTTTAATAATCCTAACACCAACTTAGGATGCAGTTAAGAGTTGCTCTTATGGGTACTATTTTTTATTATATGAAAAAATGTTTATTATCAGATATCTGGTGCTAATTTTCTGTGTCCTTACAGCTTTGTATATCCTAGCAAACGTTATTTTGTTTTAATTCAGATGAGGTTCAACTGTTATGAATTTTTTATTAATCCATGAGTTGATTCCATTTTGTGAATTATAAATAATCGTATTAAATTTCTCATCTATCATATTAGCAACTACCTTAGATCTTTTTCCTGATCTACAAATTAAGATTATTGGATCAGTTACATTTATTTCTAGTTGTAATTTTTCGTACCATTCATCAAAATTATAATTCCCTTCTTCATCGAAAAAAGTTAGTAAAATACTATTTGGAATGACGCCGGTTTGTACCCACTCTGAACTTCTTCTTACATCTACAATTGGAATATTAAAATTTGATAATTTTATCATTTCTTGATCATCGACATCTATAACTTCTGCAAATGCAAATTTAACAATCAATAAACCAACTATAATCTTTATATAAAATCTAATATTCATTAATTTTCGTCACAATAAGTTTGGTAGTTATCTAAAAGAATTAGTCGTGTTCTCCACCAGGGTCATTTTTTGGCAGTTTAACTTTATAGGGATTGCCATTTTATTTAGTTATTTCTGAAAAAGTGATTTCGAGACCTTTGTCGGTAAGAAGATTTTCTATCTTCTTTAAAAAATTATCGTCTTCTTCACCACTTTCTCTTTTAGCTATATATTTATCCCAATCATCCATACTACTCCATTCCTCGGTTAAAAGTAAAACATTTTTATTTTCTGTATCTATGGATCTAATAATACTTTTGCACCCTTCTTGCGATAAAGTGTAAGCTCTTCCATTTGGTAAGTTATGTAAATTTATATATTCATCCATTTTACCTTCTTTAATATGAACTTTGATCCAAACCATTAATGACATTTTATAACTCCTTTATAATTTTTTATTTAAAGTTTTAGTAATTTTCAACTATACTGTAGCTGTTTTCTTGAACTATTTCACCTAGCTTACTTCCATCATTAATCATAAGTTTTAAGTCTGAATGACTTCTAACTAAGTCTCTCGTTTTGCCTAAATGTTCAAAATTATCAAAATTACAATTAAAAGAAATATGACCCCACATATTTCCAGACATAATTGCTATTGTGCATTTGTTAGCACCTTGATCTTTCCATAACTTTGCAAATTTTTTAACATTTTCCATTGCCTGATCGTTTTGACCAGGGAAAGGTTTCATAATCCATTGTATTCTAACCATATTTCTCCTTTCTAAATAATTTAGTTTGGCATTTCTATTGACGTAACAAAGTTTAAGGTATCGCCACCCATAAATTGAACACCATTTAAATAGCTACCTCCACCAGTCACTCCTTCAAACTTACCTGTTCCTGAAATAAATGTCCAATCGCCTCCACCTTTAGCGGGTTCCCAATTTCCACTTGTTAGAAAAAGATCTCCATCAGTATCATGAACTGTACACATAAAAAATCCTGCTAGAGGTATGCCATCTTTATTTGCAATACCTTTACCCTTACAGTCTGCCATTACTTCTTTAGGCCATCCTTCTGGAGCATCATCGTAAATCCAAAAAGAATCATTGCTCCAGTTCCAAATTTGAGCTTCACTAGCTGTTACTATCGGTGCTTCAAAGCCACTTGTATTATATGCGGTTCCAGTAAATTCATATTTTTCACCAGCAAATGCTGAACCAAATATTAAAAAAATGGAAGATGTAAAAATTATTAATAATTTATTTTTCATATTATCCCTCTTTTGTTTCTATAGTTTGATAAATTTAATTATTAGAAATACATTATTGTAAAAAAACTTTGTTATAGAATTATATCATGGCTATATTGCTTTCAAAGCATTAATCTAACAGTAAAAAATATGTAACAAAAAAGGTGTTAAAGTTTTTGTAAAAGAAAGGAAAAATTATGGACTCAAAAGCATTAGTAGAACAATGTTACGATCTCTTTGGAAAAGGTGACATGGAAGGTTTTATGAATATAGTACACGATGATTTTATTTGGGTATATCCAGGTGATAAGCATCCATTTTCTGGAACTCATAATAAAGAGGGTTTTCAAAAACAATTAATGAAAACTCCTGAGCTCTGGACCAATTTTAAAGTTACGATAGAATCAATGATCAGCGAAGGTGATAAAGTTTTTGTAAATGCAAAAGCAACTGCTGAAGGCATGGATACAATTTTTGGACACTATATGGAAGTAAAAGATGATAAGTTGTCAAAGTTTATCGCTTATGATGATACTTTAAGTATGTTTAATGCAATGAAAAAATAGATTTTATAAAAATTTCATTAGAGGGGATTAACTCCCCTCAAATGTTTTTAAAAGAATACAAATTTTAAATTTAAGAAAGGAGTTTAATTATGAAAATCATATCACATGCAAAAATAACTAAAGGTTATGAGCATTGGAAACAAGCGTTTGATGAAAACAATAGTTTAAGACAAGAATATGGGGTTACTGTATTAGCTTATGGACATCCCAAAGATAATAAAGATGAAATTTATACAGTTCTTCAGGTTGAATCTATGGAGCGAATGCAAGAAATGCTCAATTTACCTTCAATGGTAAAATTAAGAACAGAAGCAGGAGTAGATCTTGAAACTCAAACATTCATTATGTTAGAAGGTGGAAATTAATATTAATATATGTCTAATCCTTTTATTTTAATAGCAAGAATACGTGTAAAAGAAGGTAAGGTTGAAGAGTATCTCAAGATAGCAAAAGAAGCTGATGACGCCGTTAATTCATCAGAACCAGATATGCTGATCCATACTTTTGATCAAGATCCAACAGATCCCCTAGAATTTACCTGGAGTGAAGTTTATCGTACCAGTGAAGCAATGGTTCACCACATTAATAATCCTCCTGTTGTAGCTTATGTAGAAAAACATCAAGCAATAGCAGATAAATTTGAAATAGAAGTTTACGGTAATATTACAGATGAGACTATTAAAGCAATTGAAGATCTTAATGTTCCCTTCAAGCACTTTAAAACAACTAAAGTTGGCTATATTAGAAAGGAAAAATTCTCATGAAATATATTCTAATTTTTTTACTAATTGTATCTATCCCATCTTTGTCTTTTGGAAATAAATTCGAAGATAAAATGAAAAAAAAAGAAAAGAAAAATTATGATCAATATGTTTTAAGAGGTGAATTAGAAGGTAATATGGTTTTCACAATAAGAAATATCAAAGAAAAAAAGGGGCTAGTTAGTTTTTTTGATGAATTTGAAGATAGATTTGGTGTCAAAGAAAAAGGTGTAGAATTTAATGTTAAATATTCAGATGAAGGTCATAAGTTGGATTGGGAAAGATGGGGTAATCCTGGGCACGCTCAACGTTTTCAGATAATGGAACCACTTAAAAAAGTTGCTAAAAAAAACCAAACTAAATGGTACCGCGTAGAATATTTTTTAGATGGAACATATTTTAGCAAAAAACATAATCTAAGTATTTTTGATTTTAAACCTATTAAAGGTAAATCAGAAGTAGGAGTAGGCCCAACTTTTAATTATTCAAATAATAGGTTTTCATGGACATTTAATTCAGATAAATTTTTTACAGATAATAATGAAACTGGTCGGCAGAATTATTATAATACCTTTTCACTTGATCTTAATCAAAATGAAATTTCCTTAAAAGGTAAGTGGGTTAATTTAATAATAAATGCTAAATGGGCAGATGATGGCTTCTTGCATTTATGGATTGATGGGAAACTAGTATCAAGTTACTATGGTCAAACTTTAGCAGGCGCAGATAAAATACGTATGAAGTTTGGCCCTTATCGAAATTATATGGATGATGCTACATCAGAAAATATAGATATTCCAGATCTTAAAGTAAAATATGCAAATGTTGGAAAATCTAATAAATGTGATGACCTTTGGTCTGGATGTGATGAACTGACAGATCAGTTATCGAATAATTCTCAAGCACATTTTGCTCATGCTATAATCTTATGTGAAACAGCACCTAATAAAGATACGAAATGTAGAAATTCTGGGTGGCCTCAGAAAAATATACCGTTCTAAAGTTTGTATTTTAATAAAAGCACTCTAGAAAAAAAAGAGTGCTTTGTTAATTAAGAAGTAGGAGGAGAAAAATCTACTTTATTTCCCATCTCTCTTACTTTGTTTAAATCAACAGACTCTAAAGTTACTGCTTCTGTAAGAGTACCTGCTGCTTTTGCTTTTAAAGCACATGCAGCCATACTTTCAAACGACTCTGCCTCAGTAATCATAACAAAATCATACTGGCCTCTTGTTATATGATAATCAATTAATTTACCCCCAACACTGCTGACCATTTTTTCCATAGCTGCTTTTCTATCAGAGTCTCCATTAATGATGCCATCTGCACCTTTTTGTGAATAGATGCCAAGTGATATAAAAATTGACATTTAATATCCTCCTTTCAATTTAATTATAAATTATGATAGAATTTTTATTAAAAATTTATGAAGATCAACAATCTTTTTATTAATAAACCTAAAAGGTTTGAATAACTATTCGTCAATATTTATTATTTTTTATTAATAATATTATTTTTACTTAACTTAATTATTATTCAATAATAGAATATTCATAAAATTGTAAAGTTTTAATCTTAGGTTTTAAAAAGCAAAAGGAGATTTATGTTATTTGAAAAATTACAAAAAGCATTTGAAGAAAAAGATGCAAAAGCTCACAGAGCTCTTTTCCATGAAGATCATGAATTTATTAGCCATAAGCAAAATAAAGTTTTTAAAAAAAGTGAAGGAAGTGAAGAACAAACATTAGAAATGTTTAATAATATTACTGAAGATAAAGTTCGTTGTATTTATGAAAATGATGAAATTTTAGTTACACATCGTTTTAATACCTATGCATCTGGAGATAAAGAGGCATTAATGATGGTTTCATTAAAAAAAGATGGATTAATATGGAGAACTGAGACTGGTGCCACAGAAATGTGAATAAATTTTAATTTTATAAGGAGATAATTATGAATTTAGGAGAAAAATTTGCTGAAGTATTTTTTAATTACACTGGTGAAACAAATGATGAAACACTTTCTTCTCTATTAGCAGATGATTTTATTTGGGAAACTATTACAAAAGCAAGGATTAATGATAAAATTTATGAAAACAAAGAAGAAACATTAAATACACTTGCACAAATTAAATCACCTCCTGATTGGAAAATTTTTTATAGTACTGATGAAATACTAGTTGCATCATTACAAACAATTGCTCCAACAGATAATACTAAAAGAGGATTAATCGTTTCAGTTTTATTTGAAAAAGGTAAAGCAATTAAAATGATTTCAGCAAATGGAGATGGAATATAAACATTAAATATTAGGAATTCTTATGAAAATTATTATGAATGTTAGATTAAAAGAAGGTTATGAAAAATGGAAAAATCTTTTTCTCAGTGTTGATACTCATAGAGAAAAATATGGAATAAAAGTTTTAGCATATGGCCATCCTAAAGATGATGAAACGAAAATTTATCAAGTTTTAGAGATTGAATCGATGGAAAAAATGCAAGAAGCTATGCAAGATCCAGAATTAGCAAAACTGAGAACTGATGCAGGTGTCGATCTAGACAGCCAAGAATTAGTTTTCTTAGTCGAGTAGATTTAAAACAAATAATACACTATATTGTTATGGGGTATAAAGCCCTCTCCACTGAGGGAGTTTTGCCCCCACTTATCTAACTTAAGTTCTAAGCGTAGTTTCAGCAACAACTAATTCTTCTCGTTTATTTTCTCTAAATACAACAAAGATACCACTTGCAATTATAAGAAAAATTCCAATAAATGAATTTATATCGGGTATTTCTGAAAAAATTATGATGCCTATAATTATAGCAAAGATAAGATGTACATACTCTGCTATACTGTTTACTAACGGTGAGCCAACTCTGTAAGCTGCAATCAAGCAAAATATTCCAATACAGCCAGTTGTAGAAATAAATAGTATTAATCCAATTGTTTGTACATCATTTAGCACCCATGAATTACTTAGAATAGAAAAAATTGATAAGTTTAAATCTGAATTATGTAGTAAAATACTAATCATACTTCCTCCAATAAAAGCACCTATGTAAATGTGAAAGGTTTGCTGAAATAGATTATCTTTTTCTGATGTTTTTTTTGCTAAGGTCATTGATAATGCATATGTGGCAGCGGCAATAATTGGAAATAACATATAAATATTTATTTCATTAAATTCTGGTTTGATTATTAAAAGTGTTCCAGAAAAACCGACAATAATTGAAAAAATTCTATTTAACCCAATTTTAATATTCAAAATAAAATAAGAATAAATTGTTATAAAAAATGGGCTGACAAAAAATAAACTTGTTGCTTCAGCTAAGGTGATTTGGCTTAACGAAATAAAAAATAAGGTAAAGCCAAAGAAGAAAGTTGAGCCTCTAAAAATAGCTATATAAGGGTGTGCTGTTCCGAATAATATTGGTTGTTTTGTATAAATTAAATATAGGCATAACAATAAAAAACCCATTCCGCCTCTAAATACAAGGATTTGCATTAGAGAAGCATCGTAAATAGTATACTTAATTAAAACGTCCTGGGTAATGATAAATAACATCCCGACAATAATTAAAATGAGACCTTTTATATTATTATTCATTAAATTATCCTTATTGTAATTTAGGTATTAGTTTAGAAAAAAAAATAATATATAATTATTTCAATGATTTTTTATTTAATAACGCCGCTAATATTAATATTTTCTAGTTCTCTAGGATTAATAATAAATCCTTCCTGGTCCATATCTCCATTTATTTGGGTTTTTGTATTAGTGCCAATTATTGATCTGGTATTACCTTACTTAAGTAAAGATGATTTTGAACTAAAAGAAAATGTGTTTCACAATTTTTCTATTTTAATAGTACTACCCTGTATTTTATTTTTAATTATATTTGGTTTAATTGTTGTCTCTAACCCTAGTATCACTTTATTAACTGCTGCTGCTTTGGGTGCTGCAGTAGGTATGTCTGGCGGGTCTATTGGCATTACAACTGCACATGAGCTCATTCATCGAAAAAATAAATTTATGCGTGGTATAGGAGTATTTTTATTAGTTTTATGTTGTTACGGCCATTTTCGTATCGAACATATATATGGACATCATTTAAATGTAGCTACTAAAGAAGATCCTGCTACAGCTAGAAGAGGTGAAAATTTTTATTTTTATTTTATTCGCTGTGTAATCAATAGTGTGATTTCATCTTGGAATATTGAAAAAAATATTCTCGATAGAAAAAGAATAAATATTTTTAGTTTTCAAAACAGAATGATTCATTATTTTGTATTAGAATTTTTATTTTTAGTATTTGCATACTTAATTGCTGGTATGAATGGTTTAGTTTTTATTATCTTTCATTCTTTTGTTTCCATAATCTTATTGGAGTTAGTAAATTATATCCAGCATTATGGTTTGGAGAGAAAAAAAGAAAATGGAAGATACGAAAGATTTACAGATCTCCATTCTTGGAACAGTCGTCACATCTCTGCTAATTGGTCGACGTTTAATTTAGGTCTTCACGCAGAACATCATCAGAGTGCATCCAAGCCTTACCCTCTTCTATCTCAGGAAGAAAAAGCTATTGAAATGCCTGCTAATTATTCTGTCATGTTAATTATGGCGTTAATTCCTCCATTATGGTTCTTTATCATGGATAGAAAAATTGATAATTTAAAGACAATTTAGTATTACAATTTTAATAATAGAAGTGAGTAAAAATTATGGCACGTGAATGGGTGATTAAAGATTATTCGGGTTATCAAGGTTTAACATTACAAGATTGCGAAATACAAAATGCAGGTCCAGGTGAAGTACGTCTTCGTATAGAAGCTTTTGCTCTTAATTGGGGTGATATGGATTTAATGCTAGATCGATATTCTTTTAGTTTTGAAAAATTTCCTGCACGAATAGGAATGGAAGCTGCTGGAATAGTTGATCAAATTGGTGAGGGTGTTAATAATATAGAGATTGGTCAACGATACTGCACTCTACCCTATTTTTATTATAATAAAGGTGCAAGCGCTGATTATGTCACGATAGATGCAAGATATATTACTCCTGCCCCAGAAGGATTGAGTGCTGCAGAAAGTTCTTCGGTATGGATGCAATTTATGACAGCATATTATCCCATAGTTGAACTTTGCAAAGCGTCACCAGAAAAAAATATTCTTGTAACTGCTGGTACAAGTACAGCTGGAAACGCAGCATTAAATATTGGAAAGTTATACGGTGCCAATATGATTACAACTACACGGTTTGAAAAAAATACTGATTATTTAATTGAATCAGGCGCTTCGCACGTAATTATTCCTGAAAAAAATGATTTAGCATCCACTATAAAAGAAGTAACAAATGGCAGAGGCATTGATGCTGCATTTGATCCTGTTGGTCAGGGCATGATATCAAAGTATAGCCCTGCCCTTGCACGTGATGCTACTATTTATTTTTATGGAACATTAGATGGAGTATTCCCTCAATTACCAATAGTAGATATGTTTCAAGCAAACGCTAAATTTCATCCTTATTCACTTTTTAATTATGTTGAAAATGCTGAAATGAAAAATAGAGGAACTGATTTTGTTTATAAATCATTGAAAGAAGGAAATTTAAAACCTAATATTGATCGTACATATCCAATGGAAGAGTATCGTAGTGCATGGGAATATTTAAAGGAGCCACGAGATAAACATGGTAAAATTGTAATAGAAACAGGTCTTTGAACAAGTATCTATAATATTTTTATAATGAAAGTACTTAACTCTTTATTTTTATTAATCTTTATTTTTCTTTTACTTAATTTTTTTTATGATTTTCATATTTTAAGAAATCTTTTAAATAAAAATCAACAACAATTAATTACTAAATATATTTTTCCTCAAAAAAATATAGACGAACTTGAAAAAGAAATTGCAACCATTCAAAAAGAAAGCAATCTATTTAAAGGGCAAAAAAGGTTATTAGAAAGAGCTTTTCAAGATATGCTCGAAGATATTGAGTATTTGCAGCCAATAGAAGAAATTTTTGAAAAATTATTATCACAAGTTGATCCTTATGAATTTGATATGCATATCAAATCAAAGAACAGTAATTTAGAATATATCTATAATTCTTCTCACAGTTTTACATCAAATATTCTAGATGTTGATATTTATAATCCTGAAACAAATATTTTAATGTATGGGATAGCAAATCAATTTCCTGCTAGCGGATATATTGATGAACATAACAATAAACTCATTTTACTTTCAGCAAGTGGTATATTAGCCTACTCTACAAGTCCCATAAATAAGCTAAATAAAGATTTAATATTTAAACAAATAAACACAAATATTCATGAATTTATAAACGAGGATCAATTTAAGAAATCAAGACAACATGATTTTGATTGGCTTGAAGGAGGATGGTATTCTACAAAAGATATACAAATATTTGAAGATGACATTTATATATCCTATACAAGAGAAGTTACTTCAAATTGTTGGAACACAAGTCTTCTTGAAGGAAAAATGAGTTATGATTTCATCGAATTTGATATTTTATTTACCTCTGATGAATGTGTGCATGTAGATAAAAATATAGATAAAGAATTTAATGCCCATCAATCTGGAGGTCGCATAACTAACCTTAATAAAGATACTGTTTTGTTATCTACTGGAGATTTTAGAAGTCGACATAGAGTTCAAAATAAGAACAGTATATTTGGTAAAATAATTAAAATTAGTAAAAACAATAAAGATTATTCAATAATCAGTATGGGACATCGAAATCCTCAAGGTTTATTTTATGATAAGGCAAATAATTTTTTACTAGAAGCTGAACATGGTCCAGAAGGTGGAGATGAAATTAACTTAATTCAACTTAACGAGAATACCACTCCAAATTATGGATGGGCTATTTCTTCTTATGGTGAACATTACGGTGGAAAAAAAGCAGAACGAAATAAAAAAAAATATGAAAAATATCCTTTATATAAATCACATTCAGAATATGGTTTTATAGAACCCATAAAATATTTTAATCCATCAATAGGTATCTCTCAGATTATAGGTTTAGATAAAAAAAATAAATATGTTGTTGCATCATTAAAAGATAATGCAATTTATTTTTTTGATTTAATAAATGATAATAAAATTGATAATTTAGAAAGAATAAATATAGGTGAAAGAATTAGAGATATGATTAAAATAGAAAATGGCCTAGTTTTATTTTTAGAAGATACAGCGTCTTTAGCATTTGTTAATTTAAAATGATTAATTTTTTTTCAAAATTAAAAGATAATAGAATTTTTCAATTTTCAGTTGTCATCATAATTATTCTTAATGCAATACTTATTGGTGCAACGACATATCAATTAGATCCAATTTTTTTAAATACTATCCACTTACTAGATTATGCCATTACAATTTTCTTTGTAATTGAAATACTTATTCGTTTTATTGGTGAAAAAGAAAAGAAAAATTTTTTCAAAGATGGTTGGAATGTTTTTGATACAATTATTGTTGCTATTTCTCTCATACCAATACCAAATAACTCTAGCTTCTTAGTTTTACGTCTTCTTCGTATTTTTAGAGTACTACGACTGATATCTGTAATACCTGAATTAAAAAAAATTATTGAAGCCATCCTTGCATCTATAAAAAGAGTTTTTTTTGTTAGCCTTCTACTTTTTATTATTCTCTATATTTATGCAACCATGGGCTCAATTTTATTTGGTGAAGATGATCCAGAAAGATGGGCTGATTTGGGAATTTCTTTAATTACACTTTTTCAAGTTTTAACGTTATCTAGCTGGGAGAATGTAATGCTGCCTATGCAATCTATCTATTGGTGGGCATGGATTTACTTTTTTAGCTTTATTTCAATTTGCTCAATTACAATATTAAATTTGGTGATTGCTATACTTGTTGATGTGGTAAATCATCAAAAATAACCTTTAAAATTTACATAAATATTCAAATATGAATACTTTTATGTTATTTATTAATCATTAAAGCAGTTGAAGCAACCTGCTTAATCAAAACTCCTGCAGTAGTGATAATACACCTGCATAAACAAAACTAAGGAGGTATAATGTTTGATAAAAAAGAAGATAATACAAGTTCAACAACTGATGTTTTTAGGCCTGCTAAGGGATCTGCCAAAGTAATTATTGGTCAAGGTGTAGTTATTAATGGTGAAATTAAAAAAGCTGATGAAGTACAAATTGATGGTGAAGCCGATGTAACAATGAAAACAGATAATCTAGTGGTAGGCGCTACTGGTGACTGTAAAGGTACTGTTGAAACTCATAACGCCGATATTTGGGGTGGATTTGATGGAGATATTAAAGCGTCTGGTACTCTTACTATTCAAGAACAAGGTAAAGTTTCAGGTAAAATTGAATATCAAAATTTACAAATTAAACTTGGCGGTCAAATAAGTGGTGACATTAAACTTTCTGATAAAATTCAATCAATTAAAAAAGATACAAAACCATCAGAAAACAATAATATTTCTTTACAAGAATCAGTGAAAAAAGATTAATAATTTAACACAATTATTATGAAAGAAAGATTATTTAAACCCCTACATTGGATTATGTTAATCCTTATCTCTCTCGATTTTATTGATACATCTTATCGAATTACGTATGGATACTTTTCAGGTCAAGGTGTGGAACCACCTGTAGGAGATTTTAATGTTCAAATTTCCACTTTAGATTTTATCGTGAGTATAGTTTTTCAATTAGCAATCGCTTACACAATTTACATGTTGTACAGTATGAAAAGAAGTGGCGGATATTATTTAGTAGGTTTAAATATTCTTTTTGTAATTTATGGATTTGTTATTGGTCCGTTTAGTACAGTACCAGCTGGAGAAGTATTACCTCTCATTGCAGGCTTTATGGTTTTTTATATCATTCTAGTTATTGGGATACCTTATTTGTATTCTGATAAATATGAATAATTGTAATAATTTATCTCTAATTACCTTGCTTTAATTTCATTGAATTTTAATAATTATGTATTATTTATTTATTAGAACGATTTGACTCTATTGCGGTTCAAAAGCAGCTAAAATGAGATACGTATAAATTTATCCTCCCATTAAGAAAAATGGTGAGGATATTTTTTTTAGGAGATAATTATGAATTTATGTGTTGTTTCCAAAGGATCTTTTACTAAAGAAGATTACATGGAATTATATAATTTTTTTAAAGATGATATTGCCAAATATACAGATGCGTTTGATATGGCTTTTGTAAAAGATGGCCACGTGATGATTATGTGTAATGTAACTGATGAAGAGAAATTTTACGCTTTATTTGATGACCCAAAATCAAAAGAATTTGATTCAAAATTTAATAGTACAGATACAGTGTATTCTTTGCAAAAAGTAGAATAGTTATAATCCACCATGAGAAGTTAAGAAGTCAGAAATTTTTTCAATTCCGTTATTATTTTTCATTTCACCAAAAATATAAGGTAAACCATTTCTGGCTTCATTTACATCCTCTTTCATTTGCTCTAAATCAACATTAACATAGGGAGCAAGGTCAACTTTATTAATTACTAGTAAATCAGATTTTTTAATAGCTGGTGCTTTTTTTCTTGGTATATCTGCACCTTGTGCCACATCAATCATATAAATTGTTAAATCAACTAATTCAGGACTGAAAGTTGCTGCTAAATTATCGCCACCTGATTCAATAAGTATTAACTCTAAATCTGGAAATTTCTTTTTCATCTCATCTACTGCAAGTAAATTAATACTGCAATCTTCCCTAATAGCTGTATGTGGACATCCGCCAGTTTCAACACCTTTAATTCTCTCTATAGGTAGAACTTGTGCTTTCATTAAGTATTCTGCATCTTCAGTTGTATAAATATCATTTGAAATAACTGCCATAGATACTTTTTTTGATAAATAACGACATAAAGCTTCAGTCAAACTCGTTTTGCCAGTCCCTATTCCACCACCAATACCAACTTTTAAAGGTCCATTTATATTATTCATGTTAAATAAATCCTTAAGTCTAAGTTTTCATGCTTAATGGCATAAATATCACCAATAAAAAAAGTTGTACCTATATGATTGAGAGTTAGTTTATCTGAATGAGTTAAAAATTCTTGAATTTGATTAATAAAAATAAAATTAAGAGTCTGCCCATCTTTTTGAGACATTGGTATATGTTTTACACATGTATTAATTAAATTAGAAATAAAAGATTGTAGATAAAACTTAATTAAATCATCAAACTTAATATCAAAATGTAATCCAGCTTTCGCTAAACAATATATAAATGATGTATTTTCAGGTAGAGATAATTCCCAACTATCTTTCATGATTTTACGAAAAGAATTTCCCATATCTATCATTTCTATTTTCCTCTCTTTAGAAGAAGCACTTGCTAAGATTAATTCGTTTATTTCCTCACCTTTGTAAATAGATTTCATAAAAATATAATCATTTCTTAATGTTCCATAAAATAAAAGAGCATCTAAAAATTCTTTAACGTCATCTTTATTTTTAATTTTTTTATCATCTATCAGTGCTTCTAAACCATGAGAATATGCGTAAGAACCAATAGGAAAAGAGGATGAAAACCATATTTGTAATATTAGATGAGTATCTTTAAATTTTTTCATGTTAGTGTTTGTGACTATGTGTTCTACCAATACCATATGCACCGCCCTCTGGTTTAAATTTTTCAAAAACTTTTTTTACATTTCCATGTAACTTTAAAACCATATCAAGAATTACAGCATCATCTTGAATAAGAATTCTATTTTCTTCAATTTGACATGGCAGATGTCTGTTTCCTATGTGCCATATGATTTGCTTTAAATTATCACCTTTTATTTCAATTAAATTTTCTTCTTTAGATATGACTTTAATTAAATCACCATTATCTAATTCAAAAAAAAAATTTTCATCAACACTGACGGTTTCTTCAAGATTAACTAAAAATTCAGTGCCATTATTTGCTATAAGTTTTTTTCTACGAATAAATCTTTCTTCATAAGATAGTGAAATTTCATCTAATAATTCTTTATTATTATGATTGTGATGAATTATTTTTAAAGAAGTTTGCATTTTAATACATGAAATAACGTTGAGCCAAAGGTAATGTTTTAGCTGGTTCACAAGTTATTAACTCACCATCTGCTAAAACTTCATAGGTTTCTGGATTGACTTCTATTTTTGGACAATAATCATTTAATATCATATCTTTTTTAGAAATTTTTCTAATATTTTTAACAGGTAATAGAAATTTATTTACTCCAGAATTTTTAAATGAATCTTTATCTAATGAAACTTTACTTACAAAAGTGACAGTAGATTTTTCTAATGATTTTCCAAAAGAAGAAAACATTGGCCTTGAGTACACTGGTTGTGGTGTTGGTATAGATGCATTAGGATCACCCATTTGTGCACAAGCAATACTCCCTCCTTGTAATACCATTTCAGGTTTAACACCAAAAAAAGCAGTATCCCAAATAACAATATCAGCACGTTTATTTTTTTCGATAGTTCCAATATGATCAGAAATACCATGTGCTATTGCAGGATTAATTGTATATTTAGCAATGTATCTTTTAACTCTTACATTATCGTTATCACCCTGCTCTTCTTTTAATTGTCCACGTTGAACTTTCATTTTATGTGCTGTTTGCCATGTTCTAATAATAACCTCACCAACTCGACCCATGGCTTGACTATCAGAAGCAATAATTGAAAAAGCACCCATGTCATGCAGTATATCTTCTGCTGCAATTGTTTCTTTTCGAATACGACTTTCAGCAAAAGCAACATCTTCAGGTATTGATTTATCCAAGTGATGGCAAACCATCAACATATCTAAATGTTCTTCAACTGTATTAACTGTATAGGGTCTTGTTGGGTTAGTAGAAGAAGGAATAACATATTGTTCACCACATACTTTTATAATATCAGGTGCATGACCTCCACCAGCTCCTTCAGTATGAAAAGCGTGAATTGTTCTTCCATTAATCGCTTTAATAGTACTCTCAACAAATCCACTTTCATTTAATGTATCCGTATGAATCATTACTTGAATGTCATGATCATCTGCTACATTTAAACAATTATCTATCGCTGCGGGAGTTGTACCCCAATCTTCATGTAATTTTAGTGAAGATGCACCGGCTATTACTTGTTCTTCAAGAGCTTTAGGTAAAGAACTATTTCCTTTTCCTGCAAAAGCTAAGTTCATAGAAAATGCATCAGCTGATTGTATCATTTTTTCTATATGCCATGGCCCAGGTGTAACTGTAGTCGCTAAAGTGCCGTGTGCAGGACCAGTTCCACCTCCCAACATAGTTGTAATACCTGAATGAAGTGCATCATCTATTTGCTGAGGACAAATAAAATGTATATGACTGTCAAATCCACCAGCTGTTATAATTTTGCCTTCACCAGCAATTATTTCTGTTCCAGGTCCAATAATAATATTTACATTGGGTTGTGTATCTGGATTACCTGCTTTTCCAATTTCATAAATTAATCCATCCTTAAGACCAATATCAGCTTTATAAATTCCATTTACATCTACAATTAAGGAGTTTGTTATAACTGTATCAACAGCACCATCTTTACGAGATACTTGAGATTGTCCCATTCCATCTCGAATAACTTTTCCACCACCAAATTTTACTTCTTCTCCATAAGTTGTTAAATCTTTTTCCACTTCAATAAATAATTCAGTATCAGCAAGTCTAACTTTATCACCAGTTGTTGGCCCATACATATCGGCATAAGCTTCTCTCTTTATTTTTTTCATTACAATTGACCCATAACTTTTTTATTAAAACCAAATATCTTTCTATTTCCCGTTATTGGAATTAATTCTACATCTTTTGATTGACCAGGTTCAAACCGAACAGCTGTGCCAGATGGTATATCTAAACGCATACCATTTGATTTTTCTCTATCAAATTTTAAATATTCATTTGTTTCGGCAAAATGATAATGACTACCAACTTGAATTGGTCGATCTCCACTATTTGAAACTTTTAAAGTTATTGATTGTCTTTCATCGTTCAAATTAATATCGCTATTTTGCTTTGTTATTATTTCTCCAGGTTTCATTATCTAATCGGTTTATGTACTGTTACTAATTTTGTTCCATCTGGAAATGTAGCTTCAACTTGTACTTCTGGAATCATATCTGGAATACCATCCATACAATCTTCTTTTTTTATTACGTGAGCTCCTGTTTCCATTAATTCTGATACCATTTTTCCATCTCTTGCGCCCTCTATTACAAAATCTGTTATTAAGGCTATAGCTTCTGGGTAGTTAAGTTTAACACCTCTTTCTAGACGTTTTCTAGCAACATTAGCTGCCATACTGACCATCAACTTATCTTTTTCTCTTGGTGTTAATTTCATTTATAGATCCCAACTTTTTGGCATTTTATCATTTATTACATTTTTCATAATAAAATTTAGTGTTTTTTTTAAATCATAATTATCATCTGCTAAACATCTAATGATAATTTTATCATCAAATTTTGTCATTTCACAAAAGTGATTTCCTAAGTTTTTTTTTACTTTTCTTAATACAGATTCTAGTTGATGAACAATATCACCAAAAATTAAAATTGTTGATAAAGATGATTGATTAGAAAAAGTGTAATTGTTTTTGAAATTATCAATCGTTGATCCTTTAATATTAATTGCTTCAAAATGCTTTATGGAAGAATTTGAATAAATTTTCCATTGATCAGAAAAAGAAATATTTTTAATTTTTTCAGACATTGCTTTTCTTCCAAAAATTGTTGTTTCACAAAAAATCAAATTAGAATTATCTGATAGATTAATATTGATATTTCTTCTTAATTTTGAATTATCAAATAAAATTAATTCTTTTGGTAACCAATACATAGTAGAATTATTTAAATTGATATTTATTTCTACTCTAGCAGGGTCACCAATTCCTGCATAAATTTTTTCTGCAGCTTGTGTACAAATACTTATTTTAGAATTATTGATATTAGCGTTAATATCAATATTGTCATTACAAGTAATGCCTCCTGCCGTATTAATTAAAACTAATTCTTTAAATTCATTATAATTTTTTGGATTTAAGATTTTACAACAACCACTTTGAAAAAATTTTGAAAAATCATTATCTAGTAATTCTATATCTATTTTTCCATTTGATCTTTGCAGTAGTTTGTCCATTATTGTTAAATTAAGTATAATCGAAACAAAATTTATGAAAATAAAATACTTAATGGTTTAAGATTAAAAATTATTAATAAATAATAGTTAAATTTAATTTTTCCTATAAATTTTACCAACAAAAAATAAACCTAAAGATACTGAAAAACCTATTCCTATTGCGTATATCAGCGTTCCTATTCCAACTTTTCCACCTAAAAAAAATCCTATACCCACTGCAGATAGTTCAAGTAATGTTCTAATAAATGAAATTGAAAAATTAGTTTGTTTATTTAAGCCAGTCATCAGTCCATCTCTTGGACCAGGTCCTAAATTTGCAGCTAAATAAAAACCACTTCCAATACCTATTATTAAAATACCAATTAATACCTGTAAAAATTGAAATATGAAATCCTTTTGATAAGGAAGATAGATTAGTGAAAGATCCAAAATCACAGAAATTAAAATAGCATTTAATATTGTTCCAATGCCCGGTTTTTGTTTTAGTGGAAACCAAATCAATAATACTGCAATACTTACAAAAAATGTTGTAATACCTATTGTGTAACCAGTTTTAAATGCTAATCCCTGATGTAACACAAACCAAGGTGAAACTCCCAAATTTGCAGTGATTAATAACGCTTCACCAAAGCCGAAGAGTATAAGTCCAAAAATCAAATAAAAAATTGTTATTTTTTTTGGTTTAAGATTATATTCATAAGGAGAGCTCCAGTATAATTTGGGGATTTTTTTAAGTTTTAATATGTATATAAAGTTTTTTACCATCTAAGACTCATACAGCTTAAACCCGCATCAACCATTGATATTTCATCAATATTAATTTTAATGATATTAAAATTTTTAGATAAAATTTCCTCAGTTTTATTAAAACCATCTGGAATTAATAATTTATTATTAATTCTAATACAGTTAGCTGCATTTTCTTCACCTAAAGGTAATTCAATTAAATTATAATTTTTTTTTAAATAATCTAATTTAGACATTCTATTACTTACTAAAATTATATCATCATCCAATAAACTGCATTCAGACTTAAAATGAAGAATATCTTTTGGTGTTTGACATACTTCCACAGTAGCACCAAGTGAGATAAGTATATTAGATAAATTTTCTGCCCCTAATTTATCAGTTCTATTTGATAAACCTATAATAAAATGATTATTAATATTTAATATATCTCCACCTTCTATTGCACCCTTTTCAACAACAAAAATTTTTTCAAAGTATTTACTTATTTCTTTTTTAATTATTATTGCCTCATCCTTTCGTGTAAATTCACTTGGATTTAATATAATAATATTATTTTTGAAGATAAGAGCGGGATCTTCAACAAAAATACTGTCCGGATATTTTTCTAAGCTATCTAATAAAATTGTATTTAATCCTGCTTCTCTAATAGCAGTTATATAATTTTTATGTATCTCTAATATTTTTTCATAACTTGGATGTAAATACTGTGAACTCAATGCATTATGAATACTCTTATTTGGTTTTCTAACAATTGCATTTGTAAATTTATATGTCATCTATGGCGTGCCCGGCATGATTCGAACATGCGGCCCCCAGATTAGGAATCTGATGCTCTATCCTACTGAGCTACGGGCACTCCTAATTTAATTTTTATGATTCAATGTTACTTCACCAGTCTTTGTATCTACAACATCAAATGTTTTTTCATTATTACTCATTCTTTTAGCTCTAGCAGCTGAAGCTCGCTCCATTGCATCATTATCAGCATATAAAGAAACCGCCATTACAGTTGTATCACTTGCACGAATTTGTAATAATTGATGTGCTTCTGGAAATTCACTTGGTGCTTTTTCTGAATAATCTTTAATAGATTCATCGGCATCTTCTTTAGATTTGAAATTAATAGTTGTTATTCTTGCCACAGTCATTTTTATCTCCTTTAAACTTAAAAATTTATTTAATTGCTCCTTTAATTAAACCTGATAAAAATAATTACCATTAAATAATAATTATACAATAACTAACAAGTTTATAAGAAAAGATGGCTATAAATTTTAAAAGATTTTTTAAACGCTTAGAAGATATTAATAATTTGAAAAATAAATCTTTTGAAAAAATAAATATTAATAGAATTGCGCTTACACTAGATGATAAAATAGCTAGGGATAAGATAATTATATGGATGAAAAATCTTAATCTTACAATCAAAATTGATAATATAGGTAATATATTTGGTTTTTATAATTTTAAGAAAAATACTAAACCTCTTTTACTTGGCTCACACATTGATACTGTTAGAAATGCAGGAAGATTTGATGGATCATTAGGTGTAATTGGTGCATTAGAAGTATTAGAAGCATTAATTAAGAAGAATGTAACCAATAAGCCAATTGGTATAGCAATATTCACTAATGAAGAAGGAGTTAGGTTTACTCCAGATATGATGGGAAGTTGGTCCTTTACTAAAAGAGAAAATATAAATAAAATTTATAAAATTAAAGATAATAATAATATAACTATCAAGGATGCATTAAAAAAAATTAAATATTTAGGAAAAGAAAAACAATTATTTTTTAAACCTAGAATGTTTTTAGAATTACATATTGAGCAAGGTCCAATTTTAGATATCGAGAAAAAAAATATTGGTATAGTCAAAGGAGTTCAGGCTATTACTTGGTTAAAAGTTGTCTTATTTGGAAAATCGAATCATGCAGGAACTACTCCTATGATTAATAGGAGGGATCCAATTAAAGTTTTTGGAGAAGTAAGTAGTTATATAAATTCTTTTAAAAGTGATAGAAATCAGCAAATGATAACAATAGGATCATTAAATATTGAGCCTAATCAAGTAAATGTTATTGCTAATAAAATTGAATTTACTTTAGATATACGAAATCCAAATGATAAAAAACTAGTTCAATTTGAAAATAATTTAAATAAAAAAATAAAAGAATTGTGTTTTGCTAACAATATAAAATATAAAATAGATAAATTAGTTAATTTTCCTTCTGTTAAATTTGATAAAAAAATTAACAAAGTAATAATAAATAAATCAAAAAAACTGAAATATACATATCTTGAATTATTTAGTGGTGCTGGCCATGACGCTCAAATGTTAGCAAATATATGCCCTACTTCAATGATCTTTGTGCCAAGTGAAAAAGGAATAAGTCATGATAGTAAAGAAAATACAAAAAAAAGTGATATAAAAAAAGGATTAAATTTACTTTATAATGTTACAAAAGAATTACTAAAAGAATAATCAATCAAAAATTGATTTAGAAATCTCAAAACTGACTACCCAGTTAGGGACATCTACTATTTCACTTATTTTTAAATTACCAGCTACACTACAAAGCATATATGCATCTATATCTTTTATTTTTATATTTTTAGTTAAATAATCTATCATTCGTGAAACAGCTTCTTTAGAGGCAACATATAAATCTTCACCAATTCCAGTAGTTATAAATGATCCAATATTTTTTTTTAGTAAAGGTGTATGATTGGTTTCTAAAAATGGTGAATCAATTTTTTTATTTTTGTGTAATTTAGTTTTTATTAAGACTTTCATAGGACTTTCAATTGCTGTTCCACAAACTTCACCATCTCCTTGAGCAGCATGCGTGTCTCCAAGAGACAGTAAACCACCACTTACTTGCACAGGTAAGTAAAGTTTTGTACCTTCATACACTTCTTTGATATCAAGATTACCACCAAAATTTCTTGGTGGCACAACACTTAATACACCCTCTTCTTTAGGGGCTAAACCTATTGTTCCAACAAATGGTTTCAATGGTATTGAAGCAAAATTTGAAAATAAACTATCAACAGGATTACTTTTATCATATTTCCAAATATTGATCGCGGGCTCTTCAAATTGATCACTTAATAAACCAAAGCCTGGTATGTTAGCAGTCCAACCCCATCCAGATGTTTCAAATTTCTCAATTGAAATTTCTATAGTATCTCCTGGTTCCGAATTTTCAATATATAGAGGTCCAGTTACAGGATTTACTTTTGAAAAATCTAAATTTTTAATATCTTCAATAGTTGATAAATTATTTAGTTGACCACCTGATGAGTCAATTGTTTCTAATTCTATAAGTTGATCATTTTTTATTATTGCTTTTGGTTCATTTTTATTATTCCAACCATAATGATGGTGTTCTGAGTGAATTGACTTTATATCTAATTTCATAATAATATTAATAGAATAAATTAATTATATTTGAAATAAAATTATATGAAACACTACGATATAATAATTATTGGTTCTGGAATAGCTGGTATTTCACTTGGTTCCATATTAAGCAAAGAAAGAAAAGTAGCAATAATTGAAAAGGAAAAACAACTAAGTTATCATTCAACCGGAAGATCATTTGCTTTTTTTATTGAGAGTTATGGCAATAATGCAATTATAGAATTAACAAAAATTTCAAAAAAATTTTTTTACGACAATTTTAATCTTTTTTTAAAGAAAAAAGGCGTAATGTTTATTGGAAACAATAAACAAAAAACTATTGTAGAAGATTTTTATAATGAACATAAACACAAAGTAAAATTAGAATTATTCAGCAAAAATGAAACAATTAAATTAGCTAATTGCTTAAATGAAGATTATGTTAACAATTCTGTTATTGACATTAATGCATCTGAGATTGATGTTAATAATTTATATGAATATTATAGGAAACAATATAATAAAAATGATGGATTAATATTAACTGACTTTAATATTAATCTAGTTGAATATAAAAATAATAAATGGATATTAAATAACGAAATATCATCTGATATTATTGTAAATGCTTCTGGTGCTTGGGCAGATGAAGTTGCAAAGTTATTTAAAATCAAACCAGTTAATGTAGTTCCTAAAATAAGAACAGTATTTGTTTTTAAACCACAAAATATAAAAATAGATAACAACTGTCCTCTAGTAGCTGACATAGAAGAGAAATTTTATTTTAAAGATCAAAATGATCAAATTTATGCTTCACCAGCTGATGAAACACCTAGTTACCCTCATGATTGTCATCCTGATGATTTAGATATAGCTATAGGTATAGATCGTATACAAAAAGCAACTAAATTTAAGTTTAATCATATTGATAACAAATGGTCAGGATTAAGAACTTTTGTTAAAGATAAATCACCTGTTATAGGATATGAAAATTCAAATAAAAAA
Organism: uncultured Alphaproteobacteria bacterium; assembly: GCA_902614395.1. Taxonomy (GTDB): domain Bacteria; phylum Pseudomonadota; class Alphaproteobacteria; order HIMB59; genus CACPNW01. Next base: position 3,036 of record CACMKW010000009.1, on the reverse strand, counting down.
TTTTTTTGGCTTGTTGCACAAGGTGGTTATGGAATACAAACATCTCCAGCACTAGCAGAAATATCGGCTAATATTATTTTAAATAAAAAAAATGATTTTTTAATTGATAATTCAACACTTAATAATATTAGTATAAAACGAATAAGAAATGAAATACTTTGACGGACATAATGATGTTTTACTGAAATTTTATTTTGAAAAAAATAAAGACTCAGCTAAAGAATTTTTCAATGGTAATGATTTTTGTCACATAGATTTTCCAAAAATTTTAAAATCTAACTTTTGCGGTGGTTTTTTTGCAATATTCGTTCCAAATGAAGAGCCAGATGATGATTTTTTTAAAAGAATGATCAATGAAACATATGATTTTCCTTTACCAAATAAAATTGATCAAACTTATGCAAAAAATGCAACAAATGAAATGATTTCTATTTTAAATAATATAATTTTACAGTCTAATAATAAAATAAAATTATGCACTTCTGGAAAAGAAATTAATGAATGTATACTTGATAATAACATAGCAATTATTTTACATATTGAAGGCGCTGAAGCTATAGATAAAGATTTTAAAAATTTATACGAACTTTATAACAAAGGATTGAGATCAATTGGTTTGGTATGGAGTAGAAATAATATCTTTGCAAATGGTGTGCCATTTAGTTATCCAAGTAGTCCAGATAGAGGTGAGGGCCTTACTGATTTAGGTAAAGATTTAGTAAAAATATGTGACGAAAAACATATTTTAATTGATTTATCTCATTTAAATCAAAAAGGATTCTATGATGTAGCAAAAATTAGTAAACAGCCTCTAATGGCAACTCATTCCAATGCTCATTTTATAACAAATCACTCAAGAAATTTAACTGATGAACAGTTAACTACTATAAAAAATAGCCAAGGAATTGTTGGGATTAATTTTGCAACAGCATTTTTAAGAAGAGATGGTAGAATGATTCCAGAAACATCTTTAGATGCAATAGTTGAACATTGTGATCATTTACTTAAGTTTTTAGGTGAAGATCACGTAGCAATTGGATCTGATTATGATGGTGCAGTTGTACCTAATGAAATATCAGATCTTTCAAAAATTGAAAATTTATACAAATATTTTATTGGAAAAGGTTATTCAAATACTTTAACTGAAAAAATATTTTATAAAAATTGGAATAATTTTTTACAAAAAAATCTTATTTAATTATCTTTCTCCAATAACTAGGTTTTACTTCAATAGCTCCATTATAAAATTTATTTAACTTTTCAGCAGAACTAATAGTTGAATAAAGAATTTTTTTTAACTCTTTAAGTGGTTCAGAATGTGCATCAACTCGTAAATTATGCCAAATTTTAGGTTTATTGGATGCAATAATTAGAGCTGAAGACCAAGAATTACCAAAAACAGATTTTGTATATTTTGAAATATTTTTTTTTAATTTTTGAGAATAATATGAAATTTTTTTTGTGTGTCCACCAGCTTTATCACCAGCAATAATTGAATTAATAAGTCTCAATGGAAAATCTATTGATCTATTATTTTCAAAATATAATGCTGTTTTTTTTAAAACATTAATAGAAGATAGACAATTACCAGCTACAACATAGTCATTACCAACAATAGAAGATTTATAATCCAAAGTATTTTTTCCAGTCCATACAAATTTTGAATTATTAATACCAATTGCAATCATCTGCCTCATATCCTTATTTTTATCTTTACCAATAATTTTTTCTCCCGATTTTTTTATGCTATATTTCTTATCTACTAATTCAAGCATCTCAATTCCATTATCAACATTAACATAAGCTTGAGTTGCAACTGCACATTTTAAACTTACATGAGGAACAAGACTCCCATACCCAGCAATATCTGTATATCCACAAACCCCAAAATCGCCAGTTTTTGTATCTCTTGCTACAATAGATAATGTCATTTAAATTTATAATAGTTTATGTCGTAACTATTGTTTTACCTAATTGATTACCTTCTCCAATATATTTATGTGCATCAATAATTTGATCTAAATTAAATACTTTTGAAATAATTGGTTTTAGTTTTTTATTTTGCATATGCGAATTAATCCAGTCAACACCTTCAATTCTTTGTTTTTCAAATCTCATTGTGTCAAAAATACTATGAAATTTTATATGAACTCTTTTACTTAATAGAGGTAAGGTATAAATTTTAGAAAAATCTAAATCAAGATTTCCATAATTAACAATTAAACCTCTTGCTTTTACTGTATTAACTAATTTGTAAAAATGTGAACCACCTACACAATCATATGATAAATCAAATCCTATTCCATCTGTTACATCTAAAATATTTTTTTCAAAATTTTCATCAGTCAATGATAATACTTCATCATAACCAATTTCTTTTAGTTTTTCTTCCTTTTTTAAAGTGCGACTAACACCAATAGTTTTTAATCCAAATACTTTTGCTATTTGCATTGCTCCTATTGCAGCACTACTCGATGCTCCAGTTATTAGACAACATTTCCTACTTTCTATATCAGAATTATAAACTAACCCTCCCCAGGCTGTTAAGTATTGGCACCATGCAGCCGCAGCTTCTTCAAAAGACTGATGATCAATTTTTCTTGTAATTGTCCATTCTGGAATAATAGCAGTATCGCCATAAGTTCCATATTTATTGATAGAATCATTTGTCCAAAAATCATTATTATTCCAAGATAAAAAAGGAATAGCACAAACTTCATCTCCTTGTTTATATTTTGATACACCCTCTCCTACTTCATCAATAATACCTGATGCTTCAATACCAATTCTAGATGGAAGATCAGGTTTACCAACATATCTACCCTCCCTCAACATTACTTCAGCTTGATTTAATCCAATTGCTTTTACTTTAATTCTTACATCACCTTTGCCAGGTGATTTTAAGGGTTCATCCTTTATAGAAAGAACTTCAGGTCCACCAAACTTTGCAAATCTTACAATTCTATTAGTCACAAAGTTAATTTGCTATTTTTAATTTTGGTTTTTCAAAACCAACCATTCCTTTTTCTGGTGGGT
>CACMKW010000008.1 GCA_902614395.1 uncultured Alphaproteobacteria bacterium | reverse complement strand
AAATTCCAAAAATGTATTGATAAGGTAAAAATATATATTGTAATTAAAATTTTTAAAAATTTTTCAAAAAGAACTGAACTATTCATACAATAGTATTTTTACTTTATGGCAATACAAACATAATTAAAAATATTTACGAAATTTATTATATGATTTTCTTCCAAAATTATACAAAACTGAATCATAGTGAACATATTTTCTAAATACTTGACTTGTAATTCTCTCAAAATATTCCTTTAACCACTCGCCCTCAGATCTTAATCTATATTCTTTCATATATTTTGAGTAATCATTTTTAGAAAAAACTCTTCCATTATCAGCATATTTTGGAACGATTGGATTAAAACCAATATCATATAGCGAATTAATGTTTTTACCATGAAAAGTAGTTTTCATAAAATTACCTATTAATAAATCATCAAATATTTCATACTTTATTGCTTTAATTAGACTGTTACGTGGCACTTCAAATGTAATTCCATTCTTAATATTTTTATTAAGAGAAAAATTATTTTCTTTTTTCCCAACTTTAAAACATATAAAACCAATCTTTTCTTTAAGAAGCTCTAATCTAGAAAAATATTTGTTAATTATTTCTTTATCTTTAAGAGTTAATTCATCAGACCAATAATCACCAAAATCAGCAGCCTTATAAATTTCTTCTTTATTTTTTTTTACATCAAGAGAATAAAATTTATCATTTTCACAATTAATAGAAGAAAATGGACTGATAAATTTTAATTTATCATGATCAAATTCATGATCATAAACTTCCAAAGGAGTTGTATACTTTTGCGCCCATATCGAATCTTCCCTTGTATATTTATGAAATGAGCTAAAAGGAATAACGTGATTTGCTCCTAAGATATTAGCCTTTTCAGTAAGACTTTTACCTACTGGATTTTTAAAAGAGGCAGCAGGAGGTATTCTTGATCCATTTTCATCAAATATATTTATCATATCAGCATCTCCGTAACCTGAGAGTGAGAGTAAAAAAGTTTTTTTAAAGTCTTTTGAAATTTTTCTTATAAATGATCTACAATTTCTTATAGTAGCATCATTACAATCAATAAAAAGTCTTCCATTTATATTGATTAAAAGAATTGCGTCTTGATTATAATCAGCAATCGACATGACAGAAATATTTTCACTCAATTTTCTCCATTTTCTATCTTTGAGTATTTCTACTTTATAATTAATTTTTTTTAACCATTTATATATTCTTGCACCTACATGATCTGGAAGTAGGATGTGCATATTTGAAAATTTTTTTATCGAGTGTGGATTTAAATGATCTGGATGTCCATGGGAAAACCAAAGATATTTACTTTTAAAAATATCTTCTTCAAGTTTCTTTGGTATTTTATGACTTAAAGACCAGCTTCCAAAGTATGCTTCATCACCATTTAACCAAGGGTCAGTTGCAATGATTGGAACTTTATCATATGCAATTATTGTTGCATTTCCAATTGTATTTAATCCTATCATTACAGTAATCTTTTTATTTAAATATAATTAAAAATTTATTAAATTAGTTTTAATATATTGTACATTACAACATTTTTACAAATAATATCCAAAAATTTATACAACTCAATAGTAATTAATTATTATTATAATTATTTTTTGCATATATAATATAATTTTAAGCTATTAATGAATAATACCAATTTAATTAAAGAGTTTTTTTATGGAAGAATTAAACTCTGGAAATCCTATTGGTTAGTTGGCGAACTATTAAATGGTATTGTTTTGATCATTATATTTAATCTTGAAATTTATTTTTTTAATACAAATAGCTCTGTTTCCCAAATACCATTTTTAGATTTTACTAATCTTGCTTTAATCTCAAAAGTTTTTGTTTTTATTTGGACAATATTTATTTCTATTGGAATTTGGAGAGCCGCAGAAAATTACAAAGGAAGTATTATTTGGATAGTTTTAACATTTATAATTGTTGCTTATAGATGTTATTCTTTACGTTTAATTTTTTTTATTTAATTTTTGCTTTAAAATATCATTTAACATTTTTGGATTAGCTTTTCCTTTAGTCAATTTCATAGCTTGACCAACAAAGAAACCTAATAACTTATCTTTGCCAGCCAGATACTGTTCGACCATTTTTGCGTTATCTGCAATAACCTCATCAATAACTTTTGCTATTTCACCCTGGTCTGTAACTTGTTGCAAACCCTTTTCATCTACGATTTGTCTAGCTGTTTTTCCTGTAGAAAACATATCTTCCACTACATCTTTTGCAATTTTGCCAGAAATTTCATTTGTAGAAATTAACTTTATAAGTTGTCCTAAATTTTCAGGTGATACAGGAGAATTATTTAAATCTAGATTATTTTTATTTAATAATGAAAATAATTCTGATGTAATCCAATTTACAACTATCTTTGCATGATTTTTTAATTCTGGATCTGAATTTATTGTTTCATTAAAATAATCAGATGTTTGTTTGTCTGCAGTTAATACTGAGGCATCATAATTGGACAATTTATAAGTCTCAATAAACTTATCCTTAAGTTCATCTGGAAGCTCTGGAATTGATGATTTAATTTTTCCAATTTCTTCTTCAGAAATTTCTAGTGGTAATAAATCTGGATCAGGAAAGTATCTATAATCATGAGCTTCTTCTTTATTCCTCATTGGTCTAGTTTTACCAGTAGATGTATTAAAGAGCATTGTATTTTGTTCAATAGAACCGCCAGACTCCAATATTTCTATTTGTCTTTTTGCTTCATAATTAATAGCCTGCTTTATAAACTTTATAGAGTTTAAGTTTTTAATTTCACATCGAGTTCCATATTCATCTCCAGGTTTTCTTACTGAAATATTTACATCTGCTCTTAAAGAACCCTCTTGCATATTTCCATCACATGTATCTAAATACATTAAAATTGATCTGATTTTGGATATATACATTCCAGCTTCATCAGGTGTTCTAATGTCAGGCTCACTAACAATTTCCATTAAAGCAACGCCAGACCTATTAAGATCTACATATGTTTTTGAAGGATTTTGATCGTGCAAACTTTTACCAGCATCTTGTTCTAAATGTAATCTTACAATTCTAATATCTTTCGATGTTCCATCTTTAAAATCAATTGTAACTTTTCCTTCTCCTACAATTGGATATTTGTACTGACTAATTTGATATCCTTGTGGAAGATCAGCATAAAAGTAATTTTTTCTATCAAAGACGGAATAATTATTAATTTTAGCATTTAAACCAACTCCAGTTTTTACTGCTTGCTCTACACAGTACTTATTAATTACTGGTAACATTCCTGGCATAGCAGCATCAACTAAAGATACTTGGCTATTTGGTGATGAACCAAACTTTGTTGATGATGAAGAAAATAATTTGGAATTGGATTTTACCTGAGCATGTATTTCAAGACCTATTACCATTTCCCAATCATACTTTTCACCTTTTATTAAATTATTCATATGATCTTTCTAGAGATACAGCGGCATTAAAAACTTGTTGTTCATCAAAGTGTTTTCCTAATATTTGAATACCTAGTGGTAAATTATTTTTATCTTTCCCAAAGGGAATGGAAATACCAGGTAAGCCTGCTAAAGAAGCAGGGACTGTAAACACATCATTTAAATACATTTTGATAGGGTCATTTTGTTTTTCATTTAAAGGGAATGCAGCACTTGGTGCAGTAGGAGTAACTATAAAATCACACTCTTTAAAAGCTTTATTAAAATCATCGGCTATTAATTTTCTTACTTTTTGTGCCTTCAGATAATATGCATCATAATAGCCTGCGGATAATACGTATGTTCCTATTAAAATTCTTCTTTTTACTTCTCTTCCAAAACCTTGAGCTCTTGTATTTTCATACATTTCATCAAGAGAATCAATTTCTTCTGATCTAAAACCATATTTTACTCCATCATAACGAGCTAAATTTGAGGAAGCTTCAGCAGGAGCAATTATATAATAAGTAGGAAGTGCATATTTAGTATGAGGAAGTGAAATATTTTTAATTTTAACACCTTTTTTTTCTAAAACCTTGATAGCATCTTCCCATATCTCACTTATTTCCATTGGTGTACCATCAATAGAATACTCCTTTGGTATACCAACAGTTTTCCCATTTAGATCATCATCTAAATTTTCAAAATAATTTGGAATATCTACTTTAGCACTTGTACTATCTCTTTGATCAAACCCAGCTATTGATTGTAATAATATTGATGCATCTTCAACATTATGAGAAAAAATTCCTGCTTGATCTAAACTAGATGCAAATGCAGCTATACCCCATCGTGAACATAAACCATATGTTGGTTTGATACCAACAACACCACAAAAGCTGGCTGGCTGTCTTATTGATCCGCCTGTATCTGTTCCAGTTGCCCCTAAACATAAATCTGCTGCAACTGCAGCTGCGGAACCACCAGAAGATCCACCAGGAGCTAAGGGTTCATTCTCTTTTGATAGGGGATTAACTGTATTTCCAAAAAAACTTGTATTAGTAGCTGAGCCCATAGCAAACTCATCTAAATTTGTTTTACCAACAAAAATAGATCCTTCATCTAATAATTTTTGAGTAACAAATGATTCATAAGTTGGATTAAAATTTTCTAAAATCTTTGAAGCTGCGGTTGTAGGCATACTTTTAGTACAAAATAGATCCTTGATTGCAATCGGAATACCTTTTAATTTTTTTGCTGAATTATCATTCTCTAAGTTATCTATCTGCTTTAAAACATTATCTTCACTAAAATGAATAAAAACATTTAAGTTTTCATTTTCCTTAATTCTTTTTAAATAATCCTGATTTAATTCTCTTATTGATATTTTTTTTGTATCGAGATCTTTTAATGTTTGCTTCAAAGATGATTTAGGCATTATTCTACCACCTTTGGTACTGCAAAAAAACCTTCGAGTTTATCAGGAGCATTTTCAAGAATTTCCTCACTAGAATTAGTATCATTAGATACATCTTCTCTTTTAGGTAAAATTGATGATGATATGTTACTTAATGGTTCTACATTTTCAGTATTTACTTCATTTAACTGCTCTACCCAATCTAAAATGGAATTAAGATCCTTAATATAATCTTCAGATTCTTTATCATCTAACTTTATTCTAGATAGACGAGCAATTTTATTTATTGTATTTTTATCAATCTTCAATTTATGAGCTCCATTATATGAATGATCAAAATAATTTAATCGATGGCCTTAATACATCACAAATACTTGTAGGTCTAGACCTAGGAACTAAAACGATTGGTGTTGCAGTAAGCGATAGATCAAAAATAATCGCTACACCTCTTTCAATTATCCAAAGAAAAGGAACTAATAAAGATTTAATTATCATGAAAGATATTTTGAAAGAGTATGAAATTGGTGGATTTATTCTTGGTCTGCCCATTAGCCTGGATAATAGTGAAAACAAACAAAGCCAATTAGTAAGAGATTTTAATATTAATCTTCAAACCTTTTTTAAGAAACCTACAGCTCTTTGGGATGAAAGATTTTCATCAGATGTAATCTTTAAAGAAATGAGAAAAGCCGATTTAAGTAAAACAAAGATAAAAAGTAAACTTGATCAACAATCGGCTGCTTATATCTTACAAGGATATTTAGATAGATATAGAAATAATTAATAAATTAGTTTACACATACCTGCACATTATTGACACATATGAATTCAAAGCTACTTAAGTCAGGACATATAAAATTATATAAAAGAGAAAATTCAAAATATTGGCAAATGAAAGTGAAATTGCCAAAATTAAAAGCGATTAGATCATCTACAGGTTCAAAAATTCTTAAAGATGCAGAAAAAATAGCTTTAAAATATTATTCATCAATTTCTTCAAAAACAAATATCAAATTAAAAAGAAGTAAAAATATTTTTAAAAAAATTCATTTAGTAGAAACAGCTGATTTAACCAAGAAAGAAATTGAGCACATATTAGATGAATCTAAAAAATATATAACTTTTAATAAAAGGAAAATTAAAAAAATTAATGTTCTAGAAGGAAGAACAATATTTAATCTTTTTTTTGAAGATTCAACAAGAACAAGAACAAGTTTTGAAGTTGCTGCTAAAAGGCTAGGAGCAGATCTCATTAATGTAGTGGTAAAAGATAGTTCTATTAACAAAGGTGAGACCTTACTCGATACTATGACTACTATTAATTCAATGAATCCTGACGTTTTAATTGTCCGACATCCAGAGGAAGGAATTAGTAAAAAAATTTCAGAAACAGTAGACGCGTCTGTAATTAACGCTGGTGATGGTAGTCATGAGCATCCCACACAAGCGTTATTAGACGCACTTACTATAAAAAATAAATTTGAAAATTTTTCAAAATTAAAAATTGCTATATGTGGGGATATTTTACATAGCCGTGTTGCTCGATCAAACATAATCATACTATCAAAGTTAGGTGCAAAAATAAATGTTATTGGGCCTAAGGAATGGTTACCAAAAAGTTTAAATAAACTACCTGTGAACGTTTATACTGAAATGAAAAAGGGATTACAAAATTGTGATATTGTTATGATGCTACGTATTCAAAAAGAAAGAATAGTTGGGAAAATAATGCCAAATCAAAAGACTTATTTTAAAAAGTATGGTTTAGATTACAATAAACTTAAATATGCAAAAAAAAATGCTTTCGTTATGCATCCAGGACCAATGAACCGTGGTGTAGAAATAGACTCCAAACTTGCCGATGATGTCACGAGGAGCTTAATACAAGAACAGGTCGCTATGGGTGTTGCAGTACGAATGGCATGCTTAGACTTAATTATTAAAAACAGAGATGACTTTAGTAAGTAGTTTATCATTAATCATATTGTTTTATGTAATAGGATCATTACCCTTTGCATTGATTTTTACAAAATTATTTGGTTTGGGAGATATTAGAAAGGTTGGTTCTGGAAATGTAGGTGCAACAAATGTTTTAAGAACAGGAAATAAATTTGTAGCATTCATTGTTCTTTGTTTTGATATTTTTAAAGGCTTTCTTCCGTTCCTCATTTTACAAATGTATTTTCATGATATTTCTTTATTGAATAAAATACTTCTCTGTCACTTTGCCATATTAGGTCACATCTATCCTGTCTGGTTGAAATTTAAAGGTGGAAAAGGTGTTGCAACGTATATTGGTTTCTTATTTGGTCTTAATCCTTACATTGCACTTTTATTTTTATTAGTATGGCTTGTTACTGCTTTTGTAAGTAAATACTCTTCTCTTGGATCTTTAATTGGAATTTTAGTAGCTCCAGCTTATTATATTTTTATTAATTTTAATTTTTATACTCTAATTTTCTTTATTTATTTAACTTTAATTATTTATCTTAAACACACAGAAAACATTAAAAGACTCATAAACAAAACTGAAAGTAAAATTAAATTATCCAAGTAAAAATATACTTTTTTTTAAAATTTCTTGACGAATTATCTTTAAACTGAAATTTGGGGCCAAAATTTATGAATGTATTAATTGTTGAATCACCATCAAAGGCAAAGTCTATTAATAAATATTTAGGCTCTGACTTCAAAGTTCTCGCAAGTGTGGGACATGTTCGAGATTTATCAGCAAAAAATGATGCGATAGATACTGAAAATGATTTCCAAATGAAATGGGAAACCAGTGATCGTGGAAAAAAAGTGATAAAGGAAATAACAGATGCAGCAAAAAAATCTGAAAATTTATATCTAGCAACTGACCCCGACCGTGAAGGTGAAGCCATAGCTTGGCATGTAGAAAAACTACTTAGAGATAATTCGTCACTTTCAAAATTAAATATTCACCGTGTTACATTTAATGAAATTACAAAAAATGCAGTTCTTGATAGTCTTAAAGAGCCAAGAGAAATAGATGAAAATTTAGTAAATGCTTATCTTGCAAGAAGAGCGTTAGATTTTCTTGTTGGTTTTACACTTTCTCCAGTGCTATGGAGAAAGTTACCAGGTTCAAAATCAGCGGGTAGAGTTCAATCTGTAGCCTTAAGAATAATTAGTGAGAGAGAACTTGAAATAGAAAAATTTATTCCACAGGAATATTGGTCTTTACAAGGCGAGTTTAGAAATAAAGAAGATAAAATTATTAATTCCAGACTTACAGTTTATGATGGGAATAAAGTTGATAAACTTGATATTAAAAATGAGGGTGAAGCGATAAAAATTTTTAATGATATTAAAAATTCTACTTTCACTGTTGGAAATATTACGAAAAAAGAAGCTAGAAGAAATCCCTACCCTGCTTTTACTACATCTACAATGCAAATTGAATCTAGTCGTAAACTTGGTCTTAGTGCGAGTCAAACAATGCGCACAGCTCAACGCCTTTATGAAGGAACAGACATTAAAGGAGAAACAACTGGCTTAATAACTTATATGCGAACAGATAGTGTCGTCATGTCAAAAGAAGCTATTAACCAAGTTCGAGGTTTTGTTACTGATAATTATGGTGCAAACTATTTACCAGAAGAGCCAAGGGTTTATAAATCTAAAGCTAAAAATGCCCAAGAAGCACATGAATGCATTAGACCAACAAATATTTATCTAACACCAAAAGATATTAAGCAATACATTACTTTAGAAGAATACAAGTTATATGAAATTATATGGCAAAGAGCGGTAAGTTCACAAATGGCAAGTGCTGTATTAGATCAAGTAGCTGTTGATATTACAAACGAAGATAAAAAAATTGTTTTACGAGCAAATGGATCAACAATTAAGTTTCCTGGAATGTACAAAGTTTATCAAGAAGCTAAAGATGATGATAAAGATGAAGAAAAAGAGACAATTCTTCCTGCCATGAGTGAAGGAGAGAGTTTAAATCTCAAAGAAGTTGAAAAGACACAACATTTTACCTCCCCTCCTCCTCGTTACACCGAAGCAAGCTTAGTTAAAAAACTTGAAGAACTTGGTATTGGCAGACCATCTACTTATGCTTCTATTATTAAAGTTCTACAAGATAGAGATTATGTAATTTTAGATAAAAAACGTTTTAATCCTCATGATAGAGGAAGAATAGTATCGATATTTTTAGAGAAATATTTCAATCAATATGTAGAATATGATTTTACTGCTGATCTTGAAAATCAACTTGATGAAATTTCTGATGGTAAGCTTGATTGGAAAGAAGTTCTGAGAAAATTTTGGGAAACATTTAAACAACTTTGCGATGAAACTGTAGGCAAATCAAACAGAGAAGTCATTGATGTGTTAGATGAAGCACTAGGTCCGCATTTCTTTCCACCAAACGGAGCAGATGAAAAAAGGAAATGTCCAACCTGTAATAATGGAAGATTAGGAATTAAAGTTGGAAAGTTTGGAGGATTTATTGGCTGCTCTAATTATCCTGATTGCAAATATACAGTTCAGTTTAATCAATTAAACGATAAAGATGGCGCTGCTCTTAGCGGACCAAAAGAAATTGGTATTTATCCTGAAACAGGAGAAATGATTACTCTTCGAAAAGGTCCTTATGGATTTTATATGCAAGTTGGTGAAGGGACAAAAGAAAAGAAACCAAAAAGAGTTTCTATTCCAAAAAATTTTGAACCAGATGAAATAGGATTAAACACAGCAATCCAACTACTTGGCTTACCACGTAAATTAGGATTTCATCCGGAAACAAATAAAACGGTTAGTGCCGGTATTGGAATGTATGGACCATATATTTTGCATGATAAAAAATATAAAGCTCTCGAAAAAACAGATAACATTCTTGATATTGAACTTGAAAGAGCCATTGAATTAATTGCTAAACCTACACAGAGAGGGAATGCGACGTTAAAAACATTTGGTGAGCATCCAACAGAAAAGAAAAATATTACTGCTCATGACGGTAAATTTGGACCATATGTAAAATGTGGAAAAATAAATGCATCAATTCTTGGTGATCAAACAATTGATAGCTTAAAACTAGAAGATGCTATTAGGTTAATTGATGAAAGAAAAGCTAAAATGGGTCTCAAAAAAAAGAAAAAAACAGTTAAGAATTGAATTAAGCTGAAATAGTTTTAAATAGAGAATATGGCAAAAAATATATCTCTATCAACAATTAAAACTTTCAAAAATAAATTTTTAAGAAATAATAAAAATACAGCTTCACGAAATGCATTAATTAAAAATGATTTAGCTAATGTTGCACTCAATTGGGAAAATTTTAGTCAAATTAATCATAATTTTTCTAATCTAATAAAAAAAGAACTACCTGCAACAAACCAGATGGCATCAGGTAGATGTTGGGGATTTGCAGGATTAAATCTCATGCGTTTACAAGTTGTTGATAGCCTTGAACTAAATACATTTGAGTTCTCACAAAATTATTTCATGTTTTGGGATAAGCTAGAAAAAGCAAATTATTTTTTAGAGAATATTATCAAATCAAGAGATGAATCATATGAGAGCAGATTAATTACTCATCTTTTAAAAGCACCTGTGCAAGATGGTGGACAGTGGGATATGTTTGTAAACTTAATTAACAAATACGGTGCAGTTCCAAAAGATGTAATGCCTGAAACAAATCATAGCAGTAAATCTGGAGCCATGAATTATATTTTGACTCACAAATTAAGAGAGTTTGCTTCTATACTAAGAAAGAAACCAGCTAAAAATTCTGCAGCCCTAAAAAAAGACATGATGGAAACAATTTATAATTTACTAGCAATGTTTCTTGGTCAACCACCAGATGTTATCAATTGGTCTACTAGAAATAAAGATAATAGACATATTGTCATTTCAGACATGACACCAATTGATTTCTGCAAAAAATATGCTGATATCAATATTAAAGATAAAGTTTGCTTAATTCATGCTCCAATGAGCAATAAAAAATTTAATACAATGTACACAGTTGAATATCTTGGTAACGTTGTTGAAGGACAAATTATTAAATATTTAAATGTAGATATTAAAGAATTAAAAAAATCTGCAATGGACTCAATAAAAAACAACGAAGCTGTATGGTTTGGTTGTGATGTTGGGAAACGTTTTAGTCGTGATATGGGTGTACTTGATATGGGCATTTACGATTATGAAAATGTCTTCCAAACTTCATTTAAGATGAATAAACAAACTCGTTTAGAGTATGGTGATAGTGAAATGACTCATGCTATGCTTTTAACGGGAGTCGATATTAAAAAAAGAAATTCAACTAAATGGAAAATTGAAAATAGCTGGGGAACAAAAAGTGGTAACCAAGGATATATGATGATGACCGATGAATGGTTTGATGAATATACCTATGAAGTTGTCATTGATAAAAAATATCTAAACAAAAGACTTTTAAAATACTTAGATATGGAACCAGTAGCGCTAGCACCTTGGGATCCAATGGGTGCTCTAGCTAGATAAGTTGAATAAAGAAAACGCATCTAAAATTTGGAAATTAATTCAAGAAACTGGTGATTTTTTAAAAGGAAAATTACCTGATCACCCTAATCATCCAAAGGGTAGAAATCCTTATGCTCATGTTGCATTAGAGGTAAAAAATCATTTTGGTATGACCTATAAAGATATACCTGATGAAAAATTTAATGAAGTTATTAATTATCTTGAAGAAATAAAATCTAATCCTGAATAGCTGTTCTTTGATTACCTTGAATTGGTAAGAAAATAATAAAGATTGAAACTATAGCCATCATTATTGCATTAATTAAAAACAAATAAGTAAACTCTAAAGTTATGGAATATATTTCTGAAATTAAGAATACTGAAATTGGCCCTGATCCAAATGCAAGAATAAACTTAATTCCATATACAACACCATGATACTTTTGGGGTGTAAATTTCCCAAGTAGGAGATTTTCTGTAGGCAGAATACTTGCATTAAATACGGCAGCTAGAACACATAACACTACTAAAGAGTAACCAGATATGTAAGCTATTCCTAGGTAGCAAGGAAACTGAAGAAATATACCCATTAAGTAAATAGTTTTTAAATTAAATCGATCAGCAAGTAGGCCTCCAACAAATGTTGTAGCGCCAGAAATAAAATAGATAATTGCTATCATAAATCCAATTTGAATTGAGCTTGTGTTACCAATTCGTATTTCAAATACTTTTGGTAAGGCTGTTTGTGTATTGTGAAAAGATAATCCAAGAGCAAACATTGATAATAGCATTATTAATGCAATTAAAATCATCTCATTACGAGAATGATCTTGATC
This sequence comes from uncultured Alphaproteobacteria bacterium, assembly GCA_902614395.1. GTDB lineage: Bacteria > Pseudomonadota > Alphaproteobacteria > HIMB59 > CACPNW01. The sequence continues at coordinate 39,533 of CACMKW010000008.1, read as the reverse complement.
ATCATTTTTAATAAAATAATTTTTGTAAGATATTTTATCAATTAAGATTAAGTAAGTAAGAATAAACCCAATAATAATTGATATTAAACCAGGTAATATAAAAGCTAGTTGCCAATTTAGTAATTCTGTCAGAGTACCAGCTACAAATGCTCCAGAGCCTATACCTACCCCACCAAAAATACCATTTACACCAAGCGCTCTTCCCTGTTTGTTAGCTGCATGAATCACCCAAGGAATACCTACAGGATGGTAAATTGAACAGAAAAGTCCAAGAAGTGATAAGGAAAAAAATAAAAAAGAAACTGATGTGCTTAAACCACATAAAATGGAGGCTAATCCCATTCCAATAAACATAATTGTCATTGTTCCTGAACGGGACCATTTATCACTTAACCACCCAAAAGGAATTGCCCCTAAACCAATTAGTAGAGCTCCAAGAGACCATAATCTAATTAATTGATCATAAGAAATATTCCATTCTTTTTCTATAGTCAGAACAATCACAAAATAAAATGCTGCAAACATATGCATGAGTGCATGACCTATTGATGAAAATAGGAGTGTATAAAAAGTATTATTCAAATTCTTCGTAATTAATAGAAAGAGAATTTACACAATATCTTTTGCCAGTAGGCTCTGGACCGTCATCAAAGACATGACCTAAATGAGCATCACATTTGGCGCACATAATTTCAATACGCACCATTCCATGAGATCTATCAGTCTCTGTTTTAATTGCTTCAGGTGATATTTGTTCAAAAAAACTTGGCCATCCACAATAAGAATCATATTTTGTAGAACTATTAAATAATTCATTACCACAGCATTTACATTTAAAAATACCGCCATTAATAATTTCAAAATTTTTACCAGAAAAAGGTGGTTCTGTTCCCTTTTGTCTTGTTACGTAATATTCATCTTCTGTGAGAAGAGATTTCCATTCCTGATCAGTTTTGACTATTTTGTTCATTTTTAAATCTTATATTAGATAATATAATTCCTGTAATTATAAAAAAAACACCTACAATATGAAATATTGCAAAACTTTCATTTAAAAAAGTTATTGCCCAAATTGCAGCAAAGACAGGTATAAAGTGTAAAAATAAACCAGCTCTATTTGGTCCAATTAAATAGACACCCTTGTTCCAAGCAAAATAAGCAGCAATACTTGCAAAGATAGCAACATAAATAATAATGAAAAAGTCATAAGAAGATGAAAGTAAAAAGGTACCATTGAAAGATTCAAAAAGATAAAATGGAATAATAAAAAATAAGCCAATAATAATCATTACTTCTAAACTTGCTAGTTGAGGGATTGATGTATCCATCTTTTTTAACAGGACGGAATATAAGCACCAAGATATTACAGCAGCAAACATCCAAATATCACCAATAGTAAAATTAAGGGTATATAGATTATTTAAATTTCCTTTTAAAATTATAGCTAAAGCACCTAATAAAGATAAAATTATACCAATTAGTTGAAGTTTAGAGATTTTAGTTCGAAACATTAGCCAAGAGAAACCAATCATAATTACAGGTGCAGTAGATGCCATTATAGTTGAATTTAAAACTAAAGTTGTCTGCAATGAAATATATGTAAATGAGTTAAATATTGTAACACTTAAAATACTTAATGTAGTCATTAGTAAAAAGTTCTCTTTGTAATAATTAAAATTTACCAAAATGCTTTTAATGGTGAAAGGTAGTAGTAAAAGCAAAGCTAAAGACCATCTAAAAAAACTTAATTTAAATGGTGAAAGATCAGTTATGTGAGCAACTTTTCCAAAAAAGAAATTTCCTGACCAAAATAAAGAAGAGGCTATTAACAATATGACTGCTAACATTAAGTTTCTTGACATTTATTTGTCTACAAGAGTCATTAAGGATGATGTATCAAACCTATTCCCACCATTTTTTTGAACTTCTTCATAATATTTATCAACTATTTTTGTAACAGGAAGTATTGCGCCATTTTTGCTGGCCTCTTTAAAACATATTGATAAATCCTTACGCATCCAATCTACAGCAAAACCATAATCAAACTTTCCATCAAGCATAGTTCTATATCTATTTTCCATCTGCCATGATTGAGCTGCTCCCTTGGATATAACGCTAAGAACTTTTTCCATATCTACATTGGATTTTTTTCCAAAAGCCATTGCTTCAGATAAGCCTTGGACTAATCCAGCTATACAAATTTGATTTATCATTTTAGCAATTTGACCCGAACCAGAAGGCCCAATAAGTTCAACGGCTTTACCATAAGATGTGAGAACTGGTTTTACAGTATTATAATCTTTTTCATCACCACCTATCATAATAGAAAGAACACCATTTTCTGCACCTGCTTGACCGCCAGATACAGGAGCGTCAAGAAAACTCAATTTTTTATCTTTAAGTTTTTGATAATAGTTTCTAGCTATCTCTGCAGAAGCTGTTGTGTGATCAACAATAATTGATCCCTCAGCTACATTTGAAAGAATTCCACTTTCACCTTCCATTACTTCAATAATATCTTCATCACGTCCAACACACATAAAAACAATTTCAGAATTTTGAGAAGCTTCACCAGGAGTTTTAGCCATGCTGCCTTTGTACTCTTCTACCCATTTTTCTGCTTTAACAGTTGTTCTATTATAAACAGTTACATTATAACCATTGTTTTGAAGATGGCCTGCCATTGGGTAACCCATTACTCCTAAGCCAATAAAAGAGACATTTTTAATACTCATGAATATTCTCCTATCTTTTCTAAAATTTTAAAATTCAAATCTTCTGAATTACTGACAATTAAATTCTTATTCTTTTTTGTAAAGTCATATTTATTTTTATCAAAATCAATGTCAGAACCTCCTGCTTCTCTGACAAAAAGAATACCTGGAATATGATCCCATGGAGATAATTTTGATAAAATAGCAAAATTTCTAATGCCAATACCTATATCTATATATTCAAAACCAATGCATCTATAAGAGCTAACTTCTTTAAAAATATTTTTAAATATTTTTAACTTATCTTTAAATCCTGGTTCCCAATACTTTGTACTTATCGATCCTATAGTTTCTTCAATTATATTTACCTCTTTTGTGATAATTTTATTATTATTGATAAAAGCACCTTCATTTACAATTGCTGAACACATAATTTTATCTAATGGTTTATATATCCAAGAACGTAAAATTTTTTCTTTAAATGTTAAGGCTATCATAATTGCAAATTTATCTCTACCATTAGCAAAATTTGTTGTTCCATCTATTGGGTCAACAGTCCAACAATATGCATCTTCATTATAAAAATTTAATATATTTTCATTTCTAGAATATTCCTCTTCTCCTATAAAATTTGAAGTAGGTAGAATTTTTAACAAATTTTTTTTTAATTCTTTTTCTGCCTCTATATCAGCTGCTGTTACTAAATCAGATCCATTTTTATAATTAATTTCATCCTCTGATAAATTTTTAAATTTTGGCAATATAATATTTTGACTTACGTTAAAACAAATGTCCTCAATGTCCTCTTGCTTTATATTATCCATTTATACATGCTTCAGTATACATTTCTGCTAGTTTCAATGTGATATTGCCAATTTTACCATTATTTATTTTTTTATTATCAATTTTTAAAATAGGAGTAATAAAACTTCCAGAGCTCGTTAAAAATACTTCGTCAGCATTAATTAATTGCTTATGGGTAAATTGTTTTTCTATTAGTTTAAGGCTAGTTTTTTTTATTATTTTTAAAAGAGATGTCCTAGTAACTCCTTTTAAAATATCAGAATTAGCTGGATGAGTTATTAAATTATTTCTTTTTATAATCCAAATATTAGAAGATGTGCCCTCAGTTACTTTTCCATTTTGTATTAAAATTGCCTCATATGCGTTTTTCTTTTTAGCCATGTTTGCTGCTATAATATTTGGAAGTAAATTTACTGTTTTAATATCACGTCTTTTCCATCGAAGATCTTGGTATGTAATAGTTTTTACTCCTACAAATTTTTTTCCTGGTAAATTAAAACTTTTATTTCTTGTGTAAACAATCAAAGTTGGGATTAAATTTTTTTTATATTTGTGTTCTCTAAATTGAATACCTCTTGTAATTTGTAAATATATTATACCATTTCTTGTTTTATTTTTTTTTATTAGATTTAGAAAAATATTAGTTAGGTTTTTTTTATTAATTGTAAATTTGATTTCTAGCTCACGAAGAGAATATTTTAATCTCTTAAGATGAAAATCTAAATCAATTAAATTATTATCTAAAACTGCGATAACTTCATAAACACTATCTGCAAATTGTAATCCTCTATCCTCTATATGAATTTTTGCTGATTTAAAATTTACAAATTTGTTATTTATATAAGCAAAATTTGGCATTAATTTAAACTTTTGATAAAAGTTTTTCTAGTTTTTTTATGCAGTTAGTTTCAGCAAAAAAAACAACATCATCATTTTCTTTAAAAACAGTTTGGCTATTAGGGATTATAATTTTTTTATCCCTTACAATAGAGCCAATACGTATACCCTTTGGTAATTCTAATTCTTTAAGATTTTTATTACAGAGAAATGATTCTGACTGAATATCTGCCTCAATTACTTCTCCAAAACCTTCACCTATTGAATAATCGTTTCTTATTTTTACGCCTCTAACTTTTTCTAAAATTTTAGAAATTGTTATTATTTTTGGATCTATTGTCATATCAACTCCGATATTAGACAACAAAGATGAATAATTACTATTATTAATTAAAGTTATTGATGTGTCAGTTCCTGCTCTTTTAGCTAATAAAGATGATAATATATTGACTTCATCGTCTTCTGTAATGGATATACAATAACCAGCTTCTGATATGTTAACCTCTTCAAGTATCTGATTGTCCAAACCATCTCCACATGTAACCGTGATATTTTCCAAGTTTGAAGCAAGAAACTCAGCACGTTCTTTGTTAGCTTCAATTAATTCAGTTTTTATATAAGTCTCAGAACCTTCTATTAATTGTGCCAACGAAAATCCAATATTGCCACCTCCAATAACAACAGCTTTTTTAGCTTGTAACTCTTGATGTCCAAACTCAGATAAAACATCAGTCAAATTGTCAGTTTCAACAACTAAAAAAATTGTATCTTTTTTTTCAATTTTTGTAGATGAATTTACAGTAAATTTTTGATCACCTCTAAATATAAACATTATGTTAGCAAGGTAATCAGGAAATTTTTCTGATAATTCTCTTACAGTTAGACCTGAATGTAAAAAATTATCTTCACATTTTAATCCAATTAATTTCAATTTTTTATCAGATAACTCAACCATATCAATAGTTCCTGGAGAGATTAATCTTCTGAATATCCCTTTTGCAACCTCTTGTTCTGGAGAAATTATTGCATCTATTGGAAAATTTTCATCATTATATAAATCTTTCCAATCATTTTTTAAATAATCCTGCTGCCTAATTCTTGCTATTTTCTTTTTAATCTTAAATAATGAATGGCCAATTTGACAAGTAACCATGTTAGTTTCATCACTTTTAGTAACTGCAATTATTATTTCACAATCATTTGCACCTGCATTCTCTAAAACTGATGGCATGCTAGGAATTCCATTTATTGTTTTAACATCCAAATTTTCAGATACTTTATTTAATCTATTTTCATCTTCATCAATAACTGTAACTTCAAAATTTTCGCGAGATAGTTTATCAGCTATGCTATATCCAACATCTCCAGCACCACAAATAATTGTTTTCATTGATTAATTATTCTACTTTTATATCTAGTGATTTAAATTTTCTATAAAGAGCAGTTCTTTCCATTCCTGTAAATTCAGAAACTTTTGTTATATTACCATTAAATCTCTTTATTTGCGATATTAAATAATTTTTTTCAAACTCTGATCTTGCTTCTTTTAAAGACAAATCCAATGAATTATTGGAAGAATTTGACGCAGTTTCATCTCCCATTTGTAACGCTAAATCATCAACCTCTAACTCTTTTATATTTTGATCTTGGTTAAGTATCAGACTTTTCTCTACGTAGTTAATTAATTGAGATATATTTCCAGGCCAATCATACATTTGTAACTTAGTTAAGGCTTTAGAAGAAAATTTAAAATTTAAATTTCCCCCACTTTTTTCATTTAAGTAAAAATCAAGGATAGGAAGAACATCATCTCTCCTATCAGAGAGAGATTTAAATTTTATAAAGTCTGTTGAAATTCTATCATATAGTCTTTTAATGAAATTACCTTTTTCAATTTCTATTTCTAAATTTTTCTCAGTAATTGTAATAATTTTATGATTTAATTTAATATCAAGATCTTCAAAAAATTTATTGTTTTCTAAAAAATTCAAAAGTTTTTTTTGATAAATATTTGGTAGAGTTTCAATATTGAGTAGTATTAGTGAATTATTATTTGATCGATAGAAAATATTTTCATTAATTGCATTTTTATTTTCCACAAACATGCTATCCAATGCTTCATTTGTAAGTTTTTTAAAATCAATTGATATAGGAAGCTTATCTTTATATTGAGAATTTTGATGTATTAAATTTGTAAAATGTTTTTTTCCTGTTCCAAATGGCCCTTCAATTAATAATCTTGAATTACTTGAACTCTGCTCATTTAAATGTTTGTTAATTTTTTTAATGAATTCTGATTTCCCTATTAGTGGTATACTTTTAATTAAGGTATCTTTTAAATTTTTATTTTCGCTCAATAATGATGAACTTTCTATTGCTCTCTTAGTAAGAATAATTAATTTATCACTATTGAATGGCTTTTCTAAAAAGTCGTATGCTCCATTCTTTATAGATTTTACTGCAAGATCAACAGTACCATGACCACTGATAATAATAATTGGAATATTGCTATTAATTGATTTGAATTCTTTTAAAATTTCAATACCGTCTAATTTGCTATTAGATAGCCATACATCTAAAATAACTAAATCAGGTTTAATTTCATTGAATTTACTAATTGCTTCATCTGAATTAAGTGCAATTGAAGTATTATAATTTTCATCTTTTAAAATTTCTGAAATAAGAAAACAAATATCTTTTTCATCATCTATAATTAAAACTTTATGCATTGTATTCAAAATTAATTAGTGATGTTGTTCCAGCCATATTTTTATTTTTCTCAATTTTTATTTTACCGCCATGATCTTCAATAATTCTTTTTACAATAGATAGACCAAGACCGGTTCCTTTTGTTTTAGTAGTAAAATAAGGCTCAAAAATTTTACTCAACATTTTTTCATCAATTCCCACGCCATTATCCTTTATTTCAATTTTTATATATTTAGCATCAGTAGCCATTAATACTTCTACTGCAGGGTTAGGTATTTTTTCTACAGCTTCAATAGCATTTTTAATTAAGTTACTGAAACATCTTGAGATTTGAAGAGTGTCAAAATGAAAATAAATATCATTTTCAGGTTTAATTAAATTAAGCTTTATATCCTTCCTTGTATTGAAATATAAAAGGTATGCCTCTTCTAAACATTTTGATAGATTATCAAGCTTAATTTCTGCTTCAGGCATTCTCGCGAAAGAAGAAAATTCATCGACTAACTTTCCAATATCATCTACTTGCCTTGATATTGTTTTAGTTAAAAGTGAAATATCCTCCTTATCTGTTTTTGCATTTAAAAATTTCTTTTCTATTCTTTCAGCAGAAAGTTTAATAGGGGTAAGAGGATTTTTAACTTCATGTGCTATCTTTCTTGCTATATCAGACCAAGCAGCATGTTTTTCTGCTAAAATTAAAGATGTAGCATCATCTAAGGCAACAACATATCCCTCAATTTTATTATCATTAATCTCTTTAATGACTCTAATATTAAAATTCCTCTGATCATCATATAATGTAAAATCATATTGAAAATTTAATAATACTTTATTTGAGGCTTCAAAATTCTCGAATATTTTTTTCCATTCAGGGAAATAAGATAGAAAATTTTCATTTATTTTAAAAGTTTTAGTGCCTCTAAATAGTTTTGTTAAAGTTTTATTATATAACAAAATATTAAAATTTTTATCTAAAGAAATTACACCTATTGTTAAAAGACTTAAGATCGCCTCAATAAAAATTCTTTTTTCTTCATCTTCTTGACTTTTTGATATTAACTCATTTTGTTTATTCTCAATTTCAGAAATCATTTTATTATAAGACGATAGTAATACTTTTATCTCTTGAAATTGATCTGCCTCACTAACTTTAGCATCAAAATCCCCTTCTGATATCTTATTTGCTGATTTGATTAAGTTTGTAATTGGTTTACTAAGATTACTAGCTAGATTAAATCCAATCAAAATAGCCACTAATATAAAACAAATAGAAAAAAGAACAAATATCATTGAATAAGTTATTTGAATTCCTGAGCTTTCCTCTTCTTTTATAGTATAAATTTCAAATGCCTCTTTTGTAGCGCTAATATGATCCCAAATATTAGTATTTAGATTTCTATTAACCTGCATGTAAACATCATTTAAAAAATTAATTTTTTTATAAGCTGTAATAGAATTTTTATTTAATTGAAAAATGTAAACACGATTTTGATTAACAATCTTAAATATTTCATCTGATGGCACTGAAAAATTTTTATTATCAGGATCTTTTAAACTTAAATATATATTGCCTTCCATATTAAAAATATAAATACTTGAAATTGTTCTTAAGTTAATAAATTCACTTAATGCTGTTCTAATTGATTGAATATTAACTTCATTATTTTGAGAAACTTTTAATATCTCTCTCATTATTAACTGAGTATCAGACACAATTTCTGCCTGTATTTCATTTTCATAATTTTTTGCTACGATATTAGAATTTACAACCGCATCCCTTACAGCATCACCATACCAAGTTCTTAATTCTAAATTAAAGAATAATGATGTTATAATAACTAAACCAATGGCTGGTCCTAAAGCCATTGCAGCAAATAAATTGACAAATTTTATATATAATCGAGATTCATCATAACTTTTTCTTCTTCTAACTAAAATCAGAACAATTTGTCTAATAATTATGGATATCAATAAAATGACAAAAATTACATCCGCCAATAAAAAAAATTGTAATCTTCTTGGATCTTTTACTAGATCGTTATTTGGAAGCATTAAGTAGAATGTAATAGAAAAACTCAATATAATTAAAAAAATTAAAAAATAGAAAGATAATTTTGAAAGATGAATAGATTTAAGTAATTTTGATAGGTTAAACACTGTATACTTTAGTTACTTTTTAAATAATGATAGTAAAATAGTATAGTATATAAATTAAAATGATGAAAAATGCACTTGTAATTCTAGCTGGTGGAAAAGGAAAGAGATTTGGTCAAAAAATTCCAAAACAATTCTTAAAAATTGGGAATACAAATTTTTTAAATTATTTTATTTCAAATTTAGATCTATCAAACTTTGATATTATTAATATTTCAATAGATAAAAAATATCAAAAAACTTACTTTGATCATAAAGCTGTTTCTGAGAAAATAAAAATTACCTATTCAAAACCTGGGTTTTCAAGACAAATTTCATCATTTAATGCTTTAAAAAATTTAAAAAAATTTAAAATTAAAAATGTATTAATACATGATGCTGCACGTCCTTTATGTAGTAATAAATTAATTAAAAAAATTATATCCAAATTAGCCAAAAATACTAATGCAATTCCATATGTTGAATATAATGACAGACAATTAATAAAGAAAAGTAAATTGGAAACAAAAGCAATTAACGTACAAACACCGCAGGGTTTTAACTTTAATTTAATATTAAAAGAACATATCAAATATAAAAATTTTGAATTTAATGATGATGCAGGATTATTACAAAAATCAAAAATGAAAATAAATTTTATCAAAGGTGAGATAAATAATATTAAAATTACTTATCCAGAAGATATTCAGTTATTTAATTTATATAGAAAGCCAACTACAAAATACGGTATTGGTTATGATATTCATCAAATAGATAAAAATACTAAAAACGGATTAAAATTAGGGGGCATTAAAATTCCTTTCTCTAAATTAATTGGTCATTCTGATGCAGACGTTGTACTGCATGCAATAAGTGATAGTATTTTTGGAGCACTTTCTATGAGAGATATTGGATATCATTTTCCTAACACTGATAAAAAATGGAAAAATGCAGATTCATCTAAATTTATTATTTATTGTAGAAATAAGCTTAAAGAAAAAGGGTATTCAATTATAAATCTAGATATAAATATAATTGCTGAAAAACCTAAAATTAACAAATATGTTACAAAAATGATAAGTCAGATTGCAAAATTACTTAAAATCAAAACAAGAACTATTTCCATAAAAGCAACTACAAATGAAAAAATTGGATTTATTGGAAACGGTCAGGGAATAGCTGCTGAATCAATAGTGCATATAAGTGATGATAAAATTAACTAACCTATTTGTATCTTTATTTTATTCTGGGTATATAAAAACTATACCATCTGGTACATTTGGTTCTTTCGTCTCTATTGTAATTCTACTCCCTTTAATAATATTTAATATTATTTCCTTAGAATTATTTATCTTAGGATTTATTATTATTTTCTTATTATCTTTATACTTTATAAAAGAATTTTCTTCATACAATAAATCACATGACTCAAAGGTAATTGTAATTGATGAGTTCTTAGGTATTTATTTAATTTTAATTTTTTTTGAACAAATACAAATAATAAATACTTATATATCAGTTTTTTTAATTTTTGTTTTATTCAGATTTTTCGATATCGTAAAAATATTTCCTGCTAATATAATTGATAAGAAACTTAATAATGCGCTAGGTGTAATTCTTGATGATTTAGTAGCCGCATTGTATACAATAATTTCTCTATATATATTAAATGCCTATTATTAAAAAAATCATAGATAAATTAATAAAAAAAAATATATCAATATCAGTTGCTGAGTCATGCACAGGTGGACTAATAGCAAATACTATTACCAAACATAGTGGGGTTTCTAAAATTTTCTCTTACGGGATTGTTAGTTATTCTAATAAATCTAAATCTAAATATTTATCTGTTTCAAAAAGTAATCTCTCTAAATTTGGAGCTGTAAGTAAAGAAGTAGCTGAGGACATGATAAATGGTCTGTATAAAAATGAAAAAACTAAAATCTGCATTTCTACAACTGGTATAGCAGGCCCTAATGGTGGCACAAAGTTAAAGCCAGTAGGATTAGTATATATTGGAATTAAAGTTAATAAAAGTAATTATATTTTCAAGAAAATATACAAAGGGAAACGATTGGACATACAAAGAAAAACTAGAGATTTTATATTTAGCAAAGTTAATCAATTAATCTAAAATTTCATCAGCACGAACTTTAAATGATTCAATCATTTTGTTTTCAATTAAAGGAAAAAAAGCTTCAGCAATTTTTTGGTGAAAAAATCGTTTAAATTCAAATTCAACATTAAAATGAATTCTTGTTTGATTTTTTTTTAGTGATTCAAAAATCCAATTAGTTTTAAGGTCTTTTAAAGGTCCTTCAATATAAGTTGTACTTATGGATAGTTTTTTTTTATCAAAAGTAACGTGAGAACCAAAAGTTTGGGGCATAAAATATTTATACCATACGACCATATCAGCATAGATTTCATTTTTATTTTTTGAATGAATTCTCATTGCTGAACACCAAGGAATAAAATATGGATAACTTTCAATATCTAAAACAATATCAAAAAGTCCTTTTGCGTCGTGATCGACTATTTCCTCTCTATTTGAAGATTTCATTGTATTGAATAAAGTTTATTTTTCCTATTTTCTTGCATGATTTTAAAATCATCAGATGCATGATAACTTGAACGAGTTAGCGGTGATGATGCCACCATTAGAAATCCTTTTGCGTATGCCATTTTTTTATATTCAACAAATTCTTGAGGAGTAATAAATTTTTCTAGCTTAGCGTGTTTCGGTGTTGGAGGTAAGTATTGCCCTATTGTAATAAAATCAACATTAGCTGCTCTTAGATCATCCATTACCTGATATACTTCTTCTTTAGTTTCACCTAAACCAACCATTAGACCTGATTTTGTAAATATACTTGGATTTTTTTCTTTGATTTGACTAAGTAAATTTAAACTTACAAAGTAACGTGAACCCGGACGAATTGATGGATATAATCTTGGCACTGTTTCTAAGTTATGATTAAAGACGTCAGGTAAATTTTTTGATAAAATATCTATAGCTTCAGGTTTATTTTTAAAATCAGGAGTTAAAATTTCAATTGTGCAACTTGGATTTAAAGATTTAATTGAATCTATTACGTTGATAAAATGTAGTGCTCCACCATCTATTAGGTCGTCTCTGTCAACACTTGTTATTACAACATGTTCTAAATTCAATTGCTTAACTGACTCAGCAATTCTTATAGCTTCACCGTGATCAATATAATGAGGTTTGCCAGTTTTAATATTACAAAAAGCGCAAGCTCTAGTACATATATCTCCGAGTATCATAAATGTTGCATGTTTTTTTTGCCAACATTCAGCTATATTTGGACATGCAGCTTCTTCACATACAGTTACAATTTTTTTATCTTTTAGGAGTTTATTTGTTTCTTTGAAAAATTTTGAAGTTGGTGCTTTTACTCTAATCCAACTTGGTTTTTTAGGAATTGGATTAGATTTATTTTTTACTTTTTCAGGATGACGTTGTCCACTCATGGATGTTAAATAACTTCCATATCCAAGCTATTCAACCATATTTGGAAAGGATCTTCTAAAATATCGCTAAAATCTTTGAGTAATTTTGACGCAACGGCACCATCTAATGATCTATGATCTGCTGAAATGGTAGATTTCATTGTATGCCCTATTTCAATACTGCCAGCGTTAATAACGGGTTTTTCAATTATAGATCCAATTGCAATAATACTTGATTGTGGCGGATTAATAATTGCTTGAAATTCTGTGATTCCAAACATGCCTAGGTTTGAGATAGTTATAGATCCTCCAGTATATTCTTCTGGTAATAATTTATTTTGATTAGCTTTTTTTACTAATGATTTAATTTCTGTTGAGATTTCAGCTAATCCTTTTGTATCGGCTTCTTTTACAATAGGTGTAATCAATCCTTCTTTTAACGCTACCGCTATAGCAATATCGATATTTTTATATTGATGAATTTTACCATTCACCCAAGAAATATTTGTTTCTGGATTTTTCGCTATTGCCATTGCGCATGCTTTAACAATAAGGTCATTAAACGAGATTTTGATATTACTATTTGAATTTATTTTTTTTCTTAAATTTATTAGCTTATCCATTCTTGTTTCAATAGTAAGATAAAAATGTGGAACCTCATTTTTTGTTTGTGTTGTTCTTTCAGCAATTATTTTTCTAATACTAGAAGGTTCAATTACAGAAATGTTTTCATCATTGATATGAAGTTCAAAATTTTCAATATCTTTTTTTATTATCCTGCCATCAGGTCCAGACCCTTTAATAAGAGTTAGATCAATATTGTTATCTTTTGAAAATTTTTTAACAAACGGTGAAGCAAAATTAGTATTTTGTTTAGTGTTTGAATCTTTACTTCCTTCTATTATTTGACTGTTATCTACTTCAGTATTTACTTTAGGTGTTTCTGAAACTTCATTTTTTTCTTCACTGCTTACAGTTTGATCTTTATTATTATAATCTTCTAATCTTTCATCTTTGCTACCATTGATTAGAGCAATGACAGAATTAACAGCAATTTGTTTATCTGGTGTTGTATCAATTAAATGTGTAATTTCTCCCTCATCAACTGCTTCAACTTCCATTGTTGCTTTATCTGTTTCAATTTCAGCTAATATATCTCCAGCTGAAACATTATCACCAACATTAACCAACCACTTATTAATTACACCTTCTGACATTGTGGGTGATAATGCAGGCATTAAAACTTTAATGGCCATTTATTTTATATAACTTACTTTTTTTACAGCATTTATAATATCATCAACTTGAGGAAGATATAATTTTTCTAAGCTCAATGCGTATGGCATTGGAACATCCGCACTATTAACTTTTATTACTGGTGAATCTAAATAATCAAATGCATCTCTTTGAGCAATATTTGCAATTTCAGAACCAACACTACCAAATGGCCAGGACTCTTCGACAGTAATTAGTCTATTAGTTTTTTTAACTGAATTTAAAATTGTTTCCGTATCCAAAGGTCGTAAAGTTTGTAAATCAATAATTTCTGCATCTAAATTGTATTCCTCTTTTAATCTTAATGCCGCTTCTTTTGATTTCTGCAACATTATTGAATACGTTACAATCGTTAAATCTTTTCCTTCTTTTTCTATATTTGCTTTTCCAATTGGTATTGAGAAGTTAATGTCATTATTAACAGGACCTTTTAATCCATAAAGAATTTCATTTTCTAGAAAAATTACGGGATTTGGATCTGATATTGCAGATCTTAACAAACCTTTTGCGTTATAAGGAGTAGATGGCGCAATAACTTTTAAACCTGGCACTTGAGAATACCAGGAAGAAAAATCCTGACTATGTTGTGCAGCAACTTGAGCCGCAGCACCATTAGGTCCTCTGAAAACAATCGGGCAATTAATTTGTCCCCCAGACATGTAAAGCGTTTTTGCAGCTGAATTTATAATTTGATCAATTGCTTGCATAGAAAAATTAAAAGTCATGAATTCTAAGATTGGTCTCAGTCCCTTAAATGCTGCTCCAACTGCTAATCCAGTAAATCCATGTTCAGAAATAGGAGTATCTAATACTCTTTCTTTGCCAAATTCTTCTAGAAGACCTTGCGTTACTTTATACGCACCTTGATACTCGGCAACTTCCTCTCCAAGTATGAAAACTTTATTGTCTTTTCTCATTTCTTCAGCCATTGTGTCTCTTAGTGCTTGGCGCATAGTAATTTCTTCTGAACTTAAATTTGTATCTTCTTCTATTTTAGGTGATGATGTATCGATTAAATCATCTTTCTTGATTTCAATTTTTGTCTCAATATTTTTTTCAATTTTCTTTTCTTCAATCACTTTTTCTGCGGGAGCTTCTTTTTTTACTTCAACTTTTTCATTTGGATCACCAATAATTGCTATAGCTTTATTTACTGGAATATTGGCTTCTCCTTCTTTAAATAAAAGATCAAGAACGACACCTTCATCGACCGCTTCAACTTCCATTGTAGCTTTGTCAGTTTCAATTTCTGCAATCAAATCACCAGCTTTAACAGTATCTCCTTTTTTAATTAACCACTTAGACAGATTCCCTTCTGTCATTGTTGGCGATAATGCGGGCATTAAAATTTCTGTGCTCATAATTTATAGATAAACGTCCGTATAAAGCTCACTGTCCTTTGGAAAAGGACTGTTGGTTGCAAATTCAGCGGCATTTTTTATTTCTTCTAAAGTATCTTTATTAATTTTTTCAATCTCATCATTAGTTGCAATTTTTTTCTTTAATATTTCAGCTTTAACTATTTCGATAGGATCAGTTTGCTTATAATTATCTAATTCTTCTTTCGTTCTATATTTTGCAGGGTCTGACATTGAGTGTCCTCTATATCGATATGTTTGTACTTCAATAATATAAGGCCCATTCCCTTCCCTTACATATTTACCTGCTTTATCTGCTGCTTCTATTACTGAAAATACATTCATTCCATCAACCTTCTCACCAGGAATACCAAATGCCTCACCTCTTTTATACAAATCTAATCCAGCCGCCGCTCTATCTACAGATGTGCCCATTCCATATTTATTATTTTCAATAATGTATAAAACAGGAAGCTTCCATAAAGCAGCTAGATTAAAAGCTTCAAAAACTTGACCATTGTTCATCGCTCCATCACCAATATATGTTCTACATATATTTTTTTCTCCATTATATTTGTGTGTGAATGCTATACCAGTTCCTATTGGTACTTGAGCTCCTACAATACCATGACCACCATAAAAATTATTTTCCTTAGAGAACATATGCATGGAACCACCCTTACCGGCAGAATAACCATCTTCTCTACCAGTTAATTCTGCCATAATACGTTTTGGATCTAATCCCCTAGCAATCATATGGCCATGATCTCTGTAAGTTGTTACAACTGAGTCATTCTTATCAATTGTCATTAATATACCAACAACAACAGCTTCTTGGCCAATATACAAATGACAAAAACCACCTATTTTACCCATTCCGTAAAGTTGAGCTGCTCTTTCCTCAAATCTTCTAATTTTGAGCATAAATGAATACATTTTAATGTAATCTGCTTTTTGAAGTTTCTTCATATGATAATCTTTAATTATAATTAGGGTGATTTTTTGTCAAATAAATCAGTTTATTCTATAATTATAACTGTTTCGTTTTCTGAAGTAAATCCTGTAACCTTCCTAAATGTCTCATCTAAATAGTCCAAATCTATAGTATTTGGTTGTAATCTTTTAATTCTATCTAGGTAAAATTCATTTTCCTTTTTTAAAGACATATATTGTTTATTGTATTGAGCATTAAGATTTTTAAGACTGAAATATTTCAGTAATCCCCTCTCACCATTTACAAGAAAATAAAGAAGATAAACAAATAGAAAAAAAGTAAACATATATGACAGATAAAAATAAAATTTATTTTTTAAAACTAATGATTTGTTCATGTTCTATATAAATAGCATATTTAGGATGGAAACTGTCAATTATTATTTAAGATAGAAGATCCAGCATACTTTGATTTACCTTGTAATGCTTCTTCAATTCTTAACAATTGATTATATTTTGCGGTTCTATCTGTTCTAGATAATGAACCTGTTTTAATTTGACCTGCTGAAACACCAACTGATAAATCAGCAATCGTCGTATCTTCAGTCTCACCAGAACGATGTGAAATTATTGTAGTAAAATTATTTTCTTTAGCTAATTTAATCGACTCTAAAGTTTCTTTTAGCGTTCCTATTTGATTTACTTTAACTAAAATAGAATTACCCGCACCCTCTGCAATACCTTTTTGTAATCTTTTTTTATTTGTAACAAATAAATCATCACCAACTAACTGAACTTTTTTTCCTATTGTTGATGTTAAATTAGACCAACCATCCCAATCATCCTCTGACATTCCATCTTCAATAGAATAAATGGGATAAGCATTTACCAATTTCTCTAAATATTTTATCATCTCATCAGAAGACAAAACAATTTTTTCTCCTTGTAAATCATATTTATTATTTTTGTAAAATTCAGTTGATGCAACATCAAGTGAAAGAAAAATATCTTTACCAGGTTTAAAACCTGCATCCTCCACTGATTTCAAAACAGTTTCTATTACTTCACTAGAACTATTTATGTTAGGAGCAAATCCACCTTCATCACCAACATTTGTGTTTAAACCTTTTGATTTTAAAAGTGACTTTAATGAATGAAATATTTCACAACCATATTGAAGTGCTTCTGAAAAATTATTTGCACCAATTGGAGCAACCATAAATTCTTGAATATCAACATCGTTGTCTGCGTGAGATCCACCATTAACAATATTCATCATTGGAACTGGAAGACTCATTGTATGTTCTTTACCAAGAAAAGAATACAATTCATGACCTTCAGAAGAAGCTAAACATTTTGCAAAAGCTAAACTTGCGGCAAGGGTTGCATTCGCACCTAAGTTAGATTTATTTTCCGTACCATCGAGTTGTAATAAAAAATCATCAAAAGAAGAAATATCTTCAAATGATTTTCCAACTAGTTCATTAGAAATTGTATCATTGATATTATCTACTGCTTTTAAAACTCCCTTACCTTTATATTTGGATTTATCATTATCCCGTAATTCTAAAGCTTCATGCACTCCAGTAGATGCTCCACTTGGAACCGCAGCTCTTCCGAAGGTAGAATTTTCAAACTCTATATCGCATTCAACAGTAGGATTTCCCCTGCTATCTATTATTTGTCTTGCTTTTAATTTTGTTATTTTAGGCATTGTTTTTCGCTATATCATCAAATTGTTTAAGTTGAATTAATAAATTTTTTAACTCTTTAATATTAATCATGTTTGGTCCATCACTAGGAGCATTATCCGGATCATTATGTGTTTCTAAAAATAAACCAGCTACACCAATAGATATGGCAGCTTTACATAATGAAGGAATATGCTCTCTTTGACCGCCACTTTTATCACCCAGTCCTCCTGGTTGCTGAACAGAATGAGTGGCATCAAAAATTATTGGATACTCATATTTTTTCATAATATCTATACCTTTAAAATCGTTCACAAGAGTATTGTAACCAAAAGTTGTTCCTCTTTCAGTTATCATTATGTTTTTATTATTTGTAGTTTCTATCTTTGTAAAAATATTTTTCACATCAGTTGGTGATAAAAATTGACCTTTTTTAACATTTATAATTTTATTTGTACTACCTGCAGCTAGTAATAAATCTGTTTGACGACATAAAAACGCAGGGATTTGAATAATGTCGATAATACTATCTTGATTTAATTGATTACATTGATCCTCATTATGGACATCGGTTAGTATTGGTAAATTAAAATTAGTTTTAATTTTTTCAAAGATTTTTAATGCTTCATCGAGCTTAATACCCCTATCACTATTAATACTTGATCTATTTGCCTTATCAAAACTAGATTTATAAATTAAATTAATACCAACATCATCACATATTTTATTAAGCTCTTCTGCAATCATCAATGAGTGACTTTCATTTTCAATTACACATGGGCCTGCAATTAAAATAAAAGGAGAATTATTTGAGATAGAAAAATGTTTTAGATTAATATTAATCATTAATTGCAGCCTTTATAAATGATACAAAAAGAGGATGAGGATCTAATGGTCTTGATTTTAACTCCGGATGAAATTGAACTCCAATAAACCATTTATGTTTTTTACTCTCAAGCACTTCAGGTAATAATCTATCTGGTGACATACCACTAAAATAATAACCTTTGTTTTCAAATTTTGATAGAAATTTCTGATTTACTTCGTATCTATGTCTGTGTCTCTCACTAATTACTTTATTTTTATATATCGAAAAGATTTTTGAATTTTTTTTCAAAATAGCTTTATATGCTCCAAGACGCATAGTTCCACCTTTATCACTATTTTTATCTCTTTTTTCAATCTTGTTTTTATTTACCCATTCTGTCATTAAGCCTACAACTGATTTAGTAGTTTTTTTAAATTCTGAAGAATGAGCATTTTTAATTTTTAGTACATTTTGTGCTATTTCAATAACAGCTAATTGCATTCCAAGGCAAATTCCAAAAAAAGGAATATTGTTTTCTCTCGCAAATTTAATGGCATTAATTTTTCCATTAATTCCACGAATACCAAAACCACCTGGAATTAAAATTCCATCACAACCTTTTAGTTTTTTTATTAAACTGATATTGTTTTCTTTTTCAGAATTAATCCATTGAATAATTACTTCAGCAGAATTTTCTATTCCTCCATGTACCAATGCTTCATTTAGTGATTTATAACTATCTTTAAGATTTGTGTATTTACCCACTACTGCAATTTTTACTTTATGTTTTCTTTTTTTAATTTTCTTTTGAAGATCGATCCAAGGCTTTAAATTTAGTTTGTGATTTTTTGGATTATAGCCTAATTGTTTAAGAAGTGCTTCATCCAAACCATACTTGGAATACAATGAAGGAACTTCATAAATTGATTTAGCATTCAATGCAGGAATTACAGATTCTTTTTTTACATTACAAAATAAAGATATTTTAGAAATTGAATCCTTATCTATTGGTTGTTCAGATCTACACATAATAATATCTGGTTGAATACCAGCATTTAGAAGTTCTTTAACTGAATGTTGAGTAGGTTTTGTTTTTAACTCACCCGCTGAACTTAAATACGGAATATAAGTCATATGAATTAATGCTGACGAAATATTTTTATCATTTCTAATTTGTCTTATTGCTTCTAAAAAAGGAAGCGATTCAATATCTCCAACTGTGCCTCCTATTTCATAAATAGCAATATCTTCATTTTTTAAATCACTATTAATAAATGCCTTTATTTCATTGGTAACATGAGGAATTACTTGAATTGTTGAACCAAGATAATCTCCTTTTCTTTCTTTTAGAAGAACATTTGAATAAATCTTACCTGACGATACACTGTCTGATTGTTTAGCAGATTGATTTGTGAATCTTTCGTAATGACCAAGATCTAAATCTGTTTCTGCACCATCATCAGTTACATAAACTTCTCCATGCTGATATGGACTCATTGTTCCTGGATCCACATTTAAATAAGGATCTAACTTTCTAATTCTTACTTTAAATTTTCTGCTTTTTAATAAAGTTGCTAAGGATGCTGAGGCTATACCTTTTCCAAGAGATGATGCTACTCCACCCGTAATAAAAACAAAATGCATTACGGAATACCGTGATACATAATAGATCTTGTTATAGCAAGATATTATTAATTATTTTCTGGTATAGTTGGTTCTTCTGAAGTTTCTTCAGTATTAATTGAAGGAAGTGACTCTAAAACGTTGCGATCTGAACCAATAGAAGCTGTAATTGTTAGAACGATACTCATTACCATGAATAAACCAGCAGTAATTGCAGTTAGCCTAGAAAGTAGGTTTGCAGTACCTCTAGCTGACATCATTCCAGTTGAAGTTCCACCACCAAGTCCCAAGCTATCGTTATCAGATCCTTGTAATAAAACTAATACAACCAAGGCAAGAGCAAGTATAAGCTGAATTATTACTAAAGTTGTCATTACTGCGCTTTATATTAAATTGATTTCATTAATCAAGAAATAATTGTATTGAATTCATCAACTTTTAATGATGCTCCACCAATTAAGCAGCCATCTACATGACCCAAGTTAGTAATTTCTTTTGAATTTGAAGATTTAACAGAACCTCCATAAAGCACTTTAAAGTCAATAAACTTTTGATCAAAATTTTTGATTAATTCGTGAGCTTGATTTATTTCATCTAAGGTTGGAGTTAATCCTGTTCCTATTGCCCAAACTGGCTCATAAGCAATTAATGCATTTTGATGATTTGCTAAATTTGGAACACTATCCTTAATTTGTGAAGTTAAAATTTCTTCCGTTAAGTTTTTTTCTTTTTGTTCTAAGGTTTCTCCTATGCAGATCACTGGAATAATATTTTCTTCAATAAGATTTGAACTTTTAGTATTCACTTTATGATTTGTTTCAGCGAAATATTGTCTTCGCTCAGAGTGTCCAACCAAACAAAAATCTATATTATTATCCTTTAGCATTGAGGCGGATAATTCTCCAGTATATGCACCTTCTTTAAAAGAGGAGACATCTTGTGCACCACAAAATAAGTTTTCATTATTTCCTTTTAGTGATTTTAAGTAAATTGAAGGTGAGCAGATAATCGTACAATTATTAGAATTAACTTTTAATTTTTCATAATAATCTTTTAAAAATGACGAATTTCCATTTAATTTCCAATTTGCTATAAAAATTGAGGAATATTTATCAAGATTTATCATAATTACTTTTATTTATAGAAACTAATATTATAGAAGCAATAGAAATTTTATGAGAGCATTTAGAAAATCATGGATTGGGATAGGACTGGCAATTCTTTTTGCAGCAAGTTTGTTCTTTTTTAGAGGATCAACAAGATATTCAAATTTATTTAATTCTGATAACTTCGTAGCTGATATTTCAGGAACACCTATTTCAACAACAAAATTTCTTAGATCAATGGATATGAATATTGACCAATTTTCTCAAATGATTGGAAGTCCACTGACTGGTGATCAAATTAGAAGCTTTCAAGTTCATCAAATTGCACTTCAAAATTTAATAAATAGAGCTGTATTTGAAAATGAATTTGACAAAATAAATTTTATTTTAGATGACACAACAATTGCAAAAGAAACAAAAAGAAATTTTCCAGATTTATACATTAATAATAAACTAGATAATGATAGACTAAATACATTCTTAAGAAATCAACGTTTAAAAATAGAAGATTTAGTAGATATGATAGATTTTGAAACTAGGGCTTTTGTATTTGATCAAGTTTTATTTCAAAAAGATTATCCATCACAATTGCTAATAAATTTTAATAAGTATGATAATCAGAGTAGAGAAATAGAGTTTCTAAAAATATCGTACAACGATATTAAACTTGAAAATTATGATAAAGTTCAAATTACAAAAGATAATACAGAACTATTAGATTATTTTAATAATAATTCTTCTGAATATATGACAAATGAAAAGAGAGATATTTCATATATATTGATTAATAAAAGTGACTTTAGAGAAAATTTTTCACCTTCAGAAAATAATCTTAAAGAATATTATAATAACAATAAAAACTTATTTATTAATCCAGAAGAAAGAAGTTTTAAACAATTTAATTTTAAATCAAAAGAAGAAGCAAATAATTTTAAATTAAATATTTCTGGAAAATCTAGTGAGGAAATTATTAAATTTGCAGAAGAGAATAATATAATTTTCAATGAATTTAAAAATGTTGATAGAAATAAAGTTTTAGAAGAACTTGCAAATGCAATATTTGAATTAGACAAAGGAAGTATATCGGATGTAGTCCAAACTACTTTAGCATATCATATAATTATTTTGGATGAGATTTTTTCAGAAAAAGAATTAAAATTTGATGAAGTTAAGGATAAAATAAATAATACATTAACCAATTTTGAAGTAGATAATTACTTCAATGAACTAAAATCAAGTCTTGACCAGCAAATACTTGATGGTTTTTCAATTTTTGAAATAGCAGATCAAAATAATCTTAAATTAATCAATAAGAAAAAAATTGTAAACAATACTACCGAAGATGACCCTACTTTAAGTAACGTAATTTCATTTTCTTTTACACAAAATAAAGATTTTGTTAGTGATTTAGTAGATATTGATAATAATACTTCTTTTATCGTAAATATTGATGACATATATCCATCAAAAATAGAGAGTATTGATAATATCTTTGACAGAGTTTTAAATGATTTTATATTTACAAAAAAAACCGAACAAGCAGAAAATATTTTTGAAGATAATAAAGAGATTTTTACAAATATAACTAAATTTTATACAACTCCCACAGAAAACTTAACTTTATCCTTAAAGAATAATGATGAATTACCGATATCTTTTAAACAAAAGATTTTTGAAACTGATATTGGTAAAGTAGCTTTTGGATCAGATGAAAATGCTATTTATTTTGCTAATATTAAAAGTATAAAGATGCCTGAAGAAGGTAAAAATACTTCAAATATTAATTTAATAGGTGATTTAAAAACAGCATTTGGTAGTGAGATTATTAAGACAAAAGAAATTTCGTTCAATGATGAGTTGATAAATGGTCTTTTATCTCAGTATAAATGAGTCTAGAAAAAAAAAATTTTATAAGTCAATATAACAAAGGCTTACCTCAGATATTAAAAAAAAATCTTATTGCTGATATTGAAACACCATTTTCATCATTATTAAAAATTAGTAAATCTGAAAAATATTCCTTTCTATTAGAGTCAGTAGAGGGTGGAAGTAAAAGAGGACGTTACTCATTACTTGGTTGTGATCCAGATTTAATTTGGACAGTTGAAAAAGGTAAGGCAAAAATTAAATATTTGGATCATAATTTTGATTACAAACTAGATCAAAAGCCAATTCATAGTCTTAAAGAACTTGTAAAAATTTCAAAATTTCAAAATAATAAAATTGACGTTCCTTTCCCAACACTTGTTGGATATTTAGGATATCCAATGATTCAATATATTGAAAAAATTAAACTAAGTAATAAGGACAATATAAAAATACCTGATGCAATTTTAATCAGACCAAAAATTGTCGCAGTTTTTGATAATATTAAAGATATTATTTCCCTTATGACAGTTACGTATCCAAGCAAAAAAATTTCAGCAGAAAAAGCCTATAGAAAAAATAAATTACTTATTGAGAAAACAATTAAAAAGTTAGAAAAAAGTATTTTAAAACCTGCGCAAAAGAAAAATAAAAAATCTAAATTAAAATTTAAATCAAATTTCAAGAAAGAACAATTTTATAAAATTGTAAATAAAGCAAAAGAATATATTAAAAATGGAGATATCTTCCAAGTTGTGCCTTCACAGAGATTTGAAACAAAATATAATTTAAAGGCAGTCAATCTTTACAGATCGTTAAGACGACTAAATCCATCTCCTTATCTAGTAAATCTTAACTTCGATAAAATAGGCCTTGTTGCATCTAGTCCAGAATTAATGGTTCAATTAAGAAACAAAAAAGTTACGATAAGACCAATTGCTGGAACAAGAAAAAGAGGAAAGAATGCCTCTGAAGACCTTTATTTATCTAATGACTTACTGAATGATAAGAAAGAACTCGCAGAACACTTAATGCTTTTAGATTTAGGAAGGAACGATGTTGGTCGCGTTGCAAAAAAAGGAACAGTGAATGTTACTGAAAAGATGATTATAGAATACTACTCGCATGTAATGCATATTGTTTCAAACGTTGAGGGAAAAATAGATAATAATTTAGATGCTCTAGATGCTTTAATGGCTGGATTTCCAGCAGGTACAGTTTCTGGTGCACCAAAAATAAGAGCGATGGAAATCATAGAGGAACTTGAAAATTTAAATAGAAGTTTTTATGCTGGTTGTATGGGTTATTTTGATTCTAATGGAGACATGGATACTTGTATTAGTTTGAGGACTGGGCTTGTAAAAGATAATAAATTATACATACAGGCTGGTGCTGGAATAGTTTATGACTCGTTCCCAAAAAATGAACATCAAGAAATTTTGAATAAAGCTGGTGCTTTAATGGCAGCTGCAGAGGATTCATACAAATTCGATATATGATATTACTGATAGATAATTATGATAGTTTTACTCACAATGTAAAACACTACTTATTGGATTTAAATCAGAGGGTTGTTGTTTTTAGAAATGACAAAATTTCGATAAATAAAATTCGTAAATTAAAACCTAAATCAATAGTTATTTCACCAGGTCCGTGCACACCAAATGAAGCCGGAATAAGTCTTAATATCGTTGCAGAATTATCAAAACAATTTCCTATACTTGGCATTTGTTTAGGACATCAAACTATTGGTCAAGCTTTTGGAGGTAAAATCATTAAATGCAAAGAAATCATGCACGGAAAAGTTGATACAATTAATCACTTTGGCCACTCTATATTTAAAAATGTAGAAAGAAAATTTAAAGCAACTAGATATCACTCTCTTATAATTGATAAGAGAACTATGCCTAAAGATTTTTTAATTACTGCTGAAACAAATAATAAGATTATAATGGGTATTGCACATAAAAAATTACCAATATTTGGACTACAATTTCATCCAGAAAGTATAGGTACTGATATGGGTAAAATTATTTTAAAAAACTTTTTAAACTTAGCAAAATAATGGATCAAACTTTAATATTAAATAAAATTCTCGAACAACAAAATCTGAATATTGAAGAGAGTATGTATATATTCAATAAAATTATGAGTGGAGAATTAGATGATATTAAAATTACATCAATACTCATTGGCTTAAAATTAAAAGGCGAAACGAAAGAAGAAATTATTGGTGCAGCTAAAGTAATGAGAGAGAAATCTTTAAAAATAAACTCTCCTCAAAATACAATTGATACTTGTGGTACGGGTGGAGATATGAAAGACACATTAAATATATCAACAAGTGCAGCAATAGTTGCTGCAAGTGCTGGCGTTACTATAGCAAAGCATGGCAATCGTTCGGTTAGTTCAAAATCAGGCTCCGCAGATATGTTAGAAAAAATAGGTTATAAGATTACAAATAATGTAGAAGATTTAGAAAACTCATTATCAAATAAAAATTTTTGCTTTTTATTTGCTCAAAATCATCATTCTGCCATGAAAAATGTAATTAACGTTCGTAAGAATTTGGCTACTCGCACAATTTTTAATTTATTAGGCCCGCTTACTAATCCTGCTAAAGCAGGTAAACAGCTTTTAGGAGTCTATTCAAAAAATTTAGTTTCTATGCATTGCAATTGTTTAAAAGAATTAGGCTCTGAAAAAGCAATGGTTGTTCACGGATTGGATGGTTTAGATGAAATAAGTTTATCAGACAATACTCTAATTAATGAATTGAAAGATAATAAAGTTCTGGAATATAGTTTTGATCCAAGAGACTACGGTTATGATTTAATTAAATTAGAAAATATAAAAGGTGGAGATCCAGAATATAATGCAAATTGCTTCAATAAAATGATTAATGGCGATTACAGAGAATTTCAAATGATTGTAGAAATAAATGCAGGAGCAGCAATATATTTATCCAATTTAAGAAATAATCTAAAAGATAGTTTTGAATTAGCAAAAAAAACAATTGAGGAAGGAATTACAAAAAATTTTGTAAACTCACTAATTAATGAGTAATATACTTCAAAAAATTTGTGAAGATAAATCTAAAGAATTAGAAGAAACAAAAAAAAGATGTTCTTTTAAAACATTAGAAAAATTAATTTCCTCAAAATTAGAGAAACGTGAATTTAAAGATCAATTAATTTCAGCTCAAAAAAATAAAAAAAATTTAATAATTGGTGAAGTAAAAAAACAAAGTCCAAGTGCGGGTGAAATAATTTCAGATTATAAACCAGAAGATATTGCTATTTTATATGAAAGATCTGGTATTGGAGCGTTATCGATTTTAACAGAAAGTAAATATTTTTTAGGAAATATTGATCATTTATCTCTGGTAAAAAAGAAAACAAATTTACCTATTTTAAGAAAAGATTTTATTATTGATAAATATCAAATTTTAGAAAGTAAGATTTATCAAGCTGATTGTATATTATTAATTTTATCAATACTATCAGACACTCAAGCAATAGAATTTATAAATTATGCAAATGAATTAAAATTAGATTGTATTATAGAGGTTCATGATGAAGACGAACTAAAAAGAGCAATCAAATTAGACTACCCTGTGATTGGAATTAATAATAGAAACCTTAAAAGTCTTGAAATCAATTTAAATAACTCAATAAATTTGAATAAAAATTTAACTAATGATTATATATTAATTGCAGAGAGTGGAATTAAAACTTCTGATGATATAAAAAAATTTAATTCAACAGGGATATATAATTTTTTAATTGGAGAAAGTTTGTTAAAATCTAAAGACAAAGAAAAGAAAATTGGAGAATTGCTTTTAAATGAGTCATATTAATAAAAAAGGAAATCCTTATATAATTGACGTATCAAATAAAGATATCACAGAAAGAGTTGCAGTTGCCTCTGGAGAAATTAAATTTGATAAAGAAACATATAAAAAAATAAAATCATTTGAGTCAAAAAAAGGGAACCTTGAAAAAACTGCTATCATTGGTGGTATTATGGGGGCAAAAGAAACTTCTAGATTAATACCGCTTTGTCATAATATTCCAATCAATCACATAAATATTGAGGTTATAAAAAATGATAAAAAATTTACTTTTATTGTCAAAAGTACAGTTAAAACAAACGCAAATACTGGTGTGGAAATGGAGGCATTAACTGCCGTTACAATTAGCTGTCTGACAATTTATGACATGTGTAAGTACTTAAATAAAAAAATTATAATTCAAAATATACACCTTGTTTCGAAAACAGGTGGTAAATCTAATATTTAAATAACTGAAAAATATAGATATTTATATTTGTTCTTGTTTTGATCTTAAAGAACATATATAGAACGGTTTATGCTTACAAAAAAACAAAAAGAGCTATACGATTATTTAAAAAATTACATTTCAAGTAATGAAATTTCCCCTTCTTTTGAGGAAATGAAAAGTGCAGTTAATCTGAAATCAAAGTCAGGTATTCATAGATTAATTACAAGTTTAGAAGAAAGAGGTTTTATAAAAAGATTAAAGCACAAAGCAAGAGCAATGGAAATTATTAATAAAGATAATATTGCTGATGAAAATTCTTTGTCAAATAGCATTAATATCCCATTAATTGGTGCAATAGCTGCAGGTGAAGCAATAGAAGCAATTGAAAATGCTGATGAATTTGTTTCTGTACCCTCTTCAATGACATCACCAAATGCTAAATATTTTGGATTAAAAGTAAAAGGTCTATCTATGATAGATAAAGGAATATTTGACGGTGATATTGCTGTGATAAAAAAGACAAATAATGTTGAAAATGGAAAAATTGCTGCTGTTATTACGCAAGATAACGAGGTTACTCTAAAAACTATTAAATTTCATCGAGACAAGGTCTTGTTAATTCCTGCTAATCAAAGTTTTCAGACAAAGGAATATGAAGCAGGTGAAATCCAAGTCCAAGGGACTTTATCTGGTATTATAAGAAAATATAATTAATAGTTTATCTTAATATTAAGATGACTATGTTACAAACACGATTTGCACCCTCTCCTACTGGCAATCTACATCTTGGAGGTGCTAGAACTGCTTTAATTAATTATATTGTAAGTAAGAAATCAGCATCATCTAAATTTTACTTGAGAATTGAAGATACAGATAATGAAAGATCAAAACAAGAGTATACAGATAACATAACTAATTCTTTAAAATGGCTTGGGCTTAATTGGGATGAGGAAATTCAAGTTCAATCTAAAAGATTATCAAGGCATCAAGAAATTGCTAGAGTATTACTTCAAAAAAAACAAGCTTTTAAATGCGTATGTTCTGAAGAAAAAATAGCTAACCAAAGAAAATTAATTAAAGAAAATAAAAATTATTCTAAAAAAATATGTACTAAATGTAAAAATGATAATGATATTCAAAGTAGAGATGAAGGTTTTGTAGTTAGATTAGATGTGCCAGATGAAGGCAATTTAAAAATTAAAGATACAATTCAAGGAGACGTTACAGTAGCAAATTTAGAGTTAGATGATTTTATTTTACTAAGAAAAGATCAATCACCCACTTATATGTTATCTGTTGTAGTGGATGATCATGATTTAGGAGTCAATTATATTATTAGAGGTGACGATCATTTTATTAATACTTTTAGACAATACTACATATATAAATTTATGAATTGGGATATACCTCAATATGCTCATATTCCTCTTATTCACGGAGAAGATGGAACAAAATTATCAAAAAGACATGGTGCCGTAAATATTTTAGATTTAAAAAAAGACGGTTATTTAAAAGAAGCAATTATTAACAATCTTATACTTTTGGGTTGGTCAAATAAACAAGAGAAATCAGAAACTATTGAATTAGAGGAAATAATTGAAAATTTTGAAATATCAAATTTATCTAAATCATCTAGTATATTTAGTTTTGATAAATTAGATTTTTTTAATAATTTTTATTTAAGAAAAGAAAACGGAATAGAAAAATTTATAAACTTTTGTGAAAGTGATGTTGAATTAAATAAATATCTACAAAAAGATGAGACAAAAATGAAAAATATTTTTAATGTTTATAAAAAAGATATTAAAAAACTAAGTGATTTGAATGATACAATTAAAGTTTATTTCGATGAAAATTATAAAATAAATAAGACAGAAAAACTGACCTCAGAATTTGATAGTTTTCTTAACGAATTTTTAAATTTAGTTGCAGAAATACATGATTGGAATAGAGATAATATTCAAAATGTCATAAATGATTTTTTAAAAAATAATAAAATTAAATTCCCTGTTTTGGGTAAACCAATAAGATTTTTACTAATAAATTCCTATCAAGGGCCTTCAATTTCTGATATTTTTGTAATATTAGGTAAAAAAGATACTATTGATAGATTAAATCAATATAGAGATAATTAAATATGGCTGATTACGAAGATAAAAAAGTTAACGATAAACAGTTTACTCTATTCAACAATGAGAGTGGTAAATCGTATCAAATTCCACTTATTGAAAGTAAAGATGGTCCGAATGTTTTGGATATTCGTAAACTTTATCAGGAAACAGGTTTATTTACTTTTGATCCAGGTTTTACTTCTACCGCTTCTTGTGAATCAGGAATAACTTACATAGATGGTGAAAAAGGAATTTTACGTCATAGAGGATATGATATTCATGACTTAGCCTCAAAAAGTGAATTTCTTGAAGTTTGTTATCTTTTACTGCACGGTGAATTACCGTCCCCTGAAGACAAGCAGAAATTTAAAGATGTAATAACCAATCATACAATGTTGCATGAGCAACTAGTAAATTTATACAGGGGTTTTCGAAGAGATGCGCACCCTATGGCAATTATGGTAGGTGTTGTTGGTGCTCTTTCTGCCTTTTATCATGACAGTACTGATTTTTCAGACATTAATCAAAGAATGATTGCATGTCATAGATTAATAGCAAAAATTCCCACAATAGGTGCAATGGCTTATAAATATTCCATAGGTCAACCATTTGTTTACCCAAGAAATGATCTTTCTTATGCAGAAAATTTTTTATACATGACATTTTCTGTACCATCAGAAGATTACAAGGTGAGTCCAAAAATTGTTAGAGCAATGGATAGATTTTTTACATTACATGCTGATCATGAACAAAATGCATCTACTTCAACAGTAAGGTTGGCAGGTTCCTCAGGTGCTAATCCTTTTGCATGTATTGCTGCTGGTATTGCATCATTATGGGGACCAGCTCATGGTGGAGCTAATGAAGCAGTAATTAAAATGTTAGAAGAGATTGGTGATGTATCAAATATACAAAAATTTATAGATAAAGCTAAAGATAAAAATGACTCTTTTAGATTAATGGGTTTTGGGCATAGAGTGTATAAAAACTATGATCCAAGAGCTACTGTGATGAAAGAAAGTGCGCATGAGGTTTTAGAAGAGTTAAATATGCAAGATGATCCATTGCTTAAAATTGCAATAGAATTAGAAAAAATAGCACTGAAAGATGAATATTTTATTAGTAAAAAGTTATTCCCAAATGTAGATTTCTATTCAGGCATAATTCTAAAAGCATTAGGTTTCCCTACAAGCATGTTTACCGTACTATTTGCAATAGGAAGAACTGTAGGATGGATATCACAATGGAAAGAAATGATAGAAGATCCTATTAATAAAATTGGCAGACCTCGTCAATTATACACCGGTTATAAAGCTAGACCTTATCAAGTTGAATCTTCTAGAGAAAAAAAATCAATTTTTAATTGGCTTTGGAAGAAGGATTAATTAACTTATTTATTCGATTAACACTCACATCATAAGGGCTAAAATCATTAACAATTTCTTTAAGATACATATTAATTGAATCAATTTGAGTTTCTTGTTTTTTTCTATCATTTAATAAATTTAGAAAAATATTTAATAATTTTTTTTCATTTAAATTTGAGTTAACAACTTCTGGAATAATCATTTGGTTACTTATAATATTTATAAGATTTGCATATTTCACTCTTACAAAAGGTTTGATTAAAATTTCTGTGAAATAATTAAGTTTATAGATTACTATTTGAGGAATATTCCTTTTGGCAATTTCTAAAGAGGCAGTACCAGAACAAGTTATACTTATGTAAACATCTTCATAATATTCATCAAATTTACTCATATCAGTTGAGATTATAGTCTCAGTTTTCCATTGCTTAGTATTTTTTTTAATTAAAGAAACAAGGTGAGGCAAAGTGGGAATAAATATTTTATAATTTAGATTATTCTTAGATATATGTTTTTCAATATAACTAAAATATTTTATCAGTTTTAATACTTCATTTTGTCTACTACCAGGTAAAAAAGAAAGGTACTTATATTTTCCTTTATTCTCTCTTTTTTTTATATGAAAAATTGGATGCCCAATAAAAGTTTTTTTTAGATTATCAAAATTGAAATATTTTTTTTCAAAATTAAACAATAGAAAAATTTCATCAAAAATATTTGCAAATTTTCTTGCTCTATATGATCGCCAAGCCCAAACAGTTGGGGCAACTACGTGTATTATTTTATTCTTATAATTTGATTTTCTTAATTGGTTTACAAGATTATAATTAAAATCTGGTGAGTCTATAGTTAAAACTAAATCATAGTCATTTTTAATAATATAGTTTTTTAATCTTCTTATCATTTTTAAATATTTTGAAATTGAAAGTATTATTTCAAAAAGTCCTATAGATTTAAATTCTGATAAATCATAAATTTTATTAGAAATATATTTTTCGGATTGTTTGCCACAAACTCCATCAAATTGGTATTTATCTATATTCATTCTTGATAAAATATTTGAGGAAATATTTTCACCAGATTGTTCCGTACAACAAACAAAAATTTTTATTTTTTTCAATTTAGATCAACTGATGAGATAAATAAATTATTTTGACTAGCATAATCAATAATTTTTTTCTTATCTAAAATTAAACATTTATTTTTTTGCAAAAAAACACCTTCATAATTATATTTTTTTAAATTTTTTATTGTATCTAAGCCTATTAAAGGGATATCAATTAGATTACTTTGATTTTGTTTTGAAAATTTAAACAGTACACCATTATCATCTTTTCTTTTATATTCTTTACATCTTTTTAACAATTCATCTGTTCCTTCTATAGCTTCTAATCCTAAAACTAATTGATTTTGAATTATCATAGCCTGACCAACATCTAATTTCTTATAAATTTGATATATTGATTTTGCTTTTTTTAAATTTAGAATTGCACTTTTAGAAGGCTTGATTTTTGTCAAATTTATTTCAAATGAGAATAATTCTTTACAATATTTAGTCCAATTAAAAAAAATATATCCTTTAGTTTCAAAGTATTTTTTCAAGCTCATTAAAAGATTATTGTCACCTTTTTTTTCTAATAAAAGACTTTTGGCAAGTAATAATGTCTGCAAATCAAAACCTAAATCTTTAATACCAGGTCTTTTTATGCTTCCTGCAAATATTATATGTTTTATATTATTTGAATCTAAAACTTTAAATATTTTTTTTACTGATAAGATATCTAAATCTACAACATGATGGTTTTTAAAAAATTTATTATTTTTACTATTTAAAGATAAAAAAGTAACATCGTAATTTTTACTTAATAATGATTTACCAATATATAAAGGCAATTTACCATCCCCAGCAATTATTCCTATTTTAGTCATTTTCAAAAGTGGTAATACCTCTTTTTGAATTTGATTTAAGAAATTCAATTACTTCCTTAATTTCTAAAATTTCAGAGCTTTCTACAGAATTATTTTTAATATTATTTTCAATTGTATCATTTTTATCAAAAATTATATTTATGAGATTTTTAATTTCATTGATTGCATTAGATGTTAAGCCTTTTCTTTTTAAACCAATGAGGTTTAAACTTTTCAAATTTTCTCTTATTCCTGTATACAAACTATATGGAATGATATCTTTTTCAACACCACTCATACCACCAATCATTGCGTATTTTCCTATTCTAACAAATTGATGAATTGCTGAATTACCTCCTAAAATTGCATTATTATTAATTTCTACATGTCCTGCAAGAGTAGCATTATTGGCTAAAATAACATTTGATTTAATAATACAATCATGAGCTATATGTGAGCCTACCATAAATAAACAATTATCAGCTATAATTGTATTTAAGCCTCCACCAGACGTACCTGGATTTACGGTAACATTTTCTCTAAATTTATTATTACTGCCAATTTTAAGATAGGATTTTTCTTTATTATATTTTAAGTCTTGAGGTTCTGAGCCAATTGAACAAAATGGATAAAACGTATTATTATTTTCAATAATTGTGTCACCAATTATAGATACGTGAGAAATTAGATTATTGTTTTTTCCAATTTTAACACCATCTCCAATAATACAAAATGGTCCAATATTTGTTGTTTTGTCAATTTCTGCATTTTTTGAAACAACAGCTGAAGGATGGATCATATGTATAACTCTATTAAATTATGAAAATGTAACTTAAAATAAATAATATATTTCTGATTATTACTTATAAGTTATCATTGCTGAAAACTCTGCCTCACAAACTTTTAGATCTTCTTTGTAGCAATTACCTTCAAATTTATAGACATCTCTAACACTATTAACAAAATTTACTTCAAATGATACTTTTTCATTTGGAAATATAGGTTTTCTAAATTTAGCTTTATTTACACTCATGAATAAAACTGACTTTTCTTTAAATTCTTTAAGTTTATATGAAACAACAATGCCAGCTGTTTGAGCCATCGCTTCAACAATAATTACTCCAGGAACAATTGGGTTATCAGGAAAATGTCCCCTAAAAAAATATTCATTTGCAGTAAATAATTTTTCAGATTTACCATGCTCACCAGGTGTAATTATCTCACAAGTATCAACAAATAAAAACGGATCTCTATGTGGAATAAGGATTTTAATTTCTTCTGTATTTAATTTCATTTGCTTAAACTATTTCTTATTATTTCTTTCTTCCATAACTTAATATCTTTTGCCGGAAAGCCAGCAATTATCGAATTATCAGCTATGTTTTTTGTTACTCCACTTTTACCAGCAATTGTAACATTATCACCTATTATTAAATGACCTGAAATTCCTGCTTGTCCACCAATTTTAACATAATTACCAATTTTTGTACTACCAGCAATACCAACTTGAGCAGCAATTACTGCAAAATCTCCAATATTAACATTATGAGCTATTTGGACTAAATTATCTATGTTAGAAAATTCACCTATAGAGGTTGAATCAAAAACTGCTCTATCGATAGACGTATTAGATCCAATAGAAGAATTTTTTCCAATTAAAACATTACCACTATGATTAATATTCTGTTTAGTTTTCATTTCAAACCCAAAACCAGTACCACCAATTCTAGCACCTGGTTTAATTATGCAATTTTCCATTATTATTGCATTTGAAATAGAAACGTTATCATGAATTATGACATTTTTATTAATAATAACATTTGGGCCAATGCTTGTATTTGAACCAATATAAGTGTCTTCTTTAATTTCAGTATTATGATAAATTGTAGTAAATGGATTTATTTGAACATTTTTTTCAATTTTGCTTTTTAAATCTATGGATGTATTTTTTGAAATTATTCCATTTGAATTAATAACTTCATCATTAAACAAATTACTTACAAAAGCGAGAGCTAAATATGGATCCTTAACTATAATTGGATAACAATTATCAGGAAGATACTTGGTAAACTTTTCATCAATTAAACATGCTTTCGCTTTTATTTTTTTTAAATCGTTAAGATATCTAATATTTGAAAAAAAGGATAAATCGTTTTCAGATGCATTTGAAATAGTCTTTAAACTTAAAAATATTTGTTCATCAGAAATTGTTGATTTGACTTCTAAAGAATTTTTTTCTAGTATTTCTTTGATTTCTATATATTTAATTTTTTTCAAAATTTTTATATTCCAAATTTAAATTTATTTTTTCTAATTCACTATTTATATCGATAGTTATATCTAATGAATTAGATGCTATCAAATAAGTAGTTGAATCTAATATTAAATCAATACTTTTTTCAAGAGCATATTTTTCTAGTAACTTTAAGATTTCTTTAAAAATTGTTTCCCTAATTTGAATAATTTCATTTTCATAATGGAAATTAAATTTTTCAATTAAAAAATTAAATTGAGATAATTGATTATTGTAATTTTCAATTTTAATATTAATTTCTTCTTTACTTAAAATTAATTTAGATTCTTCAATTTCATTAAGATTTATTGTTAATTCATTTTCCATTCTATTAAAATCATTTACAAATTTTTCCTGATTTATTTCGATATCCTTTAAAGTTTTTTGGTAAATTTTATTATTATCAATCAAAGATTGAATATTTACAACAGCGATAGTTTGTGAAAAAGTATTAAATGAAAAAGTATTTATAAAAAGAAAAATTATAATATAAACTAACTTCAATCTAAATTTCCTATAGAAAATAAGAACATTCTTTTAATATCATATTCCTCATCCATTATTGGGAAACCCCAAGTAAATCCTATTGGGCCTACTGGTGAATAGTATCTTATTCCAAATCCTACGGACGATCTTATATTGTTATCACTTTGAATGGGGGTAGTTTTATTTTCCCAAATTAATCCATAATCATTAAAAATATTTAGAAGAAAAGGAAAATCAGATTGGCGAGTAATTTCATACGAATAATCTAATTTTAAAACAGCAAGATTATTACCCCCAATATAAGATGTTCTTGAGTCACGTGGTCCTGCTCCATAAACATCGAATCCCCTAAGTGATCGTCCTCCAAGTGAAAATTTATTATCAGTTAAAATATCATTATTATTTAGTGAAAATATATTACCAATTTTACCATGAATTCCATAAATACTATTATTACGACTAATGTATTTTTTTAAAGTGACTAGATTTTTTATATACCCATTATTAGAGCTTGTTGGTGTTTCAATTATATTATTAAAATTAATATAATTACCAGTTTTTGGAAGGAATCCTCTGTTTAATGTGGAATATTTTAGATTATTTTTTAGCAAAAAGCTGACATTTGAACCAGAGGAATTTAAAATTGTATTTGAAACTGTAGATGAATTTGTAATTTTATAATCCTTTAAAGCATATTCAAAATCAATATTATGATAGAAATTTTCACTTAATTCATATCCAATTCCAATTCCTGAAGATAAGGTGTCTAACTTATATGAACTGGCTTTAGAAAAATCTTCTTGTTTATAATTAACACTATAGCTAATGTCAGCATCATTTTCATATGATAATCTATCAGTAGTGATTAATTTAAATTGATTTTTACCATCAGAGGTATTTACTAAAATATCTAAAGACCTTCCAGTTCCATAAAAATTTCTCTCTCTCAATCCAGTAACGATAGCAAACCCGTCAAGAGTACCAACCGATACGCCAGCATTAAATGTACCTGTTTGCTTTTCTTCTACCTCTATAATAAGATTAATTTTATTATCATCAATTTCTTCTTTTATTAGATTTACAGATTTAAATAAATTCAATGAAATTAATTTATCTCTGATAATTTCAATTTGACTATCATATATTGCATCACCCTCAACAATTT
Organism: uncultured Alphaproteobacteria bacterium; assembly: GCA_902614395.1. Taxonomy (GTDB): domain Bacteria; phylum Pseudomonadota; class Alphaproteobacteria; order HIMB59; genus CACPNW01. The sequence goes on along the minus strand of CACMKW010000008.1, from coordinate 2,589 downwards.
CTAATTCTCTTCTAATTACATGATCAAAAGTTCTTGAATTGCCTACAATATTAATTTGATTGGTATATATTGGTATAATTGGTAAAATTTGAAATAAAACATTAACTTTGTTATTATTTTCTTTTTTTTCATATGTTTGAATTTCAAAATAATCAATTCCACTATCTAAAACAATAGATGAAATATTTTTTTCAAGATTATTAACTTTTTTTATTGAAAATGTTTCTTCATTATTTAAAAATAATTTTATTTTTTCATTTACTAGATTTAAAGTTTTGTCATCTAAGATATTCTTGTTATCATTAATATTTATTAAAGAGAAAGAATACTCTTCACCCTCTTCAATATAAAAATAAATATTAACTTTATTAGTCTCCAAATATTCAATTTTAGTTTCGACTTGAACATCAAGATAACCATATCCTTTAAAATAATTAATTATTGAATATTTGTCTCTTTCAACGACGTTAGGTTTATAATTATTATTTGCAAAAATATTTGTAATTTTTTTTGTTTTTGATTTAATTATTGATCTAATATCCTCATCTAAAATAAGATTATTACTATTTATAATTATTTTATTAATCTTTGTAATTTTACCCTCATTTATTTCAAAATTTAAATCAACAGTATTAGTCTGAGGATATTTTATTTCTGAATATTCAATCTGTACATTATTATATCCAAATGTCTCATATGTATTTTTTAATTCTTTTATAAATAAATTTATGGAAGATTTATTAAATTTTGTAAAATTAATTTGAGAGGCAATAAGGTCTAAATCTTCATCTTTTAATCTTTCGTTATTTTTAAAATATAATTTGTCAATGTTAGGATACTCTTTAACAATAATTAAATATTTATTTTCTAACAGTTTTACTTGCACATCTGAGAAAAGATCTGATTCATTTAAAACTCTAATTATATCATTTGTAGCTTCTTTATTTGAAGTATCTGGTATTTCGTTTAAAATTGATAGAATTGCACTGGTATCTGTGAAATTATTACCCTGTATATCGAATAAAATTTCATTAGAAAATAGTGGTTTTGTTAAAGATGAAAGAACAAAAAAGAGAATTAATTTATATTTTAAAATTGTATAGTTTTTTTTCAACTTCTTCATGATATTGAATAACATCTTTAATAGTGTTTAGTGAAGAATACAAATTTAAAGATGTCACTTTTTTAATTATTCTGTAAATATCTGTATATTTTATCTTATTGTATTTATATAAATTGACTGCAAACTCATTACCAATATTAAATTTTATCAAATTTTCTGGTTTTTTTTTATTAATTTTGTTAAAAAATTTATAGATAGGAAATATATCATTTTTAACTTCATTAAAATTTAAATTTGAATACCTTTTAATTGAATAATTATTATCATTAAATTTATATTTACTTTTTGATTTGCATAGAAAATTTAAAATTGGAATACTCATGTCATTTTGAAATAAATTAAATTGTGTGATGTAGTTATCAAATTCAACAATAGAATGCACTAAAGCTTCAGGGTGAATAAGTATGTCCATTTTGTTAAAAGGAATATCAAATAAATAATGAGCTTCTATTAATTCTAAGCACTTGTTTACAAGTGTTGCTGAGTCAATACTATTTTTATATCCCATTTTCCATTTAGGGTGTCTAATTGCTTGTTCAAATTTTATATTTCTTAATAAATTAAATTTTTTTTTGTAAAATGGACCGCCAGAAGCAGTTAAAATAATTTTTTTAGTTTTTGTTTTGGTATTTATTTTATTAAATAATTCAAATAATGAAAAATGTTCAGAGTCGATAGGAAATATATTAGTTTTATTAAAATAATTTTTTTTTTTAAAAATATGCCCTCCAGAAACAATAGCCTCCTTTGAAACAATTCCTAGATTATCTGTGTTTTTAATTATATTTTCTAAAAAATATAATGATTTGTATCCAGATATTGCTAATAAACTTAAATTAGATTGACTAGATAGTAAAAAGCTTTTTAATTCATTTAAATTTAGAAGCTTAGTTTTACCAATTTTATAATTTAAGTTAGTGATTTTTTCATGATCGTACAAAAATGCATATTTAGGTTGATATTTTTGTATTTGCTTAGTTAGTAATTTGATATTTGATTTAGCGCATAATAAACCCACATTTAAATCTGGAAAATTTTTATCAATAAGAGATAAAGTTTTTTTACCTATGACCCCTGTACTACCATAAATATTAATTTTCATATTTAATTAATAATTGATATAGAATAAATTATAATTGAGAATAAAAAACTATCAAATCTATCAAATACTCCACCATGACCAGGAATAAATTCACTTGAATTCTTAAGATCATTTTTTCTTTTAAAATATGATTCAATTATATCACCTGTAAAGGCGCATAATATAATTAATAATATATAAAATATTAATTCTATATTTAAATTTATCTCAGAAATAAAAGCAAAAAGTAATGATAAGAAAAATGAAATTAGAATACCGCCTAAAAGACCTTCATAAGTTTTATTTGGACTAATTTTAGTAAAATTATTTTTTCCAAAGTTTTTACCTATAACATAAGAAAATATATCAAAAGATATAACAATTA
>CACMKW010000007.1 GCA_902614395.1 uncultured Alphaproteobacteria bacterium | reverse complement strand
GCATAAGTAAATCAAAATTATTAGATTGTATAAGATTAGAAATTAATTCTTCATTGTTAATATTACAATTAGTAAATTTTGCTTTTTTTGGAATTAACATTTCATTTCCAGTCGATAAGTTATCAATAATATGAACTTTATGACCGTTATCAAGTAGTGACAAAGCTGCGTGGCTTCCAATATAACCTGCCCCACCTGTAAGAAGAATATTCATTATTTTATTTCTTAATAAAGTAATTTAAAATAAATTAGTATAATTTATGTCTATTAATTTAGAATTAGAAAAAAAAATATTAAACCTTATTACATCTTTTAACCAAAATTTATTTGATGAGGTTATAAAAGATGCAAGTGATTTATATAAAGAAATAAATAACTTATCTGTAATACCAAATTTGATAGGTGCCTCGTATGCAGGTAAAAATGATCATGAAAATGCAGTCATATTTTATAAAAAGGCATTAGCAATAGATCATAACAATACAGAAATATTAAATAATCTTGCCAAAAGTCTCCTAGTTATTAATCTTTATGATGAAGCAATTGATACGTTACAGAAATCGATAATTTTAGATGATAAAAATTATGATGCTTATTTCAATTTAGGAATTATTAATTTTAATAAAGGGGAATATGATGAGTCATTAAAAAATTATAAACATGCTATTAAACTCAATAAAAAGATTGATAAAATACATTACAATATGGCAATTACACTTTCAAAAAAAGGTAATAATAAAGAGGCGATAAATTTTTTTCTTAAAACCCTAGAAATAAACCCAACTCATATTAAAGCATTAAACAATATTGGTTTACTTTATATTGATAATAATAATTATGAACTTGCATTTAATTATTTGAAAAAAGCTATTGATTTAAATCCAGATTATTCAAAAGCCTATAACAATCTAGGCGCATTATATTTTCAAATAAAAGATTACAAGCAAGCTCTATATTGCTTTGATAAAGCATTTAAATTGGATAAAAATCTTTTAAGTGCAGCAGTTCAAAAATATTTTATTAAAAGGCTTTCTTGTGATTGGTCTGATGAAAAAGATATAAAATCATTTTTAATTAAAACAATAAATTCTGATGAATTTGTGTCTCCATGGTTTTGTTTATCTATGGAAGATAATATTAATAACCATTATTTAAGAGCAAAAAAATTTTCTAGTAAATTTAAATTAAAAAATGAAAATCATAATTCTTACTTGAATAAAAAATTAAGAATTGGTTATTATGCAGCAGATTTTCATCAACATGCAGGTATGATAAATATGGAAGGTATATTCAAAAATCACAATAAAGATGAATTTGAAATAATTGGATTTTATTATGGTGAGATAAAAAAAGACGAAACACATCACAGGATAAAAAAGAATTTCAATAAATTTTTTTATGTCAATGATCTTGATGATGAAGAAATTTTGAATTTATCTTTAGAAAATAAAATTGATATTGCAATTTATAGAGCAGGCTTAACCGTTAATGCAAGAAGTAGTATTTTTAGTAAAAAGATTGCTCCAATTCAGGTAAATTTTCTTGGCTATCAAGGAACAACTGGACAGGAAGGTATTGATTACATAGTAGCAGATGAATATGTTATTCCTGAAATTCAAGAAAAATTTTATACTGAAAATATTATATATTTACCGGGAAGTTATTTTCCAAGAGATAATAATAGAATAATTGGAAAGAAAAAATTTACTAGAAAGGAATTAAAAATTTCAGAAAATTCATTTGTCTTCTGTAATTTTAATAACTCCTACAAAATAACTTCGGAAGAGTTTGAAATTTGGATGAAGCTACTTCAAAAAATTGATAACTCAATATTATTGCTTTTGGAAACAAATAACGAAATGAAAAAAAATTTGTATTTTGAAGCGCAGAAATTCAAAATTAATGATGATAGAATAGTGTTTATAAAAAAAACAATTTTTGAAGATCATTTATCAAGACATTCTATAGCTGATCTCTTTTTAGATACCTTTAACTATAACGCCCACACAACTGCAGTAGACGCATTATGGACTGGATTACCAATAATTACTAAGCCAGGTAATAGTTTTTCATCAAGAGTCTGTGGAAGTTTATTAAAATTTTTTGATTTAGATGAATTGATTTCAAAAAATAAAGATGAGTATTATATCAAAGCTTTAGAACTAGCAGAAAACCCTAATAAGCTAAAAGCAATAAAAAATAAAATAGTGAAGTATAGGGATTCAAATAAGTATTTTGATCCAAAAAATTATACTTTAAATTTAGAAAAAGCTTACAAAAAAATTCATTCAATGAGAGTAAATGAAAATAAATTTGAGAAAATTTACGTTAAAGATATAGAATAAAATATTCACAAACATTTTAAATATGTTATGCTTATCTTATGGAATTAATTGATACGCATCAGCACCTAATGTATCGTGATCAAGTTGGCTATAGTTGGGCAAATGAATTTCCACCAATTGATAAAGGTAATTTCACTTTAGAAGATTATAAAGATCTTACGAAAGACTATGAGATTAAAGGTACATTATTCATGGAAACAGGAGTAGATGACTCTGATTATAAAAAAGAAACAAAATTTATAAAATCTATAATGGATCAGCCTAGTAGTAATATAAAGGGTTTAATAGTTTCAATAAGACCAGAAGAGGAAAATGGTTTTGATCAATGGTTGGAAGAAACTATTGATATGAATGTAGTTGGATACAGAAGAATCTTCCACGTTATGCCTGATGAATTTTCACAAAATACAGTATTAAGAAATAATGTAAAAAAAATTGGGTTAGCTGGAAAACCTTTTGATATTTGTTTTCTGCCAACACAGCTAAAAATTGCTAAAGAATTTGCAAAAGATTGTGATCAAATGGACTTAGTATTAAATCATTGTGGGGTTCCACCTATTGCATCTGGAGAGATTGATGAATGGGGTAAGGATATTAAATCACTTTCTGAACTTCCTAATGTTACTTGTAAATTATCAGGTTTAATGGCCTATTGTGCACCTGGCACTTCCTCTTATGAAACAATAAAGCCATATGTTGATCATTCTTTAGAATGTTTTGGTCCAGATAGAATGGTTTGGGGAAGTGATTATCCAGTAGTTAATGCTGGTAAAGGCATTCAAGAGTGGATTAAAGTTACACATACTATTCTAGGTAACCTTTCAGACGATGAGGCAAAGAAAATTGCAAGTTCTAATGCTGAAAGAATTTATAAGATATAATTACAGTTTTTTTGCTGTAGCAACTAATATTTTTATTTTATTTTTTACTATATCTATTGGTACATGACCAAATCCGCACTCACTTGTTAATAAAATTTTTTCTTTAGGAAAATATTCTAGGGCAGGTTTAATAGCTTTTATAATATCTTCCTCAGTTTCTGTTTTGTCAATTCTTTGATCAATTACCCCAAGAGATACTTTTCCATCAAAATTCCAATCGTTAAATACATCCAACATTTTATAGTGTAAGCTGCAGTGCTCTAGATGTATTTCATCAACTTTTAAAATTTTAAACGCTTCAATCATATCAGTGTATTTTCCAAAAAAACCTCTTTTTCTGTGAGCATTACCACCACACACATGAAGATTAAAATCTACATTTGGAAATTTTTCAATAATTCCATTTAGTATTTCAGCAGCCCATTTTGTTTCATATACATTTTCTGTCCAAACCGGTTCATCAAATTGAACATAATCACATCCTTCATTTACGATTTCTTCTAGTTCTACGGTTAAAGCATTCGCATAAGCTTTTGCTAAAGCAATGTCATCAGGATAGAGATCAGGTCTTTTATTAACACTAAATCTTGCTAACATATGAGGACCAGTTATTGTTTGTTTCACTCTTACGTTAGTAGGAGTACTATCTCTCGCTACCCTCCATTTTTTGGCCAAACCAGTTTTAAGATTTTTAATTTCATCTTTTACAACTGCGCACTCTATTCCAAACCCTTTTGTTCCATGGGTCTTACTTAAATCCACACCTTTCATTGAACCACCAAGTGTGAAATCTTTACGAATTTTATTTATAGCATCCACCCCATCCAAACGTAATTGATAGAACCAATACATATTTTCTCTGTATCCTTCACCATCTGTGATAATATCAAGTCCAAGATCAGACTGTTCTTTAACTGCCCATTTAATCATTTCAAAAGACTCTTCTTCAGAAACACTTGGTTTACGAAGTGTATCTTTTTGTACTTCTTTCCTTGGATAACTACCTGTGACTGTTGTTGTGTAGCTCATATATCAATTACTTTCTCTTACATCTTGTATAAGACATTTAACACCTTCTTCAAAGGATCTTGGATTAAAATTTATTTCTTTTCGAATTCTTTCATCATTTTGATCATCAATTAATGGTGTTGATTTTACATTTTCATCAAAAAAGATTTCTGCATCTGGAATTATTTTTTTAACAGTTGCTTCTAATTGACTACCATCTAAAGTTTCCGCCCCTGTATTAAAGCAAGAATAATTTAAGGTTTCTTTTAATGCTAAACGAACAAGTTGTTCAGCACAATCATCTACATAAATCCAATTGTCTCTATTTTTTTTTGAAAATGGTAAATGAGCTACTTGTCCCAAAGCAGGTTTAGCTGCAAAATCTTCGGCCCAGTTTATTGCAGTATTCTGTCTTCCATAACCAAATACGACTGATGGCCTAGTATAGGCAATACTACATCCATGTTTTTTGATATATTTTTCAGCCATAAACTCATTAAGAAGTTTCATCACACCATATGTATAAAAGTGATTATTAATACCTGAGTAATCTTCTTCTGTTACAGCTCTGTTTCCAAAGAATTCTTGATGAGCACCATAAACGGTTTCGCTACTTGCAAATACTAATCGTCTAATTTTATACTTTACAATCATTTCAAATATTGAAGTAGTACCTACAATATTGATTTTACTTGCAAGCAATGGATTTTCTTCGCATATAGTTCCTATTCCATACGCTAAATTAATAACTGAATCTATTTTGTTATTTTGAAAAATATTTTCAATTTCTTTATAATTGGTAATATCTAATTTTTGATATTTTACTTTGTCTTTATTTTTCCCAATTTTTAATATGTTACTTTCAAGTTTGTCTTTATTTTTTACAATATCTAGATCAGTCACTAAAACATCAATATCTTTTTTTAGTAATTGCAAAACAACCTTAGATCCAATAAATCCTAAACCACCTGTAACTAAAACAGTCATCAATTATTCCATAAAAAAAATTTGATCCATCATAACCCAGGATTCATTGTCATCATTATTTGGGAAAGGATTAAAGCAATCTATCATTAGTTTCGTCCATTTATCTACAATTGGTATTTGTTGCATCTTTCCCATATCACCATCAAAATCATTACCTGTATACTCCAGATATCCAAACATAAAATCTTCTTTTAAGAAGATACTATAATTTTGAACATTAATTTTTTTTAACTCTTCTAAAACTTCAGGCCAAACATTTGCATGATTGTCGATATAATATTGTCTTTTCTCATCTTTCAACCTGACAGCCATTCCATATCTTTGTATAGCCATACAACCTCCTTAATATTTCAAATTAACTTAACATAGAACTTACAATGAAATGAAACAAAATCATTAGTTATTCATAATTTTTTCTGATCTTAATTTTTATTACTGTATGAATTATTGCTTTTTTAAAAAATTTAGTTAAGAAAATATTTTTATGGAAAAAATTAGTACAGAAGATATAGCAAATTTAAATACTGTTTGGGAGCTTCCAAAAAATAAAAAACCAATTGTAATCATTGGTGCTGGTGGAATAGTAAGCGACGCTCATTTGCCAGCTTATAAAAAGGCAAACTTTACTGTTAAAGGTATTTTTGATCCCGATATAGAAAAAGCAAAAAAATGTGCTGAAAATTATTCTATTGAAAAGATTTACTCTAGTGAAGAAGAAGCATTAGCAGAAAAAGATGTAGTATTTGATATTGCTGTTCCTCCTCAAGTACTTTTGAGTATAGTTGAAAAGATCCCAGCTAACTCCGTTTGTCAATTACAAAAACCAATGGGGAATAGTATGGAGGAGGCTAAAAAAATCAGGGATATCATTCATGAAAAAAAAATTACTGCATGCGTAAATCTTCAATTAAAATTCAGCCCTATGATGATTGCTTTAAAAGAAGCGATAGATAAAAAAATGTTAGGTAAGCTAACTGAACTAGAAATAAGTTTAAGTGTTGGAACGCCTTGGCATCTATGGCCTTTTTTAGAAACACTAGATAATGTTGAAGTACCTCTGCATTCAATTCATTACTTAGATTGGATAAGATCGGTTCTTGGTAATCCAACAAGTGTACATTGCAAATCAGTAAAACATCCAAATCTTCCTAATCTTGCAGATGCAAGATCAAGTATAATCCTACAATATGAAGATGATGTAAGATGTTGTTTATCTATAAATCATACACATGATAATTCTTCACATGGAATGAAACATTCACATGCATATGCTAGGGTAGAGGGTTTAGATGGGGCAGCATATATAAAATTTGGATTACTTCTTAATTATCCAAATGGAGAGCCAGAAGAAATTGAAATATCAACGAAAGACATTGATTGGATAAAAGTAAAGAATGTAGGCACTTGGTTTCCAGATGCATTTATAGGTACTATGTCCAGCTTACAAAGATATGCGTCAGGAGAAGAGGCTGAATTAACTCATTCAGTAGATAATGCTTATAATACAATGGCTTTAGTTTATGCTTGTCTTGAGTCTAATTCTCAACCTGGGACTATTGTTCACTATTAGTGTAATTTTTTTCTAAAGTTATTGTATTTTTTTCAAATAATTGCATCATACACTCATAAATTAACAAATATGGAGGAATGATGTTAAGATTATTTTTATCATTGATTCTTGCCGTATCTTTCTTTGGTTCATTTTCAGCAAAAGCAGAAACTGAGTTATGGGGAGATTATTCTGGTGTAACTCTAAGAGTTAAACTTATCGGCGGAGGTCAATACGAAGGCTTATACAATGAAGTAATTCCATGGTGGGAAGAAAACACAGGTGGAAAAATTGAAATCGTAACACAAAAAAATCACTTTGAATTAGATAAAGAGATTAAGAAAGATATTGCTTCAGGCAATTTAGATTTTTGTGTAGCTTCAAACCACACAAGTTTTGCGTCTCAGTATGGCGATATTTACACAGACTTGAATAATATTATGCCTGCATCTGTTTTAGCTGACTACACTCCATTAATATTAGAGCACTCTACTGTTAATGGAAGATTAGTTCAAATGCCTAGACACAGTGATGTAAGTAATTTGTATTATCAAAAAAGTTTATATGAAGATGCTGATAACAAAGCTAACTTTAAAGCAAAGTATGGCTATGATTTAACACCGCCTGAAACTTGGGATCAAGTTAAGGATCAGGCTATCTTTTTCTCAAACCCACCTGATTTCTACGGAACTCAATATGTTGGTAAAGAAGAAGCAATAGCAGGTCGTTTCTATGAGCTAGTAATTGCAAATGGTGGAGCATTATTTGACGAAGATTACCGTCCAATATTCAATTCTCCTGCAGGCGTTGAAGCTCTTCAATGGTTCATTGATTTGTATAATGCAAAAGCAGTTCCTGATGGTGTTTTAAACTATCTTTGGGATGACACTGGATTAGGTTTTGCAAGTGGAACAATTGCTATGAATCTTGACTGGGCAGGATGGGCAGGTTTCTTTAATGATCCAGAAAACTCAAAAGTTGCTGGAGATATTGGACTTGTACGTGCTCCAATGGGTTCTGGTGGTTTAAGAACTGGTTGGTCAGGATCACACTCCTTCTCAATGACAGAGTCATGTCCGGATAAAGAAGCAGCTGCATCTTTCTTATGGGCTTTAACAAGTAATAAAGCACAAATGATTGAAGCAAGAGGTGGACTATCACCAACTCGTCCAGCTATTTGGGATGCAATCATTGCTGAAAAGAAAGCTGAAGGTGATGAGTTTATGTTAATGGTATTTGAAACTTTTAAAATGTCATTAGCAGAAGATGCATTCACTCCACCACTAATTCCTGAGTGGATTGAATTTACTAACGCTCTATATCCAGAACTTCAAGCAGCTATTCTTGGGGACAAATCTCCTGAAGATGCGCTAGCTACTGCTTCTAAAAAAGCAACTGAAATTATGGAAGACGCTGGTTACTTCTAACAATTAATGAAATACCTAGCTCTATTAATTAGAGCTAGGTTTCCAAATCTATCATGAGAAAATTTCTAAACGGACCATGGGTTTTACTAATGCCCACTTTAATAATTCTTACTTGTGTTGTTTTATTACCTTTGCTCCTATCCTTATGGACAAGTTTTACACCTTTTAAGTTAACAAAACCCGATACTCTCTATCGTTTTGTTGGATTTAGAAATTACGAAAGACTAATTGGAGATCTTGATTTTTGGATAGCTTTTGGAAGAACAGTTTTATTTTTAGCTATTGCTCTTAATTTAGAACTAGTCTTTGGTCTTGGAATAGCACTTTTAATAAATAAAATTACCTACGGACAAAGAACATTGAGAACACTAATGATGTTTCCAATGATGTTTTCTCCAATTCTAGTAGGATTTCAATGGAAGTACATTTTTAATGACAATATTGGTTTAATGAATAATTTTTTGAGAGAGTTTGGAGTTATACAACCTATACCATGGCTTGTTGATGGCATTTTAGCAAACGTTTCAATAATGGCAGCTGAAATATGGTCAAGTACATCGGTATTTGCGATTTTATTACTAGCTGGTTTATTAGGCATACCTAAAGATCCGATTGAGGCTGCCAAAGTTGATGGGTGCAACTCATGGCAAGTATTTAAAAATATTACATTACCTTTTTTGATGCCATTTGTATTTATTGCGATGACGATCAGATCATTAGATGTTGCAAGAGCTTATGATATTGTTCAGATGATGACCGGTGGTGGTCCTGCCAAAAGAACAGAATTACTTTGGACTTTAATTTCGAGAACTGGATACGTAGATGCTAAGATGGGAATGGCTAATGCAATGTCATATATTTCAATTTTTCTTTCAATTGCATTCACTTTTTTCTTTTTTTATAAATTAGTAGAAGCAAGGCAGAGGTTAAGTTATGAATAAAAAACAAATCAATAATATTTTAATTTGGTTTTCAGCTATTATTTTAATAATTCTAATTATGACTCCTGGTTTATGGGTAGTGCTTACAGCATTTAGACCTCAAGTAGATGTTATGGCAAAACCTGCTGTTTGGATACCGCGTAATTTAAACTTAATTCAATTTGAAACTATGCTCTTTGGTGGTTCCGAAGGATCAATGGGTAGAAGTCCTATACCTGTTCTAAGTTATTTACGAAATTCACTTATAATTTCTTTTACAAGTACTTTTATAGCAGTTTTAGTTGGCACAATAGGAGGTTATGGTTTTGCGAGACATAATTTTAAGCACAAAAATAAATATTTTTTATTAATCATGTTAACTAGAACAATTCCTGGCATATCTTTAAGTTTACCAATCTTTATTATATTTTCAAAAATTGGTTTAATCGATACGCATATTGGGATTATATTAGTTTTTGTTGCTTTAAATATTCCATTTACAATTTGGTTAACTGATGGTTTTTTTAGACAAATTCCAAGAGCGATGTCGGAAGTAGCGATGACTGATGGCTGTACTAAACTACAAGCATTTTGGCATATTGAATTACCACTATCTAGATCAGGAATAGCATCTGCTGGAATTTTTGCATTTTTAATTTCATGGAATGAATATGCATTAGTTTCAAATCTAGCAAGAAGTACAGATTCAAAAACATTAACAGTTGGACTCATGGATTTCACTGCGCAATTTACAATAAATTGGCCCGGCATGTGCGCTCTCGCAGTCTTTATAATTATTCCAGCACTAATCTTAACCTTTATGGTTCAAAAGCATTTAGTAACAGGATTAACATTTGGAGGAGTAAAAGGATAATGGCAAAAGTAAGCTTACAAGGTGTCTCAAAATTTTACGGAAAAGTTCAAGCAGTAAAAAAAATTGATCTAGAAATTATTGATAAAGAATTCTTGGTTCTAGTTGGGCCATCGGGTTGTGGCAAATCATCCTCTCTAAGAATGATTGCAGGATTAGAGGAAATAGATGAGGGTATTATCAAAATTGGTGACAAAGAAATGAATAATCTAGAACCTAGAGAAAGAAATGTTTCGATGGTATTTCAAAACTATGCTCTTTATCCTCATATGACAGTAGAAGAAAACTTAGGATTTTCATTAAAAATTGCAGGACTTGCTAAAAAAGAAATTGAAGAAAGAGTACACGAGGCTGCAGGAATATTAGATATAACTGAATTTTTACAAAGAAAACCATCGCAATTATCAGGTGGTCAAAGACAAAGAGTTGCAATGGGAAGAGCAATTGTAAGAAGACCAGATGTTTTTTTATTTGATGAACCTTTATCTAATTTAGATGCAAAATTAAGAAATCAAATGAGGACAGAAATTAAAAGATTACATCAAAAAGTATCAACAACAATTGTCTACGTTACGCACGATCAAGTTGAAGCAATGACTTTAGCTGATCGAATTGTAATTATGAAAGATGGTATAATAGAACAAATAGGAACACCATTAGATCTATTTGAGAGACCGGCTACAAAATTTGTAGCTACTTTTATTGGATCCCCTTCCATGAATATGATTAAGGCTTCAATAGTGAAACAGAATAATGAATTATCTATGAAGACAAACGATGGAATTATAGTGCCAGTACCCAAAGATAAACAATATTCTGTAAGTGAAGGTCAAAATATTTCTTTTGGGTTTAGAGCTGAAGATATAGTACCACTGAAATTTGGACAAAAACCATCTAGTGCTTGGGAAATGAAATCATCAGTAAATTTAGCTGAACCACTTGGAACTGAAACTTTGATTTTTACAAACTTTGGTGAAATAGAAATAGTTAGTAGAATGTTTACACCTGAACAAGTTAAATCAAATGATATTTTAAATTTTGCTTTAAATTTAGATAGAACATATTTATTCGACGAGAATAGTGGTTTAGCTATATGACAAACTCTACTGAAATATCAGATAGATTATCAAAATGTTTTAGTAGTGTTATTCATGATGTCATGAGAGATGATGGGTTTAAAAATTTTGTTTTGAATCCAAATATTAAACCTAATAAGGAAAAACACAAAATTGCAGGACAAATTTTTACTATTGAAGGGGAATCAAATACTAGTTTTTCTCATCATGAAACACTCCTTGCTTGGACTGGTCTGTTATCTAAGGCTCCATCAGATAAAGTTCTTATCTGTCAACCAAACGATAATAATATAGCTTTAATGGGTGAACTGAGTGCTGAAACTTTACAAAAGAAAAATATTAGAGGCTACATTGCCGATGGCGGATGTAGAGATTTAGAATTTATAAACAAAATTGATTTTCCTGTTTGGTCAAAATTTTATACACCTAAAGATGTTGTAGCGTATTGGAAACCCACCAAATTCGAAGAAACTATTAAAATTGGAGATGTAGAAATAGATAACGGTGACTATGTAATGGCAGATATTGATGGTATTGTTATTATTCCCCAAGAAAAAGTAATAGATATTTTGGAAAAATCGGAAAAATTAATTAATACTGAAAGCCAAGTTAGAAAAGCTATAAGAGAAGGAATGGATCCACAAGAAGCATATATTAAGTATAGCGTTTTTTAAGTATTTTTTCTTTCAACCAAAAGTATATGTTCAGAATAACAAACACATTTGTCATTTTGATTTAAAATCTCACACGCTTCATTAACTTGTCCGTATTGAGGTCTTTTCGGATCATCCTTTTTTTCTTTTATTGTAACCTTAGTGTGAATTGTATCACCTATAAAAACAGGATTAGGAAAACGTAATCTTTCAAACCCATAGGTAAAAGCTCGCTTGTTAACTATTGAAGCTGTAAGCGCGATACCTATCGAAAAAGTACAACTAAATTGTGCTATTCGTTGACCAAACGGACCCTTTTTAGCAAACTCAGCATCAGTATGATGTGGGTAAAAGTCTCCAGAGTGCATTGCGTGCATTACAATATCCGTTTCAGTGATAGTTCTACCAACAGTGATCCTTTCTGCACCAAGCTCATAGTCTTCGAAGAATTGTTCTATCTCTACCATTTTTATTGAATTAATATTTCTCTGTAATAAGGTAGCACAATTGTAAAAATGAATAAAGATAATAAATTTGAAAATACAGTTGGAATTGAATCAACTTTTCCAAAAGATATGCCTCATGAGCATGGAGAAATTCCAGTATGGAATTCGGAAAATTGGTTTTATGAAGATGTAATTGTCGGTCATAAAATTAGATCACTTCGTCGAACAATATCTGAAGGAGAGGCTATGCAATTTAATTGCATGGTTTTAGATATGCATCCTTATGTAGGCGATGAACATTTTGCAAAAAATGAAGGAATGTTCCAAAAAAGATTAGTAGCAGGAGCTATGGTTTTTTCTTACGGTTTAGGTTTAGTTGCAACTAATTGTGTAAACTCTTTTAGTTATGGATATGACCGTTTAAGATTCATCAAACCAGTTTTTATTGGAGATACAATTTATACAATTAGAACTAATATGGAAAAAAAACCAAAATATGAAAAAATGGGTTTAGTTAGAACCAGTTACGAAGTTTTTAAAGGCGAAGGCGAAATCGTTCTATATTGTGAGCACCTACATTCAGTTTTATATAAAAAACCAGAAGACTTTAAAGATAAATACGAAAAAAAATGATTAACTTAAAGGGGATGACCTGGGATCATTCTAGAGGTTTTGACCCAATGGTTGCTACATCTAAAAAATTTCAGGAGTTTCATAATAATAAAGTTTCAATTGAATGGGATAAAAGACCGTTACAAGCATTTGCAGATAGACCCATAGAAGACATGACTGATGATTATGATTTAATAGTAATAGACTATCCTCATGTTGGTGAAGTAGCTCACAAAGGACTTTTACAAAACTTAAATCTCAATGAATATCAATCTCAATTAAACGATTTAAAAAAGCAATCAGTTGGAAAATCACATGAGAGCTATTTTATAGATAATAAACAATGGGCTCTTGCCATAGATGCTGCCTCACAGACCGCGTGTTACAGAGAAGATTTAGTTAAAACACTTCCATCCAAGTGGGATGATCTTCTTTCATTAGCAAAAGAGAGAAAAGTTCTTTGGCCTTTAAAACCAGTCCATGCAATAAGTAGTTTTTATAGTATTTATAACAACATTACCGAAGAATTAATCCTAGAAGAAAAAAATTTTATTAATAAAGATGCTGGCGTTAAGACCCTCACAATGATGAAAACTGTATCCAAAGAAATAATCAATGATTGTTTAAGTATGGATCCAATTCAAACTGCTGAACTCATGACAGAGACTAATGATTTTTATTATTGCCCATACATTTATGGATTTTCAAATTACTCGAGAAATAATTATAGAAAAAATATTTTGAAATATATTGATGTTTTAGATTTGTCAGGCAAAGGTCCATCAGGTACACATTTAGGTGGCACTGGCATAGCAGTATCAAATGTTAGTAAGAATAAAGATCTAGCAATTGAATATGCATTTTGGATTGCAGGTGCTGAATGTCAAAAGTCACTTTTTTACCAAAGTGGTGGACAACCAGGAAATTCTGAAGCTTGGGAGGATGAAAAGATAAATCTAGAAACAAACGATTTTTTTAAAGCAACTCGTAAAACTCTTGATTTAGCATGGGTAAGACCAAGGCATAATGGTTATATGGAATTTCAGGACAAAAGTGGCGATGTTATTAATGAATACCTACAAACAGAAATTTCAGCTGAAAGTATTTGTGAAAAATTATCTGATATGTACAATAAGAGTTTCAAAGAATAAATTATTTTATGACTAAACCATTAGAAGGATTAACTGTATTAGAATTTAGCCAGTTTTTATCAGGACCATATGCAGGCTTAAGACTTGCTGATTTAGGAGCAAGAGTAATTAAAATTGAAAGACCAGAAGTTGGGGATCTTTGTAGAAACTTATATATCAGCGATACTGATCTCGAAGGTGATAGCACTTTATTTCATGCAATTAATAGAAACAAGGAGAGCTTTGCAGCAAATTTAAAAGATGCCAAAGATATCGATTTAGTAAAAAAATTAATTGAGAAGGCAGATATAATTACACAAAATTTTAGACCAGGAGTAATAGAACGTATTGGTTTAGATTACAAAAATGTAAAAAAAATTAATCCAAAAATAGTTTATGGAACTATTTCTGGTTACGGATCTGATGGACCTTGGAGTTCATTACCTGGACAAGATTTATTAGCGCAATCTAGAACAGGTTTAGTTTGGTTAAATGGTAATGGAGGTGAAGCACCAACACCAATGGGTTTGGCAGTTGCTGACATGTTGGCAGGACATACACTTGTTGAAGGTATACTTGCAGCGGTTATTAAAAGATTTCGAACGGATAATGGATCTCATGTAGAAACGAGTTTAGTTGAGGCCTTATTAGATTTTCAATTTGAAGTCCTTACAACATATTTTAATGATGGAAACAGAAAGCCGCAAAGAAGTTCGTATAATAATGCCCACGCATATCTTTCAGCTCCTTATGGAATTTATAAAACATCCAATGGATATATAGCAATTGCAATGACACCACTCCCTCAACTTGGTGAATTACTTGATTTAAATTCAATAAAAGATTTGCATGATCAAAAAGAATGGTTCACAAAAAGAGATGAAATTAAAAAAGATATTGGCGACTGGATTGAAAAACAAACAACAGAACATTGGTTGAGTATTCTTGAGCCAGCAGATATATGGTGTGCTAAAGTACTCGATTGGGAAACAATGGTCAAACACGAAGGATTCAAGATCCTTGATATGGTTCAGAGAATTAAAAGAGATGATGGACTTGATATTGAAACACTTCGTTGCCCAATAAAAATTGATGGAGAGATTTTTAAATCAAGCAAGGCAGCTCCAAAAATTGGGAATGATAATAATAGTATTATGAAAGAATTTTGTATCTCATGAAAATTAAAAATATAGAAATTCGTATGTGTCGACACAAAGAACCTGTCATGAAAGATTCAGAAATGAGAGATGGGAAAAAATCAGATTTAGAATTTTTAGTTATCACATTTCATACGGATGAAGATCTATCTAGTTCTACTTTTGGGTTTGCAGGGAGGGGTGCAGAAATGGCTGGTGAAATTGCAAATTCAATTTTTAAACCTTTTTTTATTGGCAGAGATCCACTTTATCGTGAGCAACATTGGCATGAATATAGAACCGCAGACAGATGGTGGAACCACGCACCAATATATAGCTACGGACCATTTGATATAAACTGTTGGCTTCTATCATCTATGCAAGCAGGCCAACCTCTTTACAAGTATTTAGGCGCTTATAGAGACAAGGTTCCAATTTATGGAAGTTCTCTTGTTTTAGATTCACCTGAGGCTTACGCAAAAGAAGCCTTGGAATATAAAAAGAGAGGTTTCAATGCTTATAAGCTTCATCCTCCTGGAAAATATGATTTTGATTTGGAAGCTCATAAAAAAACACGTGAAGCAGTTGGTGAAGAATTTAAGCTTATGAGTGATCCAGTTGCCCCTTATACTTTTGAACAAGCTCTACGTTTTGGAAGAGAGTTAGAAAAATTAAATTATTATTGGTACGAGGAGCCTTTGTTTGATGAAAATTTTCACAATTTAAGGGAATTAACTAGAATATTAGATATTCCTATTATTGGAACAGAGGTTATAGCAAAGCATCCTTACAGTGTTGCTGAATGTATCTCTACAAGGGTTGTTGATATGGTAAGAGCTGATGTTTCATGGAGTGGAGGCATTACGGCTACAATGAAAACAGCGCACTTAGCAGAAAGTTTTGGTGTTCAGTGTGAAATTCATACAGCTATTTATCATCCTTTAGAACTTGTTAACTTACATTGTTGTGCAGCTATAAAAAATTCTGAATTCTTTGAAGTACTCGTTCCTTATGAATATTTTAATTTTGGTTTAAAAGATTCTATCAAAGTCGAAAACGGTTATGCGTGTTTACCTTCTAAGCCAGGTCTTGGTATTGATTTAGATTGGGATTTTATAGATAATACAACTTTCAAAAAAATTTAAAAATGACAAAGATTACTAAATTTAGTGTTCAAGATGTCAGATTTCCAACTTCAAAAGATTTAACTGGATCTGATGCCATTCATACAGATCCTGATTATTCAGCAACGTATGTGACGGCTTATACTGATCAATCAGCATTAAAAGGATACGGTATTGCCTTCACGATTGGTAAAGGAAATGACATTGTTGCTGAATGTATAAAACATTTTTTTCCAATTTTTGAAAATATGGACTTAAACGATTTAGAAAATAATATTGGTAAGCTCTGGTTCAAGTGTGTTGATCATAGTCAACTACGTTGGTTAGGACCTGAAAAAGGAGTTGTTCATATGGCTGTATCAGCAATCTTTAATTGTTTATGGGATTTAATTGCTAAGAAGCACAAAAAACCTTTGTGGCAGTTTGTTGTAGAAAGTGAGCCTGAAAAAATAGTTAGTTGGTTAACATTTAAATATATTGAAGATGTTTTAACTCCAGAGGAAGCGTTAGCGATTTTGTCAAACAATCAAAATGATAAACAAAAACGTATCGATATAGTATTGCAAGAAGGATATCCATCTTACACAACTGCTGCAGGATGGCTTGGCTATTCAGATGAAAAAATAATTCAACTATGCAAACAATATATGGCGAAAGGTTGGAAGCATTTTAAAGTCAAGGTAGGTTTAGATCTAGATGCAGATGTAAAAAGACTTGAGTTAATTAGAAAAACAATCGGTGATGATTGCTTTATTATGGTTGATGCAAACCAACAATGGAACGTAGAACAATCGATTAAACATATTAATGCATATAAAAAATTTAATTTATTTTTTGTAGAAGAACCTACAAGTCCAGATGATATAATGGGTTTTGCCAAAATAAAAAAAGAAGTTGGAAATGTAAGACTTGCAACTGGAGAAGCTTGTGGGGGTCGTATCATGTTTAAACAATTTCTCGAATCTGGTGCAATGAACATTTGTCAAATTGATAGTTGCAGATTGGGAAGTATCAATGAAATAATAACTGTGTTGTTTATGGCACATAAATTTAATGTTCCAGTTTTTCCTCATGCAGGTGGTGTTGGTCTTTGTGAGTATGTCCAACATTTATGTATGATTGATTATATTTTAATTAATGGTTCTAAAAATGATAAAGTAGTAGAATATCAAGATAGTTTACATGAACACTTCATATACCCATGTAAAATTGAAAATGGAAATTATATGCCTCCACTTGATCATGGATATTCTATTGAAATGAAAGAAAAGTCTGTTAATGAGTTTTCTTTTCCTAACGGCGAGTATTGGAAGAATAATATATGAGACTAAAAGATAAAAAAATAATTGTAACTGCTGCAGCACAAGGAATAGGAAAGTCAACAGCATTAAGATTTGCTAATGAAGGCGCGCATGTCACTGCAACTGATATTAATGAAGATAAACTTAAAGAATTAAATAAAGAAAATACTTTAATAAAAACTCAAAAATTAGATTCAACAAATAAAAATGCTGTTGAGGAATTTTGTTCAACTATTGATTATGTTGATGTTCTCTTTCACGCTGTAGGTTTTGTTCATCATGGAACATTATTGGAATGTGATGATGTAGAATTTCATCGATCAGTTAATGTAAATGTATATTCAGCCTATCTAATGAGTTATAATTTACTACCTAAAATGTTGGATAATGGAAAAGGAAATATAATAATTGTATCTTCTGCAGCTTCAAATGTAAAAGGAGCTCCTAATAGATTTATTTATGGAACAACAAAAGCTGCAATAAATGGTTTTGTAAAAGCTCTAGCAGCAGATTATGTCAAAAAAGGAATTCGTTGTAATGCAATACTTCCTGGAACAGTAGAAACACCATCTTGGGAAAGTAGGGTGAATATGGCTGATGATCCAAAACAAGCTCGAAAGGATTTTATTGCTAGACAAGCTATGGGAAGATTGGCTCAGCCAGAAGAAATTGCCTCACTTGCAACTTATTTAGCAAGCGATGAATCAGATTTTGTAACAGGAACACTAAATTTAATTGATGGAGGGTGGACTTTATAATGAAAACTTTAAGATATAGAATTGGTAAAGATGTTAAGCCAGGAATTTTGGACTCAGAAGAGAACATACGTGATGCTTCTTCTTTGGTAAAAGATTGGGATAATAAGAATGTAACTATTGAAAAGCTGAATGAAGTAAAACAAGTTGATTTAAGTTCATTACCTATTGTTGAAAGTCATGACGGTATTGCACCATGTGTTTGTAAAGAAAGTATTGGTAAAATTATTTGTATAGGTCTTAATTATTCTGATCATGCAGAAGAAACAGGACAAAAAGTACCTCCTGAACCCATTATTTTTGCAAAAGCGACAAGTTCAGTAATTGGACCAAATGATGATGTGGAGATCCCCAAAAAATCAGTTAAATCTGACTGGGAAGTTGAATTAGGTGTTATCATTGGAAAAGAAGCAAAGTATATTTCTGAAAGTGAATCACAATCTCATATTGCTGGGTACTGTGTTATTAATGATTTAAGTGAAAGAGAATTTCAGATTGAACATTCAGGTCAATGGATGAAAGGTAAATCATGTGATACTTTTGGACCAATAGGACCTTATTTAGTTACAACAGATGAAATCACTGATCCTCAAAATCTTAAAATGTGGCTCGAAGTTAATGGTAAGAAAATGCAAGATGGATCTACAAGTACGATGGTTTACGGTGTAAACTTTCTCATTAGTTATTTAAGTCAATTTATGTCATTACAGCCAGGAGATATTATTTCTACTGGAACACCTCCAGGTGTAGGTATGGGAATGAACCCTCAAGTTTTTTTAAAAGCTGGTGATGTAATGAAATTAGGAATTGAAGGCTTAGGAGAACAAACACAAAAAACAATTCAAGCTTAATGTTTGGAAGTATCAATAACTGTCATAATGTAAAAGACTTTAGAACTTTAGCAAAAAAAAGGCTTCCAAGTCCAATCTTTCATTATATTGATGGTGCCGCTGATGATGAAATAACTTATAAAAGAAATACAGATGCATATGAAGAATGTGATTTAATTCCAAATGTTTTAAGTGGCGTTGATAAAGTAGATATGTCAACGACTGTGATGGGACAGAAATTAGACATGCCATTGTATTGCGCTCCAACCGCTCTTCAGAGGTTATTTCATCATGAAGGTGAAATTGGAGTAGCAAAAGCTGCTGAAAAATTTGGAACCATGTTTGGAATTTCTTCGCTAGGCACTGCAAGTATAGAAGAGATATCTAATTTAGTTAAAACACCAAAACTATTTCAGCTTTATGTTCATAAAGACAAAGGACTAAACAAAGCTCTTATAGAAAGGTGCAAAGAATCTAATTTTGAAGCAATGGCGGTTACAGTTGATACTGCTGTTGGTGGAAATCGTGAAAGAGATTTGTATACAGGTTTTACTATTCCAATGAAACTAAAACTTAATAGTGTTTTAAGTTTTATGCTGCATCCAAAATGGGCAGTAGATTATTTTACAAAACCAAAATGGGAATTAAGTAATTTAAAAGATCATATTAATGAAGGTACAACCGTAATGACTACAATTGGTGATTATTTCACAAAGATGCTTGATAATTCAATGAGTTGGAAAGATGTTGAAAATATTAATAAAGAGTGGGGCCGCCAATTTGCAATTAAAGGAGTTATGTCAGTGGAAGATGCAAAAAAAGCAGTTGATGTTGGAGCTTCAGCTATAATGGTTTCAAATCATGGAGGACGACAGTTAGATGGATCAAGATCACCTTTTGATCAATTAGCTGAAATTGTGGATGCTGTTGGAGACAAAATAGATGTAATTTGTGAAGGAGGCATAAGAAGAGGAACACATGTTTTAAAAGCATTATCTTTGGGTGCAAAAGCTTGCTCTGGTGGGAGAATGTATCTCTATGCTTTAGCTGCTGGAGGTCAAAAAGGGGTTGAAAAAAGTTTATCTAATTTACGTAATGAAATTGAACGAGATATGAAATTAATGGGAGTTTCTAACGTAAAAGAGTTAACTAGAAAAAATCTTAAATTCAGATAAATTCACAATATTTTAAAAAAAAATATTTATTCTCATCTAATTTTATTCTAAAAATTTTATTATGAATGAAGATATTGAACCTATTCTAGTTGGAGATATTGATGATATTGAAATGAGTACTGTCGAAAACTTTGAGTATGAAGATAATAATTATGCCATTTACAAACTAGAGTCGGGTTTTTATTGCACACAAGGAAATTGTAATTGTGATGAGAAGGCTTTGTTGAGTGAAGCTGAGATAGAAGATGAGGAGCTTGAGTGCGCAAGTTGTGGAACAACATATAGTATCGTTTCAGGAGATTGCATAAGTAATCCCGAGTTAAATGGATTAAAAATTTACGATATTTCTGAAGAGGAAAGTAGTATCTTTCTAAACTTATAATTTATTTACTTAAGTCTATAATATTATTTGGATTTAATTTTTCTTTATCTTTTAAAAAATGATAAACATTTTCACAGCACTCAATACCCATTCTTTTACGACACTCTAGAGTAAGAGCAGCATTATGAGGTGATAATATAATATTATCTAATTTAAATAAATCTAAGTCCGAAGGAGGAGGTTCAACTTCATACACATCTAATCCAGCTCCAAATATTCTTTTACTTGAAAGTGCTTCATACAGTGCATCTTCATTAATTATTCCCCCTCTAGCTGTATTAACTAAAATAAGATTTTTTTTAAAAATTTTAAATTCATCATACGAAATCAAATTTTTTGTCTCTTTGTTAAGAGGCATATGTATACTTATGTAATCAGCATTTCTAAACCCTTCTTCTTTATTAACTGAAGTGCAACCATAATTTTCAATATCAGATTTTGAAACGAAAGGATCATAAACACTTATTTTTGCTTCAAATCCTAAACATCTTTTAGCTAGAGCTTTACCAATTCTACCAAAACCTAAGATAAATATATTTTTTTTATAAAGTTCAAAAAAATTTGGCAATTGTGATTTAAGTTTATAATTTCCACTTTTAACTATTTTGTTAGATTCAAAAATATTTTTTGATAGCACAAGAAACATTGTAATTACGTGTTCAGCAACACTTGCAGCATTTGATGTGCTTGTAATTGATAGTGCAATATTATTTCTTTGTAGATATTTTTGATCAACATTATCATAACCAACACCATGCCTCGAGACAATTTTTAATTTTGGGCATGAAGATAAAATTTCACTATCAAGATTTGACGTTCTTAAAATTATTGCATCAACGTCTGAGAGGCTATGAATTAAATTATTTTTTGAAAATTCTTTAACTTGAATAATATCAAAGTTTTCATTATGTAAAATTTTTAAGCCATCTTCATGTACTTCACCGACAATACCTATTTTCATCATGAAATCTATAAAGTAATATTCATTAAAAATAAATGTTAGCTATTTAAAAAAAATGTTTCTTATATTAGTATATTATCATTTAAGTTTCTTTGGGGGAAAGAATGAAAACAATTAAAATGTCATGTTCTCATGCTTTGATTAAGTATTTAACTGCACAAAAAATTTTAATAAATGGTAAAAAACTACCATTATTTCCTGGCGCCTTTGGCATTTATGGACATGGAAATGTAGCTTGTATAGGTCAGGCAATGGAAGAATTTCAAGATGAGTTACCAGGTTATAGAGGCCATCATGAACAGAATATGGCATTAACTGGTATTGCTTATGCAAGAGCAATGCGAAGAAAGCAAATTTTTATTGCAACTTCATCAGTAGGACCTGGTTCTACAAATATGATCACTGCTGCTGCTGTTGCTTTAAGCAATAGATTGCCTATTCTTTTACTTCCAGGAGATACATTTTCTAGTCGCTTTCCAGACCCAGTTTTACAACAAGTTGAACATTTTAATTCTCCATCAGAAACTCAAAATGATTCATTTAAATCTGTATCGAGATATTTTGATAGAATAACAAGACCTGAACAAATTTTAACTTCTTTACCTCAAGCAATTAATGTGATGCTTGATCCTGCAGATTGTGGTCCTGCAGTAATTTCTATGTCACAAGATGTTCAAGGAGAAGCTTTTGATTATCCAGAAATTTTTTTTGAAGAAACAATTCATCAAATAAGAAGAATTTACCCTGATCCAAATCAAATACAAAAAGCAGCTGATAAATTAAAAAAATCAAAACAACCTATTATTATCTCTGGAGGAGGTGTTTTATATTCAGAAGCAGAAGAGGAAATTTCTGCTTTTGCAAAAAAACACAATATTCCCGTAACTGCAACTGTAATGGGTATTGGATGTATGAATAAAGATGATCCCTATTATATAAGTGCAATTGGATGTTTAGGAGAAGGCTCATCTAATAACCTTGCTACTGATACAGATTTAGCACTAGCAGTAGGAACAAAATTAGGAGACTTTACAACTGGTTCTTGGACGAATTTTGAAAATGAAAATTTTCAACTTGTATCAATAAATACTTCACGATTTGATACTACAAAACATCGTGCAACTCCTGTTGTAAGTGATGCAAAAATTGGACTTCAAGAATTATCAAAAGCATTAGGAGATTGGAAAGCACCAGATAATTGGTACCAGCGTTCTATTGATGAAAGAAATAAATGGGATGAATATGTTGCGAAAGAGAGTGGACCAACAAACCAAGAACTTCCATCCTATGCTCATGCAGTAGGTGCAGTTTATAGAAACTCAGATCCATCAGATATTGTTGTAACTGCAGCGGGAGGATTAGTAGGCGAAGTGGTGCAAATATGGAAACCCAAAGAACTAAATACCTTTGAAACCGAATGGGGATTTAGTTGTATGAGTTATGAAATATCAGGTGCACTTGGAATTAAAATGGCAAAACCTGATCAAGATGTAATTGTATTTGTAGGAGATGGCTCATACCTCTTACAAAACAGCGATATCTACAGTTCTGTTTTGTATGATAAAAAATTAATCATAGTTGTTTGTGACAATGGTGGTCACATGGTGATTAATAGATTACAACTTGCAAAAGGCGGGAATGAATATCTTTGTAATCTCAATGCTGCTAGAGCTACAAATTTACAGTTCGTAGATTTTGAAGCTCACGCAAAAAGTATGGGAGCAAATGGTGAAACTGTTAAATCTATTACAGAATTAGAGGCAGCTTTTAAGAGAGCAAAAGCATCAGACAAAACCTATGTAATTTCAATGAAAACAGATGGGTATGAATGGTTAGAGGGGACAGCTTTCTGGGAAAGTCCAACACTTGAAGTAGATAATACTGAAGGTAAGAAATCAGCTCTTAATGAATTTTTAGAAGGAAAAAATAAACAACGTAAAGGCGTATAAAAAAAAATTCTTTCCTAATAATTAAATTCGTATGAAACACAACAAACCAATAATTTTATTAGATCCATATCCAAGAACAATGGACCTACTTTTTTCTAAAGAAAATTTAAAATATTTAAAAAAAAATTTTAAACTCATTACTGCTCCAAATAAAAATAAAAATAATTTTTATGAAAAAAATTTACCAAAAGCGGATTATATTTTTGGACAACCCAATTTACCTTCATCTTTAATTTCTAAATCTAAAAAACTTAAAGCAATATTTAATGTAGAGAGCAATTTTATGGACAACATGGATTATGATTATTGTTTTAGAAAAGGAATACATGTTTTAGCAACATCTCCTGTGTTTGCTCAACCTGTTGCGGAAATGGCAATGGGCCTCACTTTATCAATAGCAAGAAGTATTCATATTGCTCACTCTGACTTTATTTCAAAAAAAGAAAAATATGGCGGTGCAATAAGTCAGAATAATTTTTTAATAAAAAATAAAACATTTGGTCTGATTGGTTTTGGAGATTTAGCTAAATCACTTACTCCTATACTTAAAGCATTCTCTAATAACATCATTGCCTACGATCCTTGGATTCCCAATAAAGAAATCGAAAAATTTGATGTTAAGCCTACTAGTTTAAATTTGTTACTCAAAAACGCTGACATCATTTATGTATTAGCTTCCATTACTTCCTCTAACGAATCTATGATTAATTCTTCTAAACTTAAATTAATAAAAGATGGATCAGTCTTTGTCTTAATGAGTAGAGCGGCCATAATAAATTTTGATGATTTTTTTAATTTTTTAAAAAATAGAAATGTTTTTGCTGCTATTGATGTTTTTCCTCAAGAGCCTTTTCCTAAAAATCATAAATTAAGAAAACTCAAAAATGTTATTTTTTCTCCTCATAGAGCTGGTGCATTAGACAGCGCATTTAAAGAGATGGGTGAATTAGTAATTCAAGATTTAAAACTTATTTCAAAAGGGCTGCCTCCTAAATTATGCAAAAAAGCTGAAAGAGAAACTGTCAAATATTTACGTTCAAAACCAGTTGATATTAATTAAAATTTATTTAAAAACATATTATGTCAGATAACTTAGTACTGGAAGCCAAATCAGTTTCAAAATTTTTTGGTACTATTACAGCTCTTCAAAATGTAGATCTTCATTTAAATAAAGGTGAGGTACTAGGTGTCGTCGGTGATAATGGTGCTGGAAAATCTACATTAATGAAAGTTTTATCAGGATTATACAAACCAAGCGAAGGATCACTTTTTTTTGATAAAGAAAAAGTAACTTTAAATAGTCCCAGAGACTCTCAAAATTTGGGCTTAGAAATGGTTTATCAAGATTTAGCACTAGCTGGGAATCTTCCTATTGGTGATAATATTTTTTTAGGAAGAGAGCCAACAAGAAAAGTTGGCCCTTTCAATTTTTTGGATCATAAAAAAAGAAAACAGTTAACCGAAGAGCATCTTGCAAAACTAAAAATAAACGTAAAGAGTGCTGATCAAAAGGTTGAAGAACTATCAGGTGGACAAAGACAAGCAGTTGCAATTGCTAGAGCTACAGCTTTTAATGCAAAAATTGTATTGATGGATGAACCAACAGCTGCACTTGCTGTTAAGGAAGTTGGAAAGGTTCTAGATTTAATTTTAAATCTTAAAAAGTTAGGCGTTAGTGTAATAGTAATTAGCCATCGTATGGATGATATTTTTACTGTTTGTGATCGCGTAATGGCACTTTTTCAAGGAACAAATTTTGCTGAATCAGAATTAAAAAACACTTCAAGAGACGAAGTGATTGGATGGATCATGGGGAAAAAAGATTAATGGATAAGAATCAAGAAACTTTATTTGTAAGACTTATTCCTTTTTTTGAGAGATATGGAATCTTATTACTTATCCTAATAATGATTGCTGTTTTGCATTTGTTGCAACCTGATGTTTTTTTATCATGGAGAAATGTAACAAATATTTTTAAACAAGTTTCTTGGCAGTCTATGTTAGCACTTGGTGTCTTTATGGTCATTGTAACTGCAGGTATAGATTTATCAGTTGGCTCAATTATTATGTTATCATTAATGGGACTAGCTATTGCTTCTAAAGCAGGAATGCCTTGGTATGTCGTCATGTTAGTTGCACCAGCAATTGGATTTTTGTGTGGTATGTTTAATGGTATTGGCATTACGTTACTTCGAATGCCTCATCCATTCATTATGACGTTGGGAACGCTATACATATTTAGAGGAATTGGAAACCTTATTTCTGGAGGTGTACCAATAACAGGCTTTGCTGAACAGATAAGAGTTATTGGAAATGGTAAAATCAAGCTAGATGCATTTTTTGGAGAAGGGGCAAGAGAATATATACCCACAAGTTTAATTTTAATGATTGTAATATTTTTTATTTTTTGGATATTTTTAAATCATACAAGAATTGGTAAATGGATCTACGCAATTGGAGGTAATCCAGGAGCAGCAAGAGCAGCAGGTATTAATGTAGACCGAATTTTAATCGTAGTTTACACACTGTGTGGTTTCTTAGCTGGTATTGGAGGTTTAATTTTAGCTGGAAGAACGAATTCTGCTTATCCAAATGCTGGTTTACAATCTGAGTTAGATGCTATTGCGGCCGTCATTATTGGTGGAGCCAGCTTTTTTGGGGGTAGAGGAACGGTTTTAGGTGTGTTTGCCGGAGTCATGATTATGGGTATACTCCGAAATGGTCTAAATTTAATGAATGTTAGTGTTTTCTGGCAACAAGTTTTGATTGGTTCCATTATTATTTTGGCCGTTTATATTGATGTTCTTAGAAGACAACTTGCGACCAGAACATAATATTAAAAAATAATCACTTTCTGACAAACAGTCACTTGATTAGATTTCATTTTTGATTAATGGTTAAAAAAAAATTTTAGGAGGAAAAAATGAAATTTTTTATTTCTTTAATTACTACTTCTGTATTATTTTTTTCAGGTAGTCTTCTTGCAGGCTCACACGCAAAAACAATAATGCTAAGTACTAAAGGACCAGGTGCTGGAAACCCTTTTTGGGCTTCAGTTGAAGCTGGTGCTAAAGATGCTGCTGAAGAGTTTGGTGTAAACCTAATCATTCTTTCACCACCACAGGAAAGTGATGTTATGGCTCAAGTAGCGCAAATTGAAGACCAAATTGCAAAAGGTGTAGACGGTATTGCGATTGCACCAACTGACCCTAACGCAGTTGCACCAATTCTTGATGATGCAATGGCTTCAGGTGTTCCAGTTGTATACATTGATACTAATGGAATTAATGAAGGTGTAACTTTCATTGGTACAAACAATATTAATGGTGCTGCTTTAGCTGCTCAATACATTTGTGATAATGTTCCAAGTGGTTCTGATGTTGCAATCCTTCAAGGTATGATCACTCAAACTACTGGTCAGCACAGAGCTGAAGGATCTAGCAAGGGTCTTAAAGCATGTGGTATGAACGTTGTTGCTGAACTTCCAGCTAACTGGGATACTGCACAAGGTATGTCAGTAACTGAAGATATCATCACTGGTAACCCAAATCTAAAAGCAATCTTTGCTTCTAATGATAATATGGGTCTAGGAGCTATCCAAGCATTAAAAAATGCTGATATGCTAGATGATGTTGTCGTTGTTGGATTTGATGCTAACCCTGATGCTGCTGCAAGTGTAATGGCTGGTGAAATGTCAGCAACTATTGCTCAATTCTCATACAATATGGGATACATGGGTGTAGAAAATGCACTTAAATTAGCTAATGGTGAGAGTATTCCAGATAACATTGATACTGGAACTGTGTTAGTTACTAAAGAAAACGCTGCAGACTTTATGTAAGCTGTTGAAGATTGAATTTTAAAAGGGCCGCTTTGCGGCCTTTTTTTTATCAATATTTATAATTTTTATATACTTATCTTTTTTTTTCCTTAAATTAAATCTCATATAATAGGAGGAATAATGAAAAAATTTATTTTTATTATAGCTTCGGCTATCACTTTTTTAACTATTTCTTTCTCAGCAAATGCACTTAAAGTAGGTGCACTATATCTTGATACTGCTGGTTTTTTTGGTGAAATCAAATACGGTATAGAAAAAGCTGGAGAAGAAGAGGGTATCGAACTTACAGGTGCTAATTCTCAAAGTGATGTTGCTAGAGAGGCTGAATTTATAGATACACTTCTTGCAACTGGTGTTGACGTAGTAATTATGTCACCAGTGTCAACAGAATCATCTGTTGCGGCTGTTGAAAGACTTGCAGAAGCAGGAGTACCAGTAGTTTGTTACAACACTTGCTTAAATGATGAAGATGCAAAAAGACTTGCATATGCTTTGGTAACTACAAGTCAAAGAGAGCTAGGATATCCTGTTGGTATTATTGCTGGTAACTGGGCAATTAAAGCAGGAATAGATCTAAAAATTGGAATTCACAATTGTAATAGATATGAAGCTTGTCAAGAAAGAGAAGATGGCTTTATTGATGGATTAAAATCAACAGGTGTGAATTTTGAAGTAGTTAACAATCAAGAAGCTTTTTCAAATGATGTTGCAACACAAGTTGGAACAGATATGCTAATTGCAAATCCTGAAATCAATTTAATGTACGCAGCTAACGAGGGCGGAACAATTGGTGCCGTTAATGCTGTTCTAGCAGCTGGTCAAATTGGTAAAACATATGTTATGGGTACTGATGCAACAGCAGAGTTAATGAATTTTGTCAGTGATGGTGAAATTTTGTTAGCAGTTAATTCACAATTCCCAAGAGACATGGGAGCAGGTGCAATGAGAGCTGCATTAAAAGCTGTTAAAGGTGAAGCAATTGATGAGTATGTTCAGTTAACACCTACTAAAGTATTCACTTCAATAGATAAGATAGCAATTGATACTTGGTTATCTGAAAGAGGATACGATTAATCAATCATTTAAGGGGTATCTAAAGATACCCCTTTTTTTATGACAGAACAAACTTTAGAGAAAAATAAAAAGAAAATAAAAATTAGTAATCTTCACGAGATAGGATTGTTAATTGCTTTGATTTTAGTTCTTCTTTTATTTTCTTTTACTACTGAAAATTTTTTTACTCAAAGAAATTTCACTAGTATTTTAAGAAGTGCTTCCTACGTTGGATTAATTGCATTCCCAATGACCTTTGTTTTAATTACAAGGGAAATTGATATTAGTGTTGGCCCTTCTGTTGCATGGTCTGGTTTATTTTTTGTTATTTTAATTAAGTGGTATGATTTCAGTTATTTTTCATCAGCTGCTATTGTAATTTTATGGGGAATACTTTTAGGTTATTTTATAGGTATTGCTCGAACAAAATTATTTATTCCAACGTTTATTACAACTTTGGCATTGTGGAGCGCTTTAAGAGGTTACTCTCTATTTGTTACAGAAGGCAGACCTATCGCAATAAGTAATAAGGAGTTTCGATATCTTTTTGGTGGTGACATTTTAGGTTTACCAACTGTTACATGGATAATGCTTGGAGCCTTTCTAGTTTTTTGGTTTGCTAGTAAGTATACAGTCACTGGAACAAATTTTTATGCTGTTGGTGGCAATCCTAAAGCCGCAAGAAATATTGGTATTAATGTTGATAGAGTGAAGATTCTAGCATTGATAGGAACTAGTCTTTTTGCTGCTATTGTAGGAATATTATTTGTCGCAAGAGTATCTTCAGGTAATGCAAACCTTGCAGATGGTATGGAGTTCGATGTTATTGCTGCAGTTGTAGTTGGCGGAACAGCACTCGGAGGTGCAGTAGGAACTATGACTGGCACTTTACTTGGATGTGTATTTATAGCTATGATCAGTAATGGTTTAATACATTGGGGAATAGATCCAGATTTAAACAAAGTTGTTAAAGGTATTATAATTTTTTTAGCAGTAGTAATTAATTCTAATGTTACTTTTAAATCGAATTCAGGTGGACCAAAAGAGGATTAATGGAGATTCTTGAATTAAATAATATTTCTAAAAGTTTTGGAGCTATCAAAGCACTAGATAATGTATCATTATCTTTACGATCAGGAGAAGTTCTAGGACTAATGGGCGATAATGGTGCTGGGAAATCTACCTTAATAAAAATCATAGCTGGGAACTTTAAACAATCATCTGGAACAATAAATTTTGAAAACCAAAAGGTTGAATTTTCAAAACCAATGGAAGCTAGAGATAAAGGTATAGAAGTTGTTTACCAAGATTTAGCATTATGTGATAATTTAACAGCAGCTTCTAATATTTTTCTTACTAGAGAGATTAAAAGAAATTTTGGATTAATTAAAATCATTAATTTTTCAGAGATGTTTAAAAGAGCTAAAGATATTTTCAAAGATCTTAAGTCAGAAACATTACCAGATGAAGAAGTGAAAATGATGTCTGGAGGTCAAAGACAGGCAGTGGCTATTGGTAGAACAAAATTATCGAAAGCTAAAGTTGTATTGTTAGATGAGCCCACTGCAGCAATTAGTGTAAGACAAGTGGCGGAAGTATTAGAGTTAATT
Source organism: uncultured Alphaproteobacteria bacterium (assembly GCA_902614395.1). Classification (GTDB taxonomy): domain Bacteria; phylum Pseudomonadota; class Alphaproteobacteria; order HIMB59; genus CACPNW01. Next base: position 28,535 of record CACMKW010000007.1, on the reverse strand, counting down.
AAGCAACTTAAAAATCAGGGTATAGCAGTTGTTATAATTAGTCATAGAATGCCCGATGTTTTTGCAGTCAGCGATAGAATTGCAGTTCTAAGAAGAGGTCAATTAGTGGCTAACAAACTTGCAAAAGAAAGTTCACCTGAAGAAGTTACAGCTTTAATCACAGGCGCTATTGAAAAAGCCTAATTGTTGATTTATTTAAATATTTATGCACGTTGATGATACTTGGTTTAAGCCTGAATTAAACAAAAAATTATTAAAAGAATTATCAAAAAGAAGTGATTGGGAAGGTTTCAAACATTTCGGAATTTACTTCTTTTTTTTATTCTTATTTGGTTTTCTTACCTACCTAACCTGGGGAAGCTTACTAGCCATACCCCTTCTCATCTGCTACAGTACGATATGGGCTTATAGCCCTTCTAATTGGCATGAAACACTACATCGGACAGCATTTAAAAACAAAATATTAAATGATATTTTTTATTATGTTAGTTCTTTTATGGCTAACATGGAGCCAGTAAGATGGAGATGGAGTCATACTTTTCATCATAGTCATACTCTTCAAACACATGGTGATTATGATCACGAGATACAATTAACAAGACCAACAGATTTAATACATTTCTTTTGTCAATTTATTCCATTTGGACAACTAATCTATCCACATAAAACTCTCCAGTTTGAAATAGTAAAACACTCAATGGGTTACTTAACAGATGTTGTAAAACAGAATGCTCCAGAAAAAGAAAAATCAACAATAATTAGAAATTCAAGATTGTTTGTGTTGTTGTGGTTATTAATTATTTCAATATCGATATATTATAATTCTTGGTTACCAATTTTTTTATTCCTACTTCCAAATTATTTAGGAGCACCTCTAAACCAAATTGTTAACATAACACAACATTTGGGTGTGCCATTTGATGTTAAAGATCATCGATTAACAACTCATAATATAAAATTAAATCCTATCTTTAGTTTTTTATATTATCATATGGAATATCATCTTGAGCACCATCTATTTCCAACTGTGCCATCTTATAATCTTCCAAAATTACATAACCTCATCAAAGATCAAATACCTAAACCGCATCCTTCATTATTTTCATTTTGGAAATCAGTTCTTCCGTCTGTTATTAAACAAGCTTACAATTCAAATCATACATACAAAATGTATTAATATTTATCAGATAATTTCAAAAAGCTTTCGTATTCTTTATCTTCAATTCCAACAGTGATCTTAGGATCATCAAACTTTTTATCTTCAGTGTCTTTAATAAATTCCCTATAAGCATTTACTCTTTCAACATGAAGTTTATCGAACTCTTTTTTAAAGTTTCTATAGATTCTTGAATGTCTTGGTACGTGGCCTGTGTTGTATCCAAGAATGTCTTGAGAAAATAGATATTGTCCATCACAACCAGAACCACTGCCCATTGAAATTGTTAATAGCTTTACTTTTTTTGTAATTATTTCAGCTACTTTTGGTGGAACAACTTCAACCTCTAGAGCTATTGCTCCTGCATCATCAAGTTCTAAAGCATGCTCTAATACTTCTATCGCTTCTTTGGCATTTTTACCAATCGCTCTAAAACCACCAATCCAATTTACATGACCTGGTATCAAGCCAACATGACTAATTACTGGAACTTTTTCTTTTCTCAAACTTCTAATAATACTTGAACTATTATTTGTATAAAATGAATCACAACCAATTGATAACAATTTGTAAGCCGCTCTCACTGCTTCATCAGCAGTTGCATATGATTTTTCAGGTGCAGCACTCATCAGGTGAGTGTTAGGTGCCGCATCTCTTATTCTTTTAACATCATCTAATTTTCCAAAAATTCCATGGTGCGGCATATCATACGCTGTACATATCATATCAATACCAGCCTCTTCTGCTGCTATTGCCTCTTCTACATTATTTACATATACCTCATGAATTTGTCTGACACCCTTAAGCTTTAATAGGTCATATACGGTTAGTTTTTTTTTCATAAATCTTGTTTATTTTTTTTTTATAAAAATTATATATATTAAATATATGACTGTCATTAGAGATACAAATGTTTCTGCGGATCTTGAAGCCAAACTAGGTAAGAATATTTGGTGGAAACCAGATCTTGACAGAAAAGTATTAAAAGAACTCTGTGTTAAAAGATCCTTACCAGGAATTATTTATGTTTCATTATATTTTTTTGCTTTAGCTATTTCAGGTTATCTAGCATATTACACCTGGGGTACTTATTGGACAATTTTATGGTTTTGGGTCTATGGAACTATTTACACTTTCAGCGGTGCTTATGACCACGAAAGTCGACACAGAACACTTTTTAAAGAAAGATGGTTAAACGATTTATTTCAATATATTTTTTCTTTCATGACAAATTTTGAACCAGTCAGATGGAGATGGACTCACACATTACATCATAGTTACACATTACATACAAAAGAACCTCATGATTTTGAAATTCAAGTAGATAGACCAAGTAAGCTATTTAAATATTTCGTCAGTTTTATCCCTTTTGGACCTCTACTATGGATACATCAGTCCTATCTAGTAGAAACATTAAAAAATTCCCTAGGTATAATGACCCCGGTAATAAGAGATTGTGTGCCAAAAGAACATCAATGGAAAGTTTTTTTATCTTCTAGAATTCATATGTTAATATGGTTATCTATAATTTTATTTTCTATATATTTTCAAACTATTTTACCTGTATTGTTTTTTCTTTTACCTACATTTTATGGTAACACATTATTTTTTATGTGCGGTTTAACTCAACATGCAGGACTTGCATTTGATGTTAAAGATCACAGAGTAAATACAAGAACAGTAATTCTTAATCCAATATTAAGCTGGCTTTACATTAAATTAGAGTATCATATTGAACATCACATGTACCCTCAAGTACCTTGGTATAATCTACCAAAATTACATAAAATTATTAAGAATCAACTACCAAAACCAAACTATGGTTTAATTAGCGCCTATAAAGATATTGTGCCAGTTATTATTAAGCAGGCATTTGATCCAAACTACGTTCCTGATAGAAAAATACCAAACGTATAACGTAAATTTATTTTTCAATTTTTTATTTTAAATTTTGTAGTAATGTATATCATTTAACAATATGAAAAATATTGGATTGATTGGCTGCGGTAATATTGCAGAAACATATTTTAGAGCTCAGGAATATTTTAATAATATAAATTTTGTAGCTTGTGCTGATATCAATTTAGATGCAGCCAAAAAAACAGCTGAGCAGTACAATATTGCAGCTCTATCAGTTGACGAAATATTAAATGACAAAAATGTAGACATTATTCTTAATCTCACAATCCCTCAAGCGCACTATGAAATATCTAAAAGAGCTCTTGAGGCAAACAAACATGTTTATTGTGAAAAACCAATGAGTGTTAAATTTGATGATGCAAAAGAATTATTAAATTTAGCAAAAAAAAATAGCTTATATATTGGTAATGCCCCTGATACTTTTTTAGGAGGAGGAGGACAGCTTACTAGAAATTTAATTGATAATAATGATATTGGAAAAGTTTTAACAGGTAATTTTATATTTGCTTTTCCTGGTGTTCAAGATTTCCATCCAAGTCCTGAGTCTTGGTTTCAAGAAGGCGGAGGGCCTGTAATAGACATGGGTCCATATTTTTTTACCACACTTGTTAATCTTCTAGGGCCTGTTAAAAATATAAGAGGTAGAGGAGCAAAATTTTTTGACAAAAGAGAATACAAAGCTGGTCCAAAAAAAGGAGAAACTTTTGATGTTGAAATCCCAACTTCGTACATGTTTAATATTGAGTTTCAAAGTAAAGCAATTGTCCAGGGTTTCATTTCATTTGATGTCTTAAATCATAAACGTAACCATATGGAACTTTATGGTACTAAGGGTTCAATAGTAGTCCCTGATCCAAATATGTTTGGCGGTCCAGTATCTATCTCTGGAGAGTTTGGATCTGAATGGAGGGATATTAGTGTTGAAGATAAACCGCTTGGAAAAACAAATATTGTTAATCATAGTGGAAGAAGTAATGAGGCACCAGAACAAGCAAATTATAGGGGTATTGGGCTTGCCGAAATGATCGATGCAATTGAAAATAATAGAATGCATAGATGTAATGGAGAACTTGCTCTTCACGTTTTAGATGTAATTGAATGTGCGATGATTTCATCAATTTATAAAGTGGAAGTAGAGCTTCGCTCTTCTTGTGTGAAGCCTGAACCAATGCATGATGATTTTGTAAGATATATCCTAAAAAAAGACACATCTTAATTTTTAAGCTGACTGCGCTATTTTTTCATTAAAATAGCCAACATTTCTCCTTGTTTTACTAACCTATTCTTGCTAGGAAATTATTATTTATAGGAGGAATGCATGAAAAAAATTGCTTCAATTATTCTTGCCTCTGTAGCGCTTTTTGCTACTTCAGCGAAGGCAGAATACAAATTTAACTTCGTAATGCACAGTGATACGAACAATGCTTTTTGGGCAGCTGTTCATAAAGGTTTTAAAGATGCTTGTGCACAAATTAATGCTGATTGCCAAATGTTAACTCTTTCAGGTGATGGAGATCAACAAGAGCAATTACAAAACTTAGAGTCTTCAATAGCTCAAGGTGTTGATGGTATCGTAACTACAATTACTAACCCAACTATCTTTGATGCTGCAGTTGATGAAGCATTAGCTGCTGGTATTCCAGTAATTACAGCTAATACTGATGATCCAGAAGGTGCTGCTGGTAGTAACAGACTAGCATATGTTGGACAAGACTTAGAGGCAGCTGGTTATGAATTAACAGCTAATCTTTCTGAAATGTTTCCTGATGGAGATATTCACGTTCTAATCGGTGTTGCAGACATGAACCAATCATGGGCATACACTAGAGGAAACGGTATTGCACGTTTCATGGAAGATTACAAAGCAGCTAACCCTGATAGAAAAGTAACTTATGAGAAAATCGAATCAGGTCTAGATCTTTCAACTGTTGGAAACAGAGTGGCAGCTTATGTTCAAGCTAACCCAAATACAACTGCATATCTTGATGTAGGTTTCTGGGAAGCTGGTGCAGCTGCAGCAGTAAGAAACTTAGGTTATGGACCTGGTGAAATTCTTCTTGCTGGTTTCGACTTAGTTGACGTAGTTTTCGAAGAAATGGACAAAGGTTATGTTCAACTAACAGTTGACCAACAGCCATACTACCAAGGTTACATGTCAGTTCACCAATTATACTTAATGAACAAGTATGGTTTAAGTGCACTAGATATCAATACTGGTAAAGCTATGATTGGTCCTGATGATGTTGAAACAATCAGATCATTCAAAGGAATGTCAGTTAGATAAATATCTTAACCAGGCTCTTTAAACAGAGCCTGGTTTTTTTTAAAATAAAAAAAATATGAGTAAAAATTTTAGTCTTAGAAGTTTATTAGTAAGACCAGAAGTAGCAACCTTCTTAATGTTTCTAGCAATAATGATTGGATTTTATATTGCTAATGAAAGATTTTTAGATGCAAGAAATATAAGAATAGTTATGGGTATTACACCCGAATATATTATTGTTGCTATTGGCATTGCAATATTAATGATCTCAGGTGAATTTGATTTATCTGTAGGTTCTGTTTTTGCATTAGTCCCGATGACTATTGTACAAATGGTGCATCAAGGGATACCACCTTGGTTCGCTATTTTTCTAGGATTAATGATTGGTATTATTGTTGGTTTTGTTAATGGATTTATTACCTTAAGATTTGGAATTCCTTCTTTTATCGCAACTCTTGGAATGCTCTATATTGCTAGAAGTCTTACAACTGTAGCTACTGCAGGATTTCCACCACCATTTCCTCATATTTTACCAAATGAGTTATTCGTTTATCAATTTGAGTTATTTAGAGCTTCCTTGTACTGGGCTCTTTTAGTTGCCGTAGTTTTAGGTGTTATGCTTCACAGAAGTAACGTTGGTAACTGGATCTATGCAACTGGCGGAGATCAAAACGCAGCATCTTCAATGGGAATAAAGACTGGAAACGTTAAAATGTTTTGTTTCATCTTATGTGGTTTTTTAGCTGGCTTTGCTGGAATGATTCAAACATTTAGATTGGAAGCACCATTACCATCTCAAGGATACTTATTAGAACTAGAGTCAATTGCTGCAGCAGTTATTGGTGGTGTCAGTTTATTTGGAGGTATCGGAACAGTTTTTGGTGCCGTTATTGGCGCAATACTAATCAGGTTTTTAGAAAGTGGAATCATTATGGCTAGAATAGATGCTGAATGGTTTAGAGCAGGTTTAGGTTCCTTAATTATTATAGCCGTCGTGTTTAATACTTATATAAGTAGAAGGGCGACACGAATTGGTCAAAACAAGGCAAAGGATTAAAGATGGAAGATATAATAGTTTGTGAGGGCTTAAACAAATACTATTCAGGAGTTCATGCTTTAAAAGATTTAAGCTTAAAGATAAAAAAAGACTCTGTTGTTGGTCTTATTGGAGACAATGGTGCTGGTAAATCAACATTAATTAAAATTTTATCTGGAGCACATCAACCTGACTCAGGTCATATATATTTTGAAGGTAATAAGGTTAAATTTAAATCTACAAAAGAAGCAATGAATTTAGGTATTGAAACAATTTATCAGTATTCAGCTTTGATCCCTGAAATGTCTATTGCAAGAAATATTTTTATTGGACGTGAACAAACTCAATATAATGTTGGCAATTTTGGTTTGATGAAAACTAAAACCATGCAGGACGATGCTATGAAAGCATTAACAGATGTAGAATTGCATCTTAGATCTCCAGATACACCAGTTAACCAATTATCCGGAGGTGAAAGACAAGGTGTTGTCATTGCAAGAGCAATGTATTTTAAATCAAAAGTTTTAATATTAGACGAACCAACAAACCACCTATCAGTAAAAGAAACAAATAAAGTACTAAGGTTTGTAGAAGGATTAAAAAGCCAAGGCGTGACATCAATATTTATTACTCACAACTTGAGTCATGTGTATCCAATTGCTGATCATTTATGTGTAATGGCAAGAGGTGAAAAGATTGCTGATTTGGATAAAAAGGATACAACAATAGATCATCTCACTGATTTATTAGTAAATGGATAATTTTGGGAGGAATTATGATTAGTGATGCGCAAATAAAACAATATAACGAAGAAGGTTATACGATCGTTGAAAATGTTTTTAGTATGGATGAGTTAAATCCAATTTTAAATGAATTTGAAGAAATTGTTGATGATTTTGCAGAAAAAGCTTTTCAAGCTGGAAAAATTACAAAAAAACATGATGATAAAGATGTTTTTAAAAGACTAGCTGCTCTCGAAAGAGATTTTAAAGGTTCTTCGGTTTTAATTCATCATAGAGGTGAATTAAAACCAGCACTTGCTAACTTATGGGGATCAAAAAAACTTTTAGATATGGTTGAAAATTGGGTTGGCAAAGATATTTCTGGTCATCCAGTTTGGAATATTAGATCTAAAACTCCTCAGACAGCTAGGATGACAGTTCCATGGCACCAAGATTCTGCTTATTTAAAAGATGGAGCAGAAAAAACCACTCAGCCTGCTGCGTGGATTCCATTTCTTGATGTAAATAAACATAATGGATGCATGCAAGTTGTTCCTGGGGGACATAGACCTGAAAGAGTTTTGAATCATAAATTAGAAAAGAAAGATGGTTCAGTAAAAGATTCTTGGTATTTATTTATTGAAGACAAAGATATTCCAGAGGAGAAAGTCGTTACTTGTGAAATGAAGGCTGGTTCAGTTTTATTTTTACATCAATTAGTTCCCCATCGATCACTTGAAAATTTATCTGAGGATGTAAGATGGAGTGTTGACCTAAGATTTCAAAATCCAAAAGATGAAGCTGGTTTTCATACTGGTTTGGTTGATCCAATCATAATGAGAAAATCAGAAGACCCAAGCTATACAGCTGATTGGGATTCTTGGTTTAAAGGTTATGAAGAAGAACACACTAAATTTAGAGGGACTTCAAAAAAAGACCAATTTGACTCCACAGTTGATGGGTCATGGTTAGATCGTTGGGATAACTAATTTAATTATCAAGCATGGAAGTTAATCTCGATGATTGGTACAGACCAGAAGTCGACAGAAAAAAATTAAAAGCCTTAAGTAAAAGAAGAGATCTACCTGGATTAATCCATTTCTTTTTTTATTTTTTATCTTTATTTGCATCAGGTTATCTAGCGTACCTAACTTTAGGAACTTGGTGGACATATTTGTTCTTTTTTATTTACGGTACAATTTACGCTTTTAGTGTAGCGAACTGGCACGAAACTGTTCATCGAACTGCTTTTAAGACACGTTGGATAAATGAAGTTTTTTATCATATTAGTTCTTTTATGTGTGACTTTGAAGGTTTTAGATGGCGTTGGAGTCATACTTTTCATCATTCAAAAACATTACAAACAGAAGATGATTATGATCACGAAATTCAAGTCTCAAGACCTATTGAATTATTTGCATTCTTTTTGAATTTTATACCTCTTACAGATTTATTATATCCACATAAATTAATCAAATTTGAGGTTCTAAAACATGCTTTTGGAAAATTTACTCCAGTCATTGATATAACTGCACCTAAAGAAGAAAAGAAAAAAATTCTTTTGAATTCCAGATTTTATGTCTTTATTTGGGTTATGGTATTTGCTTACTCTTTTTATATCGGTTCTTTTTTACCAATTATTTATATTATTATACCTACTTATATTGGAAAGCCAATTTGGTTTGCTGTTAATGTTACGCAACACCTAGCTGCAAAAGTTGATACAAAGGATCACCGTTTAAGCACTTATTCTGTGAGAATCAATCCAATTTTAAGTTTTCTATATTGGCACATGGAATATCATTTAGAACATCATATGTTCCCAATGATCCCGTCTTATAATTTAAAGAAATTACGAAAAGAAATTGATAATGAACTACCTAAACCTTTTACTAGTCTTTTTGATTTTTATAGAAAAGTTTTACCAGCTGTTATCGCTTTAGCAACAGATCAAAATAAATATTACAAAGTAAAATTAAATAACTAAATTTACCAAGATCCAGAGTTTTCCATTGATTTCCAAGGCTCTTGTTGGGGCAATGATTCACCTTCTTGTAAAATTTCAATTGAAATTCCATCAGGAGAACGAACAAATGCCATGTGCCCATCTCTTGGAGGTCTGTTTATAGTAACGCCATTATTCATTAGTTTTTCACAAACTTCATATATATTTTTAACACTGTAAGCTAGATGTCCAAAATTTCTTCCACCAGTATATTTTTCAGGATCCCAGTTATACGTTAATTCTAATAAACCAGTTTTTTCATCACTATTTTCTGCCGCTAAAAATATTAATGTAAATCTACCTTTTTCATTTTCTACTCTTCTAACTTCTTTCAATCCAAGCTTATTGCAGTAAAAATCTAGTGATGCATCAATATTTTCTACCCTCACCATTGTATGCAAATATTTCATTGTAGATAAATATAATACTAATAATAATTTTAAATCAATTATTATTTATTTATAAAGTTAATATTCCAAAACTAACGCTTCATGTATTTGAAACTTATCCACTTTAATTTGGATAGATTGTGAATCTTCTATTTTGATTTCTTTTTCTAGATTTACGAAATATACTTTTTTAATTTTTTCATTTAGATTAATATTTAATTCAACACCGTAAATTTCAGGCACATCTTCAATTATTAAACATCTTCCTCTTTGTAGTGGAGGAGCATATAAGAGATGAACAACATATCGATTTTTATTTTCTTGATGAAGTAATGTTATTCTCCCAGAGCTTGGTAAACCCTTGCTTTCGATTAATAGATTTTTGTGTAAGTGCCTAATTGTATTTCCAAATAGTTGACGATGAACTTTTGATCCATTTTCTGCATATATCCTATCTAAATCATGAGCAAAAAAAACTGTGTTCTTATATTGTATTACAGCTGGATAATTTTCTTTATCAAGTTTGTTTGGCGCATATAAATGTCCATTATATTTTTCTAACGTTCGACTAAAATATGGTACTTTAATATCTGCTAGAATACTACTATCTTCATTTGCTTCTGATTTAATACCAGGTAAATAAGTTATAAATGGAGAAGAAACTAAATTATTTGATAACTCTTTTCTTACTTGTACATAATCCATATCAAAATCAGAGGGTCCGATATATTTTGCCCCGAGATCAAAAATAAATTTGTCTCTTTTATTATTAAGAGCACCTTTCCCAATTACAACCAACGCCCCACCTTTATTCTGAAAATGTTTCAGTTTTTTTATTTCCTCTTCCGATAGAGTATTTGATGATGGAATAATGATTAATTCAAAGTTGTTAATTCTTTCTTGAGAAGCGTTAATACTTACAACTTCGTATTCAATATGCTCTTCCAATAACATTCTAGCAACACCATCATCGGCATTGTAAGAACCTGTCAAATAAAGAGCAATATTTGAAAAAGGTCTGCCGCCAATTCCATATTCTTCAATTTTTTTTATATATTCAAAAGCAACACCGACGTTCTTATATGTATCCAAATCCATTTCTCCACTTGGGTGAAGATGATCACCAAAATTGCATCGTGCACCGTGGGAGATCATAGCAGCCGCTTCATATTTTAGTGCTTCAGGATATTTAAAACCTCCAAATTCTCCCCATGAAGTATGAAATTTACCACTCATACCAATTATAGGTTTATTTGTATAATTATGAAAATATCTAGACTGAGTTGCTATCTTATCATAGCCGCCCCAAGTTGTTGGTAAATCTTCTAAATCATTTTTAGTTGAGTTTTCATGAACGCGGTAAAGTAAATTTTCTTTTCTCTCAAGAACAGTTAAACCATTATAAAATATACTTGCATCTGATTTCATAGACTGAATATGAGCAGTCATTTTTTTAGTAAAATTTTTTAGAACAATTTCATTCCAATGAGCATTTACTTCTTCAGGGTTACCGATATCATAACCAGTTTCCTTTATAGATTGCTTACAATTATCACAGTAACATTTTAGTTGAGTGAAATGTATATCAAAGAAAAAACCATCCACTTGGTAATTTGAACACAATTCACTAACCATGTTTGAAATTAATTCTTCATAATTTCCCGAGGGACACATAAATTTCCAATTACAATAAGGTCTAAACTGTTTACTTTTTTGTCTTATCTCTTTATCGCTATGTTGACCGGTGCTTGTAATTTCTTCAATTTCGTTTCCAGTTTTTTTATTAAACTCAATTATACTTCCGTCACTGTTTCTTGCGCACCATTCTGGATGAATTTCTGCATCATGTGCTGACCATCCGACAGTTAAATATATTGGAGCTTTTACATTAATTTCGTGACAAGCTTCAATTTGTTGACCAAGTAAATCAATTTTTAAATTTGGATGAATTTTTGCATGCTTTAATTTTGTTGGATAATAACACCAACTATGATGACATTTTCCAAAAATATTAATTTGATTAATATGCCCAATTTGTAGAGCTTCTTTAAATTGTTCTTTTGAAAAATATTTTCCAACATCAGGGATATGCTCTGAAGTGTGAAAATCTAAGTGTATTTGCCTTGATGGTTCATTCATCAAAACAGCTTATTTTATAAATTATTAAATTTAAATAATTTTTTGAAAAAAAATTTAAAATAAAAAATTAAGTAATTCTCTAGTTTTTTTCATACCCTTAAACTAACTTTAACATACAAAAATATTCAAAAAGTGTTTATTTTTGGCTCTTTTATGCTAATTTCTCCCTATCTTAATAAGGAGGAATGTAAGATGAAATATTATTTTAGTCGAATATGGGCTGGTATATTAATTACCTTACTTTCTTTTTCATTCACTAGTAGCTCTTATGCAATTGATATTAAACTTTGGGATCTTTCTGCAAGACAAGGTCAAGATGAGTTCTATGAATTATTAAAGAAAGAAGTTAAAAAATATAATCCAGATATTAATGTTATTGTAACCGAGTGGGAAAATGAGGCATATAAAACTCAAATTCAACTTGCTCTTAATGGTGACGATGGACCTGATGTCTTCTTTAACTGGTTTGGTGAAGATAGTGCAAGACTAGCAAGAGCTGGTTTAGCACTCGATCTGACACCTTACGCTGATATGGAAGGTGGATATGGGAGCTTCATTAGTAAAGGTTGGCAAGATGCTGGTGCAGTAGATGGAAAAATTTATGGTATTGCTAATAAAGCAGTTTCAAAATACTTCTATTACGATCCTGCATTCTTTGATCAACATAACTTATCTGTTCCTACAACATTTGGAGAGTTAATTGATACTTGTAAAAGTATAAAAGCAATAGACCCTTCAATAGTTCCATGGCCAATGGGTAATTCTGAGAGATGGAAATTAAATCATGTTATTACCATGCTTAATCAAAGAGTAGTAGGAGCAGAAAATACAAAAGCAGATTATGCGTTAACTGCACCTGATGATGAATTATTCACAAATCCTAAATATGTTGAAGCTTGGGAAAAAGTTGTTGAACTAAATGAAAATTGTTTCAATGATGCGCCAAATGCAACTAATCCAGAATTAACGAGATCTATGTTTGCAGCTCAAATTTCACCTATGATGTATTGTGGAACTTGGTGTGGAGGTATTTTTGCTTCTGAAGGTTTCACAGATTTTAAAATGTTTAGATTTCCACGTGTTGAAGGTGGAGCTGATGATGGAACTGTAGGCTTTCTAGTTGCAGAAGGATTACAAGTATCGGCAAAAACTAAACATCCAGAAGCAGCAGCTTTAGTAGCATCAATTAATGTATCTGATACTATGGCTTTAGCGGATGCTGAGTTGAGAGGTAGTTTGATATCAAATGCTACTTTAATTGATCAAATGGAAGATGCTCCTCATTGGTTTACGTTTTATGTCAATGATATCGCTGACAAAAGTGGACATGTAAATGTTTTAGATGTTCTTTTAGAAGCGAATGTATCTAATGCTTATCTTGATATGGGAACTGAAGTTCTTAATGGAACAAAATCTCCTCAAGAAGCAATGGATTTCATTAGAAAAGTTGCTTTAGAAGCTAAAGCAGCAATGTAATAAAAAAATTAATTTCGGCTATTAAAATTTAATAGCCGAAGTTATCATATGAATAAAACTCAAACAAACTCGATTGGTTTTTCTTTATCTAGTGATAGGGTATCCGTAATTATTCTCTTAATCCCAGCACTTATATTTTGTACAATATTTATATTTATTCCAGCATTTTGGGCCATAGTTGGATCGTTTTATAGCTATGGAATGACTTCTCTTAATGATTGGAAATGGGTTGGTTTTGATAATTATATAAAAGCATCACAGGATGAATTTTTTTGGATTGCATTAAAAAATAATTTTATAATTGTTTTTGCGTCAATCGTTCTGCAAGTAGGTGTAGGTACAATACTAGCAGCTATCTTAGATCGAGGAATAAAATATGGAAAAGTAATTTTTCGAACTATTATATTTACACCAATGGTTATATCATCTGTTGCAGTAAGTATAATTTGGTTAATAATTTATGATCCAAATGTTGGAATTTTAAATAGCATATTAAAAGCGATAGGCTTGCCAACACCTTCAATGGGTTGGTTGGGGGATCCTGATATATCTATTTGGATGATTATGATTGTTGCTGGCTGGCAAAATACTGGATTTATGATGGTTTTAATCCTAGCTGGTTTACAAGGAGTTTCTAAAGAAGTTTATGATGCAGCAGAGATAGATGGTGCAACGGGTGTAAAAGCATTTTGGTATATTACTCTTCCAATGATTAGAAATATTATAATTGTTGCAATTCTGATAACAACTATTGGTGCATTTAAAGTATTTGAATTTGTTTATGTCTTAACCCAAGGTGGTCCATCGAATGCAACTCAAGTATTAGGAACATATATTTATTTACAAGCATTTAATTTATTGCATATGGGTTATGCCAATGCTTTGTCAGTTGTACTATTAATTATTGCCTTAATTTTAGGTTGGTTTCAACTTAAAGCAAGTAGGAGAGCGTAGTGAGTAAATTTAAGTTAGCTAATATATTTGCTTACGGTTTTGTAACTCTCTTTAGTATCTATGTACTATTACCAATAATAGTGATGATACTGACTACTTTTAAAACAAGAAGGGAAATTTTTTTAGAACCACTAGGTTTACCAGGTCAATTTAATTTTTCTTCATTTGAAAAGGCATTATCCATTGGCCTTGGGGGTTTTATCTTCAATTCTTTTTTGGTTTCATTATTTTCAGTTATTTTAATAGTAATAATTGCAGGAATGGCTGCCTATGTTCTAGCAAGAATAGATTTTAGAATAAATAGATATGTCTATTTATTAATTGTTGCAGGTTTCGCAATACCTCCAGCAGCTGTGCTTGTACCACTTTATGTAACAGTATCAAATTTAGGATTATTAAATAGTATATATGGTGTTGTAATGCCGTTAACTGCATTTGGAATTCCATTTACCGTTATTTTATTTTATGCTTTCTTTTTAGATTTCCCAAAAGAAGTTGAGGAAGCAGCCACTATTGATGGTTGTAGTAAGATGCAGATTTTTTTTAGAATTATTATTCCATTATCTGGTCCAGCTATTGCTAGTGCAGCAATTTTTCAAACTGTGTGGATCTGGAATGAATTTCTACTAGCCTTAATTATGTTGACATCTGATGAAGTAAAAACTTTGCCATTAGGATTAATGAAGTTGAGAGGAGAATGGTCATCTGATTGGCCATCAATTATGGCTGGACTAACTATAGCAATCTTACCAGTTCTTATAGTATTCTTGATTTTCCAAAAATACTTTGTAAGATCTTTGGCAGGTTTAGGAAAATAAATAACATGGCAAAAAGACAAAAAGTTTTAGTTCTCTATTTAAAATTACCAAGCTTAGAAGGAGAAGTAATTTCATGGGCAACCTTTGATGGTACGGGAAAAAAACTACATATGACAGGTGATAGTGATGAACCTCCTTATCCTACAGGTTTGGATGCTTTATTAGACGGCTGGAGATTATTTCAAGCAAGTCAAGCTATTCCAGAACATCCAGGTCAAGAATTCAGAACATCGTATTTAAAGCATGAATTTTTTTTTGAAAAATTAGAAGAAGGAGATTTTTAATATGGCTAAGTTATTGACAACAGAGCAAATGGCTGAATTTGCA
Source organism: uncultured Alphaproteobacteria bacterium (assembly GCA_902614395.1). Taxonomy (GTDB): domain Bacteria; phylum Pseudomonadota; class Alphaproteobacteria; order HIMB59; genus CACPNW01. The sequence continues at coordinate 13,330 of CACMKW010000007.1, read as the reverse complement.
AATAGTGGATGTTTATTTTTTGATGAGTTAATTGATGAACAAACTAATAAAGAGTTTTTAGATGATATAGGTCATACAGACATTGATGAAGTTGATAGTGTTCAAGATTATTATAGAAATATTAAAGCAACTAGTAGTATTCCGAGAATACCAGCAGGAGCAAAACTTAAAGATGCCTATCCAAAAGGTTCTCCTTTAGAAAAAATCTTCTCACATGAAGTTGTTGATGGTGCTATTAAAAGTTTAGTTGGCAGCAACACAATAATTGATCACCAGTTTCTTCATATAACGTTTCCTACCAAATATTTTAAACAAGCTAATCAACGTCAGATGTCTCAACAAAATCATCAAGATAGTACAATTGATCCAAGAAGTACTTTTGACGTACAATTATTTTATTTTCCAACAGAGGTAACAAAAGCAATGGGAGGAACAAGATATCACCCTGGTACACATTTACGTATTGTTAATGAGTTTGGAATTGCAAAATATCAAAATATTTTAGGTCAAAAGAGTATAGTGTGTAAACCTGGTACAATAGGTATTTTCCATAGTGGATTATGGCATGGTGCGGGTGTAAATTTTTCAGAAAATATTCGCTATATGTTTAAAGTGAGACTCCAACCTACAGAGAAACAAGAATTACTATGGGATCCTGAAAAAAAATATCAGCCATTGCCAAACCGTGCACTTTATTGGACAGATGAAAGTAAGGATAAAACAATAAATGATATTTTAATGAGATCTTATCCCTGGCAAGAAGCAGATACGAATAGACTGGACAAAATCAATGTTGTTAAATTTTGGAGATTGTTAACTGGTCATAAAAAAATGGATGTTGATTATTGGTTAACACGCATTGAAAATGAACTATACTAAATAAATAATTTTCATCACGATTATTTAAAAAAAGAACTTATTTAATGAAAACTGGAATAATTGGCTGTGGAAATATTGCAGACATATACTTCTCTAATTCAATAAAATATTTCAATAATTTTGAAATTGTAGCTTGTGCTGATATTAAACCAGAAGCTTCTAAACATTATGCCAATATTTATAATGTAGAAAATTTAACTATTGATCAAATACTTAATAATGAAGAAATAGAATTAATCATCAATCTAACAATTCCAGATGTCCATTTTGAAGTTTCTAAATCAATCATACAATCCGGAAAACATGCGTATTCAGAAAAACCACTATCAATTGAGTTTCATCATGGAAAAAAACTTTTAGAATTATCACGTCAGAAAAATTTGTATTTAGGGTGTGCACCTGACACCTTTCTAGGTGCTGGTATACAAGAATCTAAAAAAATTTTATCTAATAATAAAATTGGAAATATCGTATTAGGCAGCATTTCAATGGGTGTGGCTGGTCATGAAATTTGGCATCCAAATCCAGATTTTTATTATCAATATGGTGGTGGTCCAGTCCTTGATATGGGGCCATATTATTTTACAGCTCTCGTGAATTTATTAGGGCCAGCTAAAAATATTTATTCACAATCAAGGACGGTTTACAATAAAAGAGTAATTGGAAGTGGAGAAAGAAAAAACCAACAAATAAAAGTAGATATTCCTACTACTTTAGTTTCACAAATTGAGTTTGAAAACGGTACATTAGTAGATTCATTTTTCTCTTTTGATATTTGGAAACATAACAAAAATCATATTGAGCTTTATGGAGATTTAGGATCCATAAATATCCCTGACCCAAATACTTTTGGAGGATCTATACAGTTATGTACAGAGAAAAATGGTGAATGGAAAACTATAGAGACTAACGAAAATAATTTAGGTAAAATAAATGTTGAAAACAGTAAAAAAACTAATGAAAAACCAGGTATAGCAAATTACAGAGGAATAGGAGTTAGTGAAATGGTTGATTCTATCAAAAATAATAGATTAAATAGATGTAACGGTGAGCTAAGTCTTCATGTTTTAGACATCTTAGACACAATAATTAAATCTGCTAAAGAGGATAAAAAATTGGAATTAAGAAGTTCTGTATCAGCGATTGAATATTTTTCAGAAGAGGAAAATTTTAAACTATTAAAATGAAGGTAAATTTATAATGAAAAAAGCATTAATCGTGTTTGGAGGTTGGCCAGGACATGAGCCTGAAAAATGTAATGAAATTTTAAGTAAATTTTTAAATTCCGAAGGTTACGAAGTCAGATCTGAAAATTCAACAGAAGCTTTTGCTGAAGATTATGTACATGAAATGGATTTAATTATACCAATTGTTACAATGGCTTTTCATCATTCTCCCAAAGGAGAAATAAAAAAAAATGAAGTTAATAATTTAATAAAAGCAGTTGTAAATGGTTGTGGTCTTGCAGGTCATCATGGAGGTATGTGTGATGCTTTTAGACAATCAATTGATTGGCAATTTTTAACTGGCGGTCAATGGGTAAGTCATCCTAATGGCATTCATGATTATAAAGTTAATATTACAAAAAGAAATGATCCAATAATGGAGGGTATTGAAGATTTTGATTATCATTCTGAACAATATTACATGCACGTTGATCCAATGAATGAAGTTTTAGCAACAACTACTTTTCAAGGTCATGAAATATGGAAATTAGAACAAGAACCAGGAAAGCCAGGAGATGATCAATACCAAACAGAATGGATAAAGGGTGTTGAAATGCCAGTTGTATGGAAAAGAAAAATTGGAAAAGGAAAAATTTTTTACACTTCCCTTGGTCATTTTGCTGATGAGCTTAATCATCCAGAAATGAAAAAAATTTATCATCGTGGTTTGCTTTGGGCATCAAGATAGAGTAAGATAATTTAGGGAGATTATATGACAGATTATTTTAAAAATATTCCTGAAATTAAATACGAAGGAGAAAATAGCTCTAATCCATTAGCATTTAAATTTTACGATGAAGATAAGGTTGTCTTGGGTAAAACAATGAAAGAGCACTTAAGATTTGCAACCTGTTACTGGCATACATTTACTTGGCCAGGTCTTGATCCATTTGGAGGTCAAACATTTAATAGACCTTGGATGCAAGCAGGTGACGAAATAAAAATGGCTGAAATGAAACTTAATGCTGCGTTTGACTTCTTTACTAAAATCAAAACTCCCTTTTTCTGTTTTCACGATAGAGATATATCTCCTGAAGGCTCAAACTATGCCGAAACCCAAAAAAATTTCTTTCATATAATAGATTTAATGGAACAAAAAATTAATAACTCTGGTATGCAATTACTTTGGGGGACAGCAAATGCGTTTTCTCATAAAAGATATATGAGCGGCGCTTCTACAAACCCAGATCCAGAAGTTTTTGCATATAAAGCTGCACAAGTAAAAGATTGTATGGATGCAACAATGAGATTGGGTGGTCAAAATTATGTTCTTTGGGGTGGAAGAGAAGGATACGAAACTATTCTTAATACTGACATGACCAAGGAAACTTCTAATCTTCAGAGATTTTTAGAATTGGTCGTTAATTATAAACACAAGATAGGATTTAAAGGTCAAATTTTATTGGAACCAAAACCTCATGAACCAACTAAACATCAATATGATTTTGATTCTGCAACTTGCTTAGCGTTTTTACGAAAAGCAGGTTTAGAAAATGAGATTAAATTAAATGTTGAAGTTAATCATGCAACTTTATCTGGTCATAATTTTGAACATGAAATTGCTTACGCTACTTCAAACAGCGCCTTAGGAAGTATTGATATTAATAGAGGTGATACTTTGATAGGTTGGGATACTGATCAATTCCCAAATAATCCTGCCGACTTAATTATGTCATTTTATTTTATTTTTAAGAATGGCGGCTTAGGCCAAGGAGGCATGAACTTTGATGCAAAAATAAGAAGACAATCTATCGATGCTGAAGATTTATTCCATGCTCATATTGGAGGCATGGATGTTTGTGCAAAAACACTTATTGCTGTTGAAAAAATGATGAATGATAATGTTATTCCTAAGTTTATTGAAGATAGATATGAAGACTGGAATAAAAGTTTGGGGCAGTTTATTCATAATAAAGATACTGGATTAGATGATATTAATAAAAAAGTAATCGACGATAATATTGAACCAGAACCTCGTTCAGGAAGACAAGAATATCTAGAAAATATCTTAAATAAATATTTGTAGTTACTAACCATAAGTTTCTATACTAATTGATTTATAAATATTATGAAAATTTATAAATTAGATACAGCATCAGATTTAGAAAAATCAAACCTTTGTCTCGCAATAGGTAATTTTGATGGAATACATAAAGGGCACCAAGAAATAATAAATAAAATTAAGGAGATTGCATCAAATAATAATTTATTATCTTCTATAATGAGTTTTAATCCTCATCCTCGTATTTACTTTAATCAAATTAATGAGCCTTTTAATATTTATACTCAAAATGATAAAATAAATTTTCTTGAAAGATTAGGTTTAGATTTATTTATAGATTTTTCTTTTGATAACAATCTATCAGTATTATCAGCTGATGATTTTGTAACTAAAATTCTTATTGATAAATTAAACATTAAATACTTAGTTATAGGTACTGACTTTAAGTTTGGAAAAGACAGAAAAGGTAATTTTAAAACATTAGAAAAGTATGCTGAAAAAAATAATTTTAATATTCATTTAATCGAACCTATTATGCTTGCTGATAAATCTGATAAATATTCATCTTCAATAATTCGATCACAAATAAAAGAAGGTTATATGGAAGATGTTACAGAGTCTTTAGGTAGGCCCTGGCATATGCATGGAACAATAATTGAAGGTGATAAAAGAGCTAGAGAAATCAATTTTCCGACTGCTAATATGATACCAGATCAACACATATTACCAAAAAGAGGCGTTTACTGTGTGGAAGTGCTATTAGAAGGAAAAAAATACAAAGGTATTTCAAATTTTGGTTTAAGACCAACAGTCGATGGAAGCAAACTCCTTCTAGAGACACATATGTTTAATTTTAGTGAAGAAATATATGGTAAAGAATTGACTGTTGAATTCCTTACATTTATTAGGTCTGAACAAAAATTTAATAATTTTGAAGAATTAACCAAGCAAATCAACAAAGATATAAATACAGCTAAAGAATATCATCAACTATAATGGAATATAAAGATACAATTTTTCTTCCCAAAACATCTTTTGAAATGAGAGCTAACCTTCCAGCAAAGGAACCTGCAATATTAGAGGAGTGGGATAAAGAAAATATTTTTAAAAAGCTAAGAGATAAATCTAAAGGTAGAGAAAAATTTGTTCTTCATGATGGTCCGCCATACGCAAATGGACATATTCATATGGGAACTGCTCTAAATAAAATTTTAAAAGACGTAATTGTGCGAACACAACAAATGGCTGGTAAAGATTCTATCTATGTTCCTGGTTGGGATTGTCACGGTTTACCAATTGAATGGAAAATAGAAGAAGAATATAGAAAAAAAGGAAAGAACAAGGATGATGTTCCAACTGTTCAATTTAGGAATGAGTGTAGAGAGTTTGCAGAAAAATGGATCGAGATACAAAAAAAAGAATTTAGACGACTTGGTGTTGAAGGAGATTGGGAAAATCCTTACCTCACAATGTCAAATCAAGCAGAAGCGCAAATTGTTCGAGAACTTGGAAAATTTCTACTTGATGAAAGCTTGTATAAAGGAGCAAAACCAGTTCTCTGGTCCGTTGTAGAAAAGACAGCTTTGGCTGATGCTGAAGTTGAATATGAAGATCATACGTCCAACACTATATATGTTAAATTTTTAATTAAAAATTCTACGGATAAAGATTTAATTGAGTCTAATATAGTTATTTGGACAACAACTCCTTGGACGATTCCAGGTAACAGAGCTCTAGCATATGGTAAGAAATTAGATTATTCACTTATTGTTGTTGAAGAATTAGAAGAAAATAGTTTAGTCAAAAAAAATGATAAATTAATATTTGCATCAGAACTTTTAGAAAGTGTAACTAAAGAAATTGGAATAAAAAAATTTAGTACAAAAAAGAAATTTAAAGGAGATAATTTATCTTCTTGTGAATGTGAACATCCATTTAAACAATTGGGTTACGATTTTATTGTAAAACCATTTCATGGGGATTTTGTAAACTTAGAACAGGGCACAGGAGTTGTACATATAGCTCCTGGACACGGAGACGACGACTATGTTTTAGGTATAGAAAATAATGTTGATATTATTCAGACAGTTCAAGATGATGGAAAATATAATCAACATGCCGTTGGTTTTGAAGGCGAACATATTTATAAAGTAGATCACAAAATTGCAGATAAATTAGAAGAATTTTCAAAATTATTATTTAAAGGTACTCTTCGTCATAGCTACCCACATTCATGGAGGTCTAAAGCTCCTCTTATTTATAGAAATACTCCACAATGGTTCATTTCCATGGAAAAAAATAATTTAAGAGACATTGCTCTTAAATCAATTGATGAAACTATTTTCTATCCTCCTCAAGGGCAAACAAGGCTTAGATCAATGATTGAAACTAGACCAGATTGGTGTGTATCTAGACAAAGAGTGTGGGGTGTACCTTTACCATTATTTGTAAATAAAAAAACGGCTCAACCTTTAAGAGATGAAAATATTATCAATAGAATAGCAGATATATATGAAAAAGAAGGAAGTAATACGTGGTTTACCGAAGATCCACAAAGGTTTTTAGGGGATGAATATTCACTTGAAGATTATGAACAGGTTAAAGATGTAGTTGAAGTATGGTTTGATAGTGGTTCTACACATGCTTTTTGTCTAGAACAAAGAGAAGATTTGAAATGGCCTGCATCGATGTACTTAGAAGGAAGTGATCAACACAGAGGATGGTTTCATTCATCTCTTTTAGAGTCTTCTGGCACAAGAGGAAAAGCCCCATATGAAAGCGTTTTAACTCACGGTTTTGTTGTTGATGGAAGAGGTCGTAAAATGTCTAAATCTTTAGGTAATGTCATTTCTCCTGATGATATTTTAAAAAAATATGGAGTAGATATTTTAAGATTATGGGTAGTGGCATCCGATTATTATGATGATCTGAAGCTCGATAATGCTATACTTCAATCACAAGCTGAGTCTTATAGAAGAATAAGAAATACCTTTCGTTTTTTAATTGGCAATTTAAATGATTTTACTAAAGAGGAAGCTATTGATGAGAGTGAGTTTCCAGAGTTAGAAAAATATCTACTTCATCGATTGTGGGAAGTCGATCAAACTGTACAAAGATGTGTGAAAACTTTTAATTTTCATTTGATGTTTACTACACTTTTAAATTTTTGCTCAAGTGATCTTTCAGCTTTTTATTTTGATATTAGAAAGGACACTATATACTGTGATAGTAAACAGTCGATTAAAAGAAGATCTACTAGAACTCTATTAAATATAATATTTAATCATTTAGTAAGGTGGTTCGCGCCATCTATCTCTTTCACTTCTGAAGAAGCATGGAAAGCTATGGGAAATACTGAAAGTATACACCTACAAGATTTTTTACAATGTAAAAATGAATATGAAGATAATCAATTAAATGAAAAATGGAATTTGATTAAAAATATTAGAAAAGTTGCTACCGGAGCAATTGAGAAAATTAGAGAAGAAAAAATTATTCGTTCAAGTTTAGAATCTCATTTGGATATTTATATTTCTAAAAAAAGTTTTGATAAAGTTAATGAAGTTATGTTTGATGAAATTACTATTACTTCATCATTTAAATTGCATACGCTTGATGAAAATAGCCAAGGTTTTTCAATAGATGAAATTGAAAATGTAAAAGTGCAAGCATCTAAGGTGAGTGGCCAAAAATGTCAAAGATGTTGGAAATATGAAAAGGAATTAATAAAAAATGAAATTTGCAATCGTTGTAATGATGCAATAAGTTAAGTGATTAAGATAGCTATACTAGTATCATTAATTTTTTTTGATCTTCTAACTAAGTATTTAATTCAAAATAATTTGTTTTTAAATCAATCAATAAAAATTAATGAATATTTTGATTTAGTTTATGTTCAGAACTTTGGAGTTTCTTTTGGTTTATTTTCCGGTTATGTTTCTCATTGGATATTAATACTTATAGCCTTAATAGTTGTTATATTAATTTTTTATTTATTTAATAAATCAGATAAACAACTAGAAAAACTGGCTTATTTCTTTGTAATAATTGGGGCTTTATCAAATATCATTGATAGATTTATAAATAGTTATGTTGTTGATTTTATCTTATTACATTATGAGAATTTTTATTGGCCAGCATTTAATCTAGCAGATATCTATATTACAATTGGAATTATCATGTTAATAATGAGTTTTTTTATAAAATCAAAAACAGTAAAATGAAAAAAGTTATTTTTATAATAATCATTTCCTCAATTTTTCTATCTTCTTGTAATACTATAAGAAGTAGTGCTGGTGTAGAAAGAAAAGTAATAGATGAATATAATGTGGTTGAAAATCCTCCTTTAGTAATTCCACCAAATTTTAATTTAATACCACCTGATCAAATTGAATCAAAAGATATTGATGATACCGATAGTGAGCTTGCAAAGGAAATTCTCTTTGGTCTGGATGAAGAAAGTGATGAAAAACCTTCTGAAAATTCTGTTATCGACAATATTTTAAAAAAAACTGAAGCAAATCAAGTAGATAATAGTATCAGGGATGATTTTGATGAAAACTCAGAAGATGAAATAAGCCAAGATAATACAGATGTTGAAAGTGAAAAAATAGAAGAGCCAAAAAAGAAGAAAAGATTTTTCTTTTTCAACAGTAAAGAAGAAAATGAAGATGACGAAGAAGGTGAACCTAAAAAGAAAAAAAGATTTTTCTTCTTTTAATTTTATAAATGGAAATAAAATACTTTAATTCAAATTTTGATAAAATTACTCAAAATAAAGATACTGATCAAAGTATAACTAATTTAATAGAAAAACTTCCTTCTCTGAATATTATTTCAGATAAAAATTTATTAGAAGAAACCATAAAAATTTCAAATCAATTTAAAGAGAAAAAAGAAAAAATAATTGTATTTGGTACAGGAGGTTCAAATCTAGGAGCTAGAGCATTAAATAATATTATTTCCAATAATAAAATTATCTTAGAATTTTATGATAATGTTGACCCTATTAATTTTGAAAAAAATTTTCAAAATATTAATTTTGAACTAACTGGCTTCTTGGTTATTTCAAAATCGGGTACTACACCAGAGACATTATCTCAATTTTCATGTCTCTATCAAAAGGCAATAGAAGCTAATAAAGTTGAAGATTTTTTTTCAAATACTCTAATCATAACTGAATTTAAAGAATCACCACTTTTTAAAATTGCAAAAGATAATAATTGTTTACTATTAGAACATCATAAAGATGTTGGAGGTAGATATTCTATATTTACCAATGTTGGTATAGTTCCTGCAATCATTTCTGGATTAAATATAGATGCACTTTTTGGTGGAGCATCTGAAGTAATTAATAATATTGATAACTACAAACCGTACGATCTTGGAAGATATTTAACTCAAAAAGAAAATGTAAAATTTACTAATAATGTTTTAATGACATATTCTGATTCACTTTATTTTTTTGGAAAATGGTATCTTCAACTTTGGGCAGAAAGTATTGGAAAAAATAATAAAGGTATTACAGCAATTCATTCAGTAGGGACAACTGATCAGCATAGTCAATTACAACTGTATTTAGATGGACCTAAAGATAAATATTTCACCTTTATCACTACAGATCATTCAAATAAGGGCATAAAAATTAATAATAATATGTTTGAAAATACCGATATTGACTATTTTAAAGATAAAACAATGGGAGATCTAATGGAAGCTGAACAGCGCGCAACCATTGAAACTTTTAAATTAAATAATTTTAGTTTTAGAGAAATCTATATTCCTAAAATAGATGAACAAAACTTAGGTAAATTATTATCTTTTAGTATAATAGAAACAATTGCTTCATGTATGTATTTAGATGTTGATCCTTTCGATCAACCTGCTGTTGAACAAGGTAAAAAACTAACTAAAACTTATTTAAGATAATTTAAAAATATAAATTATTGTTTTACCATAAGTCTTTTTTTGAAGCAGATTTAAGTTTTCTGGAATTAAAATATTATCTTTTACATCTGTTTCTAAACCAATCAAGGTAGTATCTTTAATATTACTTGATAAATTTTCTAAAAGATTTGTTAAATTATACTTTGCATATGGTGGATCAATATAAACAACTGATATATTTTTAAATTCTATTTCTAATTTAGAATAAATAAGGTCTTCTCTATAAATTTTAAATTGATTATTTTTACAAATACTTAAACAATTTTTTTTTAAAATTTTGAGAACTTCAATATTACTCTCAAAAAAAATTACTTCACTCATACCTCTAGAAATTGCTTCTAAACCCATTGTGCCAATTCCTGCAAAAAGATCTAAAAAAATTTTATTTTTATATAATTCGATAGAATTTTTGATTGCATAACTTTCAATAATTGAAAAAAAAGCTTCTCTTTTTAGAGAAGAAGTTGGTCTTACAAAATCATTAATACTAGCTAATTTTTTTTGCTTAAACTTTCCTCCAGTAATCCGTATCATTTGCTAATTGAATTTGATTTTTGAAATTGCCCTTCTTTAAGTCTTCCAAGCTTATAAGAGCCATATCCAATTCTTATTAATTTAACTATATTCCATGAAAAATAATTACAAATATTTCTAATTTCTCTATTTTTTCCTTCTTTAAGTTTAAAAATTAACCAATTATGATTTTTTAATTTTTTTTCAAAGGCAACTTTAATTTTTTTATAATTTATTTCTTTAATTGTAATGCCTTTATTTATTTTTTTTAAATCAGTATTTTGTACATTGCTATTTATACAAACTCTATAGACCCTCTCAATGTTTGAAGATGGATGTTCTAAATATCTTGAATAATCACCATTATTAGTTAGTAAGATCAATCCTTCACTCATATAATCTAATCTTCCAACACATATTAATTGACCGACATTTTTTGGTAATAAATCAAAAATTTTTTTTCTACCTAAATTATCTTTTGTACTACAAATATATTTAATTGGTTTGTATAACTTCCATACTTCAACTTTATTTGCTTTTTTAACAATTTTATTATTAACTTTAATTATATCTAAATTACTTACTCTATGACTTGGGTGAACGCATACTTTATTATTAATTTTAATTTTTTTTTCTATAATTAATTTTTCTGCATCTCTTCGTGAACAAATTCCAGCACTTGATAGATATTTTGAAATTCTAATATTCACTTTGTTTCACTAATAAAATTTTTAATTATTTTTATATCATATTTTGTTATTAAAAATTCAGGATGCCATTGTAATCCAATACACCATTTGTGTTTTTTATGCTCTATTCCTTCAACAACACCATCATTTGCTGCACACGAAATATTTAAGTCCTTACCTACTTTTTTTATTGACTGATGATGTGCACTATTAACATTTATTTTTCCAGCCCCAAATATTTTATGTAGCTGAGTATTTTTTGAAATATTAACACTATGACTAGTTTGATTTCTTGGATTCACCTGTTCATGGTTTATCGGATCTCTTTTTAAATCTTGTATTAATGTTCCACCACATGCAACATTGATAAGTTGTGCACCACCACAAATTCCTAATATAGGTTTGTTGTATTTAAAAAATTTATTGAAAATATTTAATTCAAAATTTGTTCTTTTATTTTTAATATTTTTAGATTGAGTATTACTTGTTTTATATAATTTAGGATGAATATCGAAATCTCCTCCAGTAATAATTAAACCATCAATTAAATGACAAAAATCATCAATATATTTTTTTTCATGTAACAAAGGAAATGGAATAGCATTAAATTTTGTTAAGGAAGTTAAGTAATTTTCCCTCAATGCATACCATGGAAATTTTGAGTATGTTTTCTTTTTTTCACTATCAAGTGTTATTCCAATAATTGGTTTTTTCATTATAATTCAACTATAATGTACAACATAAGTGTGTTCCAGAATGAACGTTGATTTTTTTATGAAAGAAGCAATTATTGAAGCAGACAAAGCTTATAATTTAAATGAGGTTCCAGTTGGAGGAATTCTTGTTGATAATACAACGAACAAGATTGTAGCCAGAAGCTACAACACAGTAAATAAAAATAAAAATGCCATCAAACATTGTGAATTAAATCTTATTCAAGAAACTTGCGAAAGACTAAAACTTAAATATTTAGAAAATATGACATTATTTGTTACCTTGGAACCATGCACAATGTGTGCTAGCGCAATAAGTGAAGTACATATTAAAGATCTATATTTTGGAGCGTATGATGAAAAAAATGGAGGAATTGAAAAACTCCGAGTTGCTTTTCAAAGAGAAAATATATTTATGCCAACTATTTATGGTGGCATTATGGAAAAAGAATGTAGTAATTTATTAAAAAAATTTTTTAAAAATAAGCATGATAAATAAAATTAATATACCAGAATTTGAAGTTTCAGAATTCAATCAAGCATTTAAAGAAGTAATTGAGTCCAATTTTAATTATGTAAGAATTAAAGGTGAAATTTCTGAGCTAAAAACTGCGACAAGAGGGCAAATTTATCTAACACTTAAAGACGAAGATTCAATTTTAAGTGGAGTTATTTGGGATCAGAAAAAGAAATATTTAGATATAAATCCAGAAATAGGTCTAGAAATAATTGCAACTGGTAGAATCACCACTTGGTCTCGCTATAAAACTACCTACCAAATAGATATTGATAAAATTGAAATTGCAGGAGAGGGAGCACTTTTAAAACTCATTGAAGAAAGAAAAAAAAGACTTCATAAAAAAGGCTATTTTGATGAAGATAAAAAAAGTCCATTACCTTTCTTGCCTGAGAGATTAGGTATAATTACATCTCCCAGTGGTTCTGTAGTACATGATATAATTAATAGAGTGAATGATCGTTTTCCAATGCCTTTAGATATATGGCCTGTTTCTGTACAAGGTGTTGACGCAGCAGATAGCATTATAAATGCTATCGAAGGTTTCAATAAACTTAAATTAGGCAAACCAGATATTCTTATTGTTGCTAGAGGCGGAGGTAGTACAGAAGATTTAATGGCATTTAATGATGAAAATCTTGCAACAAGTGTTTTTGATTCAAAAATACCAATTATTTCTGCAATTGGTCATGAGACTGATACAACAATTATTGATTTAGTATCAGATTTGAGAGCATCTACACCAACAGCTGCTGCTGAAAAAGCAACTCCAGTTAGATTTGAATTGATAGAAAAAATTAAAAATTTAGAACTTAGATTAAACACCAAAGTAAATTCACAAATTC
>CACMKW010000006.1 GCA_902614395.1 uncultured Alphaproteobacteria bacterium | reverse complement strand
AAGGTTTAAAAAGTTATACAATATTATCAGTAAAATACATTTGAATATATACAATCTTAAAATTTGGTCATTAACTGACGGTTCAGAAGGAATGATAAGTCAGACTAAAGGTCTAGCAAATGAATTAAGTGAAAATATAAAGGAAATTAAAACTGACATAATTTTTCCTTGGAATAAATTACAGCCTGGGATACTTCCTATTTTTAACTGGATATTTAAAAATAAGTTACCAAAAGATGAGATACCTGATTTAGTTATCAGTTGTGGAAGAAAAAGTGTTTACCTATCAATCTATCTTAAAAAAAAATATCCAAATATTATTAATATTCATATTCAAAACCCAAAAATTTCTTCAAAAAACTTTTCTTATATTATAGCTCCAAATCATGATGGTTTATATGGTGACAATATAATTAATTCTTCGGGTGCAATACACCCTTTTAAACAATTTAATAATTTGAAAAATCATTATGAAATTAATACAAAAAATTTGATTACATGTATTATTGGAGGTGAAAATAATCACTATAATTTTGCAAAAGAAAATACTTTAGATCTTTGTAAAAGAATTAAAAAATTAAAGTCTCATAATAATGAAATTTTAGTTCTTACCTCGAGAAGAACTAATAAAGAAATTAAGCATATTTTGAAAAAAGAATTAAGCACTATGTCTACCTTATGGCTTGGAGAAGGAAAGAATCCATACGAATTTGCTATCTATTATTCCAGTTATTTTATTATTACTTCTGACTCAACCTCAATGATTTCTGAAGCAAGCATATCTGGTAAGCCAATTTATGTTTATCAATTACCAATGAAGAGAAAAAGTAAAAGATTTATTAGATTCCATGAAGAATTTAAAAATATGAATATAACAAGGGATTTAAATACTTTAGATAAATTAGAAAATTGGACATATACAAAACTAGAGGAAAGCAAAAGAATTGCTGGAATTATAAAAAAAAGAATTATAGAAAGTAAAAATGAATCTTGAGAACTTAACTCATGCAGATTTTCCTTTTAATCACTGGGTATTTAGTAATTGTTTAGAAGAAGGCGCATTAGATGAAATTTCCTTTAGTAATATTCCTTCAGGAGATAGAATGTACGATGGGACAAGAGCTGCAGATCATACAGGACAGGGAGTTGACGGTAAATTAAGACTTTTTATAACAAAAAATAATTGTCAAAATTTTCCATATCTAACAAAATTAATTCAGTCTTTACAAAGCAAAGAAATGGTAAATAAAATTTCGAAAATAATTGATAAAGATTTATCAAATTCATACGTCAGATTAGAAGTAATTGGAGATAAAAAAGGATTTTGGTTAAAACCACACAAAGATATCTCAGAGAAATTAATGACGATGATGGTTTGGGCGAACCCATATAATGAAGCGTCAAATTTGGGTACCGACCTTTATGATAAAAATTTTAAATTAGTTAAAACAATTAATTATGTTCATAATAGTGGTTATTTTTTTTCTTCAGGAGATGATACTTGGCATGGACTTGAATTAAAAGAAATTCAAAAAGAGAGAAGATGTATTCAAATAAATTATGTTACTTTTAATACAGATTGGCCAGTTGAAAAAAGTGCTTAAATTATTAATTTAATTATATGACTGAAAAAATAGAAAATGATGTCTTAATTATTGGCTCTGGACCAGCAGGATACACAGCTGCAATCTATGCGGCAAGAGCAAATTTAAAACCACATTTAGTTTCAGGTTTAGAACCAGGAGGTCAGCTAACCATCACTACGGATGTAGAAAACTATCCAGGATTTGAAAATGTAATTCAGGGTCCTTGGCTTATGGAACAAATGAAAGAACAAGCTATGAAAGTAGGAACTATTTTTCATAATGATATTGTAACTTCAGTTGATTTTGAAAAAAATCCATTTACTTCCAAAACTGAGTCAGGCAAAGAATTTGTGTCCAAATCGATAATTATTGCAACAGGCGCTCAGGCTAGATGGCTAAATTTGGAAAGTGAAAAAAAATTTAAAGGATTTGGTATTTCTGCTTGTGCAACTTGTGATGGGTTTTTCTTCAAAGATCAGCAAGTAGCAGTAATAGGTGGAGGTAATAGTGCAGTAGAAGAAGCAATGTTTTTGACTAAATTTGCTTCAAAGGTAATATTAATTCATAGAAGAGATAGTTTGCGAGCTGAAAAAATTTTACAAGAAAGACTGTTTAACAATAAAAAAATTGAAGTAATTTGGAACAGTAAAGTTTCTGAATTTATTGGAGATGAAAATCCAAATACATTAAAAAAAATTATTTTAGAGAATACATTAGATAGCAGCAAAACAACTATAGATGTAAATGGTGCATTTATAGCTATAGGACATGATCCTGCTACTTCACTTTTTATTGATAAGTTAAAAATGGATGAAGAGAATTATATAATTACTAAACCTGATAGTACTGAGACAAGTATTAAAGGAGTTTTTGCTGCAGGAGATGTAAAAGATAAAATTTACAGACAGGCTGTTACTGCTGCTGGTATGGGTTGTATGGCTGCTTTAGAGGCTGAAAAATATATAGCGGAGAGTTAATTAACCCTGTCTTGCTTTCATTCTGGGATTTTTTTTATTAATTACATAAATCCTGCCTTTTCTACGAACAATTTTACAATCCTTATCCCTAGTTTTAGCAGTTTTTAATGAACATTTTACTTTCATAAAAAGCGCTTTAAATTCTGGGATTTGTTTTGTCAAACATATATTGTCTGAATTAATATGAGAAAATTATCTTATCCTGGAAGATCTAATATTTTAGCTCAAAATGGCATGGTTGCAACATCAAATCCATTAAGCTCAATGGTAGCAATTAATGTACTTCAAAAAGGTGGAAATGCTGTTGATGCTGCTATCGCGGCTTCAGCAGTTCAAGCTGTAGTATGTCCTAGCGCAACAGGAATTGGCGGAGATTGCTTTGCAATTATTTCGATGAATGGGAAAAAACCAATTGCTGTAAATGGGTCTGGAATCGCTCCGAAAAAAGCAAATTTACAGTTCTATAAAGATAATAAAATAAAAAATATTGGTTTAACAAGTCCACATTCAGTTACTGTTCCTGGGGCAATTCATGCATGGTGTTCTATGCATGAAAAATTTGGAAGAATTGATTTTAATGAAGTTTTATCTGGAGCAGAAAATTTTGCTAGAAGAGGATTTCCTGTTCATGAAGTAGAAGCTATTGCATGGAAAGAGAATGAAAAAAAACTTAAAAAAAATCCTAATTCTAAAAGATTATTTTTAAATCAAAATCTAAGTTATAGTTATGGTGAAGTTTTTAAGAATATTCCTTTAGCAAATACTTTAAAAGTAATATCAAAAAATAAGATTAAAGGATTTTATCAAAGTGAAATAACTAATGACATGGTTAAAACACTAAATAAACTAGGTGGATTGCATACAGAAGAAGATTTCTATAATCAAGAAACGCTATTTTCAAAAACAATATCAAATTCATATAGAAATTTAAAAGTACATCAATGCCCCTTAAATAGTCCTGGATTAGTTGTTTTGATGATGATGGCAATGATTGAGAAATTAAATATCAAAAAATACCATCCTTCAAGTTTTGAAAGATATCATCTTCAAGCTGAAATTTCAAAAATATGTTTTGAGGTTAAGGAAACAATATTTGGTGATCCTAATTTTATTAATATAAATATAAAAGATTATTTAAGTAATGAATATATAAGCTCTTTATGTTCTAGAATAAATAAAAATAAAATTTATTCTTCAAAAAAAGGCTATGTAACTTCTCACCCTGAAACAATATATTTAAGTGTTGTAGATAGAGATTTGAATTCAGTGTCATTTATTAATTCAATATGTCATGGTTTTGGAAGTGGAATTACAAGTAATAAATCAGGAATTCTTTTTCAAAATAGAGGTGTAAATTTCAGATTAGAAGATGGTCACCCCAACTCAATTGATAGTCATAAAAGACCACTTCATACAATAATCCCTGGTCTAATAACTAATAAGAATGATGAGACGCTGTATTCTTATGGTGTTATGGGAGGACAATATCAACCAATTGGTCAGTCTCATTTGATTCAAAATATAATCGACTATAACATGACAGTACAAGAAGGATTAGATTTACCTAGAGCATTTGCTCTAAATGGTCTCTTAAATGTTGAGAATTCATTAGATGATAAAATTATAAAAAAATTAAAGAATATTGGTCATAAAATTAAAATAAATAAAAATGCTATTGGCGGTGGTCAATGTATAAAAATAGATAGAAAAAATGGAGTGCTTATTGGCGGGTCAGATCCACGAAAGGATGGTATGGCAATAGGTTACTAAACTACACTTTCCCAAAAGTGTCATTATACTGATTATTTACTCTTACAAATGTAGTACACTTACTGAGCTGCTTCAATGATGAAGCGCCAACGTATGTACAACTACTTCTTACACCTCCAAGAATATCTCTAATTGTACTATCTAGCGAATTCTTCATTTGTATTTTAACTTTTTTACCTTCAGATGATCTATAGTTTGCAAGACCACCATAATGTTTCTCATTTGCTTCTTCAGAACTTGATCCATAAAACTCTATAAATTTAGTTCCATTTTCCTGAATTATATCACCACCACCTTCCTTATGACCTGCTAACATTCCGCCAAGCATAACAAAGTCTGCACCAGCACCAAATCCTTTTGCAACATCACCAGGACAAGTACATCCTCCATCGGCTATAATATGCGCTCCTAATCCATGTGCTGCGTCAGCACATTCCATTACAGCGCTAAGTTGCGGATACCCTACTCCTGTTTGTATTCTAGTGGTACATACACTTCCAGGACCGATACCAACTTTAACGATATCCGCCCCACTTAATACTAATTCCTGAGTCATATCTGCAGTAACAACATTACCTGCAATAATAGTTTTTTTTGGATATTTTTTTCTTACTTCTGAAACAAAATTACTAAAATTTTCTGAATAACCATTTGCAACATCAATACATATAAATTTAAATTTTGGATATTTTTTTAAAATTGAATTTAACCTATTGTAACTGTCTTTACTTGTGCCGCAACTAAGAGCAATTGAATCAAAGAGAACATTTCTTTTATAAATAGTTCCTATTTGATTAATGTCATGCTGTTTTGTTAAAGCAGTCATTAGTTTGTGAGAACTTAGTTTTTTTGCAACATCTATTTCACCAACACCATCCATATTAGAGGCTATTATTGGAATTCCTTTCCATGATGATCTTGAGTGTTTAAAAGTATATTTTCTATTCAAATCAACATCTTTCCTACTTTTTAAAGTACTTCTCTTTGGTCTAAAAAGGACGTCTGAGTAGTCAAGTTTAATTTCTTCTTCGATTCTCATAAATACATTCGCATATTTGTATTAAATAATTTAGAAATTAAAACAAATATAAATTGTTATCTATGAACTTAAATACGTTAATAAATGCAAATAAAAGAAAGTTTGATATTAAATTTAAAAAACTTTTAAAAAATAAGCTAGACAAATCCAGTTTATCAAATGCAATCTTTTATGGCTCTATGAATGGAGGAAAAAGAATAAGGCCATTTTTAGTAATGGAGTCTGCAAAAATAGCAAAAATTTCATCAAATGATGCCTTTATCATAGCCTCATGTATTGAATGTATACATTCGTACTCCTTAATTCACGATGATTTACCATCAATGGATGATGATGATTACAGAAGAGGTAAATTAAGTACTCATAAAAAATTTAATGAAGCTACTGCAATATTAGCTGGTGATGCTTTACATGATTTAGCATTTGAATTGATCTCTGGTAATTTTAAAAATAAAAATGTTATTTCTAGATTAAATTTAATAAATTATCTTTCTTTGTGTATTGGACATAAAGGATTAGCTCTTGGTCAAAATTTAGATTTAGAATATGAAAATAAAAAGTTATCTAAAAATAAAATTTTAGATATGTATTCTAGAAAAACTGGCAAGTTATTTGAATTCTCTTTTTCTGCACCTTTTATATTAAAAGATAAAAGTAAAATTGAAATTCAATTTGCAAAAGATTATGGAATGTTATTTGGTTTAATATTTCAAATTATAGATGACTTAATCGATGAAATTGGAACTTTTAAGAAAATTGGAAAAACACCAGGTAAAGATGTTGAACAAGGCAAAAGTACCTTACTAAAATTAATTGGTGAAAAACAAGTTACTGATTTGTGTAATAATAAAATTAATACTTTTATAAAAAAATATAAAAATAAAATAAACCAAAACCCTATACTAATAAAAATGCTAAAATTTGGAATGGATCGATTAAATTAAAAATGTACTATTTTTTTTGCTAAGTATAATCCAGATGTAGCTGATACGGCTGTTAATGAACCACCCCAGAACATGTCTACGAAAGTAACGGTTGGTGACCATCCTTTAAGTACTGCCATATTTGTTAAGTTATATGTGCCATATGCAACCAAACCAAATATGAAGCCAGTGTACAATGTTTTCATTAAGTTACCAGAATCAACACAAGGTTGAATTACAACCAAAGCCATACCAAAGACATACAATATATAAAAAAGAGCAGCAGCCCACATTACAGGCTTATCAGCTAATAAATTACCTATTAAAGGTTTATAAAAAGATTTTGTAGCAAAGCTTAGCCAAATTACATCTATTATTAAGAAAATTAATGAAGAGATTAGAGTGGCTACTAATAAACATTTGAACATATACTATAAATATATCATATTATTAAATTTCAAGAATATTTATTAAAATTTCTATGGTGGGTGTGACAGGGATTGAACCTGTGACCCCTGCCGTGTCGAGGCAGTGCTCTACCGCTGAGCTACACACCCAATAAGTTTTATTTTATAAAAATATAGTATTTGAAATATAATGACTTTTAAAGCTAAAGCAATAATTGAAAGATCGTATGAGATTTTTAAATTATACTTAATTTAACCTTTTTTAATCATTAATTAAGTAAATAAATTATAAACATATTGATCAATTTTTTATTAAATAATATTCAGAGTCTAGAATTATTCATACAATTGAATATTAATATTAGGAGATAAATGAGGGTAAAAAAAAACAATTTTACAGAAAATGAAATCTCTAAAGCTCTAAAAATTTATAATTATTTTATTGAAAATTCATTCTCTAATTTTGAAGAAAAAAAATTATCTAAATTAAAATTTAATTTATTATTAAAAAAAATTAAAAAAAATAAATTACCATTTATTTTAGCAATTGAAGAAAATGAAGTTATTGGATTAGCCTTTGTAAATAAATTTAGAGAAAAAAGTGGATATAGATTTTCATATGAACATTCAATCTATGTTGATCCAGATTTAATTAATAATGGTTATGGTAATAAAATACTAAAAGAACTTGTTAAATTATGTAAAAAAATTTCAAAGATTAAAAATTTGATAGCAGTGATTGGTGGAAAAAATAATTTTGCTTCAATAAAAATACATAAAAATAATGGTTTTCAATATATTGGAACTATAAAGAAAGCTGGTTTTAAAAAAAATAAGTGGATTGATTCTATTTATATGCAAAAAAGGTTATGAAAAAAGTAAATACTAATAATTTTAAAAAAACACTTAGTAAGTTTTCAACAGGAATTACTGTTGTATGTGTTAAAAATAATAATTCAATTTATGGGAAAACTGTTAACTCATTTAACTCTTTATCTCTTAACCCTCCTATGGTTCTGTTTTCTTTAGGTAATTACTCATCCTCAATAAAGAAGTTTTCAAAAACTAAATTTTTATCAATAAATATTCTATCTAGTAAACAAAAAAAATTATCTGACAATTTTGCTTTAACTGAGCCTAATTTAGAAGATATAAAATTTATTGAAGGGAAAAATAAAACAGTAATTATACCAAATTGTATAGCAAATCTTGAATGTGAACTAATAGAAAAAATCAAAAAAGGTGATCACATAATATTTATATGCAAGATATTGGAATTACAATCTAACGATAAATTGAAACCACTTGTATATTTTAATTCAAAATATTTTTAGGTGTTTAGAATTTTAAGATATCTAATTTTAATTTCTTTAATATCATTAGGATATTATTTGTTTATTTCTGAATACTTAAACATATCAGAGAAATATATTTTTGAGGAAGAAATTATAAAAAAAGAAATAGTAGAAGATAAAAAAGAAATTATTCAAGAAAAAAAAGAAGAAGAAGTAGCAACACCAAATATAAAAAAAAATATTGATAAAGAACAATTAGTTGAGAAAAAAATTGAAATTTTACAAGGTGATACTTTTGTCTCTATTTTGGAAAATCTAAACTTTAAGCAGAAAAAAATTTATGAAATCATTAGTAAGATCGAAGAAACTTATGATTTAAAGAAAATTAAAACTGGAGAAATTATAAGTGTATTTGAAAATAATTTTGCTGAAATAAAAAAAATTGAATTTTTTAAAAACAATGAGACTATAATCTCTGTTAATTTAGATAAAGAAATAGATCTAAATATAATAAAGTTAACGAAGAATTCATTTATTGAAGCAAAAGAGTATACAATTTCAGAATCATTATTTTCAGACGGTATTAAAAATGATGTATCATCAGATATTTTAGTTAAAATTATACGCCTTTTTAGTTTTGATCTTGATTTTCAAAGAGATATTAGAGTCGATACAGTTGTTTCAATATCCTATGAATTTGATGAAATAGTTGAAACAGGTAGACTAGAATATAACGATATTAAATATGCTTCGATAATAATTGATGGAAAACAATTAGAATATTTTAAGTTTATTACAGATGATGGTTATGTTGATTATTTTAACAGAGAGGGAAAAAATGTTAAAAAATCAATTTTAAAGACACCATTAGATGGTGCAAGAATTTCATCAAATTTTGGTATGCGAAAACATCCTATTTCAGGTTTTAATAAAATGCATAAAGGTGTTGATTTTGCTGCACCAACAGGAACACCAATTTATGCTGGAGGGAATGGAATTGTTGAATATGTTGGAAGGAATGGAGGATATGGGAAATATATTCGTATAAGGCATAATAATGGATATAAAACGGCGTATGCACATATGTCAAATTATAAGAAAGGTATTTCTAAAGGGGTAAGAGTAAACCAAGGTGAAGTTATAGGCTATGTAGGTAGTACAGGAAATTCTACTGGACCTCATCTTCATTATGAAATTATTTATCAAAATAAACATATAAATCCGTTAAAACTAAAACTTCCTTCTGGAAAAATACTTGAGGGTAAAGAATTAGAGAAATTTAAAGAAGAATATAAAATAATATATGCTGATCATTTGAGCATGTTATACGAATAACTACTTTGTTGATCTTGTTCTTTTTTCTTTAGATGGTTCAGCTATAAATGGAATAGATTCGATGGAATCATCTTCTACTTTATCATTGTCATTTACTTCAATAGTTTCATTATCAGTATCTGAAGTTTGTTCATTTGAAGTACTTTGTTTTTGGTCATCAAAATTTGAGTTTTCTTCAATATTAATACCTAGCTCAACCATTATTCTATAGAAGTGATCAGTAAATTGATAATAGTATTCAGATTGAATTCTATCACCTGATCTTGATGCTTCTTTAGCTAGTTTTAAGTACTTGTTATATTGCTGGGATACATTTCCTCTATTTCTATTATTGAAATTTTTATATCCACCAGGTTTCTTAAAACTGGTTCTTCTATTACTCTTATAAGCGGTTCTACCGTTCTTTTTATACATTTTGTTTGGAAATTAAAAATTTTTAATAAATTATTAATATTTAATTAATTTATACAGTTCATTTTATTTATTTCAACTTATATCTTGGAAAAACTTAGAATTCTCTCGATTCCTTGAAGATCATTAACTATTTTATTCAAATTTAATCCAGAATTTTCAAAAATTTCTTCACAATCTTGTCTCTGATTAATGCCAATTTCACATATAAAATAAGCACTTTTATTCATTAAATTTTTAATATTTTTTGAATATTCTCTGTAAAATTTCAAACCATCATCTCCTCCAACTAAGGCTAATTTCGGCTCAAAATTTCTAACTTCTGGATCAGCATTATTAAACTGTTCGTTTGTAAGGTATGGTGGATTAGATACAATTAAATCAAACTTGGAATTTATATTTTTATAATCTATCATCTTAAGTTGGATTTGATTATAACAACTATGTATTTTTAAGTTTTTTTCAGCAACCTCTAATGCTTCTCTAGATATATCTATAGCTGTAATAGATGCATTTTTAAATTCCTTTGCTAGTGATACTGCGAGGCATCCTGATCCAGTACCAATATCTAATATTTTTAATTTAAGGTGTTTATTTCTATAAATATTTAATGCTTCCTCAATTATTAATTCAGTTTCAGGACGTGGATCTAAAACAAAATTATTTACATAAAAATCATTTTTCCAAAAAGGCTTATTTTTAATAATTTTAGCTATTGGTTGTCTATTAATTCTTTTTTGTAAATAAGATTTAAATTTAACAATATCAATATTGTCTACATTAAGATTACTTAAAATAATTTCATCATTTTTTTTTGAAGCATGTTTAAGTAAAATTCTTAGATCTAGTTCTGGACTAGTTATATTTTTTTGTTTTAATTTAATTAAACTCTCTTTAATTAAATTATTCATTTTTCATGTTTGCTAGCTTTGTACTCTCTTCTTCAGCAATTAAAGGATTTATCAACTCATCTATTTTACCCTCAAGTATTTCTGAAAGATTATATAATGTAAGATTTATTCTATGATCAGAAACTCTTCCTTGAGGAAAATTATAGGTTCTTATTCTTTCAGATCTATCTCCAGAACCTACTTGATTTTTTCTTTGCTCAGATCTTTCTTTGTTTTTTTCTTGTATTTGATTGTCTAGTAATCTGGATCGTAAAATCTTTAAAGCTTTTGCTTTATTTTTATGTTGAGATTTTTCATCTTGTTGAGAAACTACTATACCTGTTGGAATGTGTGTGATTCTTACGGCACTATCAGTTGTATTTACAGATTGTCCTCCTGGTCCACTTGATCTAAAAACATCAATTCTTAGATCTTTATCAAGAACTTCAATATCAACCTCTTCAGCTTCAGGTAGAACTGCTACAGTAGCAGCTGAGGTATGTACTCTTCCACTACTTTCAGTTGTTGGAACTCTTTGCACTCTATGAACACCAGACTCAAATTTAAGTTTTGAAAATACATTTAATCCTGAAATATTACAAATAGCCTCCTTTACTCCTTTTAAACCTGTTTCTGATATTGATAGAATGTCAAATTTCCATGAATTTAAATCGGCATATCTCTGATACATATTTAATAAATCAGAAGCAAAAAGTGATGCTTCATCGCCTCCAGTACCGGCTCTGATTTCTAAAATTGAATTTTTAGAGTCATTTTCATCTTTTGGAATTAGTAACTTTAATAATTCCTGTTCAAGATCTTTAATTTGAATTTTTTTTTCAATGAGTTCCGTTTCCGCTATTTTACTAATCTCTAAATCATTATCTTTTACTAACTCATCAAGATTTAATACATCTTTTTGTAAATTGTTGTATTCTTGGATTTTTTCTACAATTGGGCGGAGCTCTGAATAATCTCTGTTTAATTTAATTAATTCATTTGAGTCAATATCATTCATATTGTTTAATGAATTTTCTATTAATTTAAATTTTTCTAAAATTATTGAAAATTGTTTATCTAGATTTATCATTCAAATGATTTAATATTTGATTAAGCTTTAATTCTTTTTGTTCACCAGTCGTTAAATTTTTAATAGTAAAGAAATCCCCATTAAACTCATTTTCTCCAATAATAATTATATATGATGCTGAAGATGTATTTGCTTTTGTAAATGATTTTTTTAAATTGTATTTATAATTCCAGTAATATGAAATCCTATTTTCAGACAAATATTTTTGTAGATAAAGAAAATAATCAGTAAATTTTTCATTTGTTACTGCAATATGAATAGTTGAGCTTATTTTTTTTTCGGACTCCATTAATAATGCAATTCTTTCAATACCTGCAGCCCATCCAATACCCGGTATATCAGGCCCACCTAATACTTTTATTAAACCATCATATCTTCCACCACCTAATAATGTATCTTGACTTCCTAAATTATCTGATTTGTATTCGAATACTGTATTACAATAATAATCAAGACCTCTAACGAGATTGGTATTTTCTTCAAAATCAATTTCTAGTATATTTAATGATCTTTTAATATCTTCGTAGTGCTTTTTTGCCTCATCGGTTAAGTATTCATTTATTTTAGGTGAAGATATTGAAATTTCAACATCTTCCTCGTTTTTTGAATCTAATATTCTTAATGGGTTAGTTGCAATTTTTTTTATGCTTTCTTCTGATAGTTTTTTTTTATGGGTATTAAAGTATTTTGTAAGACTTTTTTTAAAATCAATTAAGGTTTTTTTATCTCCTAAAGAATTAATATGCAGTTTTATTTTAGATTTAGGTAGCAGTTCGTTTAAAATATTATTTGACAGAGAAATTAACTCAACATCTGCAAGAAAATCTCTAGTTCCAAGTATTTCAAAATTAATTTGATTAAATTGTCTATATCTACCCTTTTGTGGCCTTTCTCTTCTAAACATTGGTCCAATTCCAAAAATTTTTAATGGAAGATCATTTAGGAGATTATTAGTAATAGCCGCTCTAATCATAGGCGTTGTGTACTCAGGCCGTAGTGTTAAAAATTCATTATTACGATCTTCGAATGAATACATTTCTTTCAACACAACATCAGAATGTTCACCTAAAGGTTTTGCAAATAAATCACTAAATTCAAAAATTGGTGTCTGGATTTCTTTATATTCTTTTAAGTTAGCGTTTTTAGAAACAATATTAGAAATAAAGTTAAATTTATCTATTTCTTCTCCAAATATATCATGTGTACCTCTTACTGGTCTTAATTTCATATTAATTACTAAGTTCTATTTCTTTTGTTTTTTTTCTAATAAGATCTTCAAGATAATTTTCTAAATCAACATTTTTTACAACATTATTTTTTTTACCATCAAGATAAATCATGTGTGTGTCATTACCACCACCAGTTATTCCAATATTTGTCATAGTTGCTTCACCTGGACCATTAACAACACATCCAATTATTGACACTGTTATAGGCGTGGAAATATCATCTAATTTTTTTTCTAAATTTTTTACAGTTTTTATTACTTCAAATTGTTGTCTAGCACATGAAGGGCATGATATAATTTTTACACCTCTATTCCTTAAACCTAAACTTTTTAAGATTTCAAAACCAACTCTTACCTCTTCCTCTGGCTCATCTGACAATGAAATTCTAATTGTATCTCCTATTCCTCTCAAAAGTAAATTTCCAATTCCTATTGAAGATTTGATTGAACCTGTTCTTTTTCCTCCAGCTTCAGTAATACCTAAATGCAATGGATAATCACATAATTCAGCTAATTGCTCATATGCTTTTATAGACATGAATATATCTGAAGATTTCACGCTAATTTTAAAATTGGTGAAATCATTATCTTCAAGTATTTTTATATTTAATAAAGCACTTTCAACTAAAGCCTCTGGATTAGGCTCAGAAAATTTTTCTAAAATTTGTTTTTCTAAACTACCTGCATTTACACCGACTCTAATTGAGCAATTGTTATCTTTTGCTGCCTTTATAACTTCTTTTATTCTATCAATACTGCCAATATTACCTGGATTTATTCTAATACAAGAGGCGCCACTATTTGCTGCCTCGATTCCTCTTTTATAATGAAAATGTATATCCGCAATAATAGGTACTGGGCTATGCTTTACTATTTCTTTTAAAGAATTTGAAGATTCTTTATCTGGAACAGAAACACGTACTAAATCAACTCCTAGTTTTGCTGATCTTTCTATTTGGGCAATAGTATCTTTTGCATTAGAGGTAAGAGTGTTTGTCATTGTTTGAACTGCAATTTGATTATTGCCACCGATACTTACATTGCCAACATTAATTACGCGCGATTTTCTTCTATGAATTTGTTGATACGGTCTTAGCATCTATTTAGTTAGTAAAATCTTTATTTAAAACAAAAGAGTCTATTACATCACCGTATTTACCTATCTTGCCTCTTACATCACCATCTATAAGCACTAATATATTACCCGCATTACCTGCTGTAATATTGTAATTTAGTTTTAGTTCATATGAAAATTCTTCATCTTTGTCCATTAACTTACTTAAAATAATGTTGTTTGATTCATCTCTTAGTTGCAACCAAGTTGGATTTAACATTTTTAATGTAGCAACTATAGTAACATTCTCATCAAATTCTATAGATGCTAAAGCACTAGAATTATTTATCAAATCACTTTTATTAATATAATTACTTTGAGATAAATCTTTATTAAAAGTATTAGCTTTTTCAACTATAGGCTCCAAACTTTCAGGAATATCCGGCACTAAAGCAAAGTTAATTTCATTATCATTTTGATCAATAAATAAAAAATAAAATGAAGTAAATATTATCAAAATAAGAGACGCAGCAAAAAACTTTTCAATTTTAAAAAAATTATTTTCAACTATCGGAGTAATATTCTTTTTTTCATCTCTAATATTAAATGATACCTTATCTTTAAATTGTTCAATAATTGTATCAGTATCTAGCTCCAGAAAGTTTGAGTAAGATCGTAAATGCCCAATAATAAAAATAATATCTGTATCGTTTTTGATATTATCATTTTCAAGTCCAATTATGATACTTTTTGAAATTCTTAATTCAAGTGATATATCGTTAATTGAAAGGTTTTTAGATTTTCTTCTAATTGATAAAATTTGACCTATAGTTTTCATTTAGTTTCCTAGATTATATGCCTCATGTAGAGATTTTACAGCAATTTTTGTAAATTTTTTATTAATCAAGACACTTATCTTTATTTCTGATGTAGAGATAGCTAATATATTAATTGAATTATCAGCTAAAGTTGTAAACATTTTCTTTGCTACTCCAGATTGAGACATCATACCCATACCAATTACAGAAATTTTAGAAATATTACTATCGGTTTCAATAGATTTAAAGTCAATTAAATTTTGATTTTCTTCTAATATTTTTTTAGCATTATGCATTTCACCATTTGGAACAGTAAAGGTGATATTTGCAGTTACACCATCTTGAGATGTATTTTGAACAATCATATCTACGTTAATATTATTATTAGCTAACAATCCAAAAATTGTTGCGGATATACCAGGTTTATCAGCAATACCAGATAGGGTTAGTTTTGATTCATTATTACTGTAACTCACTCCACTTACAATTTCTTTTTCAATTAATTTATTTTCATCTACAACAAGAGTGCCGCTTTCTTTTGTAGTTGAAGAAAGTACTTGCAAGGTGAGATTGTTTTTCATCGCTAATTCAACAGAGCGAGTATGAAGTACTTTTGCACCAGTAGAAGACATTTCTAACATTTCTTCAAATGCCAATTTATTAATTTTTTTTGCTTTGGGTTCCAGATTTGGATCAGTTGAATAAACACCATCAACATCGGTATAAATATCACATCTATCAGCATCAACAGCAGCAGCAACAGCAACTGCAGTTGTATCAGAACCACCCCTACCTAATGATGTAATCTTTCCATCTATATTTATACCTTGGAAGCCAGCAACTACTAAGACATCATGATTATTAAGATATTTATCAATTCTAACTTTATCTATGTTTAAGATTTTCGCTTTTTGATGGTTACTGTCTGTTATAATTGGGATTTGCCATCCGAGTAATGGAATAGATTTAATATTTCTTTTTTTTAAAATAGCTGAGAGAAGTCCAACTGAAACAGCTTCACCAGATGTTAGAATTAAATCATTTTCAATAATCTCATTTGATTCAATTTCATCAATATATTCTTGCATTTTATTTGTAACACCTGACATTGCAGATAAAACTACAATTAACTTTCTATCATTTAATTGCTTTTCAACAATGTTTGCAACATTATTGATTTTATCGATACTACCTACAGAAGTACCACCAAATTTCATTACTATAAGTTTCATTGACTTAAATATTTTTTAAATTATTTCAGCTATTATAATTATTGTTTCTAACAAACAAGTTTTATGATGAATATAAAATCAAAAAATGAAGAATTTACCTTGTTTAATCAACTTTCAGATGAATGGTGGAATGAAAACGGAAAATTTAAGATCCTCCATCAAATTAAAAGTCATAGAATGACATATATATTAGATCAAATTGAAAATAGGGATATTAAAAATTTAAAAATACTGGATGTAGGCTGTGGTGGAGGAATTATTTGTGAGCCACTAGCAAGATTAGGCGCTAAAGTTACGGGAATAGATTTTGCTCCAAATAATATCAGTGCTGCTAAAATACATTCCAAGAAAAATAAACTTAAAATACGCTATATTCATAAAGATATTGAGAGATCAAAATTAAATGAAAAATTTGATGTAATACTAATGTTTGAAGTTTTAGAACATTTAGATGATTGGAAAAAAACGATTAAAAAGATAAAAAAATATTTAAATAAAAATGGTTTAATTATAATTTCCACAATAAATAGAAACTCACTTTCTAAATTATTTGCAATTAGTATTGCTGAAAATATTCTAAATTGGATACCTAAAGGAACACATGATTATAATAAATTAATTAAACCAGAAGAATTAAAAAAAATTTTAACAAAAGAAAATTTTCATTTTAAAAATATTAAAGGTCTTGTTTTTGATCCATTAAGCAGGGAATGGAAATTATCAAACAACATTATGGTCAACTATTTTTGTAGTGCAAATTTAATTAATTAGTTTTTTTTGTTGAAAACGGTAATGGTAATACATCAATATCTTCATCTATTAGTTCTTTAGTTTGTTCAATTGAAGCTTCGCCATAAATTGCACGTTCCTTCGTTTCACCATATTTAATTTTTTTTGCTTCTTCAGTAAATTTATCACCAACATAATCAAATTCTTTTTCAATAATTTTTTTTAGTTTTTTAACATTAGAAGCAATTGATTTATTTCTTTTAGAAACTTTTGAATTTGATTTTTTGGCCACATTAGGTGCCATTAAACCTTTTCTAATTTGAATACTATTACAGGAAGGACAAGACACTAACCCTTGTTTTATTTGCTTGTTGTAGTCATTCGAGTTTTCGAACCATCCTTCGAAAGAAAAATCACAATCTGAGCAAGAAAGATTAAATACAATCATATGTCTTATATTGTTTCATCTGTTTTTTTTTCAATATCCAAATCAACATCTTCAGATTCTAATTGCATAATTAATGAATTTTTTGGAAAATTTAAATTACATACTGTTCCTTTTGACAATGTTAGACCCATAAAAGGTTTTAAGCTAATATTGATATATTTTTGAGTTTTTTGATTAAAAATATCAATTTTTATAAGCTCTTTAAAATTAATAAGTAGAAAATTTTTCTTAAGTTCGAATTTTAATAATGATTTGGGAGTTTGGTAAAAGGATAATTTAAGAAAAAGATTTTTATCAAGAATATTTATATTTTCTTCTAATTCAATATTAGAATTTTGCATTACTAGATTTTTTAAAGAAATTTGATCTTGTCTGTTTAAGATTTTTTCTTTCAATATTTCTAAAAAAGTAGTTCCATAAATTTTTTTATTAATATTTTCAGTTTCTTCTTTAATAATTGCAACAATCTCTTTAAGAATAATATCCATAATTACTTTTTATACTTAATAAAAAAATGATAAACAAAAAATATCTTAAACTATTAAGATCTAAAGATAGAAGATATGGAGAAAACTTTATTTATAATGAAATAAGTAAAAATATAATTGATTCCCTAGATATTTTGAAAGTTCCTTTTAATAATATTTTAGAACTTGGGATTAATGATAAATTAATTATTAATTATCTGAAAGAAAGATTTCCTACTTGTTCAATAACAAGTGCTGATATTGATTTATCATTTTTTATTAAAAAGACAGATCGACAATTAATAGAAATTGATTTGGACGATATACAAATTAAAGATAAAAAATTTGATTTAATTTATAGTAATTTTTTTTGTCAACTAACATCCAATTTTGAAAAATTGATAAAAAATATCTTTCAAAGTTTAAATTCCAATGGTTTTTTTATAGCAACGATTCCAAGTGCTGTAAATGTTTACCAGCTTATAAATTCAATGTATGAAACTGACAATATTTTATACGGAGGTATGTATCAAAGAGTTAATCCAATTTTAGATACAAATGATATTTTTAAACTACTTAAAATGTATAACTTTGATGCACCTTTAATAAATAATAATAACTTTACTATTGAATATTCAGTTTTTAAAAAACTACTTGATGATGTAAGATTTTTGAACTTGACCTATGCAGGTAAGGATAAAAAAACTAATTTTGAGAATAAGAAATACTTTTTTATTTTAGAGAAACAATTCAAAAAAAAATATTATAAAGATAATTTTAATCTTGATATAAATTTTAATACAATTTGTGCTTGGAAAAAATAAAATTACGATCTGTAATCAGCGTTAATTTTTAAATATTCAAAGGTAAGATCATTTCCATGAACTGTGTGAAAATACTTACCCAAGTTTAATATTACGTTGATTTCTATAATTTTATTTTTCATATAATTATTAAGTTTTCTAATATTTATTTTTTTACTAATAACACCATTTTCGCATACAACGTTGTTTCCATACAAAACTTTCATTTTATTTTGATTGATTTTTTCTTCAGTTTTACCAATTGCCATTATTACTCTACCCCAATTTGCATCTTCGCCGGCTACAGCTGTTTTAACCAAAGGAGAATTAGCAATGCTAAATGCAATTTTTTTTGCTTGATTTTTTGATCTTGCATTCAAAACATTAACTCTTATTAGCTTAGAAACACCTTCACCATCTTTAATTACTTGAAGAGATAGATCGTGCATTAATTCATATATTTTTTGATTTAATATTTTAAAATTTTTTTTATTTAGATTTATATTTTTATTAGCAACAGAGAACATCATTAAAGTATCACTTGTTGATGTATCACTATCAACAGTTATTGAATTAAATGTATTGTCTAAGTTATTTTTAAGTAGTCTTAACATTAATTGTTTTGAAACTTCACATTCTATAAAAATATAAACTAACATTGTCCCCATATTTGGTTGTATCATTCCTGATCCTTTTGCTATTCCATATATTTTTAATGATTGGTTATCTAAGTTAATATTTTTAATCGATATCTTAGGGAATGTATCAGTTGTCATAATTGCCTTAGCACTCTCTAGTAAACTATTTTTATTTTTGGAATTTATTTTTTCAATTTTATTTATGATTAAATTAGGATTAAATTTTTCACCAATTACTCCAGTAGATGATACTAATACTTCCTGAGGCTTACATTCAATTTTTTTTGTTAATACTGATACATACTTATCTATAATTTTAAGACCATCTTTACCAGTATGAGCATTCGCATTACCAGCATTCACAACTAACGCTTTAACTTTTCCTTTATTATTTCTTTTATCCCAAATTATAGGAGCTGAAGGTGTTGATGTTTTTGAATATACACAACAGACATTGATTATTTTATCAAAAATTATTAATAAAAGATCTTTGTCTCTTCTTTTAAATCCAGCATTAAAAGTAAAGATATTAAGGCCACTTGGATTAAAATCTTGGATTTTTTTTGGTTTAAATATTGAAATCATTTTATTGACCGTATTTTAGCTTAAATTCCTTTGTAGAAGAAATATTTTTCATATATTAACTGCCATTTATCATAACATGATTAATATCGTTAATAAATTATTTGGTTCTATAAAATCTAATTCACTTAAAAAATATGGAAGTTTTGTTGAGAAAGTAAATAAACTAGAGGAAGAAATTTCTACACTTTCTGATCAAGAATTAAAAAATAAAACTAATCACTTTAAAAATGAATTTAATAAAACTGGATCAATATCCAAATTATTGCCAGAAATATTTGCAGTAGTTAGAGAAACATCAAAAAGAACATTAAATATGAGACACTACGATGTTCAAATAATTGGTGGTATGGTTTTATATGAAAATAAGATAGCTGAAATGAAAACAGGAGAAGGAAAAACTTTAGTCGCTACTCTAGCTGCATATGCAAATGCTATAGAAAACTTATCCGTACATATTATTACAGTTAATGATTATCTAGCAAAAAGAGATGCAGAATGGATGGGTCAAATATATAATTTTCTTGGTCTTAGTGTTGGATGTGTTACCTCAGAAACAACTCATGAAGAAAGATCTAATCAATATGATTATGATATTGTATATGCAACTAATAATGAAATAGGATTTGATTATTTAAGAGATAATCTTAAAAATGATTACGAGAATTTGTGTTTTAAAAAAAATGCATTTGCAATAGTTGATGAAGTAGATAGTATTTTAATAGATGAGGCTAGAACACCTCTTGTAATTTCAGCAGAAGCAAATTCCAATACTGATTTATTTCCTAAAATTGATAAAATAATTAAAATCCTGAGAAAAAATGATTTTGAAATTAATGAAGAAAACAAAAGTATATTACTTACAACAGATGGAATGGAATTTTGTGAAAAATTATTGAAAGAATATGAAATTATCAAAGAAGGTACACTACAAGATTTAGGAAATATGGTTTTAAACCATAATATTATACAAGCTTTAAGAGCACATCATTTATTCATAAAAGATAAAGATTATATAATTAAAGATAGAAATGTAGTCATTATTGATGAATTAACTGGGAGAGCCATGGAAGGCAGGAGATATGGCGATGGGTTACATCAAGCTATTGAAGCAAAAGAAAACTTAGTTATCCAGAATGAAAATCAAACAATAGCCTCAGTTACATATCAAAATTTTTTTAGAACTTATCATCGTCTTAGTGGAATGACAGGAACCGCAACCACTGAAGCAAAAGAATTTGAAAGCATATATGATTTAGAGGTTGTTGAAATTCCTCCAAATATCAAAATAAATCGTATTGATAAAAATGATCAGATTTATATGACAAAAAGAGAAAAATATAATGCAGTGTTAGAACTAGTTAAATCAAGAAACAACATTAACCAACCAATCCTTATCGGTACTACTTCAGTAGAAAATTCTATCAAAATTTCAGATTTGTTAAAAAAAGAAAATCTAAAACACAATATTTTAAATGCCAAAAACCATATGAGTGAGGCAAAAATTATAGAGGAAGCAGGTTTGCCTGGAAACATAACTATCTCAACCAACATGGCTGGTAGGGGTACAGATATTAAATTAGGAAATGGCAATGATAAATTAAAAAAAGAATCAATCAATGCTGGTGGGTTATTAATAATTGGTACAGAAAGACATGAAAGTAGAAGAATAGATAATCAATTAAGAGGCAGATCAGGAAGACAAGGAGATATTGGGGAAACTATTTTTTTTCTCTCATTAGAAGATGATCTAATGAGAATCTTTGGATCAAAAACTCTCGAAAATGTTTTATCAAAATTAGGTCTTAAAGACGGTGAAGTAATAACTCATTCTATGATCACTAAATCGCTTGAGAGAGCACAGCAAAAAGTTGAAAGTCATAATTTTGATATGAGAAAACAAATTTTAAAATTTGATGATATATTAAATGATCAAAGAAAAATAATTTATCAAAATAGAAGAGAAATTCTAAATACTACTGATCAATCTAAAATTATTGAAGATATGATTGAAGATTATGTTAATTATTTAATTGAAGTTACGATTCCACCAAAAAAATATTCACACGAATGGGATGAAAATTTATTAAAAGATAAAATTAATGAAATTTTTAGTATAGATATTCCAGTCTCTAAATGGTTCGAAGAAGAGGGAGTAGATGATGAAGAAATCAAGAAAAGGTTATTAGATCAGATAAACCAAAAATATAAAGAAAAACAACATCAATATTCGGCTGAATTACTTAGGTTCGCTGAAAAAAGAGTAATGTTATTTCAAATAGATAAGGATTGGAGAGACCATTTAGCAGCAATGGATTCATTGCGAGGAAGTGTAAATTTAAGAGCTATGGGAGGCAAAGATCCCTTTTACGAATATAAAAAAGAATCTTTTGATTATTTTGATGAAATGCTATCAAACCAAAATGAAAGAGTTTTAAAAACTTTATTTAATATTAAATTAGTCAGTGATAATAATAATAATAATAATAAAAACAGTAGCAATAATAAAATATCAGAACCTAGAAGAGTTATAACAAAAAAAATAGGTAGAAATGAACCTTGCCCTTGTGGCTCAGGAAAAAAATATAAACAATGCCACGGAAGTTAAATATCTGATGTAATATTCAAATATTTTTCTTTTCTGATCGCAACTAATTCTTTGATTGAGATTTTTTTTAATTCATCAATTAAATTTATGATTTTATTTTTTAATGTTTCAGCTTGTTTAAGAGGATGTCTATGGGCTCCTCCATATGGCTCTGGTATTATATCATCTATAATTTTAAATTTTTTACAGTCATAAGATGTTAATTTTAATGTTTTTGCTGCTACCTGAGAAAATTTAGTGTTTCTCCATAATATTGATGCACAGCCTTCAGGCGAGATAACAGAATATATTGAATGCTCTAGCATTAAAACTCTATCAGAAGTAGCTATTCCTATTGCTCCTCCAGATCCACCTTCTCCAATAATAATTGATATTGTAGGAATTTTAGCCTTTAAAAATTGCATTATTGATGATGCTATAGACTCTGATTGACCTCTTTCTTCAGCATCTTTTCCTGGAAATGCTCCAGCAGTATCAACAAATGATATTAGTGGTAATTTGAATTTTTCAGCTAATTTTATTAATCTTTGAACTTTTCTGTATCCCTCTGGTTTAGCCATTCCAAAGTTATGCTTAATTCTTGTTTCCATAGTATTACCTTTTTCTGTTCCAATAAAAAAAACAGAATTATTGCTAATTTTTGCTAATCCTCCGACGATTGCATTATCATCAGCATATTTTTTATCTCCATGCAAAAAAACAATATCTGTAAAAATATTTTCAATATAATCTAAAGTATGAGGCCTTTCGCCATGTCTTGAAATTTGAACTTTTTGCCATGGATCTAAATTTGAATAAATTTTTTTATATAATTCTTCTTTTTCTTTATTTAATTTCTTAATTTTATCTATATTTAATTCTCGATTATTATTTAATTGATCTAATATTGTTTCTATTTTTTCTATTTCACTTTCAAATTCAAAATATTTTATCATATTATAAAATTATAGTTTTTAAATAACTCTAAAACTATGTTTCTAAAAAGTGCCCCATCCTTATATAGTAGATATCCATTTAATATAAGCCTTAAATGTTCTGGATGTATATTTTTCCATTCTTTATCATTTAAAGAAATTAAAGAATAAAAAAGGAATTTTTCATCAACACTTTTAAGAATACTATTGTGTATTTCATTAAGCAGAAAAATTGATGGCATTAATCTATCATCAAAAATTTTATTTAAGTTTATATTAGTATTAGAATTTATATCTAAATTCATTACAGCTTTTAAAACGTACAACAATTCATAATTATCATTATCTTGATAATTACTATTATTTAAAGTCAGGTTTATAGAATTAATAAAGGTATTTAAATCACTTGACGAATACAAATCTAATAAAATTCTTGCATAAATACTTTTCGCATCTACTTCAATTGCGTTTTCATACAACTCTATCCAATATACTGCATTATCAAAATTACTATTAAAAATATAGGCTGATGCAATCTGAGGTCCGTAAATAATATTTTCTGAAGAAGCATCAATAGAATCTAACATGTTAATTGATAATTTGTAGGCAATTTCTTCCAAATTATGTTTTTTAGCAAATTCCCAAAATTGAATTAAAGTATTTAATCTATCTTTAGGAAATATTTGAATATTTACTAGTTGAAATAAAAAAGCCATACTTAATTCTTTATTGTTGGAGAGTGTTTCAACTGTTTCTTTAGGGTTATTTAATTGATCTGAATTAAAATCAGCTGACATATATAATGCTGCTAAGCTATCAACAGGTATCATATTTTGAAGAAAACTTTCATTTGCTGCTTTAATCCTCAAATCAATAGGAGAGGATTGATTTAAAATTATAGGAATAGATAAATTTTTTTTATCAATTTCATAAAATTCACTTGAGAAAGGAAGCTCTGCAATTCTAGTCATAGCACTATATAAAAATATTAAATCTTTATTTATATTTGAATTTTTGATTTCACTTTCAAATTTAATTTCGTTTGAAGAATTTGTTATAAGCGAAAACAAGTATTGAAAATAATTATCTAAATTAATTTCAGATTCAATCAAAATTGAATTTAATAATCTTGCTTCTGATTGATTATCATTTAATATTAGACAAAATATGTCAAGTTTTTCTAAATAGAAATAATTTAATTTTAAATTTTCATTCAATTCTTCATTTAAGTTACAAGCTTCATTTAATTGATAAGTTGATAACAGGTAATTTAATTTAACTTCAGTATAGTAAATTAAGTTTTTACCATTAGTCAGTCCATATCTCTCAATCATTTCATATGATTTATTGATATGGCCAATAGATTTTAAGTAATTTACAATTAGAAAAAATATTTCATTATCTTGGTCATTTTCAATATTTAATTGAAGGTTTTCTAAAACTTGAACTATTTCTTTTTGCAAAGTTTTTGAATTGATTTTTTGAAGATTATTAAAATAATTTTTTAGATCATTTATATTTAGTTTATTAATAAAGCTATCTTCAGAAATTTCTATTTGATTTACCTCAATTTTTAAAGATTCATTTTCTTCATTTTCATTATCTTTAGTTTCTATTTCGTTAGCTTCATTTAAATTATCAACTTCTTCATCAATTTGTTTATTACTATTAAGATTTTCTAGAACCATTTGATCAAGGCTTTTATTGTCATATAAATTAATTACCTCTACTTCATTATTATCCTCTTCATTTGCAAAAATGTAATTTGAGAAGAAAATCAAGAAAAAAATAAAAATGATTTTCATTTTAATTCTAGGTTATATTTTTCTGTTATAATTTCTGAGGGTGCAGGGATATCAATCATATAAAGGGCAACAAAAACGATTATTGTTAGTATTATAAAAAAATATATAATGTATCTACTTTTCATATATGGTATTAAAAAAATGACTAATATATACTTTTACCATTTTTTTAAGTTTTTTTCTATTTCTACAAAAAATTTGTCAATAATAAGAAAAAATTAGAATATGTTCGATCTATCAGAAATAAATAAGAAAAATATCTGTATCATGGGTCTTATGGGCTCAGGTAAGTCAATAATTGGTAAAGATTTGAGTAAATATTTGAATTTAAATTTTTATGATACAGATAAGGAAATTGAACTAAAGACTAAAAAGAAAATAAATGAAATTTTTGAAGAGGAAGGAGAGTCATATTTTAGAGATATTGAAGAAAAAGTTTGTATTGAAATATTAGCTAACGATAATTGTGTAATTTCGTTAGGTGGTGGAAGTATAATTAGTAAAAAAATAAGAAAGACAATAAAGAAAAATTCTTACTCAATTTATTTACAAGTTACATTAAACAATTTACTAAACAGATTAAAGTTTTCAAGAAAAAGACCTCTATTGAATAACAATTCAAATAAAAGTGAAATAATGCAGAAACTTCTTAAAAATAGACAAAAATTTTATGAAAAAGCTGATCTGATTATAAATAACAATGGTGATAAATTTCAAACAATGAAACAAATTAAATCTCGACTTAATATTTATGCAAACTAACTTATTGATAAAGAACAAAAAACTGAATACTTCAATACTAATAAAAAAAAATTATATTTCAACATTTGTAAAAAATATTGCAAGAAAAAACGAAAAAGTTTTTTGCGTTATTGATTCTAAAATTAAAAATAAATTTAATTTTATAAAAGAAAAAAATATAAAAATTATAACTATTGAATGTGGAGAAAAAATTAAAACAATTAATGGTTACAAAGACCTTGCTGAAAAATTAATTAAAAATAATGTAAATAGAAAATCTGTGCTAGTTGCAATCGGGGGTGGCACTCTAGGTGATTTGGCAGGATTTGTCTCAAGTACAGTTTTAAGAGGTTTAGATTTTTTTCTAATACCCACTACGCTTTTGTCTCAAGTAGATAGTTCTATTGGAGGTAAGAATGGAATAAATACGGCCTATGGAAAAAATTTGATTGGAACTTTCTATCAACCAAAAAATGTATTAATTGATATTTCTGTTTTAGATAGTTTACCAAAAAAAGAAATAAAATCTGGATATGCAGAAATAATTAAACATGCTTTAATTAATGATTATGCTTTTTTTTGTTGGTTAGAAAAAAACATAAATAAACTACTTAATTTAAACAAATCTATTTTGGAAAAAGCAATTTATAAATCTATTATGATAAAACTTTTTTACGTAAGAAAAGATGAAAAAGAATCCTTATTAAATAGTCACTCTAGAGCAATGTTAAATTTTGGACATACAATTGGTCACGCCATAGAAAGTCACTATAATTATAAAAAATATAATCATGGAGAAGCAATTTCTATAGGAATGATTACTGAAGCAAAAATATCTAATTATCTTGGTTTGCTTTCATCTACTGAACTTGATAGAATAATTATACATTTTAAAAAATATAAGTTTAAAATTTTTGATAGAATATTAAAAGAAAAAAAACTGATAAAAATAATAAGTAAAGATAAAAAAAATTTCAAAGATAATATTAATTTTTCACTGATAAATAAGATTGGAAGCTCTATATTTTATGAAAAACTAAACAAGGATAAAGTTTATAAAATTTTACAAAAGATATAAATGACAAGTATTTTTCTTCTATTTTTACTAATAATTCTTGTAATTCTTTCAGGTTTTTTATCAGGATCTGAAACTGCAATTACTGCTACTTCTAAAGCAAGAATTTTGTATAAGAAAAAAAAGGGAAGCAAAAGAGCTGGATATGTACTTGAGCTTCTAAATAAGAAAGACAATGTAATTTCAACATTATTACTATCAAATAACCTAGTTAATATTCTAGCATCTTCTTTAGCAACTGCATTTTTCTATGATATTTTTGGTGTAGAAGGTATTTTTTATGCAACACTTATAATGACTGTCGTTATTGTTATATTTGCTGAAGTTCTTCCTAAAACTTATGCCATAAATAGACCTAATAGAACTGCTTTATTAATTTCTCCAATTATTTACTACTTGAATAAAATTTTGTTTATTTTTGTATTTGTAATTAATCTTATTGTAAAACTAATTTTTAGAAGAAAAGACAATGATATAAAAGATAAAGATCTTCAGTCAGAAGAGGAATTAAAAGGTGTTATAGATCTATATAAAACTTCAAACCCAGATTATGAACAAGAAAAAGATATGCTTCAGAGTATATTACAATTAAATGATATAACCGTTGAAGAGATATTTACACATAGAAAAAATATTTATTCAATTGATTCTTCTTTAAAAACTAGTGAAATTATTAATAAAATTAATAATTCTAGGTATACTAGAATTCCTTTTTGGAAAGAAAACCCTGAAAATATAGTAGGTTTATTAAATGTACGAACTTTAAATATAGATTTAAAAAATCATAATGAGTCTAAGGAAATTATTTTTGATAAAATCTCTAATCCCTGGTTTATTCCTGAAACTACTAATCTATTAGAACAATTGGTTGAGTTCAAAAAGAGAAAAGAACACCTAGCTTTTGTTGTAGATGAATTTGGTGAATTACTTGGATTAATTACTTTAGAAGATATAATTGAAGAAATAGTTGGAGAGATAGTTGATGAAATTGATGTTCCAGAGAACGATTTTAAAGTGAATAATTATGGAAAAGTTATAATTAATGGCGAAAAAAATATTAGAGATTTGTATAAAAGTTTTGATTTGGATCCACCAGAAGTAGAGTCATCTACGATAGCAGGATATATATTAGATATATCAAAAAAAATTCCCTCCTATGGAGAGACTTTTAAAGATAACTTTTTTAACTACAAGATTTTATCACATTCAAAAAAACAAATATCAAAAATTGAAATATCAAAGATCAATTAATTTTAATTTCTAAAGAATGTAATCCAGTTTTAAATTCCTCTTCAAGTAAACTATTGATTAGTCTATGAATATTTAATCTATTTGAAGGTATTTTATTTATTTTTTTTAAAATAATTTTAATATGAGTCTCCCCATTTCCTGTAAAATTGTTATGTCCTTTATGTAAATTTGAGTTATCAATAATTTCTAATGAGAAGTCATTTAAATTTTTTGATAATATTTTGTTAATTCTTTGCTTACGATTCATAATTTTTAAACTATATAATAAGTGTGGGTAAACATAAAATAGATATTAATAAAAATACTCTTTCTTGGGAAAAGACTTATTTTAGAAAATGTGACAAGACTGATTGTAATAATGAAGGAACATTCAAAGCTCCAAAATCTAGAGTATTATTAAATCAATATTATTTTTTTTGTTTAGAACACATTAAAGATTACAATAAATCATGGGATTTTTATAAAGGTTTATCAGTAGATCAAATAGAAAATTCTATGAGAGAAGATATTATTTGGAACAGACCATCTTGGCCTTTGAAAGGGAATTATCACAAGGTCATGGATCAAATTAACAATTTTTTCAATGAAGAAATAAATGATTTAAATCCAAATGAAAGAGAGAACAATTATTTCAGAAATAAGCTGCTTGATGAAAATCTTACAAAAGATGAAAGTAAAGCTTTATCAACATTCAATCTAGATCTACCACTGACATTGGACAAAATAAAAAAAACTTACAAAAAACTAGTGAAAATATTTCATCCTGATGTAAATGGTAATGATAAAAAAGCAGAAGAGAAATTTAAGGAAATAAATAACTCATACAAAATACTTTTAAAAAAATTTAAAAATGACAGATAAAAACATAATAGAATTATCTCCTAGTATCAAAATCGATCCTAAAGAATTATTTGGAATTTCCTGCGAGTTTGATATTTTAAAATTTAAAGATAAGACTGAACATGTTCCAGAAATTGATCAAACTTATATATTTGATCCAGCAACAACACTTTCCATTCTTGCTGGTTTTTCTGCCAATAGAAGAGTACTGATACAAGGATATCATGGTACGGGTAAATCTACTCATATTGAACAAGTAGCTGCCAGACTTAACTGGCCATGCATAAGAATTAATCTAGATAGTCATATCAGCAGAATAGATTTAATAGGCAAAGATGCAATAATTCTTAAAGATAATAAACAAGTAACAGAGTTTCAAGATGGTATACTACCTTGGTCTTACAAAAATCCAGTAGCTTTAGTCTTTGATGAGTATGATGCAGGTAGACCAGATGTAATGTTTGTTATTCAGCGTATTCTTGAGTCAGAAGGAAAGTTAACTTTACTTGATCAATCAAGAGTAATTAAACCCCACAATTTTTTTAGATTATTTGCTACTGCTAACACAGTTGGTCTTGGTGATACATCTGGTTTGTATCATGGCACTCAACAAATAAACCAGGGTCAAATGGATAGATGGAATATTGTATCAACATTGAATTATCTAAGCAATGATCAAGAAATAAAAATTATTTTAAGTAAAATAAAGAAACTTAATAATAAGGA
Organism: uncultured Alphaproteobacteria bacterium; assembly: GCA_902614395.1. Taxonomy (GTDB): domain Bacteria; phylum Pseudomonadota; class Alphaproteobacteria; order HIMB59; genus CACPNW01. The sequence continues at coordinate 34,581 of CACMKW010000006.1, read as the reverse complement.
CGGCAAAGACATTGTTAAGTGTATGGTAGCTACTGCAGATCTTTCGAGATCAGGATTTATTAACGGTGATATTTCAACTGTTATGAGCCCAAGAACTGTTTTGACATGGGCAGAAAACTACCTACTATTCAATGATATTGAATATTCTTTTAAACTATCTTTTTTAAATAGATGTGATGAAATGGAGAGATCTATCTTACAAGAATATTTTCAAAGATCATTTGGAATTGATATTACTGATGCCAAAGTAGTTAATGTCAAAGAATAGTGAAATTATTGAAGATTTTAAAAAATCATTAAGTGCAACAATAAAATCTATAGGAAAAAAAGATAATATAGAGATTAATTTTGTTAAAGAAAATCCTTCAATTATTGGTAACACAATAAATTTAACTGAACCAAAAATTGAAAATTTTAAAAATAATTTAGAATATCTAAGAGCTGAAGCAGATTCTTTTGCGCTTGAATTCAGATTGCATTCAAAAGACATACACCAAAACTTCTTAAATCAAGATGAGTTATCAAACGAAATAATTAATGTTTTAGAGCAGGTAAGAGTAGAAGCAATTGGTGGTAATGAATTCAAGGGAATACAAAAAAATCTAAAAAATAAATATATCAGAGATCTTAAAATTGGAAATACAAAAAAGGATCAAAATTTATTAATTAAAGCATTTAAGAACGTAGCATTTGAAGAAATTGTTGGAGTAGATTTAGGTGAAAGTAATAGTACTTTTAAAAATATTGTAAAAGAAAAATTTAAAAAAGATTATTCAAACTTTTTTAAAGATTTAAAGAAATATTTACATGATCAAGAGAAATATACATCCACAATAGTTGAAAAACTAGATGAACTTGGATTTTTTAATAACAGTGTAAGCAATACTCAGAACGATGATATTGATCAAAACGAAGAAGATCAAGATAATGAAAATGAAAATAATAATGAACAAAAAAATGATGAACAAACTGAGTCAAATATTGAAATGCAAACAAGTGAAACAACTGTTGAGCAGTTAGTTTCATTAGAAGAAGAAGATGATGATATGGGAGATGAAAGTGGGGATACTGAACTAGATTATTTATCAGATAAAAAAATTTTAGAAAGTTTAGATAATTATAAAGTTTATGATTATAATTTTGATGAAATTATTAACGCTGAAGAACTTTGTGATATCAAAGAATTAGAGAAGCTTAGGAGAAATCTTGATCAACAAGTATTTTCTTTTCAACCATTAATTGTTAAAATTGCAAATAGACTGCAAAGAAAACTTTTAGCTCAACAAAATCGTCATTGGGATTTTAATATGGAAGAGGGTTTTCTTGATACATCAAGATTGGCTAAAATTATTGCTAATCCAAATAATAAATTAAGCTACAAAATAGAAAAGGAAGTTGAATTTAAAGATACTATTGTGAGTCTTCTAATTGATAATTCTGGTTCAATGAGAGGCAGACCAATTACGGTTGCTGCCCTTTGTTCAGATATTTTAGCAAAAACATTGGAAAGATGCTTAATTAAATCTGAAATATTAGGATTTACAACAAAGGCTTGGAAGGGCGGTAATTCAAGAGAAAAATGGATCAAAAATGGCAAACCTTCTAATCCAGGCAGATTAAATGATCTAAGACATATTATCTATAAATCAGCAGACTCACCATGGAGGAGATCAAAAAAAAATTTGGGATTATTATTGAAAGAGGGAATTTTGAAGGAAAATGTTGATGGAGAAGCTTTGTCATGGGCTTATAATAGATTATCTTTACGAAAGGAAAAAAGAAAAATTCTTATTGTTATAAGTGATGGTGCACCAGTTGATGACTCAACACTTTCTGTAAATCCAGGTAATTATTTAGAAAAAAATTTGAGAGATATAATTGGTGAAATTGAAAAAAAAAGTGAAATTGAATTGATTGCTATAGGAATTGGGCACGATGTTTCAAGATACTATAGTAAAGCTGTAACAATAATGGATGTAGATCAGTTAGGTGAGGTATTACTAAATCAATTATCTACTACTTTTCATTTAGATAACTAGGCATTTAACCATTTCTTTTTTGCATTATCAAAATCATTGTTATCAATTGAGCTTCTAATTTCTTTCATAAGATTATTCATAAAATGTATATTATGATTAGTAAGTAGTTGTAATCCTAGTAATTCTTGTGCAGAAAAAAGATGGTATAAATATGCCAGTGTGAAGTTCTTACAAGTATAGCAATTACATTCATTATCTATTGGGTTTAAATTATTTTTATATTTAACATTTTTTAAATTAATTTTTCCCTGTTTACCTTTTACTAAAGCTGATCCATGTCTAGCAATTCTAGTTGGGCTTACACAATCAAATGTATCGATACCATCTGCAACAAAATCCCATATATCTCTTGGATCGCCAATACCTAGCAAATGTACTGGACGAGTATTATCTAACATGGAAGAAGTAAAATGAACTATATCTTGCATTTCATCTTTATTTGATCCTAAACTACCACCAATAGCAATCCCAAAAGTGTTGATTTTTTTTGTATTAAATTCAATGCTTTCTTCTCTTAAATCTCTGTAAATCCCTCCTTGAATAATGCCATACATTTCTTGTCTACCGGATGATCCATTTTTAGGATTATAATTAAGTTTAGAATTAAATGCATTGATGGACCTTAAAGACCATCTATGACTTCTTAACATAGAATCAGATGTATATTTTTTATCTACATTATAAGGAGTACATTCATCAAAAACTAAGATGAAATCTGCCCCGAGATTTCTTTGAACCTCTATTGATTTTTCAGGCGATAACATATGAGTAGAACCATCTATATATGACTTGAATAATGCACCCTCTTCATTCAAATTTATTAAAGTTTTTTTATTTTTTGAATTTGTCTTTCGTCCTTTTATTTCATCAGCAACAGAGCCATGTCCAAGAGAAAAAATTTGAAATCCACCACTATCTGTTAACATAGGTCCATTCCAACCCGTAAATTTATGAAGACCTCCATGTTTAGCAACTAGTTCACTTCCTGGTTGAAGCATTAAGTGATAAGTATTTGATAATATGATCTGTGTATTATTTTCTTTTGCGTCCTTTGTTGTAAAAGATTTTAAAGCTGCTTTCGTTGCACAAAATATAAATGCTGGTGTTTTAATTTCACCATGAGGTGTAGATATTATTCCAGTTCTTGCATTTGAATTATTAGATTTATTTTTAATTGACCAGTTAAAATCTTTCATTAGTTATTTTAAAACTAATTTTAACCCATTTCAGGAGAGGAATTTTTTTCTTCTGGAATAAAGTACTTTGCTAGATAAATGAAAGGTGTATCAAGAATGGCAATGAATACTCTTAAAAGATAAACACCTAAAATAAATGTCATAATAACATCACTAAGTGGAAAAGGATTGGGATTTAGAATTATCCAAGCAAAAATACTGAAAATTGTATTATCAATTAACGATGATATAGCTGTAGAAATATTATTTCTCAACCAAAGAAATTTATTTGAACTAACAGTTTTTAAATAACTAAAGAACCAAATATCAAAATATTGACTTATCAAATAAGCTATCATACTTGCTACAAATATGCTTGTCATTGGAGTAAATAAAATTGCTAAACTTTCTTGCACCATAGATACCCATTCGTCTTCAGCTGGCTGAATACCAATTGTTACCAACATCAAAATCGTCATCAAGAAAAAACTGCAGAAACCAATAAGAACATTTTTTCTAGCTTTTTCTTTACCATAATATTCTGACAGTATATCTGTACACAAAAAAGTGGAGGCAAATAATATTGTTCCCAAAGCTATTGGACTTGGTTCATAAAATGGAATAATTTTTTCATTAATTGAAGAGAAAAAATTAAAGTTAGCCTGTTTTAATACTTGGATATTAGCTGCAATTATCGCTATAGCAGAATAGACGTACAAACCAACATATCCAAATAATCGTAAAAAGACTAATATTGAAAGAAAACACAATATTAGCATTATAAACCAAACTACTTCGGTATTTTGATTTGATATTAAATTAATAATATTTTGAGGTATCGAAGATATAAGAGTTTTAATGCCAGTTAAAACGTCCATAACTACTATTAAGCTGATTTATTAAGAATAGTTTTTTTTAGTTTTTTTGCTTTTAACGGTAATTTAGAATTAGGTGTATTTATTAGAAATTCATCTAAACCACCTTTTTTTTCAACTGTTCGAATAGTGCTAACAGCAACTTTCATTTGAAATTTTTGACCTAAAGCTTCGCTAACAAAAGTTATGTTCTGAAGATTAGGTTTAAAACGTCTTTTTGTTCTATTTTTAGCATGACTAACGTTATTACCAGTTTGAAAAGATTTTCCAGTTAATTCACATTTCATTGACATAGTGATATTGCATGTAAATATAAATATTACTTTGTCAAGTATTCTAAATACTAAATTTATCTATGATATAGGTTGGGGCTATTTGATGATTTTTGATTAAATTATTTATTTGAGTTAAATCTTTATGAATACCAGATTTTACTAAAACACTATCTATTTTAAAATTATTAGCACCTTGAATATCATGAAATAATGAATCTCCAATAGCTACTGTTCTTTTTTTTTCTAAATTAATTTGATTTGTGGTTTCAGCATATATGCTTACATCGGGTTTACCTTTTATAATAACATTTCCACCCATTTTTTTGTATATTTCACTAATAGCACCCATACAGAAAATATTATTGTTACTATTAGTTTCAACTGTTTCAAAATCAGGATTTGCACAATACATTGTTAATTCTTTTTTGTAAGCTACTTCCAATAATGGAATGTAATCTATTGGTTGTAATTTTATAAAAGGAGTACAGGCTAGAATTAAATCTGCCTCCTCAACTTTTTCTACAAAATGTAAATTTAGTCCATCTCTAAAATTTAGACCGTCCTCTTTTGATTCATCATAAATATGAAAACAGTTTTTTTTATTATTACCTTCTGAATATTTTTTTTTTAGTAATTGCCAGATCATTTCTCCACTTGTTACTGTATTAATAAAAGATTTTTTATTAAAACCAAGCTTTGGCAATCTATCTATGGATGATTTTGATCTTTTTGATGAATTTGAAATTATAAATAAATTTTTATTATTATTATTTAAAATATTGATACAATTAAAAGCATGATCATATCCAAATGTTCCATCATGCATTACACCCCATTGATCAATTATAAAATTATCATAATGATTAATAATTTCTTCAATAGATGTTATTTTTTTCATTACTATACTGATTTACCAATAACTTCAGATACATTTTTATATCCATCAGTTTTAATTAGGTCTATTAAATCACCTTTCATGCTATTGATTAAGTTTGGACCAGAATAAACCAAAGCTGTATATAACTGAACTAAAGACGCACCGGACTTTATTTTTTCGTAACAGTCCCTTCCGCTTGATATACCGCCCACTCCAATTAGTGGTACTTGACCATTTGTTAATTCATACATTTTCTTCAAAATTATATTTGAATTTTCATATAGAGGTTTGCCACTTAAACCACCTTTTTTACCTTTATTTATAGAAATTAAATTGTTCTCTCTCTTGATAGTAGTGTTTGTGAGAATTAATCCATCTATGTTATTGGCTAAGGAAATCAATGCTATATCTCTAAGTTGATCTTCATTTAAATCAGGTGAAATTTTAATTAATATTGGCTTGGTATTAATATTTTTTATTTCATCTCTTTTGTTTACAATTTTTTTAATTAATTTTTCTATCTTTCCTCTTAATTGTAAATCTCTCAATCCTTCAGTATTTGGCGAAGATATATTTATAGTAATATAGCTTGCTAAATCACCTAACTCTTCTAAACCGATTAGATAATCATCAACAGCTTCAATTGAATTTTTATTTTTTCCAATATTAATTCCTACAATTTTATTATTTAAGTATGACTTTTGAAATTTAATTAAATTTTTTTTTACTTTTTTAATACCTTTATTATTGAATCCTAAACTATTGATTATGGCTTTATCTTCAATTAATCTAAATACTCTAGGTTTAAAATTACCACTTTGAGGTTGCGGGGTAATTGTGCCAACTTCAAGAAAGCCAAAACCAAATGAAAACATTGAATGCATCACTTCAGCATTTTTATCAAAACCCGCAGCGAGTCCTATAGGATTTGGAAAATCTAAACCCATTAAATGTTGTGAAAGAATAGAGTCCTCAATATTTTTTTGTCTTACTTTGAAGTATTTTAAAAAATTAATTGTAATTGTATGAGATAACTCAGGTGGTAATAATCTTAATATTTTTAATGAACTATTGTACAATAAATTAATTATCTATTAATTTTTTTAGATAATCAATAGTTTCTCTTAAACCAAATAATTTAAAAAATGATCCTAATCTAGGCCCTTGATCCTGACCAAGCATAACTTGATATACTAGTTTAAAAAAATCTTTTAAGTTTTCAAATTCATGCTTTTTACCTACTTCGTATAATAATGTTTGAATGTCTTCAGATGAACTGTTTTCATTAACCTCATTTTCTAAAACATTAATAATATCAATAAATACTTCTTTATTACTACTATCAATCTCTAAAAATTTCTTTTTAGGCAAAATAAAATCTTCATAGTAATTTAGTGCAAAGTCTATAAGACGGTCAAATTCAGGATTGTTATCGGCATTAATATTATCATCATATTTATTAATAAAAGACCATATTACTTTTTTATCTTTTGAATTAGAGACATTTACAAGGTTAGTAAGAGTATTGAAATTTATTTCTGATTTAAATTCTTTAGGTTTTCCTGAATGAATATGCCAAATTGGATTATCATACTGTTTATTTTTATCTAAACTTGAGTATGCATTATAATGAGAAAGATAATCATCTACAGTTTTAGGAATAACATCAAAGTGAAGTTTTTTTGCTGATTTTGGTTTTTGGAACATATAAAGTGCAAGACTCTCAGGAGAAGCATAACGTAGCCACTCATCTACGCTAATGCCATTTCCCACTGACTTAGAAATTTTTTCACCCTTTTCATCTAAAAACATTTCATAAATTAGATTAGTGGGTGGTTTTTTATTTAATACTCTACAAATCTTGGATCCTAAATCAACACTTTCAGTAAGATCTTTACCGCACATTTCATAATCAACATCAAAAGACATCCATCTCATTGCCCAATCGACCTTCCATTGTAATTTACATTTTCCATTAATTACCTCTGTTTCAACTAACTTGTCTAAAGATGGATCTTTGTAAATAATTGTTTTCGAATCCATTTTATATTCTTCAATTTTTACCTGAAGTACCTCACCTGAACTTTCACTTATTGGAAGAAATGGACTATAAGTTTCTTTTCTCTCTGCCCTTAAGGTTGGTAGAATAATATCTAATATTTTTAAATAGTTTTCAAATATACTTAGTATTGTTTCATTAAAATCACCATTTTGATATTTTTCTGTTGAGCTAACAAACTCATAGTCAAAATTAAATTCATCTAAAAAACTTCTTAGTTTTGCATTATTATGGTGTCCAAAACTTTCAAATTTACCAAATGGATCTGGGATAGAAGTAAGTGGCTTACCTATAAATTTTTCTAACATTTCTTTATTTGGAACGTTTTCAGGAACTTTTCTTAATCCATCCATGTCATCAGAAAATGTGATTAATCTTGTTGGGCATTCAATTATAGAGCTAAATGCATTTTTTACCATTGATGTTCTTACAACTTCACCAAAAGTTCCAATATGAGGTAAACCAGAGGGACCATAACCAGTTTCTAGTAATACATATCCCTTAGATGGAATTTTAAAATTTTGTAAACCACCATTTTTTTTAATGATTTGTAATGCTTCTTTAAAAGGCCAGGCTTTTAAGGATTGTACTAATTCTTGATCAATCATTTAATTTTGCTCTAATTCTAATTTTTTTACCCAATAACAACTTTAATGAATTTGTGAAATTAAAAATTTCAGATCCTAATTTATCAAATAATTCATTTTCTAACTCTAAAATATTATCAATAATATTATTAATTAAATCATTCCCTGATTCACTTAGAATTAAACTATCAGATCTTTTATCTTGTGGCTGCTGTTTTAGTATTAACTTCTTTTCTTCTAGTTTAGAAACTCGCAAACTAACAACTGATCTATCAATAGATGCATTTTTACATATATCCTGTTGCGTAATATTTATGTTTTCTTGCTGTAATAAATAAATTGTCTCGAGAATAAGATATTCATTTAATGTGATTTCACTATCTCTTAATTTATGCCTTACTTTAGATTGCCATAAGTTTGATGTTTGCCAAATTAATAATGCTAATCTATTCTCATTAAGAGAAGTGTCTGCCATAGTTTTTATACAAACTGTTTGTATGCAAATTAATAGTTTATGTCAATACTATTCTGGTGCAATTTCTATCTCTAATCCATCAAGCTCTTCAGAAAGGTTAATTTGACAAGATAATCTGGAATTATTTTTAACATCAAAAGCTTGATCTAGCATAGATTCTTCATCATCATCTATATTTTTCAACTTATTCATCCATTTTTCATCAATATAAACATGACATGTTGCACAAGCACAACATCCTCCACAGGAAGCTTCAATATCGTAGCCATTGTCTCTAAGGATTTCCATTAATGTAAAATTACTATCATATTCAATTTCAGACTTTTTACCTGATCTATCTGTGATTATTAACTTTGGCATTAAACGCCTAGTTTTTTTTGAAGTTCTTTGGAAGATGTTGTGTATCTAAAAATGTTTTTCTTATCAGGAAAACAATACTTGAATACTTCTTGAGCCATTAAGGCAGACTCGTGAAATCCTGATAGAATAAGCTTAAGTTTTCCTGGGTACCAATTTATGTCGCCAATCGCAAAGATTGAAGGTGTAGAAGTTTCAAATTTTTCAGTGTCCACTTTAATTAAGTTTTCGTGCAAGTTTAGACCCCATTTCGCAATTGGGCCTAGTTCCATTTTTAAACCAAAAAATGGTAGAAGATAATCTACTTCAATATTTAATTTTTCATCATCATTTTTGTATTCTAGCATTATTCTACTATCTTTAATTTTTGAAATCTTTTTTATTTGGCCCTTTAAAAATTTAACTTTTCCTTTTGCTTCTAATTCTTGCATTTTTGAAACGGAATCAGGTGCTGCCCTAAACTCTTTTCTTCTATGTATTAGAGTTACATTGGAACTCTTAGATAGTTCATTTGTCCAATCCAAAGCAGAATCACCTCCTCCTGCAATTAGGAGTTTTTTATTCTTAAATATTGATTTATCTCGAATTGCATAAAAAACACTCTTGTTTTCGAAACTCTCAATATTCTCAATCGGAGGTTTTCGGGGTACAAAACTTCCTGCCCCTGCTGCCACTACTATACATTTTGCTTCTAATTTTGTACCTATATTGGTCTCTACAATCCAACCATATTCTGTTTTAGCAATTTTCTCAACTTGTTGGTTGAGATGAAATTTAGGTTTAAATGGGTTTATCTGTTTAATTAATTCGTCAGTTAATTCTTGTCCTGTTACAACTGGTCTTGAGGGAATATCATAAATTGGTTTTTCAGGGTACAATTCAGCGCACTGACCTCCAACTTTATCTAAATTATCAACTAAATGACATTTTATATTTAAAAGACCTAGTTCAAATACCGCAAATAAGCCTACTGGACCTGCACCTATAATTACTACATCAGTTTTTTGTGTCATATCTGAAAAATAACAACTTTTTTTATTATTTCTAGGGATTATATATATTCTGAATGAATTACGCTAATACTTTGAAATATTATAATCCTGCGATTTATATATGGCTATTAACAATAACAGCAATGGTTTTATTAATTATAGTAATAGGAGGTTTAACAAGGTTAACCGACTCTGGACTTTCTATGACCGACTGGCGACCAATTTTAGGTGTAATTCCTCCACTGAGTTTAGAAAATTGGTTGGCTGTATTCGAAATGTATAAACAAACACCAGAATACAAAATAGTTAACAAAAATATGACATTAAATGAGTTTAAATATATTTTTTGGTGGGAGTGGTTTCATAGAATATTTGCAAGAGCCATAGGAATTGTCTTTTTAATACCCTTATTTTATTTCAGTTTTAAAAAGCAAATTCAATCGTCACTATATATAAGACTTGGTATTGTTTTTGTGTTTGGTTTGTTTCAAGCGGTTATTGGATGGTGGATGGTAAAGAGTGGATTAACTGAAAATCCGTATGTAAGCCCTTATAGACTTACTTTTCATCTTTTAAATGCTCTTATAATTTTCTCAATACTATTATGGATATCAATGGATTATAGGTATTCTTCTAATATAAGTTTTTTATCTACTCCAAAAACAATTGAATTTTATATTTTAATTGCTGTAATCTTAATATTTATCACAATTGCAACAGGTGGATTTATGGCAGGAACCAACTCTGGACAATCTTTTAATACTTTTCCGCTAATGAATGGAAAAATTATACCTGATGATTACATTATAGATGATTTAGGTATTTATAATATTTTTGAAAATACAGTTGCAATAAATTTTAACCACCGCTGGTTATCAATTTTTGTTTTTTTTTATATCCTATTTGTGTGTTTCAGATTTATTAAATTTGATAATAAAAACGTTTCAAGTACTCTTGTGTATTTAGTCTTATTCTTTCTAACATTACAAGTAATTTTAGGCATCATTACTCTTTTAAGCAATGTTTACTTACCAGTCGCAAGTTTACATCAAACTAATTCAATTTTGTTATTATCAACTTTATTAATAAGTTATCATCAAGTTAAAATTAGAAAGGTTAAAAATGTCTAACAAAAATATATTTGTCTTTGGGGGAACAGGTTCTATTGGAAAATCATTATCAAAAAAACTGAAAAGCAATAATTATGATCCAATAATTATTTCTAGAAATGAGACAGAATTAAAACAATTATCTGAGGAAATTGGTTGCAAATATAAAGTTTGTGATGTTTTAGATTTTGATAAAGTTAAAAGTATTTCGGAAGAATATAAAGATCGATTATGTGGTATTGCTTTTTGTGTTGGATCTATAAATTTAAAACCTCTTAAAATGACTAAAGATGAGGATTTTATTGATTCTTTTAAAATAAATACACTCAGCGCTGTAAATGCAATTAAGTTTAATCAAGAAACTCTAGCTAAAAATACTGGTAGTATTCTACTTTATTCAACTATTGCGGTTAAACAGGGCTTTACTAATCACACAATAGTCTCTACGGCAAAAGGTGCCATTGAAGGGCTTACTCTGAGTTTAGCCGCTGAATTTGCTCCAAAAATCAAAGTAAATTGTATAGCACCAAGTTTAACTGACGCAAAAATGACACAAAAGTTGATTAGCAATGAAACTATTAAGAAAGCAATTGAAAATATGCATCCTCTACCTAAAATTGGATCTGGTGATGACTTCTCTGATATTGGAAGTTTTTTATTAAGTGATAAAAATAGTTGGATAACTGGACAAATATTTCATATAGATGGGGGAAGATCATCATTAAGAATTAAATCGTGAAATATATCTTTATAATTTGTTTATCTGTTTTTTCTTTTAGCGTTTTTAGTCAACCATTTCCAATACCAGAAGATAATGAGGTAAGTTATGATGTTATTAGAAAAAAGAAAAATATAGGGAGCTTGATATCAAAATTTGAAGAAAATGAAGATAGTGTCATTATACATTCAGTCTTAAAGATAAATGTAAAAGTTTTATTTTTTCCTGCATACAAATTTTTTCAAGAAACTAAAGAAACTTGGACAAATGGTGAATTTATATCAATAGATGGATTTACAGACTTTGAAGATGATCGAGAATATAAAATACTTGGAAATGATGTAGATGATTTATTTATTGCTAGTGGTATGGATGGAGAATTAAAATTAGATAAAAATATAGTACCATTAAATTATTGGAATATTGAAATGTTAAATGAAAAAGAAGTATTCGATACTCAAAAAGGTATTGTAAGAACTATACAAGTAAAACAACTTGAAGATGAAAAAATAAAAATCAATGACATTGAAATATTAGCTAACAAGTATATTTTTAATGCATCAAAAAATCCAAAAGATAAAGGTCCATTCCCAGAATATACACTTTGGTATTTTGAAAAAGAACTCATGAAAATGGAATTCAAAAATCCTAATGATAAAAAAAATATTATAACAATAATTCGTAATGATTGGGGTCAATAATTGCAAACTATTTGGATTACTGGTGGATCTTCTGGAATTGGTTTTGCTGTTGCACAAAAATTCTTAGAAGAAAATTGGAGGGTTATAATTTCCTCAAGAAATGAAGACAAATTAAAAAAAGCTGTCGAAAAATTAAAAAATATAACAAGTAATAAAGAAATCTACTATATGGCTTGTGACGTAAGTAAGTACGGTGAAGTTAAAAGTACCATTGCTTACATAGAAAACGAAATATCAAAAATTAATATTGCTCTTCTAAATGCAACCGCTTACTCACCCAACAAGAATCAAGAATTTGATATAAATAATTATAATTTATTAATAGATGTTAATTTAAATGGAACAATAAATTGCATAGATGTTTTGAAAAATTATATGAAGGGTAGAGATAATTTAATATCTATAGTTTCTTCACCAGTTGGATACAGAGGGATGCCGACAGCAGGTGCTTATGGTATGACCAAAGCAGCACAACTAAATTTAGTAGAAAGTTTATATTTTGATTTTAAAAAATTAAATATAAAAATTTCAGTCATTAATCCAGGTTTCATAGATACTGAGTCAACGAAGTTAAATTCTTTTAAAATGCCTTTTTTAAAACCTGCAAGTTATGCTGCAAAAAAAATCTTTGAAGGTTTAACTGGTAAATACAAATTTGAAATATATTTTCCTTTTATTTTGGTTTTTTCTGTAAAAATAATGAGATATTTGCCTTTAAAGATTTATGCATTTATCTGGAAAAAATTAGGAAATTTCTAATTTAGTTCACCAATATAAATTCCAAGACCTTCAGCTACTTTAATTAAAGGATCATTTTTTTGGACAGTTTTTGAGTATCCAGCGACTTGACTAAGCATCAAATCTTGTACTCCTCTATCTTTCCATACAACTACTCTATTAAATTTTTTCTTTGCAATTAAATCAACAGCATAAACTCCAAAGGCACTTGCAATTAAACGATCTCTGTGGGTTGGTTGAGCACCTCTTTGAACATGTCCCAAAACTGTAACTCTTGTTTCAGAGTCTGTTATTTTATAGATTTCATCACCAAGATAATTTCCTATTCCTCCAAGGCGCACTTCTCCATCAACATATTTCACTGTAGCTTTTTTACCGTTTTCTTTTTTTACAGCTTCTGCAACAACAATTAATGCATGATTTCTTCCTTTAGATCTAAGTTTTTCAATATGATCAGCAATAGATTTTATTGAATATTGAATCTCAGGAATCAAAATAATATCTGCTCCTCCAGCAATTCCTGCATTCAAAGCAATGTGGCCTGCATCTCTACCCATTACTTCTAAAATCATTACTCTTCTATGGCTTGCTGCTGTTGGTTGAAGCATATCTAAAGCATTTGTTGCTACGTCAACTGCAGTATCATAACCTATGGATAGTTCATTATGCTTTACATCATTATCAATAGTCTTTGGAATACCTACAAAATTTATATTTCCTTTTTTTGTTATACTTTGAAGAATTTTCAAACTTCCATCACCACCAATACCAATTAGAGCATCAATTCCTAGTTTTTTAAAACCTTCTATAACTAAATCAGATGAATCAATTTTTTTTCCATTCCTTATAATTTTTTTAAAAGGGTTGCCTTTGTTATTTGATCCCAAAAAAGTTCCACCCATCCTCATTAAGCTACCCTCAAAATTTTTCGGATTTAATTTGATAACGTCAAGTGGTTCTTTCAACAAGCCTAATGTTCCATCTTTTATTCCATAAACTTCCCAATTGTACTTGTTATGTGCTCTTAATGTAACAGCTCTAATTACTGCATTTAAACCTGCACAATCTCCTCCACTTGTTAAAATTGCTATTTTTTTTACCACAGGGCGTTTATATACTATTATTATATTTTTACTTATTTATTTTCATGGATGACATAAACAAACTTATAGAAATTTTAAAAAATTTTGAACAAGAACATAGAGATCTTGATGAAATACTTATTAGGCTTCAAGAAAAAAATACTGTAGATTTTTTACAAATTCAAAGATTAAAAAAAAGAAAGTTAATCCTAAAAGATAAAATATTAGAAATTCAAAATAAATTAGAGCCAGATAGTATAGCTTAAGCTAAAAAACTTTTTAAAAATTTAGGAGCATTATTTTTAACAAAAGATATTCTTTCCTTAATTTTTGGAATTTTCGATATTCTCTTAAGATTTTTATCAATGTTTTCTTCAACATACTTCATTTCTTTTGAAAAAAAAACGAATAAGGCATTGGTATATACTCCTGATAAGATAAGTCTTTTTGTATAAAAATTGAAATCTGTTGAATTATCTCCAGCTAAATACCACATTGTATTAACCGAATTGTATAAACTCTTTTTGGATATTTTATTATTAGTGGGCAGCAAAAGATGATTAAAAGTCTTTTTATAAAATTCTTTATCTTCATTTAATATATCAAATCGTAATAATAATATTTTTTTTATTCTTTTGTTAATTGGAAAATTAATTAAATTAATTTTTTTTAATTTAAATTCAAGTTTTTCATTAATATTTTGTAGGGCATATTCTAATAAATCTTTATATCCATCAGGAAAAAAATAGAAAAAATCATTTTTTTCTATATTTTGTTTTTGTAATTTTGAAAATATTTCTGATGACCAGCCTTCAATTGATACAATTTTTTTAGCTTTTATAAGAATATCTTCTTTTTTTTTATTTTCTGTTTTGTTCATTTTTCCAATAAATTGTTATTTCTTTTTCAAAACCAAAAGCATTTTTATGAGCTAAGCGAGATGTATACAAAATGCCGTTTAAATGATCTACCTCATGTTGTACTACCCTTGCATGTAAACCTTCAACTTCATTTTCAATCACCTTACCATCAAGATCAAATCCAGAATATTTAATTTTTTTAAATCTTCTAACCAGGCCTTGCATACCAGGGATAGATAAACATCCTTCCCAATCATCCTCTGTTTCTTTTCCCATAGGTGTAAAACTAGGATTTATTAATGGTGTTATCTCAATTTTATCTTTTTCTTCATTATCAGGATTACGAAATACAATTATTTGCTTTGAGATATGTACTTGGGGTGCTGCTAGACCTATACCGTTATAGTCAAGCATTGTTTCAGACATATCATAAACTATTTTTTTTAGAGAATCTGATGAGAATTCTTTTATTTCAGAACATTCTTTTAGCAAAACTGGATGACCGATTTTTGATATTTTGAGAATAGACACATATTAAATATAAGTATTTTTTTTAATATACCAATAGATTAATGCAATATATCCGTTTGCAAATAATATGACTTTATGTTACTAGCCCGATCCAATGACACTTTTTGTTAACGTAAAAGATAATAACGTAGAACAAGCAATTAGAATGCTAAAAAAGAAAATGCAGCGTGAAGGTTTATATAAAGAAATGAAACTTCGCAAACACTATGAAAAACCTTGTTTGAAACGCGCTAGAGAAAAAGAAGAAAATATTAGAAGAGCAAGAAAATCTGCAAAAAGAAATAACGATTAAGCGGAAAGACTTTTTACAATATCCTCACACATTTTTTTAGCATCTCCAAATAGCATAGTTGTATTATCTCTATAGAATAGCTCATTATCAACGCCTGAATAACCAGTTGCCATTGAACGTTTTACAAATAAAACGCTCTGAGATTTTTCTACATCTAAAATAGGCATACCATAAATAGGAGATGACTCATCCGTTTTTGCAGCAGGATTTGTTACATCATTTGCCCCAATAACAAAAGAAACCTCTGTCATTGGAAAATCATGATTAATTTCATCTAGTTCTAAAACTTCTTCATAAGGAACATTAGCTTCAGCTAGTAAAACATTCATGTGGCCTGGCATTCTTCCTGCAACAGGGTGTATTGCATATCTTACCTCTATTCCTTCTTTTTTTAGTATATCACCCATTTCTCTTAAAGCATGTTGTGCTTGCGCTACAGCCATTCCATAACCTGGTACAATAATTACAGAGTCTGCATTTTTCATTATATATGCCGCATCTTCTGCATTACCTTGTTTAACAATTTTATCTGAGTTATCCTTACTAGCACTAGTGTCTTGCTCGCCGCCAAAACCTCCTAGAACAACATTAATAATAGATCTATTCATCCCTTTACTCATTATGTAACTTAATATCGCGCCAGATGCTCCGACAAGAGCACCAGTTATAATTAAGAGATTGTTACTTAGGGTAAATCCTATGCCGCAAGCTGCCCAACCTGAATAAGAGTTTAACATAGAAACAACAACTGGCATGTCAGCTCCACCAATGGGAATTACTACAAGAAAACCTAATAATATTGAAACAATAACTATTGTCCAAAAGATTGTTGGAGATTGATTAATTACAAATAATATAATCAGGAAAATAATTAGAAGGAAAATTAGTGCATTTATAAGATGCTGGAACTTGAATACTATGGGCTTTCCTGAAATTGTACCTTGTAATTTTCCAAAAGCTAAAACTGAACCAGAGAAAGTTATAGCGCCAATAAATGTTCCAATACTCATTTCAACTAAACTAGCAGTTTTAATCGAACCAACTTTACCAATACTAAAAGCTACTGGATCATAGAATGCAGCAGCAGCAACAAATACAGCTGCTAATCCTACTAAGCTATGAAAAGCTGCTACTAATTGAGGTAATGCTGTCATCTCAATTCTAAGAGCAATAAAGGAACCGATAGCGCCACCAATAAGTATCGCGGCTCCAATTTCATAATAACTAAGAACTGATTTGAACATTAGCGTTGTAAACACCGCTATAACCATTCCAATTATACCAAAAATGTTACCCATTCTTGAAGATTCAGGGTGTGATAAACCTCTTAGAGCAAAGATGAATAATAACGCAGAAATTAAATATAATATCGCAACCATGTTAGAAGACATTATTCTTTTTCCTTTGTTTTTTTTGTTTTTTTCTTAAACATCGAAAGCATTCGATAAGTTACGAGGAATCCTCCAAAAATATTAACTGAAGCTAATACTACGCCAATTAATCCAAATATTTTAGAAGTATCAAAACCTTGAGGACCAGCTGCTAGTATTGCTCCAACTATAATTACACTTGATATTGCATTTGTTACACCCATCAAAGGACTATGTAAGGCAGGAGTGACAGACCAAACTACATAATACCCAATAATACAAGCTAAAAAAAATACAGTTAATCCAATAACAAATACTTCTGAAGAATGCGCTTCCATATTACTTAAATTGCTCCAATCTTACATCTCCGTCATGTGTTAGCAAAACAGAATTAATTATTTCATCGTCAAAATCAAAATTTATCTTTTTATTTTCTTTATCAATTAACAAACTTAAAAAGTTAAAAATATTTTTAGCATACAAAGCTGATGCATCTTTTGCAACTCTTCCAGGAACATTGCCATAACCAACAACTTTAACTCCATTATGTATTACTACTTCATTCATTTTACTTAAAGGGCAATTACCACCAGCTTCCACAGCTAAATCAATTACCACTGAACCCGGTATCATCGAAGAAACCATTTCTTCAGTAATTAACACCGGTGCTTTTTTTCCAGGGATAAGAGCTGTACAAATTACAATGTCTTGTTTTGAAATTGTTTCAGCTATCAATTGAGCTTGTTTTTTCTTATAATCTTCACTCATTTCCTTTGCATAACCACCTGCGGTTTCAGCATTTTGAGCTTCATCATCTTCAACCATTATGAATTTACCACCAAGACTTTCGACTTGTTCCTTAGTTGCTGCTCTTACATCAGTAGCAGATACTACCGCCCCAAGTCTTTTTGCTGTTGCTATTGCTTGTAAACCTGCAACACCTACACCAAGTATCATAACTTTTGCTGGATTTACTCGTCCTGCTGCAGTCATCATCATTGGAAAAGCTTTTCCAAATTGCTCTGCTGCATCAATCACACTTCTATACCCTGCTAAATTAGCTTGAGATGATAAAACATCCATACTTTGGGCTCTACTTATTCTAGGAATTAATTCCATACAGCATGATGATATTTTATTTTTGTTTAAATTAGCAAATTCAGATTTATTTTCGTATGGATTTAAAATCCCAATTAATAATGAATTACTTTTTAAATTATTTAAATCATGAGTGCTTGGCATTCTAACACATAAACAAACATCAGCTTTTAAACACTCTGATCTAGTAACAATTTTTGCTCCAGCTTCTTCATAATTTGAATTTTGATATCCTGAAGTTTCTCCCGCTCCATTTTCAATTATAACTTCAAAACCTAGTCTAGAAAAAAGCTTTACCGATTCAGGGGAGATAGAGACTCTTGTC
Organism: uncultured Alphaproteobacteria bacterium; assembly: GCA_902614395.1. GTDB lineage: Bacteria > Pseudomonadota > Alphaproteobacteria > HIMB59 > CACPNW01. The sequence goes on along the minus strand of CACMKW010000006.1, from coordinate 16,046 downwards.
TCATTGTTATCATTTTCTTTAATAGCAGATAAGAGCATGAGTTCTTATATTGATAGGTTGGCTAAATTTAAAGCTTTTTGTTGGTTTTTCATTAATTTTTTTGAGTTAAAATCCTTAATGAGCTCGTGGAATATTTTGTACCAATTTACTTCAGCTTTTAAATGCATAAATACTGAACCTAGTCCTACTGCTGCTCTATCCATAAACACAAATTCTTTTGGAGGTTTAACTCCACCTAGTTTTTTAAGTTCTTGATGAACTTCAGATGCAATTTGTGCTCCATATATACCACTGTCACTTTCTTGTATTTTTTGGACTTTATCTTCCATCAAAGGTGAATATAAAAATCCTGCCCATTTATTTAAAACTTTTAATTTCTCTTTGGTAATATCTGTAAAACCCCATTGCTCATAAGCATGGACAGCCTTTGAATTATCATTTTCTTGAAGAGCAAAGTATAAATCAATTACACCTTGAATGAAATTACCATTAAAAATTCTCATACAACCAAAGTCATATATATTAATACTAAGGTCTTTTTTTTGTACAGAATAATTTCCTAAATGTGGATCTCCGTGAAGCACTCCGTATTCAAAGAATGGTTTATACCAAGCTTTATACATATTAGCCGCTAATGTATTTCTTGTTTCTTTAGGAGATTTTTTAAAATTCAAAATAGGCTCACCATCTAGCCAACTCATAGTTAGCAATCTCTTTGTAGATAATTTATCATAGGTTTTTGGAACATGAACAAAATTTATATTTGAAAATATATTTCTAAATACAGCCATTAATTTTTTTTCTCTTTCATAATCTAGCTCTTCTTTAAGTCTGTCAGTGATTTCTTTATATACTTCATCAGTTTTGATGGCTTTATTATAAGACTGATAAATTGAAAAAATCATTTTTAATTGTGAAAGATCAGCACTAACTGCTGAAGCCATGTCGGGGTATTGTAGTTTGCAAGCAACTATATCATCATTTTTTATTTTAGCTTTATGAACTTGTCCAAGAGAGGCTGCTCTTGTTGCTTCTTTATCAAACTCAATAAAATTTTTTTGCCAGTCCTGCTTTAATTCTGCAGCCATTCTTCTTTTAACAAATAACCATCCCATCGGTGGAGCATTAGACTGTAAATGCATAAGCTCTTGCGCGTACTCATCAGGAAGTAAGTCAGGTATAGTTGCTGATAATTGTGCCACTTTCATCAAGGGTCCTTTAATACTTCCAAGAGCAGCTCTTATTTCTGAAGCATGTTTTTCTTTATCTAACTTAACACCTAAATATCTTTGACTTGCAAGTTTAGTGGCTAATTTTCCAACAACACCGCCAACTTTTGCATACCTGGTAAGTTGTTTAGTTAGAGATTTTGCTTCTTTATCTTTCATCAATCTTATTCTTCTAATTGGTCAATCAGTTTCTCAATAACATTAACTCCTTTTTGCCAAAAATCTTTTTTCTTTGGATTTAAACCAAAAGGTTTCAATAATTTATCATATGTATCACTACCACCACTCTCTAACAAAGTAATGTATTTATCTTCAAATTTAGGGAGTTTGTTTTCGTAAACATTAAAAAGAGAATTAACAAGACAATCACCAAAAGCATATGCATAAACATAAAATGGTGAATGAATAAAATGAGGTATATAGCTCCAGAAATATTTATAATCATCATTAAATTTTATTGATGGTCCTAAACTTTTCTTTTGAACATCAATCCAAATTTCACAAATTTCGTCAACACTTAATTCTTTGATTTTTCTTTGATGATGAATACGTTTTTCAAATTCAAAAAATGCAATCTGCCTCACAACAGTGTTTAGCATATCTTCTACTTTATTTGCTAAAAGCCCCTTACGTTCATTTTCTTTTGAAGTAATAGATAAAAGAGATTTAAAAGTTAACATTTCTCCAAAAACACTTGCTGTTTCAGCAAGCGTTAACGGTGTTGAAGAATTAAAATAAGTTTGTTTTCGTCCTGCTAAATATTGATGAATGCCGTGTCCTAATTCATGAGCAAGAGTTGCTATATCTCTTGCTTTACCCTGGTAATTAACAAGTATAAATGGATGAGCTGATGGAACAGTAGAAGCAGCGAACGCACCGGGAGATTTTCCTGGAATTACTGGAGCGTGTATCCATGAATTATCAAAAAATTTGTTTACAATATTTCCTGCCCTCTTATCAAAATTTGAATAAGCATCAGTTACAATTTGTCTTGCATCTTTCCAAGAATAAATACTATGTGATTGAAAAGGAAGAGGTGCATTTCTGTCCCAATACATTAAAGATTTCTTTTTTAGCCATTTAGATTTAATTTTATAATAACGATGAGCAATTTTTGGATAATTTTCTTTTATTGTTTCAGTTAAGGCTTCTACAACTTCATCTTCAACAACATTAGATAAATTTCTTGAACTAACTGGATTAGGCAATCCTCTCCATTTATCATTTATGGATTTATCTTTTGCAAGATTATTAGTAATAGATGTAAACAAACTAATGTTATCTTTTAGGATAGCAGATACTACCTCTGCTGATTTTTTACGATTTGATTCCTTTTTATCAGAAAGAAAATTAAAAATTTCAGCACTAGATAAATTTTTTCCCTTAAAAGGAAATTTTAGTGATGCAATTGTATCATCAAATAGTCTGATCCAGGCTGATCTAGAAGTAATACTTTTTTCTTGAAGTAATTTTTCTGTTTTAACATCTAATTGATAAGGTTTGAATTTTCGAATATTTTTAATCCAGTTTTTGTAAATTTTTAGTTTTTTATCAGCATATATTTTTTTTAAATTTTTTTCAGAAATTTCATTTATCTCAAGACTAAAGAAGACAATTGAAGAGGCAATATTTGTAATTTGCTCCTGCATTTGTTGATAAAAAATTTTATTCTTTTCATTATTACCATCCTCTGCAACTAATAAGTGTGCATAAGACATAATTTTATCTATTTTTGTATCAATATCCTCTAATTCAATAATGGCTTTCAAGAGTTGATTAGAACTAATCTTGGTGATTTTGGATGCGTATTTTTTCTCAAATTTTTTAGTTGATATTCTGAGCTTATTTAAATCATTATTCAGCTTCTTGTCTTTTGGCGATTCATATAAATCCTTCAAATTCCAAATTGGTAGTTTACCAAAGGTATTTTTTGTTAAATTTTGATAATTTTTTTGTTTCATATTTTACTATTTCGATATAGGTCTAATATCAAAGCTTTGTAGGGAGGATAGAAAGCATGATTGTTAATTTTGACGAATTTAATAACATACCGGGTATATTTTATCATCAAGCAAATGATCTAAAAGATCAACCATATTTATGGAAGAAAGAGAATGATAAATATATTTCTTTAAGCTGGTCACAAGTAAAAGAACAAGTCGAAAGTCTAGCAACATACTTTAAAGATCTGGGAATTTTAGAAGGAGATAGAGTACTAATTTTATCTGAAAATAGGCCTGAATGGCAAATCACTGATTTAGCAATAATGTCCATCGGAGCAATTTCAGTGCCTGCTTATACAACAAGCACAACTAATGACTATAAATATATTATTGAGCATTCTGGTGCTAGATGTGCAATTGTATCATCACACGAGTTAATGAAAAAAGTTCTACCTGCAATAGAAAAAATTTCACATTGTCAAAATGTAATAAAAATTAATGATGATAATGAAACTTATACAGAAGTTGTAAATATTTTATCATACAATAAAATTATAAATGATAATTTAGAAAAAAGTAAAAATTCTAATGAAATAGAAGAATTATCAAAAAATTTTAAAAGAAAAGATACAGCATGTATTATTTATACATCAGGTACTGGAGGCAATCCTAAGGGAGTGATGTTAAGTCATGGAGCAATGCTGAGAAACTGTGCTTCCTGTGATAAATTACTTGAGAGTCTTACTAGTGATTTAACAAAAGAAATTAGATATTTATCATGGTTGCCATTATCTCATTCATATGAGCATACTTTACAATTCTTAGAAATGGGGCAAGGCGCACAAATCTATTACGCTGAAAGTATAGATAAATTATTAGTAAATATGGCTGAGGCAGCACCACATTTTATGACGGCTGTTCCAAGATTTTATGACTCTTTACACACACGTATTTCACAAGGTCTAAAAAACCAAAGTAAATTAAGTCAACGCTTCTTTGCAATTACATTAAATCTAGGAAAGAAAAAATATTTTGGTGAGCAGATGAGCTTCTCTGAAAGATTTATGAATGGATTGATGGATAGGATAGTAAGAAAAAAAGTTAAGAAAAGATTTGGCGGAAGTCTAAGAGCATTGATATCAGGAGGCGCAGCACTAAATTTTGAAGTTGGATTATACCTGAGCGCCCTTGGCCTTCCACTACTTCAAGGATACGGACAAACTGAAACTGCTCCTGTTATTTCTGCAAACCCTCCTGAAAAAATTAAATTAGATACTGTTGGAAAAGTTCTTCAAGGAAATGAAGTGAAAATTTCTGAAGATGGAGAAATTTTAGCTCGTGGTGAACTAATTATGAATGGTTATTGGAATGATCCTGAGTCAACTAATAAAACTATAATTGATGGTTGGGTTCATACAGGTGATATTGGTGAATTTGATGAAGAAGATTATTTAAAAATAACAGATAGAAAAAAAGATATTATTGTAAATGCTGGTGGAGATAATATTTCTCCTTCAAGAATAGAGGCAAAACTAGATATAGAACCTGAAATTGCTCAATCAATGTTATATGGAGATTTCAAAAATTACCTAGTTGCAATCCTGGTTCCTAATAAAGATTTAGCCTTAGAATGGGCAAAAGAAAATAATGTTGAGGGCGATTTAAATAAAATAATTCAAGATTCTTCATTTAATAAAAAGATGAAGGAAGTTGTAGATAAAGTCAATAAAAGCCTTTCTGGTATTGAACAAATAAGAAAATTTATTCTCATTGATCACGAGTTTACAATTGAAAACAATATGATGACTCCCTCCATGAAAGTAAGAAGATTTAAAGTAAAAGAGATGTATGGAGAGAATTTAGAAAAACTATATTAAGTTTTTCCTTTATCAAACTTTTCTTTCTGTTCAGAAGTTATTTCTTTTTGAAATTTTGTTTTCCACTCTAAGTATGGCATGCCATAGATCATTTCTCTTGCCTCATCATATGAAATAGAAATATTTTTCTTCTCTGCAGCACTAACGTACCATTTTGAAAGACAGTTTCTGCAAAAACCTGACAAATTCATTAAATCAATATTTTGAACATCTGTTCTATTTTTTAGATGATGAATCAATCTTTCTGCAACATCAGCAAGTAAATCTCTATCAAAGTTTTTGGTCATAATACGTAAATAAATTATATAAATCTTTTTTTGTGATATATATATAATAATTAATGAAACGTAACAGAAAAGCTAAAATTTTAGCTACATTAGGTCCAGCATCATCAGATAAAAAAATAATAGAAGATTTATTTGTGGCTGGATGTGATGTTTTTAGATTAAATTTTTCACATGGTGATTTAGAAATTCATAGAAAAAATTATGAAACTATTAGATCTCTTGAAGAAAAACATAATCATGCATCATGCATATTAGCTGACTTACAAGGGCCCAAGTTAAGAGTGGGTACATTTAAGAATACAAAAGAAAATTTAGTTAAAGGTCAAAATTTTATACTAGATCTTTCAACTGAACCTGGAGATAATAATAGGGTTAACTTTCCCCATGAAGAAATATATGATTTTTTAACACCTAATTCTATTTTATTAGTAAATGATGGAAGGATTAGATTACAAGTTGTTGAACAAAAAAAAGATAGTTTAATAACAGAAGTTTTAAATGATGCTGAAATCTCAAATAACAAAGGTGTAAATATTCCAGATGTTATTCTTCCAATAGACGCTCTTACCAAAAAAGATAAATCTGATCTAATGAAGGCATTAGATATGGGAGTTGATTGGGTTGCACTTTCTTTCGTGCAACAAGCAGAGGATATTCACAAATTAAAAAAAATAATTAACAATAAAGCACTCGTGATGGCAAAAATTGAAAAACCTTCAGCAGTGAAAAATATTGATGATATTATAAACGCTGCAGATGGTATTATGATAGCTAGAGGTGATTTGGGTGTTGAAATGCCAACAGAACAAGTTCCTATAGTTCAAAAAAATATTATTAAAAGATGTAGGCACTTTGGTAAACCAGTTGTTGTTGCTACACAAATGCTTGAAAGTATGATTGAAAATCTTGTTCCAACTAGAGCAGAAGCATCTGATGTTGCTAATGCTATATACGACGGAGCAGATGCTGTAATGTTATCTGGCGAGTCAGCCGTAGGAGCGCATCCAATGGAAGTAGTAAGAACTATGAATAAAATTATAGAAAATGTTGAAAATGATAAAAATAATTATGATTTACGAATTATACAAGAAAATGTTGATGATGTTGATAATACAGATGCAATAACATTAGCAGCTTACTCAATTGCGAAAAAATCAGATGCAAAAGCAATAATTACATTTTCTGTAAGTGGAAGAACAACGACTAGAATGGCTAGGGAAAGAGCACCCGTTCAAATTGTTGGTTTATCTCCAAATATTAATACTACAAGAAAAATGCAATTATATTGGGGAGTAAACTCCTGCCATACACAAGAAGATGCTCAAAATGCACAAGATATGGTTAATATCGCATGTTCAATTGCAAAAAATAAAAAATTAGTAAAGCCAGGAGATGACGTAGTTATCTCGGCTGGTGTTCCATTTGGAAGTGCTGGTACTACTAATCTACTTAGATTAGCTGAGATAATTGCTGATAAAGATCTTAAGTAAGCTTATTACAAGCTTCTTTTATTCTGTTGCACGCATCTTCTAGAATTGCATCACTAGTTGCATAAGATAATCTAAAATAAGGAGATAATCCAAAAGCTGCACCATGAACTCCTGCTACTCCTTGATCTTCTAAAAGATATGTCATGAAATCTTCATCATTGGAGATATGTTTTCCATTTGGTGTCTTTTTTCCAATTATACCCTCGCAATTTGGATAAACGTAAAAAGCTCCTTCTGGTTTTTGACATGTGATTCCATTAATATCATTTATTTTTTTCAATACTAAATCTCTACGTATCAAAAATTTTTTGTTATGCTCGTTTATAAAATCCTGCGGACCACTTATTGCTTCAACAGCAGCAGCCATTGTAATTGAAGAAGTTGAAGTTGTGCTTTGTGATTGTATTTTGTTCATAGCAGCAATAATCTCTTTTGGAGCTCCACAATATCCAAGTCTCCATCCTGTCATGCAATATGATTTTGAAACACCGTTTAGTGTCAAACATCTGTCTTTCAGTGAAGGTTCAATAGAAGCAAGAGTATGAAATTCTACACCATCGTAAATAATTTTTTCATATATATCATCACACATTATAAGAACATTAGGATATTTTTTTAAGATAAGTGCTAAGTTTTCTAACTCTTTTTTTGAATAAACTGAGCCAGTTGGATTACTAGGACTATTTAGCATTAACCATTTTGTTTTAGAGTTTATATTTTTTTCTAGTTGTTCTGGTGTAATCTTAAAATTTTGTGATTGAGGACACTTTACTATAACGGGCTTCCCTTCTGCTAATAAAACAATATCTGGATAACTAACCCAAAAAGGAGCTGTTATAATGACCTCATCTCCTGGATTAATTGTTGCCATCATAGCATTATAGATAATGTGTTTGCCTCCGACACCGCATATGATTTCATCTAATTGATAATCAATATTATTATCTTCTCTGAATTTTTTCTGAATTGCTTTTTGTAATTCTGGTGTACCTTTACCTGGTACATATTTTGTTTTACCCTCTTCCATCGCTTTACTAGCAGCATTTCTTATATTTTTTGGTGTGTTAAAATCTGGCTCACCAGCTGCAAGAACAATTACATCTTTACCCTCGTCCTTCAAAGCCTTGGCTTTGACATTTATACCTACAGTCATTGAAGGTTTTATTTTACTTAGTCTATCTGCAACAAAATTCATTTAAATTATAAAATGTTCAATAATTAGACTAGCACAAGTTAACAACAAAAAAATAGCAAAAATCTTTCTTAATACTAACTTATCTATATTTGATGAAACTTTTGCACCAATTCCAGCAGTAAATATACTAGTTATCGATATAAAAAAAACTATTATAATATTTACGTAACCAAGAGAATAAATGGGAAGTTCATTTATATTTGACCCAGTATATATAAATGTAAGTGTTCCTGGAAAAGCAATTAAAAAACCAAAAACAGCAGAAGTACCAACTGCTTCATGAATCTTTTTTGAAAACATTGTTAAAGTTGGAACACTAAAACTTCCACCACCTATACCAATTGTTGAAGATAAAAAACCAATAGAAGAGCTTATTAAAAAATTAATTATATTAGAAGATGGTATATCGTTGCTTACAACAATTGGACTTTGTTGAAACAGCATATTTAATGAAATCAAAAATGCCAGAATTACAAAAAGAATAACTAAACTCTGTCCTGAAATAGCACTTGCTACAAGTGAACCTACAATTGATCCTATTATTACTCCTATTGCCCATTTTTTAACAATTATCAAATTTGTATTTTTAAGCTTAACATGAGATCTTATAGAAGAAATTGAAGTAAAACAAATTACACCAAGAGAAGATGCTACAGCAACATGCATGACAATTTCAGAGCTGTAACCAAGATTAAGTAAAATAAAGTAAGTTACAGGTACAATTATTATTCCACCTCCAACTCCTAATAATCCTGCAATAAAACCAGAGACTAAACCTGTTAATAAAAAAATAAATACTATTGAAGTCAAATAAATTTCCGTATTTTAAGTTTCATTAATGTAGTAAACAATTTAATATAAAAGTAAATAAGACTATGAAACATGTACATTGGATAGGAACTGGACTATCTTCTATACCAGGAATTAGAAGATTAGCTAAAAATTTAGATAATTTTACAGTATGGAATAGAACATTAGATAAAGCTAAAAAGAGTATTGATCATGTAGATAAAAACAATGTGAGCGCAAAACAGTTTGATGTTGATTTATTATTTAACGAAACAAATCCAGGTGATATTGTTATTTCTCAACTTCCAGCAAACAAACATTTAGATATAGCTAAACTTTGTTTAAAACATAAATGTCATTTTGCATCTACTAGTTACCTTAATCCAGAAATAAATATGCTAAATCTAGATGTAAAAAAAGAAAATTTAGTATTTATCAATGAGGTCGGTTTAGACCCAGGTATCGATCATTTTTTTTCCCATTTACTTGTCAGTGATCTTAAAAAAATCTCGACTGAAAAAACAGAAGTGGTTTATGAATCTTATTGTGGGGGTTTTCCAGCAATTCCAAATGATTTCAAATATAAATTTAGTTGGTCTCCAGCTGGAGTAATCAAAGCCTTAAACAATGATGCAAAATATATAACAAAAGGAAAAATAAATACTGTAACTCCTTACAAATCTATTAGTTCTTATTCAATATCTGATGAAAATTTTGAAGCTTATCCAAACAGAGATTCAACACCATATATAAGTGAATACTTGTTTGATGAGAAATGGAAAGTCAAAGAGTTCGTAAGAGGAACTTTGCGACTTGATGGTTGGAAAGAGGCATGGCAAGATATTTTTTCAATGCTTGAAAATAGATCGGATAATATAGAAGCTGAAATCAATGAAAAAAGTGAAGAATTATTAAAAAATAATAAATATTTACCTGAGGAAGAAGATCGGGTTGTACTTTCTGTAAAACTTAAAGCTTTTGAAAATCATAATAAAATTTTTGATAGTTCTTATTTTTTAGATGAAAAAGGAAGTGGTGAAAATACCGCAATGGGCAAACTTGTATCGATTACTTTATCAGCTGCGATTGATCTAATTTTGGATAATAAAATTGAGACTGGTGTTAAAACTGCACCACATAAAACAGAAGACATAATGTATTTTTTTAAAATTTTAAAAGATTATAAAATTAATATCCAACAAGAGAATGGATAAGCAATTAACCAATATCGGTGTTATTAGAGAGTCTAGAAGTGATGAAAATAGAACTCCTCTAGTCCCAGAACATATTAAAAAATACAAAGAAACTAATCCAAATATTAATTTCATTATTCAGCCATCAAATAGTAGATGTTTTTCTGATGAAGAATATGATTTATGTGGTGCTAAAATTAATGAAAATTTAAATGAATGCTCAATTATATTCGGAGTTAAAGAAATTGATCCAAATATTTTAATTGATAATAGGACATATCTTTTTTTTTCTCACACTTTTAAAATTAATAAACAACAAAAAAATATTGAAAAACATAAGAAAGATCTACTCTTATCAATTTTAAATAAAAAAATTACATTGATTGATTATGAAAATATCAGAGGTAAAAATGGTACAAGATGTTTAGGTTTTGGAAGATTTGCAGGTATTGTTGGTTGTTATAATACCTTAAATTTATTGCTTAAAGTGCTTGGAAAACAATCTCTCGCTAGTGCGTATAAAATCAATGATTATGAAAGATTAGTATTAAATTTAAAAAATTTATATTTTCCTAAAACTAAAATTCTAGTTACTGGTGATGGTAGAGTTGCAAAAGGAGTAATTGAACTTTTAAATCTAACAAACATTAAAGCAGTATCAAAAAAAGACTTTTTGGAACAAAAATTTGATCAACCTATTTTTTGTAACTTAGAAACTAAAGATTATGTTACAAATAATTCTTCCACCAACTTTAACCTTGAACATTTTATTGATAATCCTCAAGATTATTCTAGTTCTGCATTACAATATTTAAAAGAAACTGATATACTTATAAGTGCACATTACTGGGACCCATCTTCTCCAAAAATATTTGAGAATGAAGACTTAAAAGTTTTACAAAATCTAAAAATTGTTGGTGATATTACTTGTGATATTAATGGCTCTGTTCCAACTACAATACGATCAACAACAATTGAGGAGCCAAATTATTGGATTGAAAGATATACTTTAAAAGAAATAGATGAAAATATTGATGGAATTGCTGTTATGGCAGTTGATAATTTACCTTCTGAATTACCACGTGATTCAAGTACAGAATTTAGTGAAGGTATTATCAAAGAAGTTCTTCCTTTTTTATTAAAAGAAGATGATGGAAGAATATTAAATGGAACAATAACAACAGATGGTAGTTTTTTAGAAAAGTACAATTATCTAAATGATTATATTAGAATCAATGAATAAAGCAGAAAAAAAACATCATCTCTCTTCCGAAATTACAACACCTTTTAAAATTGTGAGTGATTTTAATCCAAGTGGTGATCAGCCTGAAGCAATTAAAAGTATTGTTAAAAGTTTAAATGAAGGAGAACAAGAACAAGTTCTTTTAGGTGTCACTGGATCAGGTAAGACCTTTACAATGGCTAAAGTAATTGAGAAAGTCCAGAAACCTACTTTGATAATGGCTCCAAACAAAACATTAGCGGCACAACTTTATGGCGAAATGAAAAATTTGTTTCCAAATAATGCTGTTGAATATTTTGTCAGTTATTATGATTATTACACACCAGAAGCATATGTACCAAGGACGGATACATATATTGAAAAAGAATCTTCAATCAACGAACAAATTGATCGTTTAAGACATTCAGCTACTAGATCTTTAGTGGAAAGAAGAGATACAATCATAGTAGCATCAGTTTCTTGTATTTATGGTATTGGATCAGTTGATGCTTATTCTTCAATGTCTTTTACTTTAGATAAAAATCAATCAATAAGTAGAGAAATTATTATCAGAAAGTTGGTAGAACTTTTATACAAACGTCGTGACATGGATTTTAGAAGAGGTAGCTTTAGGGCTAAGGGAGATATTTTAGAAATTTTCCCTTCTCACTATGAAGATATTTCTTGGAAAATATCTATGTTTGGAGATGATATAGAGAGTATAACACAAGTGGACCCACTTACTGGAGAGAAGCTCGGAGAACTTGAACAAATAAGAATCTTTGCAAACTCTCATTATGTAACCCCAAAACCAACAATAAAAAAAGCAATTACGATGATTAAAAATGATCTAAAAAAACAATTAGAGATTTTTGAAAAAGAAAAAAAATACTTAGAAAGACAAAGATTGGATGAGAGAACTACATTTGACTTAGAAATGATGGAAACTACTGGAAGTTGTAGTGGTATTGAAAATTATTCTAGATATTTGTCAGGAAGACAGCCGGGAGAGCCTCCTCCTACACTTTATGAATATATTCCAGAAGACTCTTTATTGTTTATAGATGAAAGCCATCAGACATGTGGTCAAATAGCAGGAATGTACAAAGGTGATTTTTCTAGAAAATCAACTTTAGCTCAATATGGTTTTAGACTACCAAGTTGTGTTGATAACAGACCTTTAAAAAGAGAAGAATGGGATGCAATGCGTCCACAAACTATATTTGTAAGTGCAACACCAGGAGATTACGAACTTGAAAAGACAGGCGGTACCTTTGTTGAACAAGTAATTAGACCAACAGGTTTAATTGATCCACCTATTGAGATAAGGCCAACTAAACATCAAATTGATAACTTAATTGATGAATGTAAAAAGACTATAGATAAAGGTCATCGTGTTCTAATCACAACACTTACAAAAAAAATGGCCGAAGATCTTACTGAATATATTAATGAAGAAGGATTAAAGGTAAGGTATCTTCACTCTGATATCGATACATTAGAAAGAATAGAAATTATTAGAGATCTAAGACTTGGAGTTTTTAATGTTTTAGTAGGAATAAATCTTCTTAGAGAAGGTTTAGATATTCCTGAATGCGCTTTAATGGCTATATTAGATGCTGATAAGGAAGGTTACCTTCGTTCTAGAACTAGTTTAATTCAGACTATTGGTAGAGCTGCAAGAAATGTTGAGAGTAAAGTCTTAATGTATGCTGATAACATTACCACTAGTATGAAAGAAGCAATTGAAGAGACAGATAGAAGGCGAACAAAACAACTAGAATATAATAAAATAAATAAAATTACGCCAATCAGTATTAAAAAGAATATTCAAGAAATAATTGAGAATACAGCTGAACAAGATCATGTTACAGTTGAAATTGATAATGCTAAAGAATTAGTTGGTAAGGACCTTAATAAACATATTAAAAATTTAGAGAAAAAAATGAATGAATTTGCTTCAAAACTTGAATTTGAAGATGCAGCAAGATTACGAGATGAAATCAATAGATTAAAGGCAAAAGAAGTGGGTCTTTCTAATAAAGTTTTGCAGTTTAAAAAGAATTAATGGATATTGTATTTTTAGAAACTAACCAAACTGGAATCATTAAACTAAATCGTCCTAAAGCTTTAAATGCTCTCAATTTAGAAATGGCAAAAAAATTCCATGACAAATTATTAGAATGGGAAGAAAAAGATAATATCTTAAGAGTATTGTTAGTTGGAGAAGGTAAGCATTTTTGTGCAGGAGGCGATGTAAAATCTCTTGTTCTTGCTGGAAAAGAAAACTCTTTAAAACATGATTTTTTTAAAGTTGAGTATAAACTTAATTATTTAATAAGCCAATTTAGTAAAGAATTTCTCTCAGTTTGGAATGGTGTGGTAATGGGAGGTGGCGTTGGTTTATCTATCTATGGTGATCACAGATTGGCAACAGACAATTCAAAATTTGCAATGCCAGAATCTGCTATTGGTTTTTTTCCAGATGTTGGAGGAAGTTATTTTTTATCAAATCTTCCAGGTAATATTGGTAAGTATATTGGTTTAACAGGTGAGGTTTTAGGCTTAAATGAATTAATTTTTTTTGGATTAGCAACACACTACTTTAAAAGTAATAAAATAGAAGATGTTAAAGAAAAATTTATTATAAGAGGAAAAATTTTACACGATAATTTTGAAGTAGAAAATGATACGTATCTAATTAAAAATATGAAATTAATAAATGAATTATTCAATGGAAATATTAAAACAATCATATCAAATTTAAAAAGTCATAACTCAGAGTTTTCAAAAAAAATTTTAGATATTCTTTTAGTTAAATGTCCAATGAGTCTTGCGATAACCACTAAACTTATAGATGATGCAAAAGGTAAATCGTTAAAAGAATGTTTAGAAACTGAATTTCAATTAAGTCAAAAAATCGTATACCGTAGTGACTTTGATAACGGTGTAAATTCTGTGCTAATTTCAAAAGATCATAATCCTATTTGGGAACCATCAAAAATGGATGAAATAAATATAGAAGATCTAGATTTTTATTTTGAAACCCATACTGAAAATCTTTATCTATAATATTACAAATGAATAAAAAAATTCCCACTTCTGCTAAAGTAGTTGTAATAGGTGGTGGTATAGCTGGATGTTCTGTAGCTTATCATTTAGCAAAATTTGGATGGAAAGATGTGATCTTGCTAGAAAGAGATCAATTAACTTCTGGAACCACTTGGCATGCAGCAGGACTAATTGGTCAGATTGGCGCATCAGCAACCATTACAAAACTTAGAAATTATTCGTTAAATTTATATAAAGACCTGGAAAAAGAAACAGGATTAGCAACAGGTTTAAAGCAAAACGGCTCTTTAACTATTGCAACAACTAATGATCGATTAGAAGAATTAAAAAGGCAAGCTACTTTTGCTCAAAGATTTAATATAGAAGTTAATGAATTAGAAAAAAATCAGATTAAGGATATTTATTCTCTTATAAATACTGATGATGTTGTTGGTGGAATATTTATTCCAAAAGATGGTCAAGCAGATCCTGTTGGTATAACAAATGTTCTTGCTAAATCAGCAAAAATGTATGGTGCTCAAATATTTGAACATTGTTCTGTAAATAAAATCCTTACTAAAAATGGATCAATAGAGGGTGTAGATACAAAACATGGAAAAATTAAATGTGAGTATATTGTTCTAGCATCTGGAATGTGGTCTAGGCAGATAGCAAATGATATTAACGTTAGTATACCGCTATATCCAAATGAACACTTCTATATATTAAGTGAGCCATTAAAAGAAATTTCTAAATCACTTCCAGTTCTTAGAGATTACAATAATTGCTTATATCTAAAAGAGGATGCTGGAAAAATTTTAGTAGGAATTTTTGAGCCTAAAGCTAAACCTGCATTTACTGATACGTATAAAGTGCCCAATGATTTTTCTTTTGGAGAACTACCTGAAGATTTTGATCATTTTGAACCGCATTTAAAAAATGCTATGAAAAGAATACCAGCCCTTGAAAATGTAGGTATAAGAAAATTCTTTAACGGTCCTGAAGCTTTTACTCCAGATACAAATTATCTTTTAGGAGAAACACCAGAAATAAAAAACTTTTATGTTTGTTGTGGATTTAATAGTATTGGTATTCAAAGTGCTGGTGGTGCAGGTAAGGTAACTGCAGAATGGATGATGAACGGTGAGGTTAATGATGATCTTTACTCCTTAGATATTTCAAGATTTGAAAAATTTCACTCTGAGACAAAATTTATAACTGAAAGAGTTACTGAGTCATTAGGAGATTTATATGCAATGCACTGGCCTTACAAACAACATAAATCTTCGAGAAATATTAAACTACTTCCTTTTCATAATGATTTGAAAAAAGAAGGAGCATGCTTTGGTCAAGTGGCCGGCTTTGAAAGACCAATGTGGTATGCTCTAAATGGTAAGAAACCAGAATATGAGTATAGTTATGGCTATCAAAATTGGTATGATGCAGCAAAGTATGAAACAATAAACACAAGAAAAAACGCTGGTTTATTTGACTTAAGTGCCTTTGCAAAATTTGAAATTAAGGGAGTCTCTGCCTTCAGCGATCTCCAACGATTATGCTGTAATGATATTAAAAATAATCCCGGTCATATAACTTATACGCAAATGCTTAATTCAAATGGTGGCATTGTTGCTGATTTAACAGTTACTTGTATTGATAAAGATTCTTTTCGTATTGTTACAGGTTCATCTGTTAGAGAACATGATAAAAAACATATTTCAGAAAATTTAAGTAAAAACACAACTTTAATTGATATCACTGAAAGTTTAG
>CACMKW010000005.1 GCA_902614395.1 uncultured Alphaproteobacteria bacterium | reverse complement strand
TTCAATTTGAGAATGACTAATATTTAAATCTAAATTTCTTATTGTATCGAAATCACTATCTTTTCTAAAACCTTTAGTGGTTATAGGTGACACAACCCTAACATTTATTGCATTGCTCATTTTATTTCCTCTATAGGAATAAATTTATCATAAACTTTAAATGGAACAGGCCCAAATGTATCAAGTGCTGCCTTCGTTCTCATATTAGGTGGTGTACTTACACCTATTACATTTACTCTTTGTCCATATCTAACATCTTCTGCAGTTATTGGTTCAGCATTTTCTAAATCAACTAAGCAAATCAAGTCAGGTACCATTGCTAATGGCTTACCATCTTTTAAGGCAATAAGAAATTCATTTTGCAATTTAACCAGAATACTGTCGTTTGGATCAGTTAAAGAAGTAATTTTTACTTCACCTCGTGCCCAGCCATCTGTAGTTTCTCTAAGTAAATCAGTAACTTTTCCTTGAAAGAGTAACTTACAAAATCTTTTATCAAAACTATTTTTAAAATAATCCACTATTCCTTCTAAAGGATCAGTTCCTTTAACTCTTGCATCCCCAATAGATTTACCAATTTCATAAGCTAATGTAACAGTATGATGAACAGATGTTTCTTTCATTTGTTTTCCAGTCATTGGATACAAACAAATTTCAGATTTTGTTCCCATTTGCATACATATAACTCTAGCAAACATTTCAGAAGCATGGTTATTTTCAGCATCAACAACCATTTCATTATCTTTTTCATCTCTTACAATTACAGGAGAGCAATTTACTCCATAAACTCCAAATGTACACATCTGCAACTCAGGAAAAGCTCTTCCCATGCCATCAGCATCAATAACAGGTAATCCAGTGTAAGCACTTACTATAAATGGTAAAGTTCCATTTATACCGCCAGCTTCAGCTGCAATTAAGGCTGTAGCTTTTTTACCCATTAGCTCTTCCATTTTTCTTAGAGCTTTCACAGCTGATTTTGCGTTTGGAAGTTTTTCAACTAAAACAGTAGGTGCGCCCATGTTTGCAATAGGCAAAATTAAATCATCATCACCCACTTCATCACCTTTAATTAATTTAGGTTCAAAACCTTTTTCAAGTTCTTGTCGCAGCATTAAACCACCAACGTATGGATTACCTCCTCCACCAGTACCTAAAAAAGCAGTTCCTCTTAAAAAATCATCTATTTTATCTAAAGTTAATTTATCCATATTAATAATTCTCCAAATCGCCAATTGCTTTAATTTGCAGTCTAACAGATTTACCAGGTAAATAAGCTAGAGGGTTTTCATTTATTTCATTTATCTCAATTGAACTTTCTTTCGCACCAGCTTCTTTTGCAAGTTGTTTAGCTTCATTAGATGCTTGTTCAATAGTTTTTTCTCTACCTAATTTTTCATAATGAAAAACTCGATCAACTTCTCCACTTACTTGTCCAAGTGCTGCACCTACTGCATTCGCAACAGCAAAATTATCAGGAATAACCAATTCAGATATTCCATTAAGATTTTCTTTATTAAGAATTGTACCACCTCCAACAAAAACTGCAGGTACATTTTCAGCACTAGTTTTCATTTTATCTACTGCCTCTTCTAATAATCTTGTAATTTCTTGTTTTGCGTTTTTGACTGTACTATCATCAAGTTTATTTAATAGAGATTTATCACCAATATCTAGATCATAATGCTTAACCGCTATGTCAGTTGCTGTTAATGTATCTCCTCCAAAAACTAATGCCTTTTCCGTTAATCTATATCCAACACTATCAGGACCAACCTTGTTACCATTGTCTCTGATTAATGACCCTCCTCCAAGACCTATTGAAATTATATCCGGCATTCTAAAGTTTGTTCTAACACCACCAACATCAGTAGCTATTGCAGACTGTCTTGGGAAACCAGCTTTAATGTATCCAACATCTGATGTAGTACCACCAATATCTACAATAATTGAGTCCTGAATTCCTGATAAATAAGCTGCTCCGCGCATACTATTTGTAGGTCCACATGCAAATGTTAAAACTGGATACTGTTTAACTTTATCCGGTCTCATAAGTGTGCCATCGTTTTGACTTATATAGAGTGGTGCATCAATATTAAGTTTTTTAAGAGCATTTTTAAAAGATTCAACAATCTCAACTGCTAAATTTGCTAATGCTGCATTAATAATTGTTGCGTTTTCTCTTTCAATTAAACCAACTTTACCAATTGAATGTGATAAAGATATATTAGCATCTGGAATAATATTTTTAATAATTTCATTTGCTTCTAGTTCCATTTCAGAATTTAGAGGCGAATACACAGAATTAATTGCAATATTTTTATAATTTTTATTTGCTATTTCTTCAGTAATTTTTTTTATCTCATCTTTATCTAACTTAGATATTTCCCTGCCATCTACTTCATAACCACCTTTAGCGAAGTATTTTATGGGATTAATATTATCAATCAAATCTGATGGCCATCCTATCATTTGTTCAAGACTATCTGCAGCGGGTAATGATAATCTTATAGCTGCTATTTTTTGTAATTTTTTTCTCTCAACAAGAGCATTTGTAAAATGTGTAGTACCTATCATTACACTAGAAATTTTATCTGGAGAAATATTGCCCTTAGTTAAAACAGTTTTAATAATATTAAAGACACCATCACCTACATCTTCTGTTGTTGTCGTTTTTTCAGATACTAAAACTTTACCTTCAGATAAGATAACTCCGTCTGTATTTGTTCCTCCTACATCAACTCCAATTTGCATATTTAATCCTTTATTATTACAAGGCTATTTGGATTAAACCCAACTGTTACATTGTCACCTTCTTTTAATCTATTTAAATTCATACTATTTGAAAATTCAGCTGTTAAGGTTTGTTCATTAACTTCAACTATATATTTGATTAAAGATCCTTGATAAGAAATTATTTTTATTTTAGCATTTACTGAAACTAATTCACTCTTATTTGTTGGATTAATAAATAAATGTTCTGGTCTCAATATACATTTGCAGTTATCATTAAACTCACCATTAATTTCAAATTCTACATCTGAGAAAGATACTTTTGATTTACCAGATGAAGTGTTTATAAGTTTTAAATTTATAAAGTTTGAAGTTCCAATAAAGTCTGCAACAAAAGTATTTTGAGGTTTTTCATAAATGTCGTCAGGAGTTCCAATTTGTGAAATATTACCTTTATTCATAATTGCTATTCTATCTGACATAGTTAAAGCTTCTGATTGATCATGTGTTACATATACCGTAGTAATTTTTAATTTTTTCTGAAGTTCCTTAATCCAAATCTTCATCTCTTCTCTAAGCTTTTTATCTAAAGCACTTAAAGGTTCATCTAATAATAATATTTGAGGTTCAGTTACAAGGACCCTAGCTAATGCTACTCTTTGTTGTTCACCACCAGATAATTCTCTCTGGTATCTAGTTTCGTATCCAATTAAATTCACCTGTTCTAATGCTATTTTAACCTTCTCATTAATTTGTTTCTGATCAATATTTCTCATTTTTAATCCAAAAGAAATATTTTCAAAAACATTCATATGAGGAAAAATTGCATAATTTTGAAAAACAAAACCAATATTTCTTTTTTCTGGAGCTTGGAATGTTATGTCATTGTTTCCAATGAAAATCTCACCAGCTGTCGGCATTACAAAACCAGCAATCATTCTTAATGTTGTTGTTTTGCCACAACCAGATGGACCTAAAATTGAAAAAAACTCTCCAGAATTAATTTTAAAGTCAATGCCATTAACAGCTACATTATCTTCAAATTTTTTTGTTAGTTTATTTATTTGAACATCAAACATATAAAATAAACCAGCTACTTATTAAGTAGCTGGTCAAATATATTAATTAACTAGTAAATATTTCATTTACAGTTTCAACAATATCATCTTCATTTTCTAAATAGAAATTCCAATCAGGTGTGTGCAAACCATCTAATGCATTTGCATCATTTTTTACACCTTTAGAAGTTAGTAGCTCTGGAAGCTCTGCATTCTTGATTGTTGGACGTAAATAAAAAGTTTCTCCTGCTTTATTCATAAATTTAGGATCTAGCTTTTCATTAACATAAGCTAATGCTAATTTCTTTTGAACAGGATCAGAATATTTACTTACTGTATGAGTTTGAGTTAATAATGGTTTCTGATGTTGCCAGATAAAGTTATCTACTGGAATACCTTTATCCATTTGAAGATAACATTCTCCTTCCCATTGAACACCAATTTGAACTTCTCCTCTTTCAACAAGAGTTTGCATATTTCCAGTAAAATCTGAAATTTTAGCTGGCATTGCATCTCTCATTGCTTGATATCCTGCTTCAAGATCATATGCATCTTTTCCAAAAGCTTGGCATGAAGCAAGGAAAAATACCATTTGGAGAGTATTTGAAGTTATGTAAGTTCCTCTCATTCCATCAAATTTTTTATCCCAGAATTGTTTAAAATCTGTAATTGGCGGATCTACTAAGTCACTTCTATATACATAAGCATATTGTCCAAATGCCCAAGTTAGACCAACTCCAGTATCTTTAGCAAAATCCCATACATTAGCACCATTAGGAATTGCCGATGCAATTTCATCTGGTGACATAAAGAAATCACCTGCTCTTGCAGTTTTAACCATTTCAGGAATATTCCAGTTACATATATCGTAAGCTGGATTTTTATCACCACTAGCTATAAATTTAGGGAACCAAGGCCAAGCGCCATCATAAGATATTTTACAATTATATCTTTTTTCAAAATCATTGATAAATGCCTCACGCATGAATTCTTCCCAGAAACCACCCCATTCACCAAGTTTTAATTCAGCACCACCAGCATCAAAAGGTTCTCCATCAAAAACAACATCTTGAGACCATGCATGATTAATATTAAATAATGGTAAAGTAGAGGCAGCAGCAGTCAAAATAGCAGTGTCTTTAATAAACTTTCTTCTGCTATTATTAATCTTATTCTTTTTTGACATAATGCCTCCTAATAAGTTAATTAAAAGCCTAATACAACAATACTAAATTGCAACAAAATAATGATTACTCTAATCAAATTTTCAAATAATTCTTAATTAAATACTCATTTTTTAATAACAAATTTCAAAATGGATACAGTACTAAAAAAGATATTTATTATGTTTTAATCACATAAGTAAGTTATCCATAAATTCTAACAAATTTATTGATTGATAGTTTAAAATTTTTAAATAATGTAAAAATATATGTTTCGTATTGGGGTTGATGTAGGTGGTACTAATACTGATGCTGTATTAATGCAAGGTAAAGAAGTTGTTGATGGTTATAAATCAGCAACAACAGAAGAACCTGGTTTGGGTATAATTAAAGCAGTTTCAACAATATTAAATAGAAATAATATTGATACAAAAAATATTGAGTCAGTGATGATTGGTACTACTCAATTCACAAATGCATTTGTTGAAAACAAAAGATTAGAACAAGTAGCAGTAGTAAGATTGGGTTACCCAGCTACAGTGAGTGTTCCACCCTGTATAGATTTTTCAGATAATTTAAGAAAAATAATTGGAGAAAATTTTTGGATTGTAAATGGGGGGTATGAATTTGATGGCAGATTACTTGGCGATTGGACAACTGAAGAAATAACTAAAGTTGCAAAAGAAATTAAAAATAAAAATCTAAAGTATATATCAATTTCTTGTGTATTTTCTCCAATTAATGAACAACAGGAAATAGATACAGCTAAAATTATTAAAGAACATAATCCTGATGCTATTATTACAATGTCTCATAGGATAGGAAGAGTAGGATTTGTAGAAAGAGAAAATGCAACCATTATGAATTCTTCTTTAGGAAAACTTGCTGATAAAGTTATTTCATCGTTTAAAGATGCATTAAAAGAATTAAAAATTAAAAGTCCATTTTATATTAGTCAGAATGATGGTACTCTAATGTCAGCCGATATAGTTAAAAACTATCCAGTACTAACTTTTGCTTCGGGTCCTACAAATAGTATGAGAGGAGCAGGTTTTTTATCAAAAAAAAATAACGCAATTGTTGTTGATATTGGGGGAACAACAACTGATTTTGGAGTTATAAAAGAGGGTTTTCCTAGAGAGTCTGCTATACCTGTAGACATTGGCGGCGTAAGAACTAATTTTAGAATGCCAGATTTAATCTCTATAGGACTTGGAGGTGGAAGTATAATTAGAGAAAATAATAATCAAGTTTCAGTAGGACCGGATTCAGTTGGTTATAAATTAGATAAAGAAGCTCTAATTTTTGGAGGTAAAACTTTAACAACTTCTGATATTACTGTTGCTTCAGGTGATGCTAATTTTGGAGATAAAAATAAAGTAGAACACATAAGCAATGACTTGATAACTAAATCTCAAAATAAAATTAAAAACATGATTGAAGAAGGAATTGATAGAGTAAAACTAAATAAAGATGATGTACCAGTAATATTGGTTGGAGGTGGAAGTATTTTAGTAAATGGTAAATTAAAAGGTGCTAGTGAAGTTTTAATACCTGATCATTCAGATGTTGCTAATGCCATAGGTGCTTCGCTTGCACAAGCTGGTGGTGAAATAGATAAAATTTATTCATATTCTGAAATGGGAAGAGAAAAATCAATTGAAAATGCTAAAAACGATGCAATAAGTAGAGCACTTCAAGCTGGAGCAATTAAAGATACAATTAAAATTATAGAATTAGAAGAAATACCTTTGAGCTATCTACCTTCTGGTTCAGTTAGAATACATGCTAAGGCAGTTGGAGATATATTTTAATGATTGAATTAAACTTAACAAACTTGGAAGATCTTGCCAGAGGTACAGCATTCTTAGCTACAGGCGGTGGTGGAGATCCCTATATTGGAAAGTTAATGTTAAAACATCAACTAGAACAGGGAAAAAAAGTAAAAATAATTAGTCCAGATGAAATTGATGATGATACATTTGCCTGCAACGTATTAACTATGGGAGCACCAACTGTGTTTGGGGAAAAAGCTCCGAATGGTTTAACTTCATATGAAGCAATGAAAAAAGTTGAAGAGATAATAGGAAAAAAATTTAATGCCATAATGCCTATTGAAGCAGGTGGTGTTAATGCAACATTACCACTTGTTGTTGGAGCATTGTCAGGTTTACCAGTAATAGATGCAGATGGAATGGGAAGAGCTTTTCCTGAATTACAAATGGTAACTTATAATGTTGGCGATGTAAGTATTAATCCATTAGTTGTAATTAATGATTTTTATGAAACTGGAATTTTTAATTCTAGAAATAGTAGTTCAGGTGAATGGTTATCGAGAGCTGTTTGTGTAAGAATGGGTGGTATTTGTCAAGTAGCTTGTTATCCAATGAATGCAAAACAAATTAGAGAAACTTCGGTTCATAATACTATAAAGCTTTCTTTTGAAATTGGATCTCTAATACAGAAAGCAAGAGATGATAAAAATGATCCGGTTGAAGAAATTATAAAATATATGGGAAAAAGTAACCCTCCTCGAGTTGGTAAACTTCTCTTCACAGGTAAGATTGATGATCTTTTAAGAGAGACAGTAAATGGATGGACTAGAGGAAAAATGTATTTGAAAAGTTTAAATGATAAAGATACTTTATTAGTTGAGTTTCAAAATGAATTTTCTTATGCTAAACTTAATGATAATAAGGTGTTAGCAATGGTACCAGATTTAATTTGTGCTCTTGATAGTGAAACTGGAGAGCCGATTACTACTGATAGTTTAAGATATGGACAAAGAATAAAAATAGTGGCAGTTTCAGTTCCACCAATAATGAGATCAGAAAAAGCATTAAAATTATTTGGACCACGAGCATTTGGACTACCATTTGATTATACTCCTCTTGAGGATATTAAGTAATGGAAGATACAAAAGATAAAAATAACTTTCTAAGAATTTTTTATACATATAGACCAATTCTACTTGTACTACCGGCCTTAATATTATTTATTATTTTTTTTATAATCCCAGTTTTAAGTATGTTTGTACTAGCTTTTGATAAGCCTGTAACCGGTGTACTAGATTTACAAGGAAAATGGACGTTAAAAAGTTTTCTAAGAATTTATAATCGTTCTTTATACTTTGATGCAGCTGTAACATCCGTTTCCTTGGCAGCGTTAGCATCTTTTATAACTCTTATTATTGGTTATCCTCTTGCATATTTAATTGCTAAAACAGAAAATGTTGCAAGAAATACATTCTTAATGATTTTAGTATTATGTGCAATGCAACTAGATATGGTTATTCGTCTTTTCGGACTTATGGTTTTAATGGGGGACAATGGTTTAATTAACGGTGCATTAATGTACTTTAATATCATCGAAAAACCTATTGGTCTTATGTATAATAAACTTGGTGTTTTAGTTGGTCTTGTGCAATTCTCTTTGCCATTTATGGTTCTTTCGTTAATTGGAATTATAAGAGGAATTTCACCGGCAGTAGTAGAAGCTAGTAGAAGTTTAGGAGCATCACCCAACCAAGCATTTTGGAAAATTATTATTCCACTATCTATGCCTGGAATTTTAGCTGGTACATTACTTGTATTTGCTATTTCAATAAGTTCTTATATCGTTCCTGCTCTAATGGGTGGTTGGAAAGTTATGGTTATGCCTCTTCACGTGTATCAACAAATTGCAGAAATGGGCAAATGGCAATTTGGTTCTGCGATTGCAGTTGTATTATTTTGTACAAGTTTGTTATCAGTTATCGTTTATCAAAGAGTTGCAATTAGAATTGGTGGTGGAAGAGCATGAGTAAAGCAAAGATTAGAGAAGTTAATGAATTAGGAACATTAGTTAAAATTGGATCTGGAATTGCTTTAGCAATTTTATTAATACCAGTTTTTATTGTAGTTTTAACAGGTCTCAATTCAGGAGATCATTTAACCTTTCCTCCTGAAGGAATTTCACTAAGATGGATATTTGCTTTTTTTAGAAGCGAGGAATTTCTATCTGCTTTTCTCTTTAGCTTTGGTTTGGCATTAATAACTATGACTTTATCAACTATTTTTGGGACTCTGGCTGCAATTTTTATAACAAGATTTAGCTTTCCAGGATCTCAACTTTTAAGAGCTTTATTTCTTTCACCATTAATCTTACCAGGAATAGTTTTAGGTCTAGCTCTATATATTTTTTATGTTTCAACTGACATTGGTTTAGCGCGATCGTATCCTGGTATGGTAATAGCTCATATGTTAGTTACGATGCCATATGTTATAGGGACTGTTTCCGCCTCTTTATTTAATTTTGATTTAAATTTAGAGCAAGCAGCAAGAAGTTTAGGCGCATCACCTCTTAAAGCCTTTAGAAAAGTCACACTTCCTAACATTAGTAACGGGGTTATGGCAGGCTCAGTCTTTGCTTTCATTGTTTCTTTTGGTCAATTTGATGTCTCTTTGTTTATGGCAACGCCAAACAATACTCCTCTACCAATAGCTCTGTATTGGTCTTTAAGATATACTTTTGAGCCTACTGCTGCTGCTGCTGGAATATTTGCAATAGCGCTGGTAATAACTTCTATGTTGATTACATCTAAGTTAGTTAATTTACAAAAATTCTCTGGAGTTAAATTTGATTAATTGATTATACTTTTAATTTTACTTAACAGCTCCTTCTGTTAATCCAGATACAAAGTATTTACCAATAAAAACAAATAATAAGATAACAGGTAGACTAGCAAGAACCGCCCCAGATAATAAAAAACCCCAATCAATTTGGTATTGACCAACTATTCCCGCTAAACCAACAGGTAATGTTTTTAAATTATCACCACTTATTAAGATTGAAGCAAAAAGATACTCAGTCCATGAAATAATAAAACAAAAAATTGATACACTTGCAATACCTGGAGCAGCTAAAGGAATAATAATTCTAGAAATTACAATATATCGTGATGCCCCATCAATATATGCCGCCTCCTCTATTTCATTAGGAATTAGCTTAAAAAAAGCTTTTAACATCCAAACTGCAAATGGAGTGGCAAATAAAACATTAACAATAATTAATGCAAAATAACTGTTGAGTAGATTTACTTTTGCAAACAATAAATAAATTGGTACTAATAAAATTACTCCTGGAAAAGCATAAGTAACAAGCAATGAATATTCTACAAATTTATTTCCATAAAATTTAAGTTTGTGTAGACCATATGCAGCAGACACAGATAAAATGATCGAAATTATCATAGAGGAGAATGATACTATTAAACTATTTTTTAAATATATAAAAAAATCTGAGTTAAATAATATTTTATTATAATGCTCTAAAGTAAAAGATCTGGGAATAATGGTTGTAGATGTTGCAATTATTTCTTCAGGACTTTTAAATGATGATGTAATTATCCAAAAAAAAGGAAAGAAAAAAATTAGTATTATCAACGATAGAGATAAACTTAAGAATATAAATTTTATATTATTTTCTTTAATCATCTTCTTTAGGTGCCATTGATTTAATAAAGATTATTGAAAATAGTAATAATAAGAAACTGGTAATTATTGATAAGGTTGCAGCCTGACTGATTCTAAATTTGGTAAACGCTGTCTCATAAATTAATAATGGTAATGTTGTAGTAGCACTTGATGGCCCACCTTTTGTAATTAACCATATAATGTCAAATATATTGAATGACAGTAATGTACCAACTAATCCTAATACAAATAGAACACTTTTAAGATTTGGAAATGTGATGAAAAAAAATTGTTGAATAAAATTAGCTCCATCAACCTTAGATGCATCATACATTTCTCTATTTATGGAATTTAGTCCGGATAGAATAATTAATGCTAAAAAAGGGCTCCATCTCCATGAATTAATTATAACTAAACTTATGAAAGCTTTGTTTGGTGAGCTAAAAAAACCCGTAGCTTCATCTAATAAACCAATATCAATTAAAACTGAATTTATTACACCACTACTACTACTTAGCATTAATTTCCAAATTACAACAACTACTACTGTTGGAATTATAAATGATAAAATAATCCAATTAGCCATAATTTTTTTGCCAGGGAATTTATAATTAATTGTTAAGGCTATAGTGAATGCAAAAAATGTCTGGCAGATTGCATTGCCAATTATCCAATACAAACTATTTAATGAAGCATTTAAAAATTTTGATTTACCAAGTAATTTTATATAGTTGTCAATTCCAACAAATTTCCCTGAAGTGCCAATTATCTTAACGTTAAATAAACTTAATTCAAATGCTATATAAATTGGAACTAAAATAATAAGACATATCCAAATAACTAATGGAGATACAAACAGCCAACCTTCAATATTATTTTTTTTCACAGAATTTACAGCACCCCTTGTATAGGGGTGCTGAAAAGATTTTAATTTATTCAATAGCTTCAGTCATTATTTCCATACCTTCACTAACCGCATCTTTTGCACTTTTGCCATCGATTAAAGTTAATTGAAGAGTTTGAGCTAATAAATTCTGAGCTGATATAGATGATATACTTGTAAAAGTATTTCCATTAGTAAATCCAAATAGACTCCCTCTTGTAGAGTTGTCTAACATCGTTTCTACTTGTGATTTATATTTTACAACAACTGGATCATCCCAATAAGTTGAATCTTGACTTCCAGCTTCAGTTATTGGTAAAAATAATCCTGGCTCCATGTTAATAAATCTTCCATAGTTTCCAGGTTCCATTAAAAAACTTAAAAACTTCTTGGAAGCTTCCATTTTCGCTTCATCTGCGGTCATAATCATTGCAGAGTTCACATATGAAACAGTTCCAGCTCTATGAGCTTTACCATTTGCATAAGGGATTTGAATAACACCTAAGTCACTAGCATCGCCACCAGCTTGTGAGTCATATGTAGAAATTACAGTAAACTGCAATATCATTGCACAACCTTTACTTGCAAAACAGGCTTCTGCTTCTCCCCAAGTCCAGTTTGCAGCATCTGGAGCTGAATATTCATATAATTCTTTATAAACATCATAAGCTGCTACAGTTTGAGGGTTATCAAATCTTAAAGTACCATCAGAATTATAAATTTCTTCAGCGCCTGAATTAACCATAAAACTATAAATTGTTTGATCTGTATAAAGTTGTTTATTTCCTGGAAGACCTATTCCATAAACACCGTCTTTAGTTAAAGCCTTAGCAGCTTTTTTTAGATCAGACCAAGTTTTTGGAGGTTCAA
Organism: uncultured Alphaproteobacteria bacterium; assembly: GCA_902614395.1. Taxonomy (GTDB): domain Bacteria; phylum Pseudomonadota; class Alphaproteobacteria; order HIMB59; genus CACPNW01. Next base: position 86,788 of record CACMKW010000005.1, on the reverse strand, counting down.
TTCCAGCTGCTTCAAAATCGCTTTTTCTATACCAAAGTGATAAACCCATGTTCCATAAAGGAACAGCCCAAGTGTGACCATTATAAGTATATTGATCAAGTGCTTTTTGATAAAAACCATATTTTGAATCTAGTTCTGCAACAAAATCTTCTACAGGTTGTGCTGCACCCATATCAGCAAGTATAGGAGTAAAATCTGGAATACCAACTAATATTTCTGGAGCAGTTCCAGCAGCAACTGAGGCAGGTGCTTTAGCATAAATTTCACCCCAGTTTTGAACTTCTTGAGTTACATTAATATCTGGATTTGCAGAATTAAACTCATCTATTAATGTCTGAATTCTATCAACTCTATGTGGAACACCTTCCATATGCCAAAAAGTAACATTTGTTACAGCATAAGCATTCAAAGAAAATAGAATTGTAATAAAAAATAATAATATTTTATTCATTTTTCCTCACTTAATTTATGATTAATATTTTAATATAAATATACTAACATTATCAACTAAATTAGAGACTTTCACCAAATATTATTCAATGACTCTCTTAATTTTTTATATTTTTGATATTTATTATTAAGATATTTGGATTGTTTTCTTTGGGGTGTGTAAATATGACCAATATTTTGACGATCGTTAATCAATTTTTTTAAATCTTTTTGATGCAAGTAACTGTCAATTAAGAATACAATACCTAGCGCACCCAATTCTGAATTAGTTAAAATTTTAACTTTAATATTTAAAATACTTGAAATTAATTGAGGTAAAATTTTACTTTTTGATGCACCTCCTGCAAGATAAAGACTGTCTTTAGATTTAATTTTATTAGCAAAACAATCCTTAATAGATAATGCTAAACCTTCGTAACAAGCAGTCATAATATCAAAATTATTATGATGTGGTAAAATTCCAAAAATTTCCGCTTTAGAATTTAAATTTACAAACGGGGATATTGTTCCTCCGTAATTTATGTAAGGAAGAAATATCAATGAATTTTCAGGATTATTGAAAGTTAAATATTTTTTTTCAAAATTATTAATTATTTTAATTTTATTTGAATACTTTTTTGAATTTTTGTAGAAATTATTAATTACCCAATCAATATTAGTAGTTCCTGCAACGTTTATTTTAGTTTCTAACCAAGTATTATTTAAAGAAGCAAAAAATAATCCTGAACCGTCTTTAGATATTTTTGAATTATTTTTAACTATAATATTGTGACATGTAGTTCCAACTATACTTATTTTTTTATTATGGTTAATTCCTCCAGCTCCTAATATTGAAGCTATTACATCACCACATCCTATAATAACTGGGGTACCAATTTTTAAATTGGTTAATTTTGATGCACTTTTAGTAATGTATCCGCCTAATTCATTTGATTTTTTTATTTCTGGAAAAAGTTTGAAATATTTAGTGTTTAGATTAAATATTTTGAAAATCTTTTTTGATAATTTTTTATTTTTTATATCTCCTGGATATACCGAAACCTCTGTTTCATCATTATTTATATTTCCTGTTAATTTAAATCTTAACCAATCTTTACAAGTTAAGATATATTTAATTTTCTTTAAATTTTCTTTTTCAAACTTAGTCATCCACTTTAGAATAGGTATAGTACAGCCGTATTGCGCGATAGAGCCTGTAATTTTATAAATTTGATCAAATATTTTTTTATTAGTGAAAATTTTTATACTTCTAGTATCATTCCACAAAATTGCATTTCTTACTGGATTATTTTTATTATTAATAGACCAAAACCCAACCATATTTCCGGTTATGCCTAAGCCAACAATTGATTGTGATTGAATTTTGGATTTCTTTATTAATAGTTTAATACACCTTGCGGTAAGCATCCAAAATTTTTCCATTTCAATTTCAGATTTACCAAATTTGTCAGTTACTACTGGATTTTTTATACTATAAGAATTTATTTGTTTAAAATTTGTATTGAATATTACTGTCTTAATAACTGAAGTCCCAGCATCAATTGCAATATAATATTTCAAAAGTTATCTCTTATTTTTACAGCCACGAATAACCAACACAAACTAAAGCTATAATTAAAAAAAAATTCATAAGTCTTTTTCTATTTTTTTATCTGCTGATCATTTAGTTCTTTATTTCTAGAAAGATAATATATGTAACATCCAATTGCGAAAGCTACAAATCCCCCTAAATATGCATACCATTGCAAGTCAGTCATTTATTTAATTTATATATTATTATATAAAATTTTATAATTATTTTTAAATATGCCGTACAAAGCTAGCACAAAAAGATATCAAAAATTAACCTACAGAAGATGTGGAAATAGCGGCTTACTTTTACCCCCTATTACACTTGGTCTTTGGCATAACTTTGGCGGTAAAAAATCTATGTCAAAAGAAGCAAAGAGGATGCTTTTTAGAGCATTTGATAGAGGTATAACTCATTTTGATTTAGCAAATAATTATGGACCACCAGCTGGATCTGCAGAAGTTAATTTTGGTAAAGTTATGAACTCTGATTTAAAAAAATATAGAGATGAAATGATAATATCAAGTAAGGCTGGCTATCATATGTGGGATGGACCATATGGAGAATGGGGTTCAAAAAAATACTTAACTGCAAGTCTTGATCAAAGTTTGAAAAGAATGAAATTAGATTATGTAGATATTTTTTACTCTCATCGTTTTGATCCATTAACGCCCTTAGAAGAGACTGCTGATGCTTTAGTTCAAGCAGTACGAAGTGGAAAAGCTTTATATGTTGGTATTTCTTCTTATAGTTCAAAGCAAACAATTAAAATGAATAAACTTCTAAAAGTAAGAGGAGTTAGTTGTCTTATTCATCAACCTTCTTATTCAATGATCAATAGATGGATAGAAAAAGATTTATTATTTACATTAAAAAAATTAGGTATTGGGTGTATTGCTTTTTCTCCTCTTGCCCAAGGAATGTTATCAGGTAAATATTTAAAATCTATTCCTAAAATTTCTAGAATTTCAGATAATTCATCGCTAGATAAAAAAATGATTACTGAAAGTTATTTACTTAAAATTAAAAAATTAACAAACATAGCTAAGAAAAGAAATCAATCACTACCTCAGATGGCGTTATCATGGGTGCTTAGGCATAAAAACATGACATCAGCTCTTATTGGTGCAAGAACTGTAGAACAATTAGATGAATGCTTAGATAGTCAAAAAAATTTAATATTTTCTTCTGAAGAATTAAAAGAAATAGATAAATATGCAAAAGAAGAAAAAATAAATCTTTGGGCAAAATCAAGTAAAGATTAAAAAAAATATTATTTAATTTTTTTTAGATTAAGAGTTATTAAAAAAGATATAAACAAAAATACCCAAATAAAAGATATAATTTTTGTATTTGCAGATATACTATAAATTTCAGAAGTATATCCTACTATAGCTGGTCCAACTAAAAACCCAAGAAAGCCAATAGTTGAAAGATTTGCTGCAGCAGTATTTAAATTATCTTTAGTATTATTTAGAGCGACTCTTATTACTATTGGAAAAAAGTTAGCAGAGGCAAATCCTAATATAAGTAATCCAAGTAAAATAAAATATATGTTACCATACATTATAATTATTAAGTAAATAACTGAACCAATCAAGGGCATATATCCACCCACAATTTTTTCTGATGTAAATTTTATCATTGTAGCACCTAAAAACTTACCAGTTGTTTCACCTGCCCCCCAACAAACTATAGTTAAACTAGCAATTAAACTTGTTGTTAATAACTCTCTTTCAAACCAGAGTGGCGCCCAATCAACTAACGCCATTACTGTACCCAAAAAAATAAATAAATATAAACTAAAAATTAGTATATTTTTTTCAGGGATTTTTAATTTTTCCATTTTTTCTATATTTTCCTCATCTCTATTTAATCCTAATTTATAAATTAATAATGAAGACAAAATTGAAACAAAAATAAGTGTAAAAAAAAGATAGTGTGAATCAAAATTATAATTTCTATAAAAACCTGAACATAATCCTCCACATAAGAAACCTAAACTTAAAAACGCACTTAGATATGTCTGTAAAATATATTTTGTTTTAATTTCAGCATTATTTGTAGCTATTGTTGCTGTCGTATATATAAATCCAAAACCTATACCTGTTGGAAAACAACTCATCAAAAAAATAAATTCATTATTTGATAAACCAAAGGTAATTGGTGAAAATGAAAAAATTAATGTACCTATTACAAGTGTATTTCTTGTTCCTATTTTAGGAACAATAATTCTCCCAGCGACTTGAGATGCAATTAATTGGACAATAGAAAAATACATCAGCAGAAATCCAATAGTTCGATTTGAAAAATCCAATTTCTCAATAATCCATGGAAAATGTGAAACGGTATTACCCCAAATAAATACTGGAACAAAAATTGATACAGATGCTGAAAAAAAGCTATTTAAGTATATTTTTTTTTCCATAACAAATCTCTAAATTTTAAAAATTAAATAAATATTAAATAATGATAATTTATTTTAAATTTTTCCAAGAATATTTAGGTTTAAATCCTAAAACTCTTTTTGCTTTTTCATTACTTAATAATGTTCTATTTTGACCTATATCACCCTTAATATTAATATTAGGAAACACTTTATCTAAAAGTGATTTATTATCTTCATTCATCACTGTGTCATCGGCTGCTATAATAAAATTATCAGCCCCCTTTAATTTACTTTCCATTGCTAATAAACAAGCTTGAGCAACATCCCTAGCATCAACATAACCCCAGAAATTCCATTTTCGTAAATATGGATCATTTTGAAATGAATTGAATTGTTTGTAATCATGTTCTTCCATTATATTTGAATAACGCAGACCAAATATCTTCATATCTTGATTTCTCCTACAATATTGTCTGGCCATTTCTTCACCCATCACTTTAGATAGTGAATAGCTTGACTCTGGACGCAGTTGAATTTCTTCATCAACAGGTACATAAGGTGGATAAGTATCAAAAGGTAAACCTAGAACTGTTTCACTTGATGCCCATACTATATTATTTATTTTCATAACTTTAGATGATTGAAAGATGTTATAAGTACTTAAAGTATTAGCTCTAAATGTTTTATGATTAACTTCTAGTCCAGAAGCTGGAATTGCAGCTTGATGTATAACTGCATCTATTCCATTAATACGATCATCTATTTCAGATACAGACTCCATTGCTTCTCCAAAATTTTCTAAATCAACTCTCGTAAAAGGAACTTCTAATTCGGGATGATTTATTAAATCTGCATTGAAAACATTGTAATTATTTTTTAATAATAGTTTGATTGTAGCTCTACCTGCCTTGCCTGATCCACCTGTTACTAAAATATTCTTCATTAAAGATTACTTTAATAATTTTTTTATAAAGAATCATTAATATTTTGATAATTATATTAGAAATAGGAGATTTTATGGCTGAATATATTTTAGAAGCTGGGGGAACAATGGCATTTACATTCCATGTTCTATTTATGCTTTTTAATTTGTTTATTATTTATCAATTTTATTTCAATGAAAAATTCTTTAATGAATTAGGTTTTTCAAATGAGGAGCCTAAATTAGTGTTTAGAGGTCCTCTAGGAGCGGTTTTTTTAACAATGTTGTTAATGTCTATATTACTAACTTTAGATGTCACTGGAAATACCTATGATGAAAATGTTGTACAATATAAATTTTGGTATTCATTTTTATTTATGCTTATGGCCATAGCTTTAATTAGTTCATTAGTTAGGTATTTTAATCTTGTAAACAACTACGGCATTAACCCTAATATAAGAGGAGTGATGTTTCCATTAGTTGGATTGATTTTAATTATCCTGAGAACAATATTTGAAGCATATTAATATATACAACAAGCGGTTTAAAAGCCGCTTGTTTTAATTAAAATAACTTCTAATCCTATTTCTTGATGCAAAGTGTAAGATTAATGAAACTATAAATAAAAATAAAACAAAATAGTATTCTCTATATTCAACTTGACTGGTGTAAAAAACAAACAAACAACAAACTGTAAACGACTTAATATAAATTTCTAAAAACTGAATAGGATATAGTTTTTCTGATTGAAAAAAAAGATACCTAAAACCAAAATAAGCAAAAGTTAGAAAAACAGCTAATCTAACTGAAGTAATTCTATGATATGGTATTTCTTGTTTTTCAATTATAGTGAATGGAAAATAGATGGTTACACCTATTATCTCTGCAATTATAAATACTATTGCCCATAAGCTTAATAAACCAATGATAATTTTAGCTAATGTTTTTACCATAAAAAAATTTATGGTCTTTTTTTTACAAGGGTTTTGACCAACCTATTTTTATATATTAATTAAATTTTAGCAAAAAATACATAAATATTGATTTGATTGCAGAAAACTAAGTTATTTTTCATCTGAAATTATTTTTAATTGGTGAAAAATATAAAAGAATCAAAATTGCGCCACTAATTAATCCACCAATTTGATCAAGCATACCACTAAAAGCAGTATAAATAACAGAACCACTAAAATAATTTAAAACTATGGCAGTTACAACTAAAAATAAATAAAGTGATTTGCCATAAGAAATAAATCTATAAAGTAAATTTAAAGTAAATAGATATAAAAAGAATAAACTAATAGATACTATTCTAGAAAAATTTTCAAAATTAGATAATAATCCATCATTTAAATTTTCATAAAGATTGGATATTTCAGATGGTTGGTTCATAGATGATATAACAATTAAAATAATGACAATAAAGTCAGCTAAAATTAAATTTTTAAAAATTTTTTCAATTTCCATAATACCTAAAATTATAATAAATATATTATCTAACTTAGATATGTAGTTTGCATATTACAATAAGATTATTTTAATCTATTTAAAAGAAATTAGATTTTGAAAATTATATTTACCACATTGAATGCATAATATCTGAAGTATTAATTTTAACTATATTCTCACATTTACTTTCAAAATCACTAAAATCATCTCTAAAAGTTGCGCCATTATTTTGTGCTTGTTCAAAATGATCATCTATTCCCACTTGATTTTCATAAACTTCTGTTAAGATTAGGGACATATTACCTGTTTTATTTCCATCTTTGAATTCGGGACCCATGGACCAATTTAACATTAGAAGTGCTTTATCGCCCTCTTTTGTATGTGTTTCATTCATCCATTTTGTATGATCTTCTGCAATTCTTTTTGCAATATCATTAAGCTCAGGTTTAAAAATCCATAAATACTGAAGTTGTTTTTTATTTTGAAACATATTTCCTCCTTTGTTTAAATAATACTAATAAGTTAACAAATATTTCAAACAGATTATTGTTGAGAATTATTTTCTAATGTTTGTACATGAATATCTAAGTTTTCTATAACAGCATCATTACTGATATTACCATAAAAAACACCTTTAATAGGTGATGCGTAACTAGCATCAAGCCCACATGAAACACGTACATATCTTTCATCAGGACTGCATTTATTTGTTGGATCAAATCCTACCCAACCTAAATCATTTATATAAAATTCAGCCCAAGCATGTGTAGATTGAAATTCTGAAGAATGGGAATTATTGTGCATATAACCATTTACATATCTGGCTGGAATTCCTAATGTTTTTGCGGCAGCGATCATAATATGCGCTTGGTCCTGGCAGACTCCTTTTTTCTGTTTAAATGCTTCAATTGCTGTTGTTTGATTATTTGTGGTTAATGGCTTGTATTCAATTTTTTCAGCTACTAAATTCATAAGATTATGAGATGTTTCTAAATTTTCATTTTCATTAAAACCATTTTTAGCTTCAATTGCTAAATTTTTTATATCAGTATTTGCTTTTGTTAAGTTTGATTCTCTTAAGTAAACCAATGGATCTATTTTATCAGAAGCACTCTGGTAAATTCCTTTTGTATCAAATGTCTCAACTTTTCCAAGAACGGTAAATTGTATTTTTTTAACCTTGTTTGTGTTTGTAAAACTTTGAATATTATTAGCCATACCATCTTGATAAATTTTTGATTTTTTGGCTGAGTCGTTATGGACATTCCATTCTAAAATTTTAAGACCGTTATATTCTGAAGGATATAATTTTGTAGTTTGAATTAATCCTGCAACAGGATTTTTATATTCATACTTAGTTGTGTGTTCAATGATTAGTTCCATATTAATTAAAAAACTCCTTATGTATTTCGTTATCAACACTAGATATTTTTCTAATAAATTGTGTTACAAATTGATGAAGTCCATATTCAACAATAGTTTCTATTTTTTCTTCCTGAATTTTAGTATTTAGATCTTTTAAATTATTATAAATTCTTCCAACTTTTTCTGGACTGCATGTTAGGTTAGTTAAATGTTTAACAATATTCTGAATACAAAAACTTAAAGATCTAGGGCAATTATTATTTAAAACTAAAAAGTCTGCAATTTTAGTTGCGGTAATATTACCATCGTATGCCCATCTAAAAGCTCTAAAAGAAGATAAAGAGCGAAGCAATATACTCCATTGCATATTATCGATATTACCACCTACATATTGAGGCTTAGGTAATAAAACAAAATACTTTACATCTAATAATCTGGCAGAATTATCAGCCCTCTCAATAAATAAACCAAGAAAAAGAAAATTATAACCATCATTTCTAAGCAAAGAACTTAATGATCCTCTAAATAAGTTTACTTGTTCTATTGTCCACTCAGTAAGATCAGGTAAATCAGATTTTGTAAATTTTTTTTCTTTTAAATTTAGTATCTCTTGATAAGTTTTATTAATTGCTAACCAAGACTCCGGGGTAAAGGAAGTTCTAACTACTAATGCGTTATTTCGTGCATTAAGAATACAATTGTAAACAGATGAAGGATTACTTTCATCAAAAAATAAATAATCTTCCACATTTTTCTGTTCAATTGTATCATATTTATTTTTATATCCCTCTATTGCTCCAGCAGCAGATAAAACTGATTCCCATTCATTATTATAACCACTTGGATTTGGAAAAAGAGACATTCTATAACCAACATCCAAAAGCCTGGCTGTAGTTTCAGCTCTTTCCATATAACGACTGATCCAATATAGATATTCAGCAGTTCTACTTAACATTTTTATTCCTCATTCAGCTAAAACCCATGTGTCTTTCACACCGCCTCCTTGGCTAGAATTTACAACAAACGAACCTTCATTCATTGCAACTCTAGTTAAACCACCAGAACTTAATTGAGCCTGCTCTCCAATTAAACAAAATGGACGTAAATCTACCCTTCTTCCCTCAACTTGATTTTTGATTAGTGTTGGTGAAAATGAAAGATCAAGTAGAGGTTGAGCTATATATCCTTTTGGATTTGTTGAGAGTTTTGTTTTAAATTCATCTATAGAGGATTTAGAAGATTTTGGACCTATTAACATCCCATAACCTCCAGATCCATCAACCTCTTTTACGACAAGTTCATTTATATTATCTAAAACATATTTTAATTCTTGTTCCTTTTCGCAATTCCATGTTTCAACATTATCTAAGATTGGTTGTTCGCCTAAATAAAATTTGATCATCTCAGGTACATAAATATAAATTGCTTTGTCATCAGCTATGCCTGCTCCAGGAGCTGAACAGATATTGACACCACCTGTTCTATAAACATCCATAATTCCTGGAATACCAATTACAGATTGAGGATTAAAACAGAGAGGATCTAAAAAATCATCATCTATTCTTCTATACACTACATCTACTCTTTTTGGACCATCAACTGTTTTCATATAAAGATATTTTCCTTCAACAAATAAATCTGTTGATTCAACCATTTCAATACCCATTTGATCTGATAAAAAACTATGTTCGTAATAAGCGCTATTTAAAGGACCAGGTGTAAGTAACACACATACTGGTTCTGGATTTTCACATTTTATAGGAGCTAAACTCATCAAGGTTTGCAAAAGTCTTGTTGGGTAGTCATCTATTGGTGTTACTCTGTTGTTATGAAATAAATCAGGAAACATTCGCATCATTATTTCTCTATTTTCTAGCATGTAAGAAACACCACTTGGTGTTCGACAATTATCTTCTAAAACAAAATAATCATTGGGACCTGTTCTTACTAAATCAATACCAATTATAGGACTATAGATATCTCTAGGAGGGGAAAAACCAAACATTGAAGGTTCAAAAGATTTTTTTTTGTAAATAATTTCTTTAGGAATTATATTAGCTTTTATTATTTCACCTTGATTATAAATATCAGCAAGAAATGCATTAAGTGCTTTAGCTCTTTGGATTACTCCTCTTTCTAATCTTAACCATTCAGTATAGGTAAATATCCTTGGAATTAAATCAAACGGAATAATTCTTTCTCTTGCAGTTTCGTTATTTGTAGAAAATGTAATTCCAATATTTCTAAAATGAGTTTCAGCTTCAGCATTCTTTTCAAGAATAACTTTTGAGGTCATTTGATCTAACCAATCATTAATATTGTTATAATGATTTCTTATAACTGACTCAGATTGATACATTTCATTAAACATCAAGGAGTAAGCCTCTTGAGATTTGAAAAGAGTATCTTTTTATTATCTAACTTTTTAAACATAGTTATAACAAACCTTTCTTATCCGTTATAATTCATGCTTAGCTATGGAAATTAATAATAAGATCCGCGTTCCTTCAGCATTAGCCTACTTCCGATCTGTTAATACAGATTGAACGATTTAATAACTTGCATGCGTTCCTTCAACTTTCGTTTACTTCCGTTTTGAATTATTCAAAATGAACGATGAAATTTTAATAATAAAATTTATTTATTTTTAAAAATGAATTTCATACTTATTTGATATGCATTTTTTGCATATGCAAAATAATATTGAATTTCTTACGCTTTTAGTAGTCTTTAATTGATCTAAGAAAACAAATATAAATAAAGTAACCCGTACAAATTAACCATATTAGAAGAACAATTGTATCATTTATAATTAAGTTTATTTCTGATTTTGTTACTAATCGTAATGTTGTTGCTGCCCAAACAACAGTAAAAAAAATTGTCAAATTTCTAAATGATTTTACTCTTAATGGATGAACAAACTTCCATGGAACAAATGTTAGTACTAATAAAATTATTATCACAACTAGATTTATCCATTCATTTGTATTTAATATAAAGAAATATAAAACTACAACATTCCAGACTGCAGGAAAACCTTGAAAATAATAATCATCTGTTTTCATATTAACGTTTATAAAAGTGTACAAAGAAACTCCAAATATTAGAGCAGGCAAAATCATTTCAAAACCAGATGGCACCATCTGAAACCAGTAAATCATTAAAGCTGGATTAATAACGTAATTTAGATAATCAATAATGGAATCTAAAATAATTCCATCTAGATTTGGCGCTTTTTCCTCAACACCTACCTTCCTGGCTAATGTTCCATCAACTCCATCCACTAGTAAGGCCATACCAAGCCATAAAAAACTACCTACTTGATCATTATTTAAAATTGATATCAAGGCAAGAAATCCAAGTATAGCTCCAGATCCAGTGAAGGCATGAACACCCCATGCGGATATTTGGTCTTTATCAACTTTCATAAATGAGGTTGGTCTTTATCACTAAAATAAAAGAAAATAAAATTTTTGAAAAAAAAGTAGAAAAATTAAGGTTTTAAAGGATTTTAAAATTAGACTTATAATAAGTTTATAATATCACTATCTCCTTCAGCAAAATTATAATTTTTAAATTCATTTTTTGTAATCCAAGCCGAGTCCTCGTGTTCATTCAAAATAATTTCACCATTAAAATGAGAGCATATAAAATAATGTAATTTTACATTTATTTTGTCATCTTTATAATTTTCTTCACCAATTTTATTTTTAATATTTATCTCTATATTAAGCTCTTCTTTTATTTCTCTTCTAAGTGCAATTTCAAAAGTTTCGCCTTTTTCAACTTTTCCTCCAGGAAATTCCCAACTTAATCCCATATGTTTATTTCTATTTCTTTGCGCAATAAAATATTTATCATCTTTTATTATTATTGCTGCAACAACATCAAATTTATCCATTAATTGGTATTATCACTAATAAACTGATTAGCTTTCATTATTATATGATTTTTCCTCTCTGCATTCATTTTATCATAGATATTGACCATCATATTTAAACGTGGATTAGATTGAAAAAATTTTCTATTTTTATCAATAAAACGCCAATACAATCCATCCATAATATCATTCCAATTACCTCTTTTAAAATTCATCATTTTCATAAAATAACTTGAACCACAAATATAAGGTTTGGTACTAAATATACCTCCATCACTAAACAATCCCATACCATAAACATTAGGTGACATTACCCAATCAGAGCTATCAACAAACATTTCCATAAACCAATTATAAACTTCATTAGGTTTAATTTCGCATAAGTTCATGATGTTACATAAAACCATTAGTCTCTCAATATGATGAGTGTACCCATATTTTTGAGCATTTTTAATTGAGTGATCTAAAGGATCTAATCCGGTTGTACCGTCATACCATTTTTTAGTTAGAGAATTTTTATGTTGAAAGAAATTATTTTCTTCTAATTGTTGATCATAATTTTGGTAAATTCCCCTAATAAATTCTCTCCATCCAATAATTTGCCTAATATAACCTTCATAAGAATTAATTTTAATTTTATTTTCAACTTTTCTTACTCTTTCAATTATTAGATCTGGTGTTAATAAACCTAAATTAATCATGGGGCTTAGAACACTATGAAATAAAAAGTTATTATTAGTATCAACTGCATCTTCGTAATCACCAAATAAATTAAATTTTTTAATAATAAAATAATCTAACCATTTAACTGCATCATCATAAGTTGTAGGTAGCCAAAAGTTATCAACTTGGCCTGGGTGATTTTTAAAAATTGTGTTTATTTGTTGTTTTAAAACTTTTGTATGCTTTGTTTCTTTTGTAGTAATCATTTCTGGTATTTTAATATCTTTAGGGAGTTTTTTTCTGTTATCTTCATCAAAGCTCCATTTTCCACCTTTGGGCTTATTATTTTCCATCAAAATGTCTATTTTTGCACGGGCAATTTTATAAAAATTTGCCATAAAAGGTTTTTTTGTTTTACTTAAATAATTTTTAAATTCATCTCTTGAATTTAAAAACATGGGTGATTGTATAAAAGTTAATTTAATCTTATTTTTTTTACATAAGGTGCTTATTTTTTTTTCAAAAAATTTATCTTCAATTTCAAAAGAAATTAATTCTTCGAATTTATTTTTTTTTATAAAATTTTCTAATTTTTTTTCGTAGGATATTTTAAAATCCTTTTTTAAATCAATATAATTAACTTTAAATTTATTTTTTTTTAGTTCATCGGCATAAGATCTCATTGAGGACAGAAAAAGAATGAGTTTTAATTTATGATGTTTTTGAAAAGTACAAAGATCAAAACTTTCACACATAAAAATAGTTGAGTATTTATATTTTCTTAGGTGTTTATGTGGGAATAATTGATTTCCAAGAATTAAAAATACACTTTTCATCAATATTTAAATAGTAAGTTATTATAAAATTTATATGATTTATTAAAATTAATTGCTTATTTTAGACAATTTTTAACTATAATAATTTATAAATTAATGATCAAATTAGTAAAATTATTGGTAATTCCCCTGATAATTAGTTTTACACTAATCTCTTGTAATACAACATCTCCAAATAAGGTAAAAAAATCTGATGCACAAAAAATAACTAATATTGAATATGGAACAATTAAAACATCTCTTCCAGTAAAAATTGAAGGTGAAAGTGATTGGATTGGAGCAACTGCTGGAGCAATGATAGGAGGTCTTTTAGCTTCTCAAATATGTGGAGAAGAAGAAATTTTAGGAACTAAGTGTCAAGATATTGCTATAGTATATGGAACTATTGGAGGAGCCGCTATGGGTTCAGTAATTCAAGCTAAAATTGGTAATCATGATGGCTTCCAATATATAGTGAATATTGATGAATGTGGTAATAACACTTCTAATTGTCAAAATGATCAAGAAAAAGCTTTTGTACAAGGAGATAATAATGCCCTTCCGAATGGGCAAAGAGTTGTAATTATTTACGGAGATGTAATAAGAGTTATGCCTTATGAAGAATAATTTAGTAAAATTAATTTTTAGTATTTTTTTATTATTACCATTTCACCTGAATGCAGAATTAATATTTGAAGATAATTTTCCAAAAGATATGCAAGGTATTTGGAGTGATGATTGTGACGCAGAATATCAAGTATTTATAATATCAAATAATACAAGTATGTGGATTGACGAGACATATGTTGGCTTTAATGTGTCCAAAACATCAAGGGTACAAGATTGGTCAGCTTACAAATGGGGTGAACTAGATGGAAATTATTATTATTTTTTAAAAAAAGATGGTGATAATTTACTTGAGGTTACTGCTCCGGATGATTGGGATGGTATAGATTATTCTTTTTTAAATTCATCAGAGTATTCTATTTATGAAAAATGTGAATCAATCCCTAGTGTCTTTCAAATTATTTATGGTGAAGTTATTAGCTTAATGAATTCTCAATTAATTGAAACATGTAATAGTGATAGCAATCCTGCAAATTGTATTAATGAAACTTTTTCATTTTTAGATGTATCACAAGATGATGAATTATCTGTAGCAGAATTAACACGTGCAGCAAGAATAGCTATTTATTTTACCTTTATTGACAAAAGACAAGACGAAGACAGAGACATAGGATTTGCAACTTACACAACTACATCACTAATATTTCCTGCATTATCAAAAATATTAATTGGGAATTATGATTATGATAATTCAAATACAATTTCTTTAAAAGAAATATATACGGATCGTATTGATACATTAGACTATCAAAATTTATTTAAAGAAAATTTAAAAGGACTAGATCCAGAAGAATTAAGACGATTAATTGAAAACTTAGATTTCCTAAAATCATTAATGTTAAATTAATTTAGTATCTTGACTTTTAAGTATAATTTTAATTATAAATAGATATGAACAAAAGAAATTTATACGCAGCTATTGCGATAGTATTTATCTTTGCTGCTTTAAATTTAACTATATATTTTTTCTATTAAATTATGGTTATCAGAAGAAAATCTAGTATTTATAAAAAATTATATGAAATTAATGGTCAGAAAATGATGTTCGGTCACGATAATATACATTTTAAAACAATTAACTTACCAGCAAAACAGAGATACAAAAATCTATGTAGTAAATTTGGTTTAAAAAAAATTAAATCTTCAGACAAAAAAAATTTTCAAATAATTAATATTAATTAATGTGAAAAATATTGCAATAATTGGAGCTGGGATGACTGGTTTGTCTCTTGCTTATAATCTTCAAGAACATAATATTACGATTTTTGATAAATCATGGAGACCAGGAGGAAGAGTATCTACTAGAAAGCATGATAATTACTTTTTTGATCATGGTGCACATTATCTATCAGCAAATCATTCTGTAAATCAATTAAATGAAGTAATAAGTAGATATAACTTAGGAAAAGTAATAGAAATAGATTTTGCAACAGATTATTTAAAAAATAAAAAAACTAGAAAAAAAATTATTATTGGTCAAAATGGAATGAATTCTATTCCAAAGTCTATTTTTAATAATATTAAAGTAAAAAGTTATTTAAATTCAAAAATAATTAAAATTTCAAAAAATAGTAATGATCTCTTCTCACTATTTTCTGAAAAGGAAGAATTTAAAGATTTTGATTATGTTTTAATTTGTATACCGTATTTACAATCAAAAGAACTTTCAAAAGATTTGATTGATTTTACTCAGATTTTTAACGAACCATCTTATGATCCAATACATACTGTAATGTTAAGTTATAAAGATATTAACAACATAAATATTAAAGCAGGATTAAATCTTCACAAAGATATTAGTTTCTTTATGAATCAAAATATCAAATTTAATGAATTATCTGATGATTGTTGGGTATTAAATATGAGTTCTGAATATACAAATAAAAATATTAACATTGATAAATCTGATCTAGAAAAATACGCTAAATCAATATTTGAAAAAACATTTGGTATAAAAAATGAGATAAGTTTTATTAAATCACACAGATGGCTATTTGCGCAAACAAAAATCAGTTATAATAGTATTTCAAAAAAAAATTGGATTAATTCTAAGGATAACAAATTATTTTTAAGTGGAGACTGGGTTATAGGAAAAAGTCTAAGTGATGCATGGGATTCAGGTGAAAAATTATCTCATTATATTAAAATTTTATCAGTTTAATATTAAGTATTAAAATATCTTTTAATATTTTTAGCTGCTTGTCTTATTCTTTGAGTATTTTCTACTAAACCAATACGTACAAAACCCTCCCCTCCTTTTCCAAAAGCTAAACCAGGGGCTACTGCAACATCGGCGTTTATCATTAAATTTTTGGCAAACTTCATAGAACCCATTTTTTTATATTTTTTAGGTAAAGGAGCCCATACAAACATTGATGCCTCAGGCTCTGGAATTTTATCCCAACCAGCCCTTTCAAAAGATTCTATTAAAACATCTCTTCTTTTTTTATAAGTCTCCCTTATTTCTTCTACACATTTTTGAGATCCATTTAGAGCAGCAGTGGCTGCTACTTGAACTGGTGTAAAAGCGCCATAGTCAACATATGATTTAATTTTTGTTAATGCTTCAATTAAAGTTTTGTTTCCAACCGCAAAACCTATTCTCCATCCAGCCATAGCATAAGTTTTGGATAAGGTTGTAAACTCAACTGCTATGCTCTTTGCTCCATTAGCTTCTAATATTGATGGAGGCGGATTATTACCAAAGTAAATTTCAGAATAAGCTAAATCGGATAGAATAAAAACTTGATATTTTTTTGCAATTTTTACTAATTCTTTATAAAAATCTAAATCAACTATCTGAGCTGTTGGATTTGATGGAAAAGAAACGATAATAACTTTTATTGAAGAATATTTTTTTAAATTATTAACTATATTTAATAAAAATTTATTTTTATCGAACTGTCCATTAAAAAATGTTTGCAAAGGTGTAAGTTTAGCTCCGGCAATCATAAATCCATATGGATGAACAGGATATGATGGATCAGGACATAATATCCTATCTCCTCTTGAAGTTATAGCTTGTGCTAAATTAGCTAAACCTTCTTTTGAACCAATTGTTACTATAATTTCACTTGATGGATTTAAATTAACATTAAATCGTTTTTTATAATATTTTGCTTGAGCTTTTCTTAATCCATTGATACCTTTAGAAACTGAATAACGTCCAACACCAGGCTTATCTATAACTTCTTTTAGTTTCTGCCTTATGTGAATAGGTGTTGGCATATCAGGGTTACCCATACCAAAATCAATAATATCTCTACCAGCTGATCTCAGTTTCATTTTTAATGTATTTATCTCCCCAAATATATATGGGGGCAATCTATTAATTCTTTCAAATTTAGATTTCACTTTTTAAGCATTAATTAATTATTTTTGATATTACCAGTCTAAATAAAATTGATTTTTAATAATATTATTCCTATTTTTATAAGGTGATTAAATTATTTTACTATTTTTTACCATTTATCCTGCTCTTTCTTCCAAGTTTATGGGTAAACTATATTTTAAAAAAATATAATAAAATTTTACCAGATATGCCCTTCACTGGAAGAGAGCTTGGAAAAAAAATACTTGAAGAAGAAGAAATTACCAATGTATCAATTAATTCTATTCAGCAATTAGATCATTACAATCCTAAAGAAAAAAAAATACATATTGCTACAGATAAACTTGATAAAAAAAGTATAACAAGCATTGCCGTTGTTGCTCATGAAATTGGTCATGCAATTCAAGATAAAGAAAAATATAAGCCACTTATCCTTAGACAATCATTAATTGAGAAAACAATGATCTTTCAAAGAATTGGATCATTTTTATTAATTATAGGATTACCATCAATATTTGCTTTTACTAAAAGTCCATTTATCACTCTTATTGCTGCAATAATAATAATGGGATGTTTATCTACAAATGTGTTAATCCATTTGATTACCCTTCCTGTAGAATTTGATGCAAGTTTTAAGAGAGCTTTACCTATACTTAAAAGATATGTTCCTAAAGAGAATATGTACCAGTGTAAATCTGTTTTAAGAGCTGCTGCATTGACATATTTAGCCCAATCCATTGTAAGTATATTTAGATTAAAAATAATACTATTATCTTTTATTAATATTTTTAAGTCTATTATAAGAAGATAATATTTTTCTCTTTAAATAAAAAGGGAAATTTATTAAGCTAGATAATTAATGAATTTAAGTGAAAAAATATCTTTAATACTAGTAGATAAAGGTTTTTCTTTATCTCCAAAAAAAAATACTGAAGATTTAATCAATTCTGGTGCAGAATTTCACAAAAGTAGTGAAGATATTAAAATTGCAGAACAGCATGGAATTGCTGATCAAATTTTTATTCTTTTGAAAGGTGAAGCGGAATTCGTAAAATATCATAATAATGTTTTTTATAATCTAGCAACACTAAGAAATTCTGGATCACCCCTTGGTATTTCAGGATTAAATGCACCAGGTAGATATATGTCAGATATATTTATTAAAGGTAATTCAGAGTATATCTCTTTTAAAATAGAAAAATTAAAAGAATTAGAAGATATAGATCCTGACTATGCAAGTTTTTTTTATTCTTATTTATTATTTGAATCTATTAATTTAATTTGGTCATCACGCAATTTAGAAAAACCCATTGAACAAAAAAATATTATTTTAGCAGATGGTGTTAAAACAGGTGGAGATATTGTAAATACAAAAAGAATTAAAAATTCTGCATTTTTAGCTTTTCTTGATGATAACGATTTAGATGAATTAATAAACTATGCAAACGTCAGGCTATTTTCTGCTGGTGAATATATAACACTAGAAGGCACTAAATCAGATGGAATAAATATTTTGTTAAAAGGTAAAGTGGAAGCTTCTTTTACAAATTTAAAAGATGATCAGATAGAAAATAACTCAAGATCAATAGCTAGACCAGGAGTAGCATTATCCTTATCTGCAGGTTTGCATGATATTGAGTCACCTTATTCATTGAAATCAACAAGAGATACAACAATTTTAAAATTTTCAAATGAGTTTATTGATAATTTAATTAAAACCAATTCAGAATTGGCAATCAAATTTTTTAAAAGACAATTATGGCAATTAGGTCGTTATATTCAAAGTTCAACAGGCTTAACAACGTATCCAGCTAAAAATGAAAAGGAGTTTTTTCAATTTTTATTAGATGATAATTCTGCCACAATACCTAGTAATTCAAAACTTTATACAATACCTCACTTATTAGAAAATCATTTAACTCATTCTTTAGCATTCGATACAATTTATGATTTAATAATTACAGGTAACGATGATGAAAAATCTATAGCTAGTTTAATGATTGATACATTGAGTGGTATAGAAAGAAAAAATAGATTTTTCAAACAACTAAATAAAATATACAACAGAGTAGCAACTTCGTATGATACAATAAATAAACAAGCTTTACAAAAATTAACAAATTCAGATTTTATAAAAGCATTTGATCAAGTACCTTATGTTATTAAAGGTATAGAGAATTTACCAGACGAGCCTACAAACATATTTTTTTATAATCATTTGGCAAGTATTGAAGAAAATGGTTTAGCTAATGGGCATCAATTTAGTATAGATAGTCATTTTATTAGTGCAAAAATTTTATTTCCAAAATATGGTGATGGTGGTCAAAGAATTGCTCGATATTCTAGAAATACAGAATTTTGGAGATATAATTATTATGAGAATTTAGATTATATTTTCGTTCATACACCTGAGTCAGACTATTTAAATGAAACTCAAGAACAAAAAAAGAAAAGAAAAAGTAAATTATTTATTGAAACTCAAAATATTTTTGATCAAAATAGACCTTTAGTTATTGCGCCAGAGGGGACATCTGAAACTGAAGATAATTTGACTCCAAATTCTCCAGGTCCATTAAAACCAGGGGCATTTTTATTAGCAGACCAATTAAAACCTGAACCACTACTTGTTCCAATAGCATTAGCCAATTTTGATTATTCAATTTCTGATACTATTTATTCTGCAGTTATTAAAAAACCAATCAAAATAAAAGATTTTGTAAATGATATGCAAAATAAAAAAGAGTTAGAGAATTTCCTATCTAAATATAGAAAAACATTTAGATCTTATGTTGAAGAAGCAATTGAATTAGCAAAATCAGCATCAAAAAATAAAATTAATAATGAGGATGTAGTAAGTAACATAAATTTAGTTAGCCCTATTGAAGAAGAATTTGAAGCAGATGTAAGAGAATTAGAAATTAAATTACATTCAGATCAATATAAAAATAACAAAATAGTCTTATTTGGAAGCTCAACTTTTAAAGATTGGGAAAATGCAAAAACCGATTTGTCATTTGATAGTTTATTAAATTTAGGATTTGGAGGTTCCACATTAGTATCATGCCGTACATATTTTAACAGAATAGTAGTCCCTAATAACCCTGATAAGATGATTTTTTATGCTGGAGATAATGATATAGGTAGTGGAATGAGTGCTGAAGATTTAGAAAATGAATTTATATTATTTGCTTCTGAGGTTAATGAAAAATTACCTCATACATTATGTTTTTTTGTATCCATTAAACCAAGTGTATTCAGAAATAATTATTTAAATACAATTCTTGATGCAAATGAACGGATTAAAAACAAAATTGAGAATTTTAGTCAATGGCGTTATATTGATCTTTGCTCTCCTATGCTTGATGCTGGATTTGAAAAATTTTATTCAGAAGATCCATTACACATGAATGTACTTGGTTACAGTCTGTTAAGTAAATTAATAAGAGATGAAATATCAAAATTTATAATTTAAACTTTAAATAAAAATTAAATTTTAATTTCTTTTCTTAATTTATCAGATTTGTATGAATTGAAGACTAATGATAAACTCTTTATGTTATCTTCACCACTAGTGTCATGTTCAACTCTATTAATCAATGAATCAATGAAATGTTTGTGTGTATTGATTACACTTTCTTGAATTTGATCCCAAGGTTTTGAAATCCAATTATATTTCTTTGGTTTTCCATCATAAATCTTCTTCTTTTTATTTTTGTGTAATGTAATTTTATAATTATAGTCTAAATCTATTGAGCCATTAGAGAATTCTAAATTAACTAATGTTTGAGCAAATCTATCAGGTTTTTTTATTGAAGAAATAGAAGCATCAACAATAGTAATACTTTTATTTTTATTTCGTATAAGTGATATAAAATCGGTTTCACCTTTAAATTTATTATTCGTATTTTGATTTACGGTATAAATACTTTTAGCTTCTCCCATAAAAAATCTACTTAAATCAAATAAATGAATTCCTACGTCTAAGGTTAAATACTCTTTTAAATCGTATAAATATGTTTGATTGGTATATCCAACAGGATTTGCATGTCTAAAAGATATCTTGGCATAATGTGGTTTAGTTAATTTCTCTTTATTTATAATTTCTTTTAATTTTAATAGAGGACTTTGCCATCTAAAATTTTCATGAACCATAAGTGGAGTTTTGTTTTTTTTATATAAAGAAACAATTTTTTTCG
This sequence comes from uncultured Alphaproteobacteria bacterium, assembly GCA_902614395.1. Lineage (GTDB taxonomy): Bacteria > Pseudomonadota > Alphaproteobacteria > HIMB59 > CACPNW01. Next base: position 65,131 of record CACMKW010000005.1, on the reverse strand, counting down.
CATTTAATAAATTTTCAGCAAATGGCTTTTGTACAGAAGTTGGAATTCTATATTTAGATAAAATTTTACAAATATCTAAGTGTGTCTCCATTGTTGTTACAACATCAACAAAGTCAATTTTATGTTTTTTTAACATTAAATCTATTGATGAATAAGAGTGTAAAATATTAAATTTAGATTTAAATTTATTAGCTTTTTTTATATCTAAATCACAAACACATATTATTTCTATACTTCTTAATTCTTTCCAAGCTAAAATATGATTTTCTGCAAAGAAACCACAACCGATTAATGCTCCTTTTAATTTTTTCATTTATCTTCTATAAATTTAATTTCTAATGGCTCAAACGTATATGGATTTATATCTTTTTTAAAATTAAAAAAAGAGAAATCATTCTTAAAAATATCAGTAAAATTTTTTAAATTAAGCTTATATTGATAACTAAAATTTATCTCAGAAATATCAATTTCCTTTTTTTGTTTTGAAGAATTTACAAATAAATAATATTTTTTATCATTTAATAAAATTTTTAATCCATACACTTCATTAATTGAATTAAATTTAAAAATTTTTGAATTTGATAATGAAATAAGAAAATTATTTAAATAATACAATGGTCTTTTGGTATTATCTTTATTTAATATTCCATGATGCCCATAAATTGAATTAAAAGTAAAAAATTTTGACTCTTTATTTATTGATTGAATAAAAATTGCCAGTGTCCAAGTCAGTGAAAATAATTGATCATGTCTTGGATCGCTATCAGCCATTTCTAATCTTATCTTCTTTTTATTATCTACAAGACTTTCACCATAAGGATTGAAATGCATTCCAATAGAAATTGGGCCAATATGAACATCTGAGCTATTAGAAAAATTTTTTAGAGTTTTAAGGATATAAGGTATAGTTTCAGGTGTATTCAACACACCAAAATCACTAGAATCATGCACAATTGGAGTGAAGGAAAAACTAACCAAGTCATAAAACATTTTTGGTCTCTTTCTATTTAATTCTGTAAAATTAGTGACCATTCCTGAAACAATTTTACTATCAGAAAACATCTTTTTCGCAATTTTATAGTATAAATTTAATTCTGGAACTTTAGGCCATTCACCAGCAGGTTGAAAACTATTCAAATATATTTTTGGACAAATTAAAATTTTATCTAAGTTAATAGTATTTTCAGTTATAAAATTATGAATCTTAGTTAACTCTTTTTCAGGATCATTAATATGGTCAACCAAGGCTACAAGAAACACCTTGTTTAAAGATTTTGAAGCTACACTTTTAAAATCTTCAGTAAAATCAATAAGATAGTAATAATAATCAAAATTATCTATTAAATTATCATCTGGAAGTATTGGAGAATCAATTTTTATACCAATTTTAGGAAATTTATAAGAGACAGTATCATCAATTTTTATGATATTCTTAGATGGAAATGATCTTTGTTTTTTATTTTCCACATCTATTTTAACGGTTTGAGAGAAATTACCCCCCTTCTTTTCAACGTATGGAAAAGGATCTAATAAAGAGCCACTATATATTTTGTAAGAAGCATCACCCCAGTTTCTTTGATCCTCCATTTCAAATAAAATACCTTCAAAATTAATATTAACCAACAAACTATCATCTAAAGTATAAGCAAGGTTTTTAAATTTAAAAAATGGTTGGTCAGGTTTTATAAATTCTGGAAATTTTTTTTCCTCTTTTACATTAGTCTCTCTTGTAACAATGATGTTTGAACCAACATGATTTTGTAATGGAATTAATAAATTAAAACCTATTCTATTAGTCCAAAAATCAGTTAAAAATTCTCCTTCAGAAGACAAAGTTATAGAATTTTCAGAAAATAATATAGTATTTCTTGTTTTAAGAATTTCTTTTATACCATATTCTAAATCGAATATATATTCCAAGGATGTATCAAAATTCTCTTCATAATTTATAATTTTAGGATCATAGTTATTCCAATTTTTGTCTCTTACCAAGAATGATATCAATTTTAATATTTGAAAATTTTGAAAAGTTATATTTCGAAAAAAAAGATTATCTTTTAATAAAGTAAAATTATTATTTGATTTTTTTATAAATTTTTCTTCTAATAATTTAGAGTTATACATATAATTTTGAAACTGATTTATAATTATAATATTCTGATATTAAATTAAGTTTATTTTTTTCATATTTTGTATTTTGGATTAAACTTAAAAAAATAAGTTCTCTTTGAGCAAAACTACCCCCAAGATATTTAAATTGTGATTTAATTATATTTTTATCTAATAGTTCATTTTTTTTCATACTAAGAATAATTGGTTTTAAGAAATTAATATAATTTTCTTTAAAAGAATTTTCTAAATATTTTTTTTCCATTCTTTCTTCAAGTTGCAGAAAATAATCTAGATCATTATAGTATGAATAATAAAAAATAAGATGATAATCTATAAAAGGAAGTATGTGTTGATTTTTAAAATATTCAGCATAATCTTTTAATTTATCCATTCTGTCTTTAACATCTATCCTCTTGTAATGGAGTCTTAATAAAAAAGAACAAGCATTGCAAAAATCTAAATAAAAAATTTCTGAAGACGAGAAATATTTATCAAATAATTTTAAGCTTTCCTCATATTCTTGATTATAAAATAATATTAATGATTGATGCCACCATATATGTCTTTTAATTGGCCCATAAATTGACCAATCAATCTTATTAAATTTATCATTTGTATTAATTGAGTTGTTATTTTCATTATCATGTACATGTAAAAGAGCGTGCCAACTCCATAAATCATTAGTTGATTTTTCAAGTGAATTTAAGGCTAGAAATTTAGCTTTATCGATTAAATTATTTTCTTCATAAGCATAACTAGTCATTCCTAGCAGTAAATTGTAATGTTGATCATTTTTTGACCACTTACTGAGTATTTCTTCGTGTTTATCTAAAAATTTACCATCAATACCTAAGAAAATATTATTAAAATGAAATAATCTGATTGCAAAAATATCTTTGGGATTATCTTTTATAATTAATTCTAATTTTTTTAATAAGTTTTTTAAATCATTTTTAATCCAGAGATTTACTATCTCTAAATATTGGTGAAAATAATTATTCACTTTATCGGTAGAAATTGATTTTAAAGTTTCACTAGCTAATGAAATTTTTTGTATATCTCTAGAGAAAAGCAATAAAACTATTTTTAATAATTTTGGAGCATTAAATTCTGGATTTTTTACAATTAATTTTTTTGTTTTGTGAAAAGCATCTTTTTTAAAATAAATATATGAATCAATACATTCTTTAAAACTATTTATCTCATCATCTTTTTTACTATCTATCCATTTATAAAAATAATTATTTTGCACAAATTAATAATACATGTAATTTATTTATGTTAAATATTTATATTATGAATTAATATCTAATCTCTTTCTTGTAATTTCTTTATTTAATTGAAGTTCTCTATAAGAAATTAAGATAATACTGCAAAATATAACCGATGCACCTAACCAGGTATATAAATCTGGTTTATCACTAAAAACAAAATAACCGATGACTGAAGACAAAACTAAACCTAAAAATGAATAAGGTTGAGTCATTGAGACATCTACTAATTTATAGGCATGATTTAAAGCTATATGCAAGATTGTACCAGACATTGCTGCACATAAAATGAAAATGATAGTTTTTAAATTTGGCTGATCCCAAAAATAAATAACTAATGGCAATGAAAATAAGCTCATGTAAAAATATTGGTGTGATAATATTGTTATAGCACTGTCATCCTTAGATACCTTTTTTGTTAAAATAATTACTACAGACCATATTAATGAAGACGTTAGCGCCATATATATGCCAATAGAAATATCTACGATACCTGGTCTTAAAATGATTAAAACACCTAAAAATCCAATTATTAATGCTAAAGATCTATATAAATATATTTTTTCTTTTAAAAATATTACTGCAAGAATTGTAACCAATAAAGGTACTACAAAATGTATAGCTGTTATTTTTTCTAAAGGCAGAATAGCTAATGCTGCAAATCCCAAAAGCATAGCAGGTAAATTTAATGCTGATCTTAAGATATGTATTTTTAAGTTTGAAGTATTGAAAACCTTAAACTTAGTTTTAAGAATGTATGGTATTATAATTAAAAAACCAAAAAAAAATCTTAAAAAACCAGTGGTAAATACGTTTAATTCTTCTTGAGCTAGTTTAATAAAAGTTCCCATTAATGTTCCAAAAATTATTGATATAATTATTAGAAGAATTGCAAATTGATTTTTATTTAACAAAAGAAACCCAAAATAAACAAGAATTTATATCTAAGATAACACATTTATTCCTTACTTATATCAATATTAAAACAATATTTAGAAATAAATAATAAATGTGGCACTTATTAAAAGAATAGTTCTTTTTTTCATTTCATTATTATTAACAATAATTATCCTTGTGGGTGCCACAAGTTCATTTTAAAATTATATAATGATAAATTTACAAGATGAATTGATTATTCATACAAAAGGTCAAGGAATGTATGAAATAACAAATAAAATAAATAATTGGATTTCAAAGAACACAATCAATAAAGGGCAATTAAATTTATTTATACAACATACATCGGCATCACTAACAATAATGGAAAATGCAAGTTCTGATGTTCTAGAAGATATAAATTCTTTTTTTAAGAAAATTGTACCTGAAGACGCATCATTATACAAACATGGTTATGAAGGAGATGATGATATGCCATCACATATAAAGAGTATGTTAACACAAACGTCACTTACAATACCTATACAAAATAAAAATCTCCTACTAGGAACTTGGCAAGGAATTTATCTTATTGAACATAGGTACAACAGTTTTAAAAGAAATTTAATTATAAGTTTTGTAGGGATTTAAAATTATTTTTTTCTTACACTATAAAGAAACAAACTTGTATTAACAAACCAAATAAAGCATAAAACTTGAACATTAAAAGTTAATCCAAAATAATCAGCAGAAAAACCAACTAAAGCAGGACCTATCAAAAAACCTCCCATTGCTAAAGTACTTAAATTAGCTGCTGTAGTGTTTATGTTTTGCGTTGATTGTCTGAGGGCAAATCTTATTACAACTGGATAAAAATTAGAAGAGCATAATCCTATCAAAAATATACCAGATAATATTATATAAGGGTTCATAGTTAATATTGAAAGAAAAAATAAAAAACAACCAATTAAACCTAAATAAGCTCCAACAAATTTTTCATTTACTAATTTTATCATATAAGATCCTAAAAATCTTCCTATTGACTCTCCCGACCCCCAGGCAACAACAGCTAAACTTGCAAGAAATAATGTTGTTTTTAATTCTTTCTCAAACCAAACTGCAGACCAATCGCCAACAATTCCAACAGAGGCATAAAATATAAATAAGTAAATACCAAAAATTAATATTTTTAATTCTGGTAATTTAAATTTTTCAGATTTATCAATACTATCTTTCTCTCTAGGAAATCCATATTGACGAATTAGAAAAAAACCAATCAATCCGAAAAAAGATAATAAAATAAATAAATTATATGTAGAGAAATTCATAAATTGCCATAGCGATGAGAAAATTGCACCGCATAGAAAACCAAAACTTAAAAATGCTCCCCAAAGAGGTTGTAAAATTTTATTAGTCTCTCTTTCAGCGATTCCTGTAATTGCTGTACATGTAGTAAAAAAAAGACCGACACCAAAACCACAAGGCAAAGAAGCAAGTAAGAAATGAAAAGAATTTTGAGAATTAATCAAAATTATTGGAAACAATGAAAAAATTAAAATGCCTATTGATAGTGTGTTTTTAGAACCAATTTTTGGGATGATTAATCTTCCTGCTAATTGACTAAATATTATTTGAATACTGGATAAGATCATAAAAAAGAAACCTAAAGATGTACTAGGCATCCCTATTTTATTCATAAAATATGGAAGATGAGCAATTGTATTACCCCACATAAACAAAGGCATATAAATTGCTATACATGCACTTAAAAAACCTCTTAAGTAAATATTAATAAAATATTCTTTCATTTACTATCTCATCAAAAAAAATTAATTTATAAATAAATTTTATACTTAATTATAAATAGAAATTAATATTATTATGTTATTTTATTACATATAGATATTTTTATAAAAATAATGTTAATATAATTTTAATAGTAACAAATAATAGGAGATTTATAATGTCTAATGTAATGAGAAAATCATTTTCTGAAGGAGAAATTAAAACTCCAGATAAAGCTCATTCATCCACAGTAATTTTAGGTAATGTAACATTAAGCAAAACAACTTTACAGCCTGGTTGGAGTTGGAGCTCATGTATTAAACCAATTGTAGGAACAGATAGTTGTCAAGCTGGGCATGTTGGTGTTGTGGTACAAGGTGAGATGAAAGTAAAACATGATGATGGATCAGAAGATTATTTTAAGGCAGGTGATGCTTACTATTTAGCTCCTGGTCATGATGGTTGGATTGTAAGCGATGATGAATTTATATCTTATGAGTTTACATCAGATCAAAAAGATTTTGGTCCTTGGAAAAAATAATATTATAAGTGATTGGTTTGTTAATAAACCAATCACTTAAATTTTTACAAATATATTATCTTTAATTTTCTTTGAATATAATTTAATTTTTTCTAATTATTTTATTATAATGATTATTAAGTTCGAGAAGATGTTGATAAGCATCATGGTCAAAATCATCCTTAGCTATTCTATCTGTTTTAAAATGTTTATATTGATCCTCACCTCTTACACAAATAGCACTATCATTTTTGCTTTTTAATTGTTTCATATCTGTAGAAATAAATTGGAAATTTAATCCTATTCTTCGATCATTACTAGAATTGGGTTGAGATGCGTGTAATGTTAAACCATGATGAAAGGAAACTTCACCAGGTTCTAGGGGGCATGAAACTGCATTATTAATATCAATATCTTTTACAGTTTGACCTCTTAATAAAACATTATTTTTATCTTCAATTGAATGATGTTCAAAAAAACCATTTTTATGAGAACCTGGTATCATCTGCATACACCCACTTTGATCATTAGTTTTTGATAAAGCAAGCCATGCACTAACTTGTTTTTCATTATTATCAAAACCCCAATAGGTAAGATCTTGATGCCAACTTACATGTGTTTTTGTATTTGGTTCTTTTATTATAAAAGTTGCATTATATAATAATATATTTTTACCAATTATTTCTTCAACAAAATCAAGCAAAATTTTATTAATAGCTATTTCATACACCCATTTCATTATTGTATAAGTTTTTACAATATAATGAAGTTTACCTAGTTTTTTTTCTGTGTCTTCTAATTTGCTTCTAAAAAAATTTGCTTCTTTTGCGTTATAGATTTTCAATGGTGAGAAATAACCATTACGCTCATAAAAATCTTTCATTGTTTAAATATTATTAAAATTGGTTATTTATTCAATAAAAATTAACAATGAAAAAACCAACTAAACAAATAATTAATAAATCAAATATTAAAATAAATTCCATATGGTTGTGACACTAATACTTTATGGATAGAATACATTTACTCACTAAATATATATTGGTAGATTAGTGCCACATAACCTATGTACATATTAATTTAGGCATAAATTGAGTTAAAAAGAGGCAAATTTATGAAAAAAATCAGTTGGGTAACACATGAAGATTATGACATTTCTCTGCCAGAAAATCATAAATTTACTGCCAGTAAGTTTTCAGATTTGTATAATGAATTAAAAAATTTAGATTTTTATCATCGTGCAAACATTCTAAGTCCTCAAAAAGCAAGTGTTGATGAGCTTTCTATATGCCATGATTTGGATTACATATTAAAAATTAAAAATGGTGGTTTATCCGATAAAGAAACAAGAAGATTGGGTTTTACATGGTCAGAAACACTTTCTAATCGTTCATTTTTAGCAGTTAACGGAACTTTATTAACATGCAAAGAAGCAATTAAGAATGGGATTGCAAATCATTTAGCCGGTGGCACACATCATAGTCATAGAGATTTTGGTTCAGGATATTGCGTTTTTAATGATATGGCTTATGCTTCATTACACTTGATAAGAGAAAAACTAGTTAAAAAAATATTAATTTTTGATACCGATGTACATCAAGGAGATGGTACAGCTTCAATCCTTAAAGATAATAATGAAATTTTTACATGTTCTATTCATTGTAAAAATAATTTTCCATTTAGAAAATCAATAAGTGACATGGATGTTGAATTAGATGATAATTTAGAAGATGATGAGTATTTGAAAATATTAAATCAAACTCTTAATAGTTGTATAAAAAATTTTAATCCAGATTTGGTAATATTTGATACTGGAGTTGATATTCATGAGAATGATAAATTAGGAAATTTAAAAATAACAACTGCAGGATTATTAAAAAGAGATATTACAGTACTAGAATTTTTTAAGAATAAGTCAATTCCCATTGCAACAGTAATAGGTGGCGGATATTCAAATGATAAATTAGAGTTAGCTAAAAGACACAGTTTAATTTTTAAAGCTACATCAATAGTTTTTAACTAATTACATTTAGAAATAACTGTTTGTATAGACTTATCATTATAGAGATATTCAAAGCAATAATTTTTAAACGAATTAAAATGATCCTTTATAATTTTTAAATTTTCTTTTTTATGATCAAAATAAATATATTCAAACTTAATTTTTTTAACGATGTTATTAGAAAATATTGGCATTGTAATTATTTCACCATCTTTAAAAATTGTTTTTAAATTAAACGTATCAGATTCATTATCCACTTTAGCAAATGAATTTTTTTTTATTAGAAAAAGAACATTTTCATTCCAATCATTTTTTTGAAATTCAAAAAGGATATTTAAATCATTAAGATTTATTAATTTATTAGAATCTATGGCTTTAGTATTTAATGATACAAAAATTAAACATAAAAATAGTAGTTTTTTCATATAAACAAGTGTGATTTAAAGTATGATACTGATAGATATATTATTTATCTATTTATTTTCAAATATTTATGAAAACTAGAAATAAAGGTCTTATATTATCATTTATTGGAGTTTTAATACTTAGCCCTGACAGTTTATTAATTAGGTTAGTAGATTTAGATGATTTTAGTTTAATATTTTATAGAAGCGCTTTACCGATTGTAACAATATTAATTTTTCTTATTTATACATACAAGGAATCATTTCTTAAATCATTTTATCTGATTGGTGTACCAGGAATAATATACGCTATTCTTTATGCTATAACTCATATTTGTTTTGTATATTCAATTCAGAACACTGCTGTAGCAAATACACTAGTATTAATTGCTTCCGCACCAATTTTTGCAGCTTTATTTTCAGTTTTCATACTTAAAGAAATACCTAGTCTTTTTACGTGGATAGTAATCATAATAGCAATGTTAGCGATGATAATAATTGGTGTAGGAAGCTTTACAACTACTGGGTTATACGGAGATTTAATGGCTCTTGTTGTAGCCATAGGTATGGGTTTTAGTATGGTTCTTGTAAGGTTATTTAAAAATAAAGATTTAGTACCAGCTTGTTTATTGGGATGCTTAATTTCAGCAATTTATGCTCTTCCATTTGGTATCAATTTTAATTTAAATAATGATCAATTTATTTTGATTGTAATTATGTGCTTAATAATTTTGCCAATACCATTTATGATTATGACGATTTCTCCTAAATTTGCTCCTGCACATGAAGTAGCTTTAATTTTTTTACTTGAAAGTGTTTTAGGAACAACATGGGTTTGGTTTGTTATTAAAGAAGTTCCTCCATTGAATACAATAATTGGTGGTATTTTGTTACTAGGATCAGTTGCTATATTTATTTATCAAACAACTAGAAAATCAAATTAATTTAAGTTTTTTTATTCTCTCTAATGAAAATATAAATACCGCTAAATACTATTAAGGATAAGCCTAAATAAATCCAAATATCTGGTAGATCACCAAAAAAAATATAACCAACTAATATATTTGTAGATATTTCAAAATAACCCAAAGGTGCTAATTTAGAAGCCTCACCAAGCCTTAAAGATAAAATAATTAAAAAATGTGCTAGAGCTCCAATAGAAGCTAACAAAATTAATAATATTAATTGTCTCAAATCTATATTTGTCCAATAATAAGGTAAAATTAATGAAATTAATATACAGCCTACAACACCGGTAAAAAGCAATGTAACTACAGGACTATCAATAAATGATAACTTACGTGTATATATTATATAAAATGCATAAGCTGTTCCTGCACCAATAGCTGAAATAGAAGCAAAATTGATTTCTAAAAATCCTGGTCTTATGATTATTAAAACACCAATAAAACCAATGATAACTGCAGACCAACGATGTATACCTACTTTTTCTTTTAAATAAAATATTGATAAAATTGTTACTATTATTGGAGAAACAAAAGCAAGAGTTAAAGCTTGAGCCAAAGATATAATTGAAATTGCATAAAAGAAAAACACAGTTGAGAGGAATAAAAAAAATCCCCTAAATAGCTGTACTGAAATATTTTTAGGAAACTTAATTTCTTTTCTAAAAAAAATTAAAGCTAAAGGAAAACTTACTAAAATCATAAAAAAATATCTACCCCAAATAATTTGAATAAAATGCATTTCAGAGGATAGGTATTTAGCTATACCATCCATAAAAGGTAATAAAAGCCAACCGGATATATTAAGGATATAAGCTAGCATTAATTTAATTAAAAGGCATCAGGATCACAAATTTTGCAAACTAAGTTACCTACTCCTTTTTGAGGATTATATGTTTGGTAAAAAATATCTTTTGATTGAATATTTTTATCATACAAATATTTTTCAATTTCCCAATAAAAACGATAACATCTTGAGCATTTTGGAGCATCTAACTTATGAGCTGGTTTATAAATATTAATCCATAATTTGTGAAATTTATCTAAATTTTTTATATTAATATTTTCAGATATATTTGTTGGAATATCCATAAAGCATGTAGAACATTGTATTTCTGCAACAACATCTTTATATGGTCCTTCATTATATTTTTTCCCCATTGTTGTTTTAGATTTATATTTATTGGATTTACAGTTTGGGCAATGAAAATTTATATCTTTTTGCATAAAAAACTATAGAGAAATTTTCTTATCACTTATAGATGTATAATAATATACTTTTGTTATGAATTTATATTTTCCTTATCTTTTTGTTTTTTTCTGGAGTTCAGCATTTATCAGTGGTCAATTTATAGTTCAGTCAGCAAGTCCATTTGCTGCATTATCATTTAGATTTTTAATCGTTTCTATTTTTTTCTTATTATTTTCTTTTTTCTTCAGAGAAAAAATTTTAGTTAATTATAAATTAATTTTACAGGCATCAATAACAGGGGTTCTTTTTCATGGTTTTTATCTCGGGGGTGTGTTTTTTTCATATTCAATTGGTTTATCAGCTACATTATCTGCTTTAATAGTTGGTTTACAACCTATTCTAACAAATATTTTTAGCGGACCAATACTAAAAGAGAGAGTAACACTAGTTCAATGGATAGGAATAACACTTGGATTTATTGGAACAGTATTAGTCATTGGTTACGATATTGGTAAAACCATTCCATTTTTAGGAGTAATCGCTTCAATAGTAGCTCTACTTGGCGCAACTACTGCAACAATATGGCAAAAGAAATTTACAAGTGAAATTACATTATCAGTAAATAATTTTTATCAAGCAATTGCTGCAACATTTTTTTTAATCATTGCATCCTTTCTATTTGAAGTTTCATTTATAAATTTCGATAAAAGATTTATTTTATCAATGGGGTGGCAAATAATTATGGTATCTTTTGGTGCATATGCAATTCTAATGTATTTAATTAAGACTGGGACAGCAAGTAAAACATCAAATCTATTTTTTTTAATACCCCCCACAACAGCTGTAATGGCTTATTTAGTGCTAGGAGAAAATCTATATTTGATTGATATAATAGGCTTATTTATTTGTACTTTCGGAGTATATATAGCTACAAGAAAGTAAGTCAATTTTTAAAAAAACGACTAATCACTTCTTTTGGTGCATCATTTTCTGTCATTTTATCAAAAATTAAGTTGTTCATTTTTTTTACAATATCTCTATCTTCTATTTTATTTATTTGGCCTGGATCATTTTTGATATCATATAAAGCTGAATCTGTATCAACGAAACCTTTTTCAAGACTATCATCATTTCCAATCGATGGACCTCTATCATCATTTTGTATTTTCATGACAGGAACTCCTTTAGTAAAACTAAAAGGTTTTTCCATTTTAGCTGTTTTTAATTCATTAAGAGTAAAAAATTGTCTTAAATGTGTAGGCATTAACGTATACTGATAAGAATCAGCTCTGTTCATATATTTAGGATAATTGAAATAAGTATAACTTCCATCTGTTATATTTACTCCACCACCCCAGTATCCAAATAAAGCAGAATAATTAGTTTTTTCTTCTTTTTCTAAAAAATTCAATAAGGATTTTCCTTGAACTTCTTTTGGAATTTTAATTTTATGATTTTCCAGAAATGTTGGCATTAAATCAATATTTTGTGTAACAACAGATCTTCTTTGACCAATATTTTTTTTATAATCAGGATGATATATAAATAGAGGTATATGTGAAATCTCATTATATAATGGCATTCTATTTTTTGCCCACCAATTATGTTCACCAAGCATGAAGCCGTGATCAGTTGTGAGTACAAGTGTTGTGTCATCCCATAAATTATTTTGATCGAAATAATCTAAGATAGAACCAAGTAGAAAATCACATAAACTGATCAAAGCTAAATAGTTAGCTTTTAATTCTGCAACTTCATCTGAAGACTCTTTTACTTTATCATATTGAGGCCAATCTAACCTTGGGCCTACATAATTAGTCTTAAATTTTTCTCTAAATCTTTTTGGAGCAAAAAAAGGTTCATGAGGATCAAATGTTTCAATCTGTAAAAACCAATCCTTTGCAGTTTTATTTGTCTCAAGAAATTCTAAACCAGATGAAAAACATTTTACAGAAGGAAAGTCTTTTTCTTGCTTGATATATTCACTATTTATTGGGTAAAAATAATATTTAGATTCCCTATTTTTAAACTCAGATTGACTTTTATGATACATTTTTTTAAACCTTTTAATTGGAGGATCTACCATTGCTTTCCAAGGATCTCGCTCCTGACCTCTTATAAAATCAAAAGAATTATATCTATTATGATAAGTGGCACCTCCATCTTCAAAATAATGATTATGATCAGTTACTAAATGGGTATAAATATTATTAAATCTTAGTATTTCAGGGAAAGAATTATCAAATGGTTCTAAAGGCCCCCAGCTTCTATGTAAAAAACTTAATCTACCACTTTGCAAATCTCTTCTTGCCGGCATGCAAGGCATGCTGCCTATAAAATGATTATCAAAAGTTATTGATTTTTCTGCAAGTCTATTAAAATTTGGTGTATCTAAAAAATTACCCCCATAAGAGTTAAGCATTCTTCTGTTTAAAGAATCAAAAAGTAAAAAAACAGTTCTCATAATTTTACCTAATTTAAAATATAAATAAAAAAAAATTCAACATATAATTTTAATTGTAAAAATTAATAAGAGTACTATTATTTTTATTGATTTGACATATATGAAGTAAAAAGATGTATATTTTTTTAAAAACAATTATTTCAGCGTTAATTATTGTTGCAGTATCAGAAATTGCAAAAAAATATACTTGGACAGCAGCAATTATTGTTTCCTTGCCACTTACATCATTATTAGCATTTGTTTGGTTATATTGGGATACAAAAGATTATCAAAAAGTTATAGATCTCTCATATAGTACAATTGTTATGACTATACCTTCAATAGTATTTTTTATTGTTTTACCAATACTTTTAAAATTTAAACAAAACTTTATTTTCTCTCTAATTGTTTCTATAATTAGTACTGCAATAGCTTATGCTATTTTCATGTTTATAATTAAAAAATTTAATCTTAATTTTTAATTACATTCTCTTTATTCATTAAAATTGGTCTTCCATCGTGAGCTGTATTTAATGGATAATATTCACCATTATATTTAACGCATAATGTTAAACCATTTCTTTTTTCTATACCTAAATTTACCTCTAAATCGACTATTACTAATTCAGTTTTCTCTAATACTTTAATAATTTTCATAACTTTCCTTTCAAAATATATAAATTTATTTAGTAAGTAATATAAGATGTATCAAGTTTTATGATTAGGATTTTACTTATATTTATTTTGATATTTTTAATTAAGAACGCTCTAGCAAATAAGTATATAACCATAGCTAGTACAACTTCTACACACGATACAGGTTTATTAGAATACATTAACAATGAATTTGAAAATAAATATAAAATAAAAGTTAGAGCTCTATCTCTTGGAACAGGTCAGGCAATTAAGGTTGCAATGGATGGTAATGTAGAAATTTTATTAGTCCATCATAAAAAATCAGAGTTAGATTTTATGAATAATGGTTATGGTATCCTAAGGTATGATTTAATGTACAATGATTTTATCTTGATTGGACCAAAAAAAGATAAAAAGAAATGTTCTTCTATTGAAAATAAAATGATTGAAATAAAAGAATCAAAATTATTATTTGTATCTAGAGGTGATGAAAGTGGAACGCATAAAAAAGAAAAAGAACTTTGGGAATTATCGAACATAAATATACCATTAGAAGAAAATTGGTATCTTAGTGTAGGTCAGGGAATGGGATCAACATTATTAATAACTAATCAAAAGAATGCTTACACACTTAGTGATCGAAGTACTTGGATAGCTTTCAATAAAAAAGAAAATCTACAAATTGTCTGTGAAAATTTACCACCATTATTTAATCAATATGGAATAATTTTAGTAAACAAAAAGATAAATAGTAATTTAAATATTGAAGAAGCAAAAAAATATATTGATTGGATTACATCGGAAGAAGCAAAAAAATTGATTAATAACTATCGAGTAAATGGAAAACAATTATTTTTCTTTAATCATAATTAATTAATTCTTCCAAAAAAAGTTAATCTTGCATTTTCTGAGAGCATTGTACCCTCTTCTTCATTATAATTTAGCGTTACTAATATTCTTGGTTTTTCTGACTCTACTGGTGTTACACGATGCAAATAGTTTCTACCGTAAAACAATATAAGAGTGCCGGCATCAACATCTACTTTTTGTGGTAAAGTTTTTCTATATAAAATATTTTTAATATATGATTTATCGATATAGTTTTCTGAAAAATTTCTTCCTTTACTAACATATTCAAATTCACCACCTTTATCTGATGATTGTATCATTAAAGTAATAGCGAATGACGCATTATCAAAATGCCATCCTAGCTGTTGTGATTTTTGATAATAATTATAATTTATGGAAGATAATGTATCACTGTATGGATAAATATCTTTTAAATTTAAGACACCTTTTAAAAAATTTTTAAAAATGTTTGATTTATATAAAATATTTAATTTAGATTGCTGATTTAACAAATCATGAGGAACACAACCTTTATCACTTACTACCTCTATATTTAATGGATCATTCAAATCACTTAATTTATTTTGTTTATTAAGTAAGATAGTATGATTTTGAGAACAATAGAAAGCTTGATCTTGTAATTCATGAGCTTCAGTAATTAATTCACTTAAGCAGTCATTTGTTAAAAAATTATTTAATATTAGTATTGAATTTTTTTTAATTTCATTATTGCAATATTGAATATATTCATCGCTATCTATTGGATGTTTTGACTGATTAACTATATCAATTATTGAATTCATTGCTGACTTAATACTTATATACTAAAGTTGTAGATGTTAAATTTAAAAAATTTATATATATTTATTCAAAATGGTTTGGAATTTTCAAGACAGTTATACGAAATTACCTAGTATTTTTTATAGTAAAGTTAATCCAGAAAATTTTAGTAATAAAAAATTAGTTTTGTTTAATAGTGATCTTGCAAGTGACTTAAATTTAGATTTTAGTAAATATGATGATGATGAAAAGTGTAATATTCTTTTGGGAAAAAATAAATTAGATAAAAATTACTTTTCTCAAGCTTATGCTGGACATCAATTTGGAAATTTTACAATTTTAGGTGATGGCAGAGCTGTAATTATTGGTGAACATATTACTAATAATAAACAAAGAGTAGATATACAGTTAAAAGGGTCAGGTCAAACACCCTACTCTAGAAATGGAGATGGAAAAGCTGCCTTAGGTCCAATGATAAGGGAATATATATTGAGTGAAGCTATGCATAATCTTGGTATATCATCAACCAGAGCACTTGCAGTTATTACTACAGGGGAAAATGTATTGCGTGATAGATTAGAGCCAGGTGCAATTTTAATTAGAGTAGCAAAATCACATATTAGAGTTGGGACTTTTCAGTTTGGAAGTCTTTTAAAAAATAGAGATGAATTTCAAAACTTTATATCTTATACAATTTCAAGGCTGTATCCTGAAATAGATAATAGTAATGATAAGTATTTAAAATTTTATGAAACAATTTGTGATTTGCAAATTAAGTTGGTCATAGATTGGATGAGAGTTGGTTTTATTCATGGTGTTATGAATACCGATAACATGTCTTTATCAGGTGAAACAATAGATTATGGTCCAGCAGCATATTTGGATGAATATAATCCAAAAAAAGTTTTTAGCTCAATTGATAAAATGGGAAGATATTCATTTGAAAATCAATCAAAAATAACATTATGGAATTTAGCAAGATTTGCTGAAACTTTTCTTCATTTAATTGATTCAAATGAAAAAACAGCAATTAAAAAAATCGAAGATATATTAAATAAATATAAAAAATTGTTTGATCAATCTTGGTTAACAATGATGTCTATGAAATTAAATTTAGATACTAATAATAATAACGAAGAAATTGTTAAAGAATTTTTAGATTTGATGCATATTTATAAACTTGATTATACAAATACATTTTTAGATTTAGAAAATAATACTCTTGATAAAAAGATTTTTAAAAATTGGGAAGAAAAATATAAAAATAATAAATTAAGAAAATTTAAAAATATTAATCCTCAAATTATACCTAGGAATCATATTATAGAAGAAATAATTAATGAAGTGTACAGCAATAATTATGGTCAATTACATGATTTTGATAAAATACTGAAAAATCCTTACGAGAAAATAGAAAATAAAAAGTATATTACTCCACCTTTGGAAAGTGAAAAAGTTTTTGAAACTTTTTGTGGTACTTAATTAAATAGCTATATTATATCTAAAATTTTTTTGGAAAGGAAAAATTGGCTTTTCTCTAAATAAATTTTTAATTCTTTTAAAATCTTGAGTAACAAATCCATCTGTTAAAATCATTAAATTATCCGCCTTTAGTTTTTTAAGTTCCGGTGAAAGATATCCTGATTTTACAACCAATATTTTATATTTTTTTAAATTTATATTTAATTTCTTAAAATCACTCAGATAATGAAAAGGTTTTCTGTACCTTGTAAAAATTATGGTATTATTATTTGAGGTTACAATCACATTATCATTTTTTAGATAAAATTTATCAATCGAAATACAAATTTTCTTTTTTGAGAAAGTATCTTTTATAACGATTTTGTTTTTTTTATTTTTTAGCTTTCTAAAAATTTCTTCATTAAAAATTCCTGCAAATAATGTATTTTGTATTTTATTTTTAAATACGAACTCTAATACATCAATTCTACTTCCTACTCCTCCAGCTGTTGGATTATCCCCACTATCGGCTAAAATTGTAAATCTTTTTTTATTAATTACATGAAAAATCCTGTTTAACTTATAAGATTGCATATCATAAACCAATTTAAACCTATTATTCCAATAACTTAGTGCTATTTTCTTACATATTGTTTTACCAATATTAACATCTGTACAATTTACAATTGCTGATGCTGTTGCCCTCTTAGTATCAGCCCAAACATATCCAATAAGTAAATTACAATCATTAACCCCTTTCATTTTATTAAATATATTCAGATTTTTATATATTTTTTTACATGGCTCAACTATTGTGGATGACATTTCACCTGAAACTAAAACTGGTATTTTAGCCCAAATTATATGATTTTTCTTATTTTTTAATATTCCATCTATTAACATTTTCAATGCCCTAGAATAAGTTTGCTTAACATCAATGTGTGGGGCGGTTTTATAAGCTGCAAAATAATCAATATTTTTTATAATTGTATCAGTCATCTGTCCGTGAAGATCATAAGATAATGATATTTTACAGCCTTTAGATACTTTAGAGCGAATTTTTTTAATAAAAAAACCCTCGGGATCACTAATACCTTTGACATACATCGCGCCATGCATCATTAGCAAAATACCATCAATAGATTTTAATTTAATTAAATCATTTGTGATATTATTAATCGTTTTTATAAAAAATTTTTTATCTACAGGCCCTCCAGGCAAACTTCGATAAAATTTATTTGGTATAAACGTTACATTATCATGACTGGAGTAAGGGAAATTTATATATTTTAAAAGTTTTTTGCTACTTAAAACTTCAAAATCTTTTTTATTTTGTATTAATGTTGAATAAGAACAACATTCAGTACTAATACCGCAAATAAAAATTTTTTTTTTCATTAATTTAACTTTTAATTAAATCAATTTTGGAAGCTAATATAAAATCATTAACTGATAACCCCTCTATTGCGTGAGTATGGACCATTACTAAACAATAACCCCATCCTATTGATATATCAGGATGATGACCCTCTTTTTCTGCTATTGCTCCAACTTCATTTGCAAATAAAATTGCTTTTTTAAAATTAGTAAATTTAAATTTTTTGAAAATCATTTCTTGATTATCATTAACTGACCATTCATTGAGTTCAGACAAAAATTTGCTAATTTCTTGATAATCTAATTTAGGGGTGTTCCCACTGCATGGTTCGCACTTTCCTGAAGATAAAGGTTTATTCATAAAATCTGGCACCTTGTTGATTTAATTCGATAGAATATAAACTAGTTGTGGCTGTTATGTATAAAATATTTCCTTCCACTCCTCCAAATTCTAAATTTGATACTAGTTCTGGAACAATAAATTGCCCAATTAATTCGTTTTGAGGATTAAAACATTTAATTGCCTTTCCGGCACTTGTCCAAACATTACCATCTTTATCGCATCTAAAACCATCAGAAAAAAAAGGTTTAAAATCATAAATTAATTTTCTATTCATAGGCATTCCATCAATCATATCATAGACATACAAATGTTTGATATTTTCTCCAGTATCAGCTACATATAATTTTTTTTCATCTGGAGATATCGCAATACCATTAGGTCTATCAAGATCGTCAATCATAACTTTTAAAGTGTTTGATTTAGGGTCAAAAGAAAACACATTACAACCACCATATTCTTGTTCACCAGAATATCCCTCATAATCAGATAAAATTCCGTAAGGTGGATCTGTAAACCAAATTGTATCATCCGATTTAACAAATAGGTCGTTTGGTGAGTTAAGTTTCTTACCATTATAACTATCAACTAAAACTTCCACTTCCAAATTATCATCAGTTTTATAAATACATCTTCCTCCATGTGAACAAGAAATTACATTCTCTTCTTTATCAATAGTATTTCCATTACAATAATTTGAAGGATTTTTATATTCAGCAACAGAACCATTTGATAACTTTAACATTCTGTTATTTGGTATATCGCTCCAGACCAATGTTTCTAAATGAGGAATATATGCTGGTCCTTCGCCCCACAACATACCCGAAAAAATTTTTTTAACTTCCGTAGACTTTAAATAATTATTAAATTTATCAGTATTATCTACATGATCATTATATTTATTTTTATAAGCATAACTTGGATTTCTTGGATCTAAGTCAGCAGGTAACAAATTTTTTTTAGACATATTATACTTCTACACCTTTTTGTTTTTTTTGTTTATCAATTAGTTGTTTTGGGAATTTTTTTGCTCTTAATTTAATTTTTGTATCTTTTTCAATTAATTTAATAATACTAGTACTAAATGACCTTTCCCCTAAAATTTTCATGCCTAGTTTAAATTTTTTACTTAAATAATTTCCTAGTTCTAATTTCATATTTTTTCCAAGTTTATTAAAAAGATTTATATCTTTATTAACTAGATCCATTGTGAATCCTACATCATAACTACCTCCAAGTATGACTTGTGTTTCAGTTTCATTAACAAAACTATTTCCTGAGCTTATTTTTATAGCTTTATACGTTAAACCTAAGTCAATTTTATTTTTTTTTGCAACACTAAGTGCCTCACCTATACCTACTAAATGTAATGATGCTAAATAATTTGTAATTACTTTTAATATTGAAGCATTTCCAATTTTTCCACAATATAAAATTTCATGACCAAGCAATGATAAAATTGGGAAACATTTTTTAAAAGTTGATTTTTTGCCTGCAGCTAAAATAGATATATTTCCTGATTTTGCCCTATGTTCTCCTCCAGTAATTGGACATTCTAATACTTTCCCACCTTTAGAAATTATTTTTTTGGATAAGCTAATCATATCATTTTTGTCTGTAGTACTCATCTCAATCCAGATATGTTTTTTAGTTAAATATTTTAATATATTTTTTAGAACTTTGTTTACTGCTTTTGGTGAAGGTAAACAAGTTATTATAATTTCACTCTTTTCAGTTAATTCTTTTAATGTTTTACAAGGATTGTTTTTTAAATTTTTTAATCTTGAATAGGATTTATTATTTTTATCATACACAAATATATTGTTATTTGATTTTAATAAATTATTTGTAAGATTTGATCCAACATTTCCAATTCCTATGAAACCAATAGATAACGGCTTCATAAATAAATAATCATACCATCATATCCAGGTTTTACATTTGCTGGGCACTTTGTTATTAATTCTTTTTCATCTAGTAAAGCTGTCATATGAGTAAAAATAGTTTGTTTTGGCTTAATATATGAAATGAAATCCATTATTTGATCAAATCCAGCATGAGCAGGATGAGTATCCTCTCTTAACAAACCAACAACCCATAAATCTAGATTTTTTAATTTATCAATATCTTGATTATAAAATTTTTTTAAATCTGTAGAATAAGCAAAATTTCCAATCTTGTATGTTTGAACGTCAATTGAACCATGATTATGTTTAAATGTTTCAATATTTATATTTTGGAAATTTATACCAGAATCTAATTCTTTAATTTCCATAAATGGCAAATAATCTTTTTCTCCTTTAAAAATATATTTATAATTTGTTTCCATCTCGGAAATCATTTCTTTTGGCATATATGCAGGTATAATTTTTTTATTTATTAAAGACATTGCCCTCATATCTGGTACTCCTGATGTATGATCAGAATGAATATGCGTATAAAGGACTGCATCAATATTTGTACATTTAGCATTATAAAGTTGCTGTCTAAGATCTGGACTAGTATCAATTAGAATATTTGTATTTTTATATTCAATAAGTACCGATGACCTTGTTCTAAAATTTCTTTTATTATTTAGATCAATATTACCATGTCTATTCCATGCTAAAGGTGAACCAAAAGATCCCCCGCACCCTAAAATTGTTATTTTCATTACAGATAATTATCTCTTTTAGCTTTTGTAAACAAATTAAAAAAATTATTATCAGTGATTTTTTCGAATTCTTCTAAGGATAATTTAAAAAATTTTGCTAAATATTCAGCTGTATATTTTACAAAAGATGGCTCATTAACTTTACCTCTCATTGGTTCGGGTGCTAAAAAAGGACTATCAGTTTCTATAAGTATAGAATCTAAAGGAGCTTCCTTAATTATATCTCTTAGATTTGATGCATTTTTAAATGTTATTATTCCAGAAATTGAAATGTAGTAGTTATTCTCTAGACAAAAATTTAATAGTTGATTTGAACCAGTAAAACAGTGAAAAATTAATTTTAGATTATTTGATTTATAATTTTTTAAAATATCTACTATTTCTTTTTCAGAATTTCTTTGATGAATGATAATTGGAAGTGAATGCTTTATTGAAGCTTCAATATGGGTTTCAAATACTTGTGATTGTTCTTTGAGAAATTGATCATTATGATAGAGATCAATACCTGTTTCACCTATTCCTATTACTTTTTCATTATTACAGTATTGATCAAAGTTTTGTAATTCAATTTGGTTCATTGATTGAACATTACTTGGGTGAAGTCCATATGAAAGATAAATAGAATTATAATTGTTTATTAAATTTAAATGATCCTGAAAATCTTCAGGATTAGTATTGATTGATAATATTGTGCTAATATTATTTTTTTTGGAGTTATTAATTATATTCTCAAAATTATCTGATAATTTTTTAAAATTTAAATGACAATGTGAGTCAATCATTCAATATTCTTGGAAATATTGGTTCTGGATTATTTATTTTTATATTTTGATTTATTAGTTTAGTGAAGTTCTCAAATTTATTATTTTCCATATTATAGTTAAAAATATTAAGAATATTTTTTGAACTAGTTGGTATTATTGGATAAAGCATAATAGCTGATTTAATAATTATATTTGTAACTATATATAAAACCTCTTCCATTCTAATTTTATTTGTTTTTTTTAGTGTCCATGGTGCTTGAGTGTCAACATATGCGTTACCGGCAGAAATTAACTCCAAGACAGACTTAATTGCTCTATCAATTTGTTGATTATTCATAAAGTTACAATATTCATCAAATTTATTTTGAAGAATATTAATTAAATTCTTATCTTCATTGGTTAAATTTTTTGCTGGTTTTAGTAAAGAATCATTATTTTTTACAGCAAATGATGAAACCCTTTGTACTAAATTACCAAAATTATTTGATAAATCTGCGTTAACTCTATTTGCGATTGCTTTTTTTGAAAAATCTCCATCATTTCCAAAAGGTACTTCTCTAAATAAAAAAAATCTTATTTGATCCAAACCATATTCATCAATTATTTCATAAGGGTCAATGACATTACCAAGGGATTTAGAAATTTTTTGTCCTTCATTTGTCCACCACCCGTGTGCAAATATTCTTTTAGGTGGCTCGATACCTGCAGCCATTAAAAAGGCTGGCCAATAAACTGCATGAAATCTTAATATATCTTTCCCCACAATATGTGTTGCGGGCCAAAATTTCTTATAATTATTATTGTTTGTATCTGGATAACCAATTGCAGTTAGGTAGTTACATAATGCATCAATCCAAACATACATCACATGCTTAGAATTATTTGGAACTGGCACTCCCCAATTAAAAGTTGTTCTTGAAATAGACAGATCTTTTAATCCGCCTTTAATAAAACTTAATACTTCATTATATCGCGTTCTTGGTAAGATTGATTCTGGATTTTTTTCATAATAATTGATCAGCTTATCTTGCCATTCTGAAAGCTTAAAAAAATAACTCTCCTCCTTAACCCACTCTACAGGTGATCCATTATCGGTAACGTATTTACCATCAATCTTTTTTAATTCATTTTCTAAATAAAATGCTTCATCTCTAACTGAGTACCAACCTTCATAATTTGAAAGATATATTTGATTATTTTTTTCTAATTGCCTCCAAAGTTCTTGTGAAGCTTTAATATGTCTTTCTTCAGTAGTTCTTATAAAATCATCTATTTCACATCCTAAAAAAGGTATTAAATTAATAAAATTAACTGAAAGTTTATCAACGAATTCTTTAGGTTTTAAGTTTGAATTAATAGCAGCTTTTTCTACTTTTTGCCCATGCTCGTCTGTACCTGTTAAAAAGAATACATTGTTTCCTAATAATTTATTATATCGCGCAATTATATCGCAAGCTATACTTGTATAAGCATGACCTATATGAGGAATATCATTAGTGTAGTAAATTGGAGTAGTTATATAAAAATTCATTTTATTGAGTTAAAAAATTTAATATAAATATTTTTTTATCAAGATTTAAATTAAATAATTCTTTTTGGTTATTAGTTAAATAATCAAATCTATCAATAAGATTTTTTTTGGTAAGATTTGTCGATAAAGACTCTAACTCTAGATAATTTGGCATATTAACCAAACTTTTATCATCTCTGTTTATTTTAAGCTTATTAGTAACAATTAGAATAAATTTAAGCATTGATAAATAATTATTAAATTCATCATTAGAAAGTTTTGATAAAATATTAGACAAATTTATTTTATCATCATCTAGATCATTTGATAAAAGACATTTAATTGATAATTGGAAAATATCAAAGAAATTATTATTATAATATAGAATAGTGTTTCCTGGTGATCCGTACGTTAATTCGAAGTAAAAATTTATTTCTTCATTAGATATTTCATCAATATTATCTTTAATAATATTAGTAAAATTAGTTAGATTATGAGTATTAAATTTAATTTTTAAACATCTTGATCTAATTGTTGGCAAAAGTAATGAAATCTGGTTTGATATTAAAAAGATATAGGTATTTTCTTTTGATTCTTCTAAGATCTTGAGCATACTATTTGCAGAACTAATGTTTAAATAATCAGCAGTATCAACGATAACTATTTTAGAAGAATTTTGAATTGTTGTTGTTGAATTTAAAAATGTTTTTAATCTTCTAATTTGTTCAATTGTAATATTAGATTTAATTTTTCCAGTTTTGCTATCAATCTCTTTTTCAATTATTTTTATATTTGGATGTGTATTATTTTTAAATAAATTTAAATGATGGTCAACATTATTATCTTTAAATTCTATATTTATAATATTTTTAACTAATTTGTTAAGAAACGTTCTTTTACCTATACCGCTTAAACCATGAATTAAAATTGAATTTGGAAGATTATTTGATTCGTATCTGTTAAGAAGATCTTTATACTCTTTTTCAAAACCTATTAATTCAATCATTAATTACAACTTTAATTTTTCAATAATATTTTTATGAATTATATCTCTAGATAAAGAAGCATCTACAGTTATATATCTTTTTGGCTTTGCTATTTTTTTATATCCTTGAATTACTTTTTGATGAAATAATAAGTTAGATTTATCATATTTGTTTTTAACTTTTCTTTGTTTTAATCTTTTGATTATTTCTTTTGGATTGATTTTGAAAATAAAAGTATAGTCAGGAAAGAAATTATTTAGAAGTTCTTTATGAAGTTTTTGAGCTCTTTTTATACCAAACTTATTTACATATCCTTGATAAACAAATGAAGAATCTGCATATCGATCTGAAATAACAATTTTACCTTTTTTTAGATTAGGTATAATTACTTCATTGATATGATTTGACCTAGCAGCCATAAGAAGAAGTAATTCTTCTAAATTATTAATTGTGGATTTATTATCTAAAATTAATTTTCTTAATTTTTCAGCAAAATCAGTTCCTCCTGGTTCTCTGGATATAATAAAAGGAATTTTCTTTTTTTTTAAATATTTTGACAAAAGTAATATTTGAGATGATTTTCCACTTGCTTCAGGTCCTTCAAAACTAATGAACAAACCTTTAGTTAATTTCATCTAAACTTCTTCCAAAAATTAAGTATTTTGCTGCAGCAAAAATTTTAAATAAAGGATTAACTTCAGTTACATCTTTTTCAGCTATAAGGGGTACTTCTATTTTTGGCTTTCCATCAATATTTATAATTAATTTTCCTAATTCATCACCTTTTTTAATCGGAGCAGATATTGGTTTTGTATATCTAATAGAAGAATTCATTAATTGAATTTGATCAAATGATAATGTTGATACTAATTTTTGTGCACTAATTAAATTTATACTACTCTCACTACCAAGCCATACATCTACTTCTTTAATAAATTGACCTTTTTCAACTAATGTTTGTTGAGAAGTTTGATTAAATGCCCAATTTATTAAATTAGATGACTCATTTAACCTTGATCTTGAGCTATTTGTACCATTTATAACAACTGTAATCCTTCTATCATTTCTTAACGCTGTAGCAGCTATTCCCCAACCAGATTCTTTAGTAAAACCTGTTTTTAAACCGTCAGCTCCTTGAACTTGATATAAAAGTTTATTTCTATTTGGTTGAGTAATATCATTATAAGTAAATTCTTCCATTTTGAAATATGTATAAAGATTTGGAAAATCTCTAATTATTGTATTTGAAAGAATTGCAATATCATTGACAGTGGAATAGTGATTTTCATCAGGCCAACCAGATGAATTAACAAAATTTGTATTTGTCATTCCTAATCGTTCTGCATAAACATTCATAAGTTTGGCAAAGTCTTCTTCGGTACCTCCTAAACATTCCGCTAAAGCTATAGAAGCATCATTACCAGATTGAACGATTATACCTTTTAATAAATCATCAACTGTTACATTGTCATCTATCTCTAAAAATGTTCTAGAGCCTCCCTTTTTATAAGCCTTAGGAGAAACTCTGCATTCATTAGAAATTGAAAAATTTGTATTCTTTATTCTATCAAATGCAACGTAAACAGTCATAATTTTAGTCATTGAAGCAGGAATAACTTTTGCATTAGAATTTTTTTCAAAAAGAACTTCGTTTGTATCAAAATCAATGACAACTGCTTGCTCTGCCTTTGTATCAATAGCGTAAAGTTTTAAAGAAATAATAAAAAATAAAAAAAAGCTAAAAATTTTTACCATAAATATTAATAATTCTTAATTATGACCTTTATTTGTTATTCAATAAGAATTTCAGTCTCCTTATAACCTTTTGAGATAAAGTATGAAACCAAATTATTTGCTTCTGTATTTTCTAAAGGGCCAATAATTAGGTCATATTTGGAATTATTTTTTTCAGAAGTATATTTTAGATTATTTTCATAATTATCTAATACTGATTGAATACTCTGATAGTTTTCAAATCCTATTACTCTTAAATATAATTTAAAATCAGTTATTTTTTCTGATTTAAGTTCAATTGGTTCTTCCTTAATTGCAGCAACCTCATCATTAATTTCCAGAATTTCATCAATTTCTTCAATAGATACAATATCTGTTGGTGCAGAAGAAATAGTTTCATCAAAATTTTCTTCATTTAATGAATTTGCAACACTCTTCCATTGTTTACTAGCATCAGAAAGTATCTCTACTTTTACAGTAGCTATTTTAGATTTATAAAATCCAAGAAGTTGTGCAACTTTTCTTGAAACCTGAATAATAACAGCATTATCATCATGTCTATCTATTATTTTTACATTTATAGAAAGTCCATTATCCAAGTTAGTGACCTTGACCATACTTGGAATAGGTAGAGTTTTATGTCTACCAAGTAATTCTGTAACTTTATTTAAATCATTATTTACAGTTTTAATATTGTGTAATTCCTTACCATAAAAAGAAGAAAGTCCAATTTCTGAATAATTATAGTTTTCTTCTGGAGTATAACTAACTCCTTCAATAAAATAGGTTTCACCAACATAATAAAAAATATTATCTTTTGTTTGTTTATTATTTGAAAGATTTTTTTCTTTTTTATCATCTTTTGTTTTATCAATTATTTCTTCTATTTTGTTTGTGCTATTTTCTACAACATCAGAAACATTATTAAGATTTAATTCATTACAAGAAAATAAAAATAAAATTACAATTAAATTAATTAGATATTTTATCACTTAGAAGACCTACTGATACAGCGTAATATGATGAACAATTGTAATAAAGAATATTTTTGTAATTTGGATAAACTATGAACATTCTTCCGTCTATCCCATCTGGCATTATTAATCTAGCTTCTAAATCATCTCTTATTGGTAAAGGATCTCCATTAATTTTTGTAAATCCTAATTTTGACCATTCAGATAGAGTTTTTGGAATTGATCTTCGTTTAACTGCTCCACAACCTTTCGGGTTAATTTGCTTTATAGAATCAAAAAATGATGAAGAAATATTTTTTGGAGGGAGTATTTCTCTCCCCCATGTACTATCATAAGACCATGGATTTTTGTCTAATGAAGTTAAATAATTTGCTGTACTTGCAAAAGCATCTGCATAACTATTCCATATATCTATTCCATCACCATCCCAATCGTATGCTGTTTCTAAAAAAGTTGTAGGTATCATCTGAGTCATGCCAACTGCACCACCCCAACTTCCTTTTAACTCTCCATTAGGGACAAGATTTTTATCTAATATTTCAAGAGCTGCAAATAATTGTTTTTTATAAAAATCACTTCTTCTTCTATCAAATGCAAGAGTTGTTATCGCAATTATTGAATTTATTTTTCCTTGATTTCTTCCATAATAACTCTCCATACCCAATACGGCTACAATAAATCTGGGTTGTATTTTAAAATACTCTCCAATTTCTTTTAATATATCTTTATGTTTTTTTAAAAAATTTTTTCCAGCAAATATTTTATCTTTTGTAATGGTATAAAATAAATATTCATCTAAAGTCATTGTTGATGCCGGCTGACATCGATCGCGCATAATAATTTTACTTTGTGGCTTAACATTATTTAAATGTTTTGAGATAGTATTTTGACTTATACCTTTATCTAAAGCTTCTTTTTTAATAGTTGAAAGCCAGCTACTCCACTCTTCATCAGTTGGCATTTTTGGTTTTTCACAATCAGTTGAGTATGCATTAAATGATATAAATAAAAATATTAATACAAATCTAAAAATCATTATATAAAATTACCAAAACTATCGTTAATTAGGAAACGATATATACTTAATATTTTGACTTTTTTATGTTGAAACTATAGTAAGCATTAAACGGAGAGATGGCTGAGCGGTTGAAAGCACCGGTCTTGAAAACCGGCAACGGGGCAACTCGTTCGTGAGTTCGAATCTCACTCTCTCCGCCAAAATTCCTTTAAAATCTTAAAACTAATAAAATTTAATTTTTATCTTCTAGCTTATCAACTCTTTTTTTTAAATCTTGAACTAAAAAATAAATATATACGATAGGTCCCATTATCATAATACCAACTAAAAAAGCTAAAAATTCAAACATACAGTTATTATAAATCAAAAAGAATATTTCTCAAACACATGAAGATATTATTTTTTTTCAAATTTCCATAATTTATCTTGAGCTAAAAAGAAAATTTTACCACTTTCTGGATGAATTTTAATATCTCTTATTCTTCCTATTTCATTCTTAAAAATAATATCTTCTTCTACATTATCTAAATTTGAAAAATCTAATGAGCGTAAAGATTGATCTTTTAATGATGTTACAAGTGCTAATCCTTTAAATTCTGGAAATTCTTCTCCATCATATATTGTGATTGCACTAACAGCAATTGAAGGTACCCAGTAATGAATTGCTTTTGTATAACCTGGTAACCATTTAGGTCCTATTTTTGTATTATTATAATTTGTTCCACCCCAACCAAGTATTTTCCATCCATAGTTTTCACCTTTCTTTACTTCACCAATCCAATCACCACCTTTAGCTCCGTGATTACTGATGTATATTTTATTATCAAAAGATGAGATTGCCATTCCTTGAGGATTTCTAACACCAATTTGAAAAATTTCAGGAAGCCATAAAGGTTGATTTTTAAAATGTGGATTATCTTTTGGTACTGATCCATCTAAATTAATTCTAATAATACTACCTGGATGTTTATCTGCTTCTTGAGCAATCATTCCTTTGCCTCTTTCACCTAAAGAAGCAAATAAATAATTATCTTTAATTACTATTCTAGAGCCAAAATGATAAGGGGATCTTATTGGGGGCTCAGATCTAAATATATTATTAAAATTTAGTTTTTCTCTATTAAATTTTGCTTTTGCAATTGACGTAGATGATGGTCCATATAATTTAAATTCACCTCTTTTCTCAGAGTAACTAATATAAACATGATCATCATGATATAAAATTTCCAGCAAACCACCTTGGGAGTTTATATCCTCAATAAAACTTAAATTATGTTTTATCTCAATAATACTTCCATTAGTTTGATTAAATAATTTTATTTTACCTGTTTTCTCACTAATCAATATTTCATTCTTATTAATAAATGAAATACTCCAAGGTTGATCTAGACCGTTTTTTAATATTGATAATTTATGATCATTACTTAAAGAAAAAACATTTTTATTTAATATTAAGAAAATAACTAAAATAGATGAAGATAAAAATAATCTCATTTTATTAAATTAATAATTTTTTTTGATAATTCAAATCTATCATCAATTAAATTACCACCAAAATCATAAAATATTTTTTGATCCGGTCTTAATATTAGAGAATTTTTATTAGATAATGAAAGTTGTAATAATTTTTCTGGATTTTTTGGTTTATTTTGAAAAAAACTAATTAGTATGCCTTTTCTACTAAACTCAAATTTATCAATATTATTTTTTAAACAAATGATTTTAATTTCTACTAGTTTAAATAAATTAATTAATTGATTAGGTAATTTCCCAAACCTATCTATTAATTCAATTTTAATTTCTTCAATTTCTTTATTATGATTTATATTTGAGATTCTTTTATAAATGGATAATCTTAGATCGACATCATTTATAAAATCTTCAGGTATATAAATTTCAACAGGGATTTTTATTATTGGTTGAAAGTTATCTTTTTTAATAAAGTCAGAATTAATTTTACTTTTTTGTAAATTTATCTCTTCTTCAAGCATCTGATGGTAAAGCTCTGTGCCAATTTCTTTTATGAAACCGCTTTGTTCTTCTCCAATAATAGAACCACCACCTCGAAGATCTAAATCTTGAGATGCGATATTAAAACCCGCTCCAAGATGATCGGAGGAATTAATAATAGATAATCTTTTTCTACCATTATCTTTTAATTCATTTTCTTTGTATGTAATGTACGCATATCCACGCTTAGAAGATCTACCTACCCTTCCTTTCAATTGATATAAAGCTGCTAAAGAAAAAATGTTGGATCTGTAAACTATAATTGTATTTACATGAGGTAAATCCAAACCATTTTCAATAATATTTGTGCTTAACATTAAAGGAACTTCTTGATTATAGAATTTTGATATTCTACTTTCTAATAATTTAGGACTAAGTTGTCCGTGAGTGATCACATATTTTATTTCTGGTAAATTATCATTTAAAAATTGTTCGACAAAAGGTAAATCTTTTTTTCTTGGCACTACAAAGTAAACACCATTTTTTCTTCCATATATCTCTCTTTTTATAGCTTCTGTGATAGTTAAAGAATCAAAAGGTGAAACATAAGTTCTAACTGCCATCCTTTCAAATGGCGCTGTAAGAATTAGACTTAGATCTCTTATTCCTGAAAGAGACATACTTAAAGTTCTTGGAATAGGTGTTGCGCTAAGTGAGATACAATGAGCTTTTGGGGCAATTTCTTTAAATTTTTCTTTTTGAATTGTTCCTAGTTTTTGCTCTTCATCGTAAACTATTAGACCAAGTCTGCTAAATTTTAACTTATCATTTAATAAAGCATGAGTACCAACTAATACATCTATATTTCCATTATTGCATTTTTCAAAAATTTCTTTTTTATCTTTTAAAGATACTAATCTAGAAATTTCTGCAATGTTAATACCAAAAATAGATAATCTTTTTTTAAAATTAATAAAATGCTGTCTAGATAAAATTGTAGTTGGAACTAAAACAACAGATTGTAAATTTGATTTTGCAGCAAGAAAAATAGCTCTCAAAATTACTTCTGTTTTACCAAATGCTACATCTCCTACAATTAATCTATCTGATGGTATCATTTTAGAAAAATCATTAATTACATCTTGAATTGCATTCAATTGATCATCAGTTTCAACATATGGAAAAGTACTAACAAATTTATCGTATTCAGGGATATTTGTATTAATTTCATAAGATTGAGATTGAAGTCTCTTAGAAGCTATTGAGATAAGTTTTTTTGCAGCATCCCTAATTTTCTTTTTTGCATCTGCTTTTCTTTTTTGCCAATGAGAAGCACCGAGTTTATCTAAAATAATATTTCCATCACTATCATCACTGTATTTTGATACATAACTTAAATTTTCAACTGGTAAAAAAAGTTTTTGATTTTCAAAAAATTCTAGCTCTAAACACTCATGAATTGAGTCATTTAATTCGATTTTTCTTATATTATTAAACTTACAAAGGCCATACTCAGAATGAACCAGAATAGAATCAATTGATAACTTATTTAATTCTTCAAAAAATATAGTTTGTTTACGTGATTTAGATATTTGTGTATTAAAAAAATAACCAAACAAGGATTTTTCATTAATAAAAATATATTTATTAAATTTTAGTGAGTCCTCAATATCAAGGATTGTTAAAAAAATATTATCTGAAAGTAAATGATTAAAGTTTGTTACATTATTTAAATTTAAGTCTAAATTATTCTGTAATATTTTAGATACTCTCTCTAAACTTCCTTTACTACGACAACATATATAAATTATATTATCTTTAGAATTTGTTGTAAAAAATTGATTTATAAAACCAAAATCTATTTCTTTTTTAATAGATGATAAGTTATGAATAATATTCACATCTATATTAATATGATTATTTTTATCAAATGTATTAAAGTAAAAATGCTCATTATTATCCAAATATTTTTTAAAATTTTCTCTATTCAGGTAAAAATATTCAGGTGATAGAAAGAAATTTTCTTTGTTATTTTTTCTTGCTAAATAAAAATCATTTATATTTTCTAATCTATTTTCAAATAAGTTTTTAAAATCATCGTTTAATAATATTGTATATTCATCAATATAATCAAACAAAGTTTCAAGATACTCATAAAATAAAGGCAAAAATTGTTCGCCACCAGATGGAATAATATTTTCAGAAAAAAGATTATAAACTTGACTATTTCTATACTCTGGAAAAATTTCCCTAAAATTTTTTCTAAATAGATTTAAATTATATTCATTAAGTATTAATTCATTAATAATATTAAACTCTAAATCACTATTTATTTCTTTTAATCTTTTTTGAGTAATTGGATCAAATTCAAAAATTGACTCTATTTCTTCATCAAAAAAATCTATTCTTATTGGCTTAAATCTTTCATTTGGAAAAATATCTAAAATTGACCCTCTGACAGAAAATTCTGATTTATTACGCACTAAAGAAGTTCTTTGGAAGCCTAAAAGTACAAGGTTATTTATAAGATCTTCTAATTTTAATTTTTGTTTCTTTGAAATTTTAAAAAATTGAGAATTAATAATTGATCTAGGGATTACTTTTTGTGTTATTGAATTAATTGTAGTGAGTATTATTCTCTTTGCTTTAGAATTTGATAAAATTTTAAGTGTTTTTAATCTTTCGATTTGAACTTCTTTTGAAGGAGAGACATTATCGTAAGGTATTTGATCCCAAGATTTAAATAATAATATCTCAACATCTGGTAATAACCATTTAATTTTTTGTTCCATAGATGATATTTCTCTCTCATCTTTTCCAATGAATAAAATTGATTTATTAGAATTTTGATAGAACTGAGAAATGAAAAAGGGTTCAACATTGTGTATTGATGGACCGATTGTATTTTTATTATTCATTAAGTATTTTATTAAATATTCCCTTAAATTCTAATGGAATAGCTGAATTAGAAGTGAGAAAATCATAAATCTCATTATCGGAGAATTG
This sequence comes from uncultured Alphaproteobacteria bacterium, assembly GCA_902614395.1. Lineage (GTDB taxonomy): Bacteria > Pseudomonadota > Alphaproteobacteria > HIMB59 > CACPNW01. The sequence goes on along the minus strand of CACMKW010000005.1, from coordinate 31,523 downwards.
ATTAAATATCGATTTAATATCCTCAAGATCTTTTTCACTAAATTTATCTAACTGATCTACAAAATATCTTTTGTATAAAATATCTGTCTCTTTTGTTCCAGAGTAAGAAACCCTATATTTTATAGTTTTTTTAAGTGAATTGAATGACATAAAAATTGAATATAGAATATAGTTTATAATTTTATAAAAATCTATGAGACCAGAAAAATTAAATTACATATTATCTTCAATATCTTCTCTCAAAGGAGTTGGTCCAAAGTTAGAGCAAATTATAAATAAATTAGGTATATATAAGAATATTCATTTTGTTTGGAACATACCAAATAACATTCTTGAAAGAAAATTCTATGAAAATATTCATGATGCTGAAATTAATTCTTTAGTAACATTAAATTTAAAAATTATTAAACATGAGCCTTCAAGGTTTAAAAGACAGCCCTACAAAATTAAATGTATCTGTGGAGATACAAATATTGATTTAGTATATTTTAATGCAAGACATCCTATGTTGAGACAAATGCTTCCAACAAATGAAAATAGATTAATATCTGGAAAATTAGAATATTTTAGAAACACATTTCAAATAACGCACCCCAGTCATGTAAGTGCTTTAAACAATAATAAAATAATCAAAAGTAAAGAGCCAGTTTACAGTTTAACTAGTGGCCTCAATCAAAAAATAATGAATAAATTAACAAATCAAATATTAAATAATTTACCAAATTTTAATGAATGGATAGAAACTTCAATATTAAATAAATATAAATTTAAACAATGGAATGAAGTAGTTAAAAATCTCCATAATCCAAGTGATAATAATATAAAAAATAAAAATTTGCTCAGAAGAAGACTAGCATTTGATGAATTATTATCTCATCAACTAGCTATAGGCATTATGAGAAATTTTAATCAAAAGAAAAAAGGTCTTAAAATTACTAGTGAAAATAAAACATTAAATAAATTTTATAGTAATTTAGATTTTCAACTCACAAATTCACAAAATAATGTAATCAAAGAAATACTTCAGGACCTAGGAAGTTCTAATCAAATGATCAGATTGTTGCAAGGAGATGTGGGTTCTGGAAAAACTATTGTAGCTTTAATATCAATGATAAAAGTATTTGAAAGCAATTTTCAATCTGCTTTAATGGTGCCTACTACAATTCTTGCATTTCAGCATTATGAAAATATTTTAAATTTATTAAAAGATTCAAAAATAAATGTGCTTGTTCTTACAGGAAAGGATAAAGGTAAGGAAAGGAAAGAAAAATTAGATAAAATTGCAAAAGGAAAAGCAGATATTATAATTGGAACACATGCTTTAATACAAGATACTGTAAAATTTAATAATTTAGGTTTGGCAGTTATTGATGAACAGCATAGATTTGGAGTTTATCAAAGAATGGTATTTAACCATAAAAATCATAAACCAAATATTTTAGTAATGAGTGCGACTCCCATTCCAAGAACATTAACTTTAGCAGCATATGGAGATATGAAAGAAAGCAAATTAATTGAAAAACCTTTAGGTCGTAAACCAATTATAACTAGCTCTTTGTCATTAAAAAAAGAAAATCAACTTATTGATAGAATTAAAGAAAAAATCAAAAATTCATCTTCTAAATTTTACTGGGTATGTCCTTTAATAGAAGAATCTGAAGAGTTAGATCTAAAAGCTGCGGAGGAAAGATACAAAATTTTAAAAAAATATTTCAATAATAAAGTTCTTTTAATGCATGGACGTTTAAGTGAAATAGAAAAAGAAGAAATAATGACAAAGTTTAAAAATGAGGATTATAAAATTTTAGTTTCAACAACTGTTATTGAAGTTGGTGTAGATATTCCTTCTGCAACAACAATCGTAATTGAACATGCAGAAAGGTTCGGTTTAGCTCAACTTCATCAATTGAGAGGTCGTGTTGGCAGAAATGATATTCAATCATATTGTATACTTTTACATAAAGATAATATTGGGGAAATTTCAAAACAAAGAATTGATATAATGAAACAAACAAATGATGGTTTTAAAATCGCTGAAGAGGATCTAAAAATAAGAGGTCCAGGAGAAATTTTAGGAAAAAAACAATCTGGCAGTCCATCTTTTTATGTAGCTGATCTTAGTTTTGATTACGATCTATTAGAAGATGCTAAAATTATGGTAGAAGATATATTATCCAAAAATCCAAAATTGGAAAACATAGAAGGAGAAAATCTTCGAAACTTATTGTATCTTCAAGAAAGAGATGCAGCAATTTTAACACTTACTGCTGGATAATAGATATGGATATAGAAAAAGGTATTAGATTTGAATGCCAGGGTTCTGGAAATTGTTGTGTTTCAAGAGGTACCTATGGTTTTGTTTATTTAAGTAAGAAAGATATTAAAAAATTCTCAGATGGATTTAAAATAACAGAACAAAACTTTGTAAAAAACTATTGTCAAAAAACTGATGGTTTCATTCACTTAAAGGAACTAAAAAAAAATAATGGAAATTGCATATTTTTGAAAGATAACAAATGCACTGTTTATAAGTCGAGACCTATACAATGTAGAACTTGGCCTTTTTGGCCTGAAAATATGAATACAAAAACTTGGAATAACGATATTGCTAAAAATTGCCCTGGTGTAGGTAAAGGTAAAGTAAAAACAAAAAAAGAAATTTTAAAACAAGTACAAATTGATTATGAAAACGAATTAAATATTAGGAATAAAAATTAACCATCAGACTCAAATTCCATTTCTTTAAAATATCCAATATATTTATTAGTCTTTTTTTTAAGCAAGATCTTTATTGTTGTTCCTTCAAGAACTACTTCAAGAATGTTATCATTTTTTTTTAAAATATCACAATTTTTCTCAATACCGGATGCAATATTTTTGATTTTTGCTTTTTTCATTTTGGATGGTGAGCCCTGCAGGATTCGAACCTGCGACCCATTCCTTAAAAGGGAATTGCTCTACCAACTGAGCTAAGGGCCCATCGAATTTGTATTCTATATAGTTCAAATATTGTAAGCGCAAGTGATTAACTAAGAGTTTTTTTTATTAAGCTGCTCTAAAGTATTTTTAGAAACAAAATTTGAAACATCACCACCTAGTTTGTGGACTTCTTTGACAAAATTAGATGAAATGAATGAGTTTTTTTCTGAAGTCATAAGAAATATTGTCTCGATATCGGGGTTAAGTTGGTAGTTCATGCCTGTCATTTGAAATTCATACTCAAAATCAGATACTGCTCTTAAACCACGTATTATACATGTGGCATTTTGATCTTTAGCAAAAGTTGTAAGTAATCCTGATAATTCAGTAACTATAATTTTTGAATTTAGCTCATTTACAGAACTGATATCACTTTTGATAATATTAATTCTTTCTTGAACACTAAATAATGAATTTTTGTTAATATTATTAGCGACAGCTATTACTAAATTATCTACTATTCTTAATGATCTTTTAATTATGTCCATATGACCTGCAGTCATGGGGTCAAAAGTGCCTGGATATATTCCAATTTTATTCATCATTTTCAAATTCTTGTATTCTAGAAACAGAAACAATTCTATCACTTTCAGGAATCTTAAAAATACTTACACCTTTTGTGGATCTTCCAGCTATTCTAATTTGATTTACATTAACTCTAATTATTTGACCCTTATCACTAACAAGAATAATTTCATCATTGTCCTGGACAACAAAACAATCAACAACTTCACCATTTTTTTCAGATGTCATTATTCCAGTTATACCCTTTCCTCCTCTGTTTGAAATTCTATATTCATAAGCGGATGATCTTTTTCCAAAACCCTTTGATGTTATAGCTAAAAGAAATTCCTCATTATTATTTAATTCTTCAAATCCATTTTTAAGTGATGAAGTTTCTTTTCTACTTTCAGATGCTGCTCTTAAGTATTCTTGACGAATGCTCATATCAATCACTGAATGTTTTAAAATTGCTAAAGATATAATTGTATTACCCTTATCTAATTTTATGCCCCTTACACCTGATGAATTTAAACCAGAAAATAATCTTAATTTTTCAACAGGAAAACGTAAACATTTTCCATTTGATGAAGAAAGCAAAATATCATCATCTATAGTACAAAGCTTAACACCAATTAATTCATCTTTTTCATCAAGCTTAATAGATACTTTTCCTGAATCCCTCAATTCTCTTTTTCCACTCTTAGCAACATCAATTAATTTATTTTTTCTAACCATTCCATTTTTAGTTGTAAAAATAACATAAAATTTTTCCCACTGATTTTCATCTAGAGGTAATGGTAGAAAAGTTGATATTTTTTCAGAATTTTTAAAAGGCAATAAATTAACTATAGGCTTTCCTCTTGCCTTTAAACCAGCTTCAGGAACATCATGAGATTTTAAAGAATAAACTTTTCCTAATGAAGAAAAAACTAAAAGTTTAGTATGAGTATCTGCAAAGTGAATTTCTTTAACAAAATCTTCTTCTCTTGTTGACATACCAGTTTTGCCTTTACCTCCTCTATTTTGAGAACGATAATTAGATAATAGTGATCTTTTTATGTATCCATTATTAGAAATAGTTAAAACTATATCTTCTTGTTGAATATATCTTAAATCATCTATTTGCTCATATTCTTGATCAATAATCTCACTACGTCTTTCAGTTGCAAATTCTTTTTTTATTATAGTTAATTCATTTTCTATTTCCTTTAGAAGAATATCCCTGGAATTAAGTATAGATAGGTAATTTTTAATTTCTAAAATTAAACTTTCTAAATCTTTTTGTATATCTTCTCTTTCTAAAGCAGTTAATTTTTGTAATCTTAATTCTAAAATAGCTTTAGCCTGTGCATCAGAAAAATTGAATGTGTTGCTTTTTAACTCTACAGTATCGTCCTCAACTAATTTAATAAAATTAAGATTTTGTTTAGATACTTTCCATTTCTTCTTAATTAATTTTTCTTTTGCTTCTTTTGTATCTTTTGAACTTTTTATTAATTCTATAATTTCATCAATATGTTCATTAGTAACAACCAATCCAACTAAAATATGAGCTTTTTCTCTAGCTTTATTAAGGTCAAATAATGTTCTTTTTATTATTACTTCTTCTCTGAAATCTAAAAATGAAGATAAAATTTCTTTTAAATTCATTTGTTCCGGCTTACCTTTATTTAAAGCAAGCATATTAGAATTGAATGTTGTTTGAATTAAAGTATGTTTATATAATTGATTGAGAATAATATTTGAGTCTACATCTTTTTTTAATTCTATCACAACCCTAACACCGTTTCTATCTGACTCATCTCTTAAATCTGAAATTCCTTCAACAATTCCATTTTTTACAATTTCTGCAATCCTTTCTAATAATTTTGATTTATTAACCTGATAAGGTATTTCATGGAGAATAATTGCCTCTCTATCCTTTTTAAAATTTTCAATACTAGTTTTCGATCTAACTACACACCCTCCTTTTCCAGTTTCAAAAGCTTCGGTTATGCCTTTTTTACCGATTATTTGACCTCCTGTTGGGAAATCAGGACCAAAAATATATTTTTGAAGATCTGAGATATTACAATCTGGATTTTTAATAAGATATAAAGATGCATCTATTACTTCTCCTAAGTTATGAGGGGCAATATTAGTCGCCATTCCAACTGCAATTCCCGATGCACCATTAACTAAAAGATTTGGAAATTGGGATGGCAAAACTGAAGGTTCTTTTGTTGTGTCATCATAATTAGGTTGAAACGAAACTGTATTTTTATCAATATCTTCAACAAGCCTCTCAGATACTTTAGCAAGTCGTGCCTCTGTGTATCTCATTGCTGCAGGAGGATCTCCATCTAAAGATCCAAAATTTCCTTGACCATCAACTAACTCTAATCGCATAGAAAAATCTTGTGCCATTCTAACCATAGAATTGTAAATAGCTGAGTCTCCATGAGGATGATATTTACCCATTACATCACCGACTATTCTTGCAGATTTTTTATATGGTTTATTAAAATTGTACCCTGACTCACTCATAGAATACAATATTCTTCTGTGAACTGGCTTTAAGCCATCTCTACAGTCTGGAAGTGCCCTACTAACTATTACAGACATTGCGTAATCCAGGTAGGATTTTTGCATTTCTTGCTCTAAACTTACTGAAGGTATATTAGTAGGTTCTTGATTGTCGTTATTTGATGTATCTATATCGTCAGGCACTAAAAAAATCCAAGTTTTCTAAGAAAAATAAAGAATTTTTTATATCAAAAAGCACAATTTAAACCAATATAAATAAATGATTAAATTATATTAAAATATGTATATTTTTCAGTAATTAAATAATAATATCTAATAAATATATTTAAAAAGGTATATCTTCATCTAAATCATCAGAATCACTTGATTGATTTTCAAAAGAATTGTCTTCAATTGGCTTAGATTGATCCATTTCTTGTGAATTATCTGATACTTGAGAATTACTATTTCTGCTGTCTAATAGGGTTAAATTACAATTATATCCCTGTAAAATGACCTCTGTAGTGTATCTATCATTTCCATCTTTATCTTGCCATTTCCTTGTTTGAAGCTCTCCTTCAACATAAATTTTAGATCCTTTTTTTACATATTTTTCTACTATATCAACTAAGCCGTCTCCAAAAACAACAATGTTATGCCAAGATGTTTTTTCTTTTTGTTCTTGAGTATTTCTATCTTTCCATCTTTTTGATGTTGCAATTGAAAATGAAGCCATTTTTGCTCCAGATTGCATAGACCTAATCTCAGGATCTCTTCCCAAGTTTCCTAATAAAATTGTCTTATTAACACTACCAACCATAAGAATTCTATATATATCCATATAACATATTAACGTTATTAGATAACACTAATATTCATGAATTTAGATAAAATTGTTATAAAAGGTGCAAGAGAGCACAATCTTAAAAATATAAACTTAGAAATACCAAAAAATAAACTCGTAGTAATAACTGGTGTGAGTGGCTCAGGAAAATCGACATTAGCATTTGATACAATTTATTCTGAGGGACAAAGAAAGTATGTTGAAAGTCTTTCTGCATATGCAAGGCAATTTCTTCAAATGATGAATAAACCTGATGTAGATAGTATTGACGGTCTATCACCTGCTATTTCTATTGAACAAAAAACAACACAAAAAAATCCAAGAAGTACAGTTGGAACTGTTACTGAAATTTATGATTACCTTAGAGTTTTATATGCTAGAGTTGGCGTTCCTTACTCTCCAACAACTGGTAAACCAATTAAATCACAATCAGTAAGTGAAATGACTGATCTAATAATTAATAATAATATTGATAAGAGAATTTATATTTTATCTCCAATAGTTAGGGATAGAAAAGGTGAATATCGAAAAGAAATAGAAGATTTAAAAAAAAGAGGTTATCAACGTCTTAAAGTAGATAATATTGTTTATGATATAGATGAAGTACCTTCACTTAAAAAGAATTTTAAACACAATATTGATGTTGTAATTGATCGACTTGTTGTAAAAAAAAATATCCAACAAAGACTGAGTGAAAGTATAGAAGTTGCGTTAACACTCTCTGATGGTTTATTATATTTAGAGAATCTAGATACAAATAAAATATCGATATTTTCATCAAAATTTGCATGCCCTGTATCTGGATTTAGTATTGAAGAAATTGAACCTAGATTATTTAGTTTTAATGCTCCACAAGGTGCTTGTTCTGAATGTGATGGACTAGGAGTTGAAAAATATTTTGATGAAAACAAAATTGTGCCCGATGAGACAAGATCAATATCTGATGGAGCTATTAAGCCATGGGAAACGAAAGTATTTGGTTATCAAAAAAAATATTTTGTTGAAACAATAGATAAAATTTTAAAACAATTTAAAGTAAAAAAAAATGTTCCATGGAGTCAAATTCCAAAAAAAATAAAAAATATTATTCTTTATGGAGATGAAAACAGTGAATTAAATTTTTTATATGATTTTGAAGGTATAATTAACTTTATTGACCGAAAATATGAAGAAACTGAGAGATGGTGGCTTCAATATGAATTAGAAAAATATTTATCTGAAAGAGACTGTGAAGTTTGTAAAGGTTACCGACTTAATGAGAAAGCTTTGGCTGTAAGAATTGATGAAAATCATATTGGTAATATTACAAAAAAATCAATTAGTGAGTGTTTAAGTTGGTTTTCATCACTTGAGGGTAAACTTGACAAAAATAATAAAAAAATTGCAGAAGGAGTAATTAAAGAAATTAAGGATAGATTAGTTTTTTTAAATAGAGTCGGTTTAGATTATCTATCATTAGCAAGAGCAAGCAAAACTTTATCTGGAGGTGAAAGTCAAAGAATTAGATTAGCAAGTCAAATTGGTTCTGGTTTAACGGGAGTTTTATATGTTTTGGATGAACCTTCTATTGGATTACACCAAAAAGATAATCAACAACTAATAGAAACATTATTTAGATTAAGAGATTTGGGGAATACAGTAATTGTTGTTGAACATGATGAAGACGCAATTAGACAATCTGATCATATAATTGATATAGGTGTGAAAGCTGGTGTTAATGGAGGTCATATAATTGCAGAGGGAGAACTTAAAAAAATATTAAAAAATAATAAAAGTTTGACAGCAAAATATTTAAATAAATCTTTAGAAATAGAAGTTCCAAAAAGTAGAAGAAAATTTAATAAAAACAAAGTTTTCAAACTTAATAAAATTAAAACAAATAATTTGGATAATCTTAATATTACATTACCACTAGGAAATTTTATTACTGTAACGGGTGTCTCTGGAAGTGGAAAATCTTCATTAATAATTGATACATTATATCAAAGATTAGATGAATATTTCAATAAATCTCTAAATAAAGATGAAAGTCGTTTTAACTTTAAAGGTATTAATCATATCGATAAAGTGATTGATATAGATCAATCTCCCATTGGAAGAACGCCCAGATCAAATCCAGCAACATACACAGGATGCTTTACTCCAATTAGAGATTGGTTTGCTAATTTAAATGAGTCAAGTGCTAGAGGCTACAAACCAGGTCGTTTTTCATTTAATGTTAAAGGCGGTAGATGTGAATCATGCGAAGGTGATGGAGTAAAAAAAATAGAAATGCATTTTTTAGCCGATGTTTATGTCGAGTGTGATATTTGTAAAGGTAAAAGGTATAATAGAGAAACTTTAGAAGTAAAATATAAAGATAAATCTATTTCAGATGTTTTAGAAATGACTGTTGAAGAAGGTTATAAGTTTTTTGATAAAATTCCTGCAATAAAACAAAAACTACAAACTCTAATGGATGTTGGATTAGATTATATAAAAATTGGTCAATCAGCTACTACTTTATCAGGTGGTGAAGCGCAAAGGATAAAATTATCAAAAGAATTATCAAAAAGATCAACAGGAAAAACACTATATATTCTTGATGAACCAACTACTGGTCTTCATTTTGATGATGTGAAAAAATTACTTAAAATTCTTCATACTCTTGTCGATGAAGGTAATACTGTAATCGTTATTGAACATAATCTTGATGTTATTAAAACAGCTGATCATATAATTGATCTGGGTCCTCTAGGAGGTGTAAATGGTGGTCAAATTGTTGGAACTGGTACCCCCGAAGATATTGCAAATAATAAAAAAAGCTTTACAGGTGAATTTTTAAAGAAAATTTTATAAATCAAAGGAAATAAAATGATAAATCTAGAGTTACCAGATCTACCCTATAGTAAAGATGCTCTAATGCCGTATATGTCGGCTGAAACTTTAGAGTTGCATCATGATAAGCATCACATGGCTTACATTACTAATGGAAATAAGTTTATTAAAGAACAAAATATAGGAGACGATAACGTTAATGATATAGTTATAAACTCTTATCAAAAAAATGCTCCAGTATTTAATAATGTAGCACAACATATAAATCATGTTCATTTTTGGGAAGTAATGAAAAATAATCCAGATGGAAAAATTCCCTCTGAGCTCGAAAATAAGATAGTTTCAGATATTGGTTCAGTTGAAAAAATGAAAGAAGATTTTATAAATGCAGGCATTGGTCAATTTGGATCAGGTTGGTGTTGGTTAGTTCTAAATAATGGAAAATTAGAAATTACTAAAACTCCAAATGGAGAAAACCCAATTGTACATGGTCAAATTCCTTTACTTGGATGTGATGTTTGGGAACATTCATATTATGTTGATTATAGAAATAGAAGACCTGATTATTTAAAAGCTTTTATTGATAATTTAGTTAATTGGGAAAAAGTTACTGAAAACTTAAATAACGCTTAATCATCTTCATCTTGCGGTCTGAACTTAAAAATTAATAAAGTTGGGACCGCAATAAAAACAGATGAATAAGTTCCAATTATTACACCTATAATCATTGTTAAAGCGAAAGGTCTAATAACCTCTCCTCCAAATATAAATAAAGAAACTAATGCAAGAAGCGTTGTTAAACTTGTCATTATAGTTCTCGATAAAGTGTTATTAACTGATAAGTTAAATAAATCTACTAATTCGAGTTTTTTATATTTTCTTAAATTTTCACGAACTCTATCAAATATCACTACTGTATCATTAATAGAATATCCAGCAATTGTAAGTATTGCTGCTATTGTTGCAAGAGAAAATTCTACATTAAGAATAGATAGCAATCCAAGAGTAAACAATACATCATGAGTTAATGCAACAACTGCGCCGAAACCAAATTGCCATTCAAAACGCAGCCAAATGTAAATTAAAATGGCAATTAGTGCAAAAGAAACAGCTTGAAATCCTCTAAACAGAAGTTCAGAACTAATTGTAGGACCAACAAATTCAGACCTTCTAAACTCAACAACCTTGTCTTGAATTAAATTTTTGACAGAATTAACTGTTTCAATACTTTCTTGATTACTTTTATTTTGAAGTCTTATTAAAATAATATTCTCATTACCAAATTCCTGTAAAGATACATCATTATAAGAAGAAGATAAAATTTCTCTTAGTTCACCGATTGAAGTATTTTTTGTACTTACCTCAATTAAAGTACCTCCTTTAAAATCAATACCAAGATTTAAACCTTTTATACTTAACAGACCAATTGAAATTAATATTGCTAAAATAGAAAAAATTAAAAAATTTCTTCTTAAACCTAAAAAATTTATATTAGGCTCAACAGGAATAATTTTATTTAAACCAAACATTATAGTTTTAATTCCTTTTTATTTGCAAATGATAAGTACATATATACTAAAAAATTTGTAAGCATTAAAGCTGTGAACATTGACGCTATCACACCCAAAGATAATGTAATTGAAAAACCTCTTATTGGACCAGATCCAAATGCAAATAGTAAGACAGCAGCAATTAAAGTAGTAATATTGGCATCAAGTATAGTTGACATCGCTCTATCGAAACCATTTTTTACAATCTGAAAAACTTTTGTTTGTTTTAAACTCTCTTCTTTAATTCTTTCAAAAATTAGAACGTTTGCGTCTACTGCCATTCCTATTGTTAATACAATACCAGCTATACCAGGCAATGTTAATGTTGCGCCAATTGTTCCTAATAATGAAATAATTATAAATAAATTTACTATTAATGAAACATTAGCTAGAGCACCAAAAGTTCCATATATGAGTATCATAAATATACACACTAAAACCATACCAATAATAGCAGCTATTTGACCAGCAGCTATAGAGTCTGCTCCTAAACCAGCCCCTACTGATCTTTCTTCAACTATTTCTAAAGGCGCTGGCAAAGCACCAGCTCTTAATAAAACAGCTAAATCAGATGCTTCCTGGGCATTAAAATTTCCAGTTATGATCCCAGAGCCTCCCGTAATAGCACTGCTAATTCTTGGAGCTGTAATGACCACACCATCTAATACAACAGCGAGATTTTTACCAATATTGTTTGTTGTAACTTTACCAAATTTTTGCGCACCTTCTGTATCAAAACGGAATGACACTGCATGACCTTCTGTTTGATCAAATGAACCTTTGGCATCAACTAAATTTTCTCCACCTACAACTGATCTTTTATCTAATAAATATTTTGTATTTTCTTCATACATGTCTGGAACAATAATTTTTCCAAAAGGCGCTAAGTTGTTTTGAAGAGCAGATGTATTCTCATTATCAACGATGTGAAAAGTTAATTTGGCTGTTTTACCTAATAAATCTTTAATTCTTTCAGGGTCTTTTACTCCTGGTAATTGTAAAAGTATTCTCTTTTTGCCAGATCTTTGAATTAAAGGTTCTTTAGTACCAGATTCATCAATTCTTTTTCTAACAATTTCAAGTGATTGCTTAATTGCTGAGTCTTGAATAATTTTTCTATATTCATCATTTAACATTATACTGAGTTTATTGTTATTAATTTGTAAAGTAACTCCTCTGTACATTTGAAAAAAACTATCTTTAATATCTTTTATCTTCTCTTTATTACCAAAAAAAACAACAACCTCATTTTCTTGAATATCAATTTTTTCAATTTTTACAGCTTGATCTCTAGAAATCAAACGAACACTATCGACAAAATTATCCAATTCTTCTTTATACAAAACGTCTAGTTGAACTTCTAATAACAAATATGATCCACCTTGTAAGTCTAAACCTAAATTAATCTTATTTTTTAAAAACCAGTTTTCTGAATCTTCATCATAAATAATTGAAGGAATTGCAAAAATTATTCCTAATAAGACTAATGATACTACTGTAAATGATTTCCAGAAGGGGTAATTTTTCATTAATAAAAAAATTTATTTTTTTCTAGAAAATAGAGAGAAACCAGATTTACTTTTATTATCATCTTTTGTTTGTTCTTTTTTTTGAACTTCTGGCATTGCATATAAATCCGCAACCATTCCAGATGCAATTTTTATTTCAACATTTTCAGCAACTTCTAGGGTTAATTCCCTATTATCAGCTACTTTATTTATGGTTCCGATAATTCCACCTGAAGTTACTATTTTATCGCCTCTTTTGAGATTGGATAGCATTTCTTTGTGCTGTTTAACTTTTCTTTGTTGTGGTCTAATTAATAAAAAATAAAAAACTACAAATATTAATATAAGTGGTAAAAATGTTCCAAAAGCTTCCATAATAGTACCTATGATGATTTAATTTGAGTGATTTATTATACTGTGTAATAAGAAAAATCAAATAAAGTATTTACAATGTTTTTAAGCAATTTTTTATCAAATCTTACACTCTCAAGAGGAAATGCATTTATTTGGGATAGTAAAATAAAAAACCTCAAAATAATCACTCATTTTAGATTTATAGATCTTGATCTTTTAATTGGAATAGAAAGACAAAAAAAAACTATTTATGATAATACGAAAAATTTTGCTCAAGGAAATTTTACAAATAATGCCTTGTTATGGGGATCAAGAGGTAATGGTAAAAGCTCACTAATTAAATCAGTTTTTAATGAAATAAATAAAAAAAATAATAATTTAAAATTAATACAATTAAATAAAAATAATATTTTTGATATTGAAATTATTTATGAAAAATATGCAAATTTAAAAAATTATAATTTTATAATTTTTATTGATGATTTATCATTTGAAAAAATAGATAGCGATTACAAAATAATTAAATCTACTTTAGATGGAAGTATACAAAATCAGCCTAAAAATATTGTTCTTTATGTAACATCTAATAGAAGACATTTAATGCCAAGAGATATGATAGAAAATGAAAGATCCTCTGCTATTCATACAGATGAAAGTGTTGAAGAAAAAATAAGTTTAAGTGATCGTTTTGGTCTATGGATTGGCTTTCATAATATTTCTCAAAATGATTTTGTTAATATAATTTTTAAGTATTGTGAAAAATTTAAACTTCCTTTTAATGATAAGACTGAAAAAGAAGCAATTAAATGGAGTTTACAAAGAGGTAATAGAACTGGTAGATCAGCATGGCAATTTATTATTAATTATGCAGCTGAAAATAATAAAAAAATAGATATTTAATTTACTCGAAATCAAAATTTATTTTTTCTAAAGCTGATACTCCGTCCTTTAAATGATAAATATTTACTTGATTAAGTTGCTCAACAAATCCATTAGCTAAAATTGAAGATACGTCTCCATTTTGGCTTACAAAAATAACTTTCTCTCCTATTTGAACATTTTCTTTATACTTTTCAAAAAAATCTGGAAAAAAATTACCATTTTTATCAAATGCAGTTATCTGTATTGCTCCTGGGATTTTATTTTTATTAGTTATTTGATCGTCATTTCTAATATCTATAATTTTAAAATCATCAGTAATCGCTAATTTTAATTGGTAACCATCTATTTCCTTATAACCAGGTGGAATTACTTTTATTAATTCAATATCAAAAATAAGATTTGATTTTGGTGGAATTAAATTTCCTGCCCCACTTTCTCCATAAGCTAATTGATAAGGAATAAATATTGTTCTTTTTCCACCCTCTCTCATACCAAGTAAACCAGTTTCCCAACCTAGGATTACTTTCCTTACTCCTATTTGAAAATCAAAAAATTGCCCCCTATCGTATGAACTATCAAAAACAGTATTATCCTCAAGTCTACCAATGTAATGAACAGATAATTTTGAATGATTTTTTACTTCTAAACCATTACCAACGGTTTCATTTAAGATCTTAACTTCGTTAGAAAAAGATTTATAGCTAAAAAAGAAAAGATATAAGAATAGTAAGATTTTATACATTAATTTCCTTCCTTTAATTGTTTTATTTGTGAAGGTAACGAAACAATTCCACTTAAAACTATAAATATTGCTCCAATATAAGCATATAAATTCATATATTCATTAAATATAAATATTCCAACTAATGATGACCATAAAACCTGGAGGTAAACTAAACTAAATACTGATGCATAATGTTTTTGCGCAATCTTAAAAGCAGTAGTTGCAAAAAGCATTGCTGAATTAATAAATAATGCAGCAGTTGAAATTAAAATAAATTCAAAAAAAGTTAATTTTAATGGATTCATAAAAAATAAAGGTATTGAAATAAAGTGAACAAAAAAACCACCATAAAGAAAATACCCAATATTTGAAGTTACATGATTATATTTATTTACAATAAATGTTGTAATTGTAATTAATAATACCCCGATAAGGACAATTAGATAATAAATATTAAAGCTTTCAAATCCCGGCTGTATAACAAATAGCACACCTAAAAAACCAACGAACAAAGATATGTAAGTTAAAAAATTTAATTTTTCATTTAGTAAAAAAATAGCAAATATTGTTCCCATCAATGGAGCAGTCATATTTAATGTTGTGAATTCTGGAAGTTTAATTTGTTCAAGTGTTATAAAGGCAATAAAAGGTAAAGGGATATTTAAAAAACCTCTGAAAATAGGTGGAAAATAATTAGTGCATTTTATATTTTTTTTTAAAGTTCCATTAAAAAATAAATATAAGGGGAAACATAAATAAATGGGTATTCCATAAAAAATGAAATGATAAAATTTTATATCTGTTTGTGTTAGGTAGTTTATTATTGCATCATTTGTTACAAAAAAAATTCCAGCAAAAAATAAAAGAATTGAAGAATAAACTATACTTTTTTTCATATTATGAATTGAAGGATTGTATGATAAAAAAAAGTACTTATATTGATACTTTAATGAATACAAATGAAATAAAAACTTATCGACTTATTATTAAAGGAAAAGTTCAAGGAGTGGGCTTTAGACATTGGTTTAGTGATTTAGCAATATCTTTGGGATTAAATGGTTATATTCAAAATAAAGAAAGTAAAGATGAAGTAGAGGCCATAATTCAAGGAGATATGCAAAGTATACTATCTATTACTGAAAAAGCTAAAGATGGTCCATCACTAGCTCTAGTTGAAGGGGTTATTCCAAATAGTATCATTAGTAATGTTAAGTATTCAGGTTTTATAGTTAAATACGAAACTTAATTAAAAACTTGCTTTATAGTTTTATGAAGAGAATCAAATATTTCATCAATTTGATTTTTAGTAATTATGAATTGAGGACACAAAACAATTGAAGGACCTAAAGGTCTACAAATTAATCCGTTATCAATTGATAAATTAGCAACTTTATCTCCCATATTAAGATGACCTTTAAATGGTTCTTTTGTATCTTTCTTTTTTACCATCTCTAGTGCAGCCATAAGACCTATACCTCTAGTTTCTCCAATGTGTTCATAATCATTAAATTCATTTAATCTTTCAAAAAAATAGGGTTCCATTAACTTTACATTATCTAATAAACCTTCATTCATAATTACATCTATTGCTTTCAAAGCAATTGCACATCCAACAGGATGACCGCCAGCTGTAAAACCATGTGGAAATTCTTCTGCTTCTTCTGATACTTCAACAAATTTATCTGAAAATTCTTTATTAACTATAACTGCACCCATAGGAAAATACCCAGCTGTCAAACATTTAGATGAAATAATTATATCTGGTTTGATGTTGTATGTATCACAGCCCCATAAATTTCCAGTTCTACCAAATCCGCAAATTACTTCATCTGCAATAAAAGGAATATTATATTTTTTTAATATAGGCTGTACAAAATCAAAATACGATTTTGAAGGAGGTATACACCCTCCTGCACCTTGCACAGGTTCTGCAACAAAACCTGCAATAGTTTCTGGATCCTCTTTGATGATTTTTTCTTCTAAATTTTTGGCCATCCTAAGAGAAAATTCTTCTTCCGTTTCATTCTCTAAACTATATTTCCAATAATGAGGACATTCAATATGAATAAATTCTTCAGATGGTAAACCAAACTCTTTATTATATGGTTTAGCTGTCATTGAAGAAGCTCCTAAAGTAACGCCATGATATCCATTAATTCTTGTTATAATTTTTCGTCTGTTTGGCTTTCCAATTCTTGCATTTAACATCCATAACATTTTGACCATGGTGTCATTTGCTTCGGATCCTGAATTACAAAAGAATACACGACCTTGATCAAAAGGTGATACTTCAATAATTTTTTCAGATAGCTGCAACGTTTCTTCAGACAATCTTCCAAATAAAGAATGATAACCGGCAAATTTTTCATACTGTTTTTTTGCAACTTCAATTAATCCAGGATGGTCAAAACCAGCACACTGATTCCATAGACCAGAATTCCCATCTAGATATTTATTACCTTTAGTATCGTAAACATATATTCCTTTTCCATAAGAAATAACTAAAGGACCTCTTTCATTTAATGACTTCAAGTCAGTAAATCCATATAAATGGCTAGAAGTATTTCTTTGTAACATATCAGTTAAATATTTTTTTTTATTATGAAAAGCAAGATTTTATTTTCAGTTGGGACGATAGGTATACTTTTTATGATGGCTGGACAATTATCATTCTCTATAAATGATAGTTATGTCAAACTTGTTGTAAAAAATATAGGTGATGACAATTCATTATATTCTGTAATTTTTTTAAGAGGTTTAGTTACATCAAGTCTATTAGGATTATATTTAATCTTTTTCGAAAAAAAGAATTTAATTAAAATATTATCAATCAAAAGTTTTCATATGAGAGGTTTGTATGAAGTTTTAACAGCATTATTTTTTTTGATTGGATTAATATTACTTCCAATATCTGAGGTTTATACACTTTTAATGACTAATCCTTTCTTTGTCACAATATTTTCTTTTCTTTTTTTGGGAGAGAAAGTTGGAATAAGAAGATGGTGTGCAGTTATTATTGGGTTCTTAGGTGTGCTAGTAGTTGTAAATCCACAAAATTTTCAATTTAATTATCTTTTAGTGTTACCAATTTTAGCTGCCATTTTTTTAACTATTAGAGATATTGCTACAAAAAGTTTAGCAACTAAATCAAATAGTGTTGAAATTACATTTGTGACTGCTTTTTTAATTACTGGGTTTGCAGGTTTAGGTTCAATTATTTTTGGCTATCAAGTAAGCGGTGAAGATGTAAATTATATTCTTGCTTCTAGTATATTCGTTTTATTCGGATATTTATTTTCAGTATTAACAGTTTTTTATGCACCACTCTCATTAACGGCCTCTGCAAGATACAGTGTAATTATATTTGGTATGATTTTTGGGTATTTAATACTAGGTGAAACTCCAACTTATAATATGATTATTGGTGCAATAATTATTACATTAAGTGGTTTATTTGTCATCAAAAGAGAAAAAGAAATAGGTAAAATTAAATAAAAATTTACTGATCCTTACAAAAATTATAAACTTCTTCAACATGTCCTTTAACTTTAACTTTATTCCAAGAATTTAGAATTTTTCCATTTTTATCGATTACAAATGTAGATCTATCTATCCCAAAATATTTCCTACCATACATAGATTTTTCTATCCAAATACCAAGTTTATCACAATTTTTTCCTTCATCCGAACCAAGTGGGTATTTCAATTTATACTTATCTGAAAATTTTTTATTCCGATCAACAGGATCTTTAGAAGCTCCTATTACATCAAAGCCAATTTTATTAAATTTTGTTAAATATTTCTGAAAATCTGCAACTTCTACTGAGCATCCACCAGTTAACGCCTTAGGGTAAAAGAATAAAACTGTTTTATTCTTTAATTTAGATGAATCAAACTCATTATCGTTTGTTAATTGAAGTTTTATCTTAGGAATTTTTTTCATAATTATACTACTAGTTTAAGACCGTACCCAGCTTTTTTAACTCTTGTTTTAAAATAATTTTTATTAAATTTATTCAATGTTGGCTTTGTATTTATTTGATTTTCAACTTTAATTCCAGCTTTCTTAATGGAATTAATTTTATTTTTATTATTTGTAATAAGATTAACTTTATTTATTTTTAATAATTTCAGTATTCTAGCTGCAATATTAAAATCTCTTTCATCATCTAAAAAACCAATATTATGATCAGCGTCTATTGTATCCATACCCCTTGCTTGAAGAGAATAAGCTCTCATTTTATTAGCTAATCCTATTCCCCTACCTTCTTGTTCTAAATATAATATAATTCCACCATTATTTCTAACCATGTAATTGATTGATTGATTTAATTGTTCACCACAATCACATTTTAAAGAATGAAAAATATCACCTGTAAAACAAGCTGAATGTATTCTTAAATTAACAGATTTTTTATTTATTTTTTTTGGATTAACAATAATCGCTACGTGTTTATCTGAGCCAATATATGATTTAAATATTTTAAAATTAGAATTTTCATTTTTTGGTAGTGGAACTTTTGCACTAGAAACTAATTTGATACTTTCACAAATTAATTCATTTTGCTTCAATAAATCTTTATAATCAAAAATTAAAATTCCATTTTTAAATCCAAATTCATTTATATTTTTGTAATATTTTTTATTTATTTTTTTAAAAACTAGCGATGGTATCATTTTAGCATTTTTGGAAAGATCAATACAAACATTATGAAAATTTTTAGCTTTGAATTTTTTAATATTGGTAAATTTAATTACTTTATTATTGCTAAGAGGATTAACAAATAAATTTATTATTTGATTTACATCTGTTTTGGGATTTATCTCAAAATAAATATTACTTTTAATATTCTTATTAAAAATTGATTGAGCTTTTTGTTTAGTTATAAGTAGATACTTTTCATCAATTAAGTGCTTATTAAATTGATTAAAAATTTTACTTTGGGAATGCTCTATATTAAAGAACATCCAATATTCCTTGTTATTTTGAATTATTAAGGGTCTTCCGGTCCTGAGTTCGTTAATTGCCCTATCAATTATAGTTCCTGTATTAGATTTGAAACTCATGAAAACTTTATATAGATATAATTGAAATAAAAACAAATGATTACATCAAAAAATATAGGAATTTTACTAGATTTTATAAAAAATTCTAAAAAGAATAGTGATTTATATTTATTGGTTAAAAAAAATAGTATTTCTTTATCAACAAAAAGAAAAAGTAACTTTTACATAAAAAATAATAATCTGGAATCTAAAATTAATATAAGTAAATTTTATCAGTCAATCTTAAATATCCTTCTCCCAATATTAAGAAAAAACAAAAAATTAGTAATAGCTCAGATAGGACAAAGTATTGATGGTAGAATTGCATTAAATAATGGTAATTCACACTACATAAATAATCCTAAGAGTATAATTTATCTGCATTGTTTACGAAGTATCAGTGATGCAATTATTGTAGGCTCAAATACCATTAAAAAAGACAATCCCCTATTAACAACAAGAAAAATAAAGGGCACAAATCCAAAAAGAATTATTATCGATGGTAGTCTTTCGCTAAATAACAAATATAAAATATTTAATGACGGTAATGAAAATATAATTTTTACAAAAAGTAATAAAAATATTAGATTGAATAATTCAACAATAATTAGATTAAAAGAAAAAAATTTTACTAAAAACTTAATTACGCAAATAAAAAAACTTAAATATAAAAATATTTTAGTAGAGGGGGGATCAAAAACTATTTCAGAATTAATAAATAATAAATATATTGATATTCTTCAATTTATGATTGCCCCAATATTAATAGGTTCAGGAATTAATTCATTAAATTTAAAAGAAATTTCAAATCTCAATAAAGCTATCAGACCAAAACATAATTTTAATGAATTAGATAATGAAATTATTGTTAATTTATTTCTTAATAGCTAAAAAATCTGTATTATTTAAAATAAATCTAGAATTTTTTTCTTTAATACTTTTTAAACGAAATTTTAACCAATCATCAAAGTTAAGTTTATTTTTTTGAATAATTTCTCTACAAAAATTTAAGAAATAAACTTGAAATTCATAATTTGTACTAACATCCCATGTAGAGTCTGAAACATATGTTTTGTGAGTCCTTTTAAATACTTTATTTATTAATTCATTACAATCTGGTCCAACAGCCAATTCCCCTATTCCTTTGTCAGATTTTTGATCTTTATTAAAAATATTAAGAATTTTTTTATCATCCTTGTGTTTTGGAAAAAATTTAAAATTACCGTTATAATTTAAGGCAAAATAGACAATTTCTGTATCAAGATTTAATTTATGAAAATTTTTAAACCATGTTTTTGGAAGAATATCTAAAAAAGCAGATCCTGTAACTAAATTATAATCATTAAAATTTATTTTTTCTAAATTATTAATTACATCAACAATTTTAAAATTAGTTTTTTTTATTTTAGAAGATAATTGTATATTTTTTTTAAAATAATTTGTTGATTGATGTGATATGTCTACAAAAGACCAATATTGATTATTTAATAATCGTGACTTAAGAAATCTATAATTAGATCCAGCGCCTGAACCCAAATCAACTATTCTAATATTTTTTTTATTTTTAAAAAATTTATTAATTAAATATAGTATTCTTTGGTTGCGTGAATTTCTATCGACAGTTTCTCTAAGATTTAACCATTTATTTTGAAATTCATGCATATTAAATTAAATTAACAAATTTCTTAGCTGACTCTAGAGGAGTAAGAAGATATCTTTTGTTTTTATGAATATCAATATTTAGTTTATTAAAATTTTTTTTATTTAATATATTTTTAATGATTATATTTCTAAGATCATTTACATCAAATTTTTTGAAATAAATAACACCCTTTTTTCCTAGTGTATTTAAGATAGTATTAGTAAAAAAGGTTATAATTGGCTTTTTAATTATTAATGCATTTGCTAAAGACATTCCAAAACCTTCATATTTACTTACCGAAATGTAACAATCTGTTTTAGAATATAATTTAGCTAATTTTGTATCTGAAATAGTACCGTGGAATATTATTTTTCTGTTCATTGAATTTTTAGAAATAAATTTTTTGAGTTTTTTGTAATAACCTATATCTCTTGTAGTATCACCAACAATTTCTAAAATAAAATTATCTAAAGGCTTTAAAACTTTTAATAAAAAAAGATAATTTTTTCTATTAATTATACTTCCACATGTTAAAAGATGAATTTTACTATTATTTTTAAAACTATAATTTGCTAGTCTTTCTATTCCAGGTTCAACTACAGATATTTTATTATTTAGAACCTTAAATTCATTTATTAATAAATTTTTTGTATTTTTAGATGTTACAATAAATTTATTTATTTTTTTGAAATTTTCTTTTTCTAATCCTAAGAATTTTTTTGACCTTTGACCTTTAAATTCAAGATATAAAGGATGATGTATTAGTGCGATGACATTATAAGTAAGTAATTTTTTAAAAATTGAATACATTCCTTCTAAAGCTAATCCATCTATGATAATTTTAGAGTCAGGATCAATTTTATCTAAAATTTTTAGAAAATATTTTATATCGTTATTTGTAGGAAAAGGATAATTTTCACTTAGAGCAATTGGTCTAATATTTATATCTCTTATATTTGCATATTCTAGGATATTTTTTTCATAAATATATCCTCCAGTTTTTGCATTAATATTTCCTGGATAAACAAAATAAATATCAGATTTATTATTAGATAACCTCTTTTTCATATGATGCCCATGCAACATTTGATTCTTGCAAGGTTATTTTAATTTTTTTTAAAGATTTATAATCTTCAGAGAATTCATTTCTTAGTCTATTCAAGATCTTATTGCAGATATCCTCTGCTAAAAACTCTGTTGAGGTAATTTTTCCCTTAAATTCATCAATTTCATCTAAATTTTGATAATTATATATTTTAAGAATATCTTTTAAAGTAGTGGACACTATTCCTAAATCCATAATTATATTGTATTTATTAAGTTTATCAGTGAAAAATTCTGCATCTACTAAATATGTAGCTCCATGCATATTTTGGGCTGGTCCAAATACTTCTCCAGGTAAAGAATGAGCTATTAGAATATTTTCTCTTACTTTTATCGAATACATAATTAATATTTAACTAAATGCATTATTGTATCCTTATTTTGAAGGATTTTATAGTAATCTTTTTCTAAATCAAAAAAATTACTTTCACTAGTAATTAATTTTTCTAATTTTGAATTTTTTAAAGATTTAATTGCTAATTTTAATCTCCCCTCAAAATCATATTTATTTTTCATGTATTTTGGTATTTTAGATACCTGTGAGCTGATTATTTTTAATCTTTTAGAATGAAAATACCCGCCTAGGGAAACTTCTCCTTTATTTTTACCATACCAACTAGCTTCTACTATTTTTCCTTCGATAGATAATTTTTCCATTAAAGAATTTAAAACTTTATAATTAGCTGTAGTGTTTATTGCTACATCTATTTTCTCAATCTTTCTTATGTCAATAAAATTTAATCCTAAATAATTAGCAATTTTTCTTTTATTTTTATTATTATCAAAAACATAAACATCTTTATATCCATTAATTTTAAAAAAAAATGCAGTTAATAATCCTACAGAGCCAAGCCCTACAATTAGAATTTTGTGATTACTTTTAGATTGAGCGTCCCAAAAGATATTAATTGCTGTTTCCATATTTGCAGTAAGAATATATTTTCTCAAATTTCCTTTTGGTAGAAAAATTAAATTTTGAATAGAAATTTCATATAAATCTTGATGGGGATAAAGACTAAATATTTTTTTATTTATATATTTCCCTGGACCATCGATAATATTCCCAACATTTATATAACCGTATTTTATAGGTAAATTAAAAGAACCCTCTTGAAATGGGGCTTTCATTAATTCAAATTGATCCTTACTTACGCTTTTAGATGAAACTAATTTTTCAGTTCCCTTGCTAATACCTGAGTAAATAGTTTTAACTAAAACTGTTTTGTTATTTTTATTGTAAACAAGTTTTTTTTGATAAATTTTAGCTTGTTTTTTTTTATTAATCCATAAAGAATAAGATTTCATAATTTACTTATAAATGTATAATAAAAAAATGCTAACAAACTTTTGGGAAGAATTAACAACAAATGAAATTAAAAAAATAAATAGAAAAACAGTTTTAATTTTCCCATTTTCATCAATAGAACAACATGGTCCGCACCTTCCATTAAATACTGATAAAAAAATTCTTGAAGGAATATTATTAGAATTCAATAAAAAATATAATTCAAATAAATATTTAATTATGCCTGAAATATATTTTGGTTCAGCTGCTGAACATACAGATTTTGATGGAACTATAAGTATTGATTCATTTGAATTTATATCACACTCTTTATCAATTTTAGAAAATGTATGTAAATTGAAATTTAAAAATATATTACTTTTAAATAGTCATGGTGGACAAATTAGTCATATAGATATTATTGCTAAAGAATTGAAATCAGAATTTAAGATAAACATAGTTAAAGGCACATATTTTTTATTTGATCAATTTAAAGGAATTATATCAAGTAAAGAAAAAGACTTTGGTTATCACGGTGGAGAATTTGAAACATCTATTATGTTATATTTATTTCCAAACCTAGTAAGGCAATCTAAAATTTCTAAACATAGATTATCTCCTGATTATTTATCATCTAAAACCATTTCTTATGAGAAAAATATTAAGAAAGCTTGGTCAACTAAAGAATTAAGTAAAAGTGGAATTATTGGAGATCCTAGAAAATCCAATGTACAGATAGGAAAAAAAATAATTGATAGAGTAACACAAAAATTAAATAAAATAATAAATGAGATGTTTTAGATTTTTATTTATTAAGAATTAAATTAAAAAAATTTTTCGTATACCTCATTGTACTCACAATCATATACCTCACAGTTATCCAGCATATATTCAGTTATTTGACTTAAGAATGTACCATGACTGACTAATACAATTTTTTGTAAATTTAGTTTTTTGATAGATAGTAGAAAAGACATTAATCTCATTTTAATATCATTGTGAGACTCTTTTATAATTTTTTTTTCATTAATAGGTTTGTTATTATTCCACCAAAAATCATTTAAATTATTAAAATCAAAATCATTAAATTCTTTTTTTAATTTTTTTGGTTGTCTTCCTACATCACATGAGTGGTACAAATGTTCTCTTATTAATGGTTCAATTACAGGTTTATTAGATGGAAAAACAATAGAGAATGTTTCCAAAGTTCTTGTTAAGGGGGAACAAAAATAATTATCAAATTTGAGATTTTTAATTCTATTATTTAATTTTTTTGCTTGCTCAACTCCTCTTTGAGTAATTCTTGCATCATAATAATAAGTTGGATTATCTAAATCTGATGCTGCATTAGCTTCTGACTCTGCATGTCTAATTAGATATAATTTCATTTTTAACTATAAATACGATAAACGATCATGCATCAGTAAGTATAAAACTTAACTTTATTTACGAGAAGAAACGGCCAATAGCAATGGCACAATCATAACTAAAGTTGTTAAGACTGATGGATTAAATAACCAATAAAGAACACCTAGAGAAAATATTAACATCCAGAATTCATTTTTATATAAAAACTTCATTATTTTTTAATTATATTAATTCAAATTATTTTCTACTAATACTTTTTTAACAGTTTCACCCATTACAGAAGGGTTTTTGGAAATTGTAACTCCACACTCTTTAAGAAGTTCTACTTTTTCTATTGCGCTTTCACCATAAGCAGAAACAATTGCGCCAGCATGGCCCATAACACGACCTTTAGGTGCAGTTAGTCCTGCTATATACGCAATGACCGGTTTACTCATATTTTCTTTAGCAAATTGTCCAGCTTCAACTTCTTGTGGACCACCTATTTCACCTATCATTAAAACTGCAATAGTTTCATCATCATTTTCAAACTTTTCAATTATATCTCTAAAAGAACTTCCATTTATTGGATCGCCTCCTATACCTACACTTGTTGAAACACCAATTTCCAAATCTTTAAGTTGTTGTGCAGCTTCATATCCCAAAGTGCCAGATCTACTAACTATTCCTATTTTACCTTCTTTGTAAATGTGGCCAGGCATAATACCTAACATAGATTTACCAGGGCTAATTATTCCTGCACAATTCGGACCTACTAATCCCATTTTTTTATCTTTTGGATATCTTCTCATGTATCTTTTTATTTTAACCATATCATGAGAAGGAATACCGTCAGTAATAGCCACACACGTTTTAATACCTGCATCAGCAGCTTCCATTGCTGAATCTGCTGCAAAGGCTGGTGGGACAAATAAAATTGATGTTGATGCTCCAGTTTGATCTACAGCTTCTTTAACTGTATTAAAAACAGGAAGATTTAAATGAGTCATACCACCCTTACCAGGTGTTACCCCGCCAACAACGTTAGAACCATACTTAATCATTTCTTCTGCATGAAAACTTCCAATTTTTCCTGTGAATCCTTGGACTAAAATCTTTGTATTTTTGTGAATGATTATAGACATGATTATCCAAGAGCCTTCACTGCTTTATTTGCTGCATCTTCTAAAGTTGATGCTTCAATGTAATTTATATTACTTTTTTTAAGTATTTCATTTCCCTTTTCGACGTTAGTTCCAGCTAAACGTATAACTAGAGGATGTTTAATTTCAATTTTTGATAAAGCTTGAACAATTCCTTCTGCAACCCAATCACATCTGTTAATCCCTGCAAAGATATTAACTAATATAACCTTAACTTTTGTGTCCATAGAGATTAATTTAAAAGCTTTAACTATTTTTTCAGGTGTTGCACCTCCACCAACATCTAAAAAATTTGCAGGTTGACCACCAGCAAGTTTGATCATATCCATTGAAGCCATTGCTAAGCCTGCACCATTAATAATATTACCAATATTCCCATCTAAGCTTACATAATTCATTCCTCTGTCAGAAGCATAAACTTCATTTGAATTTTCTTGTGTTTTATCTCTAAGTTCTGCAATTTCGTCTCTTCTAAACATTGCATTATTATCAAAACTCATTTTACAATCTAATGCTAATATTTCATCTTGGTGTGATACAACTAATGGGTTAACTTCAACCATTGTCGCATCAAGCTCACTAAAAGCTTTATAGCAACCAATAATTGTATTTGCAGCTCTTGAGATCAATTTAGATTCAATTCCTAAACCAAAAGCTATTTCTCTTGCTTGAAATTGTTGAATACCAACTGCTACTTCTATTTTAGATCGTATAATTGTTTCAGGTTTTTCTTTTGAAATTTCTTCGACACTCATTCCACCTTCTGTTGAGGCTACAACCATGATACTTTCTGAAGATCTATCAAACACTAAACCTAAATATAATTCGTGTTTGATATCAGTTGCTTCTTCAATATAAATTCTATTTATTATCTTCCCCTCTGGACCAGTTTGGTTTGTAATTAATTTTTTACCTAACAATTTATCAGTTGCATCAGCAACTTCTAACGGAGAATTACATATTATAATTCCTCCCGCTTTACCTCTAGCACCTGAGTGAACTTGCGCTTTTACAACCCATTTTGATCCACCAATTTCTCTTGCTTTGTTTTCTGCATTTTCTGGACTATAAACAATACCACCAGTTGGAATTTTAACACCAAAATCAGACAATATTTTTTTTGCTTGATATTCGTGTATATCCATTACTTGCTCTCAATTAATTTATTTATATTTACAATGTTTTCAGCCATTCTTGCAGATGCAGCGTCGATCATTCTTCCATCAAGCTGAGCAGCACCCTTTCCTTCAGCAGCTGCTTTTTCTAATTCTAATAATATTTTTTTTGCTTTATCTATTTCTTCTTTAGGTGGAGAAAAAACTTCATTAGCAAGATCTATTTGTGATGGATGTATTGCCCATTTACCCTCAAAACCAATTGCTGCAGCTCTTTTTGCTGCATCAAGATATCCTTCTTTGTCATTAAAATCACCAAAAGGTCCGTCTATTGCTCTTAAGCCATATGATCTACAAGTCATTACTAATGTTGATAAGCCATGATGCCATTGATCTCCAGGGTAATCAGGATTTAACCCCCCTATAACAACGGTTCTTGCGCGCATACTTGCTGCATAATCTGCAACTCCAAAATGTAATGCTTCTAGTCTTGAACTTGATTTTGCAATTGATTGAATATTAGACATTCCTAGTGCTGTTTCAATTAAACATTCTAAACCTATTCTATTTTCAAATTTTTTATTTTGCTCAATTTGATTAAGCAAACAATCGACCATATATACATCAGATGATGAGCCTACTTTTGGAATTAATAATGTATCAACCCTATCACCTACCTCTTCAATAATTTCAATCACATCACGATACATATAGTGTGTATCTAAGCCGTTAATTCTTACAGAGATTGTTTTACCTTCTTCTCTCCAATTATATTCTTTGATTGCACTAATAACATTTTTTCTTGCATCAATTTTATCATTTGGAGATACTGCATCTTCTAAATCTAAAAAAATATAATCGGCATTTGATTTTAATGCTTTTTCAAACATCTTTGGATTAGAGCCTGGAACAGCCAATTCACTTCTGTGCAATCTAGATTTAGCAGGTTTATAAAATAAATGGCTCATTCTTAAGAAAAAATATATATTTGATTAATATTATAAAAGCGATAAAAAAATTAAATATTATAAAGATATTTCTTTAAGGCAATTTTCATCATTATTTTTTGGATTATTTACAATTTTTGATACTGGATAAAAGTCTAAATCATCCTCAATAATACTTTTGTTTTTCTGTAGAAATTCATTTTTATTATCATTAAGAAAATCAAGACCCTCATTATGAGACATAATAAGGGGCATTCTATTATGTATATGGGAAAGGTTTTCATTTGCTTCCTTAGTAATGATACAGACAACATTCATTTTTTTATTATCTCTTATTTCTTCCCTCCAAATTCCACCAAAAAACAATAATTCATTTCTAGGAATTGATATTAAATATGGTTGTTTTTGATTATTTATATTTTTCCATTCATAGTATCCATTTGCAATAATAAGACATTTTCTTTTAGTAAATGA
This sequence comes from uncultured Alphaproteobacteria bacterium, assembly GCA_902614395.1. Classification (GTDB taxonomy): domain Bacteria; phylum Pseudomonadota; class Alphaproteobacteria; order HIMB59; genus CACPNW01. The sequence continues at coordinate 2,733 of CACMKW010000005.1, read as the reverse complement.
TTCTTTGAATAAATATTTATCATTAATCGTTTCAATTCTTGCATTAATAACAAATTGAGTAACATTAATTTGTTTACTAAAAAAACTATAACTCCAAATAAAAGTATCTATTAAAAGTTTATGATTGTTTTCATAAATAATATTAACAATATTAGACGGTGATATATTGTAAGACTTATGTCCGTAATTTAAAACTTCAGAGTTAGGAAAAAGTTTTATAATTTTTTCTTTATCTTCAGTACTTGTAAATCTTCCGCACACTATGATGCTTGCGATAAAGGCATTGGTCTAGAAACACCTACTGTCATCCAACAATCTTTAAACTCACCGTTTTGCTCTACTTTTTCTACTGTCCATTCGAAACCAAATTTTTTTCCATTACTATCTGTAAGCTCTACAAAGTAATATGAACTTTTTTCTTGTTCCTGAACTGGAATTATATTGTGTTCTAAGTGATCAATCATCATTGAGTAGGATGGGTTTTTAATCATCCTAATAAAATTGTCTAGAGGACCTGTGTACATTCTATTATTTGGATGTGCAAATTCCCAAGTTTGTTCAATACCGGCATCGTCAAAAGGTGAATTATTTTTTTGTAGTGCTTTTAATTGAATTAAAATAACTTCTTTAGGACCAATTGAAGGGTCTGGTTTTATCATTTCTCCATAAACACTTTTTGATAATAAAATAAACAAACTAAACAATATAATTTTATGCATAATTTTTAAAATAGTGTAATTATAATTTAAGGCAATATGTATATTTATGATTTTATCCAAGGATTAATAATTGGAGGAACATTAATAATAGCCATAGGACCGCAAAATTTATTTGTAATTCAACAAGGGCTTAAAAAATCTTATGTTTTTACAGTTACTTTATTTTGCAGTCTATCTGACAGTTTACTAATTGTTATTGGAATATATCTATCTAATTATATTGTTCAAATTAATCCAAGTATCATAGGAATAATAAAAGTATTAGGTGGAATTTGGCTTATATTTTATGGATTAAATAAAGTTATAAAATTAAATCAAATTAAAGATATAAATAAAAAATTAGATATAATTAACGAATATGGAAAAGTATTAATTACCTTATTCCTTATTACATACGCAAATCCTCATGTTTATATAGATACAATTATTTTGCTGGGATCATTATCAACAAATTTTAATGATCAATTTTCATTTGGCGTTGGAGCAATTTCAGCTAGTTTTTTGTTTTTCTTTTCTTTGGGATATATGTCAAAGTTTTTGTCAAAATATATTTATTCAAATAAAACTTGGTTTTGGATTGATCTAACCATTGGTCTGCTAATGATTAGTTATGGAATATATTTTATAATTTTTTAAAGAAAGTTTCTAAGTTTTTACATACCTGATCAACATTTAATTTTGTAAATACAAGAGGTGGTTTTATTTTAATAACATTGTCATAAGGTCCATCAGTGCTCAATAAAATACCTTGATTTCTCATATAATTAATAAGCAGTTTAGCTAATTTTTTATTTGGTTTAGAAACATTACTATTCTGAATAATATCTATTCCTAAAAAAAGCCCCCTACCTCTAACTTCACTAATATATTTTTTATATTTAAGTTGGATTTTTTTTAATTCTTTTAAAAAATAATTACCAACTAACAAAGCATTTTTTTGTAATTTATTATTATCAATAGTCTCTAATACTGCTTTACCGATAGCACAGGAAACAGGATTACCACCGAATGAGTTAAAATATTCCATCCCGTTATTAAAAGTTGAAGCAATTTTTTCTGTAGTTATAACAGCAGCTATAGGGTGACCATTGCCCATAGGTTTGCCCAAGGTTACTATATCAGGAACGACATCATGCTCCTCAAATGACCAAAAATGTCTTCCAACGCGTCCAAAACCAGTTTGTACCTCGTCAACAATACATAATGCATTGTTTCTTCTAATTTCTGAAAATATTTCTTTTAAATAATTTTTTGGAAGAATTACTTGACCGCCGCAACCAAGTATACTTTCAGTAAAAAAACATGCAATATTTTTTTCTTTAATTTTATTTCTAATTACCGTTTTAGCTTCATCTATATATTTTTGAATCCAATTTGAATTTTGATATCTCCACTTACCTCTTAGAGGATCAGGCATGTCTAATACATGAACATAATCTTTTTTACCCAAACCACCCTTACTATTAAATTTATATGGACTTAGATCAATTAAAGCATTGGTATGCCCATGATAAGCATTGTCCATCACAAAGACATCTTTTGCACTGGTATAAGTTTGAGCTATTCTATAAGCTAAATCATTAGCTTCAGATCCTGTACATACGAAAAATATCTTATTTAATTTCTTTGGAAACTTACTTAAAAGTAATTCACTATAATCGTTAATTGTATCGTATAGATATCTCGTATTAGTATTAAGTTTTAAATTTTGCTGAGTCATAGCTTCATGGACATAGGAATTTGAATGTCCAACATGGGAAATATTATTTACACAATCTAAGTATCTCCTGCCATATCTATCAAAAAAATACTGATCTTTTGCTTCAAGCATATGAAGAGGTTTCTTGTAAGAAATTGATAAATTATCAGAAATATTTTTTCTTCTTTTCTTTAAAGTATCTTTAAAATTATTATTATTATTATTAGAATAAAAAGATTTTGGAATTCGTAGAATTAAATTTGGATCAGGTGAAATTTTATTCCAAATATTGAATAAAAATTCTTCACCTACTCC
>CACMKW010000004.1 GCA_902614395.1 uncultured Alphaproteobacteria bacterium | reverse complement strand
AAGTAAAATAAAGTCATTATTAATTTTTAAATCTCGATACAAAAATAATTACATGAGTAAATTTTTTGATAGAATTTTGGGTAAAATCTTTTTTACTCACTGCTTAATAATCGATCGTCAATTAAGATATTCCAAAAAAATCCCAATTCATCAAACAGAAATTATGATGGAGTTAGTTACTAAAAGTGGATTAAGTTATAATAATACTGCAGAAATTAAGAATAAATTAGGATTTAATAAAATAGAAATAAGTTCTAAGAAATTATGCTTAATTCACTTGTCTTCAAAATGGATCAATAAATATTTTTCAGAAGAAAACTTTATTAAACTATTAGACAATCTTAAAAATTTGAAAATCAATATTGTAATGACAACTGATGGAACATCAAAAAACGTATTCTATGAAATATTTAAAAAATATGAAATTATTACTAATGAAGAGTTTGAAAATCTTAAAAGTATAAATAATATTTTAATCTTAGATAAATTAAATTTTGATAATTGGACATCAATAATAAACTCTTCAACATATGTAATTACACCTGAATGTGGATGCACACATATTGCATCACTTTCTGAAATGAAACTTTGTGTTATTTATGATTCAGATAATCTTCCAGGTATGATTGCAGAAGAATATGCGCCATGGAAAAAAAAATATACTAAACTATTCTCTAACAACCAAAATTTAGAAAAAGAATTAATTTCATTTATTGATTAATTTACTATCTTGTAAAAAATCTAAAACTTTTTTTACTGAAATTGAGTCCATTGTATCGGTCAGAATCGTATAAGCATTTTTATATTCAGATAAGTTTGATTTTGAGATAACATTATCTTTAGCTAAAAAAAGAATAGGTGAATTACTTAGAGCTGCTATATGACCTGGGCCAGTATCATTACTAATTATAAAATCACTTTTTTTAGCGATGGAATAGATGATTTCAGGAGGTGATTTATCGCTTAAATCAATAACCTTCTGACATGCATTATTGATCGTTTCTACTGTTTGTTTATCTGATTTTTGCCCAATAACACAAATATGATATCCTTTTTTTTCTAGAGTACTTGCAAGTATTGCAAATTTATCTGGTGACCATTGCTTGTCCTTACCTGATTTAGAAACACCAGGTATAATTAAGATTATTTTATCTTCATTAATTGCCGTAATATCTCTGAAAAGCCAATCTACATTTTGATAAATTTCATTTACTCCAAGTAACTTTAGTTGATTGTATAAACCTTGTTGTGGAGATTCAGTTCCTTGTGGAGGAATTACATATTGAATATCACAATTAGAACGAGATCCGTTAACTTTTACTTCTGAAATAAATTTTAAGAATGACCAATAGCTATTTGTTCTTTTAGAATTCTGTAAATCTATGATTAGATCGTATTTATTTTGATTAATTTTTAATATAACCTTAAGTGAATCAATTATTCCTTTTCTATTATCTTTTAAAATCGAATTAAAATAATTTGAATTGCTTAAAAAATTTGCGTATTTTTCTTCAGTTAGCAAGTCAATAGTGGCATTACTAAAAAATTGCTTAATTGATGCCATAGCAAGTATAGAAAATGCAATATCACCAAGTGATCCATGCTTTACAACTAGTATTTTGTTAAACTGACTGCTGTTCATATAAGTCTACGTAACTTTGTACCATTTGGTATTTTGAAAATGTTTTTGATATATAGTCTTTACTTTCTAATGAAATATTAGAAAATTTTTCTTTATCTATTTTTATAATATTTTGAAGTTTTATGTTTATTTCATTATATTTATGAGGATCTACTTTATAAATATCATCTAATTTATTGAGCTGATCTTTAACACCACCATAGTTAAAGGCTAGTACCCTTTTTTTCATTATTAATGCTTCACTTATAATTCTTCCAAAGCCTTCAGCTTGTAAAGGAAAAGAGGTAATAATTGATGATAGGTAATATAAAGTTTTCAAATCATCTCTTGGTAGATTACCTATAATCTTACATTTATGACCAAGGTTAAAACTTTGAATTTTATTTTGTAGTTTCTCTGTATAAGATTGATTTTTTGTATCACCTGCAAAATAAAGTAAAAAATTATCATTTTGCATCTTATTAAATATATCTAAAAACTCAATTTGACCTTTCCAGTTTGTTAGCCTTGCAGGATATAGAATAATATTTTTTGAGGTATCAATTTGATACTTATTTATTATATTTTCTATTTGAGAATCTAAAATTGTTTTTTCAAAATATTTAACATCAACTCCTCTATTAATCACTTTAATTTTATTTGAATCCAAATTGTATTTTTTACTAATTTCATTTTTTACATAATTTGAAATAGCAACAATCTGATCAACTTTGGATAATTGCTTATTATAGATTTTTTTAAAATAAGAATTACCACTATACACATTATGAAATGTAGATATTGTTTTAAAGTTTCTATTTTTTATAAAACTTAAAATCCATGCTGGTGCTCTTGATCGTACATGAACAACATTAATATTTTGATTGAAAATTAATTTTTTTAATTGATTAGCAATTAATGGATAAATAAAAAAATTTTTTGAGTTAACTGGTAATTGAAAATGATCAGTATAATTTTTATCAATTTCCTTAATTAAACGCCCTCCATTTGAAATAATATTATTTTTTAAATTTAATTCAGATAAATAATTTGCGACTTCAATAGTGCCTCTTTCGACACCACCAGAATCTAAAGAGGGAAGAATTTGAGCGACATTAAATGATGACATTTTATTAAAATATAAGTATTTGTATCAAAGATGCCTTACTTTATTAATAAGAAAAAAGAAAGAATTCGCTATAAATCTATAAAGGGTAAGGAGCCTGGTATCATCTTTATCCATGGCCTTAACTCAGATATGAGTGGTCAAAAAGCTTTGTCTTTAGAAAGATTTGCGCGAAAAAATAAATTGCGGTTTATCCGTTTTGAATGCCGTGGTCATGGTAAATCTGATGGAAAATTCGAAGATTTTACAATTTCAGATTGGAGGAAAGACTTAATTGATATCATTGATAATATTGCAAAAGGACCGCAAATTCTGGTTGGTAGCAGTATGGGTGGATGGTTAATGTTTTTAGCTGCCAAAGCAAGACCAAAAAGAATTGCTGGATTAATTGGCCTAGCGGCAGCACCTGATTATATCGATGGATTTTACAAAAAACTCCCTTTAAAGAAAAAACAAGAAATGAAGAAAAAAGGAATTATTAAATATTCCTCCTACGGGTTTAGTTATCTTATAAAAAAGAAATACATTGTTGAAGGTAGAAAAAATAAAATTTTAAATAAAGAATTCAAATGGAATAAGCCCTTAATTTTAATACAAGGACTAAAAGATAATGTTGTCACTCCAGATGTTCCTGAAAAAATAGTAAAAAAAATTAAAGGTAATCAAATCCAAATAAAATTATTAAAAAATAGTGATCATAGATTATCCGATCTATTTGATTTAAAAATAATAAATGATTCTATTCAATCAATAATAAAAAACTAAGCAGATTTTTCTTCTTGAATTAATACAGGTTGATCAAATTTATTGATCATTTCTTTTGGTACAATCTGCCAGAAGAGTAATTTCTCATTTTCCCAATTTTCAAGTAAATTTTTTGCGTACATTGAGTTTGTCTCCTTGATATGTTCTTCGATTTTTTGATGTAAAACTTTTTCCCAATAATTTGTCATTTGTTGTTGATAGAAAATATCTTCAAGATTAATTCGAAGTGGTAGAGTTCCTTCTTTATCGTACACAAATGCCATACCTCCAGTCATTCCAGCTCCAAAATTATTTCCTACTTCACCAAGAATGACTGCGCTTCCTCCAGTCATATATTCACATCCATTATCACCACATCCTTCAATAACAGCATGTGCGCCAGAGTTTCTAACAGCAAATCTATCACCAGCAGTTCCGGCTGCAAAAAGTTTACCACGTGTTGCTCCATATAGGACAGTATTACCAATGATAACATTTTTGTTTGTTTTTAGTTGTGAAGATGAGCTTGGTTGAATAACAATTTTACCCCCTGATAATCCTTTTGCAACATAATCGTTTGCGTCACCAAAAACTTTAAGAGTAGTTCCTTGCACACTCCATGCTCCAAAAGATTGCCCAGCAGAACCATGAAAATTAACAGTAAAGAAATCCTCTGGAAGAGAACTCATTCCTTTTGTAGTAGTAATTTCTGATGCAAGTCTTGTGCCAATAGCTCTATCAGTATTTTTGATATTATAGTTTAGTTCAATTTTTTGATCTGTTTCGAAGAAAGACTTAGCATCCTCTATAATTTTAATATCAAGACTATCGCTAACATTGTTAATTGTATTTTTCTTTATATCAAACTCTCCAACTGATGAATCAATGGTTTGAATAATTGGATTTAAATCTAAATCATCAAGATCAGAACTTCCTCTACTGACTTGATATAAAAGATCAGATCTTCCAACTACTTCATCAAGAGAAGAAAAGCCTAGTGATCCTAAAATTTCTCTTACTTCATCAGCAATAAAACTAAAAAGGTTAATTACTTTTTCTGGTGTACCGGTAAATTTTTCTCTAAGTTTTTCATCCTGAGAGCAAACTCCAACGGGGCAAGTATTTGAATGACATTGTCTAACCATGATACATCCCATAGCAACTAAACTTGCTGTACCAATTCCATATTCTTCTGCCCCAAGCATAGCCGCAATAACAATATCTTTTCCTGTTTTCAAACCTCCATCAGTTCTAAGAACAACTTTATCCCTTAAGTTATTTAGAGATAGAACTTGATGTACTTCACTTAATCCAAGTTCCCAAGGAAGTCCTGCATACTTAATACTTGTTTGTGGACTTGCTCCAGTTCCACCATTGTGACCTGATATGAGTATCGTATCAGCTTTTGCTTTTGCAACACCAGCTGCGACTGTACCAATCCCTGACTGAGCGACTAACTTAACGCATACTTTAGCTCTTGGATTTATTTGTTTCAAATCGTAAATCAGCTGAGCTAGATCTTCGATAGAATAAATATCATGATGAGGAGGAGGACTAATAAGCGTCACACCTTCAGTTGAATGTCTTAGTTTAGCAATTAATTCTGTAACTTTTCCTCCTGGCAATTGTCCACCCTCACCAGGTTTTGCACCTTGTGCAACTTTAATTTCAATTTCTTCACAATTATTTAAATACTCTGCTGTTACACCAAATCTTCCACTTGCAATTTGTTTAATTTTTGATGATGCGTTATCTCCATTTGGTTTAGGTTTAAATCTAATCGGATCTTCACCACCTTCACCTGAATCTGATTTAGCTCCTATCCTATTCATTGCTACAGAAAGAGTTTCGTGCGCTTCTGGACTTAAAGCTCCAAGTGATATCCCTGGTGCAACTAGTCTTTTTCTAATTTCTTGCGAGGGTTCTACTGTGTTTGAGTTATTTTTATCGTGATTTTTTTTGAAGTCTAAAAGATCACGAATATTTATAGGATCCATCTCATCAATCATCGAAGAATATTTTTTAAATAAAGAATAATTATTAGAAGTTACTGCAGTTTGAAGCATGTGAATTGATCTTGCTTCAAAAGCATGTTTTTCACCTCCAAATCTGTATCGATAGTTTCCTCCAATCGGTAGTGTAATAACGCTTTCTTCATAAGCGTTATCATGAGCTAATCTTGATCTTCTTTCAATACCGCTGATTCCGATACCAGATATTTTAGAACTCATAGAAGGAAAATATTTACTCATTAAATTTCTACTAAGTCCAATTGCTTCAAAATTACAACCACCTCGATATGAATTAATTACTGATATTCCCATCTTACTCATAGTCTTAAGCAAACCATTATTTATGGAGTTAATGAATCTTTCTACACATTCTTCGTATGAGAGATTTTTGAATAATCCTTTTTTATGTCTTTCTGCTATAGCTTGTTGTGCCATATATGCATTCACGCTTGTTGCTCCTACTCCGATAAGCACTGCAAAATATTGTACATCTAAACATTCTGCAGATTGAACATTTAAAGAGATAAAAGTTCGAAGATTTTGTTTAATTAAATGATGATGAACAGAACTTGTGACTAATATCATAGGAAGAGCTATTCTTGTTTTAGACATTTCTTTGTCACTTAAAATTATATGAACATACCCTTCTCTAACGGCTTGTTCAGCTTCTTGGTTTATTCTTGCAATTTCTGTCTCAAAATTATTTTCAGGATTTGTTTTATCCATTGTAGTGTCAATGATCTTCACAGAATTTTTCATATACCTACGCATAGATTTAAATTGCTCAATTGAAAGAACAGGGGAGTTCAATTGTAAATGATCACATTGGTCTTCATCTTCATCAAGAATATTACTTAAGTTTCCAATCCTCGTTCGAAGACTCATTACAACTCTTTCTCTTAATGAATCAATAGGTGGGTTTGTGACTTGACTAAAATTTTGTCTAAAAAAGTGATGGAGTCCTCTATATTTATTTGAAAGTACAGCTAACGGAGTATCATCTCCCATCGATCCCGTTGCTTCTTTTTTTTCAGCAATCATTGGATGAAGTATTAATTCGATGTCTTCTACTGACCAGGCAAAGCATGCCATTCTTTTACGTAGATCTCCAGAGTCTAAATCTCTAAATTCCTCATCAACAGATTGAACAAGTTTATCAATATACGTAATTTTTTTAGTCCAATCACCAAATGGTTTAGTTTCTGCCAAATACTTTTTTATCTCATGATCTTTGAAAAATTTTTTCTCTTTAAAATTGACTGCTATTAATTGACCTGGTCCTACCCTACCTCTTTCTACTATTTCATTTTCTTTAATATCAACCATTCCAGTTTCAGAACCGGCAATAAGAAGATTTTTTGTAAGTGTATATCTTATAGGTCTAAGGCCATTTCTATCCATTCCAGCAATAGCCCAATCACTGTAAGCGCCACATATTGCTGCTGGACCATCCCATGGCTCCATAACTGCTCCACCATAAGCGTATAAATCTTTTATTTTTTTTGGAAAATCTCTTCTATGGGACCAGGCTTCTGGAATTGTTATTATTTTAGCCATAGGTAAAGAGCGATTAGCTTTTACTAATAACTCTATTGTTGAATCTAATGCAGCAGAGTCAGACGCTTTAGAATCAATTATGGGTTTTAAATCATCTACATTATTACCAAAATTTTTATGTTCCATTCTTGGCTCATGAGCAGCCATCCAATTTTTATTACCTTTAAGTGTATTTATTTCACCATTATGCGCAATTACTCTAAAAGGCTGTGCTAAAGACCATGTAGGAAATGTATTAGTTGAATAACGTTGGTGATAAACTGCATATCTAGAAATAAAATTCTCATTTTGGATGTCTGGATAAAAATTGGAAAGCTGTTCTGCTAAAAACATACCTTTATAAACAATAGACTGACAAGATAGTGAGCAAATATAAAAGTCTGAAATATTTTGATTTCTAATTTCTTTTTCTATTCTTTTTCTAATTATATAAAGTTTGTTATCAAATTGCTTTTCATCTTCTAGTTCTTCATTACAAATTAGTATTTGTTCTATCTCAGGTCTTGTTGCTTTTGCTTTATCACCAATGATCGATGAATTAATTGGAACGTGTCTCCAACCATATATTTTCAAACCTTCTTTAATTATTTCAGATTCAACAATTGTACGAGCATTTTCTTGAGCAGCAAAATCTGTACGTGGTAAAAATATCATGCCAACACCGAAAGGTAAAGCATTAGGGGTATGACCCGTTCTTTCTATTTGTTGAGTAAAAAAATTCTTTGGTATGGATAACTGTATTCCTGCACCATCACCTGTTTTGCCATCAGCATCAACTGCTCCCCGGTGATACAAAACTCTTAAAGCTTGAACTCCTAACTCAACTATTTCTCTTGTCTCAGATCCATCTAAAGATGCTATTAATCCAACACCACATGATGAATGTTCATCTTGTTCATTATAAACATGATTTTCTTCTAAGAATTTTTTATTCTTTTTATAGTTTTCAATAAAGTGATTAGGCATTTACTGCTTTCTTATTAATATTATTTTGATCGGAAAAATTGTTTTCTAAATATTCATTAATATTCTTTGCTGCATCACGACCATCTTTGATTCCCCAAACAACTAAACTTGCACCACGAACAATATCTCCAGCAGCAAATACTCCATCAATTGATGTCATCATATTTTTATAATTAATTTTTAATGTACCCCATCTTGTGACTGTCAGGTTGTTATGATCAAAAAGCTTTGGTAAATCTTCAGGTTCAAAACCTAGAGCTTCTATAGCTAAATCAACATTTAGGTCTTTTTCTGTACCTTCTTTTGGCTCTGGCTTCCTTCTACCTGACTCATCAGGTTCTCCAAGTTGCATTAAAACAGTTCTGACATTTTTCAATGATCCATTTCCCGAATATTCAGTTGGTAAAGTCAACCATTGAAAATCGACGCCCTCTTCTATTGCATTTTGAACTTCTCTTTGCGAACCAGGCATGTTTGTCTTATCACGTCTGTAAAGACACTTAACAGATTTTGCTCCTTGTCTTACAGCTGTTCTAACGCAATCCATAGCGGTATCACCGCCGCCAATGACAACTACATTTTTTCCATTTGCGTTTAATCTTCCATTTGTAAAATCTTCAACTTTATCTTTTAAACCAGTCTTGTTACTTGCTATTAGAAAATCTAAAGCTGGTACAACATTATTAAAATTGGATGTATTTAGATTTATTTCTCTAAATTTGTAAACCCCGGTTGCTATAAGAACTGCATCATGCTTAATTTTAATATCTTCAAAAGTAATGTCTTTGCCAATATCGCAGTTTAATTCAAACTTAATTCCGCTTTCTTTAAGTCGATTTGTTCTTCTTATAACAATATCTTTTTCTAGTTTAAAATTTGGGATACCATAAATTAAAAGACCTCCTGGTCTATCGTAGCGATCATATATTGTAACTTGAAATCCTTTTTTACGAAGTTCTTCTGCTGCAGCTAATCCGGCAGGACCAGAACCAATAATTCCAACACTTTGATTTTTTTCTTCAACTGGTTCTATATTTTTAACCCAACCTTCTTCCCAAGCTTTATCGGTAATATATTTTTCTATCGATCCAATAGTAACAGTACCGTGGCCAGATTGTTCAATTACACAGTTACCTTCACACAATCGATCTTGGGGGCATATACGACCACAAATTTCAGGCATGTTGTTTGTTGAGCTGGAAATTTCAAATGCCTCCTGCATTCTATCTTCAGCAGTTAGTTTTAGCCAATCTGGAATATTATTGTGTAAAGGACAATGAACTTGGCAGAAAGGAACCCCACATTGAGAACATCTGGAAGCTTGTTCTTCTGCCTTTTGTGAGGCATATTTGGCGTAAATTTCATCAAATGATTTCACCCTCTCTTTGGCAGATATTTTACTCGGATTTTCCTTGTTTATTTTTGTAAATTTTAGCATTTAGTTATCATTTGTTTACTATTTTATCTAGATCGAACCAAATACACATTCAAGATAAAAAAAGAAACAATAATTTTGTAATAATAGTACCACTTATGTACTAAAACTTAGAAAACCCTTAATTTACAATAATATTTTTAAGTATTTGTAGTGTATCCTGTGGATTAATATCAAGATTTTGGAACGATTTATCGACATTTATGACAAGATTATCCTTTTCAAATAATGTCAATTGTTCAGATGTAAGAGGCGAAATTGGAGTTTTTTCAGCAATATTTATTATAGGTTTCATTAATGCCATAGGAACAGGAACTAAAACCCTAGTTTTATTTAAAAAATCAGAAATATAATTAAAGAATTCTTTGTAAGAATAAATCCTTGGACCTGCAAGTTCATAAATATTTTTCCCTTTAATGTTGGACTTAATTATTTCATCAACAGCTAGAGATACATCGTCAATAAATACGGGTTGGAATTTTGTAGAACCATCCCCAAAAAGTGGGACAAAAAATGAAGCTTTGAATATTGGCAAAAGTCTTTTCAGGAAAATATCACCACCACCTATAATAACGCCTGGCCTAATAATATTTACATTATCTAGTTGATTAAAAGCTTCCTTTTCAGATTTATGTATTGCAACACTTCTTGTTGAATTTTTATCAGTATCTACACCAAGACCAGAAAAAAAAATAAATTGTTTTAATTCCTTACTAGATTTTAAAATTCTAATTAGTTTCTGATTAAATTTGTATATTGTATTATTAAAATCACCCTTCTTTTGATCGTATGTAGTTTTCAAATTAATACATACGTCTACAGTATCTAAAACAGATTTAAGCCTTTTATCTTCTAATGAAGAATAACGAAATGGAATTACCTGTCCTGTTACACCTAAAAGTCGGATTTTAGCTTCTTGTACAGATCTTTGATATGGAACAATAATTTTATGGCCATTTTTAATAAGACGTCTTATTAAATGTTTTCCTACAAAACCTGCACCTCCAAAAATTACTATTGATTTCATGACCTTTAATTAAATAAGTGATATAGAGGAAAAATATAAAATATATAGGTAATAAAATCAAAATGAAAATAAATTTCTATGAAGGAGATCTGCCAGCAAGTTTTAAAGTTTCTAATATTATTGCTTTGGATAGCGAAACAATGGGATTAAATCCTAAAAGAGATAAATTATGTTTGGTTCAAATTTCTAATGGTGATGATGTATGTCATCTTGTAAAAATTGACTTATCTACTAAAAAACCTCTAAATTTAATTAAAATTCTTAAGAATAATAAAATTCAAAAAATTTTTCATTATGCTAGGTTTGATGTAGCTGTATTCAAAGAAAACTTCAAAATTAATATTAAAAATATTTACTGTACTAAAATTGCATCAAAATTAGTTAGAACTTATACTGATAAACATGGATACAAAGATCTTTGTAGTGAATTATTAGGAAAATCAATTTCAAAAACAGAACAGTCTTCTGATTGGGGTGGTGAGTTAAGTAAGGAACAGCAAAAATATGCTGCTACCGATGTTTTATATTTACATAAAATTAAAGATAAACTTGATTCAATGTTATTAAGAGAAAAAAGAAGTAAATTGGCTAAAGCCTGTTTTGATTTTATTCCATTTAGAACTGATTTAGATAATAATGGGTGGTCAGATCAAGATATTTTTAAACACTAATGAAAAAAAATAATAAAAAAATAATTAATAGTGCGAATAGAACATTATCTAGAGAATTAAGTAGCATTAGAAATTTGAAATCTACTTTTAATAATAAATTTTGTGAAGCAGTGAATATTATTTATAATACAAAAGGTAAAATTGTAATTACTGGAGTAGGTAAAAGTGCACATATAGGAAACAAAATTTCAGCAACCCTAACTTCGACTGGTACGCCATCTTATTTTATACATGCGACTGAAGCAAGTCATGGTGATTTAGGAAGTATAAAAAAGGATGATTGTGTAGTGGGAATTTCTAATTCTGGAGAAACTTCTGAGTTAAATAATATCATTCAGTTTACTAAAAGGTTTAATATTAAACTCATAAGCATCACAAGTAACCCAAAAAGTATACTTCATAAAAATGCTACCGTAGGTATTTTATATAAAAAACCAATTGAAGCCTGTCCCTTAAATTTGGCACCAACAAGCTCGACATCAATGTCTATGATAATCGGTGATTGCATAGCAATTTCTCTTTTAGAGCTAAGAGGTTTTAAAAGTACGCAATTTAAAAGTCTACATCCTGGAGGTAATCTTGGTAAAGATTTAAAAAACTTAAACGATGTTATGCATTTAGGAAAAAAATTGCCTTTAGCAAAATTAGATGAAAAAATGTCCAAATCATTAATTACTATGACAAGAAAAAGTTTTGGATGTATTGGTGTTATTAATAATAAAAAACAGATAGTAGGTATAATTACTGATGGTGACTTGAGAAGGAACTTAAATTCAAAATTTTTTAATAAAAGTGCTTCTGAAATAATGACAAAAAATCCAACATTAGCTAATAAAACTATGTTGGTAGGTGAAGCAATAAATTTAATGAATACAAAGAAAATAACTAGTTTATTTATTTGTGATAAAAAAATTCCTTTAGGAATTGTCCATATTCATGATTTATTGAGATTGACGAGCTAGTTTGAATTTCTTTTTACACATAAATAGAAAATTTATAATTCTATTTGGTGCAATTATAATTTTTTTATTTCTAATAATTATTTTTTTCAAACAAATAAATCTAAATAATAATATTATTATAGAAGATACAATAAAAAATTCGTCTAATGCAGATATTTCTGAACCAAAATTTTCTATAAATAATAACTCCAAAAAAATTTATATAACTGCTTCTCAAGGCAACTTCATAAATAAAGATGAAGTTTTATTAAATGAAAATGTAAGATTTAAGTCTAATGATTTCAGTATTGAGACTGAAAAAGTAATTTTTAATAGAGATAAACAAACTGCAAAAAGTAAAACAAAGTCAATGTTTAAATCAAAAAATGCTACAATTACTTCTGATGGATTCAATATTCATGATAAAGGTAATAAAATAATTTTTTATGGTAATTCATATATAATATTAAAATGAAATTAATTATAAATATTATAATAATATTTCTGATTTCAATAACTTTAAGTGCAAGAGAGATAGGCGAAACAGAAATTACCACAGAAGATGGTATTGAAGTCTTTCAAAATGAAAAATTTTATTTATTAAAACAAAATGTAAAAATTGTTTCAGATAGTTTTACATTAAGTGCAGATGAAGTAAAAATCAATTTTGATGAAAGTTTGTATGATATTTCTGAACTTGATGCATATGGTAATGTGGATTTTAACTCTAATGAATTTGAAACAAGTGGAAGTGGTAATTTTTTAAACTTTAAGGTAGAAGTTGAAAAAATAAAAGTTGAGGGAGAGGGGTCACAATTAGTAACTAATGATGTTAAGATGTTCTCAGATGGTTTTATAGAAGTTAATAATCTTAATGGTGATTTTTTGTTAAAAGGTACAAACTCTAAATTAATTAATGATAATATAATCATTAAAGCAGAGACAATTAATGGAAACTTCTCTGAAAAAGCTAATGAAAAGGAAATAACATATTTAGAAGTAATCGATAAAAATATCTCTTATGTCAAAAATAATGATACTGAAATGTACGCAAAAAAAATTAATTTTGACCATGATACCTCAATTATTGAATTAATAGATGATGTAATAATTATTCGTAATGAAGAAAAAATAACAGGTGACTACGGCACCCTTGATACTAGAAATAATTCATATAAAATTAAATCAAAAAATCAAAATAAGGTAAAAGTAATAATTCAAAATAATGAGTAAATTCAATATTTTAGATAATGGTTTAACAATTAAAAAAATTTCAAAAACTTATGGCAACAAGCAGGTTGTAAGAGATATTAGTATTTCAATAAATAGAAACGAAATTGTGGGATTATTAGGTCCAAATGGTGCTGGTAAAACCACAACATTTTACATAATAGTTGGCTTAGTTAAGCCAGACAGTGGCAGTATAATATTAGATAAGGTAGATGTTTCAAATTTACCAATTTATTTAAGAGGAAAACTTGGTATAAGTTATCTTCCTCAAGAAGCATCAATTTTTAGAGGCATGAATGTTGAAGATAACCTTTTATCAATAATTGAAATAAAAGAGAAAGATAAAAATAAACAAAATATATTATTACAAAATCTATTAAATGAGTTTGATATTAATCATGTTAGAAAGTCAAAATCAGTTGTGCTATCTGGAGGAGAAAGACGCAGACTTGAAATTGCAAGAACACTTGCAACCAACCCAAAATATTTACTTCTTGATGAACCTTTAACAGGAATTGATCCAGTATCTATTGAAGAAATTAAGATAATAATAAAAAAGTTAAAACTTAGGAATATCGGAATACTAATTACTGATCATAATGTAAGAGAAACTCTTAAAATTGTTGATAAAGTTTATATTGTTAATGAAGGAGCAATATTTTATGAAGGCGATCCAATATCAGCTGTGAAAGATGAGAAAATTAAAAAATTTTATCTAGGTTCAAATTTTCAACTCTAACATGATAAGCAATGTTATTACAGAAGGCATCAATGGAATCCCGAAAATACCTGGAGATAAATCTATATCACATAGATCTATAATAATTCCAGCCATTTCAAATGGAATTTGTGAAATAAATAATATTTTAAAATCTGATGATGTTTTGCATACACTTAATGCATTTAAATCTATGGGGGTTAAAATTGAAGAAAATCAAAACAAAATAATTATTCGAGGCAAAGGGTTGAACTCCCTAAATAAAGCTAATGGAGAAATCTATCTTGGAAACTCTGGAACAAGTGCTAGGTTGTTAACAGGACTTTTGTCTTCACAGAAGTTTAAATCTATTTTAACAGGTGACAAATCGCTATCCAGTAGACCCATGCAAAGAATTTCAGAGCCTTTGAGTAAGATGAATGCCAAAATTTATACGACTAAAGGATCTTTACCTGTCACTATTGAAGGAAGTAATTTAAAAGCTGTAAATTTTGATTTAAAAATTCCATCTGCTCAAATTAAATCTGGTTTGTTACTAGCTGCTTTAAACACAAAAGGTCAAACAATAATTACTGAAAACAAAGTAACAAGAGATCATACAGAAATAATGTTACAATCATTTGGTGCAAATATAGAAATGAATAAAATAGGTAGTAAAAAAATTATAAAAATTATTGGTCAAAAAGAACTAATTGGTAATGATATTGATGTACCAAATGATCTATCAAGTAGTGCTTTTTTTATTGTGTCTGCTCTAATAAACAAAAATTCAAAAATAATTCTAAAAAATATTAATAATAACCCCACTAGAAATGGAATAATTTTAGCATTAAAAAAAATGGGAGCTAAGATAAAATTAATTAATAATAGAATAAATAATAGTGAAAATATTTGTGATATTGAGGTTATAAGTTCTGATTTACATGGGTGCGAATTAGGTCCAGAATTTGCTGATTTAATGATAGATGAATATCCAATTCTCTCAATTGCTGCTTCATTTGCTAATTCTCCAAGTGTATTTCGTGGATTAAAAGAATTAAGAGTAAAAGAAAGTGATAGACTAAAATTAATATTACTTAACTTACAAAATTGTGGTGTTAATTGTAAATCTGATAATGATGACTTGTTTATTTTTCCTAGTAATGAATATCAAATAAAAAATAATTTGATACAAACTAATTTTGACCATCGTATAGCTATGGCATTTTGTATAATGGGTACAAAATTAGGTCCTTTAAATATTAAAGATGCAGACTCTATAAATACAAGTTTTCCCACATTTAAAAATGAATTTAAAAATTTAGGTGGTAATATTTTTTGAAAAAGTTAATAGTTACTATAGATGGCCCTGCAGCTTCTGGAAAAGAAAAAATAGCAAAATACATATCTAAAAAATGGAAATTAAATCATTTAGATTCAGGTATACTATATAGAAGGTTAGCGTTAATTTTTTTAATTGAAAAAATAGATATTAAAAATATTAATAAAATTGAAAATAAATTAAAAGAAATTGATCAAATTTCTTTTAGAAATAGTAATCATATCAGAACACAAGCTATAAGTAAGCTTGCATCAAAAATAGCAATTCATAATTGTGTTAGAAGGTTTATAAATAAATTACAGTACAATTTTGTAAATAAAAATAAAAAAATGAGAGGTTTTGTTATTGATGGAAGGGATATTGGATCTGTGGTTTTCAAAAAAGCCGATTTAAAACTATATATAGATGTAAATCCTGAAATTAGAGCTAAAAGAAGATATAAACAGTTGATTGATAGTGGTGAAAAGTCTATATACCGGAAAATTTTGAAAGATATTAAATTGAGAGATAAACAAGATAAATTACGGAAACACTCACCACTAGTGATACCTAAAGGATCACATATAATTAATAATAATGGTAGTTTTAAAGATACAATTAATCAAATAAATATATTGTTGGATAAAATTTAATATGGATCAACAAGCGCAAACCAAAATCTCTAATTCTGAATACGATACTCTGATTGATAATTCATTGAAAAATTCTTCAGCAAAAGAAAAAAGCATTGCAACTGGTAAAATAATTTCAATAGAGAATGAAGTTGTCACCATTGATGTTGGACTAAAAAGTGAGGGTCGTATCCCACTAAGTGAGTTTTCAAGACCTGGACAAAAAACAGAGGTTGAAGTTGGAGACGAAACAGAAGTTTTTATTGAAAATGTCGACAATGCTAATGGTGAAACATTACTTTCAAGAGAAAAAGCTGTAAAACAGAAAGCCTGGCATAATCTACAAAATAGTTTTAATGAAAATAAAGTGGTTACAGGTGTTCCGTTTAACAGAGTTAAAGGTGGAATGAGTGTTGATTTAGATGGTGTTATTGCTTTTTTACCTGGAAGTCAAATTGAAACCAGGCAGATAATAAAAGATACAAAAGAGTTATTAAACAAACCTTTAGAACTAATGATTCTAAAAATGGATAAATACAGAGGAAACATAGTTGTTTCAAGAAAAGCTATAACTGAAAGTGAACTAAAAGAACAACGATCTGAACTGCTTAAAAATATAAAAGAAGGATCTATAATTGAAGGCAAAGTAAAAAATATAACTGATTATGGTGCATTTATAGATTTGGGAGGTATTGATGGGCTAGTGCACGTAACAGACATATCATGGACAAAAATTAACAACCCTTCAGATGTACTAGAACTTAATTCTACAATAAAAATAAAAGTTTTGAAATTCGATGAAGAATTATCAAGATTGAGTCTTGGGATTAAACAGTTAACTGAAAACCCTTGGGACAAAGTAAATGAAAATATTAAAAATAATGATAAGGTTTTAGCTAAAGTAATTAGTATGAATGATAATAACGTTCACTTAATAATAAATAATAATTTTGATGGCATAATTTCATTGAATGAACTTAGTTGGTTAAAAAAACCACCTCATCCTTCAAAAATTATTAATATCAATGATGAAATAGAGGTTTTAGTTTTAGATATTGATGATGATAAAAAGAGAGTAAACTGTAGCTTGAGACAAATGAAAGAAAATCCATGGACTAAGCTTAAAGATAAATTCAAAATTAATGATACTTTTGAGACAGAAATAGTAAACATAGTAGATTTTGGAATATTTGTTAAAGTTATAGATGAAATAGATGGAATGGTTCATATTTCAGACTTAAATTGGGATGAAAAAGAATGTGAAAAAATTATAAAAAACCTGAAAAAAGGTGAAAAAATAAAAGTTAAAATTCTTGATATTAATGCAGATAAAGAGAGAATTAGCCTAGGAGTTAAACATTTAAATAATGATCCAGTCCAAGATTTTATTGAAGCAAATCCTT
Organism: uncultured Alphaproteobacteria bacterium; assembly: GCA_902614395.1. GTDB lineage: Bacteria > Pseudomonadota > Alphaproteobacteria > HIMB59 > CACPNW01. The sequence continues at coordinate 82,894 of CACMKW010000004.1, read as the reverse complement.
TAAACTCAAAAATAACCGGTAAAATTATCAATATTGATGAGAAGGGATTAAAGATTGAATTAGATAAAGAGAAACAGATATTTGGATTTATAAAAAGATCAAATTTATCTAACGATAAAAATGAAAATAAGACCGAGCGATTTGCACTTGATGAAAAAGTTGACTCAGTAATTTTATCTATAGATTCTAAAAATAGAATGGTAAATCTTTCAATTAAAGAACTAGAAATTAGAGATGAAAAAGAAGCTCTTAATAAATACGGATCGAGTACTTCTGGAGCGTCCTTAGGTGATATTTTAGGATCAGTATTAAAAAAATAGGATTAATGTTAAAATCTCAAATCCTAGAAAAATTACATAAAAAACATAATAATTTAAGCTTCGAGGATATAGTTGATCTTTTTGAGATCTTTATAAAAAAAATGTCAAACTCATTACGTAATGGTCAAAATATAGAAATAAGAGGTTTTGGAACAATAAGTAGAAAAATAAATAAAGAAAAAATAGTAAGAAATCCAAAAACAAATGAAAAATTATATAAAAATAAAAGCTTTAAATTACATTTTAAAATTGGAAAGGTATTACATAGAAAGATAAATGGTTTTACTAATTCTCCTATAGAAGATGAAGTCTAAAAAAATAATTGTAGCTTTAGATAGCAATAATTTAAATAAGACAATCAAATTAGTAAAAATATTAAAAAAAGATGTTTACGCTTTTAAAATTGGTTACCAATTTTTTTATAACTTTGGCTTAGAGGGTTATAAAAAAGTTTATTCTATTTGTCCCAAAATATTTCTTGATTTAAAATTACACGATATACCTAATACAGTAGAGAAGGGATTGGAGGCTTTAATTAAAATGAAACCACTTTTTACTACAATTCATATATCTGGTGGTGATGATATGATGATAGTGTCAAAAGCAAATAAAAAAAATACAATGATTTTAGGAGTTTCAATTTTAACTAGTTTAGATAGTGATCAAACTAAAAAATATTATAATCAAAAAAATGTGTCAACATTAGTAAAAAAATTTGCTCAAGAAGCAAAAAAAAATAAACTTGACGGAGTTGTATGCAGTCCTCAGGAAATAAAACATATAAGAAAAATAGTTGGGAAAAATTTTATAATTGTCACGCCTGGGATTAGGATTACTAATAAATTAAAAAGTGATGACCAAAAGAGAGTTGAAACCCCAAAAAAAGCTTTAAAGCTAGGAGCAAATTATTTAGTCATTGGAAGACCAATAACTAAAGCCAGAGATCCACTTAAAACTTTAAAAGAAATTAATAAAAGTTTAATTTAATAATGATAACTAAAATTTGTGGAATTAGAAATGAAGATACACTAATCTGCTGTGAGCATAATAGTGTAGATTTTTTTGGAATGATATTTTATCCCAAAAGCCCAAGGAATATATCAATTGAAGATGCAAGTAATTTACAAAAAAAATCTGAAAATTTAAATATTAATGGTGTGGGTGTTTTTGTTAATAAAAATATTAATGAAATAGAAGATATAATAAAAAAGGTTAGACTGAAATACGTACAATTACATGGATCAGAAGATGAGGAATATATTAAAACTTTAAAAAGAATTGGAGTGAAAGTAATTAAATCAATATCTATTGGTAATAAAAATGACTTAAGAAAAATTAGTAACTACAAAAGTTCAGATTATTTTTTATTTGATTATAAACCAATGAAAAAAGAGTTACCTGGAGGTAATGCAAAAAGTTTCGATTGGAATATATTAAAAAATCTGAATACAGATAAACCATGGTTTTTATCAGGTGGGATTACTATAAAAAATATTCAGGAAATTCTTAATGATATCAATCCGTTTGGTGTAGATTTATCCTCTGGAGTAGAAAAAGAGCTTGGCATTAAAGATAATCACATTATAAATAATTTTATCGATAAATTAAAAAATGCTTAAAAATACATATAAAAGTTATCCAAATGAAAAAGGTTATTTTGGTCAATTTGGAGGAAGATATGTTTCAGAAACCTTAATGCCCTTGATACTTGAGGTAGAAAAAGAATATGAAAAAATAAAAAATGATAAAAATTTTGTGGATGAATTTAATCATTATTTAAAAACATACGTTGGTAGACCAAGTCCTCTTTTCTTTGCTGAAAGAATTAGTAATGATCTTGGAGGTCCAAAAATTTATTTTAAAAGAGATGAATTAAATCATACAGGTGCACATAAAATAAATAATTGTATGGGACAAATTTTATTGGCAAAAAAAATGGGTAAGTCTAGAATTATAGCTGAAACAGGTGCAGGACAGCACGGTGTCGCAACAGCAACAGTTTGTGCTCTATTTGGTTTGCCATGCATAGTCTATATGGGAGAAAAGGATATAGAAAGACAATCTCCAAATGTTTTCAGAATGAAATTACTCGGCGCAGAAATACGATCAGTTTCTACTGGATCAAAATCACTTAAAGATGCTATGAATGAAGCATTAAGAGATTGGGTAACAAATGTTAAAGATACTTTTTATATAATTGGGACCGCTGCAGGACCACATCCATACCCCGCTATGGTCAGAGATTTTCAATCTGTAATTGGCAAGGAAGTTCGTAAACAAATTGAAGAACTGGAAGGAAAGGCTCCAGATCTATTAATGGCATGTATTGGTGGTGGTTCAAATGCCTTAGGATTATTTCATGAATTTTTAGATGACTCAAATGTTGAAATGATTGCTGTTGAAGCAGCAGGGCATGGTATTAAAACTGATAAGCATGCAGCAAGTTTAACAGGTGGTAAGCCAGGTGTATTACATGGAAATAAAACATATTTATTACAATCAAAATCTGGGCAAATTCAGGAGGCTCATTCCATTTCAGCAGGCTTAGATTATCCAGGAATTGGGCCGGAACATTCATTTTTATTTGAGGAAAAGAGAGTGACATACATGTCGGCAACAGACAAAGAAGCGCTGGAAGCTTTTCAATATTGTTGTAAATTAGAAGGCATAATTCCAGCTTTAGAACCAGCGCATGCATTAGCCGTGTTAAAGAAAATAGCAAAAAACTATAGTAAAGATAAAATTATTGTCATGAACATGTGTGGCCGAGGAGATAAAGATATTTTTACAATAGCTGATGAATTAAACATAAAGATTTAAATGACTAATTTAATTAGTCAGGCATTTAAAAATAATAAAAAAAAACTAGTAACATTTGTTACTGGTGGCGATCCTGATTTCGAAACAAGTTTACAAATTATTAATACAATAATTAATAATGGGGCTGATATTATTGAAATTGGAATGCCCTTTTCTGATCCAATGGCTGATGGTCCAACAATTCAATTATCAAGTAATAGAGCGATAAGTAAAGGAATTGATTTAGAAAATATTTTCTCTTTAGCCTCCGAGGCAAAGAAAATAAAAGGTGATCTTCCTATTATTTTAATGGGTTACTATAATTTGATTTTATATTATGGAATTGAGAAGTTTGTAAAAAAATGTAAAGAAAATGGAGTTGACGGTTTAATAATTGTAGATCTACAACCAGAAGAAGATGAAGATTTAATCAATGAGCTTAAAAAAAATGATATTGATTTAATTAGATTAATTACTCCTACAACTGACGAAGAGAGACTTAAGTTAATATTAAAAAATGCTAGTGGTTTTTTATATTATGTTAGTGTTATGGGAATTACTGGACAAAAATCTGCTGATCTCAAAGAACTTAAAAAATCAGTTGCTTTTATCAAAAAACATACGAACTTACCAGTTGTACCAGGATTTGGTATTAAAAACTCAACTGATGTTAACAATATATGTAAAATAGCTGATGGTGCAGTTGTTGGCTCAAGTATAATTAAAATTATTGAAGAGAATTTAAATAATAAAAATAAGATGTTGTCAGAAATAAATAAATTTTCAAAAGATTTGAAAGATGGAACTAAAGTATGAATTGGTTAACAAATTTTGTAAAACCTAAACTATCCTCGCTTGTTAAAAGAAGAAGTGTTCCAGAGAAATTATGGAATAATTGTGTGTCATGTGGAAATATGATACATCATAAAGATCTAAAAGAAAATTTATTTGTTTGTGTAAATTGCAATTATCATTTTAGAATGTCTGCAGAAGATAGGATAAAATTATTTTTCAAAGATGGTGATTATAGTGAAATTATCCCAGATAAAATCTCAGACGATCCACTGAAGTTCACAGATAAAAAAAAATATAAAGATAGATTAAAAGAATACAGAAAAAAAACAAATAGAGATGACGCTTTTATTCTTATAAAAGGAAAAATTAAAGATAAAGAAATTATCTCGGGACTAATGAATTTTGAATTCATGGGTGGTTCTATGGGTAGAGCAGTTGGTGGAGCAATAGTTAAAGGTGCAAAAATTGCTATAGAAAACAAATTGCCTTACGTAATTGTTACCTCATCTGGTGGGGCAAGAATGCAGGAAGGAATTGTAAGCTTAATGCAAATGCCTAGAACTATTGCTGCTGTTGATCTGTTAAATGAAAATAATATACCTTACATCGTTGTTCTTACTGAACCTACTACTGGTGGAGTAACAGCTTCTTTCGCAATGTTAGGTGATATAACAATAGCAGAAAAGGGCGCTACAATTGGTTTTGCAGGCAAAAGAGTTATACAAGACACAATCAGAGAAGAATTACCTGTAGATTTTCAAAAAGCTGAATACCTAAAAGATCATGGGATGGTAGATATTGTTTCTCATAGAAAAGATCTTAAAGAAACTTTATACAAAGTATTAGATCACATAAGTTGATAAGTGAAATCTAAAACAGAAAAGTTGTTAGATGAACTAGTTAAACTTCATCCTAAATATATTGATCTTTCATTAGACAGATTAAAATTATTGTTAAAAAAATTAGATAATCCTCAAGATCATCTGCCAAAAACTATCCATATCGCAGGAACAAATGGGAAAGGTTCTGTACAAAGTTTTATAAGAAATATTTTGTTAAAGAATGGATATAAATGTGATGCATATATCTCACCTCATTTATCTAGATTTAATGAAAGAATAATTCTAAATGATAAAGAAGTAAGTACAAAGAAATTATACGAAACTCTTATATTTGTAAAAAAAATAAATAATAATAAACCAATCACTTTCTTTGAAATAACAACAGCTGCAGCCTTCATATTGTTTAAACAATCAAGATCTGACTTTCTTATTTTAGAGACAGGATTAGGAGGCAGATTAGATGCAACTAATATAATACCAAAAAAAATGTGTAGTATTTTAACACCAATTAGTTTTGATCATGAGGAATTTCTTGGAAAAACACTTAAGAAAATTGCTAATGAAAAATTGGGTATAGTGAAGAATTGTGATTTTGTTTTAGTTGGTAAACAAAAAATAGAGTTAAAAGATCACATTCAAAAAAAATTAAATAAGTTTGAAAATAAATATTTTTATGGAAAAGAATTTCAAGTAACAAAATCATTAAAAAATAAGTTTCAAATAAAACTAGATGGAAGAAAATTTCTCTATACTCGACCTTCATTAAATGGAAAACATCAGGAAGAAAACGCATCAATATCTATATATTTTGCGAAAGTCATGAAAAAATTGGGTTATAAGTTAAATTCAAAAGAAATTAATGCAGCGATAAAAAAAACAGTATGGCCAGGAAGATTGGAAATTATTAATTATAAAAATAAAAAAATAATTCTTGATGGATCACATAATATTGATGGTGCTGATAAACTAAATGAATTTTTAAAAAATAAAAGAATAAAACCTACAGTCTTGTTTGGAATGTTAAATAATAAGAAAGCAAGTTTATTTTTGAACAAAATAAAAAAAAGAGTGTCCAAAGTTTTGGCAATAAAAATTCCAGATGAAAAAAATGCATTTAAAACCAAACAAATTAAAGAAATTTGTGAATTTCATTCTATTAAATGTGAGAAAATTAATAATATAAATGATGCTCTAAAATATTTTAAATCTAATCAACAAAAAATATATCTAATTACTGGCTCTTTGTATCTGGTAGGAAAAATTAGAAAAAAATTATTATAAATTAGATTCTATCCAGGTTTCCAATGCTGTTTTAGGAAGACTGCCAACCTTAGTATCGATTAACTCACCTTTTTTAAAAATCATTATTGTAGGAATACCCCTGATACCATATTTTTGAGGTGTCATAGGGTTCTCATCAATGTTCATTTTATATATTTTAACTTTATCTTTGTTCTCAACAGCAATTTCTTCTAAAATTGGATCAAGTACTTTGCATGGGCCACACCATTCTGCACCAAAATCTACTACCACTGGCAAATCATCAGTAGAAATGTCTCTATCAAAGGTTTGATCGTTTGTTACATGAGTGGACATGATTTATATGTAAGAAATATTTATCTATAATCAAGCTAAATTAAATCTAATTTTCTAAAATTGATTTTTTATCCCCAATATGTCTAATTTTGGAAGAAATAACATAACCTTTGATTTGATGTTTTTTTATTAGTTTTGTCCAAATTTCATTCATAGGGAATATTTTTTTTCTATTATTAAAGATATTTTTAGATACGATTTGAAGACCGGAATAATACAATTTCTCATTTTTACTTTTCCAGTTTATGACTATATTTCTTTTTAAATAAAAATCGCCATTTTCTTTTTTTAAACCTAAAAAATTAATATCTTTAGACAACAACATTTTACAGTGAGATATATCTTGATAATTGCTAAGAAAATATTTGATATGTGATCTATTTTTATTAGTCCAAAAAATATCAGAATTAACAACACAGATTTTATTTCTTTTTGTATAATTGAAGATATTTTTTATCCCGCCGCCTGTGCCAAGTATTGTTTTTTCATAGATAATCTGAATTGGATATTTTTTAAAATTTATGTCCAAATATTTTTTAATTTTATGATGTAAGTAATGTGTATTTATCAAGATTTCATCACATCCAATATTTGTAAAAAAATCAATTGTGTTCTTTAATAATACTTTATTTTTATATTTTAACAGAGGTTTTGGGGTACTACGTGTCAAATTCAGCATTCTTGACCCAAAACCCGCACATAAAATCATCAACGTAAAATTCTTCATAAATTATAAATACTTTTCATACATTGATCTTAATTCATAATTTTTAATATTATTCAATGTCGCTATAGTTCTAGATTTAGTTATTTTTAAATAATCTAAGTATTTATTATCATTATTTGTGTTAAGTAATTTTCTCCACCTACCAAGTAATCGAGTCTGTCGAGCTAAACTTAAAACGTAGTATTGTTCCAGAAAAGTATTAAAATTTTCGATAATTGAAGTGTTATCATAAAAATATTCAATTAAGTTATCATTGTAATCTCGTGTAAAATTAATTCTTGGATTTTCTAATAGTGATATTAGGTCCCATCCAATAAATCCCTTAAAAGCACTTTGAAAATCAATAATTCCACATTGTAAATGTGATTCACAATTTTCTAAAAAAAATAAATTAACAAATTCAAAGTCTTTATGAGCAAAATTATTCATATTATAATTTTGAGAATAAAATATACTTTTCCATGATTCATAAAATTTTGAAGTTGGAAAATTTGAATTTTTGTTGGCAAGAATATAATAAGTAACAAACTCTTCAAGTTCAATTTTTAAATCTTCAAAGGTGTATTCTTTTAAATTTTTTAATTTATTTAAATTTGATTCATTTTGGATAACAATTATATTTTCTACAGCTAGTTTTAAAAGTTTAAAAAGATTATCTTTATTGTATATTATATTAAATCTATTTTTTCCAAAATCTTGCATATATATTTTATATTGCTTTTGATTAACTTCATATATCTTAGGAATTGATATATTAATCTTTTGTAATATTTCATAAACAGTAAGGAAATTTTTAAAATCTTGTTTATCTCTAGAAAAATCAATTATTATTTTGGTATTATCTTTTTCAGTAATTCTATAAATTAATTTATTAGATAATCCGTCCTGAATTTTTTCTAAATCATTATGATCAGAATTCATTACATCATTTATTAAAACTAATTTTAATTTTTCTTTTAGTTTCTGATATCATATCTAGATTTATTAAATAATGATTTTTATTTAGGGGTAAACTAATTAACATTTCAGGCCATTCTATAAATGTAATATTGTTATTTAAATTATCGAAGAAATCTAATTCATCTAATTCCTTTAGACTCTTTACTCTATAAAGATCATAATGATAGATTTGTGAAGAATTCAATTCATAGGTTATCAAAATAGGGAATGTTGGACTAGTAATAGAAGATGGTTTTGGTAAATTATTTAATACAAAAAGATTATTAATTAATAATCTTACAAATGTAGTTTTACCAGCACCTAGCTCCCCTTGAAATAAGTAAATATCTCCAACAGATATGTCTTTACATAAATTATTGGAGAGTTTTTCAAGTTCATGAAGATCTAAAATTTGATTACTTAATTTTTGCAAATTTTATTATGCAATACCTTTTAGAGCTTCCACTAAATCAGTTTTTTCCCAAGTAAAATGTCCCTTGTCACTTGGATCTCTACCAAAATGGCCATAAGCAGAAGTTGGAACATAAATTGCATTTGTAAGTTTTAAATGTTCTCTTATTCCTCTTGGGCTTAGATCAAATAAATCTTGCACAGATTTTTCAATTTTCTGTTCATCAACTTTATTTGTTCCATTAGTATTTACATATACCGATAAAGGTTTTGATACTCCTATTGCATAGGATAACTGTATAGTACACTCATCAGCTAGATCCGCTGCAACAACATTTTTTGCTAAGTACCTAGCCGCATATGCTGCAGATCTATCAACTTTAGATGGATCCTTTCCTGAAAATGCACCTCCACCATGGGGCGCTGCGCCACCATATGTATCAACTATTATTTTACGACCAGTTAAACCAGAGTCACCATCTGGGCCTCCAATTACAAAGTTACCTGTGGGATTAACATAGAATTCTTCATCTTTAAGACCTTCTAACAAGTTATTTGGTATACACTCATATACATAAGGTTTAACAATTTCTTTTACATCCTCAGGAGATAAACCTTCTTTGTGTTGTGAAGAAATAACTAAAGAAGTAACTTTGCTTGGTTTTCCGTTTTCGTAAAGCATTGTAACTTGGCTTTTTGAATCAGGTTCTAAACCAGATGCAGATCCATCTTTACGGGCTTGTGCCATTTTATATAATATTTGATGAGAATAATGTATAGGAGCTGGCATTAATGATTCAGTATCTTTACAAGCAAAACCAAACATGATTCCTTGATCGCCTGCGCCCTCATCTTTATTGCTACCAGAATCAACACCCATAGCAATATCAGCTGACTGCTCATGAAGAAAACTTTCAATATCACAATTCTGCCAATGAAATCCATCTTGTTCATAACCAATATCTTTAATACAATCTCTAACTTGAGATATAATCTGATCTTTAGAAACTGATGGCCCCCTTACTTCTCCAGCTAAAACCACTTTATTAGTGGTAGTCAAAGTCTCACAAGCTACACGTGTTTGTGGGTCACCAGATGATAAATATGTATCAACAACCATATCTGAAATTCTATCACATACTTTATCTGGATGGCCTTCAGAAACTGATTCACTTGTAAATAAATAAGATCTTTTCATATTCACTCCTAATATCTGTAAGTATTATCCTTAAATGGACCATTCTTACTAACACCGATATATTCTGCTTGTTTATCAGTTAATTCTGTAAGCTTTGCTCCAACCTTCTTTAAGTGTAATGATGCAACTTTTTCATCTAAATGTTTTGGTAAAACATAAACTTTATTTTCATAATTTTTAGAATTTTTCCAAAGTTCAAGTTGCGCTAAAACCTGATTAGTAAATGATGCGCTCATAACAAAACTTGGGTGGCCAGTGGCATTTCCTAGATTAACAAGTCTTCCCTCTGATAGTAATAATATTTTCTTCCCATCTGGAAATTCTACTTCCCTTACTTGTGGCTTAATCTCATCAGACTTGTAATTTTGAAGAGCTTCTGTTTGTATTTCGTTATCAAAATGTCCAATATTACAAACAATTGCACGATCTCTCATTTGTCGCATATGATCTTGCGTAATAACATCAAGATTACCAGTGGCAGTAACAAATATATCACCATATTTACAAGCATCATCCATTGTGACAACTTCGTAACCTTCCATTGCTGCTTGAAGTGCATTAATCGGGTCTATTTCAGTCACACAAACACGCGCGCCTGCACCTCTTAAGCTAGCTGCTGAACCTTTGCCAACATCTCCATATCCAGCTACAACTGCTATTTTACCAGCCATCATTACATCAGTGCCTCTTCTTATTCCATCTACCAAACTTTCCTTACAACCATATAAGTTGTCAAATTTTGACTTAGTAACTGAGTCGTTAACATTTATTGCTGGCACCTTTAATGTTCCATTTTTTTCCATTTCTTTCAAACGGTGGACACCTGTAGTTGTTTCTTCAGATAAACCTAAAATTTCTTCCAACATTTTTGGATACTTTTCATGAATTATTTTTGTAGCATCTCCACCATCATCTAAAATCATATTTGGCTTCCAACCATCTGGGCCTTCTAGTGTTTTCTCAATACACCACCAAAATTCTTCTTCTGTCATTCCTTTCCATGCAAATACAGGAATACCTTTTGCAGCTATTGCAGCAGCAGCGTGATCTTGAGTGGAAAAAATATTACATGAACTCCATCTAACAGTAGCACCTAAAAATACTAGAGTTTCAATCAAGACAGCAGTTTGTATTGTCATATGTAAACAACCTACAATTCTTGCACCATCTAGAGGTTTAGAATCACCATACTCTTCTCTTAATGCCATTAAACCAGGCATTTCTGTTTCAGCTATTGCAATTTCTTTATCACCAAAATCAGCTAAACTTATATCTTTAACTTTAAAATCTTCACTCATGATTGTATCCCTTTATGATTATTTAGACTTTTTAATGGTAATTTAATCAGAAAACAAGCACCTCTAAAGTCTAATTTGTCACTTTCTGTTAATTCAATTGAACCATTAAATGAATTGATTATTTCATATGATATAGAAAGACCAAGACCAGAGTGTTGGTCTCTGTCCACTATCCTATCAGTGTAAAATCTATCAAAAATTTTGTTTTTTTCTCTTAAATCTATACCTTTTCCTTGATCATAAATTTTAATTTCAACACAATTTATATTTTTTTTGTTTGATGTAATTAAAATATTTGAGTTATTTTTGGCTATCGAAATACTATTATCTATTAAATTTAGGATTACCTGCAAAAATTTATCTTTGTTAAGAAGTACAAAATTTTTATTATTATCAGTTTGAAGTAAAATTTTAATATTTTTTTTATTAGTTGATTTTTCAGCAAAATTTTCTTTTAGAAATTTGTTTATATTAGTTAGTTCAAAATTTTCTATTTCAATTTCTGCAATAGTTTTAGAAAAATGAGAAATATCTGAAATCAATTTATTCATTCTATCGATATCTTTATTAAAATTATTCATTAATTTTGATCTATCTTCTTTAGTTATATTTTTGCTAGTTAGTAATTCAATGGATGATTTTATTGCAGTAAGCGGATTTTTTAGTTCATGAGCAACATCAGAGCTAAATTTTTCTAATTGATTGATTTGTGATTTCAATTCGTTTGACATAAGTTGTATTTGGTTTGATAAAATACCAATTTCGTCAGATCTTAAAGGGTAGATTAATTTTTTCTTATTTGTTTTATCTCTCTCAAGAACAGTGATTTTAGTTAGTTGCCTTAGTGGTGTTATCAGACCTCTCAAAAAAATAAATGATAATAAAATTGTAACTACAATAAATAAAAGAAAAAAATTAAAGAAATTCAAAGATTGTCTAGCAAGTTCATTATTATTTAATAATAATTTGTACTTTATCAGAACAACTCCATAGACGTAATTATCTTGGATTATAGGTGATGTTAAAATTCTAATTATATCATTATTTTCATCTTCGAAAGTTTTAACGAGTTTCTGCTTTTCTTTAATAGTGTCAATAATCAAAATAATTTCATGTACATTTTTGTCTAAATTTTTAGTAAATTTATTTTTAAGAATATAATTATTAATATGATTAAAATTATTAATATAAATTTTTTCAAAAAAATTTGAGAAATCAACTATATTTTCACGTGTTTCAGATAAATCTATCTCCTCTACATCTGAACTCAGAAATAAATTTGATGAGTCCGCAATTTTAATCCAATTTTCATTGTAAATAATAGTGTTAAAATCTTTATCACCAAAGTTTTGAAATATAAATTGTTCAGTAGTAAACTTTTCTAACTCTGGTTCTGACAATTCGATAGGATTAATATTATCTGCCAAATCGCAGCTCTCCTTGTATGCTTCAATATCTTGAAGGTATCTGCAACGATAATCATACTGAAAAATTGGAACTCTTAATATTGAAGTATTTTCTAAATATTTTGTAATATTTAATAAATTTAATCTTATTGATTGATCTCTATTTTCTATGAATTTATTATTTTGAATTAAGTTTAAATTGAAATAAGATAAAAATACCAAACCAAAAAATACAATAATTAAGTTAAGAATAATAAGTTGAAATGTTAAATTATAACTTGATAAGCTAAATAATCTTTTAATCACGCCAAGAATATCCAGAACCATATCTTGTTCTTATTTGGTCAAAAGAATTATCATAAGATCTGAATTTTTTTCTTAATCTCTTTATATGGCTATCAATAGTCCTATCATCAACGTATATAGAATCACCATACATAGCGTCCATTAATTGATTTCTATCCTTTACTACTCCAGGATACTGAGCAAGAGATTTAATTAAATTAAACTCTGCAACCGTAAGTTCAATTTCTATACCTTTCCAAAAACATAATTGTTTATCTTCATCTAGTATTAAATCACCTTTTATAAAATTTTGTTTTTTAGTATTATTATCCTTTTGTTCTTCAGTTCTATTGTTATGAATTCTTAGTACTGTTCTTATGCGTTCATTTAATAATTTTTGTGAAAAAGGTTTTTTTATATAATCTGAAGCTCCCATTCTTAATCCAATAATCTCATCTTGTTCATGATCTTTTGATGTTAAAAAAATAATCGGAAGATCTTTTAGATTTTCAATCTTGCTCGAACGTACTTTTGAAAGAAGTTCATTTCCATCCATTTTAGGCATCTTAATATCAAACAATCCCAAATCATAAGATTTGCTTTCAAGAGCCTCTAGGGCCTCAACTCCATTAAGAAACGTATCTACTGTAAACCCTTCACTTTGGAGAGAAAGAGATACTGATGTGAGAATCGACTGCTCGTCATCAACCAATGCTATCTTAGTCATACTACTTTTTATTAATAATTTATGGCAGATTTAAGTTCAAAGAAAAAATGACTCAGTAAATAAATTTAACAAAATGTGATTTAAGTTGATAAGTAAATGTAAATATTTCAATAACTTGTTTGCCTCCTGAAAATATGAATTAAGTAAGGGATTGACATGATAAAAAAAATATTTATGTTCTTATTTTGTTCTTATTGCGATATTGAGCAAATGTTGTATTGTCCCTTTTCGGCGGCACTACATATTGTGTTTTTCGACAATAATTTATTAAAAATGGATAGAATTTAAATGGCAGACAATCTACAGGTATCGGCAAAAATCTCGGAAGAAAAAAGTGTAAATATTTTAACATTAAGTGTGGTACGTCGTGATGGAGCTATCACTCCCTTCAAATCAGATAAAATTTCAAATGCTATAAAAAAAGCATTCTTAGCACAAACAAAAATTAGAAATGACAAAAATAAAGAAAAAGAGCAACAAGATGGAATTCATAAAACTGTTGAAGCTTTAACACATAAAGTTGTCTCGGCTCTAACAAGAAGGATTGCTGATGGTGACATGATACACATTGAAGATATACAAGATCAAGTGGAATTAGCACTTATGAGAGATGAGCATCATAAAGTTGCTAGAGCATATGTCCTATATAGAGAACAAAGAGCAGCTTCTAGATATCACACTAAAAAACTAAAAGAGCAAGTTGGAGAAAAAGCTTCTTCAATGATGGTAACTAAAAGAGATGGAAGTAAAGAGCCGATTTCACTGGATAAAATAACCAACAGAGTCTCTGTCCTATCAACTGGATTAAATATTGATCCAATTGTAGTTGTTCAAAAAGCAGTTCCAGGATTGTATAGTGATATTAGTTCTATTGAAATTGACACTTATCTTGCTGAAACTGCAGCAGCTTTAACAGTAGAGCATCCTGATTATTCATATCTTGCCGCAAGAATAAAAGTTAATTCATTACATAAAGAAACCCCAGGATTTATAATAGCAACAAAAAATTTATACGATGATGGTTTATTAAGAGAAGAGTATTTTAAAAAAGTGATGGAAAATGCAGACGCAATAGAATCAATAATTGATTATGACAAAGATTATACATTTGATTATTTTGCCCTTACAACACTAATTAGAGCTTATTTGTTAAAGTTTGATAATAGAACAATTGAAAGACCTCAGGACCTATGGATGAGAGTAACTTTAACAGTTACAGGTAACGAGTTTAATTTAGATAAAATAAAAGAAACCTATAAAAGTCTATCTAGTGGTATGTATACACATGCTACTCCAACATTGTTTAATAGTGGATTAAAGATGCAGCAATTATCATCATGCTTTTTAATAGGTATGGAAGATGATTCTATCGAAGGTATTTTTAATACTATCAAAGATTGTGCGCTAATATCAAAAACTGCTGGCGGTATCGGAATGCATGCTCACAACATTAGAGGAAGTGGAAGTAGAATAAAATCAACAAATGGTAAATCTAATGGTCTTATTCCATTTCTTAAAATTTTTAATGAAACCGCTAAATCAGTTGATCAAGGTGGAGGAAAAAGAAAAGGTTCTTTCGCAGTTTACTTAGAACCTTGGCATGCTGACATTGAGAAATTTCTAGAACTTAGAAAAAATACAGGTGCCGAAGAATTTAGAGCGAGAGATTTGTTTTATGCTTTATGGATACCTGATTTATTCATGAAAAGAGTAGAAAATGATGAAGAATGGACACTTATGAGTGAACATGAATGTCCGGGTCTTTCAGATGTATATGGTGACGAGTTTGAAAAACTTTACACTAAGTATGAAAATGAAATGAAGCATTTAGAAAAAATTAAAGCAAGAGATCTAATGTCTAAAATTATAGAAGCGCAGATAGAAACAGGACAGCCTTATATGCTCTATAAGGACTCAATCAATAACAAGTCCAACCAAAAAAATATTGGTGTTATTAAATCTTCAAACTTGTGTGCAGAAATAGTTGAATATTCTGATAAGAACGAGACATCTGTATGTAACTTGGCTTCTATAGCTCTGCCAAAATTTGTAAAAAAATCAGATAAAAAATTAATATATGACTATGATGCTCTTTATGAAACAGCAAAATTGGCCACAAAAAACTTAGATGAAGTAATTGATATTAATTTTTATCCAACTGATAAAACGGAAAGATCTAATAATAAACACAGACCAATAGGTTTAGGAATACAGGGTCTTGCAGATGTCTACTTCAAGTTAGGAATAGCTTATGAGTCTGAAGAGGCTAAAGAAATAAATAAATTAATTTTTGAAACAATTTACTTTGGAGCTTTAGAAGCTTCATGTGAATTAGCAAAAGAAAAGGGAGCATACGAAACATTTAAAAATTCACCAATTTCGGAAGGTAAATTTCAATTTGATCTGTGGAATGTTAACCCGTCTTCAAAATGGGATTGGGATTCGCTAAGAGCTAAAATTAAAGAGCACGGTGTAAGAAACTCTTTAACCACAGCTTGTATGCCAACTGCGTCAACAGGCATTATATTAGGTAACACTGAAACATTCCAAATACAAACCTCTAATATATATAAAAGACAAACACTCTCAGGTGAGTTCCTTCTTGTAAATAGATATTTGGTGAATGAACTTTCTCAAAGAGGACTGTGGAATAAAGATATGAGAGACAAAATAATTTTAGAAAATGGATCGGTTGAAAACATAAATGAAATTCCAACTGAGCTAAAAGAAATCTATAAAACAGTTTGGGAAGTATCACAAAAAACTGTTATAGATATGTCAGCAGATAGAGCGCCATTTATTGATCAAACCCAATCAATGAATCTTTGGCTTTCAACGCCTACATTTGGGAAAGTTAATTCAATGCATATGTATGCTTGGAAAAAAGGTCTTAAAACAGGAATGTATTATCTCAGAAGTAGATCAGCAGTTGATGCTGTAAAAGTTACAGTTTCATCAGAAAAAGCAGCAAAAGATGCTTATATAAATACTGCTATTAAACAAAACAATGAACCAGAAGATTGCGAAACTTGCAGTGCATAAAGAAGGAGTAAAGAATGATATCAAAAGGTGTTAAATCAATTTTTCCAATAAAAAACCAAGAAATTTGGGATAGGTACAAACAACATATTCAAGCCTTTTGGACTACTGAAGAAGTATCTTTGCAAGATGATTTAAGAGATCTTGAAACTTTAAATGATGGTGAAAAGCATTTTATTAAGCACGTACTTGCATATTTTGCTAACTCCGAAGCAATGATTAATGAAAACTTAGCAAGTAGGTTCTACAAAGAAATTTTAATTCCTGAAGCAAGATGTTTTATATCTATACAAATGTTGAATGAATCAATTCATGCAGAGATGTATGGTCTACAAATTGAAGCTTATGTAAAAGATGCAAAAGAAAAAGACATGCTTTTTGATGCAATACAAAACGTACCATGTATTAACCATAAAGCACAATGGGTATCAAAATGGCTCAATGGTAGTCAAAATTTATTAACAAGACTAATAGGATTTGGATTAGTTGAAGGTTTATTTTTTGCAGGCTCTTTCTGTGCAATATATTATTTCAGAAAAAGAGGGTTATTACCCGGTTTAGCCTTATCTAACGACTGGATTGCAAGAGACGAAGGAATGCATTTTAGTTTCTCATCTCTTATGTTTAGAACTTTAAGAGATAAATTTAATAATAAAACATTAACTGATGCAGATATTAGTGATTTGTCTTTGATACCCTCAGATGTGCCTCAATCACAATTTGAAGAAATTGTTAGAGAAGCAGTAGCATTTGAAAAAGAATTTGTAAGAGATGCTTTACCAGTAGATTTAATTGGTATGAATCAAGACTTAATGTGTCAATATATTGAAGCTGTTGCAGACAGAATTGCTGACCTATTTGAATTTGACAGAGTCTTTAAAACAGAAAATCCTTTTGATTTTATGAGAGCTTTAGATGTACAAAATGTTACTAACTTTTTTGAAAAAAGGGTATCTGAATATCAACGACCTACAGATAGAGCTTTAAGTTTTGATGAAGCATTTTGATGGAAGCAGAGATATACTCTAAAATCAATTGTGGATACTGTGATAGAGCTAAACTACGGTTAGCTAAATTTAATCCAAAGATTTATATGCTTGATACAGATTATACGAGAGAAGATTTTTTTGAAAAGTTTCCGAACGCTAAAACCTTTCCTCAAATAATTTTAAATGGTGAAAAAATTGGAGGTTATCATGAACTTGAAAAATGGTTTGAAATGAATACCTTTGATGAAGAATTCTAAATAACCTTTTTTTTTCCTTTTCTTGAGTAAGTTTTTTTATTTCTAACAATTCTTTGTTTGTACTTAGGTAGTTTTAAATCTTGAGCAAAGGGATTTCTTTTCTTAATTTTTTTTTTTATTTCCATAAAATGTATTCTAATGTGCCTGTCCCCAATGATCACCAGCACCAAAATCAACAGTGAGTGGAACTGAAAAATCTTTGTATTTTAAATGTACAGACTCCATAATCTTTTTTACATTACTTACTAAATTGTCATATTTTTTAGTTTCGACTTCAAAGATTAGTTCATCATGTACTTGTAAAAGCATTTCAGCCTCAATATTTTTTAGTTTTATTTCCTTATGAATTTCTATCATTGCTAACTTAATAATGTCTGCTGCACTACCTTGGATTGGTGCATTAATAGCTTGTCTTTCTGCAAAACCTCTAACAGCAAAATTCTTATCGGCAATTCCCTTAATATTAATTTTCCTTTTAAAAATTGTTTCAACGTATTGATTTGTTTTTGCGAAATCAATTTGATGCTCCATATATTTTTTAATTTTTGGGTATTTAATAAAATACTCATTTATGTAATCTTTTGCTTCTGTATTGGTAATATCAAGTTGTTTAGCTAAACCATATGGACTGATTCCATATAAAATACCAAAATTAATTGCTTTTGCTTTTCTTCTGTAATCGTTATTTATTTGACTATCGTTTAAATTAAATATTTCTTTAGCAGTTGATGCATGAATATCTTCATTGTTTTTAAAAGCTTTAATAAAATTTTTATCACTAGAAATTTCTGCGGCTAATCTAAGCTCTATTTGAGAATAATCAAAACTGACTAATTTTTTTCCTTTTCCACTAACAAAAGCTGTTCTTATTTTTTTTCCATTTTCTGTTCTAATTGGGATATTTTGAAGATTTGGATCTGTAGAACTTAATCGACCTGTTAAAGTATTAGCTAAGCCAAATGATGTATGAACTCTACTTTTATCATCTGTTAATCTAAATAAAGCATCTGTATAAGTTGATTTAAGTTTTGTTAATTCTCTCCAATCAAGAGCGAGTTGTGCAATTTCAAATCCATCTAAGGCTAAATTATTTAAAGTTGATGAATCAGTAGAATATGTTCCTGATTTTGTTTTTTTACCACCAGGTATTTTAAGATTAACGAATAATATCTCTCCTAATTGTTTAGGTGAGCCAATATTAAACTCTTCTTTTGAAAGTTTATAAATATTCTTTTCAAGTTTTTTACTTTCATTCTCAAATTCATTACTAAGATTTGTTAAAAAATCTTTATTTACCTCAATACCATTTGCCTCTATTGAAGATAATACCTCTACAAGAGGTAAATCAATATTTTGATAAACAAAATTAGCCTTTTCTTTTATTAAACGAGGATAAAGATGATGAAAAAGCCTGAATGTTAATAGAGAATCTTCTGCAGCATAATTAATTGCTTTATCAATAGTTACTTTATCGAAAGTAATTTCATTTTTCCCTGTTCCAACAACTTCCTTATACTTTATTGTAGTATGATTTAAGTGATTAAATGATAGATCATCTAAATTATGTTTAAAAATTCCATTATCAATTGAATAGGAAATTAACATTGTATCTGCAATTGAATTAAAAATTACTCCATACTTATTTAAAATTCTAATATCATATTTGATATTTTGCCCAATTTTTAAGATAGATTCATTTTCACATATTTTGTTAATATGATTAATTACATATTTTTCCTCTAACTGGTTATCAATTTTTTTAGAACCATCTAAACTGGTATGGTTTATAGGAATATAATAAGAAATATTTTCACTGCTACAAATTGATATACCAACTAATTTAGCTTTTTCTATATCGAGTGAATTAGTTTCAGTATCTATAGCGCAAATACCATTTTTTTTAATTTCACTTAAAACTTTTTCAAAATCATTCTTTGAATTAATTAATTGATATTTTGTTTTTATTTCTTTTTTTGTAATTATATTATCATTATCACTAGATATAAAAGAATTAGATTTTAATCTTTCAGATGTTGATCTAAAGCCCTGCTCTTTAAGAAAATTAAAAATATTATTATTTTCATTTTTTAATTCATTATAAGTTCTAATTCTATTAATGCTCTCAGGTATTTGGACATCGTTTTTAAGTGTTACAAGTTTTAAACTTAATCTAATGTCATTTTCTGATTCTGCTAAAATATTTCTTCTTTTTTCTTGTTTAATTTTATCAAGATTTTTAATTAAACCATCAATATCATTAAATTCATTTATTAACTGAGAAGCTGTTTTTGGACCAATTCCAGGAGCGCCTGGAATATTATCTACTTTATCACCTGTTAAAGCTTGTATAAAAATAACTTTATTAGGTTTAACTCCAAATTTTTCCTCTACATCTTTTATATCAATTTTTTTATTTTTCATTGGATCAAGCATTGTTACTTTACTGCTAACAAGTTGCATTAAATCTTTATCTGAGGAAACTATGATTGTCTCAATTTCATCTTTTTCAGCCAACTTTACATAAGTAGCAATTAAATCATCAGCCTCAAATCCTTCTATTTCTAATTGAGGGATATTAAAGCTTTTTACGCATTCTCTAATTAATGGAAACTGAGGAACTAAATCGTCAGGAGCCTCTCCTCTATTAGCTTTATATTCTGGATAAATTTTATTTCTAAAGTTTTCTCTTGCAGCATCAAAAATGACAATCATTTTATCATCACTATAATCTTCAATCAGTTTTACAAGCATGTTGGTAAATCCAAAAACTGCATTGATTGGTGTACCATCAGCACGATTCATTGGAGGAAGACCATAATAGGCTCTAAAAATGTACGCCGAACCGTCAACTAATATCAATCTACTCTTTTTATTCATTGTAAATTTAAATATATAAGATTTTAAATAAATGTCAGATTATAAATATTCAATTGAAGCTAAAAATGTAAATAAAGTTTTCTATAAAAAATCTCAACAAGTTAAAGCATTAATTGATTTTAGTATTAACATAGAAAAAGGTGCAATTCATGGTTTACTAGGACCTAATGGAGCTGGTAAATCAACTTTCATAAATATTCTTGGTGGTTTAGTAAATAAGGACTCTGGTGTTGTTAAAATTTGTGGATTAAATATTGATGAGAATATTAAATTAAGTAAATTCAAAATAGGAATAGTTCCTCAAGAGCTCAATATAGATCCTTTTTTTTCTCCAGCTGAATTACTAGAACTTCAAGCAGGTTTATATGGGGTTCCAAAAAGAAAAAGGAAAACTGATGAAATTCTTGAAAATTTGAAATTAAGTGACCAAAGAAATGCCTATGCCAGAACCTTATCTGGTGGAATGCGACGAAGATTACTTATAGGGAAGGCCTTAGTACATGATCCTGAATTAATCATTTTGGATGAGCCTACAGCAGGTGTTGATATTGATATAAGAACTTCAGTTTGGAATTATATAAGAAGAATAAGCAAGCAGGGGAAAACTATTTGCTTAACTACTCATTATTTAGAAGAAGCTGAAAATCTTTGTGATAGTATGACTATTATTAATTTTGGTAAAGTAGTTATAGAAGGGTCAAAAAATGATCTTTTAAATATTATATCTACTAAGTCAGTTTCTTTTGTCTTAGATGAAAGTGTAAGCATTCCTAAAGAGTTAAATGAATTTAAACCAATAATTATAAATAACATATTAAAACTAAATTATGATAAAAATAAAACCAACATAAAAAAAATTATTAATATTTTGAATAGTAATGGAATTGAATTTAAAGAAATTAATACATCTGAAGGTGATTTAGAAGACGTCTTTATTAAAGTAGTTAGTAAAAATGACACTTCAGTCTAAAAATTTATTTAGTTACCTTTTTTTACTGATACCTTTGTTTTTAATTACTGGTCCAGCGATACCTGATATTGTAATTACATTAGGTGTGATATTTGGAATATTTTATACTTTTTATGAAAAAGAATATGAAAACTTTATAAGGTTAAATTTATTTAGAATTTCAATTATATTTTGGTTAAGTTTAATTTTTATAAGCTTCTTTTCATATAATAAAACTTATTCTTTCCAAGATTCTTTAATTTTTATTAGATTTTTATTAATACCATTTTTTTGTTATTTTGTATTTTTTAGAGATAAGAAATTTTTTGAGAGATTATTATTGGTTTTATTTATTATTGTTGTTTTTGTTAGTATAGATACACTTTATCAATTCATTAATTATAACTCTAAAGATGGTTTTAAAGAAGATTTATTAGGATTTAAGTCAAACTGGTATGGAAGATTAAGTGGCCCATTTGGAGATGAATTAATTCCAGGATCATACCTATCAAAGTTTAGTTTATTTGGATTTGTATTTCTTATTTCTAAAAAAAAATTAGAAAATAATATAATTATTCAATCACTTTATCTATCTATAATAATTTTAGTTTGCTATGTATCTGGTGAAAGAATGGCATTTGCAACATTCTCTTTAAGCTTACTGCTCTTACTTATTTTTTTAGATGGGTTTAGAAAATCCATAATATTATCAATTTTAATTGGTGCATTATTTATATTTTTAGCAACTTATCTACACCCCTTTTATAATGACTTTAATATAATTGAGTCTACTCAATATCATCAAGGTCAGAAAATTGAAAAATTTTTTCAATGTGAAAATGATACTGAAAAAATTTGTTCAAAAATTATAAATATTCAACCCAGTTTTTTCGAGGTAATTAAAAATTTTGGTACTTCTGCATATGGTGAAATTTACTTATTGTCATTTAAAATGTTTATAGATAACCCAATTACAGGAATTGGTATTAATAATTTTAAATATCTATGTAACTACAATGAGTTATATAAAAATATGATGATAAATTATGAGTGTGCATCTCATCCACACAACATTTATATACAATGGTTAACAGAGGGCGGCTTAATAGTATTCATTTTATTTATTTTATTCTTATTTTTCCTGGTAAAGTTTATAATAAATAATACTGCTGATAAAAAATATAAAATAATTTCTATTGTGATCATTTTAATAATGTTTTGGCCAATTATGTCGACAGGAAGTTTAATTAAAAATTGGTTTGGAATAATTACATTTTTTATTATTGGATTATGTATGTGTCTTAGTAAATTTAAAAATAATTACTAAGCTTTGAGTTTGAAAAAAACCTTTTAGATTTTAAAGCAACTAATAAACCTAATATAAAGAAAATTATTACAGCTAATGTTGTTCCATTCCCTTTACCAAATAATGAACCAACAAAAATAAAAAAGAATATTATTGAAGAAGATAAAATCTTAAAATGAATTCCTAATATTAAACCTATAATATAAAAAATAATTATAAATAAAATATTTCCCAATCCCATACCAAAATATGATCCTACAAATGCCATATAAACTGAAGAATATGCAATTGATAAATTTGTTGAAGCAGAATTATCAAAAAACCTTACTTTAATAAGATAATAGAAAGATTTTAAACCATCAATCCATGTAATTTTTTTTCCTTGCACTTTAGATCTAGAAAAATATGAAACACCGTATTCATAAATATAAAAGTTATTTCTAACTATTTGTGAAGCTAGATCAATTTCAATACCAAAATCATTTATACTAAGTTGAAGTTGCTCTATTACACTTCTGTGTAAAATTTTTAATCCACAATGAACATCACTTAGTGATTGTGAAAAGAACACATTAAATATTAGGGAATTTATTTTTCCTATAAGGTTATTAAAAAAATAATTATTTTTCTTTAATTTACCTGATAAATATCTACTACCAAAAATACATTTTATATCTTTTTTAGTAGAAATCATTTCAAACATTTCTTTAGCATCCTTGCAGTCTAATTCTAAATCTGCATCTTGTAGCAAAATATATTCACCATTTGAATTTTTTATACCTATCTGAATTGCTTTTCCTTTACCTGAATTGTTATCAAGCTTTATAATTTTAAGAGAAAATTTGTAGTTATTTTTTTTTTTTAATTCTGCTAATAGGTTGGAGGAGCCGTCATTTGAACCATCGTCAACTATGATAATTTCATTAGATTCATTATTAAAAAATTTTTTTATTTCTTCAAAGAGTTCTTCAAGAAAGTTAACTTCATTAAAAACAGGTATTACTATTGATAAGGTTTTACTATTCTCTTGGGGCATGTTTATTCAGTATTCTCTGTAATGTGCGTCTATGCATTCTTAATCTTCTAGCCGTTTCAGATACATTTCTATTACACTGTATAAACACTCTTTGAATATGTTCCCATCTAATTCGATCTGCTGTC
The DNA here is from genome assembly GCA_902614395.1 of uncultured Alphaproteobacteria bacterium. GTDB lineage: Bacteria > Pseudomonadota > Alphaproteobacteria > HIMB59 > CACPNW01. Next base: position 58,973 of record CACMKW010000004.1, on the reverse strand, counting down.
ATTGGATTTTCTGGTGGAGGAGGTAGTATTTCTTTTGAATTAGTAAGAGCATCATAAATTTGATCAATTTCTGCTGGTTTTGGTAGATAGTCGATTGCTCCGGATTTAATTGCAGCTACTGCTGTTGCGATATTTCCATAACCAGTTAGTAGAAGTGATTTGGTTTGAGGACTGATCTTTTGCAGTTCTTTTACTAATTCTAATCCAGACCCATCTTCTAATCTCATATCAACAACTGCATAATCAAATTTATTCTCATTAACCTTTGTTAATGAATCTTTAAAACCTGGAGAAGAAATTACTTCAAAACCTTTTTTTTCCATTGATCTTGTAAGTCTTTCTCTAAAAGGAAGGTCGTCATCTACAATCAGTAATTTCATATTCATATATTTAAGATAGAGTTATCGAAATTAATTTCAACAACAGCATTGTCATCTTTAGAATTATAAAAATCAAGGTTGCCGCCCATATTTTCAATTAGGTTTTTTGCTATAAATATACCTAATCCCATTCCATGATTGTTTTTAGAAACATATGGCTCTCCTAATTTATCAATTATATCTTTGGAAAAGCCATTTCCATCATCCGATATAGTTATATTAACTAATGTTTTTCCATAGTTTAATTCAATTATAATTGTATTAATAGAGTAGAATATTGCGTTTTGGATTATGTTACCCAAAGCATACATTATTTCGTCTCTATAAAGAATCTCAGGTTCAGACTCTGAAGGATTTATTTTTAAAATTAAATTTTTATTTTTATTAAATTTATCAAAGTTTATTTTAATTAAATCAGATATTTTTACTTTTTCTAAAAAATTGTCTTTTAATTTATGGGGGTTTTTTGAAAAACTTTGTAATATTTCTTTACATCTTTCTGCTTGTGATTTTAGCAACACAATATCTTTAACTATATTTTTATCCTCAATTAATTTTTTTTCTTTTAATAAATCGTTTAAAATTAAAAATATTGTATTAAGTGGTGTGCCTAATTCATGAGCTGCAGCAGCACTAAGAGAGCCTACTTCAGTCATTTTCTTTTGATTTAAAATTTGTAATTTTGAAACTGAAAGCGCGTTTGAAATTTTTCTCGACGAACTTGCAAATAAATAGGCGTAAATAGCAATAAAAATTACCGTAATAATTAATGAGGAAACTAAACCAAAACTATAAAGATTTGGCAAAAAAAATTTAGGTCCAAGATCGAGAGGAATATAATTAAAATTTAATATTACTATAATAATTATTGAAATAGTTGAGAGAATAACTGTCATTAATGCAGGCAAATATGATGCAGATGTAATTACTGGCGCTAAAATTAATATTGAAAAAGGATTAATAATTCCTCCTGTCAAAAATAATAAAAAACCTAATTGCAAGGTATCAAAAAGTAAATATGAAAAAGCTTTTGTGTTACTAATAGATTTATTTTTTCTTTCTTCATAATAAGAATAAAAATTTACTGCAACTGATAATAAGATTATTGTAAGAGTTTCAAAGAAGGGAATTTGAATTTTGATGACAAATGATACAAAAAAAATTGCTAAGACCTGACCAAAGATTGCTATCCATCTTATTTTGATTAAATTTCCAAGTAAAATTGTATTCATTAAAGTCTAAATATCAAGATTAGCTACTTTTAATGAATTTTCAGCTATAAATTTTTTCCTTGCATCTGTTTCTCCTCCCATAAGATCTTCAAATGCTTTGTTTGCAGCGTCAATCTCATTAATTTTTACAGATAATAATACTCTTTCATTTTGATCTAAAGTTGTTTCCCATAATTGATCAGGATTCATTTCACCTAGGCCTTTATATCTGTTTATTTGAAGACCTGATTTGCCAATATCTAATATTTTATCAATTAAATTCAATGGTCCATAAATATTGAACTCTTCACCTTTGTAATTTAATAATCCACAACCACTTTCTTTAACGCGGTAAAAATTTTCCATTAGATCGTCTTTAAGATTATTTAAGGCCTTTGCTTCAGGTGTAATTATAAAATTTTCATCTATAATATATTTTTCTGTAAAGCCTCGAATTGTTCTTTCGAATAGAATGTGGTCACTTTTATACGATACTTTCCAATTTTTTTGAGAAATATTAGCAATTAGGTTTAATCTTTGCTGAAGGTATTTGGCTATTTCCTGACCAATTGTTTTATCTTTTAAATTTCTTAAGTCTAGACCTCTTACAATAGCAGTATGCTCAATTATATCAGTATTATCTACTCTTCTCAATAATGGCATAACTAAATTTTTAGTTTTTTTAGAGAGGTATATTATTTCTTTTAATTGTTCTCCAGCAAATTGAGATTGTTGGGTATTTATATACATAGTGTTCTTTAATCCCTCTTCAATTAAGTAATCTTCTAAATCAGTGTCATCTTTTTTGTAAACTGTAGAATTTCCTTTTTTTAGTCTATATAAAGGAGGTTGTGCGATATATAACCTTCCTGAATCAATAATTGGTTTCATATGTCTATAAAAAAAAGTAAGCAAAAGAGTTCTAATATGACTTCCATCAACATCTGCATCAGTCATTATAATTATTTTGTGATATCTCATTTTCGTTATATCAAATTTACCCTCTAATTTATTTTGATCTGAATCATCAGTGGGATTCCCCACACCAGCACCTATTGCTGTAATTAATGCCCCAATTTCATTACTTGTTAAAACTTGTTTATCATTAGCTCTTTCAACATTTAAAATTTTACCCCTCAATGGAAGAATTGCTTGGTTCTTTCTATCCCTACCTTGTTTAGCTGATCCACCTGCTGAGTCACCTTCAACTATAAACAATTCTGATAATTCTGGATTTTTTTCCTGACAATCTGCTAATTTACCTGGTAAAGAAGTATTCTCTAAACCAGTTTTTCTTCTTGTTAATTCTCTTGCTTTTCTTGCAGCTTCTCTAGCGTTTGATGCTTCAATTATTTTATCAATTACTTTTTTAATTTCTGATGGGTTTTCTTCAATCCATTGCTCCAATTTATTTAAACTAGTAGACTCTATGACTGGTCTTACTTCAGAGGATACTAATTTATCTTTAGTTTGACTAGAAAATTTTGGATCAGGTAACTTTACAGATATAATGCAAGTTAATCCCTCCCTTGCATCTTCACCAGTAATATTATTAGAGCTCTTTGTATTTTTATTTATATAGTTAACAATTGATCTAGTAAGTGCACCTCTGAAACCCGCAAGGTGAGTTCCACCATCTCTTTGAATAATATTATTTGTGAAGCAAATCGTATTTTCATGATAACTATCAGTCCATTGTAATGAACATTCAATAGAAATGTTATTTTTTTCTCCATGGAAAAATATTGGGTTAGGATTGATAAGATTTTTTCCCTCATTTAAATATTTTACATATTCCTTAATTCCTCCATCATATTTAAAATTTATATTTTTTTCTTTAGCCTGTCTCCTATCTGTTAAAAAAATACTTATACCTGTATTTAGAAATGCTAATTCTCTAAGTCTTTTCTCTATTACTTTAAAATTAAAATTAATATCTTTGAAGATTTTGTTAGTAGGTAAAAAAGTAATTTTAGTTCCCGTAAAGTAATTGTTATTAATTTTTTGTGAATTACCGATTACATTTAATTCATTACTTACAATTCCATTTTCAAATTCGATATTGTATATTTTTCCATCTCTATTAATTTCTAAAACTAAATTTTCAGATAATGCATTAACTACTGAAACTCCGACTCCATGTAAACCACCAGATACTTTATAACTATTTTGATCAAATTTACCGCCAGCATGTAATTCAGTCATTATTAGTTGAGCTGCAGGTATTTTTTCAGTTTTGTGAAGATCAACTGGGATTCCTCTGCCATTATCAGTAATAGTTGCCGTACCATCAGCATTCAAAATTACTTCTATTTTATCGCAAAAACCTGCTAGTGCCTCATCTATTGAATTATCAAGAACTTCATATATCATTTGATGTAAGCCTGATCCATCGTCGGTATCCCCAATATACATACCAGGTCTTTTTCTTACAGCTTCAAGGCCTTTCAGCACTTTAATAGAGTCAGAAGAATATTCAGAATTCATAAATCATTTATATTATAAAATTGTCCCTTTGTTGACACAAAAGAAAATAAATTTTTATCAGTTCCAGTTAGAAAAAATTGAATTTTGAATCTATTGATCATATCTAATAATATCTGACGATTATATGAATCTAAATGTGACCCGATTTCATCAAATAATAAAACTGGATATATATCTTTATCATTTACTAAATAATTACATTGAGATAGCAAAATCATGAGAACAACTGTTTTCTGTTGTCCTGTTGATAACAAAGAAGCCTCAAAATCATCATCAATTATTGCAATCAAATCAGATTTGTGTGGCCCTATTTTAGTTCCTCCAAACTTCTTGTCTAATATACGTAAATCTCTTAATTTAAATAAATATTCTTCAAGACTAATTTGATTATGCAGGTAGTTATCTTTTATTTTTAACTCAACATTAAATTGAAACTTATGATCATATTTTAGAAGATTAAAATTACTGTTAATAGATCTTACTTGTAAGTTTCTCTCATTATATATTTCTAATCCTAATATACATATTTCTTTTTCAATTTGGTTTAACCAATCATTATCAATTACATTTGATTGAAGTATTTTAATTCTTTCAACTATGAGTTTTTTATATTTATTAATAAGTTTATTGTAGTCATTTCTATGAGCAAAAACTAATCTATCTAAAAAATTTCTTCTATAAGAAGGTGATGTTTGGAACAATCTTTCCATTTCAGGTAAAAAAATAATATATGATATTGATTTATTTAAAAAATCCAGAGACTCTTTGGATAAATCATCATTAATCTTAATTATTTTTTTTAATTTATCATTTTTGTTTTCTATAAATATTTCTATATTAAAATGATTTTTATTAATTTCTAGATTATTTTTTATTAAAAAATTTTTTTCATTTTTTTTTATTAAATCATGAATGCTTGCATTTCTTATTCCCCTACCTTTAGCAATCAAAGATATAGCTTCTAAAATATTAGTTTTACCAGTACCGTTTTGACCAAAAAAAATATTTAACTTTTCATCAAAAGAAAGATCTAAGTTTTTAAAATTTCTAAAATTAAATAAATCAATGCTTTTTAGTATTGCCAAATTCTAAACTCTCATTGGCATCAAAACATAAACTAAATTGCTATTTGAGTTTTCGGTTGCAATTATTGGAGATGTATTATCTTTCAAATTAATTAAAATTTCCTCATCTTCTAAATTGTTAACAATATCCATAATGTATTTTGAATTGAAGCCAATTTCAATATCATCACCATTATAGTTTATTTTTAAATCTTCAGAAGCAGTGCTGCTTTCATTATTTATTGTATTTAAATTAAGTACATTTTGTAATAACTTAAATTTAATTACGGGTGATTTTTCATTAGCAATTGTGCTCACCCTATCTACTGCTGACAATAATATTTCTCTATTAATTTTTAAAATATTTAAATTATCATTTGGAATAACTCTTTTATAATCTGGGAAACTTCCATCAATTAATTTTGAAATAAATATTATATTGTCTATCGTAAATATAATTTTATTAGAGCTTATTGAAATCAAAACACTTTGATCTCTTTCTGATAGTAATTTTGATAACTCATAGATAGTTTTTTTAGGAATAATTACTCCAGATACTTCATCTATATTTTCTTCTATATAATGACTAAATTTTGCTAAACGATGGCCATCAGTTCCTACAAGAGTAACAATATTTTTATTTTGTTCCTTATTTACATTAAAATATAAACCATTCAAAAAATATCTTGTTTCTTCATTTGATATAGCAAACTTAGTTTTATCTATTAATTTGAAAATTATGTGTGAATTAATTTTAATATTAACACCAGAATTATTTTGATCAATTATTGGAAAATCTTCTTTAGGCAGACAAGCTAATGAAAATCTTGATCCATTGGATCGAAGGGTTAATAATTTTCCATCATTTGAAATAATTTCTATTTCACTATTATCATCAATTTTTCTTACAATGTCGTATAGAATTTGTGAATTAATAGTTGTTGCACCATCTTCAAAAACATTACAATCAATTCTTTCAATAATAGAGATATCCATATCTGTTGATGATAGTGTTAATAAATTATCTTTAGCCTCTATTAATATATTAGATAGTATTGGTAATGAATTTTTTTTATCAACTATTCCCTGAAGATGAGATAAGGTTTTAAAAAAATTTCTACGAACTATTTTAAATTTCATAGTTAAGCATATGATAAAAAAAATTAAGAATCTATAAGTCTTTTTAACAATTCTAAATCTTCATTAAAATTAACATCTGATAGCTTGAGCTCTTCAATTTTTTTAACAGCATGCATTACGGTTGTATGATCTCTTCCACCAAATTTCCTGCCAATCTCGGGCAAAGATCTTGATGTTATGGATTTTGCTAAGTACATTGCAATCTGTCTAGGTCTTGCAACAGATCTAGATCTTCTTGGTGAATGCATATCTGTAATTCTAATGTTGAAATGTTCTGCTACTTTCTTTTGAATTTCTTCAATTGTTATTTTTTTATTAGAAGATTTTAACAAGTCTTGAAGAACTAATTGAGCTGTTTCAACAGTAATAGCAGTTCCTACTAATGTTGCATGAGCAACTAGTCTATTTAGGGCACCTTCCATTTCTCTAACATTTGAAATTATTCTATGAGATAAGAATTCTAAAACTTTTGGAGGGATTTCAACACCTCTCTTGTGAGCTTTTTCTATTAATATACCTAGTCTAAGTTCATATGTTGTTGGATGAATGTCCGCTACGAGACCGCAACCTAATCTAGATTTTAATCTTTCTTGAACTCCATCAAGGTCGGTAGGCGTTTTATCTGCTGATATCACTATTTGTTTATTTTGTTCAATCAAAGCATTGAATGTATGAAAGAATTCCTCTTGCGTATTGTCTTTTCCACTTATGAATTGCACATCATCAATCATGAGTACATCGATAGATCTAAACTGTTCTTTAAATGCAGAGGTATCTTTATATCTAAGTGCTCTTACAAATTGATACATAAATTTTTCTGCTGAAAGATAAATAACTTTTCTCTCAGGTTGTTGTTCTTTTATTTTCCAACCTATGGCATGCATCAAATGAGTTTTTCCCAAACCAACACCGCCACATAGAAATAATGGATTGAATGTAATTTTATTTGCTTCAGATACTCTTTGAGATGCTGCAAAAGCTAGTTCATTAGGTTTTCCAACTACAAAATTTTCAAAAGTAAATCTGGGATCTAATGGAGCTCCAAATTCGTTAGGATATGTCGAGGATTGATTAGATCTTAAATCCATTGAGGATTTCCAGTGATTATCATTGCTTTTAATAGTTCTAGTTGTGCCTGGAACTATTCTTCCACCTGAAGGTTTAACAACAAATTTAATAGTGTCAATTTTTTCAATATGATTTTTTGCTTCACTTTTTATCTTGTCAGAATAATTATTAACTATCCAATCTCTTAAAAACTTTGTTGGTACAGAAAATGTTATAGTATTTTCTTGAAGAGAAACGAAGTTTAAATGTTTCAGCCAGTTGTTATAGGCTGAATCACCAACATTTTTTTTAAGATTTTTTTTAAAGGATAACCATTTACTGTCTTCAAATATAGTAGATGTATTATCCATTTTCCCCCAACAAGATGATTTTATATCTTAAAAAATTTTACGCAAAAAATCTAAAGTCGTAAAATTTAATCACCAAATTAATTTACTTAATCAACACCCTTTAAGTATTTTTAGCAAGAAGAAAAGTGAAAAAATTTAAAAAAAAATTATTTTTTTGAAATTTGTTTTGATAAGGAGGATAACTTTCTGGATATGTATTCTTTTTTAAATATACCTTTTTTTGATGCTCTGGCCATTATTGAGTTGACATTGCTTAAGGATTTTTGAATTTCTTCCTCATTTTTTGCTTCAACTGAAGTTTTAAATTTATTTAGAGCTTTTCTAAACTTGGACAAGTATTGAGAATTAACAGTATTTCTAGTTTTGTTCTGTCTAGATCTTTTTTTTGCAGAAGCATGATTAGCCATATGCGTGCTATAAATTCAAAATAAATTAAGTCAATTAATATTTAATATAGAATTACTTGTTATTTTGTAGTTTTGGACAATAAAAAGTAGATCTTCCGTATTGAACGATCTTTTTAACCTTATCTCCACCTATTTTTTTTCCTTCTTTATTATAAACCTTAAAATTTGACTGAAAGTTTCCTAATGTACCGTCAGTAGACCTATAATCTCGTATACTCGATCCTCCATATTTAATTGCTTTCTTTAAAATTTTTCTAATGGACTTAATTAGTTTCATAATGAGACTAATTTCTAAATCTTTACCCAATGAAAGTGGTGAAATTTTAGAATCAAATAGAATTTCCGATGCATAGATATTGCCTATACCAGCAATTAATTTTTGATTTAGTAAAATCTGCTTTATTGGGACCTCAGATTTTGAAATTTTTTCAAATATCATTTGTGCTGTAAGATTTGGACTCAGTGCATCTACACCCAAACTAAATATATACTTTTGTTTTTGTAGATCTTTTGTTTTTATTATGTCTATAAATCCAAATTTCCTTGGATCATGATAAACAAGTATCATTCCACTTAAAAAGTACATAACAAAATGATCATGTTTTATTCGTTTGTAGCTTTTATTAGCAGTTTTTAATCTTCCTGACATACCTAGATGTATTACTAGAGAATAATCTGTACCTAAATCTATGATTATAAACTTTGCTATACGTCTTAGGTTGGATATCTTGGAGTTACGTAGTATATTAATTATATTATTTGGAATTTTAAAACGAAGTTTTGAAGTATGAATTTTAACATTAGATATTTTTTGATTCAAAATTACACTAAGTCCTTTAACTGTAGTTTCAACTTCAGGTAATTCTGGCATAATGAAAAAAGATTATAATTTTGGTTATACAAAAGTAAATTCAAAACAAAAGACTAAACTTGTTCAGAATGTATTTTCAAGCGTAGCTCCAAGCTACGATATTATGAATGATTTAATGAGTTTAGGTATGCATCGTTTATGGAAAAAAAGATTTGTAGAGACTGTGGATCTAAAAGAAAATGAAATTATCTTGGATGTTGGTTCTGGTTCTGGTGATATTGCCAGCGAAATTTTAAAAGAAAATTTATCAACCAATCTTTATCTTTTAGATCTAAATGAAGAAATGTTATTAGAAGGAAGAAAAAGATTAAGAAAAGAAAAAAATATAAAATATTTTATTGGTAATGCTGAAAACTTAAATTTTGAAAATAATTTTTTTGATAAATATACTATTTCTTTCTGCTTAAGAAATGTGACGGAGTATTTATTATCTATAAAAGAGGCTTACAGAGTTCTTAAACCTGGTGGTAAATATTGTTGCCTAGAATTTAGTACACCTAAATCATCTTTGGTATCAAGTTCATATAAAATTTACAAATCAAAGATTTTACCTCTGTTAGGAGAATTAGTTGCTAAAGATAAGAATGCTTATAAATATTTGAGTGAAAGTATTGATTTGTTTCCATCACAAGAAGAACTTAGCAAAAATCTAAGTGATTGTGGATTTACGAAAGTTGAGACTATTAATTTATTTAATGGAATTGTAGCCATACATACTGGCTATAAACTATAATGAATAAAATATTGTTAATAATATCTGGTTCTATAGCAGCGTCTAGATGTAAAGAAATTATTACTTTACTTAATAATAAAGAAGTTAATATTAGTTGCATACTAACTAAAGAAGCAAAGAAGTATGTAAAAATATCAGATATAAAAAAATTACTTAAAAATAGAATATTTACTGATGAAGATGAGAAAAAAAATAAGATGCTTCATATTAATTTATCAAGAGATAATGATATAATAGTTATATGTCCAGCAACAGCTAATTCTATTGCAAAATTTGCTAATGGATATGGAGATAATTTAGCTTCTAATACGTTGCTTGCTTCAAATAAAAAAATTTTTTTTGTCCCAGCAATGAATAGTTTTATGTGGCATAATAAAATTAATCAAAAAAATGTGAAATTATTAAAAGATAGCGGTCATGAGTTTATTGGACCTACAGTTGGAAATCTAAAGTGTGGAGAATTTGGGTTAGGCAGAATTGAAAACTCAAAAAATATAGTAAATAGAATTTTAAACAGACTAGAAAATGTTAATTTGTTAAAAAATAAAAAATGCCTAGTAACTGCAGGACCGACAATTGAAATGATTGATCCAGTTAGGTTTATTTCAAATCAATCATCTGGGAAACAAGGCTATGAAATTGCTTCACAGTTAGTTTTATATGGAGCGGATGTAACCTTGATATCTGGACCAACAAATTTAGATCCTCCACCAAATTTAAAATTTATTCAAATAAAATCAGCAAACGAAATGTATCAAAAAATAAGAAAAATTTCTAAAATTGATATAGGAATTTTTACTGCTGCAGTATCTGATTTCAAAAATAAAAATATAAATAAATCCAAGATTAAAAAAAATGAAAAATTAAATATTAGTCTTTATAAGAATATTGATATTTTAGAAAAAATTGGAAAAAGTAAAACTAAGAGGCCTAAATTTTTAGTTGGTTTTGCCGCAGAAACGGGGAGCATTGATAATGCCAAAAAAAAATTAGTTGATAAAAAATGTGATATGATGGTTTACAATAAAATCGATAGTAAAAATAAAGTTTTTGGTTCAGATTATAATCGGATATCAATAATTACAAAAAACCAGATAAAAAAATTTAAAAAAATGACAAAGGTAAATTGTGCAAAGCAAATTATAAAACAAATTTATAGTTCTATATAGAATTATGAATAATTACTCTGAAGAAGAATATAAAATTTTCAGCAGATTATTTATTTTAAAAGAATTTTCTGAAGAAAACTTAAAAAAATTATCAAATATAAAAATTGGGATTGTGGGTATGGGAGGTATAGGGTGTCCTTTAAGTCAATATTTAGTCAACTCTGGAATAAAAGAATTGTTAATAGTTGATGGAGACATTATTGAAAAAAGTAATCTTAATAGACAAATTTTGTTTAATTTAAATGATATTGGAAGAAAAAAGGTTGATGTAGCTAAAAATAAATTACAATTAATCAATACTGAATGTAAAATTCATACTATTGATGAAAATATTAATTCTTTAAATTTAAATTTTTTAAAAGAATGTTCTATAATTGTTGATGCAACTGATGATTGGTTCAGTTCTAGATTATTAAATGAATATTGTCTTAAAAACTCAATCAATTTTTTATATTCCTCTGCATTAAGACATGATTTACAAATAATTCTTTTCAATAATTCAAATAAAAATAATCATCTATGTTTAAATTGTATATTTCCTAACAAAGATGATGTTGATCTTCCCAGATGTGATGTAGTAGGTATTTCAGGCATTTCTGCAGGGTTAGCAGGTTTGATCGCTGCTCAAAAAATAATTAATTTCTATTTAAATTTAAAAGATGAAACTAATATAATGACAATTTCTGATGGAAAAAAATTAAGCATTGATAATATTGTTATTAAAAGTAAACATGATTGTTATTTAAAATCAGATTAAGTTAATTGATAAATACATAAAAAAAGTTTAATTTAAATTATGAAACAAAATTCATTTACCTACGATCAATTAATTGATTGTGCAAAAGGTGTTCTTTTTGGAAAAGGGAATGCTCAACTTCCAATGCCTCCAATGTTAATGTTTGATAGAATTACTTCAATAAATGAGACTGGCGGAGAATTCTCTAAAGGTGAGGTTATTGCAGAATTAGATATTAAAGAAGACTTATGGTTTTTTGAATGTCATTTTAAAGATGATCCGGTAATGCCTGGTTGTTTAGGTTTAGATGCTATGTGGCAATTACTTGGTTTTTATTTAGGATGGCTTGGCCAACCAGGAAAAGGTAGGGCTTTAGGAGTTGGTGAAGTTAAGTTTACAGGTCAGGTATTACAAAAAGTAAAAAAAGTAACTTACCATATATCTCTTAAAAGACTTATACTAAGAAAATTGATTTTAGGAGTTGGAGATGGTATTTTAAAAGCTGATGGTGAAACAATTTATGAAGCTAAAGATATGAAAGTCGGTTTATTTTCACCTGATAAATAAGTAATGAATAGAGTAGTAGTAACAGGTTTAGGTATAGTATCATGTATTGGTAATAACCAATCAGATGTTATAGACAGTCTTAAAAATTTGAAATCTGGAATAACAAGTGCTGAAGAGTATGGGGAGTTTTCTTTTAGAAGTCTTGTGCACGGTAAACCAAATATAGATATAAGTAACGAAATTGATAGAAGATTACTAAGGTTTATGGGTGATGGAGCTGCCTACAACTACATTGCAATGAAAGATGCTATAGATGACTCAGGACTAGAGGATAGTGATATTTCAAATGAAATGACTGGTATAATTGTTGGTTCAGGGGGTCCATCTACACAAAATTTATTTAAGTCTTCTGAAATTGGAAAGAATTCGGGTTCAAAAAAAATTGGACCATTTATGGTACCAAGAGCAATGTCTAGTACAAATTCTGCAACTCTTGCGACTCCTTTTAAAATTAAAGGAGTAAACTATTCAATTACTTCGGCATGTTCTACAAGTTCACATTGTATTGGTAATGCATATGAACTCATCCAGATGGGAAAACAAAATATTGTTTTTGCTGGAGGCGGTGAAGAGCTCCATTGGACTTTATCAATTTTATTTGATGCAATGGGTGCTTTGTCATCAAAATACAATTCTACTCCAAACAAATCTTCAAGGGCATATGATGCAGATAGAGATGGTTTTGTAATAGCTGGTGGAGGTGGAACTTTAGTACTTGAAGAATTAGAGCATGCAAAAGCTAGAGGTGCTAAAATATATGGTGAAATAACAGGATATGGTGCAACCTCAGATGGATACGATATGGTGCAGCCTTCTGGAGAAGGTGCAGAAAGATGCATGAAGCAAGCATTAAAAAATATTGATGGTAAAATTGATTATATAAATACTCATGGAACAAGCACTCCGATAGGAGATGTAAAAGAATTGGAAGCAATCAAAAATGTTTTTGGTTCCAATATTCCTAAAATGAGCTCAACAAAATCTTTGACAGGTCATTCTTTAGGGGCAACTGGTGTGCATGAAGCAATTTATAGTTTATTGATGATGAAAAATAATTTTATTAGTGGTTCTGCTAATATTGAAAATCTCGATGATAGTGCCAAAGATTGTAATATTCTCTTAAAAACAGAAAATGACGTTGAAATTAAGCATGTTATGTCGAATAGTTTTGGATTTGGCGGTACAAATGCAACATTAGTATTTTCAAAATATCATGCTTAAAAGTAAAAAAGGTTTAGTATTCGGTATTGCAAATAATCATTCAATTGCATGGGGAATAGCAAAACAACTAGCTGAAAATGGTGCTGAAATAGCGATTGGTTACCAAAATGAAATATTATTGAAGAGGGTGAAACCACTTTCTGAAGAAATTGATTCAAAAATATTAATAGAATGTGATTTTAATAATCATGACTCAATAAACAAATCTGTAGAAATTATAAAAAAAGAATGGGGCACAATTGATTTTATAATTCATGCTGTTGCATTTGCAGATAAGTCAGAGTTAAATGGTAGATATGTTGATACTACGAAAGATAATTTTATTAATTGTTTGGAAATATCATGTTTTTCTTTAACTAGTCTTGCAAGAAATTTTGAACCAATAATTAATGATGGAGGAAGTATTCTCACCCTTACTTTTTACGGATCAAATAAAGTAATACCAAATTACAATTTAATGGGAATTGCAAAAGCCGCTTTAGAAACAAGTGTAAAGTACTTGAGTGTGGATTTAGGCACAAAAAATATTCGCGTTAATGCAATCTCAGCAGGACCTATGAGAACAATTGCTGGTGCAGCAATAAATAATGCTAGGGAGGTGTTTAAATTTACAGAAGAACATTCAGCATTGAAACGAAATGCAAAACTAGATGAAATTGGTAAATCTGCTTTATACTTTGTTAGTGATTTATCTTCTGCAGTTACTGGTGAAGTACATTATGTTGACTGTGGTTACAACATTATTGGAATGCCCAATAAGTTCTAAAATTTTCCCAATAAATCTAAAGGATTATCAACAAAAATACTATCAACACCTATGGAGAAAATATCATTAGCACTGGGTAAATTTATATTTTTATCTGAATAAACAGTTATTGCTATATTAGATTCTTTAATTTTTTTTATAATATCAGCACTAACAAGATCTATATTTAATCCACAAATTTTTAAATCATGATTAATTGATATGCTAATCAAATCATCAATGTTATATTCTTTAAAATCATCTAATAAAAAACTACGTGTAGATTGAGGGTAAAGTTTTGAAATTTCTAAAATAGAAATCATATCAAATGAGGAGAAAAAAATATCTATTTGATTAAGATTTTTTGTAAGTTTATATACTTGATAAACATTTTCTTTTTCAAAATTTTTATTAGGTTTTAATTCTATATTTAAATTACCATTATTATTAGTACACAAACTAAGAATATCTTCTAACTTTGGAACAAATATATTTGTATTTTCTTCATAAAAAAATTTTCCCGCGTCAAGTTTTTTTATGTTCTCATAATCATAATCAATTGCAAACCCACTTCCATTAGTAGTTCTATCAAGTGTATCATCATGTAATAAAATTGGGACTCTGTCTTTAGAGATCTTAACATCTACCTCTACAAAATTTAAGCCTATTTCGAATGCCCTAGAAATAGACACTAAAGTGTTTTCTGGACACAGATCTTTTACACCTCTGTGCCCAATTAATTTAGGTAATTTAAGTGTTTTCTTCTGCGTCAACTGCTTTCATAGAAAGTTTTATTTTTCCTCTTGAGTCGATATCTAATACTTTCACTTTAACGATATCTCCTTCACTAATAACATCTTCAACTTTCTCTACTCTTTCATTTTTTAATTGACTAATATGAACAAGACCATCTGTAGATCCCATGAAATTAACAAAAGCACCAAAATCCATTATCTTTATAACTTTACCATCATAAATTTTACCAATCTCTGGTTCTTCGACAATGCCTTTGATCCATTCTAATGCATCATTTCCAGATTTTTGATCTACAGCTGCAATACTCACTAAACCTTCATCATTGATTTCAATTTTAGCTCCGGTTGTTTCAGATATTTCTCTAATAACTGCTCCTCCTTTACCAATAACTTCTCTAATTTTATCTTTGTTTATTTGTAGATTAGTTATTGTTGGCGCGTATTGGGAAATCGATTGATTAGGTTTATCGATTGCTTTAGCCATTTCACCAAGTATATGGAAGCGTCCATCTTTAGCTTGCGCTAATGCTTCTTCCATAATTTCAGCTGTGATACTAGTTATTTTAATATCCATTTGTAATGAGGTTATTCCTTCAGAAGTTCCTGCAACTTTAAAATCCATATCACCAAGATGATCTTCATCACCAAGTATGTCTGATAATATTACATATTTATCATTCTCTTTAATTAAGCCCATCGCTATACCTGCTACTGGTCTTTCTAAAGGCACTCCTGCATCCATTAAAGACATTGAAGTACCACAAACAGTTGCCATAGAGCTAGAGCCATTAGATTCTGTAATTTCAGATACAACTCTATAAGTGTAAGGAAACTTTTCTTTAGAAGGTAACATTGGGTGAATAGCTCTCCAGGCTAATTTTCCATGTCCTATTTCTCTTCTACTAGTAGAACCTATTCTTCCAACTTCTCCAACAGAGTAAGGTGGAAAATTATAATGCAACATAAAATTCTCTGTATATTCACCATCAATTGCATCTATTCTTTGCTCGTCTTGTCCAGTTCCTAAAGTTGAAACTACAAGAGCTTGTGTTTCTCCTCTTGTAAATAATGCAGACCCGTGAGTTCTTTCTAAAACTCCAGTTTCACACACAATTGGACGGACTGTTTTTGTATCTCTTCCATCAATTCTATTACCAGTATTAATTAATTCACCTCTAACTATATCTTTTTCTACATTTTTAATTGCATCTGAAACTAGTACTGGAGAGAGTGTTTCACTTACAAATTTTTCGGAAATTTCGTTTCTTAGTGAGGATAATTTTTCTGATCTTTTTTGTTTTTCAGTTATTTTATACGCATCTATAAACTCTTTACCAAAGTCTTCGTTGATTTTAGATGGTAGATTTTTAATTTCTTCATCTTTTTCTTTAAGATCCCATGGTTCTTTTGCAGCTTTTTTAGCTAAGGAAATTATTGCTTCAATCACTGTTTTATAATTTTCTTGACCGAGAACTACTGCATCAAGCATTTGTTTTTCTGAAAGCTCGTGAGCTTCAGACTCGATCATTAGTACGCCTTCCTTAGTCCCTGCCAATACTAATTCTAATTTAGAATTTGATAATTGACTCTTACTCGGATTAACAACAAACTCATCGTCTATAAAACCAATCTTAATTGCTCCGAGTGGGCCTAAAAATGGCAAACCAGATAAAGTCAATGCAGCACTTGCTGCTACCATTGCTACAACATCTGAGTCATTTTCTTGGTCATGTGATAATACAGTACAAGTAACTTGAGTCTCATTTTTAAAATCTTTATGAAATAGAGGTCTAACTGGCCTATCAATTAATCGAGAAACTAATGTTTCTTTTTCAGTTGGTCTAGCCTCTCTTTTAAAAAAACCACCAGGTATTTTTCCTACGGAATAATATTTTTCTTGATAATTTACAGTTAAGGGGAAAAAATCCATATCAGGATTTGCTTCTTTTGCAGCAACTACATTACACATAACTGTCGTACCACCATAAGTAGCTATAACTGTTGAGTCAGCTTGCCTTGCTATTTTTCCTGTTTCTAATTTAAGTTTTCTTCCAGCCCATTCAATTTCCACATTTTTCACATCAAACATAATTTTATTTATCCTCTTTTTTTTAACCTCTAATATTTAATTTTTTAATTAAATCTGAATATTCAGATTTATTTTTTTTAGATAAGTAGTTTAATAATTTTTTTCTTTTATTAACTAATGATACTAGTCCTCTTTTTGAATGATTATCTTTATTGTGAGTTTTAAAATGTTCAGTTAAATTTTTTATTCTTTCTGTTAAAACTGCTATTTGAATACCTGCTGATCCAGTATCTTTTTCATTTTTAGAAAATTCATTAATAAGATTTTTTTTATTTTCTTTTGTTATCGACATCGGTTCTCCTATATTAGTATTTTATTTGGTTTAAACAAATTACCTTCTAATTTGCCTATTGAGACAATGTCTCCTTTCTTAAATAAAAAAATATTTTTTTTATCTAAGTTTATTGACAAAGGATTTATAATTTTTCTTTCATCAATTTTAATAGATCTTCCATAAGATAAATTTTCAATATCTAATTTTTCTTCAATTTCATAAGCCAAGATGTCGTCCAGCATAGAAATTGTAGTGGAGATACAATTAATTTGTTCGTGCGTTTGTCCTATTTTTAGAAGATCGTCCAGTAAAATCGAATTTTTTTCACTGAATTTACCTACTTTTGACCTTTTCAATGAAGAAATGTGACCATATGTTTTAAGATCTATGGCTAAATCACGAGCTAGACTCCTAATATAAAACCCCTGCCCGCATAAAATTTTAAATGACGTTTTGTCTATACGATGGTTAGTAATACGCAAATCTTCGATAAAAACTTTTTTTGGTTGAATCGTAAATTTTTTATTTTCTCTAAATAATTTATAAGCTCTTTTACCATTAATTTTAACTGCCGAAACTTTTGGAGGTATCTGATTTATATAACCCATATACTTAATAATTTTCTTTTCTATTTCTTTTCTTTTAGGAAGGTAGTTTGATTCAAATAAAATTCTACCTTCAGCATCATCTGTTGTTGTTTGAATTCCCCAAGTTACTGTAAATTCATATTCTTTATTCATTTTACTAATATATGGAATTAGTTTAGTTGCTTTACCTATAGCAATTGGTAACACACCTTCTGCCATAGGGTCTAAAGTACCAGCATGACCAATTTTATTAATTGAAAATTTTTTTTTAATAGAATTTATGGCTTTAAAAGATGTAATATTTGTGGGTTTATATAAATTTATCCAACCTTGTTTTGAAATCATTACTTAATATCTCTAAGGACATTTTTGTTTAATAATAAATTTTCAATTTTTTCTGCCTCGTCAAATGTGTCGTCTAGATAAAAAGAGAGTTTTGGAGTGAATTTTGAATTAATTTTTGCTTTTGAAAGAAACTTCTGAAAAATATATTTTCTATCCTTCAAAATATCTAATATTTCTGATTTGTCTTTACCACCAAGAGGCATAAAGTAGACATTTGCAATTTTTAAGTCCTTAGACATTCTAACAAATGATATTGTAATTGATGTAGAATTAATATTTTCGTCAAAAAAATCTTCTTTTAGTAAACAATCACTTAATAATGACCTTATCAACTCACCAAATCTAATTTGCCTCTGCGTATCCATTGTAAAAAAACATTATAACTTTCTACTTGTAGAAACTTCTTCGAATGTTTCAATAATATCACCTACTTTTATATCACTATAATTATCAAGCATTACACCGCACTCAAAACCAGACTTTACCTCGGCAACCTCTTCCTTAAATCTTTTTAGACTACTAATTTGTCCTTTATGAATTACGATATTATCTCTTAGTATTCTGATCTGTGATTTTCTAGAAATAAGACCATCTTTAACCATACACCCTGCAATATTTCCAACTTTAGAGATATTGAACACCTCTCTAATTTCAACATTACCAGTAATATTTTCAGAAATATCAGGTTTTAATAAACCAGTTAAAAGATTTTTTACATCGTCAATGAGCTCGTAAATAATTGAATAATATTTAATATCTACACCATCTCTTTTTGCAATATCTCTTGCGTGAGGTAGTGCTCTAACATTAAAACCAACAATAAAACCCTTCCCAGAACCAGCTAAGGTAACATCACTCTCAGTAATTGCACCTACACCCTTATAAATAACATTTACCTTTACTTCATCAGTTGACAGTTTAGTTATTGAGTTTTCGATTGCTTCTGCTGAACCTTGAACATCCGTTTTAATTACCACTGGAAGACTTGTTGCTTCACCTTTATTAATTTGGGCAAACATCTCTTCAACATTAGATTTAGCGACAGTATTTTTTTGAATTTGAAGTTTACTTGATCTAAATTCTGAAATTTTACGTGCAATACCCTCACTTTCTACTACAATAAAATCATCACCAGCTAATGGATTAGAATCAAATCCCAGAACTTCAACTGGTACTGATGGTTCTGCTTGTTTTATATTTTTACCTTTATCATCAATTAAAGCTTTAACTTTTCCCCACTCAGATCCTGATACAAAAATATCACTTACTTTTAATGTTCCTTTTTGTACTAAAACTGTTGCCACCGAACCTCGGCCCTTTTCAAGTTTAGATTCAATTACAGATCCTCTAGCCTTTCTATCAGGGTTAGCTTTGAGATTAAGAAGGTCTGCTTGAAGATGAATAGCTTCTTCTAATTTATCTAAATTTGTTCCTTTAGTTGCTGATACTTCTATATCTAAGACTTCACCACTTAGTTTTTCAACAATCACTTCATGACTAAGTAATTCATTTCTAACTTTATCAGCATCAGCTCCTGGGAGATCAATTTTGTTAATTGCTACTATTATTGGCACGTCAGCTGACTTTGCATGAGCGATTGATTCAATTGTCTGAGGTTTAATTCCATCGTCTGCAGCCACAACAAGTATGATTATATCAGTTGTCTTAGATCCTCTAGCCCTCATATTTGAAAAAGCGGCATGACCTGGTGTATCAATAAATGTAATTTTTTTATTGTTATTATTTATTTGATAAGCACCAATATGTTGCGTTATGCCACCAGCTTCCCCAGAAACTATATTAGTTTTTCTAAAAGCATCAAGTAAGGAGGTTTTTCCATGATCGACATGACCCATGATTGTTACCACGGGAGCTCTTTTTTTAAGACTTTCTTCTTGATCTTCAAAATCTTTAATATCATTCAATATATCATCATCTTTAACTACATTTACTTTATGACCTAACTCTTCTGCAACTAATTGAGCTGTATCACTCTCCAAAGATTGTGTTGCATTTGCCATAACACCCATTTTCATTAAAACTTTAACTACATCAGCTGTTTTTTCTGCCATTCTATTGGCTAAATCTTGAACAGTAATAAAATCTGGAATAGAAATTTCTCTAGAAATTTTACTTTCATCTTCATCGTTTACTGATTTGAGTTTTTCTTTTTCTCTAGCTCTTTTGATTTTAGCTAAACTAGGAAATTTATCAAATTCTTGTTCCTCTTGTTCTAAAATTTTTTTTGCATCAGATTTACTAAAATCGTCTTCAAGCGGTCTAAGAGTTGATTTTTTTTGTTGTGTTTTTTTATCTACATTTTTTTTATTTTTATTTTCAAAACTTCTTGCTTTATTTGGAGGAGAAAAGTTTGGTTGAGTTGCTGAGCCAACAGTTGGTCTAGAAGTTCTTAAACTGGAGGATCCTCTAAAATTTGATTGAGTTGTTGATGAACTTTTCTGTTGATTATTTTTATTCTTGAAAACAATTTGAATTGTTTTCTTGTTACCACTAGATCTAGTCTTATCACCAGCTGGACCAAGATTTTTTCTTATTTGCAATCTACCTGATGATGATAATTTTAATGGTTTTTTTTTGTTACCTTTATCTTTATCCAATTTTAATCCTTATTTTGTCCTTCAGACCAGAAACTTCTTGCCTCCATTATCATATTGTTAGCAGTTTCCTCGTCAAGCTCTAGTTCTTTTAAAATACCTTCTTCTTTATCAATAAGTTCAAAAGTGGCTAAATCTGCAAAATCATTTACATTTAAAATATTTGATTTAGCAAGTTGTGCTAAAATACTATTATTCATACCTTTCAAATTTTTTAATTTTTCATCAGCAATATTTTCTTCTATTAATTTTTTATCAGATTCTTCTTTATCTTTTACAAAATTTTTAGATCTATCTATTATCTCTTGAGCTAAAGTAGAATCAAAACCTTCAATTTTTTCTAGATTTTCTAAAGTTTCGGTAGCTATAGACTCAACTGTTGTATATCCATCAGTCACAAGTAACTGGGCAATGACATCTTCAACATCAAGAGTTTCAGCTAATAAAATACTTTTTTCTTTAAACTCTTGTTGTCTTCTTTCCGATTCTTCATCCTCAGTTAAGATGTCTATTTCCAAACTAGTTAGATTAGAGGCTAACTTTACATTTTGACCTTTTCTTCCAATAGCCAAGCTTAGTTGATCATCGGGTATTACAACCTCTACTTTATTCTTTTCTTCATATAAAAAAATCTTACTAACTTCTGCGGGAGCTAGTGCGTTTGCTAAAAAAGTAGCTTGATTGTCTGACCATGTAACAATATCTATTTTTTCTCCTTGTAACTCATTTACTACTGCTTGAACTCTTGAGCCCCTCATTCCAACACAAGCACCAACGGGATCTATAGTAGAGTCTTCTGTAAATACACTAATCTTAGCTCTTGAACCTGGGTCTCTCGCAACACTTTTAACGGTTATGACTCCCTCGTATATTTCAGGCACCTCTTGAAAAAATAGTTTCGATAAAAACTGAGGATGGGTTCTTGATAAGAAAACTTGATATCCTTTAACATCATTTTTTACTTCATATATATATGCTCTTACCCTATCACCGTTCTTAAATGTTTCTCTTGGAATAAGTTCCTCTCTTTTAATTATTGCTTCACTTTTACCTAAATCTATAATTAAATTTCCAAATTCAGTCCTTTTAACTATACCAACAGCTATTTCTCCAACTTTATCTTTATATTCTTCATATTGATTAGATTTATCAGCTTCTCTTACTTTTTGAATAATAACACCTTTTGCATTTTGTGCAGCAACTCTTCCTAATTCAATGGGAGGTAATTCTTTAATAATAAACTCTCCTAGATTTATCTCTGAGTTAATCTGTTTTGCATCTTCTAAAAGAATTTGTCTGGATTGTAATTCTTCGTCAATATTATCAACTACTTCAAGGTATGAATTTAATTTAATATCGCCAGTTGCTCTATCAATAGAAATTCTTATATCAATATCTTGACCGTATTTAACTCTTGCAGCTTTTTCTAATGCTTGTTCCATAGCTGAAAAAACTGAATCTTGGTCTATATTCTTTTCTTCTGCTACATTTGAAGCAACTTGTAGCATTTCTTCTCGGATTACATTGTATTTTTTTTTAGCCATAGTTATAAAAAAAAGGTGGGATAACCCACCTTAATATTGTTGCGTATATAAATATTTTAGAGAATTTCAAGCTTATAATTTTCTTAAAATGAATAAAGATGGTTTTCTTTGAGAATTAATTGCTTTTTTGTAATATTTTGTCTCAATATTGAAATAATCTTTTATATTTAAATTCATATTAGACTGATTCAACCAAAGAAAATAATCCTTACAAGTGTAAATTGAATTTAAAATAAATCTTACATATATTGTTGAATCTGTTGCTATATGTATCTCACTATTATCTTTTAGAATTTTATGAAGTTTTAACAAAAAATCGCTGGTTATCAATCTACGTTTGGAATGTCTATTTTTTGGCCATGGATCAGGAAAAAATATCCATACAAGTTTAAAATATTTTTTATTTGTATTTTCTAAAACATTATAGACATTACCATTATGTAAACGAATATTGCGAATTTTATTTTTTTCAATATTTTTTAGTAAAACTATATTACCATCAATATATTTTTCACATGAAACAACAATTTTATCTGTAAATTTCTTTGCTAGAAATATACTTGTTTCACCATAACCTGTGCCAATATCTAAAATATAATCAAATTTTTCATCAAAATTTTGAAACTTAAATTTTTCAACTGTTTCATGATAATTTTTTAAATTGATTTTTTTTTTACTTCTTCCTCTTGTTCTTCCAAATAATCGATTAGTATAATTACTACTGAGCATTTTTTCTTGAATAATAGAAAATAGTTAAAATAAAAATAGTAAAGAAATATATTTTAAATATAAAGTGAAACTCAAAAAAATTATGATTTTCGTGAAATAATAATGTATGTTTTAATTTCTCAGTATTGTTTAGTTGGGTTTTGTTCAACACTCTTCCATTATTATCTATCACTGCAGATACTCCATTATTAGAAACACGAATAATTGGTTTATTAAACTCTGCTGCTCTGATTTTAGTTAAATAAAAATGCTGATATGGTCCTATATATTTACCAAACCAAAAATCATTAGTTATATTTATAATAAAATTACTTTTGTAGTTTAACTCATTTATGAGTTTCCAATAAAAAACTATCTCGTAACAAATTACTGGAATAAAACTTATATTATTTGATAAATTAATTATTCTTTCTCCTTTACCATTTGAATAATTGTTTGGACCAACAATACTCTCTAAAAAAGTTAAGGAATCTCTAAGGGGTAAAAATTCTCCAAAAGGAACAAGTATTATTTTGTCAAAGTAATTTACTTTTGACTTAGTAATATTGATTAAACTATTATAGTAATTATCACTTTCAAACCTTGTGGCACCAATAATCAATATTTGATTTTCTTTTAAGGATTCTTTTAAGATTTTTAGATCAAGATTATCTACAATATAAGGAAAATTATTTTCACCAAAAATTAATAAATCTGCAGTACTTTCATGAATATTTTTAATAATTATATTTAGTTTTTTTTCTGGAGTTAAAGATTTATTATTGTTTTCAAAATTTAATTGGAAAATTTCTAAATCTAATTCGTTGGTATTTAAATTATTATTTTTAGAATTTAAGTTTGAGATTATTAAAAAAATTGTTGGTAAAATTATTAAAATTGAAAGGAATCCAAGTTCCTTTTTCAGTTTAACTTTAGTAATTAAAATAAAAGGTAGACAGAATATCTGTATTATCAAATAACTTGAAATTAACGTTCCAAATAACTTTAATGAAAAAAGTAGATATTCATTACTAGAAACAACTAGAGAGAAGGTAAACCATGGAAATCCATAAAAAAGCACTGAAATTATATATTCACTAATAGTGAACATAGTTGGAATTAAAAAAATTATTGGAATATTTTTTCCTAACTTATAAATTATTGTAAATACTAAACTTAGAATTAAAGATAATAAGATTATTAATAACAAAAAAACTAGAAAAAAATTTTTTGTTTCTTCAAAAACAAAAAAAGGATTTTTAACCCAAAATAAATAACTTATAAAAAATCCAAAGCCAAAAAATGAAAGGTTTTTAAAATTATTTAAATCACTATTATTTTTTCTATTTAAATCTAATAGCAAACATAAAAAGGGGAATATAATGAAACCTAATGGTAAAAAGAAATACGGAGGGAATAAAAGTGATGTTAGAAGTCCTAAGATTAAATAAATTAAAATACTCAATTATTTTTATTTACTTCAACTATTTCAATTTTTCTATTATTTGATTTAACAATCTTTATCCTAAGCTCATCATTAAAATCTATTACCTCGTTATTTTTTGGTATTCTATTTATTTTTTCATATACAAGACCACCTACAGAAGATGTTTCATCATCTGCATTTCTAGGGATATTAATAGCAAAAAATTCCTCTAAATCTTCTACTCTATAACTAGCATCTACAGTTATTGAATTATCTGATTTTTTATAAACTAATTCTTCTTCATCTTCAGCATCATGTTCATCTTCTATTTCACCAACGATTTCTTCAACTAAATCCTCTATCGTAACTAATCCATCCACACCTCCAACTCCATCTACAACAAGCCCTATATGTATTCTCGATGATCTCATAGTTTTCAGTAAATCTAAAATTGGTGATTTTGGTGCAACATATAAAACATCCCTTATAATTTCATTCATTTGAAATGTATCTTGTGATGATTTTATAAAGTCTTTAATATGAAAGAAACCAATTACGTTATCAATATTTTTTTTGTATACTGGAAATCTAGAATGTCCTTCCTCTTTAATAACCTCTAAAATTTCTTTATAAGATTTGTCATGATCTAGTGCAATTATTTCACTTCTTGGTATCATTAAATCTTCAACACTTTTTTCATTCAAATTTACAATATTCTTAATTAGATTTTTTTCATTATTATCATTAAGATCTTCGAGATTTTTATCATCTTCATCATTAGCTATAAAATTTAAGATATCTTCCTTTGTTGAATCGTTAGATAATAATTTTTTAATTATCCAATTTTTCCAACTTGATGTCTTATCAGAGTTATTTGTGTTCATTGAATTTTATAAGGATTATTAATTCCAAATAATCCTAAAATTTTTATCTCCTCTTTTTTCATTTTTTTAAAATCTAAATTTTTTTTATGATCATATCCATTAATGTGCAATAAACTATGGATTAGTAAATGGTTAAAATGATCATATATGCTAACTTTATTTCTGTTTATAAATTTTTCAATAGTATCTATAGAGAAAAAAATATCACAATATAAAATTTTTCCAACATTTTTATTTGAATTCTTTGAAATAAAAGTAAGCACATCTGTGTCTGATTGTTTATTTTTATAGATTTTATTAAGTTTTATCATTTTTGATTTATCTGTTAAAATTATATTTAATTCAAATTTATGGTTTTTTTTAAAATATAGGTTCATCTTTTTTATAGTTTTTTTTGTAATAATCTTAATTTTAGGTAAGCGCCTTGGCCATTTTTTTGATTCGGAAAAAAAATCAACTTTTATGTTTTTCATATGCATTAATAATTTTCTTTACTAAATCATGTCGCACGACATCCTTTTCTGACAATTCAATAAAACCTATATCGTTAACTTTGTTTAATTTTTTTAATGCATCTTTAAGCCCTGAATCTTTTTCACTTACAAGATCGATCTGTGTAATATCACCTACAACTACCATTTGACTATTTTTACCTAATCTTGTTAGAAACATTTTCATTTGTGTTTTTGTTGTATTTTGAGCTTCGTCTAAAATTATAAAACAATCTTCAAGAGTTCTTCCTCTCATAAATGCGATAGGTGCTATTTCAATTGTGTTATTAAGTAACTTTCTTTCTACCTGTTCATAAGGAAGCATTGAATATAGTGCATCATAAATAGGTCTCAAAAAAGGATCTACTTTTTCTTTTAAATCCCCTGGTAGAAAACCTAACTTTTCACCAGCTTCAACAGCTGGTCTTGATAGAATAATTTTATTTACCTTTCCATCTTGAAGAGCTGAAACTGCTTTCGCTACAGCCAGATAAGTTTTTCCAGTTCCAGCTGGACCAATAGCAAATGTAATATTTTTTGTATTTAGTAGTTGAAGATATTTATTTTGTATTTCAGTTCTTGGTATAATTTTTCTTTTTTTTGTTTGAATAAATAGATCCATCTGTTTGTCTGTTTTAATATTCATAGATATTAGGCTTTTATTATCTCTAATTCTATCCTCATCTATTTCAGCTCCATTTTGTGCTTCTTTAAATAAATTAAGAATAGTTTTCCTAGTTTCAAAAATTGATTTTTTATTACCTGAAATTTTAATTTTATTCCCACGGTATTGAATTTTAACTTGATTAATCTTCTCTATAAGAGATAAATTTCTATCATTAATTCCAAATAAATTACTTAGAATTGTATTATCATCTAATTCCAATTCCAGATTTTCGTTCTTATTTACTATATCTGACATTCAAGAGCAAAATTAGTTGAGTTTATAATTCTAACATTCATGATTTGGTTTAATAAATTTTTTTTAGAATTAACAAATGTACTTTGATTATAAATTGTACGGCCTATAAATTGATCTTTGTGTCTTCCAATTTTTTCAAATAATACTTCCATACCTTTATTGATAAATGACTTATTAAAATATATTTGTTGTTGCGTAAGCAGAGATTGTAATGCACTTAAACGTGCTTTTTTATCTAATATATTAATATTGTCTTTATTTTGAGCAGGTGTTCCTGGTCTCGGACTATAAATAAATGAATAGGCAATAACAAAATTGACCTTTTCAATAAATTTCATTGTATCTTCAAAATCTTTATCTGTCTCTTCTGGAAAACCAACAATAAAATCTGATGAAAGAGCAATATCAGGACGAACATTTCTTATTTTTTCTACAATTCTTAAATAATCATCAACTGTATGTTTTCTATTCATTTTTTTTAAAATTTTATCTGAACCAGATTGAATAGGTAGATGAAGAAATGGCATCAGTTTTGTATTGTCGGCATGAGCATGAATTAGAGAATCCTTCATGTCTATAGGATGAGATGTCATATACCTAATCCTCTTGATTTCTTCAATTTCACCTATTTTATTAATCAAATAAGATAAGTCTTTTGATTTTCCATCAGAAGCAATACCATGATATGCATTAACATTTTGACCTAGTAAAATTATTTCTTTAATTCCATTTGAAGCATATTTTTTTGTCTCTTCTACAATATCAGTAACTGGTCTAGAAAATTCTGGGCCTCTTGTGTATGGAACTACACAGAAAGAACAAAATTTGTCACAACCTTCTTGGATAGATAAGAATTCAGAAGATAAATTTGAAGAATTAAAAATTAAGTTTTTAAATTTTTCATTTTGTAAGAACTCGCTATTTTCTACTTCTTCCACACTATCAATCATTTCAGGAAGTTTGTGATAAGACTGGGGTCCTACGACATAATCAACAGAGGGTGATCTTTTTTTAATTTCGAGACCTTCTGCTTGAGCTACACAACCAGCAACTACTAATTTCATGTTTTGCTTTTTATCTTTAATTTTTTTAACTCTACCAATATCAGAGTAAACTTTCTCAACTGCCTTTTCTCTAATATGACAAGTGTTCAAAACAGTTAAATCTGCCTTTGAAACATCTTCAGTAATTTTATATCCTTTATTTGAAAATAAATCTTTAATACGATTACTGTCGTATACATTCATCTGACAAC
This sequence comes from uncultured Alphaproteobacteria bacterium, assembly GCA_902614395.1. Lineage (GTDB taxonomy): Bacteria > Pseudomonadota > Alphaproteobacteria > HIMB59 > CACPNW01. The sequence continues at coordinate 30,929 of CACMKW010000004.1, read as the reverse complement.
CGTATGATTTTATATAAATATACTTATCACTCATGATTAATTTCTTTTATAAAGCATTTAGCATTAGTATTTCTATCATTATATCTATAATAATTATGTCTAAAATTTAAAAAAACAAAGTCGTTTTTTTTATAAAAACTTATTGCATCTTCATTATCTTCTTCAACTTCAATGAAAATCTTTGAAAATTTAATTACATTTCTTTCAACATAGTTTAATAATTTAGTCGCAATTTTTTTTCTTCTTTGATCTTTTGATACAAATAAAATATTCAATTCTAAGTCGTAATCTTTATTGTTTTTAATTTTATCACCAATTAAAAGTCCTACTAGGTTATTAGCTTTGAAATATCCAACAGAATAATTATTAACTTTATTAAATTGACTTTCAATATTTTTTAGATTCCATCCTATCTTCTTAAAATAACTATATTCATCACTATTATCATCGATAAACTTAATGATTGAAGGAAGCTCTTCTTTATTTATTTGACTAATACTGTTCAATTTAACAATTGATTATTTGATATATAAATTGGTTTAATGATAATGTTTTTTTTAAAGACTAGATTATTATAATTTTTGTAAAATTCATCAAGAAAAGAAAACTGAATTTGTTCTAATTTATTTTTTTCATTAATTTCAGTTTCATTAAAAAAAATTAACTCGATATGTTTAGGAATTGAGTATTTATTATTTTCAATTTTATTGTATTCCATTATATTATCTTTATTTTTATAACATAAAAATTGCTGATTATTAGATGATGTTATAAATACTCCTAAATTTTTTTTAAAAGTTTTATTTGAATTAAACTTTAAAATATCTGAGATTGATAGTGGATAGTAAGGGATTTTACGAGATATCATGAGACCTGATATAAATGCTGAACCAACTCTTAAACTTGTATATGATCCAGGGCCAATTGTCGTAGAAATTTTTTTAAGATTCTGTGTTAAATTTAAACGTTTATCTATTTCTATATATGATTGTATTATATTATCACTCAACCTATCTGTTTCATTTTGAATAATTTTCTCCTGTAATATTACTTTGTTGTCATCAATTACACAAAACTCTGGTAATGGTGATATAACATCTAGAAACAATAACATATGAAATTACATAACTACATTCTATTACTATTTTTAAAAAGTATTTCTTTAACTTTTTTATTAGTAAATGGAACTTTTGCAAATGAGGTAAAAAATTCAGCTACTGTATTTATGTATCATAAATTTGGAGTTTCAAAATATCCTTCAACTAGTGTTACAATTGATCAACTTAACAGTCACATTGAAGAACTAACTAAAGAAAAATATACGATTAAATCATTAAATTTTATCATTGATACAATTCTTAATGACGGAGATCTTCCAGAAAATACTATTGGTATAAGCGTGGATGATGCTGATAAGTCTTTTTTAGAAGTTGGATGGCCTTTATTTAAAAAAAATAATATTCCGGTAACTTTATTTGTAACAACAGGAACAATTTCAAATAATCAAAAATATATTAACTGGGATCAAATAAGAAAACTTAAAGAAGAAGGTGTGGTAATTGGTGCACACTCTCATACACATGCTCACATGCCAGATATTAGTATTGAAGAAGTAAGAAATGAAATAGAAACATCTAATAAAATTTTTTTGAGAGAACTTGGTGAAATACCAACTTTATTTGCATTTCCTTATGGAGAAACAACAGATGAAATTATTGAATTAGTAAAAGAATATAAGTTTAAAGTTGCCTTTGGTCAGCATTCTGGAATAATTAATGAAACTTCAAATATGTATTACCTGCCAAGGTTTTCCTTAAATGAAAGATATGGTGAAATAGATAGAGTTAAGTTTGCTGCATCATCAAAAGGTTTAGGAGTTTATGACTTTATACCTCAAAATCCAACAATTAAGCAAAACCCTCCATTCATAGGTTTTTCTCTTCTTGATGATAAGAAGGCCCAATCTCTAGATTGTTTTGTATTTGATAGTAAAGGTCAAGTTGATAGGGAAGTATATAAATTTAATGAAAGGATTGAGATAAGACTTGCAAGAGAATTATCACCTGGAAGATCAAGAATGAATTGTACTGTTAAAGATAGTGATGGAAATTGGAGATGGTTTGGGCATCAATTCTATTTTTAATTAGTAAGAAATAATTTTTTGATCAAAAATACTGAAGTTATTAGTTTTAATTACTTGTTTAATTGTTCTAATATAATTTTCATCTTCTGCGTAAGTACTTAATCTTTCAACAAGTAAGTTAACATTTGAGAAATTATTTCTTTCTCTCATTATATTTCGGATTTCACGAAAATCTTCATATGCGTAATGAGAATTAATATTATTGAAGTAAGAAGTAACGCTATTATTATAAGAATTAAATGCTTTGATTAGATGAGTATCACCGGTTTCCCTTTCCAATGGAATAACCCCTCTAGAATTGTCATATGTGTATTCACCAAATAATGCATTATATTCCTGCGCAAATCTAGATGATCCCCAACCACTTTCAATTGCAGCTTGAGCTAAAACAATAGAATTTGGGATTATTTCAACTCTTAAAAGAAGTTTATCAATAATTTCCATTTTGTGCTCGTTATCGAATTCTATTTTATATTTTTTAGAAATTTTTCTTAATTTATTTAGTTCATAGTTGTTTAGTGAATTATTTTCAGTGAGCTTAGTGCGTAAAATAATTAGATCATTTCTGTTTGATAAGATTTTTTGATTTTCATTTATTATTAACGGTAGAACTGTTTTAACAAACTGTTGTTTTTTTTGATTTAAATGCAGAAAGTCTTTTTCAGATAAATTTGTAACTAAATTAACTCGTTCATTATTATCGATACCAGAATATGACTTTGGATTTAAAGGTTTAGTTTTAATATTAACTAAAAATTTTTTTTTCTTTAGTTTATTTAGAATATCATTTTTTAAGATATCTTTTTCAGAATAAAGTTTGTTTATTGTATATGAGTCATAAGTCTTACAATAGTTTAAGACAAGTTCATCTAATTCTGCATTTAATTTATATTTAACATTCAATGTTGAAGGTGATTCTTCAAAAGCAATAGTTGGAATGGTAATTGCTAAGCCAATAACCACCAAAGGATATAAAAAGATTTTATGCATCAATAGGTCTAACTTCTTGTACCTCAGGAACATAATGCTTAAGCATATTTTCTATTCCCATTTTAAGTGTTGCTGTTGAACTAGGGCATCCTGAACAAGCACCTTGCATGTGAAGATACACAACACCGTCCTTAAAACTATCATATATAATGTCTCCACCATCCATCGCTACTGCAGGTCTTACTCTTGTATCAAGAAGCTCTTTAATTTGTTTAACAATATCGGTATCATTTTCCTCATCAACTTTTAAAGAGTCATCAACTTTCTTCACAGCGGTGATTGTTTCTTCACCAGAGTTATAATGATCCATGATTGAGCCTAATATTAATGGCTTCATAACTTGCCAATCTAAGGATTGACCTTTTGTTATAGTAATAAAATCACTACCAAAAAATACTCCCTCAACTCCTTCTACGTCAAATAGTCGTTTTGCAAATGGTGAGTTAGCTGCCTCCCCGATATTTTGAAAGAAAGCTGTCCCATCATTCATAACAACTTTGCCCGGTAAAAACTTTAAAGTTTGAGGATTAGGCGTTTGTTCTGTTTGTATAAACATATGGCTTATATATAGTTATTAATATGTCTTTAGTATGAATATTCTGTGAAAAAATTCAAATTTTGGGGGATTTTTTACGTTAAAAAGCCAATAATTTCTTTTGTTTTCTGTAAAACTGGTTCTGCTACTGCAATAGCATTATCTTGACCCTGTTTTAAAATAGAATCGATGTAAGAAACATCATTCATAAGTTTATTCATTTCACTCGTAATAGGCTCTAATTTAGATACGGATAAATCTGCCAAATCTTTTTTAAAAGTGGAGAATTCTTTACCCGCATAATCTTTAATAACACTTTCAATTGATGTGTCTTGCAAAGAAGCGAATATCGAGATTAGATTTTCAGCTTCTGGTCTTTTTTCTAAACCAGTTTTATCTTGTGGTAATGGTTCAGGATCTGTTTTGGCTTTTTTAATTTTTTGTGTAATATTTTCTGCAGTATCAGTTAACATAATTCTCGAATAATCAGATGGATCTGATTTACTCATTTTCTTTGACCCATCACGAAGACTCATCACTCTTGTAGCCTCTCCTAAAATTAATGGTTCAGGAATAGGAAAAAAATCTGTCTTAAAATCATTATTAAATTTTTGTGCAATATCTCTTGTTAATTCCAAATGTTGTTTTTGATCATCGCCTACAGGAACGTGCGTTGCTAAATATATAAGTATATCTGCAGCCATCAGTGTTGGATAAGAAAATAGACCAACTGAAACATTTTCACTATTCTTTCCTGCCTTATCTTTAAATTGCGTCATACGGTTTAACCATCCCATCCTCGCAACACAATTGAACAACCATCCAAGCTGAGCATGTTGAGGAACTTGTGATTGAACAAAAATATTATTTTTCTTTGGGTCAATACCAGAAGCAATAAAGGCAGCTGTTACTTCTCTTGTTTTATTTGCTAAAACTTTTGGATCTTGCCAAACGGTTATCGCATGTAAATCAACAACACAAAAAAAACATTCATATTCTTTTTGAAGAGTAACAAAATTTTTGATGGCGCCAAGATAATTTCCTAAATGAAGATCGCCAGATGGTTGGACACCGGACAGTATTCTTTTTGTTAGCTTTTCCATATTATTTTTTTAAATATTCTCTTAACTGATTTAACGATAGGACTTTTAACACAATTACTAATCCAAAATAAATAATTATAGCTAAAAAGATCATCAGAAGTAAAAGTGTTGAATTTAATAACACTGAATTACCACTAATATTTGTAAAGAATAGTCCATTTAATACGTAGATTCCTACAAATAATAGAAATGAACTTAGTAAAATTTTAATGGAATTCCTTACTAATAGATCATCAAATTTCATATGGTTCCTAATAGCTAAAAAGAGGTAAAGTAATGATGCATTTACCCATGCACTAATTGCTGTTGCAACAGCAATGCCCATTTCTCTCATTGATCCAATTAAAAGTAGCGATAAGACAACGTTAGTAATCACACTGACAATGGATATGTATAGTGGTGTTTTAGTATCTTCTCTTGCAAAGAAACAAGAAACTAAAACTTTAATTACAATGTAAGCAGGTAAACCTAAGGCAAAGTAACTTAATACTTTAGCAGTATAAAAAGTATCTTCTGCTAAAAATGCACCTCGTTCAAATAAAATTTGTATAATGGGTTCAGCTAAAATAAATAATCCTATGGCTGATGGTAAAGAAATTAATAACGAAAATTCAATAGATCTATTTTGAATATTATTTGTTGTTTCTTGATCTGATTGTTTAATTGCTTTTGATAAACTTGGTAAAAGAACTATGCCAAGTGCTATTCCAAAAATAGCAAGTGGTAATTGGTTAAGACGATCCGCATAATAAATATGACTGATTGCACCAACGGGTAAAAAAGAAGCAATAATAGTTCCAATAACAATGTTTAACTGAATAACACCTGAACCAACAACACCTGGTAAAAATAATTTGAAAAACTTTTTTAATTTTTCATTTAAAACTGGAAGGATAATACGTGGTCGGTAAAAATTTAAAACCGCTCTGTATAAATATAAAAATTGTAAAACTCCTCCTATTAATACACCATACGATAATGCGTGACCTGCAGTTGTCACAAAAGGTGTTAAAAAGAATAATGACAGAATAAAACTTATATTCAAAATCGCAGGAGCAAATGCACCAGCAGCGAAACGTTCATGAACATTATTAATTGAAGCAAAGTGAGCAGCTAAGGATATAAAAATAATATAGGGGAAAATTATTTTTCCAAAATGGACGGCAAGTTCATAGGCTTCTTTATTATCAGTAAAACCTGGTGCTAAAACTTGGATGATATAAGGCATTCCAAAGAAAAAAAGGATCGTTAAAACTAGCGTAGCAAAAAGTAACATTGAGGTCGTGTTTTCAACAAAATCAGAAGCCTCGCGTTCATCTTTTGGATTGAGAACAACACCAGAGAAAACAGGGATTAATGCAGCGCTATATGCTCCTTCTGCTAGGACACGGCGAAAAAAATTAGGAATACGAAATGCTACGAAGAATGCGTCAGCAATGACTGTCGATCCAAGATATCTTGCTATTAATATGTCTCGAATAAAACCTAATACTCGACTTAAAAATGTATAAAAGCTGACAGTAAAGAATGATCTAAAAAGACTCTTCATATGGTGGTTTTATAGTTTGGTAAGTGATTTGTATAAGTGAAATTTATGGCTTAATTACGAGCCAAAACAATATCCTGCTGATCTCACGGTTCTTATAAAATCTTCTTTTACGTCATTATTAATGGCCTTTCGTAGTCTTCTTATATGAACATCAACTGTTCGAGGTTCTACATGGGCCTCATTTTTCCAAACATGATTAAGTAATTGTTCGCGGCTAAAGACACGACCAATATTTTCCATGAAGAAAGCTAATAAATTAAATTCTGTTGGACCAAGATGAAGAGTTTCGCCATCTCGTGATGCCGAGTGAGATACAAGATCAATTACTATTCCTTTATAAGTTAAAACTTCATCTACAAACATTGGTCTTATTCGTCGAAGAACAGCTTTTACTCTTGCCACTAATTCGTTAACCGAAAAGGGTTTTGTTATGTAATCATCTGCTCCAGTTTCTAAGCCGCGAAGTTTATCTTCTTCTTCACCTTTTGCTGTTAACATTATGATAGGAATATTCTTATGTTCTTTATGTTTTCTAATTCTACGACAAAGTTCAATTCCTGATAACTCTGGTAGCATCCAATCAAGAATAATTATGTCAGGTGGTTTATATAAGATTTTTTCTAAAGCAGTTTCACCATCCGTTGCAGTATCTATTTTATATCCTTCTTTATTAAAATTAAATTTTAAAAGATCTAATAATGCTTCTTCATCTTCAACGATAAGCATTTTTAGTTTCATGAATCTTTACTATTAAAATTTTGTTACAATAATATTACAATTTATTTCTTCTTTGGAAGAATTGCTTCCCAGGTTGGGTCTGGATTACCATCAAATAGGGGCTCACCAGAAACTGCGTAATAAATATCTTCTGCAATATTTTGAACATAGTCACCTATTCGCTCTAGGTCTTTAACCATATATAAAAGACTTGTACATGCTGTGATTCTTTTTGGTTCTTCCATCATGTAGGTTAATAATTGTCTTAATATTCCAAGATATTCTTCATCAATTTGTCTATCCATTAACCAAACTTTTTTTGCGGCTTGATCTGAAAATTCTAAAAAAGCTTTTATTACTTCACTGATCATAATATTAACTTGTGCACCCATATTAATAATATCTCTCGAAGGTTTTTCTGGCAAAACTATTTCTGCTACTGCTACTCTTTTGGCAAGTATTTCAACTAAGCTTTGATCAAGAGTATTATATGCTTTATCAATTACATTATCGTTTTCTATAATTTTTTCGGCAAATTCTGTATCTTTATCCTTTAAACATTGAAGTGAGTCTTTTAGTTGATTTTCAACTAAACTGCCCATATCAACAATATTATTTTTAATGTCTCTAATTTCTTCATCGTATGATTTTACAATGTGTCCTTCTTGTTTCATTATCCAAATCTCCCTGTAATGTAATCCTGTGTTTTTGTATTATCAGGATTTGTAAAAATTTTGTTTGTCTCACCCGTTTCTATTAATTCTCCTAAATGGAAGAAACATGTTTTCTGCGAAACCCTGGCTGCCTGTTGCATAGAATGAGTTACTATAATAATTGTATAGTTTAATCTTAACTCATCAATTAATTCTTCTATAATAGCAGTTGCTATTGGATCTAAAGCAGAGCAAGGTTCGTCCATTAGGATTATTTCAGGATTAACAGCAATTGCTCTTGCAATACATAATCGTTGTTGTTGACCGCCTGATAAACTTGTTCCAGGTTCATTTAATCGATCTTTTACTTCATCAAATAGACCTGCCTTTTTTAATGATGAATGTACAATTTCTTCTAATTCATTTTTTGAGTCAACTAAACCATGTATAGTTGGGCCATAAGCAACATTATCAAAAATAGATTTAGGAAAAGGATTTGGTTTTTGAAATACCATTCCAATTTTAGATCTTAGACTTACAACATCGGTTTTTTCACTAATAATTTCTTCGTTATCTACTTTTATTGATCCCGATACTTTACATATTTCAATTAAATCATTCATTCTGTTTATACATCTTAAGAAAGTTGATTTACCACATCCTGAAGGACCGATTAATGCCGTAACTTCTTTCTCCTTGATATCCATTGAGATTCCAAAAAGGGCTTGTTTGGATCCATAATATACATCTACACCATTTGCCAATATTTTAGAGTTACTCATGTTTTACCACTTCCTTTCAAATCTATTTCTTAAGAACACTGCAATGGCATTCATCATAAACAAAAATATTAAAATTACCATTATGGCTGCAGCTGATTTTTCTTGAAAACCTCTTTCTGCACTTTCCACCCATAGATATATTTGAACAGGAAGTGCTGCTGAAGGTTCTGTTAAACCAGTTGGAATATTGGGAATAAATGCAATCATACCAATCATTATAAGTGGTGCTGTTTCACCTAATGCTTGTGCTAATCCAATAATAGTCCCTGTTAAAGTACCAGGTAGTGCAAGGGGTACGACATGATGAAATACCGCTTGTGTTTTTGTTGCTCCAACTGCAAGTGCTCCTTCTTTAATTGAAGGAGGAACAGCTTTCAATGAAGCTCGGCAGGCAATAATAATAGTTGGTAACGTCATTAATGCTAACACGGAACCTCCAACTAACGGTGTGCTCCTTGGAAGACCAAAAACATTAAGCAATACACCTAACCCAAGTAATCCAAAAACTATTGATGGGACTGCTGCAAGATTTGAAATATTTACTTCTATTAATTCAGTTATTCTATTTTTTGGAGCAAATTCCTCAAGATAAACAGACGCTCCTATAGCAATTGGAAAAGATAAAATAAAAACAGTAAAAAGAGTAAATAATGATCCCATAAATGAACCAGCTACACCAGCAATTTCAGGATGCCTTGAGTCTGCTTTTGTAAAAAAGAAATTATTAAAAACTTGTTTAACTCTATTTTCTTCAACTAATTGATCAACATAACTTAATTGAATATCATTTAATTTTCTTCTATCTTCTGGCACATCCCTTCTTGAATTACCTTTTAATAGTTGATCCACATCACTGTGGGCAGTTACCCAAATTTGTTGCTTTGTATTAATAACTTCAGGATTATCTAAGAAGTAGTCTTTAATTTCGTTATCAACATTTATAGAAAATAATTTTTTTACTAATTTAATATCTGATTTTGAGAGATCAGGGAAAAAATTTTCAATTGCCTGTTTTTTAACTCTAAAAAATTTTCCTTTTTCCATTTCTTCATCTGAGGAGTCAGGAGTTAGTTTTAAAACCTCTTGATTATAATCAACTTCTAGGAGAACAATTGTTTTTTGGAAAGCAGTGTATCCTTTAGAAAATATTGTATACAAAAGAAAAACTAAAACTGCTAAAGATAAACACATAGCTGTAAAGCCATAATACTTAAATCGCATATCTTCTAAACTTCTCTTTTTTCTCAAAGAAACAATTTTTTCTTTAGCAACAGAATTATTCATAACGCTCCCTGTATCTCTTTACTATTTGTAGAGCTATAATGTTAAGAAATAATGTAATAACAAATAAAACTAATCCTAAAGCAAATGCTGATAATGTTCTTGGGTTATCAAATTCTTGATCACCTATTAAGGCCACAACAATTTGCACTGTAACTGTTGTTACATTTTCAAAAGGATTGCCCGTAAGATTGGGAGCCGTACCTGCTGCAACTACAACAATCATGGTCTCCCCTATCGCTCTGGATATTGCTAATAAAAATGCTCCTACAATTCCAGGTAAAGCTGCTGGTAAAATTACTTTTTTAATTGTTTCTGCTTTATTAGCGCCAATACCAAGCGATGCTTCCCTTAGACTTTGCGGGACAGAGTTTATTACATCATCAGATAGGGAAGAAATAAAAGGAATAATCATAACTCCCATTACCATACCAGCTGCAAGGGCGCTTGTTGGTGAAGCATCAATTCCAATTGATTGTCCAAATGCTTTAACGAAAGGAGCAACACTAACAAAAGCAAAGAACCCATAAACTATTGTTGGTATCCCTGCTAAAATTTCAAGAAGAGGTTTAACAGTTTTTCTAACTCTTTGACTTGCGTATTCTGCTAAATAAATTGCAGTTAATAATCCAAGAGGTACTGCAACACACATAGCTACTACCATAACTAAAAATGTTCCAGCAAATATTGGTACTGCACCAAAGGATCCCTCTGCAGCTGTTTGACCTTCTCTAATTGGAATAAAAGGGTACCACTCGGTACTGAATAAAAATTCAAATATTGATACTTCTGCAAAAAAGCGAAGGCTTTCAAATATTAGTGAAAAAACTATTCCTATTGTTGTAAAAATAGCAACAGATGAACAAAATATAAGTATATATTGTATATATCTTTCAATTGTATGTTGAGCATGAAATTCAGGTTTTAATTTTTGTGAAGCGTATAAGGCTCCAAGTAACATTATAATGATTATTGAGGTATAAAAAGATATTTGACTTATTTGTCTTAAGGAAGAATAATGAGATGCAGCATTAATTATTTCTATAGATTTACCATCAGCAAAAGAAGGGTTATTAGCAACATTTCTAATCTCTGCTAACAATAATCCTTCGTTGTAGACCGCACCCTCAATAAATTCAAAGTTACTAATAACTATGTTTTGAATAATCTGCTCTTGAAAAATAGCCCATGAAAAATAAACAATTAGTGCAGGAAACAAACACCACATTAAAACGTATTGTGCGTAATAAGTGGGAAGAGATTTGCTTTTCGTACCTTGTTTTTTAGAGTTTAATTTAATTCTTGATCTACCGTATATAAAGGATGAAAAAATTCCGACTGCAATTAAAACTAAAGACCAAAAAAACATTTATAACTTAGTATTAAAAAAAAGGGGGCTTGTATGCCCCCATTTTATAAAAATTAAAGATTTTTATTTATAATTTGTTTGATTAGAAATAGCATCAAGAACTGCTGCTCTATCCGCAGGACTTAGTTGAACAAGTCCGGCATCTAGTAAGTAACCTTCTGTTGCTTCTTCACTTACAAACTCATTAACATAATCCATTAAACCAGGAATAACACCAATGTGTGCTTTTTTAATGTAGAAGAATAAAGGTCTTGCTATTGGATATGAATAATCTTGGATACCTTCCATTGAGATTTCAACACCATTAATCATTGATGCTTTTACTTTATCAGAGTTATTAGATACAAAACTGTAACCAAAAATACCAAATGCGCCTTGTTCTTTGGTTATATGCTCAACATAAAGTTCATCATTTTCACCACCTTCGATAACGTGGCCATCTTCACGATATGCTTGACAATCACCATCAGCAACTAACATATCTTTAACACAACCCTTTTTCATTACAAGTGAGTCAAATGCATCTCTTGTTCCAGAAGTTGGAGGAGGTGCCATAATAGAAATTTCAACTTTTGGTAATCTTTTATCTATTTCATACCAAGTTGTTGGAGCGTTTGCATTATCTCTAGCCATTGCCTGCCAGATTTCTTCTTTACTTAAATCAATGCCACCTTTCATTGTAGCACCGTTAGTATATTTCCATTCATAATCTGCAGCGTATGCAAAAGCTATACCATCATTACCAACTCTAACTTCGATGATATCGGTTACACCACCATCTTGACAAAGTTTGAATTCTTTATCTTTTTGTGCTCTTGAAGAGTTAGTGATATCTGGATGTTCAACTCCAACACCTGCACAAAATAATTTGTGTCCTCCACCAGAACCAGTTGATTCAATTACGGGTGCTTTCATTCCTTCTGATGCCATTTTTTCAGCAACTAAAGTAGCGAAAGGATAAACTGTAGAAGATCCTACAATTGAAATATAGTCTCTTGCTGAAACTGAAGTAGTTCCAAATAAAGCAAGGACAGCAATTAATTTGATTACATTTTTCATATTAAGCCTCATTTAAAATAAGGTTGTCCTACAGAATATATATTAAGGATTTATTACAGTTTGCTGAAATACTGGTAAAGAAATAGTAAATGTTGAACCCTTATCCACCTTGCTTTTTATCGATAATTTACCATTATGCCTATTAGTTATATGTTTAACAATAGATAAACCCAAACCCGTACCGCCTTGATTTCGAGATCTATTTTTATCTACTCTATAAAATCTTTCAGTAAGTCTAGTTAAATGCTCTTTCGATATGCCTTCTCCCTTATCTATAAAACTTATTTGGCAAAAGGTGGTATTGTCATCAATTACACTCTCAAGCTCAATTTCAATAGTAGAATTTTCTTTGCTATATTTGATTGCATTATCAGTTAGATTTAAAAAAACTTGGATCAAAGCATCTTTGTTTGCTGATATTGTAGACTTATCAAAATCATCCTTGATTTGAACTTCAATTTTTTTTGCCATTAACTTGTTTTGTAAATTATCTACTACGCCATCAATTAATTGCCTTATATTCGCTTCTTGAAATTCTATCGGCTTATCTTCAGTCTCATATTTACTTAGTAATAATAAATCTTCGACTAATCTAGTCATACGCCAAGCCTGATCTTCCATTGTGTCTAAAAATTTACCAACCGTTTTGTCTTTGTTCTTATCTTCATTGAGTGAATTTTTAATTGTTTCAACATAGCCTAGAATTGAGGAAAGAGGAGTTCTCAATTCATGACTTACATTAGCCACAAAATCTGTTCGCATTTGTTCGTAGTTTTTAAGAAGACTTTGATCGTTTAGTGATATTAATAATTCTTCATAATCTTTTTCAACAAATATTAAGTCAGCAATAAAATACATATCACTAAAATTAGATGGGGTGAATTCAAACCTAAAATCTTCTTTCTCCCTAAAGGCTTTATCAATAAAAGTATTTAACTCTGTTGATCTAATAATATTATTGAGATCTCTTCCTTCATCTATAAATAAAAATTTTTGTTTAGCTGCATTATTGTAAAAAATTATTTCCTTATTTGTATCAATTGCAATAATAATCGAAGGTATCTTACTTAGACTTAGTCTTAGTTTTTTTTTCATATTTTTTTAATTTTGGCCAATCATTGTCACTTAAAATATAACCTACACAATTTCTAGAACCACACTTACAAATGTGATCCACAAAATCTGTATCAAAAGGATAACCATAGTTATAGAAAAGTTCGTCTCCTTTTTTTATTCGTTTAATAGAAGAAATCCAAATCTCATTATCTATGATGTCTACTTCACAATTCGGATTACATGAGTGATTAATAAATTTTGCAAAGTTATAATCAACATCACCGTCTATGTCGTATCGCTTGTTTAGTTCAAAAACATAGACCATGCCGTTATTTTTATCTTTTTTTGCTTTGCGGATTTGTTTATCTGCTCTTTTGTCACCCTCTCTTTTAGTAACTTTATCACCAATATATTGGATTACTTTCTGGCCTTTTTTAATATTAGTTTTTGCAAATAATCCAGAACCGTGAAGGGGTGATTTTTTTTTAAACCAAATTTTCTGCGTCATACTGTTATTTTTATACAATACACACATATAATAATAAATTGTATTATAAAATGATACTTTTATGTATAAGAACAAATCTTTAATTAATGAAATTTGAAAGTAATAAAAAATTTTACCGCACAATTTGGATTTCGGATACCCATCTAGGAACCAGTGGTTGTAAAAGCAAAATGCTTTTAGAATTCTTAGAAGAAACAGATTCGGAATATTTATTTTTAGTAGGCGACATTGTTGATGGATGGCGCATGCGTAAGAAAATGTATTGGCCACAAGAACATAACGACGTGGTTCAAAAAGTTTTAAAGAAAGCGAAAAATGGAACTAGGGTAGTGCTTATCCCAGGAAATCATGATGAAGTATTAAAAGATTTTACAAATTTTTCCTTTGGAGAAATTTCAATAAAAAATGAAGATACGCATCAATTAGCTGATGGAAGGAAAGTACTGATTACACACGGAGATGAATTTGATGCTGTGATAATTAATGCGAGGTGGTTAGCCAAAGTGGGATCAGCACTTTATGAATATTTACTAAAGTTAAATAATGTATTCAATTTTATTCGACGAAAGATGGGCTTGTCTTATTGGTCACTGTCTCAATATTTAAAAAAGAAAACTAAGCATGCAACAAACTTTATTAGTAACTTTGAGTTTGCTGTATCTGACAGAGCTAGAAGAGAAAATGCCGATGTTGTTGTGTGCGGGCATATACATAGACCAGAAATAAAGGAATTAAATGGTGTTCTCTATTGTAATGATGGTGACTGGATTGAAAGTTGCACAGCACTCGTTGAAGATGAAATTGGCAATTTATCAATTCTTAATTGGCCCGAAGAAAGAGAAAAATTAAAATTAATTTCTTTAGAAGAAAGACGAAAAATAAAAGAGGATGCAGCCTAAAAAAATCGCGTTAATTAGTGATGCGTGGGTTCCTCAGGTAAATGGCGTAGTTACGACATTTCAAAGCGTTATACCTATTCTAGAAAAAAAAGGTTTTGAAATTAAAATATTACATCCTGAGATGTTTAATAATTTTAGTTATCCTAGGTACAAAGAAATAAAAATTTCTTACAATACTAAAAAAGTTACTGAAAAATTTTTTAAAGAATTTAATCCAGATATTGTTCATATAATGACTGAAGGTCCAGTAGGTTTTGCTGGTCGTAAGTACTGTCTTAAAAATAAACTACAATACACTTCTTCCTTTCACACCCGTTTTCCTGACTACATGAAGCAAAGAGCTTTTATCCCAAAGAGATTTACATACTCCATATTAAGAAGACTACATAGTGATTCAGAAAGAGTTCTTGTTCCATCAGTTTCAATGCTAAATGAGTTAAAAAAATATGATTTTAAAAATTTAGTAGTTTGGAATAGAGGTGTTGATACAGAATTATTTAATCCAAATAAAAGAGACACAAACAGTAAAGATAGACAACTGACTTATGTTGGTAGAGTAGCAATTGAAAAAAATATTGAAGAATTTTTAAAACTTAAAGGAAATTATAATAAAACTGTTGTGGGTGATGGTCCCGAATTACAAAAATATATTAATAAATATCCTGAAGTAAATTTTGTCGGTGTAAAAACTGGAGATGAACTAGCGAAATATTATGCAAACGCAGATGTATTTGTCTTTCCTTCTAAGACAGACACTTTAGGAAATGTAATACTTGAAGCATTGGCTAGTGGAACACCAATTGCTGCATATCCAGTAACCGGGCCCATAGATGTGTTAACAGATGAAAAGATTAACACTTTAGATAATAACTTGTTACAATCAGTTAAGAAGGCACTTAAAGTAAAAAGAGTTGATTGTAGAAATTTTACTCTTAAATTAACTTGGGACAAATGTGTGAATGAATTTTTAGAATTTATGGTAAAAGTTTAGTTATTTAGGGTAATTTTATAGTGACATTTTCTTTAAGACAAAAAATACTAGCAGAATTTATCGGGACATATTTTCTTGTACTAACAGTTGTAGGTAGTGGAATTATGGGAGAGTTAATGTCAAATGACCTTGGTATAATATTACTAGGAAACACTATCGCAACAGGTGCCATTTTATATGTAATTATTTCTATGTTTATTAATATCTCAGGAGCGTACTTTAATCCTGCTGTTGTATTAAGTGATATTATCCAAAAAAATATTCCTATTAATTACGGAATAATTTTTATTTTTACTCAGATTATTGCTGGTATATTTGGTTGTTTAACTGCAAATTGGTATTTTGAATATCCTATAATTGAATGGTCACTCAATGAAAGAGTTGGGGTATTTAAATTCTTTTCAGAAATAATTGCAACTGTTGGATTATTATTAACTATTTTTATATTAAAAGAGGTAAACAAGGAAAGAATAGCTATTGGTGTAGCTCTATTTATTACCGCAGGATATTGGTTTACTTCATCAACAAGTTTTGCAAATCCAGCAGTAACTATAGGAAGAATGTTTACAGATAGCTTTAGTGGGATAAGTCCATCAAGTGTTCTAGGTTTTATTTTAGCTCAGATTATTGGTGCTCTTATTGCTACAGTTATTGTTAGATTGTTTTTTAAAAATTAGTTCAACATATTGTACAAGTAGCCTTCACGGATTCCATATCTTACAAAAATAATATTTTTAATGTTATAAAATGAAGCAAGGCTAAATAAAATATATGTAGATAATTTTAATTTATCTAATCGATTGGGTTGGACAACATTCAATTTTTGAATTTGTTTTTTTTCCATAGAGTATAATTTGTGATAAAATATTTCTAACTCTGAAAATGGTATCATGTACCCATGTAATTTATTTTTCTTGATTCCATTTAGGTGCAAATGAAGTTTTGCAAGATTGCGCCACATGCCTCCAATAACATAAATATTTCCTACGTTTTTAGAAAATTTAAGAGATTGGTTTTTAAATTTAGAAAATAAAAAATTATCAAATTTAATTTTAGTAGTCTTGTACATATCAGATTCACTTCTTAAGATGCCAATTTTTAAACTTTTAGTTTCAAGTATGTTTTCATTTTTTATAGTACTAAGTTCTAAACTTCCACCTCCCAAGTCAGCAACTAAACCGATTGGATTTTTTATTGAACTAATTACACCTAGGGATCCGCATTTAGCCTCATTTTTTGGTGAGAGCACTTCTACTCTAACTGACTTTTTTTTCTTGAAGGGTTCAATAATTTCTTTTCCATTTATTGTTTCACGAATTGCGGCCGTTGCAATTATATGAATATCTGAGGACTCATAATCTTTTGCAATCTTAATATATTCTTCTAAGCATTTTATAGCTTCTTTTATTTTTATCGATGGGAGTTTACCTATTTTAATACTTTCACCTAATTTTAAGAATTCTCTTTTTTGATAAAGTATTGGAAAAGGATGAATAGCTTGCGCGTATATAACTAGTCTAAATGTATTAGAGCCTAGATCAATAACTGTTATGGGATTTTTATTTTTCTTTTTAGCCATGGAAATGTATACATCTAAAGTATTAAACTCGAATGCTACAAGTCTATTTATTACGTCACGCCAAATCTAGTTGGGATAATTTAGAGCTTGATGACATTGATAGACCTCTCAATAAAAGAGGTATGAGAAATGCAAAACAATTTTCTAAAATATTAGATAAAAGAAAATTTCAAATTGGTCAGATAATATGTTCTCCTTCTAAAAGAACAACTAGCACATATAATATAATTTCTAACTCGTTTGATCGCTCAGTAAAATTTACAATTGATAACGATATTTATGAATGTCCATCAAATATACTTGTAAGAAAAATTAAAAAATTAAAAAAAAATACTCTTATCATTGGACACAACCCTAGTTTGATAGAGTCAATTAATATTTTATGTAATTCAAATATTGAACATTTTCCAACCTGTGCTTTTGCTATAATATCCTTTAAAAATAGCTGGACTATTGATAAAATTTTAAAACCAAAAAATAAAAATTATTAAAGAAATATGAATTTTTTATGAACATGTTTTTTTTATACCTAAAA
The DNA here is from genome assembly GCA_902614395.1 of uncultured Alphaproteobacteria bacterium. Taxonomy (GTDB): domain Bacteria; phylum Pseudomonadota; class Alphaproteobacteria; order HIMB59; genus CACPNW01. The sequence goes on along the minus strand of CACMKW010000004.1, from coordinate 13,180 downwards.
AATATAAAAAAAAATTATGTTAAAAAAAAATACCGCTTATAACTATGCAAACAGGGAATTGTCTTGGCTAAAATTCAATGAAAGAGTCTTAAGTCAGACATCTGATAGTAAAATTCCACTTTTAGAAAGGGTTAGATTTTTATCAATAGCATTCTCTAATTTAGATGAATTTTTTATGGTTAGAGTAGCAGGATTGAATGTTCAAAAATTTTCACGAAATAAAAGTTTTGATGGATTAACACCACAACAACAACTCAAGCTGATAGATAAAGAAACATCGAAGATGATTTCAAATATAAAATCAATATGGATAGATTTACTAAGAGAGCTTTCAGAAAACAAAATCCATATAGATGTAGAAAAAACACTGAAAACAAAAGATAAAACATTTATTAAAAATTATTTAGAAGAAAATAATTGGGGAGTTTTAACGCCAATTATTATTGATCCATCTCACCCATTTCCTTTTATACCAAATAAAGAAACAACCTTAGTATGTCGTTTAATGAATAATAAAAAAACTTTTTATGGAATACTGAGAGTGCCAGAGGGATTAGAAAAATTTATTAAATTACCTGGTAAAAAAACACGTTTTGTATCTATGGAGACAGCCCTACTTATTTCTCTAAAAGAAATTTTCCAGTGTGATAGGGTTTTGGATAAAGGTGTTTTTAGACCAATTAGGAATAGTGAATTAGAATTAGGTGGTGAGGGAGAAGATTTATTTTTAGTATTTCAAAAAGCTATTTTTGAGAGAAGAAGACAAGAGGTAATAAGAATTGATTTTGATGAAAGTATATCTAGTCACTTAATTAAATTCATAAATAAAAAACTTAACTATAAGGATGTAAATACATATAAACTGCCAATACCCGTTAATCTTTCGAGTATAGAGTCAATTTTTTTGAAAGATTTTAAAAAATTATTTTTTCCAAAATTTAAGGTACGATTTCCTGAAAGAATTAAAGATTTTAAAAATGATTATTTTAAAGCTATAGCAAATAAAGATATTGTTATTCATCACCCTTTTGAATCTTTTGAAGTAGTGACTCAGTTTATTGATCAAGCTGCAGATGACCCAAAAGTCTTATCAATAAAACATACTTTATACCGAACTACTGATGACTCACCAATAGAAGCAAGTTTAGTTAGAGCAGCACAAAAAGGAAAATTAGTAACTGTCATTATAGAGTTGCAAGCACGTTTTGATGAAGAGCGTAACTTAAAATGGGCAAAAGAATTAGAATTAGCTGGAGCGCAAGTTGTTTTTGGCAATATTGATATGAAAACTCATGCAAAAATTACACTTGTAACAAGGAAGCAAATGAATTCTGTTGTAAATTACGCACATTATGGAACAGGTAATTATCACCCAAGAAATGCAAGAGTTTATATGGATTTATCTTACTTCACCTGTGACAAAACATTAACAAATGATGCTGCAAAAATGTTTAATTATTTAACTAGTTATTCAGAACCAACCACAATAAAAAAAATAGTATATTCTCCAATAACTGCAAGAAACAAATTAAATGAACTAATTAGAAATGAAATTACAAATGCTGGAAAAAATAAACCATCTGGAATAGTATGTAAGTGTAATGCTCTTGTTGATAAACAAATTATTGATGAATTTTATAAAGCATCTCAAAAAAATGTAAAAATTGAATTGTTAATAAGAGGAATTTGCTCTCTAATACCTGGTAAAGAAAATCTATCAGAAAATATAGTTGTTAAAAGCATAATTGGTCGTTTTTTAGAACATACGAGAATATATTGTTTTTATAATGGTCATAAATTCCCTCATAGAAAAAATATCTTGTTTATTTCTTCTGCCGATTTAATGCAAAGAAATCTAGATAGGCGGGTTGAAACATTTATTCCTATTGAAAATGAAACTGTACATGAACAAATATTAAATCAGATCTTAATTGCCAGTATGACAGATAATACAAATTCTTGGCAAATGTTAAGTAATGGCAATTATCAGAAAAAAGAAATATCAAGCAAAGAGAAAAAATTTTCCTCTCACAATTTTTTTATCAAAAATCCAAGCTTGTCTGGGAGGGGTTCAGCAAAACTCAAATCTAGAGCTAAGTCTAATTTAAAAATTTGAAAATAGAATTTAATCCCACTCACAATAATTGGACATAAGCAGGAAGAAATAATACTGCGAGTGGTAAGAAGCATTTAAATTTTATTTTTTACAGACGTGTTAATAGAATATTAAATTTTTATAAATTAAACTAATTTTTTAATTTATTGGTTTTCAAATAAATTTTTTAGTTCCTTCAATTTTTGAAAATTGAATCTCTTACTTCTTAGTAACTATAATTTTAAAATTAATTTTTTGCATTTACAACATTTGATAGAAATTGATTTGCACATTTATCCCAAGTAAATTGCATTGCAAATTTTCTACAATCTTTTCTATCAATCTTTAAGGCTTTATTAAGTGAGTTTTCAATATTATTATCAAGGCTATCAATTAATGAGTTTTTTAAAATATCTTTAGGACCTGTTACTGGGTAAGCAGCCACTGGTGTGCCAGAGGCTAAAGACTCTAAAATTACATTTCCAAATGTATCTGTTTTGGATGGGAATACCAATGCTTCAGCATTTGCATAATAGTTTGCTAGGTCTTGACCTTTTTTCATCCCAACGAAAGACACATATGGATATTTATTTTGTAATCGTTGCTTTTCTGGACCATCTCCAACAACAATTTTATGCATCTTAGTTCTTATTTCTAAAAACGCTTCGATGTTTTTTTCTAATGAAACCCTACCAATGTAAACAATATACTTTTTCATTCCCTTTTTTCTTTTTAAAGGATTAAATAATTCAGTATTAACTCCCCTTGACCAAATTTTAAGATTTTGAAATTGATATTTAGTTAATTCGTTACGCATAGATATTGTTGGGACCAATACATTACATGCATTTTTATGAAAATTTTTTAAAAAAGAGTACCCAATTATTTTTGGTATCATTATTCTTTGCTCTATATATTCTGGAAATCTCGTATGAAAAGAGGTTGTATATCTCAACTTATTATTCTCACAGAATTTTTTCCCCGCAATTCCAACTGGTCCTTCAGTGGCAATATGTATAACATCTGGATCATAATCACCAAAAAATTTTTCTGTTATTTTTTTTGTATTAATTGCTATTTTTATTTCCTTATACCAAGGATAACTAAAATTAGTAAACATCATTGGGTGGAGTACTTCAATTTGATACTTTTGTTTTAAAAATGGATTAATATGTTGGTATGTATTTACCACACCATTAACTTGGGGAAGCCAAGCATCGGTAATGATCGCTAATTTTTTCACACTAATACACTTTCTGCTAGTTTGTTATGTTTATGTTGAAAAATTTTTTCTCTTTCAATTGACCAGTCAATAAGGGATAATTGTCCCTCATTATTTTCCACTAGCGCAGAACAACTCTCAACCCAATCACCATCATTGCAATATAAAACTCCATTTAATTTTTTTATAATGGGCTTATGAATATGGCCGCACACAACAACATCAGCATTTGCTCTTTTAGCACTATCAGATACGGCAAACTCAAAGTTAGAAATAAAATTCGTGGCTCTTTTTGTTTGATTTTTGAGAAATTGAGATAATGACCAATAAGATAGACCTAGTTTTCTTCTGACAAAATTTAGATAGTTATTCAACTTTAATATAAATTCGTATAGAGATGACCCAATACTTGCCAGCCATTTAGCGTTTAATATAACTGCATCAAATTCATCACCATGTAAAACAAGGGCATTTCTTCCATCAGCTAATTTGTGTGTAAACTTATTTTTTATTGATATATTCCCTAGTGAAAAACTTGTGTAACTTTTCACAAGTTCGTCATGATTACCTGGGATAAATATTACTTTTGTACCTTTTCTTGCTTTACGCAAAATCTTCTGGATAATGTCATTATGAGTTTGATGCCAATAAATTTTTTTTTTCATTCTCCATGCATCAATAATATCGCCAACTAAAAATAAATATTTTGAATCTGTTGATCTCAAAAATTCAAGAAGCATTTCACTCTTGCTATTTTCTGTTCCAAGATGAAGATCAGATATCCATATAGTTCTATAATATGAAACTGATTGCTGATCTTTCATTTTATTAATAAATAATAGAAAGAATTTGTTAAAATTTTATTTCAATTACATTAACTAAATTTTTTTTTTACAGAAGTATTAATTAAATATTGAGTTTTTATTACTTGGATCTAATCTATAAGTGCTATTCCTTAAAAATTTTGTAATCTCAATAAGATTGCCAATTTCTTTTATGGTTTCAAAGGGTATTCTTTGTCCAATATGAACATCAATTTTTTTTCCCATTCTTCTTTTAAGTTCATATATCATTAAAGAATATCGAAAGACTTGCCCAATTTTATCAGCAACATGAAAAAGCTCGCTATTTTGTCCTTCAAAAAAAATTGGGAGGACAGGTGATTGAGTTTTCATTATTATTTTTGAAGTAAATTGTTTCCATTCACGATCTATTGCTTTGATTCCTTTTTTTAATTTTGGTTTCGTTGAAACTGATCCTGATGGAAAAATGATTAGTGCCCCATTATTTCTCAAGTGTTCTTCGCATTCTTTACGTGCAGCGATATTATTTATTAAAGCATTTCTATTTTTTGAAAAATCAAGAGGAATAATTTTATTCTTAATAAGATCTGCTCCTTGTAAAACTTTATGCGTAATAATTTTGTAATCTTGTCTAATTTTACTAATTAAAGAGCATATTGTAAGACCATCAGCTATTCCAAATGCATGGTTAGCGATTACTACAAGTTTGCCATTTTTAGGAATATTACTTTTAGAATGATAATGTGTCTGAATACGGAGACCTAATCTTTCAATTGCATCATGCCAAAAATTCTCTGGAGGTAAATTTTCTCTTAAATAATCCTCATACAACTTACGTAACTTAATTTTACCCGTTCCCAATTCGGTTAATTGAATAATAATCTTTCCAACAGGATTAACTTCGGAGTTAGAAAAGGTAAGCGCTGGTTTATTAATTTTCATAAAATTTACTTTAAATTCTTAATTTTATAATGTTAAACAATTGTTAAAGTACTCGAAAAAGGAGAAATAAAAAATTAATCCCACTCACAATTATTGGTAATTAGCAGGAGGAAATAATACTGTGAGTGGTAAGAAACATTTAAATTTTATTGTTTACAAATAGATTAATGGAATATTAAATTTTTATAAATTTAATTAATTTTTAACTTCATTAATTCTCAAATAAATTTTTTAGTTCTTTCAATTTATCAAAAATTGAATCTCTTACTTCTCTAAATTTATCTAATTGGTTTGAACTAAAATGATCTGATGCCGGATCATCAAATGGTATTGAAAATATCTGAGCTTTGGAATTTAAAACTGGACATACCTCTTCTTTACAAAGCGTAAAAACGGTATTTAATTCATCTCTAAATTTGTTGTCTAAACTTTCAAAATCTTTTGAATAATGTTTTGATATATCAATATCGATTTCACCCATAACCTCGATAGCATTAGGATTAACTTCTTTGGGCACTGATCCTGCACTTTGAATAATGCAATTAGGATATAATTTTTTTGCAATTCCTTCAGCCATTTGACTTCTTGCTGAATTAGCAACACACATAAAAAGAATATTTTTATTTTTCATGTTAGCAAATAAATATATCCAAAAATAAATAGTGGGAGTTGTAAACCAAAGTTTGTGAGCAGAGCTCTATCTTTTGTCATATAACCAACAATTGACCAACCAACAGCACCTGTACCGTGAATAATTATGTTAATTGGATACGCATTTAAATTGGTTAATAATATTCCTGATAAAATTAACGCGGTGCTAAACCACTTAATTCTATTAATTGATAAATCTGTCATATCTTCTCCTAAATTCTATATATTGCGAATATTACACTTTACTTAAAGATAAAGATATTAATCAAATTGTAACAAAAATTTAACATTTCTTTCTTTTTTTTTGAAAAGTTCTATAAGCACGCCATGTTTGGATTAAAAAGTGCATCATTATTTGGTGATACCAAAAAGCTTGAAAGAGAAATTGATGAGTTTGTTGATATTGTCTCTGAAGTGGGCTTAGTATTTAAATCGATAGTTCCAACTTATCTCAATCATTCCGCCAATGGTAAATTTGAGGAAATGGTTGAAAAAGTTAAAGAAATGGAAAGTAAGGCCGACAAAATTACAAAAGATGTTGAGCATACTCTTTATGAAGAAACACTAATCCCAGATGCAAGAAGTGATGTGTTACGACTTCTAGAACACATCGACGAATTAATTGGAATGTACCAAGGAAATTGCTATCACTTCTCTATTCAAAAACCTAATTTTCCAAAAGAATTTCATGAAGATCTTATTGAGTTAACAGAGACTGTTGTAAATTGTGTTGAGTCACTTTGTTTGACTGTCCGATCATTTTTTAGAGATATTAAATCTGTTAGAGATAATGCTCATAAAGTAACTTTTTATGAAAAAGAATCTGATATAAAATTTAGTTCACTTGCAAGAAGAATTTTTGATTCTGAATTACCTCTAGATCAAAAAATGCATCTTCGATATTTTGTAGAAAAGATTGATCGTATTTGTGATCAAGCAGAAGACATAGCTGACGAGGTTCAAATTTACGCTATTAAACGTTCCGTTTAATTTTCAATGGAAATTACAATTCTAATTTTTTTATTTGGTGGTCTTTTTTTAGGTTGGTCACTTGGTGCCAATGATGCAGCAAATGTTTTTGGAACTGCAGTTGGAACACGAATGGTTAGTTTCACAAGTGCAGCAATAATTTGTAGTGTCTTTGTTATTCTAGGTGCAATTATTAGCGGAGCAGGTACAACAGAAACCTTAGGAAAGTTAGGTGCTATTAATGCATTGCCTGGTGCTTTTGCAGCATGTGTTGCTGCAGGAATATCTGTTTATTTAATGACTAAAGTTGGCTTGCCTGTTTCAACAACGCAAGCGATTGTTGGAGCAATTGTTGGTTGGAATTTATACACGGGATCTTCAACTAATCTTCAAGTTTTAATTACTATTTTAGGAACATGGATACTCTGTCCTATTATTGCAGGAGTTATTGCAATGGGTTTATTTACTTTTACAAAAAGAGTTATACTCAATAGAAAGTTACATATTCTCAGACTTGATGCCTATACAAGAACAGCTTTACTTTTAGCGGGTGCTTTTGGTGCTTATAGTTTAGGTGCAAACAATATTGCCAATGTAATGGGTGTCTTCGTACCTATATCACCGTTTACTGATGTTACTATTGGAAATTTATTTGTCTTTTCCTCAAAAGAACAATTATTTCTGCTAGGTGGTTTAGCAATAGCTGTTGGTGTTTTTACTTACTCGAAAAGAGTTATGTTTACCGTGGGTAATGATCTCTTAAAAATGACACCAGTGGCAGCATTTATTGTTGTTATATCGCATTCTATTGTTTTATTTTTATTTGCATCCCAGGGTATAAGTGCTTTTTTACAATCTATAAATCTTCCCTCTATACCTTTGGTACCAGTATCAAGTTCCCAAGCTGTTGTCGGCGGCGTAATTGGAATTGGTCTTTTAAAAGGAGGAAAAGAGGTTCAATGGTCAATTGCAGGTAGAATTTCTTTGGGTTGGATGACGCTACCTATAATTGCAGCTTTAATTTCTTTAATTGTTTTATTTATTCTAGAAAATATTTTTAATTTAACGGTCTCTTTTTAATTAACTGCTCGATAAGAAAAAATAAAATCTTCTTGGATTTTTGACTCAATAGCTCCTTTTCTTCTTGATCGTACTAGATCAATAGCTTCTTGTTTTTCATAATTAAATTCAACAAGTAAAATAGCAGCTATAGTGCCAGCTCTTCCTTTTCCTCCACGGCAATGTAAAACTATGTTTTTACCATCTATCAATTCGTTCTTTAATAAAACTTTTGTTGTTTCCCATTTATATTTAAAATCTTTATCTGGTGCTCCCATGTCATAAATGGGTAAATGGTACCAATGTAATTTATGTTCATAAATATTTTTGACAAACAAAGTTTTATCACACAATTTTTCAAATTCGCTATCTTCAACAAAAGAAGTAATAGAACTACAATTATTATTTTTAAATATTTCTAATTCGTTTGCTAAAATTGTTTCTTCAAATAAACCATTAGAGTTAAGACCTGGGAAAGAAGTTAATATAATTTTGCCTGCAAATGACTTAGAGTCAATAAAATCATAATTGCTAAATTGCATTTACGCTTGTTTAGCTAAAAAAGACTGTCTTGCTTCTTCTAAATAGGGGCGGAAATGTTCAACATCGGGAGTTTTTTTATCTAGAACTTTTGCTAAATCATCAAATCTTCTAAGCTCTACTGCTTCATCCATAAAAGGTTTGCTTATAAACGCATCTGCTTCTTCTTTTGTGAAAGGACCACCTTGAACTTTTAACGAAAGTTTCGATGCTTCTGATAGACTATCATAATAACCTTCTTCAACACTTGATAAATATCTTTTTGAGTCAACATGTGCTCTAATTGGTAGAATAACATCCTCACCAAAATATTTTTTTAAAAAATCAGCACCTAAATTTTCATGATGACCATCTTTCCCTTCATGAATGGGATCGCCGTCCTCATAGATAAGGTGGCCAACATCATGCAGTAATGCTGCAGCAATTGTTGGTACTGGTAATTTATTTTTTTCAGCAAGTTCAGCGCATTGGAGTGCGTGCTCAAGCTGTGTCACATCCTCATTACCATATTGAATATCAGCACCTTTTGTTTTCAAAAGATCTAAGAGATAATCTACAATATTTTCTTCCATTCTCATTTATAATTAACTTATTAGAAAATAAATTCAATTCCAACTTTAATAAGATTGATCAAATTTATAATAATATTTATTAAGTAAATATTTAATGGATAAAAAATTATTAACCCCTGGGCCTCTCACGACATCGATGTCAACAAAAGAGGCTATGCTTCATGATTGGGGTTCGAGAGATACAAAATTTATTGATCTCAATGCATCAATTAGAGATTCCCTTGTTAAATTAATAGATGGTGAAGATAAATATCAATGTGTTCCAATGCAGGGAAGTGGAACTTTTGCTGTAGAGTCGATGGTGAGCTCTCTTACTCAAAAAGATTCTAAAATTCTGATTCTGATCAATGGTGCTTACGGACAAAGAATGAAAAAAATGTGCAAATATTTAGGGAGAGATTTTATTGAATATGAAGTTGCTGAACATGAAGTTCATGACGTCAATAAAATTGAAGAGTTAATTGATAGCAACAACTTAACACACGTCTTTGCCGTATATTGTGAAACAACATCGGGTATCTTAAATCCTATTGAAGACATTGCAAAATTGGTTGAAGGGAAAAATTTATCGTTATTCATCGATGCAATGAGTGCCTTTGGTGCATTACCCTTAAGTTCTAAAATAATTACTTTTGATGCTGTAGCCGCTTCATCAAACAAATGCTTAGAAGGTGTGCCAGGTGTTGGTTTCATTCTTGTTAAAAATGAAGTTATTCAAAATGCAAAAGGCAATAGTCACTCACTAAGTCTAGACTTATATGATCAATGGCAAGCAATGGAAAAAAATAAACAATGGCGATTTACACCTCCAACACACGTATTAGCTGCATTCAATCAAGCGATTGAAGAACATAAAGAACAAGGCGGTGTAGAAGGAAGAGGTAAAAGATATAAAAAAAATTGTGAAATTATTTGTAATGGAATGAAAGAGTTGGGATTTGAGCAACTACTTCCTGATAATTTACAAGCACCAATTATTATTACTTTTAAACAACCTAATGATCCTAAATTTAACTTTGAGCAATTTTATAATGCTCTTAGTGAAAAAGATTTTTTAATTTATCCAGGAAAACTAACAGTGGCAGAAACTTTTAGAATTGGGTGTATTGGTAATTTAAATGAACAAGACATGATGGATACAATAAAAGCTGTAAAAGAAGTTGTTACTGAGTTGGGACTAACATTAAACTAACAAAACAATGACAAAAGAAATTGAAATACCTTTAGTTAAAGCAACAAATGAAAATCTTAAAGGATATGGGTATTTAATCGATAGTTTTGAAAATAGTGATATTGAAATTGTTACTTGGCCAAAACAAGGATGGCGTGACATAGAAGAGGGAACTGGTAATGAAGGTGGAACTACCGAAGGTTCTTTTGATACCTGGTGGCAAGGTGACGTGCTTTATGGGCAAAATAATGCTGTTCAACATAAGAGCGATTATGAAGTAGATGGAAAATATATACTGGGTTATGCCAATAATCCTGATCAAGAATTACAAAAAGATAAATATTCAGATCCAACAAAAATTTTTTTATGGCATGCAAATTATCATCCTGATGGAGGTCAGCTTTTCTTTCCTGAAGAAAATAAACCATTTATTTGTCCTTTAGCCTTACCTACAGATGACATTGAACCAGAACATTTTAAAGCATTTTATTGTGACGGATCAAAAGGTTTGTATATTCATCCAAATATTTGGCATGAAGGGGTGTTTCCAGTTACAGAAAAACAATCGTTTCAAGGAAAACAAGGTAAAGTACATGCAAGAGTTAGTATTGATTTAAAAGAAGAGTTTGACAAATATATCTTTTTTAAAACTAGAATTTAATTGGTAATAGATTATTTTATACCCGAAGTTGCAAAACTCTCTACAAACTGTCTTTGAAAAATAATAAATGCAATTATTAGTGGTGCGGTTACCATTAATGTCCCTGCGCTTATAGTAGCCCACTCGATACCTGATTCCTCCATAGAAAAGATAGCTAAACCAACATTTAAAATTCTAGTTTCCTCTGAGTTAGTTATTATTAAGGGCCACAAATAATTATTCCAATGATAAGATATTGATACAAGTCCATAAGCTAAAAAAGTAGGTATAGATAATGGTATGTAAACATGCCATAAAATTCGTAATGCTCCAGCACCATCAATCCTCGCAGAATCATCTAGCTCTTTTGGAACAGTTTTGAAAGCTTGTCTTAAAACAAAAATTCCAAAAGCAGATGCAATGTAGGGAAGGCTAATTGCAGGAATGGTATCTATCAAATTTAAGAATTTAATTGTTTTATAATTTTCGATAAGAATGATTTCTGGATTAATCATTAGTTGAATTAAAACTAATCCAAAAAGTATGTTCTTAAAAGGAAACTCATATCTTGCAAAAGCAAATGCAGTCAGAGAACATAAGATAAACTGGCATGAAGTGGTCATTGTAACGTATATAAATGTGTTGAACATATATCTTGCAAAAGGAGCTTGTGACCAAGCATTTTCAAAATTGTATAAGGTCAGAGGGGCAAACAAATCAAATTTAACTTGATATTCTATTGGGTGTATCGAAGCCCAGATTGCATATAAGAGCGGTAGTAACCATAAAAATCCAAGTAACCAAGCACCAATAATATTAATATTTTTATAGAATGAATACATTTTTATTGGTAATGGACCTTTCTATCCAATAAAAAAATTTGACCAATTCCTATTATTGACAATAATATAATTAGTAAAACCGATAATGTTATTGCGTATGCTGTATCCCAAAATTCAAAACCATTCTCATAAATATAATAGAGTAATAAAGCGCTGTTGTAATTTGGACCTCCACCAGTCATAGTGAATAAATGTTCTATTCGTGTAAAGGCAGTAATTACTGCATTGACTGAAACAAATAATAAGGTTGGTGTTATCATTGGTAGTGTAATTTTGTAAAACATTTGCCAACTATTAGCCCCTTCAATAATTGCTGCCTCTTTCATTTCCCTAGGTATTCCTTGAAGAGCAGCTAGAAAAAAAATCATGTAAAAACCAGACTCTTTCCAAATACTTACAGCAATAATACCCCATAAAACTTGATCAGGGTTTCCTAAAATATTTGTATTTTGGAAACCAAATAAAGATCCAACTTGATCAATTAATCCAAAACCAGGAAGAAAAAAAAAGAGCCATATATTACCAACAGCTATTAAGGGTAAAACTACAGGTAAAAAATATGCAAAACGAAGCAATGGTCTACCGGGTAACTTGCTGTTTACCCATTGCGCCATAATTATTGCAATAATTATTGAAGATGGGATTGTAGAAATTGCATAAACAATATTGTTAGACATAACCTTCCAAAAAATGGGGTCTGAAAACATATGTTCATAATTTTCAATACCTTTAAACTTACTTGGTTTTCTCCCTTTAGGAGTAGAAAAAAAACTCATATAAATTGTTTTAACAACAGGTATGTGAACAAAAGTTAATAATAATATGAATCCAGGCGATAAAAGTAAAATTACTGGTATATGTTTTTTAATTTTAGTTATCATAAAAAAAACGGCACTATTATTAACTAGTGCCGTTTGATATTTTTTCTTTATCTGTAATCTTTTAGTATTTTATCAATTTCGGCATGCGCCTCTAAAAGAGCAGTTTTAGGATCTTTTTCCCCAGCAACTGCTGCTTCTAACGCTCTATTAAAAATTGAAACAGTTTTAGGTTGCTCGTAGGTCGAAAATTCTGGACCTGCATACTCCAACTGATCTCTTGCAACAGCTGGATATGGAAATTCTTTTAAAAATTCTTTCATTTCATCAGACTCCCAAGTCTCAGCTCTAGGTGCAACATAACCAGTGGCTTTTGTCCAGGCAACAGACTGTTTAGGTTCTGTTATCCATTTTACAAAGTCTTTTGTTGCTTGCTGTTCCTCTTCTGTAGTGTCAATTGATAGATAAAAATTTCCTCCTCCAACTGGTGCTCCAAATTGTTTAATACCAGGAATGAAAGCTACACCCCAATCAAACGGAGCATTATTTCTGACGTTTGTCAGATTTCCAGTAGTAGTCCACATCATTGCAGTTTGACCCTCAAAAAATGCCTGTGGAGTAGATCCCCATTCAAGTATACCTGGTCTCATCACCCCTTCAGTAGTACTAAGAGCTACAAGTTTTTCTAATGCTTCAATGGCTTCTGGTGAATTAATATATGTTTCAGTGCCATTATCGTTCATAATTTTTCCACCATTGCCATAAACAATTGCACTAAATAACCAGTATGGAAAACCAGCAGATGGAATTCTTATTCCGTATTGACTTACATTTCCATCAGAATCTTTGATTGTTA
>CACMKW010000003.1 GCA_902614395.1 uncultured Alphaproteobacteria bacterium | reverse complement strand
GAGTAAAGTGTGTTGTCTAGATCAAATATCCAGGTATTGATGTTATCTTTAAAGCTCATTTAATTACTTGTTATTTGTGTACCAATTCCATGTTCAGTGAATAACTCTAATATTACTGAATGAGGAATTCTTCCATCTAAAATAGTAGATTTTTTAACACCTTTTTTCATTGCATCAATACATGTATTAATTTTCGGCTTCATACCTCCAGAAATATATTCTTTATTAGCAATACTTTTAGCTTCTTCTAACGTTATTGATGAGATTAATTTTTCATCTTTGTCTAAAATTCCAGGTACATCGGTTAATAATAATAATTTACTTGCCTGTAACTCACCTGCTATAAAACCTGCAACAGTGTCAGCATTAATATTATACGTAAAATTATTTTCATCCTTACCTAAAGGAGATATGACAGGTATTTGACCATTTTCTATAAAACTAATTAGCATATCTTTGTTTAACTTTTTTGGTTGTCCAACAAAACCAATATCAACTATTTTTTCAATATTTGAATCACTATCTTTAATTTCCACGTTCAATTTAGTTGCAGTGACTAAGTTATCATTACCAGATACTCCTATCGCTTTTCCTCCAGAGGCACTTATAGATTCTACTATTTCTGAATTGATATCCTTAGATAATACTTCTTCAACTACCTTAATTGTTTCTTTATCAGTAACTCGTAGTCCTTCAACAAATTGTGTTGATATATTTTTTGATTTAAGTCTCTCGCCAATTTGAGGTCCTCCACCATGAATAATAATTGGTGATACACCTACTTCTTTTAATAATCCAATATCTCTTGAAAAACTCTCAGACAGTTTTTTATCTCCCATTGCATGTCCACCGTATTTTATTACAATGGTATCACCACTATGTTCTCGAATGTATGGAAGAGCTTCAACTAAGGTTGAGGCTTTATGTATAAAATAAGCCTGATCACTCTCTGATAAAAAATCAAATTTCATATTTATTGTGATAACCCGTATATAGATCTTTGAATCTCTATAATACCATTATTTTTTTTGGTCTCAGATTGATATATTTTCGTAAATGATTTTTTATAATTTTGCATTAAACTTAAAATTGATTTTTTTTGATATTCTAAATAATTATTAGATATTTTATCTATTTTAGTTAAAATTATGGAAAATTTTCTTGAACAATCACTCAATAAATCCAACATATCAATATCAGAATTTTTGATACCAACTTTTGAGTCAATGAGTAAAAAAACATGATCAAGTGTATCTCTATTTTCTATATATTCTTCAATCAAGGTAATTAAATTTTCTCGTGCAACTTTTGATACTTTGGCAAAACCATAACCAGGTAAATCAATCATATTTATTTTTTCACTAATTAAAAAAACATTTATAGCCTGCGTTCTTCCTGGAGTTTTACTAGTTTTTGCTAATTTTTTTGTTTTAGTTAACGAATTTATTAAACTAGATTTTCCAACATTAGATCTACCTATAAAACAACATTCTTTTTTTATATCTGAATAAGGAATATCTTTAAATGACTGAAAGGAACCTAAAAACTTATTATTATTAAAAAAGTTATTTAAATTTTTATTTAAGCTAGCCATTTTTGGCTAAAATTCTTCTTTGAATATACCATTGCTGTGCAATTGATAAAATATTGTTCACTGACCAATATAAAACTAAACCAGCTGCAAAACCAGCTAGTACAAAAGTAAATACAAATGGAAGTAATGCAAAAATTCTAGCTTGTGTTGGATCAGCGGGAGCAGGATTTAGTTTTTGTTGTAACCACATAGTGAACCCCATAATGATAGGAAGAATACCAATATCAATTATTGAAAGTATAGGTGGCACATCCCAAGGAACTAATCCAAATATTGTCATTAAGCCTAATGGGTCTGGCGCAGATAGATCATGAATCCATCCATAAAAAGGAGCGTGATACATCTCTATCGTAACAAACAACACTTTATACAAAGAGAAGAAAATTGGTATTTGTACTAAAATTGGTAGACAACCCGCAACAGGATTAGCTCCCTCTCTTTTATACAAGGCCATTAGTTCTTGCTGCATTTTTTGTCTGTCATTTGGATATGTTTCTTTTAATCTTTGCATATCAGGCTGAAGTTTTTTCATCTTTGCCATAGATTTAAAAGATGCTTGTGCCAGTGGGAATAAAATTAAACGCATTAAAATGGTAAAGGCAATTATTGCTAGACCAAAATTACCTGCATAACCAAAAAACCAATTAATAGCATATGAAACAGGTTTAGTTAAAAAACTAAACCAGCCCCAGTCAATTGCATCAGTAAATCTTGGTATAGAGAGATTTTCATCATAAGCACTTAAGACATTTAATTTTTTTGCACCCACAAATAATTTTCCGCCGTAAGATATATTTTCACCCGAGTTAATTTTATATATCTGACCAACATAACCTGCCCTATAGCTATCACGTCCATTATTTCCGTATCTATAATTGACGTTAATGGATTGGTCAGCATCAGGAATTAAAGCAGACATCCAATATTTGTCTGTAAAACCTAACCAACCTCCTTGTGTTTTATTATCGCAAAACTCTTTTTTTGTTTGCATTGATGAATTACAATCATCGACAATATCATCATAATTTTTTTCCAATAATTCGTCGTTTATTAGACTAATTAAACCCTCGTGAAGTATAAAAAAATTAATTGTATCTGGTGTGTTTATTCTTTTGATTAATCTGTATGGAAAAACTTCAATATCTTCACCACTGTTATTTTCTATTTCCTGTGTAATTGTAAACATATACTCATCATCAACTTGATAGTTGATTTTGAAAGTTATATTTTTATTATTCGTCCAACTAAGTGTAACAGGGCTTGAGGGGCTTAGAGTGGTAGAGTTAGTTTTCCAATTTGTTTCTAAATTAGGTAATTCAATGTTAGAATTTTTTAGCTCTTTCCAACCTGTTTCAATATAATATGGATTAGCAGTCCCATCTGGTAACAAAAGCTGTATATTATTCGAATCAGGTTCTAAGCTAGTTTTATATTTTGATAATATGAGGTCATCTAAAATTGCTCCTTTTAAATTTATAGAACCTTTAATAGATGCATTTTCAAAAATAACTCTGTCGGTTTGAATTAAAACTTCATCTCTACTTTGTATTTCTGAAACAACTTGGCTGCTTTGTCCGTCAATGGATGTTGCAGGCTCTAATATTTCATCTTCTTCAAAGGATGTTGTTTGAATTGGTTGAGTTGGAAATAATAATTGAAAAAAAATAATTATCGCAATTGAAATACCAATAGCCAAATATAAATTTCTTTGCTCGTTCATTTATTTAACTCAGATTTTTTTGGTACTGGATCAAATCCGTGGGAACCCCAGGGATGACATTTTGAAACTCTTTTCACCGATAAAATTGATCCTTTAAATAACCCATGTTCCTTTAATGCTTTAATAGAATACTCAGAGCAGGTTGGTAAATACCGACAATTCTGCCCAAGTATTGGGGAAATCAATAACTGGTATAATCTAATTATTATGATTAAAGGTAATGAAATATATTTACTAACCATTTATCTTTCCCTTAAGTTCTAATAAAAGTTTATCAAATTTCACTTCGAGCAATGACGTTTTAGCTATTAACACATAATATGAATTAATTTTACCATTAATAATAATTTTTCTAGCTAATTCTCTCATTATTCTCTTTGCTCTATTTCTTTTTACTGCGTTGCCAATTTTTTTGGAAGCTGTGTATCCTACACCTATAGAATTTTCTAGATCTTGATTGTGTAAAATTTGGATATTCATATTTTTACCTTTTATAAATTCTCCCTGGTTTCGTATCATAACGAAAGTCGATCTTTTCTTAATTGTAAATAATGTTTGGGCCATTTGGCCTTTTTAAGCGCTTAATTGAGCTCTTCCTTTTGCACGTCTTCTATTAATGATTTGACGACCTGCTTTAGTTGCCATTCTAGCCCTAAAACCGTGTCTTCTTTTTCTAATTACTCTACTAGGTTGGTAAGTGCGTTTCATAATAAATCTCTGGGCCTAATACGAATTCATTATATATAAGTCAAATATTTACTTATGTAATCGATGAAAATTTTCAAAAAAGCTAGTGAATTAGAGCCAAATTTAGTTTCAATCAAAGACAAGGGTAAGTCTATTGGTTTAGTTTTAACAATGGGAAACTTACACGATGGACATTTATCTCTCATTAGAGAAGCACAATTACATAACGAATTTGTGATCTGTTCAATATTTATTAATCCTACTCAATTTAACAATGAAAATGATTTCAATTCTTATCCAAAGACAATTGATGAAGATATTTCTAAATTAGAAAATATTGGTTGTAATGCACTCTTCTTACCTGACATTCAAGAGATATACCCTAAAGGATTGGCAAAGAAAAAAATTGTAAACAATTTTAGAAATATTTTATGTGATAAATTTCGACCTGGCCATTTTGATGGAGTTACTACTGTTGTGGATCTTTTTTTTAATATGATTAAACCAACGAATAGTTATTTTGGTGAGAAGGATTTTCAGCAAGTAAAAATAATACAAGATTTAGTAAAAATTAATCATCACAATATTAAAATAATTCAATGCCCATCTGTACGAGATAAAACAGGTATGAGTTTATCTTCAAGGAACTCTAAATTTTCTAATGATCAATTAAAAATTTTTGATGTATTAGGAAATAAAATTAAAGAACATATTAATCTGTTAAAACAAAATGAAATTAATAATTTAGATCAATTAAAATTAGAGTTTATTCAAAATAATATAAATAAAATTGACTATTTAGAGATAAGAAATGAAAATAATTTAGAAATAACAAAAAATTATTCTGAAGCTAGATTATTTATTGCTTTATATATTGGTGAAATTAGAATTATTGATAATTTTAAATTATATTAAGGTATTAACCAATTATATTCTGGTTCATTATTTTTAAATGTTAATTTTAATCTACGATGACCTGAAATTTCTAAATAAAGCCAATCAATTTCATTAATTTTATTTTCAACTACTGTAAAATTTTTATATCCTTTTTCACTTTCTTCATGACTTGGTTCCTTTCCGGTTAAGTGTTCAGGGATACCATCTTCTGGAAATTCAGTGATTGAGCTTGGATCTTTCAATGTTAAGTAACATTTTCTACTAAACAATCTTGTTTTGTCCCACATTTCTTTAGCTTTATCATTTTGATTATTAACCAAAGACGTTGTTTTGATTCGCATTTGAATTTTTAATTTATGATCATAAAAAACAAATTGAGAACTACTATTTTTTTTTAAATTAGGAACCTTCGGAGATCTAAAGTCTGTGTGAAAATTTAGTGTCATGCTACTGGGATCAAACTTTCTTAAGACTACAACTCTAGAATCAATTCCACCTTCACTATCAATATTACTAAAGACTGGCGTGTGAAAGGTGTGTTTTCTATCTTTAACTCCTCTAGTTAAATTTTTCTTTATATCCTCAAATATTTCTGCAGCATTTTCTTTTGAAGAAATCGACATTGTTATTGTAATATAAATTGTTTTGAAGAAATAGCTAGATAATGGAAATAAATAAAATTACGAATTTATTGAATCTGGAGCATGTTAAGTTTTTAATATCTATCTTTAAAGAAAATAATATTGAAATTCGATTAGTAGGAGGATGTATACGAGATGCTCTTCTTGAAAGAGAAATCAAAGATATTGATACAGCAACAACTTTGGAGCCTCAAGATGTTTTGTCATTACTAAAAGAGAACAATATTGAATACGATGATTTTGCTATTCAATATGGATCTATAATTGCTTATCCTCATAATCGAAAAATACAAATTACAACTTTACGTGAAGATGTTAATCAAATGGGAAGACATACAAATGTAATTTACACCAATAGCTGGAAAAAAGACTCAGCCAGAAGAGATTTTACTTTCAATGCTTTATATGTTGGAAACAATAATAAACTACATGATTATTACAATGGCCAATCAGATTTAAATGAAAGTAAAATTTGTTTTATTGGTGAAATAGAGGATAGAATAAAAGAAGACTACTTAAGAATCTATCGATACTTTAGATTTAGAGGTTTATTTAATTTACCTAAAACATCTTTAAGTGATCAAAAAATTGTAGAAAAATACATTCACGAATCTTTGGCAGTGTTGACCAACGATGTAATAAGGCAAGAAATATTAAAAATGTTTAATATGTCTTTTCCTTTAAATTGTTTTTACATATCTCATCAAACATTACAAAAATTTAAATGGGTTGAAATAGTACAAGAGCATTTCATTCGAACAAAATACGACCTTGGATTAAATAAATGTCTCAATAAGATTGATAATTTAATAAATTAGTTTTTTAGTTTACAATTTTCGCACAAACCAAATATTTCTAAATTATGTTTTTTATAATTGAAGTTATTCTTTTCTGCTTGTTTTGAAAAATAAGAAATCAAATTATTTCCAGTTAGCTCAGTAACACTATCACAGTTTTCACATATCAAAAAAGATGTTGATGTTTTTGCATTACAGCCTTCATGCTTACAAGCAACATATGAATTTCTACTTTCTATTTTATGTACTTTGCCAATTTCTATAAGCTTATCTAAAGCTCTATAAACTTGAAGAGGAGATTTAATTCCTTTTTTTTGAATATCAAAAAGGATTGTATATGCCTTAAGAGGTTCTGATGCGCTTTCTAAAATATCAAGAACTGTTTGTTGATTTTTAGTTAAGTTTAAAGTTTCTAAAGACATATTCTAGATTACCAAATTGCTATCGTTTTTGCAACTGACCCTTAATTTCAAGAGGAACCAATGAAATAATGAAAAGTAATAAAGCCACCACTATTATCGAAGGCCCTGAAGAAGTATTTATTTCTAAAGAAGCAAATAATCCAACTACTACTGATAAAATACCTGATAAGATTGCGATAACAATCATTTGTCTAGGACTGTTGCTAATGTTTCTGGCAATAGCTGCAGGAATTAAAAGTAAACCTGTAATTAATAGTGCCCCAATCATTTTAATAGACAAAGCAATTACTCCTGCCAATAAAAGGGTAAATATAAAATTAGAAACTTCCGGCCGCATACCTTCAGCAGCTGACAAATCATAATTTACAGTTGCTGAAAATAAAGATTTCCAAATAAAATATAAGATAATTAATATTATGCTTCCACCTATCCAAACTAAACCAATGTCTGCAGTTGTCACTGCAAGAATATCGCCAAATAATAATCCCATGAGATCAAATCGGATGTAAGATAAAAAACCAATCAATACTAAACCGATGGCAAGTGTTGAGTGAGCAAGAAGTCCAAGTAAAGAATCCCCAGCTAGTTTTGTTCTTTTTTGTAAACTTACAAGAAGTAAAGCAACAACAGCTGATATTACAAACACAGAAAAAGCAATATTTAAACTAAATGAGTATGCTAATGTTACTCCTAAAAGGGCTGAGTGAGATAAGGTGTCACCAAAATATGATAACCTCCTCCAGATAACTAAGCATCCAAGTGGTCCAGCAACAATAGCTATACCAACCCCTGCAACAAGTGCACGAATAAAAAAATCATCAAACATTAATTTTTAACACTCCCATCTGTCTGATGTGAATGATCATGTTCATGTTGATAGAGCGATAGAGTAGCAGCATTATGTTCTCCAAATAATTCTATGTAGGAAGAATTTTTTACTATTGATTTAGGTGATCCAGAACAACAAATGTGACCATTTAAACAAATTACATGATCTGTTGCAGACATAACAAAATGGAGATCATGAGATATAAGAAGGATGCCACAATTTAATTTGGTACAAATTTCTTTTATAAGATTGTATAGAGCTATTTCTCCATTAAAATCTACTCCCTGCACAGGTTCATCTAAAACAAGTAGATCTGGTTTTTTAGCAATTGCTCTTGCGATTAAAACTCTCTGAAATTCTCCACCAGATAAATTATGAATCTCATTGTATATTAAATGCTGAACCCCTGTTAATTCTAAAGCTTCAATAATTTCATCTTTATTAATATGACTTGTTAGATTCATAAAATCTATAACTCGAAGTGGCATAGTCCAATCGATACTAATTTTTTGCGGAACATATGCCATTTTTGTTGAATAATTTTCAATTGAACCTTCATCTGATTTTAGAATATTAAGTGCCATTTTAGCGGTAGTTGTTTTTCCTGAGCCATTTGGGCCAATCAAGGTTACAATTTTGCCCTTATGAATTTCAAGAGAGATACCTTTCACAATCCATTTTGAGGATTTTTGGACACCGCAATCTTTTAATCTTACCAATAAATTATTATTTTCGTTCATTTTTATATTTACAATCTAAAATGTAATATTATAACATTACGTTCATTAACAGACTTAATTATTAATAGGAACATTTTTTATGAGACAAAACAACATTTTTTTGATGCTTTTGAAAGTATTTTTCTTTTCATCAATTTTAGTTGCAACTTCAGCTGTAAGAGCAGAATTAAAAGTTGTAACTACAATCAAACCACTTCATTCACTAATTGCGAATGTAATGGATGGTGTAGGTGAGCCAGCACTTATAATTGAAGGAAGTACTTCCCCCCACAGCTTTACATTAAAACCTTCTCATGCCAAACTTTTAGAAGAAGCAGATATCATATTCTGGGTTGGTGAAAGTATAGAAACGTTCATGGAAAGACCTCTTGATTCAATTGTCAAAAATGCAGAAGTTGTAGAATTCATGGAAGTTGAAAGTATTAATAAATTGAAGTTTAGAGAAGAATCGATTTTTGAAGATCACGATGATCATGATGACCACGATGACCATGACGACCATGATGACCACGATGACCATGACGACCATGATGACCACGATGACCATGATGATCAGAGTGGACACGACAATCACGGTCATGCCCATGGTGAATTTGATGCTCACATTTGGTTAGATCCAATAAATGCTAAAGAAATGGTTCATGAGATTGCTCATGAGTTAGGTGATTTAGATCCTGCCAATAAAGAGAAATATGAAGCAAATGCTGATGCAACAATCAAAGCTTTAGACCAATTGATAAATGACGTTAGCAAGGATATTAATTCCGATGCAAAATTTGTCGTTTTCCATGACGCTTACCAATACTTTGAAGAAAGATTTGAAACTAGAGCTGCTGGAGCGCTTACTTTGAATACGGATGTTTTACCTGGTGCAAAGCAAATAGCTGATATTCAGGATGTTATTAAGGATAAGGGAATAAAATGTATTTTCTCTGAACCTCAATTTAATCCAAAGATTATTACAACAATAGCTGAGGATATGAATATCAAAACAGGAGTTTTTGATCCTTTAGGTGCTAACATCGATGCTGGTAAGTCACTTTACTTTACGTTGATTAGTAATCTCGGGGACGAGCTTAAAGGCTGTTAATTTTTAATATTTAAATAAATTCCACCTTTATTAAGGTGGAATTTATAGAACTAATTATAAGGAAATTGATATGGAAAATACTTCTCAGGTTCCAGTTACGGTTTTAACTGGGTTTCTTGGAGCTGGAAAAACGACACTTTTAAATAGAATTTTAACTGAACAGCATGGACGGAAATACGCCGTAATTGTTAATGAATTTGGTGAGCAAGGTATTGATAATGATCTTGTTGTTGATGCTGATGAAGAAGTATTTGAAATGAACAACGGGTGCATTTGTTGCACTGTTAGAGGTGATTTAATTAGAATTCTTAGTGGTTTAATGAAACGTGCTGATAAACTAGATGCAATTATAGTTGAAACAACTGGCTTAGCTGATCCAGCCCCAGTTGCGCAGACATTTTTTGTTGATCAAGATGTTGCTGATAGAACAAAACTAGATGCAATTGTTACAGTTGCTGATGCTGTTCATTTAAGTTCTCAATTAGTAGATCATCATGAAGCAGAAGAACAAATTGCTTTTGCCGATGTAATTTTGTTAAATAAAATTGAGCTTGTTGAAGATAATGACATTGTAAAAGTTAATGATCGTATTAGAAAAATTAATCCTTTTGCAAAGATTATTAAAACAACACGTTGTGATGCACCTCTTGATGAAATCGTAGGCTTAAATGCATTTAGTCTAGATAGAGTATTAGATATTGAACCTGACTTTCTTGAATCAGATCATGATCATGAACATGATGATGATGTTACTAGTCTATCCTTTGTATCTGATACACCATTAGATATGGATAAGTTTCAAGATTGGTTTGGAAATTTACTGAGGACTAAGGGTCAGGATATTCTTCGATCAAAAGGCATTTTGAATTTTAAAGGCGAAGATGAGAGATATGTATTTCAAGGAGTACACATGCTTATGGATGCTTCTCCAATGGGGCCTTGGCCAAAAGGAAAAGATAGAAGTTCTAGAGTAGTTTTTATTGGTCGTGATCTTGATAATATGAATCTTAAGGAAGGCTTTGAAAATTGTAAATCAGCATGAATGCTGATCTAGAAACATTTCAAAAATCAAATAAAACTGAACTTGAAAGAAGAGGTTCAGTTTTTAATATTGGAGCTCCAGCTATAGAAGCGGTTACAATTCGTAATCAAATAGTGGTTGGATTTGGAGACGGCACTGTAAGATTTTTTCAATCTGGATTTGAACCTAAAACAGTTAAAGCACATGAAGGTGTAGTGTTGAGTATGGCTAATTATGCTGACGATGTACTAACGGGTGGAGACGATGGACGTTTTCTAAAAATATCATCCGATGGAAATATTGAAGAAATTTTTAATTTTGGTTCAAAGTGGGTTGACTGTGTAGCTTCCCACAAAGATACTAAAGTTTGTTCATCAGGAAAAACTGTTTATGTCTGGACAAAAAATAGAGACAAACCTCAAACTTTAGATCATCAAAGTACTGTTGCTGGATTAGCATTTGATAATAAAGGCAAGCGCCTTGCAGTCTCAAGATACGGTGGAGTAACTGTGTGGAAATTAAATAATAATAAATGGACATCATCAAATTATACTTGGAAAGGATCGCATGGAACTGTAACTTTTAGTCCAGATACAAAGTATATTGTAACAGCGATGCAAGAAAATCAAATTCATGGTTGGCGCATAAACGATAAAGCTGATTTAGCAATGAGAGGCTATCCATCAAAAATAAAAAGTTTTACTTGGGTTGGAGATACACCGTATTTGGTTACATCTGGATCCAGTGATGCAGTTTGCTGGCCATTTGATGGTAAAGAAGGACCAATGGGAAGAAAGCCAATTGTTGTTGCAAACGGTGGTAAAGAACTTGCAACATTTGTCAAAGCACTTAATGGAGAAAAAGCTGTTTTCACCGGTTACACAGATGGGTCAGTTTTATTAGCAGAAATTGATGAAAGTAAAAAACCAATTATGATTAGAAGTTCGACAGGTGCAGAAGTTTCAACAATAGCTATATCTAATGATAACTCACAAATATTAATTGGCGATATGAAAGGTTCTATTCTTTTATCATCCTTATGGGCAGACAATTAAAGGAGAAAATATGTTTAATCGTAAAACTCAAAATGTTGAAAAAATAAGAAATCTCAAACAGTTAATTTCCAATAAATATAAATTACCGGAAAATACTATAATAAGTATTGCTGAGCTCAGTTGTCATGAGCCTGATTGTCCACCTATTGAAACTGTAATTACTGCAAGAAATGATGATGGAACAATGAATAATTGGCGTGTAGCGAAATCAATAGAAGAAATAGAGGAGTCAGATATTAATAATCTGACAAATCACACTCATTAAATTATTAAATTTAAAATAATTTATTAACAGCAATCTCCACCTTCACAAGTGCAACAACAGCTGCAGCTACAACCACACTTTGGCGGGTTTGGATTTTGATTTTTCATAATTATACCTATATATTTTTTATAATAATTTAAAATACAAATGAGAAAAGCATTAGAAATTAAACAATGTATGAAGACTTTCGAGGGTGATGGGATACCTGTAACGAGAGCTTTCCCTGTCCCTGGTATGAGAGAAAATGATCCATTTCTTCTTTTTGATCATTTTGGCCCAATTAATTATGAGCCAGGAGGGGCAACTGGTGTACCAGCCCATCCTCATTGTGGATTTGAAGCAATTACTTACATGCTTGGTGGTGAAGTAGAGCATAGAGACTCATTTGGTGGACAAGCAGAAATTGAAACTGGTGATGTTCAATGGATGACAACTGGTTCAGGTTTAATTCACTCTGAATTAGTAACAGAAAAATTTAAGAAGAGTGGAGGTGTCATGCAAGGATTACAAATTTGGGTAAACCTTCCACAAAAAAATAAAAAAGTTAAACCTTGGTATCAACATATTAAAAGAAACACTATTCCAACAGTATCTGAAAATGCAAATATAGAAATTAAAGTTCTTGTGGGTGAAATAAATGGAACCAAATCCAAAGTTCAAACATATTCACCTGTATCAATATTTGATATTCAATTTTCAAAACCAGATATGACAAAGTTTAATGTTGATAAAGAACAAAATCTTATGATCTATATTATCGATGGTCAATTACAATTTAATGAGCAAGATAAAATCGCTAATAAAGGTGATATGATTTATTTTGATCAGTCAAGTGATGAGATTCAACTCACGTCAATATCAGAAAAAGGATCCTACCTAGTTTTAGCAGGTAAGCCGCTTAAAGAACCTGTAGCACGTTATGGTCCTTTTGTGGCAAATTCTGAAGGAGAAATCAAGCAAGCCATGATGGACTATCAAGAAGGAAAGATGGGACGCTTAGCTTAAGTTAATTGACGTAACATTTCACCAGCTACAATAGCAACTGAACTACTAAGATTAATCGACCTAGGCCCCTTTACCATTGGTATTGTTAATCTTTCATCGACAGAGCTATGGACAAAATCAGGTGCTCCTGCACTTTCTCTGCCAAATAAAATAATATCATTTGATTGAAATTTATAATCGAAATAACTTTTTTTACTTTTTGTTGTTAGAAGAACGAGTCGATATGAATTATCTTTTGACCACTCATAAAATTTTTCCCAACTTAAATGTTTTTTTAATTCTAGATAATCATAGTAATCCATTGATGCTCTTTTTAATCTCTTATCATCAATCACAAAGCCAGCTGGCTCTATTATATCTACTGGTATTCCAAGACAGGCACCTAGTCTAAATATGTTTCCTGCATTCTGTGGTATATCGGGTTCAAATAGAGCAATTCTCATGTTTTTTTACTATATTATTTTCTTACTTGCGTCACGCTGGCACATATTTAAAAAGTATTTTTTTGAGTAATTAAGATATAAGAAATTCACAATAAATGGCTAAAAAACCCAAAAATAAGAGAAGAGATTTCCTACAACTTAGTACAGTAACGCTTGGTGCTGTTGGAACAGCTGCTTTTATATGGCCTTTTCTAAAAAGTATGAGTCCAGCAGAAGACACATTAGCTGCAGGATCAACCGAAGTAGATATTAGTGCTATTGAAGAGGGTCAAAGTATAACAATAAAGTGGCGTGGAAAACCTGTTTTCATAAAAAAAAGAACAAAAGATGAGATTGATGCAGCTAAAATGGTTCAAGCTTCTGACCTAAGAGATCCACAAGATGATGCAGATAGAGTACAAAAAGAAGAATGGTTAGTTTTAGTGGGAGTATGTACACACTTAGGTTGTGTTCCACTTGGTCAGAAGGTTTCTGATATGAAAGGTGAGTACGATGGTTGGTACTGCCCATGTCATGGTTCACATTACGATACATCAGGTAGGATAAGAAAGGGGCCAGCTCCCAAAAACTTGGACGTTCCGCCCTATACCTTTTTAAATGATAATACTATAAAGATAGGATAACATGGATAAGAATCGAAAAGTACATCAATTTAAAAATCCCGTCCTTAATTGGATAGAGTTTCGTTTACCAATTATTTCTTACTTCAAAAAAGAATACGGTGATTATCCAATGCCTAAAAATTGTAATTATTTTTGGAGTTTTGGTGCATTAGCAACAATCACGCTTGTTACAATGATAGTAAGCGGAATTTTTCTTGCAATGAATTACACACCACATACTGATATGGCATTTGATAGTGTTGAAAGAATAATGCGAGATGTCAATTACGGTTGGTTAATGCGATACATCCATTCCAATGGTGCAGCCTTTTTCTTCATCATAGTTTACATTCATATAGTAAGAGCAATGTATTTTGGTTCTTACAAATATCCAAGAGAGCTTAATTGGATTTTAGGTGTATTTATATTTTTATTAATGATGGCAACTTCTTTTCTTGGTTACACATTACCGTGGGGACAAATGTCTTATTGGGGAGCTACAGTTATAACAAATTTATTTAGTGCAATTCCATTTATTGGTGAGGGATTAAAGACATGGCTTCTTGGTGATTACAATGTTGGAAATGCTACTTTAAACCGTTTCTTTGCTCTTCATTATGTTTTACCATTTGTTATTTTTGGTGTCGTAGGATTACATGTTGCAGCAGTCCATGTTCATGGTTCAAATAACCCTGATGGGATTGATATTAAAACTAACAATGACTCAGTAAACTTTTTTCCATATATGTTAATTAAAGATACAGTAGCTATGTGTGCTTTTGGTGTTGCTATTTCTGCAGTAATATTCTTTGGACCAAATCTTATGGCTGAAGTAGATAATTATATTCCAGCAGATCCACTTGTTACTCCAGCTCACATTGTTCCAAACTGGTATCTTGCACCTTTTTATGCAATTTTAAGAGCAGTACCTGATAAATTAGGAGGGGTTCTCCTAATGTTTGGTGCGATAGTAATTCTCTTTGTTCTACCTTGGCTTGATAGATCAAAAGTGAGAAGCTGTAATTATAGACCTATATATAAGTGGTTTATGATGGGCTTTTTTGTTAACTTCTTTGCATTAGGCTACGTTGGTATGCTTCCTGCTGAAGGTTTATATCTTTTAATTGCTAGAGTAGGTTTACTTTACTACTTTGGTTTTTTCTTTATCATTACACCTTTTGTTGGTTGGATAGAGAAGCCAAGTAAGCTACCGCTCAGTATTAGTGATGTATATGCTAAAAATATAGCTCCTAATATTGGTGGAGGAGAAAAAGGAATTCCTTCACCAGCAATGCAAAAAGATACAAATCTATAATGCGCCTATTACTTATTATTTTTCTATTATTCTCTTCAAATTTATTTGCTGCAGAAATGAGTACTGAAAAAATGCCAAAACATGATTGGTCTTTTAAAGGTGTAACGGGAACTTTTGATAGAGCCGCAATTCAAAGGGGCTATAAAGTTTATAGAGAAGTATGTGCAGGATGTCATTCAATGAAACTGCTATATTACAGAGATCTTATTGATGTTGGTTTTTCTGAGGCTCAAGTAAAAGTAATTGCTTCTGAATATACTGTATTAGACGGTCCAAATGATGATGGTGAAATGTTTGAAAGACCGGCTAGACCAGCAGATAGATTTGTTAATCCATATGCCAATGATAACGAAGCAAGAGCAAATAATAATGGAGCTTATCCTCCAGATTTGAGTGTAATTACAAAAGCTAGAAAATATGGAGTTGATTATATTTATAACCTTCTTCTAGGTTATGTTGAACCTCCAAAGGGAATGGAGGTCGGTAATGGAATGTGGTACAATAAATGGATGGCTGGAAATCAAATAGCTATGCCAGCACCTATAGCCGATGGAAGTGTAGATTATGATGATGGCACTGATAATAATGCAGAACAGTTATCGGCTGATGTAACACATTTTCTTCACTGGGCTGCTGAACCAGAAATGGAAGAAAGAAAAAATTTAGGAATCAAAGTAATATTATTCTTTATTATTCTAGGAACAATTGTGTACTTAGCAAAAAACAGACTTTGGAGAGACGTCACTTAGACATTAAATAAAAAGTTCATTACATCACCATCTTTGACGATATAATCTTTACCTTCTTGTCTTAGCTTTCCCGAATCTCTACTTCCAGCATCGCCATTATTTTCTATATAGTCTTCATAAGAAATAGTCTCTGCTCTAATAAATCCTTTTTCAAAATCAGTGTGAATTTTTCCAGCAGCTTGAGGTGCAAGTGTTTCTTTTTTTATTGTCCATGATCTTGTTTCTTTTGGACCACATGTAAAATAGTTTATCAAACCTAAAAGTTCATATCCTGATTTTATAACCTTATTCAATGTTGTTTGATCTAAATTAAGTTCTTTTAGAAATTCAAGTTTTTCTTCTTCATTATCTAATTCTGCTATTTGTGCTTCTATTGATGCAGAGATTAAAACTACAGAATGATTATTTTTTTTAGCAAACTCGATGACTTTTTTTGATAATTCGTTTCCAGTGTGAATAGATTCTTCATCTACATTACATATGTACATAGTAGGCTTTAGACTAATTAAGTTAAGACTATTTACAAAGTCAACTTCATTACTAGCGAATTCATCAATTTTTAAGATACTATTAGCATCTAGCATTTGTAAGATTTTATTAATTATGTCGAATTGATCTTTAGCTTCTTTATCATTTGCTTTTAATTTTTTTTCTAAACTAGTCTTTTTATTATTTAAGCTTTCAAGATCAGCCAATTGTAATTCTAAATTTATTGTTTCAATATCATCTAGTGGATCAATTTTTGATGATACATGAGTAATGTTAGTATCTTCAAAGCATCTAACAACATGTGCTATCGCGTCAACTTCTCTTACATGTCCTAAAAATTTATTTCCTAAACCTTCTCCTTGTGAGGCTCCTTTTACTAATCCTGCAATATCAACAAAATCCATAAAAGAAGGAATTATTTTTTCACTCTTTCCAATGATCGATAGTTTGTCTAATCTGTCATCGGGCACTGCAACTCTTCCTATATTTGGTTCTATAGTTGCAAATGGATAATTTGCAGCTTCCGCTTTATTTGATTGGGTAAGTGCATTGAATAAAGTGGATTTACCAACATTTGGTAATCCAACTATCCCACACTTAAATCCCATAATTAATTTTGCTCACTTATTTTTGTTAAAAATAGAGGAATATCTGAAAAAATTAATTCTATATTTTTAACCATTTTATCAATTTTTTTATTTATTATTTCTTCTTCTGATTTTGAAAATTTATTTAAAACATAACTTGAAACTAAATCTTTATGCCCAGGATGATCAATTCCAATACGGATTCTAAAATAATTTTCCCCTATAAATTGGTCAAGACTTTCCAATCCATTATGACCTCCGTTTCCACCACCTTGTTTTATTTTTACTTTTGATAATTCTAAATCAAGGTCATCATGTATAACAAAAGTATGGTCTAATTTTATTTTATAAAAATTCACAATTTCTGAAACAGCTTTTCCAGATAAATTCATGAATGTAAGAGGTTTTAACACAAAGATTTTTTGATTATTAATTACACCTGCATATAATTCTTTTTTTTTATCTTCTTTGATTTTATCCAAATTAAAATGTGAGATTATATTATCCGCTAAATGGAAACCTACATTATGTCTGGTATTATTATAATTTACACCTGGGTTTCCAAGTCCACAAATTAAAAACATATAATGAAATATAAAGTAAAGTTACTTAGATTCTTTATTTTCTTCTTTATTATCAGAAGATTCTTCCTTCTTTTCCTCTGATTTCTCTTCACCACCTTCTGCTGCACCTTCTTCAGTTGTTTCTTCAGTTTTAGTTTCAACTTCTACAGTTGGCGGAACTAAAGTAGCTATTACGAAATCTCTATCTGAAATAGTTGGAGCAACTCCCTCTGGTAGTTGAATATTACTAATTTTTACTGCATCACCTATTTCACTTTCAATTAAATCAAATTCTAGTTTGCTAGGTATATTATTTGCATTACATGTTAGTTCAACAAGTCTTCTAACAGTATTTAAAACTCCACCTTTTTTCAAACCAGGACATTTATCTTGATTTAAAAATTCAACAGGAATTTCAACGTTTACTTTTGTATTTTCTTGTACTCTTAGAAAATCAAAATGTATAAGTCGATCACTTACAGGGTGATATTGTAATTGTTTAGGAAGTATTTTTTCTTTCTTTCCATCGACATCAAGATCGATAATTGTAGAATAAAAAGAACCAGTACCCATTAATTTTTTGAGTATTTTATCTTCTAGAGCAATTTTCTTAGGCTCAGTTCCTTTACCATATATAATACCAGGTACTAATCCTCTTATTAAAAGACTGTGGTTTGAACCAATATCTTTATTTCTTTCAATTGCTTTAAAATCACTCATAAAAAAATATTTTAATCGAAAAGGGCAGACACTGAAGTATCAGTGTTAATCCTTTTAATCGCATCACCCATTAAAGGAGCAATACTAATATGTCTAATGTTTTTTGTGCTTTTTACCTCTTTAGAAGGCTCTATTGTATCTGTTAATACCAATTCTTTTATGCTTGAATTTTCAATCTTTTTTAGTGCATTCCCAGATAGTACACCATGAACAATATAAGAATAAATTTCTTTAGCTCCATTTTTACTCAGAGCTTCAGCAGCGTTGCATAACGTGCCTGCAGAATCAGCTATATCATCTAGTAAGATACAAGTTTTATCTTTTACATCTCCTATGATATTCATTACTTCAGACTCACCAGCTTTTTCTCTTCTTTTATCGGCAATTGCCAGTCCAGCTTCTAATCTTTTAGCAAAAGCTCTGGCTCTAACAACACCACCAACATCAGGTGAAGCAACAACTAAATCTTTGTTTCCATTAAATTTTTCTTTAACATCATCGATTATCGGCCTTACAGAAAAAATATTATCTAAAGGAATGTCAAAAAAACCTTGAATTTGACCTGCATGTAAATCCATTGTTAAAACTCTATCAGCGCCCGCGGATGTAATTAAATTTGCTACAAGTTTGGCAGTGATTGGTGTTCTAGGCCCTGTCTTTCTATCTTGTCTTGCATATCCATAATATGGGATAACAGCAGTAATCCTTTTTGCTGATCCTCTTCTAGCAGCATCTATTGTAATTAAGAGTTCCATTAAATGGTCATTAGCCGGATGTGATGTGGATTGAATAATAAACACATCTTCACCTCTAATATTTTCATTTATTTCCACAAATATTTCTCTATCATTAAAAGTTCTAACAGAGGCATCTGCTAACGGCACATCAATATGTTTAGAAATTTTTTCTGCTAGGGATTTGCTACTATTACAGGCGATTATTTT
Source organism: uncultured Alphaproteobacteria bacterium (assembly GCA_902614395.1). Classification (GTDB taxonomy): domain Bacteria; phylum Pseudomonadota; class Alphaproteobacteria; order HIMB59; genus CACPNW01. Next base: position 93,178 of record CACMKW010000003.1, on the reverse strand, counting down.
CATATAATCAAATTAATTACTATATTAGAATAATAATAGATCAACCAAAATTAATCATTAAATGCAATGATATTGAGCATTCTTCCAGTATCTCTGAATTTTTGTGATTCCCTTCGATGGCTAAAAAAAACTCTCTTATTTGAGAAGGTATCTTTATTAATATTATATATATTTTTAATACTCAATTCCTTAAATTGATAATTAATCAATCTTCTTAGATTAAATAAATCTTTTTCTTTATTTTTGTATTTGAAGAAAATAGAGTATTTTTTATTTTTGCTTATAAACTTACTTTTAAAGTCTTTTGATACTTCAAAGTTTTTAAAGCTCAAACAAGGACCAATAAGAACCACAATATTTTTTTTAATTATTTTTTGTTTAACAAAATATCCTATACTTTTAGCAGCTATATTTTTTAATGCACCTTTCCAACCTGAATGAAGAGCACAAATATATTTTCTATTTTTATCAAAAATAAAAATTGGACAGCAATCTGCAGTTAAAATGCCTAAAGCTATTTGCTTATTGCTTGTGATCAATCCATCTCCAGAATATTTATTACCTATATTTTTTTTATTAATTTCTATAATCTTGTTTGAGTGTATTTGACTAATAAATTTAATTTTTTTTTTGATCTTTAAATTTTTTAAACAGATATCAATATTTTTATTTACATTTACCTTTGTATCTTTGTTGTTAAAGCTACAGTTTAATGAATAGTTTTCTTTTTTTGATACTCCACCATTTCTAGTAAAAAAACCAGCTTTAACAAAAGACTTAATGTTTTTATGTGTAAAATAATTTTTAGTAATCATAAGTTAGAAACAACAAGACATTTAAATAAGTTTCCCATCTTATCAACATTAATTAATCTATCCACTTCTTCATCTAATAAATTTTTATTTAAATTTGTATTTTTAGTTAGTAATTTTTTCTTTCGTTCTAGTATTCCATATTTTATTAAAAAATCTCTTTGTGAAATAAATTCATTTATTTTCAATTTGTTTTGTTTTGCGATTTCAATTAATTCATTGAAATTTACATGGCTTGAAATGTCTTGTTGCCCTATATTTTCAAATATATTGGTTTTTTTATGATTATATATTGCTTGTAAAGTAAAGTTTTTTATTTTCTTATTATATCCATAGTCGATTAAAATACATATACCTCTATTTTTTTTTAGATATTTACAAATTTGATCAAAATATTTATTTCTTGAATAAGAAACTTCATAAATTTTTTGTTTTTTGTATTTACTTAAATTGTCTAATACTTTTTTACTAATTACTCTTTTATTTACAGAATAATATTTATCTTCCTTTTCATTAAATTTTACATATCTTTCAAACCAATAATTATTATCATTTAAAAACTGTCTTACTGGAAAACAGTCAAAAAATTCATTTGAATATATTATTGAAGGTAGTTTAGATCTGAAATTTAAAGCTTCAGACCATCTAATTTTTGATTGTCTAAAATAATTTAAATTCTTTTCTTGTATTTTTCTTAATTCTTTATTTATTTCTATTAAATTAACATCAGCATTTTCAAAAAAATTTGGAAGTATCTGAGCAGTTCTTTCGATATCTTTAAATAAGGTTCCATTTCCTGGGCCTAATTCAATTAAGTTAAATTTTGAGTCAATTTTTTCTTTCCAATGATAAACTAAATACACACCAATAATTTCTCCAAACATTTGTGAAATTTCTGGAGATGTAACAAAGTCAAATTTTCTTCCTATAGGTTTTTTTCTTAAGTAATAACCATTATGTGCGAAAAGAGCCGATTCTATAAATTTATCTAAACGAAAATCTTTTTTATTGTTAAGAAGTTTTATTTTATTAATTTTTCTTTTGCTTAACATTTTGAATTATCAATATTCCAAAAATAAAAAAAGGTATACATAGTATTTGACCCATTGAAATAAAATTAAAAAATAATCCTAGGTGCAAATCTGGTTCTCTGACGTATTCAATTAAAAATCTAAATGTGGAATAAAATATTAAAAATAGACCACTAATTACTCCGTAAATTTTGTATTTTTTTATCTTATAAAAATAGATTAATAATATAAGAAATAAAACAATTCCCTCAAGAAAAGCTTCATATATTTGAGAAGGATGTCTTGGTATATTATCTATTGATGGATAAATAACTGATATATAAAAATCAGTTGGTCTACCTATGAGCTCTGTATTAATAAAGTTTGCAATTCTACCAAAGAATAATCCAATAGGAGCAACGATTGAAACTAAATCAGATAGATAGAAAAAACTTTTTCTATTAATTTTTGCGAAAATTAAAGTGCTTATTATTATACCCATCAACCCACCATGAAATGACATTCCTCCATTCCAAATTTCAAATAGATAAAAAGGATTAGTTAAAAATTCATTAAGTTGATAAAAAATAACATAACCTGTTCGTCCTCCAATAATTACACCTAATACTGCCCAAATAAGAAAGCTATCTATATTTTTATCACTGTATTGATTTCCATAAATTGCGTTTAATCTTTTAATAATATAAATTCCTAATAGAAATCCCAAGATATATGCTAAGCTATACCATCTTATTTCAATGAAACCCATTGATAAGATGACAGGATCTATTGATGGTTGAATAAAATTCATTTATCTATATTTAATATTATAACATGGTTGATAGAAACAAAATACTTTCCGATTTATCAAAATTTGCAGTTGATGCTATGAGCACTTTTTCGGGTGTCAAAGAGGAAATTGAAACAATTGTATCTTTACGAGTTAACAAAATAATAAAAAAAATGAACCTCGTTAAAAAAGATGAATTCGATGCACTGAAAAAAATGGTGCAAAAAGTTATAATGGAAAATGAAAAATTAAAAAAGACACCTTTAAGATCAGTTAAATCTAAGAAAAAAACAGTCAAAAAGAAAAAAACTGTTAAAAAGAAATCAAAAAGGTAGGAATCCTCAACTAATTCACATTTTTCATAGATTTTGCCTTGCAAAATACGACTCCAATCTAGTAATCAAGATATAGTACTAATTATATGTGCCATGACTATATAGTGTATGGAAAATGAGAATATATTGTTAAATCCCATAGATATCATTGAAGATGTTATTCATCAAAAAAAATGGAACTTTAGTAGAGCTGCCGATCATGAATTGGTTGCTGAGATAGCATCCCATTGGTGCGCTTACAGATTATATTTTACATGGTCTGAAAATATTAACGCGCTAAGTTTTTCAATAACTTTTGATATTAAGTTTCCTCAAACTAAAATTAATAAGGCGTACGAACTACTAGGACTTATAAATGAGAATTTATGGATTGGGCATTTTGATATAACAAGTAAAAATGGTATCCCAGCTTTTAGACATACTTTATTATCAAATAATTCAACAGAAACATTGCACAAAAAATTTGAAGATCTTGTTGATATTGGAATTTATGAATGTGAAAAATTTTATCCAAGTTTTCAGCAAGTTCTCTTTGATGATATTCCGCCTAAAGAAGCTATAAAATTCTCTAATTTTGAAGTTATTGGTAGAGCTTAAATTTTATTTTAAAACTGCTATATTATAGATAGATGAAAAATATCTTATTAATCGGATGTGGTCACATGGGCGGATCTCTAATGTCTGGATGGTCTAACTCCAAGAATTACACCATCAGTGTTATAGATAAAAAAAAATATGCAATTCTTAAAAAAAGAAATAGAAATAAGAAAATAAAATTTTTTAAATCATTTAACGATATAAACGATCAAAATAATTTTGATTTTATAATATTTGCAACGCGACCTCTTGAATTAACAAATGTCTTTAAAGAATTAAAAAATGTAAATTTTAACAAAAAATCTATAGCAATAAGTGTAATAGCTGGCAAAAAAACAGAAATATTTAAAAATAATTTATTAAATATAAACAAAACTGTAAGAGTGATGCCAAATATGCCCGCATTAATAGGAGAGGGAGTTCATTGCATCTATGCAAATAAATCTATTAATAAAAAAGAAATTAATGAGATTGATAAATTGTTCTCTCTGAGTGGCAAAACTCTTTTTTTTAATAGTGAAACTTTTATAGACAAAGCAACTGCTGTATCAGGAAGTGGTCCAGGTTTCATATTTCAGTTAATTGATATTATGGAAAAATCTGCAATTTATTTGGGTTTTTCCAAAAACACAGCTAAAATTTTAATTAATGAAACTTTTAGAGGTTCTATAAATCTATTAAACTCTAATAATATTTCTGCTGAAAAAATGGTTGAAACTGTTGCAACTAAAGGAGGTACAACCGAAGCAGGAATCAAGAAAATGAAAATAAATAAGGTTGATAATATTTTTAATCAAGTTTTTAAGGCAGCATACAAAAGAGCAAAACAACAAGGTGAAAGTAAGTGAATCAAAATAAAATATCTCTAGCAAAAAAGACTTTACAATATTTAGAGAAAAAAAAATTAATAGACATTAATCTTAAAAATATTTTATCTAATAGTAAAGTGACAAATATTAATAATAAAATTGATTTAGTCTTAAATATTAATGACTTCTTTGATTTTCAATTAAAAAAAAATCTTGTTAATATAGAAAAGTCATCACAGAGAGATATGTTATTTGAAATTATGATGGCACGTTATGATATATTGAATGAATATAGAGCTTCTGTAAAAAATATAATTAGTTATTTTATTTCTAAACCACAAGGAGTATTAAAACTTATTCCTAAACTAATTGAGAGCAAAATTTTAATTGCTACTTTTGCAAATATTAATCCTAGTGGTATTCAAGGTGTTATAAAGATAAAAATTATTTTTGCGCTTTATTATATAACTCTATTTACTTGGTTTAATGATGAAAATGAAAGTTTAGAAAAAACAATGAGTGTCTTAGATAAATATTTAAACAATATTGAAAAATTTATAAAATTTTCATGAGCTCTTATAATATTATAAATTACAATGAATTTGAAAATGTAGATATAAGAATAGGAACAGTAATTGAAGCCTATGAATATAATGAACTTAAAAAACCATCCATAATTTTGAAAATAGATTTTGGTGAAAAAATTGGTATAAAAAAAACTTCTGCACAATTACAAAAATATTATAAAAGTAATGAATTAATTAATAAGCAAGTTATTGCTGTTGTAAACTTTGAACCTAAACAAATTGGTAAAATTATTTCAGAAGTATTAGTTCTTGGTGTGCCAGATTTAGAAAATGAACCAGTTTTATTGTCTCCAGATAGACCAGTAAATAATGGGGGTAAACTATTTTAAAATCAAAGAGGAAGTAAAACTTTAAGTTGAAGACCTCCTAGATTTGATTCAGATAATTTAACATCACCTCCATGTGATCTAATAATATCCCTTGTAATAGTTAATCCTAAACCGCTTTCTCCTTTGAGTTTATTCCTAGAGGGATCTAAAGTAAAAAATGGTTTAAATACATCTTCATATTTATCTCTTGGTATACCCTCACCATCATCATTGAATTCAATCACACAATCTTTTTCATTTTTATAGAGATTTATCTCAATTTTTTTTGCATATCTTTGTGAATTATCAATTATATTATTGAATGCTCTTTTAAGCTGAATTTGTCTTCCTGATGATTGAATTATGGTCTTTTCATTTAAAACTAAGTCAATATTATTTTTGTCAACTGTCTTAATAATATCAGAAATTAATTCATTTATAACAATATTTTCAATTGGTTCAGGTGATTCTGTTTTTACAAAACTAACATAGCTATCCAACATTGACGTCATTTCATTAACATCTGCTTCGAGTTCAGATTTTGCCTTTTCATCTTTCATCAATGAAATTTGAAGTTTCATTCTTGTTAATGGTGTTCTAAGGTCATGACTAACTCCTGCAAGCATTTCTGTTCTTTGTTTTAAAAATCTTTTAATTCTTGTTCTCATCTGATTAAAAGCATTAGCCGTTTGTCTTATTTCATATGCTCCTGCAGTCTTAATATCTGGTGCATCTAAACCTCTTCCAAAGGTTTCGGCAATTATAGCCAACCTTTTAAGAGGCCTTAATTGTCTGCTCATTAAAAAATAAGACATAAAAAAAAGAATTATAGAGGCAAATATCATCCATAGAAGAAACACAAAAGCAGATTCACTGTACAGTCTATCCTTATCTACAATAATTTCTAAAATATCTTTATCAATTTGAATATATATTAGAACACCTTCTTCAAGATTAGATAAATCATAATCAAATTTTTTTTTTAAATTACTTAAGGATTGATTTAATCTTTTAGATAATATGCCTGAGTTTAGATTTAATTTTGAAGATAATAATTCTTTATCTTTAACGATATTTATTTTCATTTTGAAATCCTGATTCGCTACATTAAGTGCATTATTAGTAAGATCACTATCAATTAATTTAACTAAAACATTGATATCTGCAGCTACAGATTCAGTTAATCTCTTAGAAATAATACTCCATGATGTTTGGTAAAATACAAATGAAGTAAGTAAAACTATAATAATTATAGGGACGAAAATTATAATTATTGATCTTCCAATTAAGGTAGTAGGTATTATTTTTTTAATCATTAAATTTCATTACAAATTAATTTATATCCTTTTCCTCTTATGGTTTTAATATACTGAGGTTGTTTTGCATTTATTTCAATTTTTTGCCTCAAACGTGTAACTTGAACATCAACTTTTCTTAGTTCTGTTTCATCAAATTCTTGATCTGCTAATTCTTCCCTTAGCACAATATTGTTTCTTTTATTAATCAGCTTCATAAGTAAATTATTCTCACCTTCAGTTAAATAAATTGATTTATCTTTTTTTTGTAGTTTGAAATTTGATGTATCAAAAGTAAATTCACCAAATGTAATCTTTACTTTTTTAACCTTAAGGTTTCCAAATAAATCTAGTAATTTTTTAATTCTTAAAAATAATTCTTCTGGTTCAAATGGTTTTGATAGATAATCATCAGCACCAATTTTTAATCCATCAATTTTATCCTTATCTTCACCCATTGCTGTAAGCATTATTATTGGCGTATTAGAAAACTGTTTTATATGATCAATTAACTTAATGCCATCACCACTTGGCATCATTCTGTCAAGAATAATCAAATCAAATATAGCAATTGATAAAATATCTTTGGCTTCATCATAATCCTCACTAAGATAAATTTCTAAACTTTTTTCTCTTAAATAGTCTTTTAGTAATTCTCTTAGTCTTTTATCATCATCGACAATCAAAATATTTTTTTTCATATTAATTATTTATTTCATCAAACTTTTTTTTATTTGAATCTTCAACCATCTCATAAAGAATTTTTTTAAAACCATTTATGTCTATTTCATTAAAGTTTAATAAAACTTTTCTGATTTTCTTTATTTGAATTTCTGATAAATTTTTTTCTAGTTCTTGACCTTTTTTTGATAAAATCAGTTTCTTTGTTCGTTTATCATCTCCTACTGATAAAATAATATATTTCTCCTTAACAAGTTGATTTAATACTCTTGATAGACTTTGTTTAGTAATTTTTAATATGGACAAAAGTTCTTTTATTGTAAGATTTTTTTGCTTACCAACAAAATATATTACTCTATGATGTGCTCTACCGAAATTTATCTTCTCTAAAATTTTATCAGGGCCTTCTGTAAAGTCTCTATATGAAAAAAATAATAGCTCTATAATCTTTCTTATCTCACCTTCGTTTAAAAACAGTGGTGTTAACAACTTATTTAGGTCAGCCATATTGACTTAATTATGCATCACTGATAGTCAATTGTCATTAAAAAAGTTAATAAAGGATATGCTTAAATCATTTGAAAATAGAGATGGATGGATCTGGATGAATGGTAAAATAATACCATGGCAGGATGCAAATTCTCATATAATCTCTCAAGGACTTCATTATGCAAGCGCTGTTTTTGAAGGTGAGAGAGCTTATAATGGAAAGATTTTTAAATCAGAGCAACATACTAAAAGGTTTTTTAAATCTGCTGAAATAATTGGAATGGAAATTCCTTTCACACATGATCAAATTAATAAAGCAAAATATGATCTCATTGATAAAATGAATTACAAAAATTGTTATGTTAGACCACTTGCTTGGAGAGGTGGAGATCAGATGGGATTATCAACAACTAAATCAAATATAAACGTAGCGATTGCTGTTTGGGATGACTGGGCAACTTATTTTAAAATTGAAGATCAAAAAGCTGGTTTAAAATTAATTACATCACCTTGGAAAAGACCTGCACCGAATACAGCTCCATATGAAGCAAAAGCTTCTGGACCTTATATCATTTGTACTTTGTCAAAAGAATTTGCAGAAAATAAAGGTTATCACGATGCTTTGATGTTAGATTATCGAGGTTATGTTGCTGAAGGTACAGGAGCAAATATTTTTTTTATTAAAGATAGTAATATTCATACTCCTATTCCAGACTGTTTTCTTAACGGGATTACACGTCAAACGGTCATTGAAATGGCATCTAATCAAGGATTTAAAATAACAGAAAAACATATAATGCCTGATGAAATAGGAAATTATGATGAGGCTTTTTTAACGGGAACAGCTGCTGAAATTACTCCTATTAGATCAATTGATGATTTTAAATATAATACAGGAGATAATACAACTACTTTCAAATTTATGAATGATTTTAGTGATATGGTTAAAAATTCTATTTAGAATTTTCTAACCATTCATCATCTTTATAATAAAATTCATTTTTCCAGAATGGTGCATCTTTCTTTAAATAATCCATAATAAACTCACAAGCATTAAAACTATCTTTTCTATGTTGTGAAAAACAACTAACTAAAACTATTTTTTCGTTAACATTTAGTTTTCCATATCTATGGATGATTAAAGTATCAATTAAGCTCCATTTTTTTAATGCATTATTTTCAATTTTTGACAACTCTTTAAATGCCATTTCTTCGTAAACTTCTAAATTTAAATATTTAACATCTTTATTATTGTTTAAATCTCTTACATAACCAACAAAAGAAGTTTGTGCCCCTATGTCTGAATGTTTATTTTTAATTTTATCTATTTCTTCTTCTAAATTAAAATTTTTTTTTTGTATTTTTATCATCACCCACCGCTAACTGGTGGAAATATTGCAATTTCATCAATTGGATTTAAACTCAAATTTTCTGAAACATATTCCTGATTAACTGCAAATCTTAAAACGTCTTGTAAAAAATGTTTTCTTAGCTCAGGATACAAATTTTCTAAATATTTTTTTAATTCTTGTATAGTTTTAGGGTGATTTATATCAATTACGTCGTCATCTTTATTTGTTATATCCTTAATCCAAGCAAAATATCGAATTCTCATTTTAAAAATGTTTTATTGATCCTTTAATATAATCATAGGCAGTATAGAGAGTTAGAATTCCAGCAATCCACAGAAAAGTCTTACCTAAATAAATAATAAATAATAAATTAAGATTACTCTCAGATAATATAAGTAATCCAAGTGCAGCTAGTTGAAGGAAGGTTTTTGCTTTTGCAATTCTTGAAACCGGTATACTAATTTTTATCCCAGCTAAGTATTCTCTTAAACCTGATACTGTTATTTCTCTTAATAATATTATTAGGGCTGGAATAGTATCCCAGTCTTTTATTACACCCTTAGAAGTTAAAATAAGAATAACTGCCGCTACTAATAATTTATCTGCAATTGGATCTAAAAATGTTCCAAAGTTTGTCACTTCATTTCTTAGTCTAGCTAAATAACCATCAAAGTAATCTGTTATTCCAGCTAAACAAAATAATATAAAGGCTATCCAACCAAAATATGGATTCGTAAGATATATACAAAGAACTATAATTGGAATTATAGCTATTCTAATTATTGTTAGAATATTTGATATATTCATTTGTATTCTTTGTAGATGAAGAATTTTTTAAACGCTATGAAAATATTCATAAATTTTTGTTAGAATTGACTCAGGTATAGATTTAACCTCTTTTAATTCATCTAAACTAGCTAATTTTAATTTCTCCACTGTGCCAAAGTGTTTTTTTAAAATTTTCTTTCTTTCAGGACCTACTCCTTCTATATCATCAAATACAGATTTGACGCTCATCTTTGCTCTCTTTGATCGATGAGTTGTTATTGCAAATCTATGAACCTCATCTCTAATATTTTGCAAAAAATGAAGAAGTGGATTATTTTCATTTAATCTATATGTAAATTTATCATGTATTAGAATTTCTCTACCTGCATCTCTTTCCTCACCTTTTGCCATAGAGATAATTGGTATATCTATTTTTAAACTATCTAAAACTTTTTTTGCAGAATTATATTGTCCTTTTCCTCCATCAATAAGCAACAAACTTGGCAAATCTAATTCGTCTTGAAATTTTGAGTTACTAAATCTCCTAGTAAGCATTTCTTTCATCATATAATAATCATCAACTTTATTTTTGTTTTCTTCAAGATCAAATCGAATATTAAATTTTCTATAATTTGATTTTATAAATCCATTTTGATTATAGGTAACCATTACACCTATAGGATATTTTCCAAATGTATGGCTGTTATCGTAAGCTTCTATTTTTATAATTTCATCTTTGAGTTTAAATATTTTTTTAATTTCTGAATTAAAATTATCAAAAGATTTAAGTTTATTTAATTTAATATCTAAATTTATTTTAGAATTTTTTTCTGCAAATTTAAGTAAATTTTTTTTTGGTCCTTTTAATGGTTTAATGAATTTTGTTTTATCAAAATTTTTTCCTAAAATTTGTGAATTATTATTTTTATCAATAGTTATATTAGTAATAATTTTTTCAGGAATATCTTTTTCTGCATAAAATATATTTAAGAAACCTAACATTATTTCCTCGTGATCCAATAAGTTATCATGATCTGGGTAGAAAGCTTTACCACCATAAGAAGTATTATTTCTAAAAAAACTTCCATAAATGCATGTTTTACCTTCATTTGACGTTATTGCAAAAATGTCAGCATTTTTAATATCTTTAATCTTAATTGAATTATTTTGTTCAATATGTTTTAAAGCTTTAAGTCTATCTCTTAGAGATGCTGCTAATTCAAAATTATTTATTTTTGAAGCCTTGTACATTTGATCTGTAAAATTTTTTTGTATTTTTTGAGAGTTACCACTACTTAGAAAATCGTCTGCTGCCTCTATTAATTTTGAATAGGCTTCTTTTGTAATTTTTCCTCCGCAAGGACCAGAACATCTTTTAAGATAATAATTAAAGCACAATTTATTTCCTGCATTAACCTCTTTATCTGTGCATGATCTTAATAGAAATATTCGTTGTATTGTATTAATAGTTCTATTTACTGCATCTGGACTTGCAAATGGTCCATAATATCTTCCCTTTTTCGTTTGTGGACCACGATGTTTTTCAATTCTAGGAAAATCATGTTCTGAAGAAATAAATATATAAGGGAATGATTTATCATCTCTTAAAAGCACATTAAATCTTGGCTTATGTTTTTTAATTAAATTACATTCAAGGATGATTGCTTCTAATTCTGTATTTGTAACAAAAAAGTTCATTGATTTAGTTAGACTAACCATTCTTTGAATTCTTCTGGTTAGGTTATTTAGAGATAGATAATTCTTTACCCTATTTGATAATACTTTTGCTTTTCCAATATATAAAATATTACCTTTATCATCCTGCATTTGGTAAACACCAGGTTGATTTGGTAAAGTTTTAGATGTAGCCTTAATAATCTCTTGTCCAAGAAGCGTCATTTTATCAATCGTAATTAATTAATTTTTCTTTAAATAGGAATTTTATAAAATTAATAAATAACTAACAAGATTATTGTAGTTCATTTAAAAATTAATTTAATGTAGGTAAGAATAATATATTAAGGGTTTTATTATGGCAAAAATGACAACAGAAGAAGCTTTCGTAAAAGTTTTACAGAAACACGGTATTCAACACGCTTTTGGAATAATTGGATCTGCATTTATGCCAATATCTGATCTTTTTCCTAAAGCTGGAATAACATTTTGGGATGTTGCTCATGAGTCAAACGGTGGAATTATGGCTGATGGATATACTAGATCAACTGGTAAAATCGCAATGTGTATTGCGCAAAATGGACCTGGTATAACTGGCTTAGTTACACCTATAAAAACTGCTTTTTGGAATCATACTCCAATGCTCTTAGTTACTCCACAAGCAGCTAACAAAACTATTGGTCAAGGAGGCTTCCAAGAAGTTGAGCAAATGAACTTATTTAAAGATATGGTGTGTTATCAAGAAGAGGTAAGAGATCCAGCTAGAGTAGCAGAAGTTTTAAATAGAGTTATTTCAAAAGCTATTAAAGGATCTGCTCCTGCTCAATTAAATATACCAAGAGATTTTTGGACTCAAGTTGTTGATATTGATCTACCACCAATTATAAAATTTGAAAGACCTTCTGGTGGAATTGAAGCAATTAAGGAAGCCGCAAATCTTTTATCTAATGCAAAATTCCCTGTTATTTTATCTGGTGCTGGAGTAATTTTAGCTGACGCTATAGATGATTGTAAAAAACTTGCAGAAAAATTAAGCGCTCCAGTTGCTTGTGGATATCAACATAATGATAGTTTTCCGGGCAAACATCCTCTTGCGGTTGGTCCTTTAGGATACAATGGATCTAAAGCAGCAATGGAAATAATTTCCAAGGCAGATGTAGTTCTCGCACTTGGTACAAGATTAAATCCTTTCTCAACTTTACCAGGTTATGGAATAGATTATTGGCCAAAAAATGCAGATGTCATTCAAGTTGATATCAATTCTGATCGTATTGGTTTAACTAAAAAAATTAGTGTTGGTATTTGTGGAGACGCAAAACTTGTTGCGAAGCAAATTTTAGAAAATCTTGCTACAAATGCAGGTGATCAAGATCGAAAAGAACGAGAAGAGTTGATTCATAAGACAAAGTCAGCTTGGCTACAAACATTAACTGGCCTTGATCATGAAGAAGATGATCCTGGCACATCTTGGAATAAAGACTCACGAGATAGAGAACCAGAGAAAATGTCACCAAGAATGGCTTGGAGAGCTATTCAAGCAGGTTTACCTGAAGATGCAATTATATCAAGTGATATAGGAAATAATTGTGCAATTGGTAACGCTTACCCAACATTTGAGAATGGTAGAAAGTATTTAGCACCTGGTTTATTTGGACCATGTGGTTATGGTTTTCCATCTGTAATTGGAGCAAAAATAGGCTGTCCTGATACACCAGTTGTAGGCTTTGCAGGTGATGGCGCATTTGGAATTAGTATGAGTGAAATGACTTCTTGCAATAGAGATGGATGGCCAAATATTACAATGATAATTTTTAGAAATTATCAATGGGGAGCGGAGAAAAGAAATACTACACTTTGGTATAATAACAATTTTGTTGGAACTGAACTTGATCCTAAATTAAGCTATGCAAAAATAGCAGAGGCTTGTGGTTTTAAGGGCATTAAAGTCAATTCTCAAGAGGAACTAACAGAGGCTTTACAACAATCTTGTAAGGATCAGATGCAAGGAATAACAACCTTCATTGAAGTGATGCTTAACCAAGAATTAGGTGAACCTTTTAGAAGAGACGCAATGAAAGCTCCAGTAGAAGTAGCTGGAATTGATCCTAAAGATACAGTAGTTCAATAATCATTTTTGATCTTTAATTATTAGATCAGAACCTTTTTCAGCAATCATCATTGTTGGCGCGTTAGTATTTCCAGATGTAATAGTAGGCATCACAGATGCATCAACTACTCTTAAGTTGTGTATACCTTTTACTTTGAGATGATCATTTACAACTGAGTTTTCATCATTACCCATCCTACATGTGCTAACTGGATGAAAAATAGTATTTGCAAATTTACCTGCTTCTCTTGCTAACGATTCATTATCTTTAAATTCTATTCCAGGCCTGTATTCTTTTGGTTGATATTTATTGTATGCCTTTGACTCTAAAACTATTTTTCTAACTATCTTAATTGATTTCGCTGCAATCTCTCTATCTTCGTAAGTAGACAGATAGTTCATTTTTATTTTTGGATAAATTCTTGTATCAGAAGATTTGATTTCTATAGTTCCTCTACTTGTTGGGCGAACATTTGTAATCGTAGGTGTAAAAGCTGGAAATTTATGTAGTTCAGCTTTACCTAATAAATCTGTACTAGCAGGTGAAATATGAAACTGTAAATTAGGATTTTCTAAATAAGAGTCACTTTTAATGAAACCACACAAATAGCTAGCTCCAACTGTTAATGGGCCTTTTCTGTAAATAAAATAATTTAATCCAGTTAAAAATTTTTTTGTAAAACTGTGATATATATCATTTAATGTTTCTAGATTTTTAATTTTGTATACAGGTCTTAACATTAAATGATCAGTCAAATTTTTTCCAACACCATTAATTTCTCTAACGATATTAATATTATTCTTATTTAATAATTCTCCTGGTCCAACACCTGATGTTTGAAGTATGTGAGGGGAACCTATAGTACCTGCACATAATAATACTTCTCTATTTACAGAATAAATAAATTCTTCATTACCTCTCCAGACATTTACATTTTTTACTTTAAAGTTTTCAAAGGTTAAATTTTTTACATGTGCATTTGTAATGATTTTTAAATTTTTTCTATTTTTTACAGGATTTAAAAAACCTACAGCAGAACTACATCTAAAACCTCTATCAATTGTCATTGGGAAATATCCCATACCTTCATTATCACCATCATTAAAATCAGAATTTTTTTTGTAACCAAATTCTTCCGCAGCATCTAAAAATAAATCTAATAATTTAAATTTTGATCTAATTTGTTCTACTTTGATAGGACCACTGTCCCCATGAAAATCACTTTTAGAGATTTTATAATTTTCTGATTTTTTAAAATAAGGCAATACATCATCCCAAGACCAACCAATATTTCCTAATTGTCTCCAGTAATTATAGTCATTAGCATGACCTCTAATATACAGCATACCATTTATTGACGAACTGCCACCTAGCGTTTTTCCTCTTGGAATAAGCATTTTTCTATTATTACAAAATTCTTCCTCTTCAGTAGTAAAACACCAATCCGTATTTGGGTTATGCATTGTTTTGAAATATCCTCCAGGAATATGTATCCAAGGATTTATATCCTTACCACCGGCTTCAATTAATAAAACTCTAATTTTTTTGTTTTCTGTGAGTCTATTTGCTAAAATACAACCAGCTGTCCCAGCACCAATTATAATATAATCAAATTGTTCATTCATTATTAAGAATTTTTTTTATTATATACTAATTAAATTAAACATATAACTAACTAAAATAATTAAAATTATTAATGGATATTTTTCTCGCAATAATAGGTTTGGGTCTCTTAGTATTAGGTGCAGAAATCGTTATTAGGGGTTCAATTAGTTTTGGAAAAAAAATAAATATTTCATTATTTGCTATTGGAGTTGTAATTGTAGCTGGGGGTACGTCATTGCCTGAGTTGGCAAGTAGCATTAATGCAGTCCTAAATAATTATTCTGACCTTGCTTTAGGTGCAGTAGTTGGGAGTAATATTGCAAATCTAGTACTTGTTATGGCTGCTACGACAATAATTTTTCCAATTGTAAACATAAATAAGAATCAAATTAATCAAGCATGGATCAATATCTTCTTAGGCATTGTTTTAATTTTTATGACGTTTTTTTATTTCAATTATATTTTTGGAATAGTAGCTATTCTTACTCTTATTTATTTAATGTACATTCAAATGAAAAAAGGAGAAATAGATAATACAGAAATAGATAAAAATGATTACTCAACGATAATTTCATTAATATTAATTGTACTAGGTATTATTTTTTTAGTTTTTGGCTCAGATTTATTAGTTAGTTCAGCAATTGAAATAGCAAAAAAATATAATGTTTCTGAGGCAGTTATAGGATTATCATTAATTGCATTTGGCACATCACTCCCTGAATTAGTTGTTGGAATTTTATCTGCAATTAAAAAGAAAGTTGATTTTGCTCTAGGGAATATTTTAGGATCAAATATTTATAATGTTCTTGGTGTTCTAGGTATTAGTTCTTTGTTTGGTAATTTTTCATTACCGGAAATATTCTTAAAACAAGATTTATTAATTATGGTTGCTATTACTTCAATAGTTCTAATCTTTATGCTCTCAATGAAAAAAATTGGACGAATATATGGAATTTTAGGTTTATCTATCTATGTTTCTTATTTGTACTATATTTTTTAATTTATATTTAAAATTTAGTTTAAATTTAAATTAAATTGGTTAAATAAAACTTAATATGTTTATTGATAAATTAGAAAAATTACAACATCAGCTTATTGAAAATAATCTAGATGCATTCGTAATTATTCCAGGTTCAAACTTTAGGTATTTAACTGGTGGCGATTTTCACTTGATGGAAAGACCAACAGCGTTAATTATTTCCAAAAATCAAAAACCTCTAGCAATACTTCCAGTACTAGAAGTTGATAGTTTTAGAAAACTGAATATTGATGCTGAAATTTTTCAATGGCAAGATAGTGATGGATATCAAGATGCATTTAATAAAGCATTTGAAAAAATTAAAAATTGTAAATCTTTAGGTGTTGAGGGCCAAAGGATGAGGGTTTTTGAATATGAAGCTATAAAAAACGCAAATAAAGATTTAAATATCAGTAATGCTCAAAGAATAATAAGTAATATACGATTACGTAAAAATAGTGATGATGTAGAAAATTTACAAAAAGCTATCAAAATTGCAGAAACAACGTTAGCTAATACTATTAACTATGTAGAAATAGGAAAGTCGGAAATAGAAATTAAAAATTTTCTACTCCAACAACTTTATGAAAATGGTGCTGAAGGTATTGCATTTGATCCTATTGTTTTGGCAGGTGCTAACTCAGCACTTCCTCATGGTCATTCAAGTAATGATTATTTTTTAAAAGATGGTGATTGTCTCCTTTTCGATTTTGGAGCAGTAGTGAATGGTTATAATTCAGATATAACGAGAACTTTTTTTGTTGGTTCTGCTTCAGATGAGCAAAAAAATTTTTATGATGCAGTTTTGAAAGCAAATAAATTGGGATTAAGTATTTCAAAACCTAATTTAACTATGCATAATTTAGATGACAGTGTACTCAATTCTCTAGAAGATTCTGGTTATAAAGATTATATTGTTCACAAAACCGGACATGGTCTTGGACTAGATGTACATGAAGATCCATATATTATGAGAAAAAATAATGAGCTTCTTGAGGAGGGCATGGTAATCACTATTGAACCCGGTCTTTATAAACAAGGAGATCTTGGTGTTAGAATTGAAGATGATGTTTTAATTACAAATGATGGATGTAAAAGCTTAACTACCTTTTCTAAAGAATTAAGAATTATTTAGTTTTCATATTTTGCTGATGAAATAAAAAATATCCAGATAGTAAACTAGCAAAAGGTTTAGCAAGCTTTACAGTATCTGAATTATAATAAAACTCTTTATGTAGTATATTCATTGTTCCTAATATTATGTTATTATTGATAACAGGAATATTGATTATAGATCCACAACCTAGGCTTGATATCACTTCATGATCAAAAAATAATTTTTTTATTGTCTTCATATCTTTTCCAAGAAAATTTTTTTTATTCAAAACAACTTTTTTTGTCCACTCATTTTTAGGAATTGGTTTTGTGCCAAGAAGAGGATATGCTTTAATGTTGCTAGAGTATACTCTTTCAACATACTTCAATGATTTATCTACAACCATCAGTGTAAATAATTTATGCCCTATAATCTTTTTAACTTTTAAATCTAATTCTTTGAAAAATTTTTTAGAATTTTGAGAATTTGTTTTATTTATTAATTCTACTAAAATTTTATTATGGTTTTGTTGCATCTTCTTCATCAGTTACGGTTGGTATAGCTCTTATAAGAGTTTTTGTGTATTCACTTTTTGGGTTTTGGAAAATTTCTATTGTTTCTCCAGTTTCTTCAATTTCACCTTTATTCATTACAACTACTTTATTAGCAATATTTTTTACAACACTTAAATCATGGGTAATAAAAATGTATGTAAGGTCAAATTTCTTTTTTATGTCTAATAACAAATTTAATACTTTTGATTGAACAATAACGTCCAAAGCTGAGGTTGGCTCATCAAGAATTATAACTTTTGGTTCTGTTGCTAAAGCTCTTGCGATTGCAACTCTTTGTTTCTGCCCTCCAGATAATGTATCCGGATATCTATCCATAAAATTGCTTTCTAAACCAACAAAAGATAAGAGTTCTTCAACTTTTTCTTTGTATTTATTATTTTCTACAATTTTATGAATCTGTAATGGCAAGGCTATCGTGCTGTAGATAGTTTTTTTGGGATTTAATGTCGACATTGGATTTTGCTGAACAAACTGGATTAGTTTCCTAAGTTGAAGACTTCTGTTTTTAATTAGTATTTTATTTTCAAATAAAACTTCCCCCTCATCTTGTTGATAGATACCTAATATAATATTAGCTAATGTTGTTTTGCCAGAACCTGACTCTCCAACAATTGCAAAACAATCTCTCTCTAATATTTCTAAGTTTATATTTGATAGTGCTTTCACTATATTATTTTTAATTGTAAATTGCTTTGAAATATCTTGTATCTTAATCATTTTGGATGTGTAAATTTTGGAATTTCAGCGTAGTTAGGAGCATTATCATTGTGAATTGGTATACTAGTGCCATTTAATTTTGGAATAGATTGTAACAATGCTTCAGTATAGGGATGACCTGGATTTTTAAATACTTGAGACTTAGTTCCTTCTTCTACAATAACACCTCTGTAAATGACATAGACTTTCTCTGCAAATCTTCTAACAACTCCCATGTTATGAGTAATTAAAAGTACAGCTGTATTCGTTACCTTTGTTAAATCATCCATTAAATCTAATGCCTGATTTTGCACAGTGACATCTAAAGCAGTACTGGGCTCATCTGCTAAAAGTAAGTCAGGATTATTTATCATTGCCATTGTAATCACTACTCTTTGAGCCATTCCACCACTTAGCTGAAAAGGATATGACTCCATTACTCTTTCAGGATCTCTTATTGAGACCTTAAGTAACGCTTCACATGCTTTATCAAATGAGTCTTTTTTACTAATTTTTCCACCATTACAATTTACTTCAAAAAATTGTTCTTTAATTTTAAATACTGGATTTAATGCAGCGATTGGATCTTGAAATATTATAGAAATATTATTTCCTCTTATTTTTTTAAATTCTCTTTGGGATAAATTGATTAGTTCTCTATCTTTGAAAATAATATTACCATTTTTAAAAACATTTTTTTGATTTAGTAATCCTAAAATTAATTTAGTTGTTACTGATTTACCTGAACCTGATTCTCCAACTAAGGCTACTTTTTCACCTTTTTCCAACTCTAAATTAATTTTTTTTAGAACATTTAGCGTACCTTCATACATTTTAAAAGATAGCTCTAAATTTTTGATTGATAATAATTTATTAGACATCAACATCAAACATATCTTTCAGACCGTCTCCAACTAAGTTAAAACCAAGTACTACAATTAAAATTGCAAAACCAGGAAACAACGAAAACCACCAAGTGTCAGGTAGAACTGAAGCTCCTTTTGCCACCATTGTACCAAGGTCAGGAGTAGGGGGTTGAGCACCTAATCCCAAAAAACTTAATGAAGATCCAACAAGAATTACAAAACCTAAATCAAGAGTTATCTTTGTAAGTAGTGAAGGAAGGCAATTAGGTAAAATTTCTCTAAACATAATATGCAATTTAGATGCGCCCATGATTTCAGCCGCTGCAATATAACCCTCAGTTTTTACTGAACGAGTAATATTATAAATCAATCTTGTGTACCATGGCCACCATGCCATCGATACAGCTATCATTGTATAAAATAGATTGGGTCTGTCTAAAAGACCTATAATAGATAGTGCTAAAACTAAAGCGGGGATTGCTAAAAAAACATCTGTGATTCTCATTAAAATCATTTCAGTTTTTTTACCAACATATCCTGCGCATAATCCCATTGTAACTCCAATTGGGACAGCAATCGCAAGAACTACAATTCCTAGTGTTAAAGAAATTCTGTAACCAAAAATTACTCTTGTAAAAATATCTCTTCCAATTTTATCTGTACCAAAAATATATGTAGAACTTGGTGGCTTGGATTTGTTTGCAAAATCTGTAAATGGCCCAACATGTTCTGGAAAAGGTGTTATAAACGGAGCAAATATTGCTAAAATTACAATAGTTGTGACAATTACAAGACCAACTACAGATAAAGGATTTCTACTAAATTTATAAAAATATTTTGATTTAAAAAAATTCATATCAATCCTTAGTAGTTATTCTAGGGTTTAAGAGTAATACCACAAAATCAACAATCATATTAATAATTAGAAAGAATGTTGTAATAACTAATGCTGTTGCAATTATACCATTAAGATCTTTAGCCAATATAACTTCAACACCATATTTGGCCATACCAGGCCAAACAAAAACAGTTTCAACTAAAAATGCATTTCCTAACATAAAAGCAAAATCTAAACCGATTATTGTAACAGTAGGTATTGAGGCTGGTTTTAATGCATACTTAGTTGCAATTCTATACTCACTAAAAGAGTATGATTTTGCAAACTCAATATATTGTTTTTCATAAACATCACTTAAATTAGTTCTAGTTAATCTAGCGACATTACCAATAGCAGGTAGTGCTATAGCTAGACCTGGTAAAATTAGATGTAAAAAAGCATCACCAAAAACTTTGAAATTGCCCTCAAGAAGAGAATCTACCAAAAGCAAACCAGTCACAAGTGTTGGAGGATCTAAAGCTTCATTCATCCTTTCAGAAACTGGTAAAATTGGAAACCAAAATGCAAAAATTAACATTAGTATTATTGCCCAAAGAAAACTTGGAGTTACAACTCCTAAAAGTGAAATTAATCTTGCAACATTATCAATAATACTATTCTTAAATTTTCCAGAAAGAATTCCAAGAGGCATTCCGATGAGAATCATTAATAAGCCAGACATTAATACCAATTCAAACGTAGCTGGAAAATAAGAAACAATATCTACTAATACTGGTCTTTTAGTATAAGTAGAAATCCCTAAATCACCTTGAAATAATTTTTCAATAAAAATTCCATATTGTATAAAAATTGATTCATTTAAGTGTAAAGTTTCTCTTAATTGTTCAACCATTTCATCAGTAGCAAATGGTCCAAGTGCTATCCTAGCTGGATCTCCAGGTATCAGTCTTGCAAGACAAAAAATTACAATCGAGACACCGAAAAATACAATAATCGAAACAAAAATTCTTCTTAAAAAATATTGTAGAGTGTTCAATTTTATAGATTTACAAAAAAAGGCCGGTCTTTATAGACCGGCCATCAAATTTAATTTACTGCCATTTCTCTAAATGACAAGTTTCTACCCATTGTACCATACTGTTGTTGTGTACTAATTGTATCTGAATTTGATACATTCTTAGATATTGGTTGAAACCCAACAAAGTCTGTTATGAATAAAGTAATAGCATTATCAATCATTACCTGATTGGCAGCTTGATAAATTTTTATTCTTTCAGCTTCATTTGTTTCAGTTCTTCCTTTTTCTAATAGTGCATCAAGCTCTGGATCATTAGCCCATTCAGCTGACATCCACGTACCACCTCTTGAAGAGTGGAACTGAGCGTACATTAGTGCGTCAGGATCTGGTACATTCGCAAGAACTGAAACTACAGTTGCATGCGGAGTATTTTCCCAACTTGATACTTGTTCAGTAAATTTAGCCCAAGGCAAACCAGTTACTGTAGCATCATACCCTAGTTCCATGGCATTAGCTTGTAATTGTAAAGCCCATGGCTCTTCATATGGAACTTCAGCAATCCAAGCTAAATCCAGTGTATAATCAGAAGGATTATATTTACATTTTGCTTGTTCAGCTTTAGCCTTCTCAATATCTCTTTCAATTGGAGCTTTGTTAGGATCGTATCCTAAAACTCCAGCAATTAAAGCTCCACTTGCTTTTTGACCAGCAACTAAATCATCAGTAATTGCGAAAGATTGATAAAGAGCATCATAGTCATAAGCTAATTGTATTGCTCTTCGGCAATGAACATCATCAAATGGCGCTCTTCTATTATTTAGCTTGTTCATCCAAGATCCTGGACGATTAATTTTTACTAAATCGACACTATCTTCTTTTGAAAGTGCAGCAAGAACTTCATTTGGAAGCCACATACTTGAGATCTCATGTTCACCTCTGAGTAAAAGTGCTTTAATTGTAGCTGCTTCAACACTGTATTTAATAATTACTTCATCTGGTGCCTTTGCATTATGACCTTGAAAATAATCATCATTTTTAACTAATACAGTTTTAACGTTTGGATCGTGTTCACTTAATTTATAAGCACCAGTTCCAGCAGAAGTTGATAATAGATATGCTTCACCGTAATCGCCATTATCACCATAATTACCGTCAACAGTATTAGCTTGAACATCATCTTTATCAACAATCGCCAATCTCATTAAACTTGCAACTAGTGGCGCAAATGGTTCTGTTGTTTTAAACTGAACTGTACTTGCATCTAAAGCAGTAACACTTTCAACTGAACCAAAAAGGAATGAAAAACCCTGACCCATATCCATTAATCTATTAAATGAATAAACTACATCGTCAGCATCAAGTGTATTTCCACTATGAAATTTTACACCACTTTTTAAAGATACATTCAATGTGTTTGGATCTGGATATTCCCAACCAGTTGAAAGTAATGGTTTAAGTCCACTTCCATTTTTCCCTTCATCAACGAGAGCGTCATAGACATTAAATATAATTACAGAATCTATGTTATCAGAGAATTTAGCTGGATCAGCTTCTCCAATTGCTGCTTCGTCAGTTCTGATTACCGTTTTTGCACTTACAAATGAAAAAGATAATACAGATATTATTAGGGATAATAAAATTGTTTTAAAAAAACTAATTTTTTTCATTTTATTCCTCCTAAAAAAAATTAAATATTGATAAATCTTAGAGGAATTAAAAAAGAATTCAATTGTATAATATTGAACGTATATATGAAAAAATTGCTATATTTTTTTGATTATTTAATTAAATTTGAAATGTTTAAAGTTTTCTTCGACGTATTTTTTAGATAAATATTCTTGTTTTAAGTCATACTCAATTTTTTCTATTTTTCGAAACTCGGGATTTCCATACCCACCACCGCCACCAGTTAAAAAAATTATCTTATCACCTTTATCTAATTTATATCCTGATTTCTTTGGCATAAAAAATTTATCTCCATTTTTTTTAATTACTTGTACGTTATTTGCTCTTCCAGCTTTCCCATCTTTTATACCCCATGGAGGATTCTTTGTTCTTTCAACAACAGTCGTAATAAATGTTTCTTCAATCATTTCGAATTCTAAATCTAAACCTAAACCACCTCTAAATTCACCTGCGCCACAAGAGTCTTTAGCTAATTCTATTTTATTTATTAGCCAAGGATTTTTTGACTCCCAAATTTCTGTCGGAGAAATTCTAGTGCCAGCTGAATTGTGATGCATTGAAGTAACCCCATCGCCATTGTAAAAACCACCTTGGCCTACAGGATGAGGAGCTCCGTCTGCCCAAGGTTCACCATCTTTTTCTCTTTTGCCCCACCAAACTGCTGCAGCTAAACACCCACCACTACTTGCAGGAAATGCTTCAGGTAATTTTTCAGATAGAATTCTGTAAATAACTTCAATTACTTGTAAACCAGGCCATCCATTTAAAAAACAAGGAGCAGGAGAAACCGGATTAAACATAGTTCCTTTTTTTGTTTTAACAATTAATGGTCTAAAAAAACCTTCATTTGGCTGCTCCCCATTTCCTGCCATCATACTAAATGCAACACGGGCTTTAGAAACAGTTGATGGTAGAGGACAATTGATTGGTCCATTTTGTTGATCTGGTGCATCTGTAAAATCTAGAATTAAATCTGAACCTTTTACTTCAATAGATATTTTGAATTTCACAACACCTTCATCGACGCCATTACTATCCATCTGACCAAAACCAGAATATGTACCATCAGGAATTTTTTGTAAACTTTTTCTAACCAATTTTTCACCATGTTCATATATTTCTAAGACAGATGCATAAAATAATTCGTAACCAAATTTATTTACAATTCTTTTTAAAGCATTTGCTCCTGCAATTATTCCATTTAGTTGAGCATTTAAATCACCCTCAATAGCTTTAGGTACTCTTGAATTGGCTTTGATTAATTTAAAAATATCTTCTTCTAATTCTCCTTTTTTATAAAGCTTAAGCCCAGGGTAAATCGTTCCTTCTTGAAAAACATCTACTGTATCTGTTGAATAAGGTTCTTTACCTCCTGTATCAAGCCAGTGAGCTTTAATTGCTGTATATCCTATTAGTTTGTTTTCTATAAAAACTGGCTTAACTAGTGCAGCATCCTGTGAATGAGAACCTGAACCATATGGATTATTATATATAATTATATCTCCATCAAAGATATTTTCTTCTCCCCCAACTTCTTTAACTGCTTGCTCTACACAAAAACTTAGTGTCCCCATGAAACCAGGTAAACTTGGTGACTGTGAAAGCATACAATAATTTTTATCGTAAATTGCACTAGCAAAATCAAGAACCTCATAAATGATGGGTGAAAAAGCTGATCTTACTAAAGCCTTTTTCATTTGCTCTGCTGCTGAATTGAGACTATTTCTAATTATTTCAGAAGTTATTGGATCAGTTTTAATTTTTTTATTTTTTTTTAATTCCTTAGATTGAAAAATATCAATACTCATAACTATATTTCGATAATAATGATTTTATTCTACTTTTAATAAAAAAATTTTCAAAATTAATAATATTGTCTGTTAATTATTCTTGAATTCTAAATAGCATCTGATAGCTTACTTTCTATTATGTCATCAAGAATAGGAGTAGATATAGGTGGTACATTTACTGATTTTATTGTTTATGATGAAAATGATAACAAAGTAATAATTGATAAAATACCAACGACTCCAGCAGATCCTGAAAAAGCAGTTATTGAAGTAGTTAAAAGAAATTTAAATAAGGAACAGTTAAGTAATATTGATTTTTTCTTACATGGTACTACTGTTGGTTTAAATGCTTTATTAGAAAGAAAGGGATCAAAAGTAGGATTACTTTGCACAAAAGGTTTTAGAGACATTATTGAGATTAGAAGGGGCGATAGGGATGAAATGTACAATTTATTTTGGCAACCACCACCGCCATTAGTTCCACGTTATTTAAGACTAGAAATTGAAGAGAGGTTATTTGCAAATGGGAAGGTTCACACTAATCTAAACATAAATGATGTTAAAGAGTCTTGTAAACATTTTATTGATGAAGGTGTTAACAGTGTTGCTATAGCTTTTATGAATGCTTATTCCAATAAAGAGCATGAATTACTTGCTAAAAAAACTTTAATAGAAAATGGTTTTAAAGGTGAAATTTCATTATCGTCTTTGGTTTCAGGTGAATATAGGGAATACGAAAGAACAACAACCACAATAATAGATGCTTTCGTAAAAGCTAGAATGTCAAATTATTTAGATACTTTAAAAAATAGTCTTAATGACATTGGTTTTAAAGGTTCGTTTCTTTTAACTCGATCTGGAAGTGGTTCAATGACCTTTGATGAAGCAAGTGAAAGACCTTTTGAGACAATTATGTCAGGTCCAGTTGCAGGAGCAGAGGGTGCAGGAGAATTATCAAGGAAGCTTAAAAATACAAATATGGTTACTGCAGATGTTGGCGGTACAAGTTTTGATACTTGTTTAATTTTAGATGGAAGACCACAAATACAATTTGAAGGAAAAATAGTTGGTTTACCTCTCCAATCTCCTTGGGTAGATGTTCGTTCAATTGGTGCTGGTGGTGGATCAATTGCCTACTTGGATGATGGAGGTTTGCTTAGATCAGGACCTCAAAGTGCTGGGGCTGTTCCGGGTCCAGCATGTTATGAAAGAGGTGGAAAACAACCAACAACTACTGATGCTGCTTTTTATTTAGGAATGCTTGGTGAAGGTAAACTAGCATCAGGATTACAATTAAATAAAAAACTAGCGGAAGACGCCCTGAATTCTGTTGGTTCAAAAATTAATTTATCAGCTTTTGATACTGCAAAAGGTATTCTAAAAATAAGTAGTGCCAATATGGCTGATGCGATTAGAGAGATTACAATTGAACAAGGTATTGATCCTAGAGAGTTAAAACTTTTAGCTTTTGGAGGCGCCGGTCCTTTAATGTCTAATTTAATAGCTGAAGAACTTGAAATAAAAGAAATAATTATACCTCCTTACTCTGGTAATTTTTCTGCTTGGGGACTTTTAGGAGCAGATTTGCTACAGATGAATGCCAAAACTAAAATTCTACGTCTATCAGATGATGCATTAACTGAGTGTAACACCATTTTAGAAAATTTATTCAAAGAATTAGAGGAAAGACAAAAAATAGATTTTACAGCTAATGAAAAAATAAAAGAAGTTGCTCTTGACATGAGATGGATGGGTCAAGAACATACAATTACTCTTAAAATTGATGATCATTCAGATGGAAAAATAAATTTAGATTCTGAAACGTTAAAACAAAACTTTATGAAAGAATATGAAAAAACTTTTGGAAGTAAATTAGATACTGTAGTTGAGGTCGTATCTACTAGAGCATCAATACGCGTTAATCTACCTAGAAAATCAGAGTCAGGAAAAATAGAAGAAGATAATATAGAAATATCTTCAAGTACAATTAGTTGTTTTTCATTTAATGCTGATAAAAATTTAGAATTTAAAATTATTCCTAGAAACGAAATAAAATCTGGAATGTCAGGACCTATGATAATTTTGGAAAGTACAGCAGTTACTTATGTTGATGAAAATTATAATATTAATACAGATGGATTAGGAAACCTAATTCTTAATAATAAGGAGAATTAATTTAATGAGTAGTGAACTTCATCATTATAAATGTGGCGTAGATAGAAAATCAAATAAAGCAGAGGTTGATCCAATTACAACCCAGATAGTAAGAAACTCATTAAATTCTGCTGCTGAACAAATGAAAAGAGCGCTATGCAGAACTGCAATGTCTCCTGTAATTTACGATGTATTAGATTTTGCTGGTGCTATTTATGACAATCACATGAGACTTTTAGCTCAGGCACCAAGCTTACCATTGTTTATGGGAACCTTAAATTTTTGTATTGAGGAAGCAGTTAAAGGAGTTGGAGGAGAGTCCAAACTCAATGAAGGTGATATAATTATATATAACTCACCTTATGGTACTGGTTCACACCCACAAGATGCTGCATTAGTTATGCCAGTTTTTTTTGATGGAGAATTAATAGCATACACCGCAATTAAAGCACATTGGCTTGATATAGCTGGAAAAGAACCATATTCAACAGATACAGTTGATGTTTTTCAAGAGGGAACCGTTTACCCAGGTGTTAAACTTTATAATAAAGGTGAATTAGTTGAGGACATTTACAAAATGTGTATTGCTAATACACGAGTTCCTAACTCTGTTGCAGGTGATATTAACGCTCAAGCAATTGGAGTAAGAGCTGGTGAAAGAGCATTAAAGAAGATTGTCGCAAAATATGGTTTAAAAAAATTTAGAGATACTACTGAAGCAATCTTTGATGCCGGTGAAATGATAGTTAGAAACTACTTAAAGAAAATTCCTAATGGTGAGTATGTTGGATCAGGACAAATGGATAGTAATGGTGTTGAAGAAGGTACAGTACCATTTGATTTGAAAGTAATTATTGAGGATGAAAAAGTAATTTTAGATATGTCAAATGCACCACCTCAACAAAATGGACCTATAAACTGTCCTTTACCTTCAACTGTATCAACAGCTCGTGTATCTATGAGTATGTTAGCCGGAAGTAATGAGCCACCTAACGAAGGTTTTTTTAGACCAATAGAGGTTATCACTAAACCTGGAACGCTGTTCCATCCTATTTCTCCTGCCCCATGTTTTTTATATGGTTGGCCTGCTTTACAAGCAATAGAAGTTTTTTATAGAGCTCTTGGAACAAAGTTCCCTGAAAATGTTCCAGCAAGTAGTGGAGGTTGTATAAATGGTATTGTCTGGTGGGGCATACGAGAAGAAACTGGTGAGCCTTGGGCAGATGGGGCTCCTCATCCAGTTGGTCAAGGTGCAAGTCATTTTGGAGATGGAGCAACATGTCTTCATCATGCAGAATCAGCAACTAGATTTGCTCCAGCAGAGGTTTGGGAAAATAGAAACCCTTGGTTAATAAATAAAGTTGAATTAATTCAAGACAGTTGTGGAGCTGGAAAAAATAGAGGAGGTTTGGGAGTTAACTTTGAATTTGAAATGTTAGAGGATTCTTTTGCAACCACAGTTTGTGAAAGAAGTAAACTACCTCCTTGGGGTTTAAACGGCGGTCTTGAAGCTCTGCCGAATAATTGTTTTTTAATGGAAGATGGAAAGACAAATAGAGAAGTTCCAAAAGCTACTAGAGTTCCAATTAAAAAAGGTAACAAAATATTACTTCAATGTGGAGGTGGTGGCGGATATGGAGATCCAAAAGAAAGAGATCATAGCAAAATTATTGATGATGTAAAACAGGGTTATTTATCTAAAGAATATGTAAATAAATACTACCCAGATGTTAAATTATAATAAATGTTAAGAGTAGCAACAGATGTGGGCGGTACTTTTACCGATTTAGTATATTTTGAAATTGATGAAAAATCTGGAAAAGCACTTTCTATAAAAACTGCAAAAAGCGACACTACTCCTAGTAGTTATGAAAAGGGAGTTTTTGATGCAATTGAGAAAGGAAATGTAGATATTGCTAAATCTACTTTTTTCGCCCATGGAACAACAGTAGTTATTAATTCGATAACTGAAAGAAAAGGTGTATTAACAGGATTAGTTACTACTAAAGGTTTTAGGGATAGTCTAGAAATAGCAAGAGGAGATAGACCTGACTTCTTTAATCTCAGATATCAAAAACCAAAACCCTTCGTTCCTAGGTATTTAAGAGCAGAGGTTCCTGGTAGAATTGATTTCTTAGGAAAAGAATTAACTCCTCTTGATTTATCAGGTTTGGATAAAATAATTGAAAAATTCAAAAAACATGATGTGCAATCTATTGCTGTATGCTTAATTCATGGATACGCTAATTCACTGCATGAACAAAAAGTAATTGATTATATAAAAAGTAAGTGGGCAGAAATTGACATTGTTGCCTCCCACCAAATTACAAGAGAATGGAGAGAGTACGAAAGGACTAATACAACTGCTTTATGTGCATATGTTAAACCCATTGCAAGAAGTTACTTGGACAAACTTAATGATAAATTAATAGCTGCTAACTTTAGTGGCAACCC
Source organism: uncultured Alphaproteobacteria bacterium (assembly GCA_902614395.1). Lineage (GTDB taxonomy): Bacteria > Pseudomonadota > Alphaproteobacteria > HIMB59 > CACPNW01. Next base: position 63,767 of record CACMKW010000003.1, on the reverse strand, counting down.
TTATGTTATGCAATCTAATGGGGGTATTGACACTTTTGAGTCAACAAAAGCTATCCCTTTGACAATGATAGAATCTGGACCTACTAGTGGAGTGTTAGGTGCAGCAGAGTTAGGAAAATTAATTAAAGAAAATAATTTAATTACCTTAGATGTTGGTGGTACTACAGCTAAGTGTTCACTCATAGAAAATGGTAATGTAAAAATTAACACAAACTATTGGATAGAAAAAAATAGACAATCTGCAGGATATCCAGTTATGCTTCCAGTTGTTGACATAGTTGAAATCGGCAATGGGGGAGGAAGTATAGCATGGGTAGATAATTATGATAAATTACATGTTGGTCCACAAAGTGCAGGAGCTGATCCAGGCCCAGTATCATATGGGAAAGGTGGCACATCTATTACTACAACTGATGCAAATTTGATTACAAATAGGATTAATCAGAATTATTTCTGCGGTGGAGAAATTAAGGCTGATATGGATGCTGTAAGTAAAACAATAGCACCTCTTTCTAAAAATTTAAAATTTACTAATGAAGAAACTGCACGTGGCATCATACGTATTGCTAATAATAATATGATAAATGCACTTAAACTTGTATCTGTTAATAAGGGATACGATCCAAGAGATTTTAGTCTTGTAGCTTTTGGAGGTGGTGGTGGAATGCATGCTACATCGTTAGCAAAGGAATTAAATATTCCAAAAGTGATAATACCAGTTAATTCTTCTGTTTTTTCTGCTTGGGGCATGTTGATGAGCGATTTGAGAAGAGATTATATTCTTACTAAACTTACTACTATGAATGACCAAGCAATTGATATTTTGAATAAAACTTTTAGTGAAATGGAAAAACAAGCAGAAGAAAGTTATAAAAAAGAAAATATTTCTAAAGAATTAATATCATTTAAAAGATTTGGAAGTTTTAGATACTTGGGTCAAGACCATTCTGTTGAAATTCCAATTACAAATTCAAAATTTGATGAAGATTCAATAAAGAAAATTATTGATGATTTTCATACTCAATATGAAAAAGAATTTACTTATAAATTAGAAAACCAAGTAGATATGATTCAATTTCACCTTGTAGCTTTTGCCAAAATTGAAAAGCCTGAGTTACAAGAGAGAAAAATTACAAATATAAAAGTTGAAGATACTATAAAAGAGACAAGAGAAGTAGATTTTGATGAAATGGGAGTGCATAAATCAAATATTTATAATTTCGATCTTCTAGAACCTGGAATGGAATTTACTGGCCCAGCAATAGTTGAAGATCCAAGCACTACGGTTGTAATTTTTCCTAAACAAAAATGTAAAGTAGATAAGTTTGCAAATTTACACATCTCAATAGGAGTAGAAAATCGTGAATAGTATAAAAAATGATCCAATAACGACTGAGATTATTCAAAGTTCACTACAAGCTGCTTGCGATGAAATGTTTGTAGCTATGAGAAAAACTGCAATGAGCTCAATTATTTATGAAGTTCTTGATTTTGGAACAGCCGTAACAGATTCTAACGGTAACATAGCTGCTTCTGGTGCTGGTATACCTGCATTCATTGCAATGTGTGATAAAGCAGTGCAAGCTGTTATAAAAAAATATGATTCAAATCAAATAAAAGAAGGTGATGTTTTTGCTACTAATGATCCTTACAATGGAGGAGTAACTCATTTAAATGATGTTATTGTTGTTATGCCAGTTTTTTCACAAGGAGAAAGAATAGCATGGACGGCAAATATTGCTCATTGGCCTGATTTAGGAGGGATGGCTCCTGGAGGTATTTCAGCTGATGCAAAAGAAATATTCCAAGAAGGTTTACAACTTCCAGTAATCAAAATGATTGAAAATGGGAAACCTATCCAATCAGTAATAGATATTATAACTGCTAATAGTAGAGTACCACAATACACACTTGGAGATATGTGGGCAGCTATAGCTTCAATAAGAGTAGGGGAAAAAAGAATTAAGGATATTGCAAATAAATATGGAACAGAAATATTTAAAAATTCTGTTCAACAATTTATGGATTATGGTGAAAGAACTTCTTTGGATGCGTTATCAAGTCTTCCTCATGGAACTTATCATGGAGAAGATTTACTTGATGATGGCAGAAAAATTCAAGTTGATGTTACTATTAACGATAAAGAATTTATTGTAGATTTAAGAAATAATCCAGAGCAAGATGATGGACCAAATAATGCTTCATATGATGGAACAGTAGTATCTGCGCAAATGGCATTTAAAGGGATCACTTCAAGTGATTTCATTTGTAATGCTGGAACGTTTAGACCTTTAAAAGTTTTATGTGATGAAGGATCTATGTTTAATCCAGTAAGACCAGCTGCTCAAGGTATATACTACGAAACAGATATTAGATCCTATGATTTAATTTGGAAAACTATTTCCCATCTAAATCCAAATAAATCATCTGCTGGAAGTTTTGCTTCTATATGTGGTACATTTATGGGTGGCCAACATCCGGATACTGGAGCTACCTTTATCATTATAGAACCACAAGTTGGTGGTTGGGGAGCAAGTAGCGTAAGTGATGGCTGTAGTGCAAACTTTTCTGCTTTTCACGGTGATACTTTTAATACCCCCGCAGAAATATCTGAAGCTAGACATGGTGTTTATGTAGATCAAATGAGACTTACTGACGAGGATGGTGGTGAAGGTAAATTTAGAGGTGGCAAAGGAATAGTAATGGATTACAGAGTTAGATCAAAAAATGCCTGGGTATCAGTAGCTTATACAAGGTCTAAAAGTTTACCATGGGCATTAGATGGGGGTAATGAAGGTGGATCTAATTATATTGAGGTAATTCGTAAAAATGGAGATCTAGAAAAATATTCTGTTGTAACTGGATTAACTCTTGAACCAGAAGATGTCGTGAGAATTCATACTGGTAATGGAGGAGGGTGTGGTAAGCCAGAACTTAGAGACAAGTCTTTGATTGAAGAAGATTTACTGAATGAATACATCACTTTAGATCAAGCAAAAAAATTTTATAAATACAAGTAGTTTAAATTTTAAAAACTGGATTTTTTATTTTTTTTGAATTAATTTCAATTCCAAGACCAATATTATTTGATGCCTCAAATTTACCTTTTTTTCTTTGTGGGGAACCCTTAGAATAGCTCAATGTGTTATAACTATTAAAATCAGTTGATGAAAAAAGATATTTCGAAGGTGTACTATGAGCTAAATGTGCAATTGCTGATGTTGCAATATCACCACCCCATGAGTCTTCAATAGTCATTCCAACTCCTAACTCAATACATAAGTCTCTTAATAATTTACTTTTTGTAATTCCGCCAAGTTTACTTATTTTTATATTAATTATATCCATAGCTTTATCTTTATAAGCTCTTAAAAAAGCACTTATAGAATCAATATTTTCATCCAAAATAAATGGGTTACTGCATTTATCCCTAACAATTAAATTTTCCTCATAAGTTAAGCAAGGTTGTTCAATATAAATATTTAAATGATTAGTTTCTTTGACTACTTTAAGCGCATCATGCATCAGCCAACCAGTATTAGCATCAGCAACTAATATCTCATTATTCTTTAATTTCGATCTAATTAATTTAATTCTTTCAATATCCTCTATTGGGTCCCCACCAACTTTAAGTTGAAATTTTTTATATCCCTCTTCTTGATATTTAATAACTTTCTTTGTCATTGCTTTAGGGGACTCTTGAGAAATTGCTCGGTATAGATCTACGCTTTTACCAAATTTTCCTCCAAGTAATTTCCATAATGGGACTTGCATTACTTTTGATGTTATATCCCAGCAAGCAATATCAATTGGTGATTTAACATAGTTGTGACCCTTTAAGTTTTTATCCATTTCTAAATTAATTTCTTGTAGATCTGTTGGATCTTTATTGATTAGGTATTTACCAATCTGCTTTATGCCCGTTCTTACACCTTCAGCATAAGCAGGTAAATACGCAGGACCAAGCGTACAAACTTCTCCAAGTCCACTAATTCCAATATTGGTATTTATTTTTACAATTGTTGAATCAAAAGAGTTTACTGAATTACCATGAGACCAACTATAATTTCCTTCTTTAAGTGGAAGATCTATTTTAAAAACTTCAATTGATTTTATTTTAATCATTTTCATCCGATAGCATTAATAAAGAAGTATTTCCACCTGACGCTGTAATATCATTTGATAATGTTTTTTCATTTAACAGATTAAGCAAATAATTTGGTCCTCCAGCTTTCGGACCTGTTCCTGACAATCCTCTCCCTCCAAATGGTTGTGATCCTACCACAGCTCCAGTAATGTTTCTATTTATATAAATATTTCCTACATTAACATTATTTGAAATAAAATTTATCGTACTGTCAATTCTACTATGTATTCCTAAAGTTAATCCATAATTTAAATTATTTATTTCATCTACTAAGTTATCAATTTTATCAGAAGAATATCTTACGATATGAAGAATAGGTCCAAAAACTTCTTCATCAATTTCTTTTAAATCATTTATTTCAATTATTGTAGGTTGAACAAAAAACCCGTCTAAATTTTTATCTAATTCAGAGTTAAATAAAATTTTTTCTTTAAATCTATTTAAGTGTTTTAATATTCTCTTTTTAGCTTCAATATCAATTAAAGGCCCAATATCTGTACCTAATAAATAAGGTAAACCTACTTTTAATTTTTTGGTTGCACCAATTAACATGCTTATAGTTTTGTCGTAAACTTCATCCTGAATTGCAAGAACTCTAAGTGCAGAACATCTTTGCCCGGCAGAATTAAACGCTGATTCTATTACATCATCAACAACTTGTTCTGTTAACGCAGATGAGTCCACAATCATAAAATTCTGGCCTCCTGTTTCAGCAGTTAAAGATATTATTTCTTTTCTTTGGTTAAGATTATGTTGAATCTTATTCGCTGTTTCAGAAGAACCTGTAAACAAAACTCCTTTTATGTGTTTATTTTTAAGAGCTTCATCACCAATACTTTCTCCATCTCCTAATATTAATTGCAAAGCCTCTGTAGGAAGTCCGGCTTCAAATAATATTTTGATTAATTTGTATGCAATAATTGAAGTTTGTTCAGCAGGTTTAGCAATAACAGTATTTCCTGTTAAGAGTGCAGCAATTATTTGTCCTGTAAATATTGCTATTGGAAAATTCCATGGACTAATACAAAACAATACACCTTTACTCTCATATTTTAAAATATTTTTTTCACCTGTTGGTCCAATTAAAATTTCATCCTCCAAAAATATTTTTTTAGATTGATTAGAATAATAATAACAGAAATCTATTGCCTCTCTTAAATCGTCGATAGCATCTTTTATTGTTTTTCCAGCTTCCTCTACACAAATTCTTATTAGTTCATTTTTGTTAACTTCTAATAAATTAACAAATCTATCTATGATTTTGCATTTATCCTCAATACTTACTGATTTCCAATTTTTTAGATAGTCATTAGCTGTTTCAATTGCTTCATTAACCAATAAATTATTAGCAAAAGTTACTTTTCCAATCATCTCATCTTTTAAAAATGGTGAAAAAATATTTACCTCATTATTTGTGGTTTTTTCATCTCCATTTATTATTGAATTGGCTAAATATTGTTTTTTGTTTTCATCAAATATTTTTTTTATATCTAAAATAGTATTTTCACTTTCTAGATTTATGCCTTTAGAATTTTTTCGAACTGGTAAAAAAATATCTTTGGGTTTAGGAATATATGGATTTCTATATTCATTATATTTTTTAATTATTTCAATAGGATCAATAACAAATTCTTCTACTTTAAAATTTTTGTCATTCAGTTTGTTAACAAAGGATGTGTTTGCTCCATTTTCTAATAATCGTCTCATCAGATATGGAAGCAGATCTTCATAATCACCAACTGGAGCATAAATTCTACATTTAGTTTTTTCTAGATTTGAATTTTTATTAAAATAATTATGTAAGATATCAGCCATTCCATGAATTCGTTGAAATTCAAATTTACAACCTCTTGCTATTTCTTCAATAAAAGCAATAGAATAAGCGTTATGTGTAGCAAAAGCAGGAAAAATATTTTTTTGATATTTAATTAATTTTATAGCACAAGCCATCCAAGACAAATCAGTTAGAGGTTTCCTTGTAAAAACTGAATAGTCATCAAAACCAGATACTTGCGCATATTTTATTTCACTATCCCAATACGCTCCTTTAACTAAACGTACTGGTATCACTTTATTATTTTTATTAGCTAAATTATTCAACCAATCAATAATATAGAATGCTCTTTTTTGATAAGCTTGTAAAGCTAGACCAAGCCCATTCCAATTTTTTAGTCTTTCATCATTAATCAATAATTCAAAAATTTTTAACGATAATATTAATCTATTATCTTCTTCCGCATCTATACATAATTGAATATTATATTTTTTTGCCAATAGTCCTAATTCAATTAACTTTGGTAAGAGTTCTTTTTTAAGATGATCAAATTTATGTCTTTCATATCTTGGATGTAATGCTGAAAGTTTAACAGAAACTCCATTTGAAAGCGTAGGGTCTAAATTATTTAGTAGTTTTTTTCCTGTAAACTCTATACTTTTTAAATATTCTAAATAATACTTATGCGCGTCTTCATCAGTTCTTGCTCCTTCTCCAAGCATATCAAATGAAAATAAATTTCTTTTATATTTTTCTGAATTAGTAAATTTTACTGCTTCATCCATCTTTGCTTTAAATACAAACTGTTTTGCTAAAACCATTACAGCTTTTCTTACAACAGTCCTAAATACTGGTTCAGAGTTTTTTTTAATAAAACTTTTGTAATTTTCTTCTAATTTATTTTCATCTAATTTATTTCTTTTTAAAATATTTCCCGTTAAGAAGAATGCCCAAGATGATGCGTTAACAAAAAGACCTTTATCGAAACCAGTATGCTTTTTCCAATCAGTCGATGTAAACTTATCTTCTAATAATCTATCAATAGTTTTTTGATCGGGTATTCTTAAAAGTGCTTCAGCCAAACAAAGCAGTACAGTTCCTTCTTCACTATTTAATTGATATTCTTGAAGTAAGTTTTCAATTGGACTTTTTATTATTCCTATTGATTTTCTAGATTCATTTACGATTTGTACAGCTCTCGCTTTAATATCTTTTCTTTTATCAACATAATTTGGCTCAAGATATTTTATCAAATTATCTACAATTATTGTTTCATCAAACGATACTACTTGATCAATTTCAAATAATGTATTTACGGCAATATCTGTCATATTTTAAAATTAATAATTAATGAAATTATCATTTTAATAATATAATCACAATTTGTTTAAATGAATAAGTAAACCATGAAAATAAATAAAAATATATTACTACAATTGTGTAATGCAGCTATAACTGCAGGAAATAGGGTTCTAGACTTTTATGAACTTGACACTGAGATTATTTATAAAGAAGATGAATCTCCATTAACTAAAGCAGATTTAGATTCTAATAAAATATTACTTAGTAGTATTTCTAAAATTACTCCAAATGTGCCAATATTAAGTGAGGAAGAATTTATTGAATGGGATACAAGAAAAAATTGGGAAACATATTGGTTAATTGATCCTCTAGATGGTACAAAAGAATTTATAAAAAAAAATGATGAATTCACAATTAACATCGCGCTTATTGAATATAATCAACCAGTCTTAGGTATTATTTATGCACCAGCTTTTGGAAGTTTATTTTTTTCTAAAAAAAATAATGGTTCTTATAAAATTTATACGAAAAACAATCTTAATACTTTTAAAAATTCAGAAAAAATTTCAGTAAAATATACAAATAATAAAAAAATTAGAGTTATAGGTAGTAGGTCACATTCAAACATTGCTTTTGACAATTGGGTCAAAAAAAAATTTACTAACTTTGAAATAATAGAAAAGGGAAGCTCACTCAAATTTTGCGAGATCGCTGAAGGTAAAGCTGATATTTATCCAAGATTTGGACCAACTTCTGAATGGGATATTGCTGCTGGTCATATAATTTTATTAGAAGCAGGTGGAAAACTTAAAACTATAGATAATAAAGATTTAGTATATAATAAAAAGGAAGATATTCTTAATCCACATTTTTTTGCATATGCTCATGATGCTTTGTTATAAAATAAATGAAACATAATCATCTTAAAAAATTAGAATCTGAAAGTATTCATATTATTAGAGAGGTTGCAGCAGAGTTTTCAAACCCTGTTATGCTTTATTCAATAGGGAAAGATTCATCAGTTATGCTTCACTTAACAATGAAAGCTTTTTCGCCAAATAAAATCCCATTTAAACTTTTACATGTAGATACAACGTGGAAATTCAAAGAAATGATAAAATTCAGAGATGAAGTTTCTAAAAAATATAACTTGAATTTAATTGTTCATATAAATCAAGAAGGTCTTAAAAAAAATATCGGTCCAATATCTCATGGATCAAAAACACATACAGACATAATGAAAACGCAGTCTTTAAAACAAGCTTTAAGTAAATTTAAATTTGACGCTGCATTTGGTGGTGCAAGAAGGGATGAAGAAAAATCTAGAGCTAAAGAAAGAGTTTTTTCTTTTAGAGATGAAAATCATCGTTGGGATCCTAAAAATCAGAGACCTGAATTGTGGAATCTTTTCAATACAAAAATAGGTAATAATGAGAGTGTAAGAGTATTTCCACTCTCAAATTGGACAGAACTTGACATTTGGCAATATATTTATGAAGAAAATATTCCAATTGTTCCTCTCTATCTAGCAAAAAAAAGACCGGTAATATTAAGAGATAACATGCTCATAATGGTAGATGATGATAGATTAAAAATTAAAGAAGAAGAAAAGATAGAAACAAAATTAGTCAGATTTAGAACTTTAGGATGTTATCCATTAACTGCTGCTATTGAATCAAATGCTGCTAGTATTGAAGAAATAATAATAGAATTACTTGAATCCAATAATTCAGAGAGGCAAGGTAGACTTATTGATACAGATCAAATTGGATCTATGGAAATAAAAAAACGAGAAGGTTATTTTTAATGGATATAAATACCTTTTTTAAAAAACAGAATACAAAAAATCAGGTTAAAATTCTTACATGTGGATCCGTCGATGATGGTAAATCAACATTAATTGGGAGATTGCTATTTGATTCAAAAAGTATTTTTCATGATCAGATTTCGCAAGCTGAATATGAAAGTGAAAAATATGGAACTCAGGGGAAAGATATTGACCTTGCATTATTAATTGATGGTTTGCAAGCTGAAAGGGAGCAAGGAATAACAATTGACGTAGCTTATCGATATTTTGAAACACAAAAATGTAAGTTTATTATTGCTGATACGCCAGGTCATGAAGAATATACAAGAAACATGGCAACAGGAGCATCAAATTCTGATGTAGGGATTGTACTAATTGATTCAACTAAAGGTATATTAGATCAAACAAAACGGCACACTTTCATTTTATCACTTTTAGGAATTAGACATATTGTAATAGCAATCAATAAAATGGATCTTGTAAATTATGATGAAGATATTTTTTCAAAAATAACAAAAAAATTTGAAATAATTTCAACAAATTTTGACTTCACTTCAAAAGATTATATTCCAATGTCTGCTCTAAAAGGAGATAATGTTTTTAGGGTTTCTAAGAATATGCCATGGTATAAAAAAGAAACTTTAATAAATACATTAGAAAATTTAAAATTAACTAAAGATAATAAAAATGATAATTTCTGTATGCCAGTTCAATGGGTTAATAGATCTACTTCTAATTTTAGAGGATATAGTGGAACAGTAGTTTCTGGTTCCATTAATATTAATGATAAAATTTATATTACAACTTCAAGTGAAGTCGCAAAAATAAATCAAATTATTGCTCCAGAAGGAAGTATGAAAAATGCTACGAACGGGCAAGCTGTTACTCTTACTTTGGATAAAGAAATTGATATTTCTAGAGGTGATTTAATTACAAGTAATTTAGATAATATTAAAATTACAGATCAGTTTGCAGCTCATATTATTTGGATGAATAAAGATAAGATGTTACCTGAAAGAAATTATATATTTAGATTTACAAACTCATACATAACAGGAAAAATTACTGATTTAGTTCACAAAATAAATATTAATTCGTATGAAAAAATTGCCTCAAAGTCTTTGAAATTAAACGATATTGGTTATTGCAAAATTGCGTTGAGTAGAAAAACATTTATTCAATCATACAAAGACAATAATCAACTTGGAAGTTTTGTAATCATTGATCAATTTAATAATTTAACTGTTGGTGCTGGGGTTATTGATTATGAACTAAGAAGAGCAAGTAATATTTCATGGCATGAAATGTCTGTTGACAAAGTGAAGAGATCAAAAATGAATTCTCAAAAACCTTGCGTATTATGGTTCACTGGTCTTTCAGGATCAGGTAAATCTACTATTGCTAATATTTTAGAACAAAAATTACATGATCTAAATAAAAGAACATATTTATTAGATGGTGATAATATCAGACATGGTCTTAACAAAGACTTAGGATTTACAGATGAAGATAGGGTAGAAAATATAAGGAGGGTTTCAGAAGTTGCAAAATTAATGACTGATGCTGGATTAATTACTTTAGTTTCATTTATATCCCCTTTTAAATCAGAAAGAAAAATGGCAAGAGATTTATTTAAAGATAATGAGTTTGTTGAAATTTTTGTGGATACACCATTGGAAGAATGTGAGAGTCGAGATCCAAAAGGATTATATAAAAAAGCTAGATCAGGAATATTAAAAAATTTTACAGGAATAGATTCTGATTATGAGGCACCTTCTGATCCAGAAATTAAATTGAAAACACTTTTAAAAAATCCTGAAGAATTAGCTGATGAAGTTTTAGATTTCTTGAAAGTTAATAATATAATTTAATTTTAATTTTTAATTTTTGATGCAGGTTTTCCATACTCTACATTTAAGCCACCATATCTTCTCACTCTAACATTGCATTGTTCTGCGTGACCAATAAATCCCTCAAGGTAAGATAGTCTTGATCCATATTCTCCAATAAGTTTAGCTGCTTCATCTGTCATAATTTTTTGATAGGTGTGAGTTTTAATAAATTTACCAACCCATAAACCACCAGTGTATTTTCCAGCTTTTTTAGTAGGAAGAGTATGATTGGTGCCTATTACTTTATCACCATTAGCAACATTAGTTCTAGCTCCCAAAAAAAGAGCTCCATAAGATGTCATATTTTCTAAAAACCAATCATCTTTTTTTGTCATTACTTGTACGTGTTCTGATGCTATTTCATTTGCTTTAGATAACATCTCCTCATAGGTGTCACACAAAATAATTTCCCCGTAATCTTTCCAGCTTGTACTTGCTGTTTCTTTAGTAGGTAATATTTCTAAAATTCTATCAATCTCTTTAAATGTATCTTCTGCAAGTTTTCTTGAGTTTGTTATCATTATAGCAGGAGAATTATATCCATGTTCAGCTTGTCCTAATAAATCAGTTGCACATATTTCACCATCAACAGTTTCATCAGCAATAACCATTGTTTCGGTTGGACCAGCAAATAAATCGATACCAACTCTACCATACAATTGTCTTTTCGCTTCAGCAACAAATGCATTGCCAGGTCCAACAAGCATATCAACTGGTTTAATAGTTTCTGTACCAATAGCCATTGCGCCAACTCCTTGCATTCCTCCTAAGACATAAATTTCGTGAGCACCGCCCATTTTCATTGCTGTTACAACTGCTGGATTTGGTTTACCTTTAAAAGGTGGAGTTGTGGCTACAATTCTTGGTACACCAGCAACAGAGGCAGTAACAACTGACATATGTGCAGAAGCCACCATTGGAAATTTACCGGCTGGAACATAGCAACCTACTGCTTGTACAGGTATATTCTTATGACCTAGAATAACACCTGGGTGCGTTTCTACTTCTAATTCACTTAAAGTTTTTAGTTGTGCTTCAGCAAATGTGCGCACTTGTTTCTGAGCAAATTTAATATCTTCTTTATCATCATCAGATACTTCACTGATTAATTGATTAATTTGATCTTCATTTAACCTAAAACTATCTGGTGAATAGTTATCAAATTTTTGAGATAACTCTCTAATGTGTTTATCACCTTCTGACTCAATTTTACTTAATGTTTCCTCAACAATTTTTTTTACTTTATCATTATCTTCAATTCTTTGTTTTTCATCTAATCCTTTTTTTAAATATTCAATTGCCATAATTATTTTTTATGAATTAATTTAAAGATATCAATACCTATTTGATCGAGTATGTGTGCTATATCAATTGGTACCCAATTTTCCCTTATAAGTCCTTCATGATGTAAATAAAAATCCATTACTCTCATTGTTATTTTTTTATGAGTTGGTTCATACCCTAGCCAATCACTAGATCCATGGACACATTGGATACTATGCCATCCTCCAGTCATTGAATAATTTCCATCCCCAATTTCAATGTAATGACCAATTTTCCAATAATCTCTATCCTTGAATGTAAGTCTAAATGGGAGTTGGTGATGATCAACAAAACCATCTAAACCTCTAGCTGTGCCTATGCCACTTGGCCCATACCACATCATTTTTGGATGCCAATAATCTTGTTGAGGATGATTAATTAATTTTTCTCTTATTTGATCTTTTGTAAGACCTGGTTCAGTCTCGGGTTTAATATTCAAACTTCTTTGCATAGTTAAATCTTGATTTAAAGATTGAAGAGATAATTCCTTATCTAAATTTTGATTATTTTCTCCATCACCTGTGATTGGGGAAGGCCACATACCCTCTACACCAAGCGATTTATTAATGGGCCAATGACCAGCCTGACGAATAAAATCTACAGTATCAATCAATGTGTAGGATTTTATTATTTTGTTATTAGTTATTTGATGTGCTTCACATGTTCGAAGATGAATTGTTTTGTTTGTTGGTTTAACGCCCAACCATTCATTTGAAAATGTTCCAGTTAAATGACTAACAAATGAAACAAATACTTTATCTCTGAATGCTCCACCAATAACTAGATTATTTCTTCTTTCAAGATCAGGAAATGCTTTCTTTAAAGGTATTAAATATTTATTTTTTATTTCTTCAATTCCCTTAATTTCATTAACTGGATGAAAGCCATTAAGCTCTGCATCTACATGATATAAATTTTCAAGATTATCTTCTAAATCTTCAATAGAACATTCAGCAATTTTATTTAATAAATATTTAAAATATATTTTGTTTTCGATATTTATTTTTGGATCAAGATCTAAATGAATTATGTTTGAGTTAGCTTTTTCACCTGTATCAAAGTTTTGTATTTTATTTGCCATAATAATTTAATAACACTATTGTTAAATAATAATTGATTTATTCATTATTTTGAATAATATTCAAAAAAAATGAATAAAAGATCATAACAATATGTCAATTAATATTACATCTAGATTAGCAAAATTCGATGAACTTATTCCTAGTAATATTCCATTTGTTGAGGGAAAATTAAAAGGTCATCAAGATAGAAAAAATTATTCAGTAATAGGCCCTGGTGTCAGTGAAGATGCTAAACAAAACGTTAAAATAGCTGAAGAACATGGATTTAATATTGGTGCGGTAAGCGCTGCTCCAATGAATGGTTCTGGTTTACATAGTCATACAACTGCAGAAGTTTTTATCATTCATTCAGGTGCTTGGCGTTTTTACTGGGGTGTTGATGGCACAGAGGGAGAAGTAATCCTAAAAAAAGGTGATATTGCTTCTTTTCCTACAAACATGTTCAGAGGTTTTCAAAATGTAAGTGATGAAGAGGCGCTAATGTTTGTTGTGTTAGGTGAAAATGATCCAGGTGTTATTACTTGGACGCCTAAACTTTTAAAAGATGCAAAAGAATCTGGCATGGTATTAATGCATGATAATTCTTTAATCGACACAGAGAAACAGAAAATAACAGATGAGACTAAAATTATTCAACCACTAAAAGATAATGAATTAGAGAGTTTCGATCATTACTCTTCAGAAGACATAGAAAAATTTGTTATTCGATTTAATGATAAAGATAAATACTTTGTTGATGATGATCACTATCAATCTAATAAAATTATTAACTATATTGATCAGTTTCAAATTCATGATAAATCTTTTACACCAAATATACCGCATTCAACAGGTTTTAGCCTTTCACTTCTGAACGGCAAGAGTGCTCATATACATGAATACAAACTAGAGAAATCAGAAGTGTATCATTGTTTATCTGGCGAATGGGAAATAGATTGTGATGGAGATAAAGTAGTAATTAAAGAAAAAGATACCTTTTCAGTACCAAAAAATTCACTACGTTCAATCAGGCAGATAAGTGATCATGATGGTAATTTATTTATAATACGGCAAACTAATTAAATATTAATTAAATGAAAGGATTTGATGCACAATTCAAAGATTTTCCTGATTATATTTTAAAGATCACATATCAAATTTGGGAAAACAATGATGTTGAAGCAATAAGAGATTATTATGCTGATATTCCAAATGTAAGCCTCCCCACACCTACAAGATCTCCATCTGGAGTAATTTATGGTGCAGACCCAGTAATTGAAAGTACCTATGCTAGTAAAAAACTATTTCCCGACAGAACACTTTTAGGTGAAGATGTAATTTGGACAGGAAATGATGATGAGGGATATTTTTCATCACATCGCATTTTATCAACCTCTACTCATTCTGTTGATGGGATGTATGGGAAAGCGACAGGAAAAAAACTATATTACCGAACTATTGCTGATTGTGCATGCATGAATAATCAAGTTTATGATGAGTGGCTTGTGAGAGATCAAGGAGCAATTGTGAGACAAATTGGAATTGACCCCAAGAAATTTGCAAGCAATCTAATTAAAGATGAAGGCGGTCCTGAAAAAGCTAGTAAACCCTTTGATGAAAATACACCTGTTAAATCAATTTATAAATCTCCTGTATTAGCATCTGGTAACTTTGGAGAATTATATGCAAATATCTTAAGTTCTATTATGAACATTAATTTAGACAAAACAATAAATGATAATTATGACAGAGCCATACAGCAATTTCAACCAGGGGGAAATACTCACTATGGTAGAGATGAGGTAATAAAATTTTGGAAACAATTAAGAGATGCTTTTCCTAACGCATTGTTCTCAGTCGAGCACATTGCTTTTACTGAAGAAAAATATGAACCTAAAAAAGCTTCAGTTCGTTGGTCTATGGTAGGCAAACATGAAGGGGATGGTCTTTTTGGGAAAGCCTCTAATTCGAAAATTTATATAATGGGTATTAATCATGTTGAATTTGGAGAAAGAGGTATTAAAAATGAATGGGTTCTCTATGATGAAACTATGATCTGGAAACAGATTTTATTAAAAACAGGTTAATTTAATGTCTAATATTTTGACAACACATGTTGGAAGCCTTCCTAGATCAAAAGAACTTTCAGATTTTTTATTTGCAAAAGATAAAGGAGAGAAATTTAGTAAAAGTAGTTTTGATGAAGTATTAAAAAATAACGTGGAAAGTGTTGTGAAGAGACAACTTGATGTTGGAATTGATTTTGTCAGTGATGGGGAGATGAGTAAAATTAGCTACGCTACATATATTAAAGACAGAATTGATGGGTTCTCAGGTGAAAGCGAAAGAAGAGCACCTGCTGACCTTGACGATTTTCCAGAATATAAAGAAAAGATTGCTAAAAGTGGTGGCACACCAACTTATACCAGGCCATGTTGCACAAACGAATTAAAAGTAAAAGATGAAACTTCTCTTCTACAGGATATAAATAACTTTAAAAATTCACTTGATAAACTAAATCACCGACATGCATTTATGAACTCAGCATCACCTGGCGTCATAAATGTTTTTATGCCAAATAAATTTTATAGTACTGAAGATGAATATTTGGATAAATTATCTAATATTATGGCTAAAGAATATGAGGTTATAACAAAATCAAATATTCATGTTCAGCTAGATTGCCCAGACCTTGCTTTAGCAAGACACATGAATTTTAAAAATTTATCTGAGGATGAATTTATTAAACGTGCAGAACTACAAATTGAATGTCTGAACTCAGCATTATCTAATGTTGATATTGAACAAACTAGAATGCATATATGTTGGGGCAATTATGAAGGACCCCACACACACGATATTGCTCTAGAGAAAATATTACCTATAATTTTGAAATCAAAGATAAAATACTTTCTAATTGAGTCTTCTAATCCTAGGCACGCACATGAATGGAAAGTTTTTCAAGATATAAAGTTACCAAAAGATAAAGTCTTAGTACCTGGCGTAATTGATTCAACATCTAATTTTGTTGAACATCCAGAAGTTGTAGCAGATAGATTAATTCAGTTTTCTACAGTAATTCCAAAAGATCAATTAATGGCAGGGACAGATTGTGGTTTTAGTACATTTGCTGGTTTTGGAAAAATTGATGAAAAAATTTGTTATGAAAAGCTTCATGCATTAGTTGAAGGTACTAAACTTGCCTCAAAAGTTATCTAATTACTGATTTAAAAATTTTGCTCTTTCTAAAAGATCCACTCCTAGTTTTTTTAAAAAATGTAAATGATCAATAAAGATCCAGTTTTCAGCTAATTTATCTCCATCTCTTCGATATAAATCTACAACTCTCATTTCTGATTCAATATTACTTGCATTTGTTAATCCTAAATATTCTCCTTTAGGTTTCATAATTAAATTTGGCCAACCAAACCAACCTCCAAGATCATCTTCAGAGCTACTAAGTATGTGTCCATTGAAACGAACAAACTCTAAACCATCTTGAAATGGTTTTGTGTGACCTTTTTGATAGCCATCAATAGTATAAGAAGCTCCTATACCTCCTGGTCCCCACCAAATCATGTCATTATGCCAATCTAATTCTAATTCTTCTTTATAAGATTGCATTTTGGATCCTTTAACAAGTCGATCGCGCATTCTATGAATTAAATCTAATGTTTTTTGACTTTCACTTTCATTAGAAATATCAAATTTTAAACCTTTATGATTCATTGGTCCAGGTGTTACACAAACAAGACCTGTAGATTCAGGAATTATAGAAAGACCTAGTTGCTGCATTAAATTCATTACATCTAAAAAAATAGCTCCTTCAGTAATTTTGTTATTTTCCACTTTGTAAAATTCTGCAAATCTTAATAAAATTGATTTATTATTTGGTTTAAGGCCTACAAACGGCTTATTGAAAACACCCATGAAATGACCCATACTGGAGATCCATTTCCCTTTATTTTTATCTAGCGAATTTATCCCAGCATAAAATATATCTAATCGACGTTGTATAGGTGAAAATGAATCTTTAATTGGTTTCCAAAGATTATTAGCAACAAGATCTATACTACCTAGTTCGTTGAATGGGTGGGTACATTTCATACTAAAATCTTCTGATGCGTATTTGGATATAACTTCAGATAATGAATCAATGTTGCAACTATCTATCTCATTTGAATAATCTAATATTAATTTTTTTTCTGCTTGGAGATCAGTCATTTCATTTTGATTATATTAATAAACTAAAAAAGACAATATTCATTTTTTTGAATAAAATTTCATTGCTTTGAAATATTTTTAAATGTATCTCATTACAAATACAAATTATGAAATTTAATAAAATTACAGATAAAAGACCAGAAGCCCTTCATGATAATCATATGCCTAAGAGTTATGATATTTCATTAAAAGCATATGGAGGTGGAGGAACAGCAAAATCATTAAATCCAAAACCAAAAAAACTTAAACATCAATCGATGAAGGGGTTTGAGAATCAGTATAAAAATATAATCGATTATATTGTAAGGATTACGTATCAAATCTGGGAAGAAAAAAATATTGGCTACATTTATGACACCTACAGTAAAGATTGCAGAGTTTGGGATGAATTTGGTTTACAATCTGGATCTGAAAAAATTGTAGCTGATACTGTACATACAAACAACGCTTTTCCAGATATTCGATTATTTGCAGATGAAGTTATTTGGGCAGGAGATGAAAATGCAAGTTTTCATACTTCGCATAGAACAATTATTACTGGAACAAATACTGGATTTAGCAAATTTTCCAAACCAACTGGTAAAAAAGTAAGATTATTTTGTATTGCGAATTGTGTAGCCAGAAATAATGAAATTTATTACGAAAATGTTGTCTACGATACAGCAGGTTTAATTAAACAACTCGGATTAGATTTAAATAAGGTTGCCAAGCAACTTGTTGATGAAGGAATTGCAGGACCCTATGCCCCTCATTTTAAAAACTCTAAACCAACAAGAAATATTACTAAATTAAAACCAATTAGTTTTGATATTCCAGATAAAATTACAAATGTAAGAGAATTTGTTCATGCAGTTTATGATACAATTTGGAATAGACGAAACTTTTCTGCAATAAATAAAGCATACTCGAATAAGGTAGAATTTGAAGGTTCAACTGGTCGAAAATTTAAAGGAGTTTTGCAATTAAGAAAATTTATAATTTCACTTTTAGCTTCGTTTCCTGATCTTGCACTTAGTATTGAAGATTTATACTGGATGGGAAATACAAAAGACGGATATTTAGTATCGGTTCGTTGGGGTGCAGTAGGAACGCATAAAGGGAATGGCTCATATGGTCAACCATCTAATAGAGAAGTGTATTTGTGGGGAATCACTCAATGGGAAATTAAAAATAATAAAATTATTAAAGAGTGGACGGGTTTTAATGAGCTTGCAATACTAATGCAAATTTTAGGAGATAAAAAATGACTTTAGATGAAAGTAAAAAATTATTAGCTGATATGTATGATGCACTTAATGCTCAAGATCTAGAAGCACAACATAAGTACTGGCATGATGATATGGTTTGGCACGGTCCTCCAGGTTTTGGTGATATTCATGGTATAGAAAATTTTAAATATAAAGTTCTAAAACCTTTTTATGAAGCATTTCCAGATTATCATGTAAAAAATGATATTGTGGTTGCTGAAGGTGAGTGGATTAGTGCAACAGGATTTCTTACAGGCACACATAGTGGAACATATCTTGGAGTGGAGCCAACAGGGAAATCTATCAAAATGCAATTTTCAGATTTTTGGACCATTAAAGATGGAAAATTTTTAGATAATTACGTTATGGTAGATAATCATGGTGTCTTCGAACAGATGGGATTAAAATTTAAGTAAATTATTTTGTAGTTTTTCTTTTTATAAGTCTTCCCTGTACAATATGATTTATAGGTTCAAAATCTGGATCTTTAATATATTCATTTATTAATTGAGTTGCTATTTTTGACATTTGTCTAATAGGTTGTCTGACAGTTGTAAGGTTATATGATCCCCAAGCTGACATTGATATATCGTCATAACCAATAATTTCTAATTGAGAAGGTGTTTTTAATGAAGTATTTTTTTTAATATAATCTAAGCATCCGAATGCCATTGTGTCATCAGCACAAAATATTGCACTTATCTTTTTATTGAAAATTTTTTCTGTTGCTTGATATCCACCTTCGTAAGTAAAAAAACCTTTTTCAATATTTAATTTAATTTTTTTATTATTTTTAAGATAATTTTTAAAACCTTTGCATCGCTCATCACTTACAAAAGATCCTTTTGGCCCTTCAATCAGGCCAATATTTTTATGATTTTTCTTTGTAAAATATTCTGCAACTAATTCTCCTCCGTTACGATGATCACATGCAACAGAACTTATCGTTGGTATATTCCAACTTCTATTATAAGCAATAAATTGTATTCTTTTTTGATTGCAATCTTCGACAAATTTATCAGTAGGTTTTGTTGCTGATATTATTGCAATGAGTTTTTCTTTTAAGTATGGCTGTATTAATTTTTCATCTAATTCCTCTCCATCATCAGTTGTAATTAATAAAATTCTAAAGCCTCCATTCCTTAGTGCTTCATGTAACTCTATTAAAACTTCTGGATAATATCTGCTTGTAACGTAAGGTAAAATGACAGCAACTAATCCGCTATCATCATTAGATATTGAATTAGAAGTTATATTAGGTGCTTTATATTTTAATTTCCTAGCTGCTTCCAAGACTCTCAATTTTGTTCTACTAGAAATGCTAGCACCTTTTGTAAAACATCTAGAAACAGCTGATTGGGATACTCCTGCTAGTTTTGCTACGTCCTGTGATGTCGCAGTCTTTTTAAAACTCATGAATTATCCCCCCATTTCAATATTCAAAATCTTGAATATCAATTCATATTATTGCATTATTTTCTAATACTAATATAAAGGATTTATACTTAAATGTGAATTTCACACTTTATTAATAAGGGGAAATATATGAAAAAACTATTAATAGCTCTATTGTTCACATTTGTTAGCACAAGTGCATATGCCGGTGGGCACTCACCTTGTGGAGTAACAGATGGATCAATAAAGATTCTAGCAAACGAATTTACAACATACAGAATTTTCATGGATGAAGTAAAAAGTTGTGCAGGACCTGATGCAGATTTTTCTGTAACACATTCCGTTGATCATAATAAATTACAAGTTGCAGCACTTTCAGCTAACCCAGCTGAATTCTCTGCTAAACTTGTAACTAATGGTTCAATTACAACTTTAATGAATGATAATTTAATTCGTCCACTTGATGATTTAGTTGCTAAATACGGAAGTGCATTACAAGACAATCAAAAAATCGTGATTGATGGTAAAATTTATGCAGTAGCATTTATGGCTAATGCTCAACATCTTTGGTACAGAGAAAGTATTCTTAATGATTTAGGTATTGCAGTTCCTTCAACATATGAAGAGGTAATTGCAGCTGCAGAAAAAATTAAAGCTTCTGGTAAAATGGCTAACCCATATGCTGGTGCTTTCAAATCTGGATGGAACTTAGGTCAAGAGTTTGTAAACATGTACCTTGGTCACGGGGGTGATTTCTTTAAAGCTGGAACAGCTGAAGTTAGTGTAAATAACGCTAAAGGTGTAGCTGCTCTTAACATGCTTAAAAGATTAACTGAAGTAAGTAACCCTGATTTCTTAACTCAAGATACAAATGCAGTTAAAGAAGAATGGGAGTCTGGTAATGTAGCATTAATGCACATCTGGAATTCAGGTGCAGCTTCATTGTTAGATGATGAAGGTGATCAAGCAATTAAAGCTGATACTAGATTGGCTCCTTCTCCATCTGTAGGTGGTGGAAGTAAACCAGCAACAACTCTATGGTGGGATGGATTTGGAATTGCAACAAATACTTCTGATGAAAATGCAGAAGCATCTTTTAGAGCTCTTTTAGGTGCAGCAACTTCAACAGAAATGGCAAATGCTAATCCAAATGCAACAATTTGGTTGATTGATGGTTATTCGCCTGGAGATACAGCAGGACCAGTTGTTGATGCTGCTAACAGAGGTGCAACACCTTACCCAAGCTTACCATACATGAGTCTATTACATGGTGCTTTGAGTACGGAACTTGTTGAATTCCTTCAAGGAAATGAGTCTGCTGAAAAAGCATTAGCGGATGTAGAAGCTGCTTATGTAGCAAAAGCTACTGAGCAAGGTTTTCTATAAACCGTATAATTATTTATGATAAAGTGGAACATTATTATGTTCCACTTTTTTTTTAGTAAGAAATAGATGCCCCACAGAACATTTTTTTGGTTCTTCTTTCCAAGTGGATTGGCAATGCTATTATTTATTGGCCTTCCAATTATTTCTAGTTTTTTTCAATCTCTTCATATTGAACCTGAACAAATTTTAATGGAAGTAGAAAAATGCGATCCATTTGGATGTAAAACAGAAACTAAAGTAGATATTGAGGCCACTACAAAATTACAAGAAGAACAACCTCTTGGAAGATTTAATGGTTTAGGAACATACGGCGATAGAAATCATTTGGCTTTTGATGAAATTAAAGAAGCTTGGACTAATTCCTCATCGATAGCTGAGTTTACAGATATTTTACTCAATTTACCTTTTTACAAAGCACTTTTATTTACACTTACATTTTGTTTTGCCGTTACACCACCAGTTGTAGTTTTAGGTTTCATTGTTGCTTTAAGTGTAAATACAATTACAAAAAGCTTAAAAGGCCCAACCATTTTTGGTGTTATACTGCCTATGATTGTAACACCATTGATTGGGTCTCTCGTTTTATTTTGGATGATAGATGCTAAAGGAATATTAGGTTCATTCATTCAATTCTTATTTGATGATCCAAATCTATCACTGAAGTCTTCAAGTCAATTGACTTGGATTACTCTGATTATTTACGGGATCTGGCACAATACACCATTTGCTTTTGTTGTTTTTTATGCTGCATTACAAACTGTTCCTCAAGATCCAATTGAAGCAGCGATCATAGATGGTGCCTCAAGATATGAACGAGTCAGACACATTGTTATTCCACATCTTTATCCGGTAGCAACATTTATTATATTAATTTGTCTAATGGATAATTTCAGAGTTCTTGAGCCAATAATTGGGTTCGCTGCTGAAGGAGTTGCTCAATCACTTTCTTGGATGATTTATAACGACTTAAGAAGTGAAAACAAAATGTTATTTGGGTCTGCAGGAGCAACATCTATGTTAACTATTATTGGTGTAGCAATTCTATTAACACCAGTACTTATAAGAACATGGAGAGAATTTAGGACAGAAAGATAATATGGAATCAAAAATTAACAGATACTCAAAACAACTAATTTTAATAAATAGTTTTTTTATTCTTGCTTGGTTAATTATTTCTGTGTTTCCTTTTATATGGACTTTTTGGGGATCATTTAAAGTAAAAGCCGACTTTTTCTCAAGAGCTGATTGGATGTTTGCAGTCACAGGAGTTAATACTTTAATTGAAACAGGAGATACTTCTACAGTCAAGGCTTATGTAGAGTCTTGGACTGAAGGTGAATTTTGGAAAGCAACAATGAATACAATTATTATTACTGTTTCAGTTGTTACGATCTCTTTATTTTTAGGAACATTAGGTGCTTATGCCTTGTCTAGATCGACATATAAATATACTTTTTGGATTTTAATAGCTGCCTTGATTTTTAGAGCGATGCCACACATTACATTAGTTTCAGGTTATCTGTTTCCCTTTTTCCAATTGAACGTTTGGGGCATACTTCCAACTACCATAATTGTTTTAGTCGCAATCAATCAACCCTTTACATTATGGTTACTTTATTCATTCTTTAAAACAGTTCCTAAAGAGTTAGATGAAAGCGCACTAATTGATGGCTGTTCATATTTTCAAGCGTTTCGATTTGTTATAATGCCTGTTATGTGGCCTGGAGTTGTTACAGCAGGTTTATTCAGTATGATGTTAGCCTATAATGATTTTACAGTTACTTCACTTCTTTTAAATCAGCAGAATTATACTATGGTTCCTAAAATTAATGCTTATTTGGGTACAATTGAACATAGTGGAAATTATATGTGGGCAGTCTCAAGTGTTGTTTCAGCAACAGCACCACTTTTTATGATAATTATGTTTTTCCAAAGACAATTAATAAGTGGTTTAACTGCTGGAGCAGTAAAAGGTTAATAATAAATTTCTAATCTTATGAAATATAAAGCACTTCTATTTGGATCTATTGGGACACTAATTGAATCTTCTAACATTCAACGTAACTCATTTAACGAAGCTTTTAAAGAAGCTGGACTTGATTGGTATTGGGATGAGCAAGACTATAAAATTTTGTTAAAAAAATCTGGTGGGACAAAAAGGGTAGAAGATTTTGCTGAAAAAAATAATACTAATGTTAACGCTTCACAAATTAGAAATAGAAAAACAGAAATCTTTAGCTCATTCATTATTCAGAACAAACAAAAATTAAGAAAGAGCGTTGATGAAATAATTAAGTATACAAAAGATAATAATATTAAACTTGCTTTCTCAACTTCTACAACTTTAAATAATGTCGATGCAGTATTTGAAAGTCTTTCAGGTCAAATTTCAAAAGAAGAATTTGAATTCATTGGTAATAAATCATTGGTTAAAAATGAAAAACCACATCCAGAAATTTATAAAGTTACGTTAGATAAATTAAATTTACAATCAGAAGATTGTCTTGCAATAGAGGATACTGAAGAAAGTAGTAATTCTGCTGTAAACGCTGGAATTAAATGTATTGGGTTTCCAGGTGATTACCACCTAGAAGATAATTTTCAAATGTGCATCAAAAAAATGAATTTATTAGATCAATCTATTTTTTCATTGTAAACAATTATAATAAATGTTTCTAAAAAATTTTACTGTAAACAACAAAACTGCTCTTGTTACAGGATCAGGTAAAGGCATTGGTAAAGCATGTGCAATAGCATTAGCAGAAGCAGGTGCAAATATAATTATTCTTAGTCGTACAGAGAAAGATCTTTTAATTGTTCAAGACAAAATTAAAAAACTCAAAAAGAAATGTAGTTATTATGTGTGTGATGTAACTAATTTAAAAGAAATTAAAAAAATATTTTCTGAAATCAATAAATTAGACATATTAGTGAATAATGCTGGCACAAATAGACCTGAATATTTTACTAAAATTAAAAGAAAAGATATGAGTGAAGTGGTTGATCTTAATATTAAAGCATCATTCGATATTGCTCAATTAGCTACAAAAGTTATGCTTAAAACTAAAAATAGAAAAAAAATTGGTGGATCAATAATAAATATCTCTTCTCAGTTAGGTAAAGTAGGCGCTCCTCTTAGAAGTGTTTACAATATGACTAAGTTTGGTGTTGAAGGTCTCACCAAAGGGATGGCTATTGATTTGGCTAAGCACAACATTAGAGTTAATTCCGTTTGCCCTACATTTGTGGAAACCCCAATGGTCAAAAAATTTTTTAAAGATAAAAGTTTTAAAAAATCTGTAATTGAAAACATACCTTTAGGAAAAGTAGCTACTGAAAGTGATATTGCTAGTGCTGTAGTGTATCTTGCCTCAGATGCTGCATCAATGATGACTGGTTCATCACTAGTAATTGATGGAGGATGGACAGCTAAATAATCAAAAGTTAATTTTCTTTATTTATAAAATAAGTTGCTACGATTACGATTACACCACCAATAAAAGTAATTAAAGTTGGTATTTCATAAAAAATTATAAATGTTAACAACACGCCAAATACAGGAAATAAAGCGTAAAATGGAAATACTCTATTAACAGGATACATCCTATACAAATAAAACATCGACATGTGTGCAGCAATTGAAACAAAGATACCTGAATGCAATATTAATAACCATGACTGAAAACTAATATTTTTTATTTCGTTTATTGTTTGTCCTTCAAAAATTGATGATGAAATAATTAGTAATACAAATCCAACTAGTCCCATTAACGCATTTGTGAGAGTAACTTCTAAATCTTTTAGGTACCTGGAAAATACTTGTGCACTAGCATAGAAGAATGCCATTAACGTAATTAAGAATAATGCAAAAATTTCATTTCTTATTAATGGATCAAAGCCCAATAAAATGATGCCAAAAAAAGAAATAAATATTAGTACCCATTTTTTAATACTTACTTTCTCTTTTAAAAAAAATGAGCTTAATAATATTGCAAATGGTACAGCCAGTTGAGAACCAATTATTATTGGAGAAACTATGTTTGCTTCATTTAATGATAATGTCATAAAGACATTTGCTAAAAAACCCATAGAGATTGAAAAAAAGAGAAGTGGTAGCCAGTATTTTTTTTCAGGAATTCTAAATCTCCAAAAAGGTAAAAGGCATATAAAAACCACTAACATTCTTAAACTTCCCATTAATAATGGGGGTACATTTTCATTAAAAATAACTTTCTGAACTGGATAGGCACTTCCAAATAAAAAAGTGATTATTAAAATTAAAAAGTAATGTCTTAAAAGCATTCGACTTAAAATTTATTTGTTAATTAATTATTTGCAGCAACAACAGCTGCCATAATTGATGCAAGTTTAGAATGTTTAGTATCAGCTCTACTTGGAACAACAACTGGTACTTTACCACCGATTACTATTCCTGCCGCACATGCCTTCATAAAATAAACCATTATTTTAGATAAAGAATTTCCAGTTTCTAAATTAGGTACTAATAATATATCAGCATCACCAGCAACATCATTATTGATTCCTTTTATTTTAGCCGCTTCTTCAGAAACCGCATTATCAAAAGCAAGCGGACCATGAATAAATGCATTAATTTTTTCTTCAAACGCAAGTTCCATAACTTTTTTTGCATCGACTGAACTTGGCATACTTTCAATTGGATCTTCTGTACCTGATAAAATTGCCACTTTTGGTTTGCTGATGTTTAATTTATTACAAAACTGAACAGCATTTTTGAGAATCTGTAATTTTATATCAACTCTTGGTAAAACATTTAGGGCACCATCAGTGATAAAAAGAGGTTTTTCAAGTTGTGGTGTACTCATATGCCAAATATGACTTAATCGTCTACCATCAAGTAAATTAAATTCTTTTTTTAAATAAGAGCGCATTAAAATATCAGTATGGAGGTTCCCTTTAATTATGATTTTACTTTTATTTTCATTAGACATTTGACATGCAACTGAAGCACTTTCCTCTTCATCTTTAGCCTCTACAATATTAAAATTTGAAATATCCAAACTGAAATTTTTTGCCGTTTCGGTAATTAAACTTTTATTTCCAATCAATGTTGGATCGATGAGGTTCATATTTTTACCTTCAATTACAGCTGATAAGATGCTTTCTTGATTGGGGCATACGACAGCAGCGGGTATGTTAGGAGTCTCTAAAGCTTTACTTTTAAGATCTTCTGGTAATGTGCTCATATTTGGTATTCTCTCTATACCACTGCTACAATTTTTCCTATGATATTTCTTTATTGTGAAAGAATTATTCTTTGATTTATGAATAATTTCATATACTCAATCATTATTAAGGAAAAAAATGGATTTAGAAAAAAGAACTGAAATACCTAATTCATTAGAAGAGCATTGGATGCCATTTACATCCAATAGAGACTATAAAAATAGTCCAAGATTAATGGTTAAGGCAGAAGGTGTTTATTATACTGATCATTATGGAAATAAATTAATTGATGCTAGCTCAGGATTATTTTGTAGTCCTGCGGGTCATTCAAGACCAGAAATAAGAGAAGCAGTATCAAAACAATTAGAGCAATTAGATTATGTTCAACCATTTCAACAAGGTTTTGGTGGTTCATTTGATTTAGCTAGAAAAGTTTCAAAACATACACCCGAAGATTTAAATAAAATATTCTTTACCATTTGTGGTTCATCAGCTGTTGAAACAGCAATTAAAACAGCCATAGCATATTTTAAAGCAAAAGGAGAAGGTCATAGATCTCACATAGTAGGAAGAGAAAGAGGTTATCATGGAATGAATATTGGAGGAATTTCTGTTGGTGGTATGATTGCTAATAGAAAAACTTTCTCAAATATTCTCATGCCAAATGTACATCATCTAAGACATACTCATTTACCTGAAAATTTATTTGTAAAAGGCGAACCTGAAACAGGTGCTGATCTAGCAGATGATCTTGAAAGAATTGCTGGTAACATAGGTGCTGAAAATATTGCAGCATGTATTGTTGAGCCAGTAGCAGGATCAACAGGAACTTTAGTACCGCCAAAAGGATATTTAAAAAGGCTAAGAGAAATTTGTGACAAACACGGAATTCTTTTAATTTTTGATGAAGTTATTACTGGTTGGGGAAGAATGGGTGCTCCATTTGCAGCTCAAGCTTTTGATGTATGCCCTGATATTATGACAATGGCTAAAGCAATTACTAACGGCGTTGTACCTTTAGGAGCAGTAGCTTCACGTGATCATATCTATGATACTATTGTTGATGCATCACCTACAGGAGCTATAGAATTTTTTCATGGTTATACTTATTCTGCTATACCTGTTTCAATGGCAGCAGGTTTAGCAATGCAAGATATAATCGAGAAAGAAGATTTATTTAATAGAGCAAAGGATATGTCTCCATATTTCTTAGATGGTTTATTTTCGTTGAAAGACTTAGATATCATTACTGATATAAGAGGATATGGAATGATGGGAGGAATTGACATTAAAATGGATGAGCGTTTAGGCAAAGCTGGATATGCTTGTTTTAAAAAACTATTTGAAGCAGGCTTAAGCTTGAAAGCAACAGGTGATTGTTTAATTGTTGCACCTCCATTTACTTGTGAAAAAAAACATATTGATGAGATAATTGAAAAATTAAGAACAGGTATCTCAAACTATATGCATGACAGATAATGAAAATAGGTGTCCCCTCTGAGATAAAAGCTCAGGAGTCTAGGGTTGGGCTTACTCCGCAAAGTGTTAAAGAATTAGTAAAGAATAAACATACAGTTCTAATTCAAAAAGATGCCGGTATTGGTGCCGGATTTTCCAATAGTGATTATGAATTATCAGGCGCAAAAATTGTAAATTCAGCAGAGGATATTTTCAATGATTCTGAAATGATTGTAAAAGTTAAAGAACCTCTAATGAATGAAGTAGCAATGATAAGAGAAAACCAAATTTTATTTACTTATTTACATCTTTCAGCAGCCCCAGAGTTGACAAAGGGTTTAATTGATTCAAATTCGATTTGTATAGCTTATGAAACAGTAAGTGATCATAATAATAAATTACCACTTCTTGCACCTATGAGCGCTGTAGCCGGCAGAATGTCGATTCAAGCTGGTGCTTATTCACTTGAAAAACATAAAGGTGGAAGCGGTTTACTCTTAGGGGGTGCGCCTGGGGTTCAACCTGGAAATGTTTTAATTTTAGGTGGAGGTGTTGTAGGTGAAAATGCAGCAATAATTGCTACAGGTATGCAAGCAAAAGTTTTCATCGTTGATAAATCAGAAAAAAGATTAGAAGAATTACAAGAAAAATTTGGTGATAAAATAGAACCACTACACAGTGATAAAATAAATCTAAAAGATTATATTTCTGAATGTGATTTACTAATTGGTGGCGTACTTGTTCCAGGTTCTAATGCTCCAAAGATTATAACTAAGGATATGATCAAAGAGATGAAAAGTGGATCTGTAATTGTTGATGTTGCAATTGATCAAGGTGGTTGTGTTGAAACTAGTAAACCAACAACTCATGCAAACCCTACATATGTTGTTGATGATGTTGTTCATTATTGTGTTGCAAATATGCCAGGTGGGGTTCCTAGAACTTCCACTCTTGCTTTAAATGCAGTCACTTTGCCATTTATTCAAAACTTAGCTTCTAATGGTTTTAAACATGCTTTAAAAAATGATAAAAATTTTATGAATGGTTTAAATATTTTTAAAGGTGCCATTACATACAAAGCTATTGCTGATGATTTAAATTATGATTATGCTAATCCAGAAACTTTAGTCCACTAGAAACTATTAGAAGCTTCCACCATTATTTTTAATTTTATTTTTGCTAAATCTTTAGGTAAGTGACCAAGACCGCAATCAGGAGCAACAATTAATTTTTCCTTATCAATAAATTTCAATGCTTCATTTATTCTTGAGATAATTTCTTCTTTAGTCTCAACTTGAGAGCTTGCTATTTTTACTAAACCAAAAATAACTTTTGTTTGTTTAAAATCTTTTAAAAAATTTAAATCATTATATCGATGAGCATCTTCTATAGAAACTGTATCTATAATTGATTCATCTAAAGCTTTACTAATTTTACTGTAAGAATCTAAAGGTGCTTTTGGATAATCTACTGCATCTAATTTATCAGGATAGCCGCAACAAATATGAGTAATTTTTTCAATACTTTGATTATTTATATCCTTAAAACATCTCTCTAGGTTTTTGATTCCAAAATTAAGAGCATTTTCGGGTTTTCTAGCAAACAAAGGTTCATCAACTTGAATATATTTACATCCTGCATCAACTAATCTTTTAATTTCTACATTAATAGCATCAGCTAAGTCTTCACCCATATGTTCATCTGAATCATAAAAAGTATTTGCTATAGTATCTGTTATAGTCATTGGTCCAGGAATAGTAATTTTCAAGTCTTTGTTGGTTAAACTCTGATTTTTTTTCCACTCTTCAACTAAAAAAGATTCTTTTGCTTTAACTTTTGAAGTTATTGTTGGTAACCAGCATTTATAATTCCCTGTCCTAGCAACTTTTTCTGTGAGATTTGTAAAATCAATTCCTTCTAAATATCTACAATGATAGTGAATATAATTTTCTCTTCTAACTTCACCATCGGTGATGATATCAATACCACATTCCTCCTGATCTCTGATTATTTCTTTTGTAGCTTTATTAAATAACTCTTCAACGTTGTCGCCCATCTTATTTATTTCATCCTCGTAAAATTTAGTTGGATATTCAGTATCTGTACCACCAGAAGCATTAAACCAATCAGTTATTTTTAAATAACTTGGTTTTGGGTAGGCGCCTATAACAGTTGTTAACATAAATTAATTATTCCATTTTTCTGCTAGGTGGTCCAGATTTTGTTTTAACCCCTGAGCTAGAAAGTTTTGTATTGGATAACTGTCTTTCCTGATGAATCATTCGGTGGCTTAATAGTTTTGATACTAAATCATTTTTAATGTCTTGAAATTCTTTTACTCTAGATAAATCATTAATTTCATTAGGATCATTTTCTAAATCAAACAATAAACATGGTAATGAAGGAAAATGAACATATTTCCATTTATTATTTCTAATAACTGATAGATTGCATTGCTCGGGTGCTAATTTTTTATCTTTAACAAATTCAGTGCTTTCTCTAAAATCATAATCAAAAACAACAAATTCTTTATTAGGTGATTTTTCATATTGATCGTTAATATTATGCATTAGTGACTGACCATTCCAATCAATGGGGATTTCACCACCAAGCCATTCTAAAATTGTAGGAGCAACATCTACTGATTCTGTTAAGTGGTTAATTTTTTTTGGATTGTTTTGAGGGACATAAATAAATAATGGAATTCTATAAGAGGAGTCCCACCAACCTAATTTTCCCCATAAATTATTTTCATTCAACATTTCTCCATGATCACTGGTAAATATTATCATTGTATTTTCTTCTTGTCCTGATTCTTTCAGAGCATTTAAAATTTTACCAATATTAAAATCAACCTCTGCACACATAGCAAAATAGACACTCATAATATTTTTGATGTCTTGATCTTTTAAAAGATCATAATTAATTTCAGAGAAATTTTCTTTTAATAAAAATTTTTTGCATAATTCTTCAAGTAGAGGATGTTTTTTTGATAACTCTTTAAGTGAAATATCATTTTTAGATAAATTAATATTATCTGGATTAAATTTACTAAACCATGGATCAGCTATATGAAAGGGCGGGTGTGGTTTTAAAAAAGATACATGCATAAAAAATGGATCTTTGACTTTTTTTAAATCATTAACAACTTTGTCTGCTAAAAATGTGGTGTCTGAAAATTTAGTTGGAATGTAATATGGTTCATAAATATATGCTTGATCATCTTTAGGCTTTCTTCCTTTGTATAAATCTTCTGCTTTATTAATCTTAAAACCATTTTGATTAAGATGGTTAGCCCAAGGCTCTGGTTTCCCTCCTGGTAAAACACAACCATCATCAAACCCTTCCATTGGTGATTCATAAGTAAAATTTTTTTTATCTTTTGGATCCAAGTATCTTGGATCCCAAGAAGTATCTGTATATCCATAAAGACTTGGATTATAATTTAGTTTACGAACCTCTTTAGCGATATTTGTAAATCTTTTATCAAGAGGGGCACCATTATATACTGAACGATGTATAAATGGATATAAACCAGTAAGCATTGTAGTTCTAGATGGACCACAAGGGACAATTCCTGCAAAATGGGATTTAAAAACAACACTTCGTTTAGCAAGATTGTCTAAGTTTGGTGTTAGAGCATATGGATGATTTAGGAAGCTAAAGCAGTCAAAACGCCATTGATCAGCACATATAAAAAGAACAGATTTTTTGGATTTTTCCATATTTACTTATGTTTATTAAAGTAATTAATTAATAAGAAATACACAATTTTTTTAAAATAATTGTAATAAAAGCGTCAAAAATTTTTGCTAAAAAGTCAAAATTGTTTACAAACAAAATCATACGATAAATTTATCTTATAGGAGAAAATATATGTTAAAAAAATTATTCATAGCGTTAGTATTTTCTTCCGCAACCTTTGTTTGGAGTGGAAGCTCTTTTGCAGGTGGTCATTGTGTAGGTACAACAATGAACGATGCACAAACAGGCGGAAAATATCCTCAGCAGTATGAATTATCAGAATATGAAAGTGCAGCTGGCTGTACGATGAAATTTTCTGACAATCCGAATATTGCTAGCATTAACGCTACAATACAAGGTAACCCAGGAAGTCTACCTCCAGTAGAGGATAGATTACCTGATGAGCCACTTGTTGTAGTGCCATATGAGTCTATTGGTAAATATGGCAATACAATAAACTTCTTATCAAACGCAACTGAAGCTGGAACTTCTGATATGTTGTCTACAAGACACGTAAACTTATTACGTTTTGCTGATGACTTAAGTACAATTGTTCCAAACGTTGCCAAAGATTATGAGTGGAATGATGATTTTACTACTCTAACATTCATGTTACGTAAAGGTCACAAGTGGTCAAATGGTGAACCTTTTGTTGCTAGAGATGTTGAGTTTTGGTACGAAGATTTGATGATGAATCCAAAGATTCGTGAAAAACCATATCCATATCTATTAGTTGGTGGCGAGCCAATGACTGTTGATGTAATTGATGATCAAACAGTAAGATTTAATTTGCCATCTCCATTCCCTGGTTTAACTGCAACTATTGCATGGTCGTATAACCAGTTCTTTATGCCTTCACATTTCCTAGAACAATTCCATCCGGAAATTGATTCAAATGCTGATGCAAATGCACAAGCTTTAGGATTTGCAGATGGATATGATGCTTTAGCAGCATATTATGGAAACTCAGGTTGGACTGATACTCCAACTCCTTTGCTAGCTAAACCAGATCTAGTTGCTGGATTACCTTATGCAGCTTATCCTTCTTTAGAAGCTTATATGACTATTGAAGATACTACTGAAGGAAGAGTCTATGCAGCAAACCCATACTTTTTCCAAGTTGATACAGCTGGAAATCAATTACCATATATTGATTATCAAAATGAAAGATATATCAATGAAAATGAAATAAGATTGTTAAAACTTGTTAATGGTGAAGTTGATTATAAATCCCAGTCTGTTCAATTAGAGTCTGCTCCTCAATTACTTGATGGTGCTGAGTCTGGAGGATATCAAGTGCAAATCAACCCAGGTTGTGGTGCTGCATTATTTAGCTTTAATGTAAATCATCCAGATGCTGAAAAACAAAAAGTATATGGAGATATTCGTTTCCGTCAGGCAATGTCAATTGCAATCAACAGAGATGAAATCAATGACGTTGCATATTATGGTTTAGGTAAAGTTGAGCAGTTTGTAGGTTTTTCTCCTGCACCTGACTTCGTTCCTGAAAGTATAAAAATGCACATGACCCAATATGATCCAGATGGAGCTATGGCTCTTCTAGACCAAGTAGGGTTAAAAGATACTGATGGAGATGGATTTAGAGAATTACCAAATGGTGAGGCTCTAGCTATTAACATTGACTACGCTACTCAAGGTATTGGCGGTGTTGAAGTTGAACTTGTCGCAAGATACTTTAATGAAGTAGGTATCAAAACTACTTTTAAAGAAGTAACTCCAGATGAATATCGTGGTTCGCAAGCTGCAAACCAACTTGATGTTCATGTTTGGGATAAAGGTCAACCATTAGCAATTGTTGCAGGTGACCCTGAAACGTTTAAACCTCCTTTTGGAAATTACTTTAATCATACGCAAGGCTTACAATGGGCAGCTTATATTGATAGTAATGGCGATGAAGGCATTGAACCTCCTCAGTGGGTATATGACTTAAGTGACGGAATTGATAAATTCCAATCATATGCACTTGGTACTGCTGAGTCTAATGAGTGGGGAGCAAAAATTGCAACAATGTTAACAGAACAAAGTTTATTGATTGGTACGGTGAAAGCACCTTTCCCAACTTATCATAGAAATGCTTTGAAAAACTTTACGCAGTTTAAAACTACTTCGTATGAGTATTATAGAACATACCCATACCTAGCTACGCAATGGTGGTTAGACGAGTAATTTAACTCAATAAATAATAAAAAAAGCGGCAATTATATATTGCCGCTTTTCTTTTTTTAATTATTCTTGTTTCCTAATTATTTTATATGATTAATTTTATACAATTCACTCTCACAAGAGCAGGACTTGCAGTTATAACTTTGCTTCTTGTATGTTTTATTGTTTTTTCATTAATGGAATTAGTTCCTGGAACTTGTGCTGAAAGATATCTTGCTTTTAAAAATACTCAGGGATCTCAAATAACTTATGAAGATATAGAAAAAGAAAAAATTCGTTTAGGTTTAGACAAACCTTTTTTATATCGTTATGGAAAGTGGGTATCTAATATAGTTTTAAATGGAGATTTTGGTGATAGTTGTATTCTGAGAATGAATATTAACGAACTTTTAAGTGGAAGATTTATGCTATCACTAACTATTTGTTTGGTAGCTCTTATATTTTCTTATTTAATAGCAATTCCAGTAGGTATCATTTCAGCCACAACAAAATATGCTACATTAGATAATACTCTCAAGTTTATAAGTTATCTTGGAATAGCACTTCCCAATTTTTTAGTAGCACTCTGTATTATGCTTTTTATGACTGTTTACTATGGAGATACGATGACAGGCTTGTTCTCTCAAGAATATGAAAACGAACCCTGGTCATCAGCAAAACTATTTGATTTTTTAAGTAGAGCTTGGCTTCCAATATTTGTTTTAGGTTGGAATGCAACTGCCTTTGCTCTTCAAACAGTTAGAGCACTGATGCTAGATGAAAATGATAAATTGTATGTTATGGCAGCAAGAGCAAGAGGGATTTCTGGTATGAGTCTGCTTTGGAGATATCCTGCCAAACATTCTTTGGGACCAGTAATTAACTCTATTGGCTTCGATTTAAATAGAATTTTTAGTGCTTTGCCAATTGTAGCATTAATACTTATTCTTACCGAAGCTGGTGCGCTTTTAATTGAAGCTTTGGCTAGATCTAATGATCAACAATTAGCTGGTGCAATTATTTTTCTTTTGACGGCAACAATTGTTTTTGTGAATTTTATAACCGATATTATTTTAGCTATAATTGATCCAAGGATTAGAAAAGGAGTAATGGGTGGAGGTTAATAATCAAAAAAAAGAAGCTTATTATACAGCAACGCAGATGCAGTTAGTAAGAACACGTTTTTTTGGAAATAGATCTGCAATGATTGCAGGATCTATTTTATTATTTATGATAATTTGTAGTTTATTCTCTGATTTTCTATCTCCTTATGATCCAACTATAGCAGGAAGGGACAAAGAGTATGAAAATGGTGCACCTCAAATTCCAATGTTTTGGGATGAAAATGGATTTTCAGCTAGGCCTTTTTTACATACATTAGAAAAATATAGAGGAGCAGATACAAATTTTCGATGGGTTTATAAAGTTGATACTGAAAAAAGAAGATACGTTTATTTCTTTGTTGAAGGATGGGAGTATAAAGTTTTTGATTTTAATATAAATCTTCCAGGAAAGATTTTAGATTTTAAAATTCCAGGTTTTACATTTAATACTCATTTATTCGGTGTTGAAGAGGGTGGAATTCATATATTTGGAACAGATAAGGCTGGAAAAGATTTATTTAGTAGAACCTTAAGTGCAATTTATATTTCGCTAGCTGTTGGTACACTTGGAGTGTTTATATCTTTTGTTCTATCGCTAATTATAGGTGGGATATCAGGTTACTATGGTGGATGGATTGATAGTGTATTGCAGATGTTTACTGATGCAATTCGAACGGTACCGCCAATACCTTTATTTATGTGTCTTGCTGCCTTTGCGCCATTAGAATGGAGTTCTGAATTACGTTTCTTTTTTATTTCCTGTTTACTTGGATTAATTTCATGGCCAACACTTGCAAGAAGAGTAAGAACTCATCTACTTAGTGAAAGAAGTCAAGAATATATTCTTGCTGCAAAACTTTGTGGTGCGTCATCTACCCATATTATCGTAAGACACTTGTTACCAAGTTTTACGAGTTACATTATTGTCGATTTAGTAATTAGTTTTCCATACATGTTATTATCTGAAACTGCTTTAAGTTTTATAGGATTAGGTTTGAGGGAACCTGTAAATTCTCTTGGTGTTCTTTTGCAAAATGCAACGAAGGCTGATGTACTTTTAAATTATCAATGGTATTTTATCCCTGTATTTTTCTTAGTCGTATTAATTTTAACATTTGTTTATGTAGGAGATGGATTACGTGATGCAGCAGATCCTCATAAGGTAAAGTAATATGAGTCACTTATTAGAAGTAAAAAACTTAGATGTAAAATTTGATACTGATGAAGGTAGAATAACAGCAGTTGAAAATATTTCTCTTTCTGTAGATCAAGGAGAGGTACTTGGTATAGTTGGCGAATCTGGATCAGGTAAATCTGTTACAGCTAAATCGATTATGAAGTTAAACCCAGGTAATACCTCTTATAATGAAGACGCAGAAATAATTTTAGACAACGAAAACATACTTCAATTTACTTCTAAGCAAGACTTAAAGAAAATTAGAGGTGGAAAAGTATCAATGATTTTTCAAGAACCTATGGCAAGCTTTGCTCCAGCAATAAAAATTGGCGCACAAATGGTTGAGCAATTACTAATTCATAAAAATATTAATAAAGATGAAGCAAAATCAATATCTATAAACATGCTTAAAAGAGTAGGTATAGCAGATGCAGAAAAACGGTTTAATCAATATGCATTTGAACTATCTGGAGGAATGCGTCAAAGAGCTATGATAGCTATGGCATTATCAACTATGCCTAAACTTTTATTAGCAGATGAGCCTACAACTGCTTTAGATGTAACAATTCAAGCTCAAGTAATAAACTTAATTAAAGATATCATTAAAGAATATCAAATGGGCGTAATATTTATTACTCATGATCTAGGTGTTATTGCTCAGGTCGCTGATCATGTAGCAGTAATGTATTTAGGAAGTGTAGTTGAAAAAGGTCCAGTAAATGAGATTCTTAAAAATCCTAAACATCCTTATACAAAAGGTCTATTACAAGCCTTGCCTGATATTAATAACTTAGATGCACCATTATCTCCTATACCTGGAAATATTCCAAGTCCATTAGATAGACCTACAGGCTGTGTATTTAGAACTCGATGCCCTCATCATAATCCTGACGGTAAAGATGGTAAAATAGAAATGAAATTAATTGAAGTTGAACCAGGTCACTGGGTTGACCAGTGTGGAATTCAGTGTGGTCAAAATGGGTGATAATTTAATTTCAGTTAATAATGTTTCAGTAAATTTTGATTATCAAGAAAATTTTATTTCTAAAAAACAAAAAATACATGCAGTTAACAATATTAATATTAAAATAAAAAAAGGATCTTTTTTTGGTTTAGTTGGCGAGTCAGGTTCAGGAAAAACTACTCTCGGTAGAGCAATACTTGGGGCTAATAAAATTAGTTCAGGAAATGTTATTTTTCATGATGATAAAAGAGATTATGATTTAACTAATATGAACAAACAAGATTTAAAAGAATATAGAAAAAAAGCTCAACTAATTTTTCAAGATCCTTATGCTGCTTTAAGCCCAAGAATGACTGTTAGGGATATTATTGCAGAACCTTTAGAAGTAATGAAAATAACAAACTCAAGACAAGAGACTGATGAAAGAGTAAGAGATATCGCAGCTAAATGTAGACTAAATATTGAGCATTTACGAAGATTCCCTCATGCATTTTCTGGAGGACAAAGACAAAGAATATCAATTGCAAGAGCCTTAGTAAGTAATCCAAAATTTATTGTAGCAGACGAAAGTGTTGCTGCTTTAGATGTATCAATACAAGCAGATATATTAAATCTTTTAAAACAACTTCAAAGTGAACTTAACCTTACTTACTTATTTATTAGTCATGATTTAAGTGTTGTTGCTCATGTATGTGATGTTGTTGCAGTTATGTATTTAGGGCATATAGTTGAAATGGGCCCCTCAAGAGAATTATTTAAGAACCCTAAACACTCCTATACTAAAGCATTATTATCTTCTATTCCTTCAATTGATCCAGAGAAAAGATCTGAAGCTATTGAACTAAAAGGAGAAATACCTAGTGCATTAAATCCACCTACTGGTTGTGTATTTAGAACAAGATGTCCTAAACCTGGAATAGATTGCAAAGGTGGCGAGATAACAATGGGCCTTGCTGAAGTTGAACCAGGTCACTGGGTAGACCAGTGTTGTGTTTTATAAAAAAGTATCTTTTAAAAACACATAACATTTTATGAAAAGTAATTTATTTTTAGCTGTTATCCTATCACTTTCAGGTTTGTTCTTATTAGATTGTATGGGCATAGCGATAAAGTTTTTGCGAAACGATTACCCAGCTGCGCAACTTTCTGTTTTTCGAAATTTATTTGGGATGATTCCATGTGTTATTGCTTTATATTTTTCACAAGATTGGCATCGAAACGGTAGACAAATAAAAATAACTCAATGGAAGTTAGGTTTATTTCGTGGAGTTTTTGTAGCCTTAGCTCAATTGTGTCTCTACACTTCTTATGCTTACCTCCCATTTGCTTTAGTCGCTACCATGGAATACACTGGACCTATGATGGTTACTCTTCTTGCTATTCCTATTTTAGGTGAAAAATTTGGTTGGTATAAAATGAGTGCAGTAATTTCTGGTTTTGCAGGTATCGTTTTAATTATGCAACCATGGTCATCAAATTTTAACTATATGTTACTACTTCCTATACTTGCTGCTTTAGGGTATTCATTAGCAAGGGTAACATCTTTAAGTTTTGAGGATCATGTTCCTTCACCACTTATCAACTTATATGGTCAAACAGGGACAATCATAGTTGCATGTATGTTAGTGGTGTTTTTTGGTATGTGGGAAAATTTCAAAAGTATAAATGATTTTTTAGTAGTTTGTTTAATGGGAATTGCAGGAGGATCTGGAACTTTATTATTAATCTACGGTGCTAGAAAAGCAGAACTTAGCAAAATTATGCCATTTGATTATATTGAGATATTTTTTGCACTTATTTTAGGTTGGATATTTTTTGCAGAATGGCCAGTGGACCAACTCTTCCCAGGTGCTTTTTTTATAGTTTTAGGTGGATTAATCATTTATCTTCAACAAAGAAAAAGTAATTTTCAAAGATTAAGAAAAACATAATGGAATACAAAATTACCAAACTTCAAAATGATAAAGGTTTAGATATTGATATAGTTAATATTATTAACTCAAATAATTACAGTTTTAGTTTTTATACATATGGTGGCTATATCAGTGAAGTATGTATTCCAACTTCTTCTAATGACTCTGAAACAGAGGATGTTTTATTAGGTTATGGGAATTTAGATGATTGCCTGGAAGCGCATGGATATTTCAATTCAATTATTGGAAGAGTTTGTAATAGAATAGGGCAAAGTAAATTTATTCTTAATGGAGAAGAATATAATTTATTCTCTAATACAGCACCTGATCATCTTCATGGTGGAAAGATAGGTTTTAATAAAAAGATTTGGCAAATAGCTGATATTAAAAAAACAAGTGGAAGTATAAAAGTAGAGCTCACTTATCACTCTAAACATTTAGAAGAAAATTATCCAGGCAACTTAAATTGTAAAACTATTTACGAGCTTAATAATAATAACGAAATTCTAATTTCATTTAATGCTACTACAGATCAAGATACTATTGTTAATATGACTAATCATAATTATTGGAATTTCCATGGTCATAAAGATAATTATAAAAATATTACTGACCATGTTGTTAGAATATCATCTAATCAAATATGTGAAACTAATGATAGTTCAATTCCTACTGGAAAGCTATTAGATGTAGTTGATACAAAATATGATCTTAATAACTCATTTGAAATAGATAATGCTTTTTTAGACAGTGGTGGAATAGATCACAATTATGTTCTCAAAGATCATTCTATCGATAAATCTATAGCTTCCATCTACAGTAACATTACTGGTTTGGGTGTTGAATATTCAACTGATCAACCTGGAATACAATTTTATACTGGTAACATGATGAAGGAGTCATACAATGGAAAACATGATAGAAATTACGGTTTACAATACGGAATGTGTTTAGAGACACAAATCTTCCCCGATGCTATTAATCAACCAAATTTTCCATCAACTATATTAAAAAAAGGTGAAAAATATACTTCAAATACTAAAATAAAATTAAGAAATGATTTTAAATAAATTAATTTATTGTTTAATCATTTTATATATATAGACATCAAAAAAAATGAAAATCAGTAAAAAAATCATTGATAATTTAAAAAAGGGCGGTGTAGATTTTTACTTAAGTGTTCCTTGTAAGTTATTAGCCAACATGATTGATATTCTTGAAAAAGATAAGGATGTTTACTATTCGGCTGTACCACGTGAGGAAGAAGGTATGGGTATCTGTGCTGGAGCTTATTTAGGAAATAAATTCCCTTGTATAATGATGCAGAATACAGGAATTGGAAATTCAGTGAATGCAATTGTTTCTTTATTACAATTATATCAAATGCCTATTGTTTTCCTAATTAGTTACAGAGGTACACCAGGCGAGCCAGTAGGAGCACAAGGTGGAATGGCTAAAATAACTGAAGATATTTTACAAATGTTGAGAATACCTATGTTGCATTGTTCTTCAGAAAATGATCTTGAGAAAATTTCAACATTTAGCAAACATGCTAAAGTTGTTGAGTCACCAGTTGCTATATTATGTGATTTCAATTTAATGAAAGATGATAAATGAATCGGTTTGATTTATTAAATAAAATACAAAATATTCTTAAAGATAACTTAGTTATTTGTAATATAGGTCTTCCATCTCAAGAATTATATAAAATTAACGATCAACCAAACTTTTTTTATATGTTAGGCAGTATGGGTTTGTCTTCTTCTATTGGTTTAGGCTTGTCATTATCTCAAAATAAAAATGTTGTTAGTATAGATGGTGATGGATCTGTTTTAATGAATATGAATACACTAGCAACAATTGGTAATAGAGCGCCATCAAATTATACTTTATTAATAATTGATAATGGATCATATGGATCAACAGGAGATCAAAGGACTTTTACTGATGAAAATACTTCTCTAAAAGATGTTGCAATAGGTGCTGGTTGTAAAAATGTAGTTGAATGTTCTGGAGATGAAACAGTAAATGAATTATCAAAAGCTATTGACGATCAAAATAACTCTTACGTAATTATCTCTAAAATTAATTCTGGGAATGTCAAAATTGATCCAATTCCTCTTAATCCTATAACAATCAGAGATAGATTTAGAAAGTTTATAGGTATAGTTAAATACCTCTAAATAAATATTTATGATCATTTGTGCAGGATCAATTTTTTTAGATAATATAAGTAGGATAGATCAGTTTCCAAAAAAACCAATTAAAGTTTTATCTAAAGGCATTGATAAAAGGTTAGGCGGTTCAGCAGCAGTATCAGCATTTACTGCTAAAAAATTGGGTTGTGATACTAAATTTATTGGAAAATTTGGAGATGATAGTGCTTCTGTTTTCTTAAAAAATGAATTTAAAAAATTTAAAATTAATATCAGTAAATCTATTTCTATAAAAAAATGTAAATCCTCACAAAGTTTTGTAATTGAAGATATAAATGGTGAAAGATTGCTAGCTGCTTATAATGATCCAAAGTTACTTAATTATAAGAAAATACCAAATTTAGATTTTAGAAAAAAAGATATTTATGCAGTAGATATGAGGTGGATTAGAATAGCTACTGAAATTGCCAAAATGACTAACAAAAATAATATTAAATGTGTTGCCGACCTAGATAATTTTAAAAATACATTACATATATCACAAATTGTTAAAAATGCTTCCCATCCCATATTTTCTGAAGAAGGTTTAAAAACATATAAGCGAAATTCAAAGATTAAAACTGCTCTTTTTGAAATATTTAATGAAACACAAAAATTTGTAGCAGTTACATTAGGTTCCCAAGGCGTTCTTTGGGTAGATAACAATTCATTGTATCACTGTAAAATTCCAAAAGTTAAAACAGTTGAAACAAATTGTGCAGGAGATGTATTTCATGGGGCTTTCGCATCTGCATTATCTCTAAATAAATCAAATATAGAAAGTATTATTTTTGCATCTGCTGCTGCAACTTTAAAATGTATGCAAAGTGGAGGTATATATTCAATACCTACAATTAGTTTGGTTAATAAATTTTCAAAAAAAATAAAAATTAGTAAAATTAAATGATAAATATTTTAATTACTGAATTTATTGATCCGGAAGCATTAAAAATCTTAAGTAAAGATTTTAATGTGATCTATAAAAAAGATATTTGGGAAAATTCTGATTATTTAAAAAAAGAAATTAATAAATTTGAAGGAATAATTGTAAGAAATAAAACAAATTTAAATCAATCTATTTTAGAGAAAGCAGAAAATTTAAAGTATATTGGTAGACTGGGTGTAGGTCTAGATAATATTGACACTGAATATTGTAAAAAAAATAATATATTTGTTCAACCAGCTACTGGGATGAATGCTGACTCTGTAGCAGAATATGTAATAAGCTCTTCACTTAGCCTATTAAAGAAAACAAAGTTAATAAATGCAAAAACACAAAATGGACAATGGCCTAGAACGTCAATTGCTACGAACGAGTTAAAGGGAAAAATTTTAGGTCTAATAGGATTTGGTGATATATCAAAAAAAGTTTCAAAACTTATAAATGCTTTTGAAGTTACCACTATTTCATTTGACCCTTTTATAACCTCTCAAGAAATGCAAGAACATAATGTTAAAAAAGTAACTTTTGAAAATATTCTTTCTTTAGCTGATATAATTTCTATACATGTACCATTAAATAATGAAACGAAATATTTATTTGATAAAAAAACATTTCAAAAAATGAATAAT
This sequence comes from uncultured Alphaproteobacteria bacterium, assembly GCA_902614395.1. Classification (GTDB taxonomy): domain Bacteria; phylum Pseudomonadota; class Alphaproteobacteria; order HIMB59; genus CACPNW01. Next base: position 20,715 of record CACMKW010000003.1, on the reverse strand, counting down.
AAACCAATTATTATTAATTCTTCTAGAGGAGGAATTATAAATGAAACAGACATACTTGAAGCGTATAAGAATAATTATATTTCAGGATTTGCGTTAGATGTTTATGAACATGAACCAGTAAACAAAATATTTTTAAAAAATATTACAAACGATATGAATTGTATTCTATCACCACATATTGCCGGAGTTACAGAAGAATCGAATACAAGAGTAAGTGAGTTTATTATGAATAAAACAAACGAATTTTTTTTCTAATTTTAAATTTTAAATTCATCCATTTTAACAATTCTATTTTCTTTTATAGAAATTTCGGCAGCTTCACCAATAGCAACTGCTTGTAAACCATCATTAAGACTTACAGCAGCTGGTTTAGAACTTTTAATAGAATCAAGAAATGAAATATGTTCATAATATGTAGAGCCATGATGATTTCCTACTTTTAAAATCTCTTCATCAACTTCCACGAGCTCATTAAGAGTTTTTCCATTTTCAAAATTTCTTCCTCGATATCCAATCCTTAATTCAGATGAGTTTTTGCCTGAACTAGCTGAAGGTACAGCAGTTTCAATTTTACCGATATCTCCAACCGCACATAACTCCTCTTGATTTGTTGAGTTTTCAGCAAACATACAGAGATCAAGCAAAGCTCTAACTCCATTTTGAAAATCAACAATTACATAGGCATTATCAAGAATATCAGGAGTTTTATTGTTATATTTTTCGTTTAAATGATTAACATCTTGATTGCCACTTGCATAAACTTGTTTCGCTTCACTATTCACAATTAACCTCATTAGATCAAAAAAATGACAGCATTTTTCAACTAATGTGCCTCCTGTATTTTCCGCAAATCTATTCCAATTATTCACCTTAACTAAAAAAGGAAATCGGTGTTCTCTAATTGATAACATTTTTAAATTACCAATTGTTTTATTATGAATTTCATCAATCATTCTTTTTACGGGTGGCATATATCTATATTCCATTGCGGTCCAAATTAAACCTGGATAATTTTTAGTCAAATCTCTAAATTCGATACAATCTTTAATTGTTGTACATAACGGCTTTTCTACTAAGATATGTTTCTTTGTTTTAATTACATCTTTTAGTACATCTATATGAGTAAAATTAGGAGTAGAGATTATGTACCCATCAACAAGATCAGCTTGTATCATTTCATTATAGTTTGTAAAACATGGAACTTTTTTATTAAGTAATGATAAAGATTGATTAATTGATTCATCATGTGGATCACTTAAAGCAACAATTTCTGCTTCATCAATTATATTAACATTTCTGATATGTTCACGACCCATTGATCCAGCACCTATTATCCCATATTTAAAAGTTTTGCTCATACTGTGTATATTGGAATTTTCATTTGATTACCTAGATTAACAATTTCGTTATAATAGTCACCATAAGTAAAAGCAACGTGATGCTCAAGTCCACCTTTAAACATTTTTTCTATTTTATTTTTTGTATTTTTGCCAAAACTTACTACACCTGAAGTTCCAGCAAATGAATTTTTCCTATTGATCACTTTTCCCTTAAGTACAAAAAATTTTAATTTGCTTGCTGATTTTGAAACTCTGAATATTGTTATATCTCCTGGTTTAAAAGCAAAATTATGAAGTAGTGGTTTTTTTCTATTAGAATGTATATCCGCTTTTGCCTCACCTTTTTTAGACATACTAAGAGGCGCTAACCCACAATGCCAAAAAACAACAGAATTATCTTTTTCATCTATATCGACAATATCCACTAGTAAAGAAGGTTGATTGTTTAATTGGTTTAGTATGTTGCAACTTATCCCTCCTAAAACGTCTGCTTCGCAAGCACTGCTAATTTTTTTTTCATTCATCATAGCCATAGGACCACAAGAAGCACAACCAAATTCTGTAAACATTTCTGGCCAACATCTAACTGCAAACGCTTGAACATCGTGTTTTGTGTGAAGTGTATTTAATCCATGGTATATTGAAATACTTTTTTTTAATTCATGTTGATTTAATTTTTTTGAATTCTTCAAATTTTTCTCAATTTTTATTTGTGTTGAATTTAAAACTGACTTTTTAATTTTTTTAGCTTCTGAGAATAGTTCATTTAATTTTATTTTTTTAATATCAAAATTTAATTTTTTCCTAATTTCTAATAATGAATAATCACATGTATCAAAACCTTCAGGTCTTTCACCAACAAGTCCAATGTTTTGTTTCTTTATATCTATTTTTTTACCGCTTTTTTTTCTAATCTGTTTCCATTCAATTATTTTATTGCTATAAATTTTTTTATTAATAAATTTTTTAATTCTTTTTTCTACGTCTTTATAATTATTATATAATATGAATTCAGCATTAATATTATTTTTAATTAATGAGTGCATTCCTAAATTTAATCCACATACTGAATTAAGTCTTAATCTCTTTCCAGTTCGTGGCTCTGGAAAGGCAATAATACACAAAGGTTTATTTATCTTTCTAGCAAAATGTAATAAAAATTTTGCATCTGTAAATGTAGTTTGAAAAATTATAATTTTTTTAAAATTATTATCTTTAAAATATTTAAATGCTTTATCTGATAATTCATTATTGGTAATTAAATAATCAATTCCTTTTATTTCAGTAAATATATTTCGTAAAACTTTTTTACCTTCTAAAAACTTAGACATTGCAAAAGGTACATCAAAAGTTTCTCGTGCTAATCCTAGGTATCCAATCATTATTATTTTAACTATAGTTAATAATTTTCTCCCAAACCATGAAAATAAAAAAATTCAAAGACTAATTATATAAATAACCACTATTTTTCTTATAAATTACATAAATTTTTTTTGAATTCGTATGGGTTCGTGTTATCAATATTGTATTAAATTTAATTGGAGGAATTATGAAAAGAATATTGGCTATTTTTCTTTTTGTTACTTCAGCTTCATTTACTGTAAATTCAGCAGAATTGAAGTTCATATGTTATCAAGATATTAATGAATGTGATACTATTGCAGACATGGCTAAGTCATGGGAAGCATCAACTGGTCATACATTAAATATTGAAACAGTTGGATATGAAGTAATAAGAGAACAACTAGAAAATCAATTAGAATCAGGTGCTGCACCAGATTTAGCTAGAGTAACAAATTTAGGAGGATTAAATAAATTCTATTTAGACCTAAAACCTTATGTTGACTCTTCATATTGGGAAGCAAATTATGGTGCAACACTTCCTTGGTACAGAAAACCTTCAGGTGATGATGGTATTTACGGTTGGCAAACTCAATTAACTGTTACAGGGCCTTACGTAAATGTTACAATGTTTGAAGATGCAGGCGTTGATATGCCTGAAGAAGGTGCTACATGGGACGACTGGGCTGAAGCCTTAAGACAAGTAAAATCGGAACTTGGTTTAACAGCAGGTCTTGCATTAGATCGAACTGCACATAGATGGGCTGGACCAGCTTTTTCTTATGGAGCAAAGTTTCACGAAAATGGAACACCGATTTTAGTTGATGAAGGATTTAGAAAATTTTCTGAGGTATTTGTTGGATGGCATGAAGAAGGATTAATGCCTGCTGAAGGTTGGCCTGCAGGTGCAGGTACTTCTTACAGAAATGCCGCTCCTTTATTCCTAGATGGAACAGTTGCAATGCACATGTCGGGTTCATGGATGCTAGGAAACTATGACACTAACATTACAGATTTTGAGTGGAAGGTAGTACCTATTCCTTGCGGTCCAGGTGGATGTGGAGCAATGCCAGGTGGATCAGGTATAGTTGCATTTAAATCAACACAACATCCAGAGGCTGCAGCATCATTTATCGATTTTATGTCACAAACAGAAAATGCTGAAAAATTTGCTGCTTCTACAAGTAACATTACTGCTCACCAAGGTTTGCAAAAATCTGGTATAGATTATACGGGTGTTAGTCCTAATGTTGCTGAAGGTCTTGCAATTTTTGCAGCAAATGCAGGAAAAGCAGCAGATACAACCCCTCAAGCTTATTGGTTCCAAGGTTATAATAAAAACTTTGCAATATATGGGATTGTTCCTGACTATATCACTAAAGCAATTACAGGAGAGATGACTCTTGATGAAGCTTTGGCAGCGATTGATGCAGATGTAGCTGCGAAGATTGCTGAATAAATTTTAACTCTAAGGCCGATTTAAAATCGGCCTTAGTTAAATTAATGTCTGAAAATATATTAAATTTTAACTACTGGTATTTTGTAATATTTATTTATTTGTTTATTGGATTTTTACTATCCAAAGGGGTCATTGGTAATATTTCTAGACTCATGTCTGTTATTGGATGGCCAATAGAATTAGCACAAAGACTAAGTGGTACAAAAAGTTTACCATACTTGTTTTTATTTCCTAACATATTAATTTTTGGTCTTTTTACTTTTTTACCACTTTTTATGAATTTTGGATTTTCGGTAACCGATGGAGAAAGTATAAACTTTTCTTCAAGAGATTACTCTGGCTCAGATAATTTATCTAGAATAATTTTAGAAACACAAATTGACACCGGTATTGAAAATATGGAGGATGATAAGTTTAAAGCTTCAATAGCAGATACATTCATATTTGTCTTATTTCAAGTTCCTATAATGATCGTGGTAGCATTAATAACAGCAGTTGTTCTCAATAGAGAAATAGTAGGAAGAGCTTTTTGGCGAGCCGTATACTTTTATCCAGTCATGCTTAGCCCAGTCGTAGTTGCTTTTCTTTGGACTTTAATTCTAAAAAGACAAGGATTATTGTCTCAAACTTTAATGGAATGGAATTGGATTGACCAACCTATTCAATGGTTAACAGATCCTTCATGGACAATGTTTTGGTCAGTATTTATTTATACTTGGGCTCACTTAGGATTTTATATGTTAATTTTATTAGCTGGCTTACAATCAATTCCAAAAGATTTATATGAAGCTGCAGAAATGGATGGAACATCAGATCAGAGGGCATTTTGGAGAATTACCCTTCCTCTTTTAATGCCTATTCTTTTAGTTGTTACAGTTTTATCTTTAATTAAAGCTTTTCAGGCTTTCGAAGAATTATTTGCATTACAAGTTGGCTGGATTTCATTAGTTTCATACATTTTTGAAACAGCTGGTTTAAGAGGTCAGAAAACGACTTTTGGATTAGGCATTGCTGCCATGGCATCTTTACTAGTTGCTTTATTGTTAATTCTTTTATCATTACTACAATTTTATTTGACTAGAAGGCAGGTTAAACTTTGAGCGCTGTAATCAAATTTTTTTCGAGAACCCATGGAAAAAATAAACTTTCTTTTATTGATTGGATTGCTTATCTTTATCTTTTTTTAGGATTTCTAATTATTTTCTTACCTGTATTGTGGTTACTATTAAATTCTATAAAATCTCAATTTTTACTTCAAAAATTAGATACTAACTTATTGCCTTTAGATTATGACAGAGTTGTAAGAGCAACAGTTTTCGGGCCAGATGGAAAGGAAATTTTTATAATTAAAGATCTTCCAGATTGGGTAATATATTGGAATGAATTGAGAGATGAAGATAAAAAAGAAGTTAATGACCCTAATCTTTTCATTTCAAAATTTGAAGGCAAAGAATATTACGCTTTAAGAACTCATTTAGGATTAGTTTCTGATCATGCCAAGGAACTTATCGAAGAAAAAAATTTTCCTGAGTGGTTAATAAAATATCCAAGTATGTTTCCTGATGCAAAAAAAGAATATAATCCCGAAGAATATTTAATAAATTTAAATGAGGAGGAAGTTAGACTTTTATCAGAATTTCTTGGTTTAAAGCCTTATAAGCCTAATGGATTTACCTCTCAAATTTTAATTTCAGCAAAAAATACAGAAACTAATGAAATTGAGGAATATTCAGTAAGCAGATTAAACACAAATAAAGATACTGTTAATGCTAGGCTGATTTCAAATCCTCAGGGTGGTATTGTTAAGATTCCTACTGAAGATATAATCGTTAATAAAAAACTTCGACCTTCTTGGATTAATTATTCTGACCCTTTAACAAATAATGTAAGAGGTATGAGTTTTGATGCAATCAAGTGTTTGAACAATTCAGTTTTTGTAACAATTATTGCAACAATTATCACGGTTTTAATAAATTCAATGGCAGCATTTGCTTTGTCAAAATATAAATTCAATGGACAAATAATATTTTTCATTATTATTCTCGCAACTCTAATGGTTCCAGCTTCGGTTTTAATTGTTGGTATATTTAAAATGGTTTCTGTGACTGGCTTAAATGGAACTTTATGGGGAGTTATTATACCCGGAGCCGCAACCCCTACTGGTGTATTTATGTTACGGCAATATATGTTAACTATTCCAGACGAACTTCTTGAAGCTGCAAGAATGGATGCTGCTAGTGAATGGAGTATTTATTGGAGAATAGTTTTTCCACTCGCATTACCAGCAATAGCAGTTCTTGCAATCTTATCAATTATTTGGAGATGGAACGATTTAATTTTACCAATGATAGCAGTATCAACTACAAAAACTGCATATACTATTCAATTATGTCTTCTAGATTTTCAAGGTGAATATGTAGCTCAAGAGCATTACAGATTGGCAATGACAGTTGTCAGTCTTATACCAACGACTTTAGTGTTTGTTTTTCTACAACGATATATTACTACTGGCATCGCTAACACAGGAATTAAATAATTATGGCAACTTTAGAATTAAAACAAGTAAGAAAAAATTATGGAAACTTGGAAGTAATTCACGGCATTGATTTATTTATTAATAATGGAGAGTTTTGTGTATTAGTAGGCCCATCAGGGTGTGGCAAATCTACATTATTAAGAATGATTGCTGGATTAGAACAGATTACAAAGGGTGATATTTTAATCGATGAACAAGTCGTAAATAATATTTCTGCAGCAAGAAGAGGTTTAGCAATGGTTTTTCAATCCTATGCTTTGTATCCTCATATGAGTGTTAGACAAAATTTAGCTTTTGGACTGGAAAACTTAAAAATGGAAGTAGATGAAATTGATAAACGTATTTTAGAAGCTGCAAGACTACTTAGAATGGAAGAATATTTACAGAGAAAACCAGGCCAATTATCTGGCGGTCAAAAACAACGAGTTGCAATTGGCAGAGCAATTGTAAGAGAACCATCAATATACTTATTTGATGAACCCCTTTCTAATTTAGATGCTGAACTTAGAGTTGCAACACGAGTTGAGTTAAAAGCATTACATGCAAGATTAGGTAATACTATGATTTACGTAACTCATGATCAAGTAGAAGCAATGACAATGGCTGATAAAATCGTTGTAATGAATGACGGTATTATTGAGCAAGTTGGAGCACCTTTAGAATTATATAACAAACCATCTAATAAGTTTGTAGCTGGTTTTATTGGTTCACCAAAAATGAATTTTATACAATTTGACTATCTTCCAAATTCTTTAAAAGAAATAGCACCGTCTAACTCTACAAGTCTTGGAATAAGACCTGAACATCTATCAATTAAAGACGAAAATTCGTTATCACTAAATGTTGAAACTGTTGAGCAATTAGGTTCTGATAGTTTTTTGTATGGAACAACCTCAGGTGAACAAAAAATTTCAATAAAACTTAATTATCAAACTGATATTCATGCCAATCAAACAATTAAGGTTGGGTTTAAACTAGATGATGCTCATTGGTTTGATAAAGATGGTATTGCTCTAACATCTTGAAAAAATTTGATAAAATTTTAAGTTGTAAAGTATTTAAAAAAAACGTCCTATTTAATTTAGAGCATAATTGGGGATTTTATATTGCAATATCAAATGATAATATTATTAACTTTGAATTATTTGATAAAAATAATAAAAAAGTTTTACCAAAAATAATTAATGAAAAAAATCATATTTATGAAAATACAAATGTCTCAAAATATAAAAACTATTATGTAATTAAATCACAACTTACTAAAATAAATGTTCATGATAATCCTTTTCGAATAACAGTTTATAGAAAAATTAGAAATAATTGGCAAGAAATCTGCTCTGATAGAGAAACTGGTTCTTGGTATTGGAATGAAGAGAAAAATGAGACAACTCATTATCAAAATAGATATTCTTATAATAATATTTATGGTCTTGGTGAGAAAACTGGTAATTTAGAAAAATCATATAGAAGATATATATTATCTCAAAAAGATGCACTGGGTTATAATGGAGAAAAAAGTGATCCTCTCTATAAATCTTTTCCTTGGTTATACATAATAAATAAAAATAATAGAAATTGTGATTATGGACTTTTATATAATACTTTAAGTTATGGTGTTGTTGATTTAGGAAGTGAACATTCAAATTATCATCATCCTTATAGATATGCAAATTTCCAAAATAAAGGAATTCAACTTTTTATATTTTTAAATAATAAACATTCTATTATTTCTTCTCTTAATAATTTTATTGGTCCAAGATATTTTCCACCAAAATGGAGTTTAGGTTTTCAATTTTCTTCTATGGAAATTGCTGACGATGAAAATTCACAAAATTTGTACTTAGAATTTTTAAATAAATGTAAAGAATTAAAAATTCCATTAAGTAGTTTGCACTTTGGTTCTGGATATACTTTGCATGGTAAGAAAAGATATATGTTTAAATGGAATAAAAAAAAATTTTCTGAACCTAAATTATTTTTACATAAAATTAAACAATTCGGTATACATCTTACAGCCAATTTAAAACCAGCAATATTAACTTCACACCCAATTTATAAACAAGCAGTAAAGGAGAAAATTTTTATATCAGACAATAATAATAAACCTCTTGTAATTCAATTTTGGGATGAAACTGCGAGTATAATTGATTTTACTAAAAAAACAGGAGCCACTTGGTGGAAAAAATATGTTACAAAATATATATTATCAAATGGTTTTGATACAATTTGGAATGACAACAATGAATATGATCTAGAAGGCAAAGATGCTTATTCATTATATTTAAATAAAAAAGTTAAAACAAATTCGTTGCTACCGTTACAAGCTATCTTAATGTCTAAGGCTAGCTCTCAAGCTACAAGAAACTACTATCCAAGAATAAGAAATCATGGAGTTACTAGATCTGGCACATTAGGAATTCAACGTTATGTAGAAACATGGACAGGCGATAACAATACATCTTGGCATTCACTAAAGTGGAGTGCATCTATAGGGTTAGGCCTCTCTCTGTCTGGAATTGGATTTTTTGGACATGATATAGGTGGGTTTACTGGTAAAAAAACTTCAAGAGAATTAATGATACGTTCTTTTCAACTCATGTTATTTCATCCTCGATTTCATATGAATTCATGGAAGCCAAATACCAAAAAACAAAATAAAAATAAGAATAAGAATATACTTAATCTAAGTAATACTAATTTACCATGGTTATATAATGATACAATTCCAACAGTTACAAAATTAATTCAATTACGATATCAACTACTGCCAATTCTTTATTCAGCGATATGGCGTTTTTATAAAGAAGGTGAGCCAGTAATAAGGCCATTATTTTTAGATTTTCCAGAGAAAGAACATTTTGAACAAGAAGAAGTTTTTTCTATAAATGAAAGAATTATTGTAGCTCCTGTTTTAGTAAAAAATAGAAATAGAGTAAAAGTTTTCCTTCCTCTTTGTAATGAAGGTTGGTTTGATTATTTTAATTTAAAATTCATTTCTAATGGTGGATGGGTAAATATAAATGCACCGATCAATAAATTACCTATAATTATTAGAGGTGGCACAGTAATACCCAAATTAAAAATAAATTTTTACGAACCTCATTTAGCTCCAATAAAGGAAATAGTAATTTTTCCTTCTTTAATTGATATCTCTTTTAAACAAAAAAATTTACCATTAATTTTCGATGACGGAAAAACAATAGATTATGAAATTAATAAAAATTTGATTTTAACACCTGTAATTAAATTTAAAAAAAATAAAATATCACTTTTATTTAGTTTAGAGGGAAAAGGAAAAATACAGAAAGAACAAATTATATTAAAGTATCCAAACTCTTATGATTTAATTTTAAAAAATTGTTTGAACTATTTTAAAAAAAAATCTTATAACTATAAAATCAAAAAATAATTTGTATGAAAAATTTAAAACAAACTATAAATAAGATTGTTAATGAAACTGAGATTTTTGATATTCATACCCATCTTTTTCCAGCTGATTTTAAAAAATATCATCTTTCAGGTTTAACTGAAGTTTTAAATTATCATTATTTAATTGCAGAATTATTCACAACAACAAACATAAATATAAAAAAATTTTATAGATTAACAAATAAAGAAAAATCAAACATAATTTGGGAAGAATTATTTAGGAAAAGAACACCTATTTCTGAAGCCTGTAAGGGTGTACTAACAATTTTGTCACAGTTATCGATTGACTATATGTCAAAGTCATTTGATGAAATAAATAATGAATATTCCAAACTAAATTTAACTGATTCACAAATATTTAAAATCAGTAAAATCTCTAAAGTTGTAATGACTAACAACCCATTTGATAAATCTGAATGGCAATTATTTAACAACAAGAAATGGGATACAAAAAAATACCTAGCTTCACTTCGCTTGGATGACATACTTATCAATTTTGATAAATGTTTAGATATTTGTAAAAAAAATATTGATCATTTTGAAAACGAAAATGATTTAATAATTAAATATCTAGAAAAAGTGTATTTAGAATCTAAACCTGTTTATGCTGCATTGTCCTTAAATAATTTACAATTAAAATCTTTTTTAAAAAATAGATTTGTACCAGATATTTTAAAATGGCTTGAAAGAAAAAATATTTCTTTATCTTTATTATTAGGTGTTAAAAGACAAGTTAATAAAGAATTTCTGCTTGCAGGAGATGGTATAGACAAAGTTGATTTAAATAATCTTAGTGAAATATGTAACGAATATCCAAATAATAAAATACTTTGTTCATGTTTATCTTTAAATGATCAACATGAATTAACGGTGTTAGCAAGAAAACATCAGAACCTTAAAATTTATGGTTTTTGGTGGTTTATGAACCAACCCAGTTTAATTAAACTAATTTTAAATTTAAGAATTGAATTATTAGGATTAAATTTTATTCCACAGCACTCTGATGCAAGAGTGACAGATCAATTAATTTATAAATGGTTTCATTTTAAAGTATTATTAAGTGAGGTCTTATATAATCATTATAATGCTATTCAGTTAAAAAATTTTAAAATTTCTGAAAATCAAATTAGTGATGATGTATCTAAACTCTTTTTTAAAAATAGTCAAAATTTTCTAAATTTAAGTTAGATATAAATTATATTGATCATCTTTACTTAAAGTATATTTTATTTAACAATATGCAATTAAGAAAAAATATAAATACAAATTTTTTGACAGAACAATCTTTTCCGACTTATGATATAGAAAAAAAAAAGAATTGCATTTTACATTTTGGAGTTGGAAATTTTCATCGCGCTCATCAAGCGTTATATATTCATGAGCTTTTAGAAAATAATCAAAATATTTCAATTATTGGTGTTAATTTAAGATCAAATGAGATTAACTTAAAGTTAATTAAACAAGATTATCTTTATACATTAGTGAGGATATCAAAAGATTTTAAAGAAATAAAAATTCTAAATCCAATAAAAAAAATATTATTTGGAAAAAAAGATAAAATAGAAATTAGAAATTTAATTGCATCTAAAGATGTAAAATTAATTACTTTAACTGTCACTGAAAAAGGATACCATTTTGATAAAGATAAAAAATTAAATTATTCAAAGGATATAATAAATGATTTAGAAAATAAAAACCTGAATACGGTTATTGGTCATATCTCTTTTGGGTTAATTCAAAGATTTAAATTAAATAAAGAAAAAATAATTATTATGAGTTGTGATAATTTAAGTAAAAACAGTAATATTCTTAAGAATTTAATATATGAATTTTTAACTAAAATATATCCTGAATGCTTAAAATGGTTTCTCTCTAATGTAGAATTCCCTTTAACCATGATAGATGGAATTGTTCCTAATAACAATAAGAATTCAAAATTTTTTAATATTCCTTATGAAGATAATTCTATTGTTGTCACTGAACCATATAGAGACTGGTATATTCAATCTGATAATGAAGCACTTAAAAAAATACTAAATAATAAAAATATAAGTTTTGTTGAAAATATTAACTTCTATGAAAATATCAAACTAAAAATTTTGAATGGAGCTCATTCTTCTTTAGCTTACATAGGAATATTATTGGGTCATACTCATGTTCATGAGGCAATGGCTGACAAAATCTGTTTCAACTTTATATCTCAATTTCTAGATCTAGAGGTTCTTCCAACTTTTGAAAACAAAGATAATTTTGATATCAAAAATTATAAAAATGAAGTCTTAAGGCGTTTTAAAAATCCATATATTGAGGATAAATTAATTCGTATTGCAATGGACGGATCACTAAAAATTCCTATAAGATTATTAGATACCTATAAAAAAAATAAAAATAAAACACCATATATTGATGCAATCATCACATCATGGATTCTTTTTTTACAACATATGATAGTTAATAATAAAAGTAACTTATCTGATTTAAATAAAGAATTTATAATAAATACTTATGAGAATGACAAAGAAACTTTTGTTCAAAATTTGCTTCATCAAAAAAATATTTTTAATTTAAGTGATTATCAAAAATTAAATTTAGAAAAAAATATTCTTAATAATATAAATCAAATTAAAAAAGTTACATTTGTAAATTTTTTAAGTAATTTAGTATTTAAATAACAGCTTTTATTATACCACGTAATTCAGAAAGACCCATTAATCTTCCAATTGCAGTATATCCTGCATTAAAATTGTTTTTATTTTGATCGTCTAATAATGAGTGCCCATGATCTGGTCTCATTGGTATATCAATTTTTTTGTTAATACTTCTTCTTTTTTCTTCATTTAAAATTAATTTTATTAGTCTAACAAAATCGACGTCCCCATTTAAATGATTTGACTCATAGAAGCTTTTTCTATCTTTTTCTTTTTTTACATTTCTAAGATGTATAAAATTAACTCTTTTTTTAAATTTATTAAAAATTTTATAAACGTCATTATAAAAATTTGATGCTAACGATCCTGCGCAAAAAGTCATCCCATTACATGGAGAATCATAAGAATCAAATATATATTGATAATCATCCATAGTAGATACTATTCTTGGTACACCAAAAAGAGGAATAGGAGGATCATCGGGATGTATACCCATTTTAACATTATTTTCCTCTGCTACGGGCATTATCTCTTTAATAAATTCTCTTAAATTTTGCTTTATATCATCATTATCCATATCTTTATAAGCACTGAGCATTTCTTTAAATTCACTCACAGAATATTTTGTTTCTGAGGCAGGTAAACCACCCATTACTGCCAATTTTAAATTTTTAATATCATTTGTTTTCATTAACTTAAAAAGTTTTTCGGCATTTTTTATTTGTTTATTCGAATATCTTTTTTCTAAATTTTTTAATTTGAGAATATACATTTCAAATATAATTATTTGTAAATAATTAAATTTTAGGGCTAATCCATCTGTAGGTAATTTAAAATCTAGTTGAGTTCTTGTCCAATCTACTATTGGCATAAAATTATAACAAATAGTATTTATATTATTTGCAGCAATATTTGCTATTGTATCTTTGTAATTACTTATTAATTTTTTAAAATTTTTAGTTCTTAATTTTATATTGTTATGTACAGGAATACTTTCAACAACATTCCATTTTAAATTTATATTATAAGAATTATTATTTTTATTTATGTAATTTATTCTTTTTTTTATATCATTTTTACTCCATTTTTCGCCATAAGGAATTTGATGTAATGATGTTACAACATATTCTGCGTTAGCCTGTCTTATATCAGTTAATTTTACAGGATCGGTCGGGCCATACCATCTAAATGAATTTTGCATTTATTATTTATAACTAATAAACTTATAAATTAAAAATAATTTCTATATTAGTTGATTTATTTAATTAATTTAAATAATTTCAACTTTATATGGAAAAAAGAAATTTAGGTAAAACAGATATCAAACTTACATCAATTGGATTTGGTGGAGCTCCTTTAGGGAATTTATTTGAAGAATTAAATGAAACTGATTGTTTTGATATTGTTAAAAGTTGTTTTGAAAATAATATTAATCTCTATGACACATCACCTTTATATGGATATGGTTTAAGTGAACACAGAATTGGTAATTTTATAAAAACTATTGATCCCAAAAGTTATTATCTTTCAACCAAAGTTGGTAGATACCTTACCCCAGAAAGAAATTATTATAAAGATGGAAAATTTAAAGGTCATATAAATTTTATTCCACATTTTGATTATTCTTATGATGGAGTTATGAGATCTTTTGATCAATCGATACACAGATTAGCAGTACCGGAGATTGATATTTGTTTGATTCATGATGTAGATAAATACACTTTCGGTAATGAAGTAGATCATTATTTTAAAATTGCAATGAATGGTGCATATAAAGCATTAAATGATCTTAAAGAACAAAAAGTTATTAAAGCTATTGGAGTAGGATTAAATGATGCCGATATTTGTGCAAGATTTGCTAATGAAGGTGATTTTGATTGTATGCTTCTAGCAGGAAGATATACACTTTTAGATCAAACTGCACTCGATGAATTTTTTCCAATTGCAAAAAAAAATAATATTGGAATAATTTTAGGCGGTGTTTTCAATTCAGGAATTTTAGCAAAAGGTATTGGTGATCAAATTACTTATAGGTATGATAAAATACCAATCGATATAAAAGAAAAATATCAAAGTATATCTAAAATTTGTTTACAATACGATGTTCCTGTACCCGCTGCAGCACTCCAATTTTCGTACTCTAATAAATTAATATCATCTATGATATTAGGTATTGATAGAATTGAACAAATCCAACAGAACTTTGAAAATTTAAATCATCCTATACCAAAAGAATTATGGGATAATCTAATAAAAGAAAATCTTGTTGATGAGAGAAGTATGATTGATGTCTAGTAAATAAATATTTATAAATTAATTTACCTTAGTCATACTACAAAGCATTTCAAAAGCAATTGTTGCCCCAACAAGTGAAGTCATATTATTAAGATCAAATGGTGGTGATACTTCTACAACATCGCCACCAACAAAATTTAATTTATTTAGAACTCTGATAATAGTTTGAGCTTCCCTCACATTAAAACCACCAACTTCTGGTGTTCCAGTTCCTGGTGCAAAGGTAGGATCAATTCCATCTATATCAAAAGTAAAATAAGTATCTGTGTTACCTAAAACTGTATAGA
Source organism: uncultured Alphaproteobacteria bacterium (assembly GCA_902614395.1). Lineage (GTDB taxonomy): Bacteria > Pseudomonadota > Alphaproteobacteria > HIMB59 > CACPNW01. The sequence continues at coordinate 5,380 of CACMKW010000003.1, read as the reverse complement.
TTTTTTCAACACATTTACTAAACCCCATTTCATAATATTCATCTATAGTAATGATGGTTACACCTTGTTCTCTAGCCCATGTTAAATCATTTGGATCATATAATGCACCCCTAACCCCTAGTATTACATATTTTTCTGGATCAATAAGATTTTCTTCAATAGCTCGTCTAAAAGGTGTGCCGTGAGTATATTTAAATCCTCCAAAATAGGAATCCCAAGTATCAGAATGAGAATCAAACTGAAATAAACCTATTGGTTTTTCTTTTGCAATACCTCTTAAAATTGGTAAGCTAATTAAATGATCACCTCCAATTGATAATGGAATTGTTTTGGAATTATAAATATTTGAGTAAAATTTTTCTATTTTATCTAAACTATCATTTAAGTCTGCTGGATTTATAGGACAATCACCAATATCTGCAATATTAAATTTATCATAAGGACTTTTAAGTGAAACAGGGTGATAAAGCCTTACAAGTGATGATGCATTTCTAATTTCTCTTGGCCCATGTCTAGCTCCAGATCTATTAGTAGTTCCCCCATCCCATGGTACACCTGCAATACAGTAGTCTAATTTATTTAAATCTTTCACAACAGGTAAACGAAAAAAAGTAGCAACATCAGCAAAGCGAGGAGTTTCCATACTAGATAAAGGTTTAATTTGAGTCATAAAAGTATCTTATGGTATATAGAATTGGATTATACAAGACAAATTAGTATGGATTATAGCAAATTTCCTAAACCGCAAAATGATGGAAAAGCTGATCATCTTTTAAATAAGTTTTTGCCGGATATTTCTCTAAAAAATCAACAGGGTAATCTATTAAAAATAAAAAGATCTGACACTTTTCGTTTAATTTTATATTTTTATCCTATGACAGGTAATCCAAATGAAAGTTTACCTAAAAATTGGAATCAAACTCCAGGAGCCATTGGCTGCACTATGCAGACCTGTAGTTTTAGAGATAATTATGAAGAATTAATCAAACTTAATGCGCTGCCTATAGGAATATCAACTCAAACAATAGATTATATTAAGGAAATGACAGATAGATTAGTAATTCCTTATGATGTTTTAAGTGATTCAGAAAATTTTTTGCTCAATTCATTAAAAATGCCATATTTTGAAATTGAAAACAAAATATATTTTAAAAGATCAACTCTTATTGTGGAAAAAAATATTGTTAAAAAAGTATTCTACCCTATTTTTCCTCCTAACAAACATATAAATGAAGTTCTACAATGGCTAAAAGAAAACTAAATATATTTTTATTTTCTATATTTCTGTTTTTTTCTAACATTTCAATAGCTAATCCAAATATAGATCAATGGCTAGAGTCAGAGAAATCTTATAAAGATCTTATTAATGAAGGATTTGAAGTTAAAAGCTACGCTATAAGTGACATAGAGGTTGGAAATGATTTAACAATAATCTTATTTGTTACAGTTCTCCAAAAAGATAACGAAGTATATGAGTGTCAGGAATATCAAACTATAGATAAAAATGTTGAGACTTTAGATATGAACTTAATATGTAAAGAATTAGTTCAACCTTATGAAAGAGGTATAGGAACTTAAGACCGTTCAATATTTAAAAAAAACCATTGTAATGCTATTAGTGTAAGTCCATTTAAAATTTCTTTTTTATTCATCTTTGTTTTTACCTCATCAAAACTATAACTTTTAACTAATATGTCTTCATTTTCATTCTCTAGACCCCTTATAATTTCTTTATCTGGAGCAATTACCTCGCCTAAAAAAAGATTGTAAAAAGATTCAGATGATCCTGGAGCAGGAAAATAACCTTGTATAGATGTAAGATTGCTTATTTCACATCCAGTTTCTTCCAAGCATTCTCTTTTTGCGGTATCTTCTGGAGTTTCACCAGAGTCAATTATTCCAGCAACTATTTCATCTAGATAATTTTGATTATCTCTAGAAATTGTCCCTGGTCTGAACTGTTGAATTAAAACGATTTTTTTATTTATAGGGTCATATGGTAAGACTGCAGATACTTGTGCACCGCCAAATAACTCCCTTTTTATTTCATTACTCCAATCCCCATTATATTTTTTGTATTTTAGAGTAACTTCATTCATTTTAAAGAAACCGTCGTGAATATTCTTTTTATCTAAAATTTTAAATTTTGGACTCATAAAAATTGATATATTTTATATTACATATATATTTATAATTATGGAAAAAGCATTATTTGGTGCAGGTTGTTTCTGGGGTGTGGAAGAAACATTTTTTAAAACTCCAGGTGTAATAAATACCTTAGTTGGTTATTCTGGAGGCGATACTATTAACCCTTCTTATGAAAGTGTTTGCCAAGGAAATACAAATCATACTGAGGTTGTTTTAGTTGAATTTGATAATTCTAAAATATCTTATGAAGATCTTTTGAAGGTTTTCTGGAAGTGTCATGATCCTACAACTTTAAATAGACAAGGTCCTGATATTGGAACACAATATAGATCAGCAATATATTATTATAACGAAGACCAAAAAAATAAATCTATTAATTCTAAAAATGAATATGCTAAAAGTGCAGGAATAAATATTGTCACTGAAATATCTGAAGCTAAGGAATTCTATAAAGCTGAAGAATATCATCAAAAATATATTCAAAAAACAGGTTTACACTGCGCTATATAGATTAATTCTTTAGGGAACTTATGTCTGTCGATTTTTATTACGCATTTTTAACAGGCTGGGTAATACTTTTATTATTTTGGAGTACTATTGTTTTCTTTATATATTTGAGAAAACCTCCTAAATCCAAATTAACTAAAAGTTTTGTGATCAAATCCTATCTCTTTTTTTTGGCACTATTGTTTATAATTTTATTTTTTCGATAAACCGATTCGTTTTTATTATAAATTATGTATCAACATATAGTAGGTCAAAAAGATTAAGATACTAACATATTGATAATTAACAACTTTTTTATATTTAATGTTGAATACTGGTTTTTTCATAAATATAAACTACCTCGAAATTAATAAAAATTATTATGTCTATATTAAAAAACTATCTTAAACAAAACAGTGTGATGCACAGTTTCTCAAGTTGCCAATGGCCAATTGGAGATCCACAAGAGAAAGATTTTCATTTTTGTGAAGCTGATACCGTTGCTGGGAAGCCTTATTGTCAGAGTCACTGTGATGTTGCGTATATTGACGAAAAAGAGCTTAAAAAAGAAAAAGAAGCTCAAAAAAATCGTCGCATTGCTGCTTAAGTCAATCTCTACAAATTATTTTCTCATCAAATGTTAATAATTTAGAGTTATTGACATAAGTGACGTTTTTCTTAAAATAAATAAACATGTTATTCAGTGTACTGAAAAAACTTAACTTTGATGGAACATTAGAAATCATAGATTCTAATGACAAGATTTATAAATTTGGAAATTCAAATCCACACGTTTGTATAAGATTAAAAAACAAATCTATTGAAAGAAAACTATTCTTCAACCCTAATCTTCATATAGGTGAAGCATATATGAATGAGGAGTTAGTTATTGAAAAAGGCACTATAGAAGAATTTCTTAATCTAATTACTAATTGTTACGATGATTTTATTTCAAACAATAAATTTTATAAATTTTACGAATATTTATCTTCTATTTTCATGCCACTTCAGCAAATTAATCAGCTTGTAAACTCAAAAAATAATGTTGCTCACCACTATGATATCAATGAAGATTTGTACAAACTATTTTTAGACAAAGATATGCAGTATTCTTGTGCTTATTTTCACAATCCTAACATTAGCTTGGAACAAGCTCAAAAAGATAAAAAAGAACACATAATCAAAAAACTGCAAATTGATAAAAATATGAGTGTTCTTGATATTGGATGTGGTTGGGGTGGTATGGCAATAGAAATAGCAAAATCTACTGGAGCTAAAGTCAAAGGAATTACACTTTCAGAAAATCAATTCAAAACAGCCTCTGAACGTGCACAAAAAGAAGGCTTAAGTGATAAAGTTACTTTTGCTTTACAAGATTATAGAAATGAAAAAGAAAAATATGATCGTATAGTATCTGTTGGAATGTTTGAACATGTTGGAGTTAAATATTTTAAAACATACCTCAGTAAAGCCAATGATATTTTGAAAGAAAACGGAGTTTTTCTTTTACACACAATTGGTCAAAGAGGTAAACCAACTGCTACAAGTCCCTGGATACGAAAATATATTTTTCCAGGTGGATATATTCCATCGCTATCTGAAGTTATGAAAGAAACACAAAAACTCAATATAAATGTTACTGATGTTGAAGTATTAAGACTACATTATGCTCATACTCTTACACGCTGGTATCAAAATGTTTTGGAAAATAAAGATAAAATTATAAAGATGTTTGATCAACGTTTCTTTAGAATGTGGGAGTTTTATCTTTTGGCAAGTAAGTATTCTTTTGTAAATATGGGTAATGTAGTTTTTCAAATACAAATAGCAAAAAATATTAACAATCTGCCTCTTACGAGAAATTATATCTACAACTAAGTACTTTATATTTATTGAATTTCAAACACAGGTGATATAATCTTTTATTTATGGCACAATCACTTAACAATTATATTATTAGAGCATCAATATTTTTAGTAGCTACTTTTGTTATTGTTGTTTTATTATATCCAGTTTTACAAAATGCTTTTTTATCAAATATCTTTATTAATATTATTATTTTATTAGCTTTATTAACTGGAATTGTATTTAATTTTTTTCATCTTATTAATTTAAATTATAAGTATATAGCTTATTCCAATTTCAACATTACTAACTCTATAGAAGCATTTTCAACATTAAGAGGGCAAGATAAAAATATTTCTCTTGAATTAAAAAATCTTGATGGAAAATTTCTTTTTAAAAGTTCATCAATAAATACATTGATAGAAAATTCAGACATGACTTTAATTAGTATAAGAGAAACTTCTCGTTACTTAGTTGGACTGCTAGTCTTTTTAGGACTTCTTGGAACCTTTTGGGGTCTACTTAAAACTATTGGATCTGTTGGTAATGTTATTAGTGGTTTAGGAATAGATGATACAAATGTTGCAGGTTTTTTTAATTCTCTTAAAGATGGTTTAAATGCTCCACTGGAAGGAATGAGTATTGCATTTAGTAGTTCATTGCTGGGTTTAGCTGGCTCTTTAATATTAGGATTACTTGATCTAAATCTTGGGCAAGCGCAAAATAAATTTAGTCAATACTTTGAGAAAATACTCAATTCTAACTCATCGCCAGATTTTTCTAAAGTTGAAGATAAACCAACTGGTGAGGCAATTCAAAAAATTTATGATAACTTTGAAAATCTTTTAAATGCTTTTAAAAAATCATCTGAAAATCAAACTAAAATTTCGAAAAATTTAGA
>CACMKW010000002.1 GCA_902614395.1 uncultured Alphaproteobacteria bacterium | reverse complement strand
AGAATTATTCCCTGAAACACAAGTTACAATTGGTCCAGCAATTGAAAATGGTTTCTATTATGATTTTGCAAGAGATGAACCTTTTACTGTTGCTGATCTTCCAAAAATTGAAAAGAAGATGCATGATATCATTCAAAGAAATAAAAATTTTATAAGAGAAGTATGGTCTAAAGAAGAATCAATAAAACATTTTAAAGATAAAGGTGAAAACTACAAAGTTGAATTAATTAATGATCTGCCTGATAATGAGGAAATCAGTATTTACAAACAGGGTGATTGGTTAGACTTGTGCAGAGGTCCTCATATGGTTTCAACAAAACAAATTGGTAAAGCATTTAAATTAATGAAAGTTGCTGGTGCTTACTGGCGAGGTGACTCATCTAATGCAATGCTAACAAGAATTTATGGAACAGCCTGGGCAACAGAAAAAGATCTTGAACAACACCTTTTACAAATTGAAGAAGCAGAAAAAAGAGATCACCGAAAACTAGGAAGAGAAATGGATTTATTTCATTTTCAGGAAGAGGCTCCTGGAGCGGTTTTTTGGCATCCTAAAGGTTGGACATTATTCCAATCGCTAATAAATTATATGCGAAACAGACAAGACAGGGCAGGTTACGTAGAAACTAATACGCCTGACATGATGGATAAGTCTCTATGGGAAACATCTGGTCACTGGGATAAATTTAGTGACATGATGTTTAGAACTGAAGCAAAAGACGATAAAATTTATGCTATCAAACCAATGAATTGCCCTGGTGCTGTAGAAATTTTTAAACAAGGATTAAAAAGCTATAGAGACCTGCCATTTCTATTATCTGAATTCGGAAAAGTACATCGTTATGAACCGTCTGGTGCTCTTCATGGATTAATGAGGGTTAGAGCATTCACACAAGATGATGCACATATATTTTGTACAGAAGATCAAATTACACAAGAAAGTAAAACGGTATGTGATTTGATACTTAGTATCTATAAGGACTTTGGTTTCGATAATGTTAGAATTAAATTTTCTGACCGTCCTGAAAAACGCGTAGGGGATGATGCTATTTGGGATAAAGCTGAGGCTGCTTTAATGCAAGCCATGGAAGCAACAGGTCTTGAGTATACGCTCAATCCAGGAGAGGGTGCATTTTACGGTCCAAAATTAGAGTTTGTTTTACGTGATGCAATTGGCAGAGACTGGCAATGCGGAACACTCCAAGTAGATTTAAATTTACCTGGAAGATTGGGAGCTACTTATATTGGAGAAGATGGTAATAAAAAAATACCAGTCATGTTGCATAGAGCTCTATTCGGTTCCTTAGAGAGATTCACTGGTATTCTAATTGAACATTATGCAGGCCATCTTCCGTTTTGGCTTTCACCATTGCAAGCTGTAGTTGCAACAATTACATCTGATACTGATGAGTATGCATATGAAGTACAAAAGGTATTAGTATCAAAAGGAATAAGGGCCGAAATAGATACGCGTAATGAAAAAATTGGTTATAAAATACGTGAACACAGTAATAGTAAAGTTCCAGCAATTATCGCTGTTGGAAAAAAAGAAGCTCAAGATAAAACAGTGTCGGTTAGAAGAATTGGATCTTCTGAAACAAAGACCTTTAAATTAGAAGATATTGTTACTAGCTTATTTAAAGAAGCAAAATCACCAATAGAATAAAAAATGAATAACATGCAAGGCAAGTTTCCAAGTACAAGACTTAGACGTAATAGAATGAAAGAATTTTCTCGTCGTTTAGTTGCTGAAAATACACTTAGTGTTAATGATTTAATCTTGCCTCTATTTGTATGCGAGGGAAACAAGGTGGATGAACCTATTAATTCGATGCCTGGTGTAAGCAGATACTCTATTGATAAACTTTTAAGTGAAGTAGAAAAAGCTGTTAAATTTAATATTCCTGCTATTGCAATTTTTCCGCAAATTGAAAGTGGCCTTAAAAATTCTGAGGGAAGTTTAGCTGTAGATGAAAACAATTTGGTGTGCAGGTCAATTAAAAGTATCAAAAAAGATTTTCCAAATATTGGTATTGTATGTGATGTTGCGTTAGATCCTTTTACTGATCATGGGCATGATGGTTTAGTTATAAATGATAAAATAGATAATGATAAAACTTTGGAGGTTTTGGAACAACAAGCTCTAGTCCAAGCGAATGCTGGTTGTGATGTAATCGCCCCGTCGGATATGATGGATGGAAGAGTGGGGAGAATAAGAACAGCATTAGATTCAAACAATTTAGCAGATACCCTTATTCTCTCTTATGCTGCAAAATATGCTTCAGTTTTTTATGGACCTTTTAGAGAAGCTATAGGTTCTGGCTCTAATTTGGGTAAAGATGGTAAATTAACATATCAAATGGATCCATCAAACAGTGATGAAGCTATTAGAGAAGTTGGATTAGATATAAGTGAAGGTGCAGATATGGTAATGGTTAAACCTGGTATGCCTTATCTTGATATTATTTCTAAAATAAAATCAGAATTTAAAGTTCCAACTTTTGCCTACCAAGTATCTGGTGAATATTCGATGATAAAAGAGTCAATTAATAAAGGTTGGCTTAATGAGAAAGTTGTAATGGAATCTCTTTTATCTTTTAAAAGAGCTGGGGCAAATGGTATACTAACTTACTTTGCATTAGAAGCTGCTGAAAAATTAAAAAATGAATAACATTCAATTTGAAAAAAGAAAATCTATAGAACAAGTTGAAGAGTCAAATGAACTGGCTCCAAAATTTGATTCAAATGGTCTAATACCAGTTGTAACAACAGATTTTTCATCTGGTGAACTACTTATGCAAGGTTATATGAATGAAGAAGCTTTTAAAAAAACTATGAGTTTGGGCGAAGCTGTTTATTTTTCTAGAAGTAGAAATACACTTTGGCATAAGGGTAAAACAAGTGGATTAACGCAGAAAATAAAAGAAATAAGAATTGATGATGATCAAGATTGTGTTTGGTTAAGGGTTGATGTCAAAGGTGGTGCTAGCTGTCATGTAGGATATAGATCATGTTTTTATAGAAGTATTCCATTGGATAATTCTAGCTCTAAAGTTGTTCTTAAATTTGAAGAGAAAGAAAAAGTTTTTGATCCTGAAGAAGTATATAAAGGTGCCCCAAATCCTACTAAACTATAATGTCAGACAAATTAAAGTTTATTGAGACTAGTAAACTTCCAACAGATATTGGGGAGTTCACTGTACATGCCTTTACAGATGAAAATGAATCTAAAGATCATTTAGCAATATGTATGGGTGACTTGCTTACCGATGAGCCGGTTTTATCAAGAATTCATTCGCAGTGTATTACAGGGGAATCTTTTTTTAGTATGAGATGTGATTGTAGATTCCAACTAACTGAATCATTAAAACAAATTGCTCAAAATGGAAGAGGGGTTATTTTTTATCTTCAACAAGAAGGAAGAGGCATTGGTCTTTCAAACAAAATTAAAGCATATAGTTTACAAGATAAGGGACTAGATACCGTTGAAGCTAATCATCAATTGGGTTTCAAAGATGATGAGAGAACATATGAAAATATTGCTGGAATGATAAAATATTTAGGAATCAAAGAATTAGATTTGATGACCAATAATCCAAAAAAAATAAAAGCGCTTGAGGATATGGGTATCAAAGTAAATCAAAGAATTCCTATTTTCTCAGACACCAATAAGTATAATGAAAAATATATCTCAACTAAGAAAAGCAAACTTGGTCATTTAATCTAAGTGGAAGCAGATAATTTAATAAAAAAACTCAACATGATAAGTCATCCTGAAGGAGGACATTATGTTGAAAATTTTAAGAACGAAAATGTTAGTCAAATTTATTACTTATTAAAGAGGAACGAAAAATCACATTGGCATCGATTAACTAAAAATGAAATATTACATTTTTATTCTGGAGATCCTCTAGAAGTTTTCACATCAAATGACGGAGTTAATTATGAAGTTTTTTCTTTAGGGTTTGATAATAATTATATTTACACCGTAACAGCAAACACATGGTTTGCTATGAGATCTTCTGGTGCTTTCAGTTTAATTGGATGCACTGTCGCACCTGCTTTTGATTTTAATGATTTTGAACTTGCACCTGCGACTTGGCGACCTGAAAATTTCAAAATTGAGTTATAGTTTTCACTTTTCTTTAATTTAAATTCTTTATATATTAGTATTAAATAACGGAGGTTCTAAATGGATGCAGAGAGTAAATGCCCTGTAATGCACGGAGCAATTACAAAAAATATGGGAGAAGGTACGTCTAACCGCGAATGGTGGCCTAATCAACTTAACTTAAACATACTTCATCAACATGATCGTAAATCAGATCCAATGGAAGCTGGATTTAACTATCGAGAAGAGTTCAAAAAATTGGATTATGCTGCATTAAAAAAAGACCTCCATAATCTAATGACTGATTCCCAAGATTGGTGGCCAGCTGATTATGGTCATTATGGTGGTTTCTTTATTCGTATGACATGGCATGCTGCTGGAACTTATAGAACTGGTGATGGCCGTGGTGGTGGTGGAACAGGAGCTCAACGTTTTGCCCCTTTAAACAGTTGGCCAGATAATGGCAACTTAGATAAGGCAAGAAGGCTGCTTTGGCCGATAAAGAAAAAATATGGAAATAAAATTAGTTGGGCTGATTTATTTATTTTAACAGGTAACGTTGCAATTGAATCTATGGGAGGTAAAACTTTTGGATTTAGTGGTGGGCGTCCCGACATTTGGGCACCAGAAGAAGATATTTACTGGGGTGTAGAAGAAGAATGGTTACAAAATAAAAGGTATACTGGAGATAGAATTTTAGATAATCCGCTTGCAGCAGTGCAAATGGGATTAATTTACGTAAACCCTGAAGGACCGGATGGAAAAGCTGATCCTCTTGCTAGTGCAAAAGATATAAGAGAAACTTTTGCGAGAATGGCAATGAACGATACTGAAACTGTAGCTCTCACTGCAGGTGGACATACTTTTGGTAAAGCACATGGTGCTGGCGATCCGGCTCTTGTAGGAGCAGAACCAGAAGGTGCACCGTTAGAACAAATGGGTTTAGGATGGAATAACTTGCACGGATCAGGTGTTGGTCGTGATACTACAACAAGTGGTATAGAAGGTCCATGGACACCTAATCCAACTCAGTGGGATAATGGATACTTTGATATGCTTCTTGGTTACGAATGGAAGTTAGTAAAAAGTCCGGCAGGTGCTCAAATCTGGCATGCGATTGATCAAAAAGAGGAACACATGGCTCCTCAAGTTGATGATCCATCAGTAAAAGTTCCTACAATGATGACAACAGCAGATATGGCAATGCGTGAAGATCCTGAATACAGAAAAGTATCAGAAAAGTTTCACAAAGACCCAGAATATTTTGCTGATCAATTTGCTAGGGCTTGGTTTAAACTTCTACATCGAGATATGGGTCCAAAAACTAGATATATGGGGCCAGAAGTTCCAGAAGAGGAATTGATTTGGCAAGACCCTGTTCCTCAAGGTCATTCAAACTATGATGTTGAAACAGTAAAAGCTAAAATTTTAAGTAGTGGTTTAACAACTCAAGAAATGGTTGAAACTGCTTGGGCAAGTGCTTCTACATTTAGAGGATCAGATATGAGAGGTGGAGCTAATGGAGCAAGAATTAGACTTTCTCCTCAAAAAGATTGGGAAGTTAATAAACCAGAACAATTAAAGAAAGTTCTTGGTATTCTTGAGCCTATTGCGAAAGAAACAGGAGCTTCAGTGGCCGATGTAATCGTCCTTGCTGGTAATGTAGGTGTGGAACAAGCAACTGGAATGGAAGTGCCTTTTACTCCAGGTAGAGGTGATACCACTCAAGATAAAACTGATGTTGATTCATTTGCAGTTTTAGAACCAGAAGCAGATGCTTTTCGTAATTATTTAAAAATGAATTATGATGTCACTTCTGAAGAATTAATGTTGGATAAAGCACAACTATTAGGTCTAACTGCTCCTGAAATGACGGTACTTGTTGGCGGTATGAGATCTTTAGGTATTAGCTCAGATCAAAGAGGATTATTTGTTGATACAAAAGGTAAGTTAACAAATGATTTTTTTGATAAGCTTTTAGACATGGGTGTTAGTTGGAAGCCAACTGGAAGTAATTCATATGAAGCTACAGATAAAATTACAGGAGAAAAAGTAAGAACCGCATCTAGAGTAGATCTTGTTTTTGGATCCAATTCTCAATTAAGAGCAATAGCAGAACTTTATGCAAGTGATGATAGTGAAGAAAAAATGAAAAAAGACTTCATCAAAGCTTGGAACAAAGTGATGAATGCTGATCGTTTCGATTTAGAACAATAAAAATAATTTAAATTAATTTAAAAGTGGAACTAAGAGTTCCACTTTTTTTATTTTGGCATATTGGTAGCTCCAGTTTCTAATGAAATTATTTTGCCATCTTTATATTTATATACTGCCATCACAGCTTGGGTGTTGCCATCTTTAAAAGTAACGAAAGAGTGATGTATCCCAATCTCGTCATTTTCGTATACAATTCTGGACTTATCATCATTAATGTCGTCACTCATAGCCCAGCCTATAACGTCGGACTTTGATAAAACATTTCCACTAGAATGCATTGTAAATTTGAAATCATCATGGATAATTTCGTTCATTCCTGCTTCATCTTTTTCATTAAAAACCTTCATGTATTTTTCTAGTATTGACATGTTTTCTCCTAGTAAAAATAAAGTATATAGGAATTTTTTTTAAATAAATATTTAATTATCTTTCTTTAATGTAAGGTTGTCCAATAGCATTAGGCGCAATTGCTTTTCCCACAAAACCAGCAAGTAATACTACTGTTAATATGTATGGAAGAGCTTGTATTAATTGAACAGGTATCTCGCCAATTGCAGGTAATTCAACACCTTGCAATCTGATTTGAAGAGCATCTGTAAATCCAAAGAGTAAGCAAGCAATTAGAGCTGTTTTAGGGTGCCATTTTCCAAAGATCATTGCTGCTAGTGCTAAGTATCCTCTACCAGCTGACATTTCTCTGAAGAAATTTGCATTAACAGCAGTTGATAAATGAGCTCCCGCAAAAGCAATTAACACTCCATTGATTGCTAGCGCTTTATATCTCATTGTAAAGACATTGATTCCAGCAGTATCTACTGCACTTGGATTTTCTCCGACTGCTCTTAGACGCAAACCAAAACTAGTTTTAAATACTATCCAAAAGACCAATGGGACAGAAAGATATGCTAAATAAACAAAAACATAATGACCGCTTAATATATCACTATAAAGTGTTCCAATAACCGGAATGTCTCTTAGTGCATCAGCAAAAGGAAGATGAATTTCTAAAAAACGCTGATCTTCATTTAATGTTGGCGTCAGACCTGCTTGCCCAAACCAGGCAGCTGCTAAAGCAGTTGTTAAACCAATAATTAAAATATTTATAGCAACACATGATACTACTTGATCACCTTTGTGGGTTACCGAGGCAAATCCATGTAACATTGATAAACACACGCATACAATTATCGCTAATAATAAACCTAACCACGGGTTACCTAAATAGTATGAACCAACAGCTGCCACAAATGCTGCCATAAGCATTTTACCTTCTAAACTAAAATCTATTACCCCAGATCTTTCGGCAAATATACCAGCCATTGCTGCAAAAACTAAAGGTGTAGATATTCTTAAAGTAGAATTAATTAAAGAAGCAATATCAGATAAAAATTCCATTACGCATTTACCTCTCTATTAAGTCTTCTAACAAAAAAGCTTTCTATTTGTGGTCTAAAAAGATTTTCTAATGCACCACTAAATAATATTATTAATCCTTGAACAGCAACAAACATGTATCTAGTTATGTTCGGCATTTCGAATGTAACTTCTGAACCTCCTTGGTATAAAATTCCAAATAAAAAAGCTGCTGGTAAAATACCAATCGGATGATTTCTTCCCATTAGTGCAACTGCAATTCCTGTAAATCCATATCCTGCTGGAAAGCCTGCTTGAATTTTATGGCTTACACCAAGAATTTCATTGACGCCAAGTAGACCTGCTAAACCTCCAGAAATACACATCGCGATGATAATATTTTTATGAGGTGATATACCTGCATAAATTGCTGCTTGAGTATTGTGTCCTACTGCTCGCATTTCATAACCCCATTTAGTTTTCCAAACTAAAAACCAAACAAAGAACAATGATGCAATTGCTAATAAAAAAGTCAGGTTGAGGGGTGAATATCTTATTTTTATTCCAAGAATTCCAGAGAATGCTTCAAAGCTCGGTAACCAAATTTCTTCTGGAAGCTTTACTGTATGAGGTGCCATTTGATTTGTATCTCTAATCACATCTACAAGTAAGAAAATCATTAAAGATGAAGCAATAAAATTAAACATTATTGTTGTGATTACTACATGGCTTCCTCTTTTTGATTGAAGATAAGCTGGTATGTAAGCCCATGCTGCACCAAATAAAAATGCACCAAAGATTGCCAAAAGCCAAACGATTGGAACAGGAAGAAAACTTAAATTTATTGCTACTAAAAAAACACCTAGGCCGCCTATGTATGCTTGACCCTCTCCTCCAATATTAAATAATCTACAGTGAAAAGCCACAGCAAAAGCTAGCCCAGTAAAAATAAAATTTGTTGTGTAATAAAGTGTATAAGCAAATCCTTGGATATAACCAAATGATCCATAAATAATTAACTTAACAGCCTCTATTGGATTTTCACCTGCAATAAAAACAAAAAGTCCTGAAACTAATAACGCTAATGTTAAGTTTACTAATGGAACAATAACATTAGAGACCCACCATGGAACTTTTGATTTATCGACTACAATATTACTCATTATGCAACACCAGCCATTAGCAATCCTAGTTCACGATCAGTAACATTTTTATTTTCCTTTTCTCCAACAATTTTTCCATCAAACATAACGATTATTCTGTCAGATAAGGATAGGATTTCATCTAACTCAACTGATGCTAATAGTATTGCTGCACCTTTATCTCTCATATCAATAAGACGTTGATGAATAAACTCGATTGCTCCAATATCTACACCTCTTGTTGGTTGCCCCACTAAAAGAACTTTTGGATTTTCATTAAGCTCTCTACTCAAAATAATTTTTTGTTGATTACCTCCTGAAAAATTAGATGTTATTAAGTTTGGAGAATTAGGTCTGACATCATATTCTTGCATAACCTTATTTGAATATTCAGTAATTTCTTTATTGTTCAAAATTGCAGATTTTGAATATGGCTCTTGATCATGATAACCAAAAATTAAATTTTCATGAGCCTTGAAATCACTTATTAAACCCATTCTTTGCCTGTCTTCAGGTACATGTGCTAAACCTTTTTCTTTAAGCATTCTTGGGTTTAAGAAATTATTCTGATCAGAAATTTTTTCACCAAATAATTCAATGTTTCCAGACTCTACTTTTCTAATCCCAGAAAGTGCTTCTAATAATTCAGTTTGTCCATTACCAGTTACACCAGCAATACCCAAAATTTCTCCAGAACATATTTCTAAGTTTACATCTTTTACACGCGTTACATCTAGATCGTCTTTGACTGAAAGATTATTAACTTTGAAAATGGTCTCCCCTTTTTTTATTTCTTTTTTATCAACTCTAAGTAAGACGCTTCTTCCTACCATCATTTCGGCTAGTTGTTCTTTGCTTGTATCTTCAGTTTTTGTATGCCCAACCATTTCGCCTTGACGCATCACTGATACTTCGCTTGTTAAATCCATTATTTCAATTAATTTATGCGTAATTAATACTATGGTTTTGCCTTCATCTTTTAATGATCGTAGAATTTTAAATAACTCATCAACTTCTTGAGGTGTAAGAACTCCTGTTGGCTCATCAAGAATTAAAATTTCTGCTCCTCTGTATAAAGATTTTAATATTTCCACTCTTTGACGAAAACCTACTGATAAATCTGAAATAGTAGCATCAAGATCAATATTAAAATTATATGTTTGACATAATTTTTCTAAATCTTCTTTTGCCTTTTGTAATTTTTCTCCAAATACTGTTTCACCTTCAAAACCAAGAATTATATTTTCAAGTACAGTAAAATTTTCTACCAACATAAAATGTTGGTGAACCATTCCAATGCCGTTTATTATTGAATCTCTTGGTGATCTTAAATTAATTTCTTTTCCATTAATCTTAATTGAACCCGAATTAGCTTGGTAAAGACCAAAGACTATACTCATCAAAGTAGATTTACCTGCTCCGTTTTCTCCAATTATGCCGTGAATTGTTCCTTTATTTATTTTGAGATTAATATTTTTGTTGGCCTGAACATGACCAAATGATTTATTTATATTCGTTAATTCTAAGATAGGTGAGACCATAAATTATTTATTAATCTTTGGTCTCACCAAATATTTATTTTAGTATCTACTCTTGTGACCAGTCAGCAACAACTAGAGCACCGCTCGCAATATCTGCAGCAGCAGCATCTGCGGCAGCAGCCATTTCAGATGTTACCATTCCATCTTCAGTTGCATAACCAACCATTCCTTCTGAAAGACCAAGAATGTTTATGCCAGATTCAAATCTGCCTGACTCAACATTTTTAGCTTGTTCAAAAATTGTTAGATCTAATCTCTTCAACATTGATGTTAACATGTTACCTGGGTGCATCCAGTTTTGATTAGAGTCAACTCCAATACCCATAATGCCGGCATCAGCGGCAGCTTGAAGAACACCAATACCTGTTCCACCAGCAGCTTGGTATACAACATCAGCACCACCATCAATTTGAGCTTTTGTTAATTCTGCACCTTTTGTTGGGTTATTCCATGCCTCGTTTGTAGTTCCAGTCATATTAGCTAAAACAGTTATATCTGGATTTACATATTGTGCACCTTGCTCATAACCACCTTGGAATTTTCTAATCAGAGGAATATCCATTCCACCAACGAAACCTATTGTTCCACTTTTAGAGGCCATAGCAGCCATCATTCCAACTAAGAATGAACCTTCATGTTCTTTATAGCAAGCTTGATAAATATTATTATTTGGATCGTCTAACCAACAAACATCAACTGCAACAAATTTTATATCTGGGTAATCAGCTGAAACTGCTGCAACTGCATCAGCTTGAGCAAATCCCATTCCTACGATCATTGTTGCTCCTCTATCAGCAATCTTACGCATACCCTGCTCGATCTGATTGTCGTTTGCAGATTCAAACTCAATCATACCCCAGCCAAGTTCATTAACAACTCTCTCAGCTGTATTGAATGCTAACTCGTTAAATGATTTGTCAAATTTTCCACCAGAGTCATAAACAACTCCTATCGTGTTTGCGAACGCACTTGAAGAGAAGACAAGAGCGAAAGAAACTGAAAAAATACTTAAAATTTTCTTCATACCAAAAATCCCCCTTAAATATGAATTATAGATATCCCATTGATAACATTTTCTTGATAAAAAAATGCATTAAAAAATGAGATTATGGGTAAATAATAGGATTTTTTATGGATAACTTCAAGTACCCATATACCTATCGCCTGCGTCACCTAAGCCCGGTACAATGAACTTATTTTTATTCAATTTAGCATCAATGTTGCAAGTGAATATATGAATGCCTTTTTGCTTTTTTTGAATATTTTTAATACCCTCAGGAGCAGCTAGCAAAGACACTAAAAATATATCTTTAATATTAACGCCTTTGTTTTTTATTAAATTTATTGCAGCAATTGAAGAATTACCTGTCGCCAACATTGGATCTAGAATTAACACTTTTTTATTTTTAACTCTTGGAAGTTTAAAGAGGTATTCTACAGGTTCATAAGTTTGTTCGTCGCGGTATAAACCTATGTGACCTTTTTCAGCTTCCGGTAAAAATTTTGCAAACCCCTCAAGTAACCCTAAACCGGCACGTAAAATTGGGACCAAAATTATGGATTGACCCAAGACTGTACCACTCATTTTTTTTAGAGGTGTTTCAATTGTTTGTTTTTTAAAGGGAACGTATTGAAGAACATCAGAAGCAATGAGGTAGCTTATTTCATTCATAGTTTGTCTAAAAACAGTATTTGATGTTTTTTTATTTCGTAAAATTGTTAGTTTGTATTGAACGAATGGTGATTTAATTACTGTAATCATATGCGATTACATATATAGAAATGCCACTAAGAGCAATGCGGTTATCAATTTATTTTTTAACATTAGTGTTTTTATCTAGCTGTACGACTATTGAAGTTGGAAGAGAAGTTGTTAAAGTTGGGGCCGTTGTAAAAGACAAAGTTGAGGAAACTATTACAAAAAAAGAGCCAGAAATTATTGAAGATAAAACTATTGTTGAAGAACGACAAATTATCACTGAAGAAAAAGAAGAGGAAAAAACTATAGTTAAGGAGCAACAAAAAATCTCAGAAATAAATTTCATGGGAAAACAACTTGCTGAGATAAAACAAAAACTAGGACAGCCTAATTTAGCACGATCTGATGGCTCAGTGCATATGATGCGATATGATAGTAGCTCATGCAGATTATTTATTTTCTTTAATATAAATTCAAATATTAAGAGGGTAGAATATTTTGAATTTCGAGACTCTTTGGGAGAACTTATAAATACAAAGAACTCGATAGAAGAATGTTATAAAGAATACGACTTTACTAGCTAATTTCAACAAGCAAATCTTTGGTCTCCACATTATCACCAGATGCAACATTAATTGATTTGATGGTTCCACTTTTATCAGCATTTATTGTAGTTTCCATTTTCATAGCTTCGATCACAAGTAACTTATCACCTTTAATCACCTTACTGCCTGATTGAACAAATATTTTAGCAACTTGGCCTGGCAAAGGAGATCCGACATGATCCAAATTATTATCATCTGCTTTAGCTCTTTGTGTTATATTTTTTGAAAATTCTTTATTTTCTATATCTATTGTTCTTGGTTGTCCGTTAATTTCAAAAAACACGGAGCACTTTCCATTACTATTAACTTCGCTTTTCGCTAAATATCTTAAGATAAGGTTTTTTCCTTTATCAATTTCTATTGTGTATTCTTTATCTTGTTGAGGACCATAAAAAAATAATTCCGTTGAAAGAATTGATGTATCACTAAACTCCTTAAAGTGATCAACATAATCTTTAAAAACTTTTGGATACATTAAGTAAGAAGCTAGATGTGTTTGATTAATTTTCATCCCTATTTCATCTTCTAAATTTTTGGCTTCTTTATCTAAATCAATTGATTCTAAAATTTCCCCAGGTCTTTTTGTTAAAGGTTTAGTATCACCAAGAACTTTTTTTTGTAGTTCTTTTGGAAAGCCTCCTTGAGGTATACCAATCTCCCCTTTAAAAAATTCGATAACTGAAGCAGGAAAAGAAATTTCTTTTTTTGGGTCTAACACATCTTCTTTAGATAAATCATTAGCAATCATATAAAGCGCCATATCGCCTACAATTTTTGAAGAAGGTGTTACCTTCACAATATCACCAAAAAGTTGGTTTACCTCTGAATATTTATTAGCAACCATTCCCCACTTATCAGTTGTAATTCCCAATGATCTCGCTTGTTCTTTTAAATTTGTAAACTGACCACCAGGCATTTGGTGAAGATACACATCAGAACTACCACCTTTGAAATCGGTTTCAAATGCATGATAATTTTGACGAACTTGTTCCCAATATAAAGATAGTGTTCTTATAGCCTCTTCATCAAGTTTTGGGTCTTGATGATTTTGTTTCATTATAGATACGATTGATCCAAGTGCAGGTTGTGAAGTTAATCCACTCATCGAGTCAATTGCAAGATCAACGATATCTACCTTTTCTTCTATAGCAGCTAGAACTGAAGCTGATGAAGTACCAGATGTATCGTGAGTATGAAAATGAATTGGAAGATCAGTTGTTTGTTTGATTTCATTTACTAATTTTTTTATAGCATTAGGTTTTGCTAATCCCGCCATATCTTTAATAGCGATAATATGTGCTCCTGCTTCCTCTAAATCTTTTACAAGATCAATATAATATTTTAATGTGTATTTTTTCTCATTTGGATCAGTTACATCATTTGTATAACAGATAGTTCCTTCACAAATTTTATTTTGATTGCGTACTTCATCAATTGCAACACGCATATTATCAATTAGATTTAATGAGTCAAAAACTCGGAATACATCAATTCCAGCTTCTGCTGATTGTTGAATGAAATGTTTAACAACGTTATCTGGATAATTTTTATATCCAACAGCATTAGATCCTCTAAAGAGCATTTGTTTAAGAAGGTTAGGCGCCCTTTTGTTTAATCTTGCTAGTCTATCCCAAGGATCCTCTTTTAAAAAACGCATCGATGTATCGAAGGTTGCACCACCCCAACATTCTAATGAGAACAAGTTGCTTAGATTTTCACTATAATATTCAGCAATGTTAATAAGATCATCTGTTCTCATTCTTGTAGCAAGAAGCGATTGGTGTGCATCACGCATCGTTGTGTCAGTAATTAAGGTGTATGGTGTTTCTTTTATTTTTTTTGCAAATTTTTCTGGACCTAAAGTTTGTAAATCGTTTACATAATTATTTTTTTCGCTTTTAGTGTTTGAAATAGGAATTTGAACTTCTACAGTCGAATTATTACTGACTCTTCCAGATATATCGTTGTGTCCATTGACAATTATATTTCCAAGATAAGATACAATTTTTGATGCTCGATCTTTTTGCGGATTATAAGCATAGAGCTCTTTTTTAGTATCCACAAAATTAGTATTGTAATTTCCTTCAAGGAAATCTTTATTGTTTATAAGAGACTCAAGAAATACTAAATTTGTTTTAACACCTCTAATTCTAAATTCTCGTAAAGCTCTATCCATTCTTTTAATACAGTCGTCTTGATGCTTTGCCCAAGTTGTTACTTTTACAAGTAAAGAATCATAATACGGTGTGATAATCGAACCTGAAGAAGCATTTGCTGCATCTAGCCTCACTCCAAAACCAGCAGCTGACCGGTAAGTCATTATCTTCCCATAATCTGGCATAAAATTATTAAGGGGATCTTCTGTAGTAACTCTACATTGAATAGCAAATCCATTTAGATGAATCTCTTCTTGTTTAGGAAGAGCTGGGTGACTTCCAATTTTTTGACCTTCTGCAATTTTAATTTGAGCTTTTACAATATCAATACCAGTCACTTCTTCTGTTACTGTATGTTCAACTTGAATTCTTGGGTTAACTTCAATGAAATAAAATTCGCCAGATTTTTTATCAAACAAAAATTCAACAGTTCCTGCACCAAAGTATTTAACTTGTTTTGCAATTTTAATAGCAGCGTTACAAATTTCTTCTCGAGTTTTATTTTCAAGAAAGTGTGCAGGTGCTCTTTCAATAATCTTTTGATGCCTTCTTTGAAGAGAACAATCTCTTTCAAAAAGATGTATGATATTTCCGTGTTTGTCACCTAAAATTTGAACTTCAATGTGCGCAGCATCTTCTAAAAATTTTTCTATAAATACTTCATCTTTTCCAAAAGCTTTAAGTGACTCACTTTGAGCAGTTGTAATTTGATCTATTAATTCTTTGCTTGATCTAACAACACGCATTCCTCGACCGCCACCACCCCAACTAGCTTTAACAATTACTGGGTAACCAATTTTCTCAACTTCTTTTTGAACACTTTTTAAATTTTCTTTTGTTACAAGAACAGACGGAACGGTGCCTACCTTTGCTTCTTCCGCAACTTTTTTAGCTTCAGTTTTATTTCCAAATCTTTTTAGTATTTCTTTACTGGGTCCAATAAATGTTATGTCATTTTTTTCACACTGCTCAGCCAGTTCAGGACTCTCAGATAGAAATCCATAACCTGGATGGATAGCATCAACCTGAGCATCTTTGGCAATTTTAATAATGGAGTCTATGTCCAAATATGCTTGAATTGGACCTTTGCCTTCACCAACTAAATAACTTTCATCCGTTTTAAATCGGTGAATAGCAAAACGATCTTCTTTAGAATAAATAGCAGCTGTTTTAATACCAGACTCTTCAGCAGCTCTAAAAATTCGAATAGCAATTTCACTTCTGTTTGCTGCTAAAATTTTACCAATCTTTTTCATCAAGCCACCATTAAATAAGGATTATTACTTAATATTTTTTCGGTGATGCATCTATATGTTCCTTCCTAAATTAGCAAGAGATCAAAGGAATTTAGCCATTTTTTAGGATTTGGAAGCGATTATAAATTGATAATAAAATGCAAATTATCGATTTAATATCTGTGCACATATGTCCCTTTATCAGAAAGGTTATTTTATATTAATGTCAAATTATGAATTCATTAAATGAAAAAATAAGACCTTATCAAAGCTGTTCTAAATCAGTCTTTTTAGTTTTAGGAATTATTTTTATAAGTTGGATTTCATTATTCTCTATTTTTCTTATTGTACAAGGTGCATGGCCTGTATCTATATTTCTTGGACTTGAATATCTGATAATTTTTTATTTAATCCGTTTATATTTCAAAGAAAAAAATATTAAGGATGAAATTAATATTGATCAAAAAGAAATATCTATAAGAAAATATAAAGGTGATAAACTTTTACATTCATCTAAATTCAGCACTTATTGGTCCAAAGTTTTTTTTACAAAATTTAAAAACACTTCCAAATTATCAATAAGAGAATCAGATAAAGAAACTGAAGTTGCAACTTTCTTGCATGCTGATTTAAAGGAAAGTTTGTACTTAAGAATTAAAAGACAATTAAGCTATTATTAAAATAACAAGTCATTCATATTGAAAAGACCTGTTTTCTTTTTAGAAATAAAGATAGCTGCTTGGATAGCCCCATCTACAAAAATTGATCTATTATTAGCTTTATGAACTAAATCAACTCTATCATTGGTACCAATAAAACTTACTGTATGTTCACCTGCAATTTCACCGCCTCTTGTAACAGAAAAGCCAATTTCACCTTTTTTTCTAGATGATAGTTTTTTTGTACGATCTAAAACTTTTGATCTATTTAATTTAGTTTTTCTTCCATCAGCCGCATATTCACCCAAAGATAATGCAGTTCCGGAAGGAGCATCTTTTTTATGTTTATGATGAGTCTCAGCAATTTCAATATCATAATAAGTATCTTTTAGAGCTGATGCTGTTTGTTTTACTAAGTTAAATAATAAGTTAACGCCCAAACTCATGTTAGAAGACATGAGTATAGGTATTTTTTTTGAATAATTTTTTACTTTCTTTTTTTGTGCATCCGTCATTCCAGTTGTGCCAATAACAACTGCTATTTTATTTGCAGAGGCAATCTTAAGATTATCTAAAGTAGACTCAGGTGTTGTAAAATCAATGATGACATTTGTATCTTTGATTAACTGAGCTGCATTAGCTGTAACTAATTTTGCAGAGTGTATACTTGAAACTTTGTTTAAAGGTTTGTTTATATCTTTATGTTTTTTGTGCTCAAAACCACCAACAAATTCTAAATTTTTATTTTGTAAAATTTGTTTAGATATTTCCTGACCCATTCGGCCAAGACAACCTGCAACTGCTATTTTAATTTTTGCCATAAAAACTTCTTATACTTTGGTGATTGTAAGTTGAAAAGAAATTAAGTTAAATCTTCCCAGACTTCTTTTAATTTTGAGAAAAAACCTTGTGATTTTGGGCTGTGTTTTTTTGATGTCCCACCTTCATTTTCAAACTCTCTCAAAATATCTTTTTGTTTGCTATTTAGATTGACTGGTATTTCAACGTTTGTTTGCACATACATATCTCCGCGTCTGCTTTGTCGAAGTATACTCATTCCTTTACCCCGTAGTCTAAATTGTGTTTCAGATTGAGTTCCCGCTGGAATATTAAGTCTAGCTTTTTTTCCTTCTATGGTTGGTACCTCTATTTCGCCGCCTAAAATAGCAGTAGTGATTGAAATTGGTATTTCACAAAAAAGATTTTCTTCTTCTCTTTCAAAAAGTTTATCCTTTTGAACTTCAACAAAAATATACAGATCTCCATTACCCGCACCTCTTTCACCTGGCTCTCCTTCACCAGCTATACGAATTCTTGTACCTGTATCAACACCAGCGGGAATAGTAACTGAAATTGTTTTTTGTTTTTTTATATTCCCTGTACCAGAACATTTAAGACATGGGTTTTTTATACTTGAACCTTCTCCGCCACATGTAGGGCATGGTCTTTCAATAGAAAAAAAACCTTGTTGTGATCGAACTTTTCCTGCACCACCACAAGTAGAACAGGTACTTGGTCCAGATTTATCTGCACTTCCAGTTGCTGCACAAGCATCACAGCCAACGTATGTAGGTATTCTTATTTGTGGTTTCTTTCCAGTGAAAGCTTCGAATAGTGAAACGGACATATTATAACGAAGATCGCTTCCTCTTTGAGGTCCTCGTCTTCTTGATGATTGTCCTCCAAAACCCCCACCAAAGAACTCTTCAAAGATATCAGAAAAGCCACCTGCAAAATCTCCAAAGCCTTGAGCTCCACCCATGCCACCTTGTTTGAAAGCGTCATGTCCATATTGATCATACGCTGATCTTTTTTCTGAATCTTTTAGAACTTCATAAGCAGCAGCAGCTTCTTTGAATTTTCTTTCAGCTGTTTTGTCATCCTTGTTACGATCAGGATGATATTTCATGGCTTGTTTTCTATAAGCTTTTTTTATTTCATCTTCACTGGCATTTCGTTGAACACCAAGTATCTCATAGAAATCTTTATCAGCCACATCTCCTCCTTATAAAAATTATGGAGCGTTAATCTTTTTTATCTTCGTCTACTTCTTCAAATTCAGCATCTACAACTTTTTCATCTTTTGTATTATCAGCTGATGGTTCAGCACCAGATGGATCAGGTTGAGGTCCAGCACCTTGAGGGTTTTGTTTATAAATTGCTTCACCCATTTTAAGAGATGACTGAACAAGTGCTTCAGTTTTAGATTTTATAACTTCTAAATCCTCACCGTCTTTTACTTTCTTAAGCTCTTCAATATCCTCTGTGATTTTATTTCTATCAGCTTCAGGAATTTTATCTCCGTGCTCTTTTAAATTCTTTTCAGTTTCATTAATTAAACTATCAGCGTGGTTTCTAGTATCAACAGCTTCTCTTTTCTTTTTGTCAGCTTCAGCATTTTCTTCTGCCTCTTTGACCATTTTTTCAATCTCTTCATCTGATAATCCGCCAGAAGCCTGGATCTTGATTTGTTGTTCTTTACCAGTTGATTTGTCTTTGGCCGAAACGTTTACAATACCATTTGCATCGATATCAAAAGTTACTTCAATTTGAGGCATTCCTCTTGCGGCAGGTGGAATACCTACTAAATCAAACTGACCTAGTAATTTGTTGTCAGCAGCCATTTCTCTTTCACCTTGAAATACTCTAATTGTTACTGCGCTCTGATTATCTTCAGCTGTAGAAAATACCTGGCTCTTCTTCGTTGGGATAGTTGTGTTTTTATCAATTAGTTTTGTAAATACACCGCCAAGTGTTTCAATACCAAGTGATAAAGGTGTAACATCAAGTAATAATACATCTTTGACATCACCTTGTAATACCCCTGCTTGAATAGCAGCACCGGATGCTACAACTTCATCTGGGTTAACACCTTTGTTAGGCTCTTTACCAAAGAAGTTTTTTACTATCTCTGTTACTTTAGGCATTCTTGTCATACCACCAACTAAAATAACATCATCGATTTCAGCAGCTTGTAACCCGGCATCTTTAAGTGCCATTTCGCAAGGTTTTAAACTTTGGTTTAAAAGTTCGCCTACAATAGCTTCAAGTTTTGCTCTCGATAACTTAATCGTTAAATGTTTAGGACCAGATTGATCAGCTGTTATGAATGGTAAGTTAACTTCTGTTTCATTTGAACTTGATAATTCAATTTTTGCTTTCTCAGCAGCCTCTTTCAAACGTTGAAGGGCAAGTTTATCTGAGCGTAAATCAATACCATTATCTTTTTTGAATTCGTCAGCAAGGTAATCAATGATTTTAAGATCAAAATCTTCACCACCAAGGTGCGTGTCGCCATTGGTTGATTTAACTTCAAAAACACCGTCGCCTATTTCTAAAATGGAAATATCAAATGTGCCTCCGCCAAGATCATAAACAGCAACAGTACCAGTTTTCTTTTTATCTAAACCATATGCTAACGCTGCAGCAGTAGGCTCGTTAATAATTCTTAAAACTTCTAGTCCAGCTATTTTTCCAGCATCTTTTGTTGCTTGTCTTTGAGCATCATTAAAATATGCGGGAACTGTTATAACTGCTTGTGTAACAGTATCTCCTAAATAAGACTCTGCTGTCTCTTTCATTTTTTGTAAAATAAATGCACTAATTTGACTTGGACTATATTTATCTCCACGTGCTTCTACCCAAGCATCACCGTTATCACCTTTTACTATTTTATAAGGTACTAGTCCGCTGTCAGACTTAACAGCTTCATCCTCAAATGTTCTTCCGATTAATCTTTTTATAGCAAATAAAGTATTTTCAGAATTAGTTACTGCTTGTCTTTTAGCTGATTGTCCAACAAGTTTTTCTTTTGTGTCACTGAATGCTACCATCGAAGGAGTTGTTCTTCCACCCTCGGAGTTTTCAATTACTTTTGCTTCCTTACCGTCCATTACTGCAACGCAGGAGTTTGTAGTACCTAAATCAATACCAATTACTTTTGCCATATTTGTTATCCTCTTTACTTAATTATTTACCAATCAACATTGGCTACATTAGATATGGGAAAAAAGTTTTAAAATACAAGGATGTTCCCTATTTATATTAAAAAAAACAAGTAATTTAGGGCTTTTTATGACTTTTCTTTACTCTGATTTTCAGAATTGTCTTCTTCTTTTTCTTCTATAGGTTCTTCTGTTTTAGCGACTGGTTTTTTGGAAACTCCAACCATTGCAGCTCTGAGTAATCGGTCATGCATTGTATAGCCAGATTGGACTTCTTGTACTACTGTTCCTTCTTCAACATCATTATTTTCAACTTCCATCATTGCTTGATGAAAATTATGATCAAATTTTTGATTTAAAGTTTCAATTTTTTTGACTCCGTGTTTTTCAAGAGTACTTTTGTATTCTTTAAGCACCATTTTTAAACCATCGATAAGATTTTTTATACTTTCTGGATGATTTTCATCTTCTGGTAAAGCATCTAGCGCTCTTTCTAGATTATCTCCTGGCGATAGAATATCTCTTGCTAAATTTATGCTACCAAACTTTATCGTTTCAACTTTTTCTCGTTCAAATCTTTTTCTAAGATTTTCCATTTCAGCGAGTAATCGAATTTTTTCTTCTTTTAGTGTTTCTATTTCCTTTTCTAAACTATCTTCTTCTGTATTTTCATCTTCTGTTATCTCTTCTGAATCTGTGTTTTCTTCACTATCATTATTATCTTCTTCGTTTTCAATATTCTCAGAATCAGGCTCTTTAATTTCTTCTTGTTGGTTATCTTCTTCTTTTTTTTCAACCATTAATCAATCACCTTTCCAATAATTTTGGATGTATAATCAACAAGAGGAACTATTTTGGAGTAGTTTAATCTTGTTGGACCAACCACACCTATAGCTCCTATAATTTCTTGCTCATTATTTTTATATGGGGCCATTACCATAGAAAGACCAGAGTGTTTAAACAAAAAATTTTTAGATCCAATAAAAATCTGAACACCTTTTGCTTTTCCTGCCGTTTCTAATATATCCACAAAACTAGATTTTTTCTCAATTTCATCAAAAAGATTTCGTATTTGATCTAAATCTTTTGAAACTATTTCATCTTTGAGTAAATTTGATTGTCCATGTAAAAAAATATAAGGATTTTTACTATTAGGTTGAGTTTCTATAATGCCCTGTTGAATTAACTTTGAAGAAATTAATTCTAGTTCATTTTGTGAGTTTTTTATTTCTGTTTGTATTAATCTTTTAATTTGCGAAATATTTTTATTAGTAAACTTTGATGTAAGGTAGTTTGAGGCCTGTATTAATAATGAACTATTATATTTACCATTATCTTCAATAATGCGATTTTCTACTTCTCCATTCTCATAAGCAAGAATAAGCATTAATTGACTACTATTTAATCTTATAAATTCAACATGCTTTAAGTTTTTTTGAAATTTTGGCGCGATAACTATTCCAGCATAACTTGATAGCCCTGAAATAGCCTTAGACGCAACATCGAGAACCTCTTCATAAGATTTGCCCTTAGTTAAGCACTGCTGTTTAATATTTTCTTTATCTAATTTAGATATTCTTCCAAATTCTAATAGTCCATCAACAAAAAATCTCATACCTTTTTCAGTAGGCATTCGCCCGGCTGATCTGTGAGGAGCATAAAGAAGTCCTTCTTTTTGTAAATTTGATAGTATAGATCTAATTGATGCTGAGGAAAGATTTAAGCCTCCCATCTTCATAATTGTTTCTGATCCTGCTGGAGACCCAGTTTTAAGATACGACTCAACTAATTTTTTGAAAATTAATTTCGATCTATCATTAATTTGCGCATATACATTATCAGACATAAGAATTTTATTTAAAAATAATATTTATCTACTATTATTAAATTTATATGAGAAAAGATAGATCCTTCAATCAAATGCGTGAAATTTCATTTGAGAAAAACGTGAATATTCATGCTGATGGTTCATGCTTAGTAAAGTTTGGAAATACACATGTCCTTTGTCTTGCAACTATTGATGAAAAAGTTCCTCACTGGTTAAAGAATACGGGCAAAGGTTGGGTTACAGCAGAATACGGTATGCTGCCAAGATCGACAAATACAAGAATGGATAGAGAGGCTGCAAAAGGAAAGCAGTCAGGTAGAACACAAGAAATACAAAGGTTAATTGGGCGTAGCTTAAGATCTATTGTTGATCTTTCAAACCTAGGAGAGCGTCAAATAAAAATAGACTGTGATGTTATTCAAGCAGATGGTGGGACAAGAACTGCTTCTATAAGTGGTGGTTTTATTTCTTTATATCTGGCAATAGAAAAATTAAAGAATAATTATAATCTCCAAAAACCAATTATAAAAAACTTTATAGGGGCAGTATCAACTGGCATAGTGGAAAATAAAGCATTATTGGATCTAGATTACAGGGAAGACTCCAAAGCTCAAGTAGATGCAAATTTTGTAATTTGTGATTCAGATGAGATATCTGAGATACAGGTTACAGGTGAAGAATTTTTTTTTAACGATAATCAATTTACTGAAATGTTTTCACTAGCAAAAACCGGTGTAAAAGAAATAATTTCTAAACAAAAAGAGGCTTTGAAATAAATTGAGGCAATTATTATTTTTTTCAAATAATAAAAATAAAATAATTGAAATTAAAAAAATTTTTAACAAATTTAATCTAGAGCTGATTACATTAAATGACCTAAATATAAGTGAAGAGCCAAAAGAAAATGGCCAGACTTTCGAGAAAAATGCAAAAATTAAATCAGACTATGGATTTAATAAAACTGGCATTCCTTGTTTTGCTGATGACTCAGGAATATGTATTGAAAGTTTAAATTGGAAACCAGGTGTTCTGTCAAAAAGATTTTTAAATAATTTCAAAAGTAATGAGGTTTGTTTTGACAGTATAATTAAAAGTACTAAAAAAAATAGTAAACAAAATGCTTACTTTAAAACTTCAATAAGCCTAACAGTTAAAGAGAATCAAAACGTAATATTTAATGGCAAAATTGATGGAAAAATTTCTGAAAAAGCTAAGGGTAGATATGGTTTTGGTTATGATCCAATTTTCGTTCCTAAAAATTATAACAAAACATTGGCTGAACTAAACACTAAGGAAAAAAATGAAATTAGCCATAGGTCTATAGCTGTTACTAAGTTGATTAACTTTTTAATTAATTAATTACAAAAGAATTTCCGTTATTTATTTTTAGTATGTTTAGATCTCTTTCAATCATATTATCTTTAAAATAAAAGTTTCCATCAATGCCATCGAATTTTTTGTTGGGATTGTTTAATAATTTAATTACATCACCAAGTTTATATTCCTTTGTGTAGATGAAATTAATTAAGCCTATTAAGTCATAAGGTAATGTTGAGATTCTCAAAAACTCATCATCATATATTTCCATATAATTATTAATTATATTTATTCGACTTGTTTCGGGAGTTCCCGGAAATATTGCTCCCTGTAAAGAAGGTTCATAGAAGAAAGTTTTATCATCTATTACTCCAGTTCCCATAAATTGTACGATATTAGGATCTATATCGTAGTATGGTAGTAGAGGTGCAACCTGTAATAAATTCAAACCATAATCAGCAATCAAGATGTGCGTAAAATCGTAGTCACTTGTAGTTTTAAATCTTTCCAATTTTTTTAATCTTTTTTTTGATTTTTCATCTTTTTTAGAAGATAGAATTTGTTTTTGTCTATTCAATTCATATTTTCTCAATTCATATTTACCCAATTCTTTTATTGATTCTCTTACATTTGTTAGTTTGTCTTTATATGAAGATCTGTTGACTAAAATTGCAGGACTTTCAAACATTATATCATCTATTATGCTGTTTATTAAATATCCATATTCATTTTCAGGATAAAGAAGCGCAACTTTTGCATCATCATTTAAATATAACATAAGTTGTGTAAGTTCATTTTGTGGAAAAAAATTTAATAAATAAACACAATCTTTGGCTAATGAAGATTTAGATGAGTAGGAAAAAAATATTACTTCTTGAGTACAATAATTATCTAAGATTTTAGCATACTTAGATTGAACTGGTCCTAGAAAAATCTTCCCAGGTAGTAGATTTTTTTCTATAATTTTTTTTAAATCATTTTCATTTTCAAAAAATTCTATTTGTATAATAACATCATTTATACCAAGATTATAAATTCCTAATTCATAGGTATTCAAAAATTGTTTTGTGGTTTTTTCATCATCATCTTTTGCAAATAAAGCTATAATCGTTTTATCTAAGACAACATTGTCTGTAGTCTTATTCTGTTTATCTTGCTCGCTTTCTTTTTTTTCAATTGATTTTTTTTCATTTTTAGTTTCAATTGATTTATCTGAAATAGTTGTTTCTTTAGTATTTTTTGTATCTTGTTTAGATAAATTTACTGGAGTACATGAAATTATAAATATAAATATATAAATAATGGATAATATTTTTAATGGTCTCTCAATTGTAGCAACACCTATTGGCAATTTAGATGACATAACCTATAGGGCTGTAAAAGTTATTGGGGAATGTGATATCATTATTTGTGAAAATCCAAAACATTCTCTCAAACTACTAAATAAATTGGGCATTAAAAAGAAATTAATAGCTTTACATGATTATAATGAGCATAAAGTTATAGATCAGATTAAACCTTTATTAACAAATAAAAATTGTGTCCTAATTTCTGATGCAGGCTCGCCACTTATTTCAGATCCTGGATATAATTTAGTACAATATTGTATTGCAAATAATATTAAGGTTACATCTGTACCTGGCCCCTCGTCAATTATATCGAGTTTACAGTTGTCTGGATTATCAATATCAGAATTTGCTTTTTTTGGTTTTGTCCCAAAATCTAAAAAAAAGATGGAGGAACTATGTAAAAATATTTCCCAAAAAAAAAGGACTTGTGTGCTTTTTGTCTCAAGTCATAAATTAATTGATTTTTTAGATTGCCTTGAAAATATTATGGCTAAAAGATCAGTTTCAATATGTAAAGAACTTACAAAGGTAAATGAATTCGTATTTAGAGGAACTCCAATCAATGTGAAAAATAAGATACTAGAAAATAAAGAAAATATTAAGGGAGAGTTTGTTGCTGTTATTGATAGACAAACATCAAAAAATCAAGATTTTGACAACATTGATTTGTATAGCAAAGAATTAAAAAAAATGGCTACAAAATTTTCTTTGACCGACATCGTCGAAATAGTACATAAATTTACAAAAATTAATAAAAACAAAATTTATAAATGGTTGTTAAAATTAAAAAAATAGTTAACATTTTTTTTATTCCAATATTTTTGATTTTTACATCAATAAATTATGGATGTTCACCAGCAAGTGTGCTTGCAACAGGTGGTGGTAGTGCAATGGTAGTTGCTGAGGGTGAGAGGTCACTTGGTACAGTAATAGACGACGCAACCATTAAGGTTAATATTGCAGCTAAATTCCTAAATGCAGAGAATAATCTTTTTGTAAATATAAATACAAGTGTTTTAGAAGGTAGAATTTTATTAACTGGTCTTGTTGATAATCAAGAAATTAGAATTGATGCAGTTAGATTAGTTTGGGAAGTTGAAGGGGTTAAAGAAATTATAAATGAAATAGAAATTGGGAATAGAACAAAGTTAAAAGACTATGCTAGTGATTTATGGATTAATACTCAAGCAAGAGCTGTAGCTGCTAAAACCGTTGGAATCAAAGCAATTACGTTTAATTTTGAAACTATCCAAGGTAAAATTTATGTAGCTGGTATTACAGCGCGCCCAGATCTATTAGATGAAATGATTATTGCACTTAAAAACATAAAGGGTGTTAATGAAATTGTTAACTATGTAATTATAAGAGAGAAATTATAATTTACCTTAAGCTTCCAATTTTTTCTCCAGCTAGAATATGAATGTGAAAATGTGGAACCTCTTGTCCACCATCCTCTCCTGAGTTTGTTATCAACCTGTAGCCTGTATCTTCAATATTAATATCATTTATTACAAACTGAACACTCTTAAAAAAAGATGTGATGTTGTCATTATCTGCGTTTTTTAAAAAATCAGAAAAAGATGTGCAAGGGTATTTTGGTATACCTAAAATATGTATTTTAGCTTGGGGATTAATATCATTGAAAAATAAACTAAACTCATCTTCATAAACTTTGTCACAAGGTATTTCTTTTCTTAATATTTTGGCAAAAATATTATTTTCATCATACATGATTTTTTATTTTCTTTTTTCTAGTTCTTTATGTATTTCGTTCATTGAAATTTTTTTTGACTTTAATAAAACTAATAAGTGATAGATTACATCTACAGCTTCTTCTAAAGTTCTTTTTTTTGATCCTTTTAGAAAATCTATAATCAATTCTGATGCTTCTTCTCCAAATTTTTGAGCTATTTTTTTTGGTCCTAATTTTAATAATTTATTTGTATAAGAGTTTTTTTTTCTACTTTTTACTCTTTCATCTATAATTTCATTTAAATCTTCAATTTTCATTAAGTTTAATCTCTGATGTTTATATTTTTATCCTTTAAGTATTTCTTTACTTCTTTAATGCTAATTTCGTTAAAATGAAAGACTGAGGCTGCTAATAAAGCATCGGCCTTACCTTTAACTATACCGTCATAAAAATGATCTAGAGCCCCAACTCCTCCGCTAGCTATAACAGGTATCTTTAAAAATTCTGAAACCTTATTTAAAAGTTCATTATCAAAACCAGATTTTGTGCCATCCTTGTCCATTGATGTTAAAAGAATTTCTCCAGCTCCTAGTTTTTGAGCTTTTTCTATCCAACTTAAAGCATGTAAATCGGTTTTCTTAGTCCCACCATGAGAATAAACAAACCAATCATTATTGTGTTTTTTTGCATCAACAGCCACAACAATGCATTGGTTTCCAAAATATTCAGAAGCTTTTTTAATAATATTTGGATTTTTAATTGCTGCAGAATTTATAGAAACTTTGTCGGCACCAGCCTTAAGTAATGCTTGTATGTTTTCTATTGATGAAATTCCACCGCCAACTGTAAGGGGGATAAAAACCTCGTTTGCAGTTTTTTTTACAACATTAATCATAGTATCTCTGTTTTCTAATGATGCGCTAATATCTAAGAAACATATTTCATCAGCTCCATTATCAGAATAGTGTTTTGCTTGTTCAACAGGATCTCCAGCATCAATTAAATTTAAAAAATTGATACCTTTTACAACTCTTCCATTTTTAACGTCCAAGCATGGGATGATTCTTATTTTTACCATTTTAGTTTAGAATTTTTTGCGCTTCTATTAGATCAATTTTTCCTTCATAGAAAGATTTACCTGAAATTATTCCTTCAATATTTTTTGTGTTGAGCTTTTTTAAATTTATTAGATCAGAGTAATCTGTTAAACCACCTGCAATTATAATTTTTTTATTAAATTTTTTAATTAAGTTTATTTTTTTTATAAAATTATTAACAAAATCCAAATTTAAACCGTTTAGCATTCCATCGTTATGAATATCTGTAATTACATATCCTTTAATTTTTGAGTTAGTATAAATATCAAGAATATCTTCTATTTTCTTTCCTGAATTTCTATCCCACCCTTTTATCATTATGTTATCTTCAAGAATATCTAATGATATATATACTTTATCAGCATATTTATTTGATAAAACTATAACTTCATTTGGTTTTTCAACTGACATTGAGCCAATAATCAAATTGTTTATTCCTACCTCAAAATATTTTTTTGCTAAATCTAAATTTCTAACACCACCCCCTAATTGTATTGGTATTGAAATTGATCTTCTAATATTTTTTATTGTTTCAAAATTAACATTTGATCTACCAAAAGCAGCATCTAGATCAACCAAGTGTAGTTTTTTACAACCAATTTGTTCAAAGTAGATAGCTTGTTTTTCTGGGTCTTTATTGTAAACAATGCTGGAACTATCTTTACCTTTAGAGAGTCTAACGCACTTATTATCTTTTAAATCTATGGCTGGTATAATTTGCACTATAGATTTTTATAATAATAATAACCTTTTATAAAGCTTCCGTTAATATAAGCATAATATGGGTTTTCACCCCACTTGGTATAATTTTTACCTGTAAAAAGTTTTATTGCAGCATCTTGTGTTTCTCTAACGGCTAACTGCAAAGATTTGATATTGTCTTCTTTTGCAATTTGTTCAGTATGGTCAATCATTGTTTTGGCTAAACCATAACCCCTTGCCCATGGAGCAACAAATTGCCTTCTTATTCGCGCAATATTTTTCCTAGATTCAATATTAGGAGCCTCATACGCCAGTTGAAGAGTTCCGGCTATAACACCGTTTAACCTTCCAACAATTAGTTTGATATATTTATCATTAGATCTTTTAGTCCAATAATCTATTAAAATATCTCTTGTGGGAACTCTTAACCAACCAAAACCACCCCCGGCTTTAATTGCTTGTTCTGTGATATTACAAAGATCTGCCAAATCTACATCTGTAAGTGTTTCAATATTATCAACTGAAATATTAATTTTTTCTTTTAATTGTGTAGACATGTTCATACTCCAATAAATTCTTTTAGTAAGTTTAATCCTTGGGAGGAACTTTTTTCAGGATGAAACTGCACGCCATATATATTTTCTTTTCCAACTATTGAAGCAAAATTTGTTCCGTACTTAGTTTCTGCCAAAATATTGTCTTTGTTGGCACAATCGAAATAATATGAGTGAACAAAATAATAGTCATTTTTATCTGAGATTAAGTTATTGTATTTTGAATTTGTTGGTGTTGACAAGTTCCATCCCATATGAGGAAGTTTTAAATTATCTCCAGGCAGTAATTTAATTTGACCGTCTATCCAACCTAGACCTTCATGATCTCCATTTTCTTCACTATTCTTAGCTAGCATTTGCATACCAACACATATCCCCAAAAATGGTTTCTTTTTTATTAATGCAAACTCAGAAAGCTCATCAATCAACCCATCTGTTTCTTTTAAACCATTCATGCATGTAGAAAAGGCTCCTTGGCCAGGTAATACAATGTGGGTTGAGTTTTTTACATCATTTAGTTTTTTTGAGATTAAAACATCAACATCAATATTATTATTTTTTGCTATTTTAATGAAAGATTTTTGTGCAGACAAAACATTACCTGAGCCATAATCGACAATAGTGATCTTTTTCATTAAAAATTAAAGAGTGCCTTTTGATGATGGTATGTTATCTTTTCTTCTGTTATCTATTTCGACAGCAAATCTTAAACTTTTAGCAAAAGCCTTAAAGCATGATTCAATGATATGGTGATTGTTTTTTCCATACAAATTTTCGATATGTAAATTACATTTGGATTCATTTGAAAAGGCTTTAAAAAATTCATGGAATAACTCTGTATCCATTTCACCAATTTTTTTTAAACCAAGATTAACATTCCACACAAGCTCAGGCCTTCCACTTAAATCAATAACACATCTCGATAAGCATTCATCCATCGGAACATATGAAAAACCATATCTATTAATTCCTTTCTTGTCATCAAGAGCTTTGTTTATAGCTAAAGCAATAGCGTATGCTGTATCTTCAACTGAATGGTGAAGATCAACATTAGTATCTCCTTCACATTTTAATTCTATATCTATTAAGCTGTGATGAGACAATAATTCCAACATATGGTCAAAAAAGCCAATTTGTGTTGAAATTTTAGATAGGCCTGTGCCATTTAAATTTACTTCACAGCTTATTTTGGTTTCTTTAGTGTTTCTCTCAACCTTACCTTTTCGCATTTTTGCCTAATATCAGTGAAATATGATTTATTCTAGGTAAATTACTTGATAAAAATAATTAAATAGCCATCTTATCAATTAATGGAAAAAAACATTATTAAATCGACAACTATTGTGGGAATTAGAAAAGATAATCTTGTAGTTATTGCGGGTGATGGTCAGGCTAGTCTTGGTAATACTGTAATGAAATCAAATGTAAAAAAAATTAGAAGGCTTGGTGCCGATGAAACTGTTATCTCTGGTTTTGCAGGATCTACTGCAGATGCATTTGCTTTATTTGAAAGATTAGAGGGAAAACTAGATCAATATAAGAACCAACTTAAAAGAGCTTGTGTTGAATTAGCTAAAGATTGGAGAACTGATAGGTATCTAAGAAGATTAGAAGCAATGATGATCGTAGCTGATAAGGATGTAAGTTTATTGTTATCTGGTACTGGTGATGTAATTGAATCTGACGACGGAATACTTGCAATAGGTTCTGGAGGTCCATACGCAAATAGTGCTGCTAAAGCATTAATGAAAAATACAAAAATGAATGCAAAAGAAATTGCTTTAGAATCACTTAATATAGCTGCAGACATTTGTATTTATACAAATCATAATATTGTTTCAGAAACTATTGAGTTATAGAATGGAATCTAGTTTTAGCCCAAGAGAAATTGTTTCTGAGTTAGATAAATTTATTATTGGTCAGAACAATGCAAAAAAAGCTGTTGCAGTTGCTTTAAGAAATAGATGGAGAAGAAAACAACTTGATGATTCTTTAAAAGAGGAAATTGTACCAAAAAATATTTTGATGGTTGGCCCAACAGGTTGTGGTAAAACTGAAATCTCACGAAGACTCGCTAGGTTAGCAAACGCACCTTTTGTAAAAGTTGAGGCCACTAAGTTTACAGAAGTTGGATATGTTGGAAGAGATGTTGAGCAAATAATAAGAGACCTCGTTGAAATAAGTATTACAAAAACAAAAATACAAATGGGTCAAGAGGTGAAGGCAAAAGCAGAAAAAAATGCAGAAGAAAGAATACTAGATGTTTTGGTGTCTAAAAGTTCGACGCCAGCTACTAGAGATAATTTTAGGAAAAAACTAAGGTCAGGTGAACTAAATGATAATGAGGTTGAAATTCCAGTTTCAGCCAATGCAAATTTAAGTTTACCAACTATGGACATACCTGGCATGCCTGGTTCTCAAATGGGTATGATTAATTTAGGTGATGTGTTTGGAAAAGGTTTTGGTAATCAAAAGAAAATGAAAAAAATGAGTGTCAAAGATTCTCATGCATATTTGTTAAATGAGGAAACCGATAAACTTTTAGATAAAGATAAAATAAACTTAAGAGCATTGGATGATGTAGAGCAAAATGGTATCGTTTTTATAGACGAAATAGATAAAATTACTTCTAGAGCTGATAGAAGTGGTGCGGATGTTTCGAGAGAGGGTGTTCAAAGAGATTTATTACCGCTTATTGAGGGAACTGCAGTTACTACAAAATATGGTGTTGTAAAAACAGATTATATTTTGTTCATTGCCTCCGGAGCATTTCACTTATCAAAACCATCAGATATGCTGCCTGAACTTCAAGGTAGATTACCAATTAGAGTCGAGCTTGATAGTCTTAGTAAAAAAGATTTTAAACTTATTCTTACTGAAACACAAAACAGTTTGATTAAGCAGTATCAAGGACTTCTTGGAACAGAGAAGGTTGATTTGAAATTTGAAGAAGATGGTATTGATACCATCGCTTCTCTATCTACAGAGATAAACCAGAACGTAGAAAATATAGGCGCCAGAAGACTCCATACTGTAATGGAAAAACTACTTGAAGAGGTTAGTTATACAGCCTCAGATATAGGTCCTACAGAAATCATAATTAATAAAGAATATGTTGAAAATAGCCTAGGGGAACTTATTAAAAGTCAGGACTTATCTAAGTTTATATTGTAAAGCTCATTTAATTTTTTAAAAGTTATAAAATGAGTATTTTTAAAAGCATCAAATTTGAATTACTTATTTTAGTATTAACTACATTAAGTATTTATGCTTCTTTTAATTTAGATCTTTTTTTTTATAGTTATTTTATAAACTTAAGTGAGTGGGTAAATGGAGTTTTTCTAAAAGAATTTTTTTCAGAAATAACAAAACTTGGTAGTTCGTCTTGGTATTTTTCTATTACAATAATAGGTTTTGTTGTTTTTTATATAAACAACAAACTACAAATCATAAAAACTAAGTTAGCAAAAAACCTTTCCTATTTTTTTATTTCTTCTTTTATTTATATTTTGACAGTTGGTATAGTTACTCAAATTATAAAACATGTGGTGGGAAGGCCCAGACCAAATCATACTGATTTCGAAGACGTTTTTAGTTTTAAATATTTTACCATGGAGTCAAATTTTCATTCTTTTCCTTCTGGACACTCTTCTACAATATTTATCATTTGCTTTATTTTGGTTTCTGTTTTTCCAAAATTAAAATATTTTTTTTATTTTTTAGCATCAATTGTTGCTTTTAGTCGAGTTATTGTGAGCGCACATTTTTTTACAGATATTGTTGCTGGGGCAATTTTAGCTTTGATATTATTTAAGGTTTTAAATAAATTAATAGAAAATAAATATAATAAATACAAATTTCCAAATTTAATCCCTGAAAAAAATTCTGAGATTTTTTATTACACTATAATTTTGTTTTTTAGTTGTGTGTTTGTGACTGCCGGCCCATCCTTAGATTTATATGTATCATCTTTGTTTTATAAGGGGGGATCACAATTTGAATTACAAAGTTTTGATTTAACTTCTATATTGTTTAGAGATATTTTATTACCACTGATACTTATTTATATTTTAATTTTGCCAATAGTTGGGCGTTTCTTTAAAATTGATAAAATTTTTTTTAATTATAAATTTTCTATTAAGGAAATAGTTTTGTTATGGATTTCTCAAATTATTAGTGTTTTAATATTTGTAAATCTTACACTAAAAAATTTTTGGGGTAGGGCAAGACCAAACGATGTAGTGGAGTTGGGTGGAAAAGAGTCTTTTTCCCCATGGTTTGAAATAACCAATGCTTGTGAAACAAACTGCTCCTTTGTTTCAGGCGATGCATCTGTTGGGTTTTCAATTATAATTTTATATTTAATTACAAAAAAAATAATTTTTCTTTATGGTAGCTTTGTTGTTGGTTTAGTGCTTGGTTTAATTAGAATAATGGCTGGTGGTCATTTTTTAAGTGATATTTTTTTTGCTGGCTTTTTTGTTGTAATTTTAAATATAATTTTATTTGAATTGTATAAAAAATATTATGCTAAATAAAATTCTATTGCCATCATTCATTGTTTTATTTTTATTAAAAATAGGCGCCTTAAATTTTACTACTTTTAATTTGTTTGGTGATGAAGCGCAGTATTGGTTATGGTCAAAAGATATTGACTTTGGTTATTATTCGAAACCCCCTTTTTTGTCCTGGATAATAAGGGTTTATACGGAAATATTAGGTAGTAGTTTTGTTTCATTAAAACTTCTCCCATCGTTTGTTTATTTATTGATTGCCTGGAACATTTATAATCTTTTTCTCAACTCTGGACTAAATAAAAAAGATTCATTTTCAGGTTGTTTAATTTTTTTATTTATTCCTGCTGTTTCTTTTTCGTCTTTTATAATTAGTACTGATCTTTTTTTATTATTATTTTGGACACTTTCACTAAATGAATTAATTAAGATCAATAGTGAACAGGGTATAAAAAATTTTATTTTATTAGGTATTTTTCTAGGGTTGGGTTTTTTATCAAAATACGCAGCTATATATTTTGTAATTTGTTTATTTATCTTAATTTTACTTGATAAAAGATTTAGAAAAATTTTTTTGGATAATTTATTAGGTTTTGGTCTTACTTTTGTATGTGTATTTATAATTATCGTACCAAATATCATTTGGAACTTTAATAATGACTGGATAACACTTCAACATACATCAGATAATGCAAATTTTGCAAATATTGAAATAGACCTCATTAGAGGTTTAGAATTTCTATTAATTCAAATTTTAATGTTAGGCCCATTTTTGGTTTTGGGTGGGTTATTTGGATTTAATAAATGGAATAATATTCAAAAAATTTTTCTAATATTTTCTATGCCTATAATTTTAATTGTTTTAATAGAAGCCATTATTGTTAGAGCTAATGCAAACTGGGCTGCTCCAGCTTTAATTTCTTTGTTTGCTCTTTTATATATTAGAATTGATAATTCTTTTTTAAAGATTGTTAATTACATATTTAATTTTACTGTCTGTTTAGTGCTTTTTGTTATGATTGGAATTAGTTATCCCTCTAAAATTTTTGACCGAGTAAGTGGTATAAATGATTATGCACTAAAAATTTACAACAACTCTTCAAATAGTGCTCTAAAAAATATTGTAGTTTCGGATCGGCTTTTGTTTTCAAGCCTTAATTTTGAATTAAGAGATAAGGATATTAATTTCTATATGCCATATAAAGAAGGAGATAAAATAACAAACCACTTTAAAATAGTGTCTCCTCTTAATAAAAATATAAATGAAAACTTTACTTTAATTGGAAGTCCCGCAGATATAAATTATTTAGAGAATGAATATAAAATGATAAAAATAAATTCGCCTGATCAGAAATTTACAAAAAGAAAACTTGATGTTTACGAGGTTGTTTTTGAATAAATTTCTAGTATTTTTTATTATATTTGTAGTTAATGCATCTTACGCGAATAGTTTTAGTGCAGAATATAAGGTTAGCACAACAGGAATTAAGATTGGTAATTTTAGTTGGTCATTAAATATTAATGATAATATTTATCAAACAGAAATTAACTTAAAAAATTCTGGCATTTTTTCACCCTTATATAAATTTGAGGGAAACTATCTTTCAACTGGGGTTATTGAAAACAATATATTTAAGACAAACAATTATAAACAGTTTTGGAAAACTAAGAAAAAAACAAAAATAGTTAAAATGTCTTTTGATGATTATTTAATTGAATTAAAACAAGAGCCTAGAGAAGACGAAATAGCTAGAGTAAACCTAGAGGACTTATATTTATATTTTGACCCAATCACTTCTTTTATAAATATTTTAAATGGAGAAAATGAGGCAAAAACTATTGATGGAAGAAGGATTTATAGACTTAAAAAAAATGAAGGTAAGAATGGAAATATAATTTTAAAAATTGAAGACTACATAAATATTTGGGCTGATCATAAAAGAAATGATTTAAAAAAGATTGAATTTTTTATTGAAGATGATTTTCTTCCATATGAAATTCTTATTCATTTTAAAGAAAGGGTGTTTAGGTTAGAAAGAATTTAAAACTTTTTTTTTCTTAAATAAACAAAAAGAGCTCCGTCGCCCCCGTGTTCAAAACCTGCGTCTTGATATGTTAGGATATATTCCTTAAGACTGTCTTCGTTTATCCAATTTATTATTGAGTTTTTT
Organism: uncultured Alphaproteobacteria bacterium; assembly: GCA_902614395.1. Classification (GTDB taxonomy): domain Bacteria; phylum Pseudomonadota; class Alphaproteobacteria; order HIMB59; genus CACPNW01. Next base: position 161,722 of record CACMKW010000002.1, on the reverse strand, counting down.
ATCTTTCCGTAGAAAAGCTTTGGGTTTGTGTCTTGCTCATCTTGAATTTTTTTATGAACACCTTTTCCAGTAATTATAAGCAAACATCTTTTATTCTTGTTATAATTTTTTTTCACCTCACTTATAAATTTTTCATGTGCTTCGACTAAACCGTACCCGTGAAGATCAATTCTTCTATCTATATTAATTTTTCCCCGCTTAAGTTCCTTATTAACCTCACCAAATGATAGTTTAAATTCTGAGATACTAACCTTGTGTTCAGTTATTGATTTTTTGCTGGTATTTTTAGTATTAGTTTTTTTATCTAATTTTACATTTTTTTTATTAGTTGTTTTCGTTTTAACTATGGAGGTATCCTTTTTAAAAGGTTTTACACCTTTCATTTTTTTTAGAAAAAAATCTTCCTCCATTATTTTTTTGTATAGTTTTTAATTAAATTCTTTACTCTTTCAGGTGTTTGCAAATACCACAAACTATCTAACATCTCTAGTGATGCCATGAATTTTTGTTTTTTGTTCAGAAAATAAAGCATTTTCTTAAATTTAGAGACACCTTTTGCTCCAAGTTGGAAAATCATTTCTATTAATAATTCCTTCTCTGAAGTTGTGTGATTTTTTTTTAAAAATTTTTTTTTATATTGTTCATGTGCTTTTTTAAAGTCTACCTCGAACAATTCTTCAAAATATTTTTTTTTATATTTTTTAATGTAATATTTATTTTCTTTTTCTGTAATAAGATGGCCATAACCAATAGTATAAAACCCTAATTGATCTTGATAAGGCTTGTCAGAATAACCCTCGTTTTTTTTAATTCGATTTTTGAGTTCTTTAAAGGACAAGTATTAAGTTTGAGTTAGTATCCATATGGGGCTAGAGGAGTTTACAGGTTTTTCGAAAGTCCAAGTGTCTTTATTTTTAACAATAGAACCTTCGTCGTTATTTAACATCTGTTCACTAATAAAATTGACCGATATTGATATCGTGTTATTTTCTACTTTCGCATCTGCGATACCCTCTATAATAAGTGAATAAAATTGTGATTCTGGATTATTTGTTTTTTCATCAATTGCTTTTTCAAAAGCAGAATAAACATCCTTGGACACAAGATTTTTCAGTGTTTTTTTATCTCCATTATTGAAAGATGAAATTATAATTTCAAATGCTTTCTTGGCGCCCTCAAGAAATTCTCGGTGATTAAAATTATTTACTTTTTTATATACGGCCTCAAGCTTTGTCTCATTATCCATTAGTGATGGTATTTTTTGAACATCTTCTTGTTTTTTGGTTTCTTGAGATTTTGGCTCTGAAATATTTTTTTGGAATCCTGTTCTTTTCCCTAGAACACTCCTCAATCTATAAATAATAAATCCAGCAATAGCTGCAAAAATTAGGATATCAAAAAATTGAAGGTCGCCGTAAATCATTTGATTTTAATATAATAACTTTTTTAAATATTAATAGTTAAATTTTTTCCAGAGGGGGTTTTTTAGTTTTTTCAACATTTCTTTATGGGCAAGATAATCTTCTTTGTTAACTTCTATTATTTTGGTTTTTGTTTCGTTTTTATTGTTAATTTGTGTGTTTTTTTCATTAATGTTTGCATTCAGCTCCATAGAAAATTGCTTACCACCTCTTAACTCTAAATAAACTGCGGCTAGAAGTTGGGAGTCAAGTAAGGCTCCGTGAAATGATCTATCTGATAAATCAATGTTAAATCTTCTACACAAATAGTCGAGGTTAGCTATTCTTGTATTTAGAACCTCTCTTGCAAGAGAAACTGTATCAACTACAGTATTATCTAAATGAGGTAATCCTAAGATTGACAACTCATTATTTATAAAACCTAAATCAAATGACGCATTGTGAATTATCAATGTGTCGTTTTTCAAAAAATTTAAGAGCTCCTTATGGTTTTCTTCAAATGGTTTTTGTTGATTAAGAAAATCGTCTGAAAGACCCACAATGTTTTTTGCCCCTTCGCTTATACTTCTGTCTGGTTTGCAATAAAATTGGAGTGTGTTTCCTGTAGGAATATAGTTTTTGAGTTCCACACAACCAACTTCTATTATTCTGTCACCAGTCTTATAATCAAGGCCCGTGGTTTCTGTATCAATTACTATTTCTCTCATTGTTTTAACTAAAGTTTATTTATTAGCTTATTAATCTTAATTCTATAATCCTTTAATGTCGAGTTGTTATAAATAACATAATCAGATTTCTTTTTTCTTATAACATCTGATGTTTGAGATCGAGTTATATTCTTAAATTGGTTTTCAGTAATTTTTCTCGTTTTTTTTAATCTTTTTAATCTTACTCGTTTGGAAGCTATTATCGATATTACTTTGTTGAACTTTTTTTCTAAATTGTTTTCAAACAATAATGGTATATCAATAAAAATTAATTTTGTTTTTTTTTGTTTTTCTTTTTTTATAAAATCAGACCTCTTTTTTCTAACTATTTTAAATATGTATAACTCGAGCTTTTTTCTTATCTGTTTATTTTCAAAAATAATCTTTGATATAATTCTTTTATCTATGTTTTTTTTTGAAATGGACTTAGACAAACCTATGGTACGTAAATAAGTAAGAAATTTTTTTTCAGGGTTTTTATATATTTTGGCCACCTGCTCATCTGAGCTGTGAATTTTAAAACCTTTTTCTTTTAATTTACTACAAAAGGTTGATTTTCCTGATCCTATGCCCCCTGTTATTGCTATGGTTTTTGTCATTAAATTTTTTTATAAATGGCGTTAAGCATTTTTGTATCTACAGATGGGTTTTTACCAAACCAAATTTTAAAACACGGTTTGGCCTGTTCTATCAACATTGATATTCCATAAATCTTTTTATTCTTTGGAAACTGTTTGAGAAATGAAGTGTTTTTTGGAGTGTAAACAATGTCGCTTACAATTGTGGATTTGGTAATAAGTTTTAAGTGTTTTTTCAATATAGGATTTATTGGTGTAGTATTAATTATTAAAAAAACTCCTTGAAGGTGTGTTTCAAGATCACTATATTTTTTTGTATACTCAATGTTTTTTGAATACTTAATTTTTTTCTTAGATCTGTTGAAAATTAAAATATGCTTAAACCCCCTCTTCTTTAATACATAGTGAATTGCATGTGATGCGCCCCCATAACCCAAAATAATAACTTTCCTGTTTTTAGTTTGTTTAATATTTGGTAGAGTTTTGTAATATCCTGTCCAATCAGTATTTGTTCCGTTTATAGTTTTTTTATTTGTTACACAATTTACTGCACCAATTTTTTTTGCATGAGCGTCTATTTTGCCAAGATGTCTTATAATTTTGTTTTTAAATGGAATGGTAACATTTAGACCAAGCGTATCTTTTTTTTCCAAAACATCTTTTATTTTATTGTGAAAGTTTTTTTCTGTAAGCTCTAAATACCCGTAGCTTGCTTTAATGTTATATTTTTTAAACCAATAGTTAAATATTGTTGGTGAAAGACTTTTAGATGCTTTGTTCCCAACTACGTAAAGTTTTTTCATTTTTTTGAATATAAATAATCTAGTAAATTAAATAAAGGTAATCCCATAACATTAAAATAATCTCCTTTTATGCCCTCAATAATATTTGGCCCTAAGCTTTCTATTTGATAACACCCTACGGAGCTTAGTATTTGTTTGCCTGTTTTTTTTAGATAAGTATTTATTTCGCTGTTATTAAGTTTTCTTATTTTAACATAGGTTTTTTCATAATTTTCCCAAACCTTAGATCCATTTAAACAAATAGTTAGTCCGGATACTATTAGGTGTGTTTTTCCTGATAGAGAACTAATTTTTTTTTTGGCTTTCTCAATAGAGTTTGCTTTATCTAAAATTTTTCCATTGTGATAAATGACGGTATCACAGCCTAAAACAATTTTGTTGGCAAAAGGTTTTTGTATACTTACACTTCTTGCTTTTTCATAAGAAAGTTTTTTTGCAAAAATCTCAGGCTTTGTTTTTCTATTAATGGTTTTTTTAATATCCTCTTCGTTGCAATTTGGTTTTTTTTGTGTGAAATTTAATCCTGCATTTTTTAATATTTTGTATCTAGATTTGCTTGAACTAGCTAATATAAATTTTTGGTGCATAAGTGTGTTAATAAAAATTATAGTTATAAACACTATTAAATATAATTTGAATTTAAGAAATAGTTCTTTTGTTTTAAAAATGTGTTGTTAACAACTTAATAACTTGTCTGAATATTATAGGGTGGGTGTTAATATATTTATTATACAAAATTAATAACAAGTTATTAGAAATTTATTGCACTGCAAATTATTTAAAAATAATAATTTTTTTTGAATATTCTTTAAATTAACATATTTGTTAGAGCTATTATTCATATGTTGGTAAATAAAGAATGATGCAATAATAAAGTAGTAATTAAGCTATTTAACCTTACAACTAATACTACAATTAAATATATAAATTATATATTTATTATTATTTTGACATTAACTTCAATTTTGATTATTAAAATATCTCATTTCTTAATTACCCCAACAACATTATGAATTTACAGGAATTAAAAGGAAAAGAACCTCAAGAGCTTTTAAAACAAGCAGACAAGCTTGGTATAGAAAACCCATCTTCTCTTAGAAAGCAAGATTTGATGTTTGCAATTTTAAAAACAATTGCTGAAGAGGGTGAAATTATTACTGGTTTAGGGGTCATTGAGATTATGCAAGATGGTTTCGGTTTTCTAAGGTCTTCAGAGTCTAATTATCTTCCAGGACCAGATGATATCTATATTTCTCCATCTCAAATTAAAAAATTTAGTTTAAGAACGGGTGACAGTGTTGAAGGTGAAATTAGATCTCCAAAGCAAGGAGAAAGATATTTTGCTATAACTAAAATTAACAAAATCAACGGTCAAGAAACTGATTTAGTTAAGAACAGGGTTAATTTTGAAGATTTAACACCATTGTATCCTGAAGCAAGGTTCAAACTTGAACAAGAAAAACCTATGCCGGATAATACAGAAAGAATAATTGATATTATTGCTCCTCTTGGAAAGGGACAGAGACAATTAATTGTTGCACAACCTTTCACTGGTAAAACAATAATTATGCAAAAAATTGCTAATGCCATTACTGCTAATAGTCCAGACGCTAAACTGATTGTTCTCCTAATTGATGAAAGACCAGAAGAAGTTACAGATATGCAAAGATCAGTTAAGGGTGAGGTAATTAGTTCAACTTTTGATGAGCCTGCTTCACGTCACGTTCAAGTTGCTGAAATGGTAATTGAAAAAGCTAAAAGGCTAGTTGAATATAAGCATGATGTTGTAATCCTTCTTGATTCAATCACCAGACTTGGAAGAGCTTACAATACTGTTGTTCCATCTAGTGGAAAGGTATTAACAGGTGGTGTTGATGCCAATGCCTTACAAAGACCAAAAAGATTTTTTGGAGCTGCAAGGAATGTAGAAAAAGGTGGATCTCTAACAATTATTGCTACTGCTTTAATAGATACAGGAAGTAGAATGGATGAAGTTATATTTGAAGAATTTAAAGGTACTGGTAATAGCGAAATGGTTCTAGATAGAAAACTAAGTCAAAAAAGAACCTACCCAGCTTTTGATATTGGTAAGTCGGGAACAAGAAAAGAAGAATTATTGCTTGATAAAGACGAGCTTGGAAAAATCTTTATTTTAAGAAAAATATTAGCCCCAATGGGAAGTACAGAAGCCATGGAGTTCTTGTTAGATAAAATGAAAAATACAAAAACTAACAACGAATTCTTCCAAAGCATGGGAACTAAATAAATATAAATTTTTTTATAATCTTTCTTATTTACTTAATATCATCTTGGGTTTAATTCCCAAAAAATGAAAGCTTTCAAAGAGACAATTTTTGCTCTTGCTACGCAAAGAGGTAAATCAGGCATAGCTGTTTTTAGGGTTTCGGGAAAAGACTCTCATACAATAATAAAATCAATATCTTCAAAAAAAAAATTTAAAACAAACTTTGCTACATTAAACGATTTATTAGACGGAAGGAGCGTTGTAGATCAGACGCTAACAACTTTTTTTAAATCACCAAAAAGCTATACAGGGGAGGATATGGTGGAAATATCTTGTCATGGAAGTATTTCTGTAATTAACAAAATAACTAAAACCCTATTAAAAAAACAGATCAGACTTGCTGAGCCTGGAGAGTTTACCAAAAGAGCTCTAATGAATGATAAGCTTAGTGTTTTAGAAGCTGAAACAATTAATGATTTAGTCAATGCAGAAACTGAAAATCAAAGAAAGATAGCCATTGGTAATTTAAGTGGAAATTTAGATAAATTAGTTAATGAAATATCAAATAAACAAAAAAAACTTCTAGCAGATATAGAGGCTATAATTGATTTTGCTGATGAAGACCTTCCTAAAGAAATATATAAAAACATAAGAGAACAAAATAAGAACATATATAAAAAAATTGAAAATATTATCGAAAGATCAACTTTATCTAGACAAATTTATAACGGTTTTAAAATAACTATTATTGGAAAACCAAACACAGGAAAATCTTCCTTTATTAATTATATTAATAACAAGGAGGTTTCTATAGTTACTAATATACCAGGAACCACAACAGATTTAGTAAGCTCCACGCTAGATATACAAGGAGATAAATACACATTTATTGATACAGCTGGAATAAGAAAATATAAGAATTTAATTGAAAAAATAGGTATTGAAAGATCCTTAGAAAGCGCTGAAAAGTCTGATTTAAATATAGTTTTTCTCAAAAACAATGAAAAGAAGAACTACAGTAAAATCAAATCAAAAATATTTGTTAAATCAAAATATGATACAAATAAAAAGAAAATTAGTGGGGTACACAGTATTTCATCAGTATCTGGTTATGGAATTGAGCCTCTTATTAAAACCATATCTTCAAAATTAAAGAAAAAACCAATTTCTGGACCAGTCTTTTCACGTGAAAGACATATGGAAAGCCTTAATAAATCCCTTTTACTACTTAAAGGTTTAGATTTAAAAGAAATAGATATTGCTGCTGAAAATGTTAGAAGATCAATTATGTATATTGATGGAATTAATCAAAAATTTGATATTGAGAAAATTTTAGATATAATATTTAGTGATTTTTGTATAGGTAAGTAATTTCACGTGAAAAGAGACATGGAAAATAAATTTGATGTAATTGTAATTGGTGGAGGGCACGCAGGCGTAGAAGCAGCATGCTCATCTGCAAGAACTGGATCAAAAACAGCTTTAATTACTCATAAAGTTGATAAAATAGGAGAAATGTCATGCAATCCTGCAATTGGAGGTCTTGGAAAAGGACACCTTGTAAAGGAAATAGATGCTTTAGATGGGGTTATGGCTAAAGCTACAGACAGATCCTGTATACAATTTAGAATGTTAAACTCGAGCAGAGGTGCTGCTGTAAGAGGTCCAAGGGCACAAACAGACCGTATTTTATATAAAAATGCCATAAATGACCTTGTATCTAAGCAAAAAAATCTTCAAATTATTGAGGGGTCAGTAGAAGATTTAATTATTTTAAATAAACAAGTAAATGGTGTTGTTTTAGGTGATAACAAAAAGATATTATCCAAATCTGTTGTTTTAACTACAGGTACTTTCTTACAAGGGTTAATAAGAATAGGCTCTGAGAAGCAAGAAGCCGGAAGAGTTGGTGATAAGCCATCAATAAAGCTTGCAAAAAGACTTAAAGAGCTAAAGTTTTCAATAGGCAGATTGAAAACAGGAACACCCCCAAGATTACTTAAAAAAACTATAAATTTCAATGACTTAGATAAACAACACCCAGATAAAAAGCTTGTTCCATTTTCTTTTATCAACAGAGATATCCACATTCCTCAAATATCTTGTTTTATTACTCATACTAATAAAAACACCCATGAAATTATCGCTCATAACCTTAACCTATCACCAATGTATTCAGGAGAAATACAATCAATGGGGGCTAGGTATTGCCCATCTATTGAAGATAAAATTCATAAATTTAAAAATAAGTCATCACACCAGATATTTCTTGAGCCAGAAGGATTAGATAGTGATTTAATATATCCAAACGGAATATCCTCTTCACTTCCAACTGAAATTCAAGAGCAATTTGTTAAAACGATTAAAGGTTTAGAGAATGTTACAATTACACAACCTGCTTATGCAATTGAATATGATTTTGTTGACCCACAAGAACTAACACACACACTTGAAACAAAAAAAATAAAAAACTTATTTTTTGCTGGGCAGATAAATGGAACAACCGGATACGAAGAAGCAGCTGCACAAGGTATAATGGCTGGGATAAATGCATCATTTAAAACAACATCTAACAAAGAATTTATAATACCTAGGTCCTCCGGATATATAGGTGTTTTGATAGACGATTTGGTTACAAAAGGGACTAAAGAGCCATATAGAATGTTCACTTCAAGATCCGAATATAGACTTTTACTTCGGGCTGATAACGCAGATTTAAGACTTACACCTCTTGGAATTGATATAGGCTGTGTTGATATAGATAGGCAAAGAGAATTTGAAAAAAAATCCAGAAGGATAAAAGAAGGGTTTAGGTTTGTAAAAAATCACAAATTCTCTCCAGACGCGCTTCTGAAAAAGGGAATAAAAATTAACAAAGATGGAAAGAAAAGAAATATCATAGACCTTTTGTCGTTTTCTAATATTACAACCACTAAGCTCAAAAAAATTCTTCCTGAATTAAGTGATTTAGAAGACGATGTAATAGAACAAATAGAAATTGAAGCTAAGTACTCAGGTTATCTTGATAGGCAAAGAATGGATATTCAAGATTTTGAAAAAGAAGAAAGTTTAAGAATTCCAAAATCAACTAATTATAAACTAGTTGGCAGCTTATCTAATGAGATAGTAGAAAAATTATCAAAAATTAAACCACCAACTCTTGGAGCAGCCTCAAGAATATCGGGCGTAACACCAGCCGCCGCCATAGCACTTCTTAGATATATTAAAAAAAATAAAAATAAAAAAGCAGCATAATTTGGATAAAAGCGCTGTAATAAAAAAATATAATCTTAACAGAAAGCAAATTGATTTAATCGATAGTTACATACTTAAGTTAACAAAAAGCAACCAAATACACAATTTAGTAGGACCCTCCACCCTAGATGTTGCTTGGGATAGACATATTAATGATTCATTACAGTTGTCTGAATTTATTTTAAAAAAAAATGCATCAATAATAGACCTTGGCACCGGTGCTGGCTTACCAGGAGTGATCTTACATATTTTTGGGCATTCAAATATATTATTGATTGACTCAAAGATGAAAAAAATAAACTTTATTAAAGAATTTGCACACGAGCAGAATTTAGAAATAAAAACTATTTGTACAAGGGTTGAAAAAATAAAAAATCAAAAATTTGACTTTATTATCTGTCGAGCCTTTGCTCCATTAGCAAAATCATTAGATTATTCACGGTTTTTTACTAAAAAAAATACATCACTACTTTTTCTAAAAGGAAGAAGTGTTAAGAAAGAAATACATGATGCAAAAAAATCCTTTAGCTTTGAATACGATCTTCATCCAAGTCAAAGTGTGGGCGGTGGATATGTTTTAAAAATAAACAAATATAAAAAACTGTGAAAAAAATTATCTCTATATCAAACCAAAAAGGTGGTGTTGGCAAAACCACAACAACAATAAACCTAGCCACTTCATTAGCTGCAGTGAAAAAAAATGTTTTAATTGTCGACGCTGACCCACAAGGTAATGCGAGTACAGGATTAGGACTTTCTTATGATGAAAGAAAGCCGTCAATTTATGAAATGATTCATGAAAAGAAACTTTTAATAGAAGGTATAAAAGAAACACTAGTTCCTGGTCTAAAAATAATTGGAGCAAACACAGACCTAGCTGCGGCAGAGGTAGAGCTTACAAATTTTGAAAATAGGGAGTACGTCTTTAAATCAATTTTTGATGAAATTAATAATTTCGATTTTATTTTTATAGATTGCCCACCAGCACTTGGTCTGCTAACTATTAATTCACTAGTTGCATCTGACACTACGCTTATTCCTCTTCAGTCTGAATTCTTTGCGCTTGAGGGACTGTCAGCCTTAATGGAAACAATAAAACTAATTCAACAAAACTTTAATAAAGATTTAAAAATTGAAGGAATTTTATTAACAATGTTAGATAAAAGAAATTCACTGAGTTCATTGGTAGAGAAGGATGTAAGACAACATTTTGGTAATCAAGTCTACAAAACAACCATTCCAAGAAATGTTAAAATATCTGAAGCCCCAAGTCATGGTAAACCTGCATTGATATATGATACACAAGCCGCAGGCTCTTTGGCTTATATAGAGCTTGCAAAAGAAGTAATTTTAAATCAAAATAAAAACTATGAATAAAGAAAACAAGCTAGGAATGGGTCTAGGAGCTCTTTTATCAACCACAAATAATAACCCTGATAGCAGCAACGGGATTAAAAAAATTAATATATCTCAAATAATCCCCAACCCATCTCAGCCAAGAAAAAATTTTAAAGATGAGGATCTAAAGGAGCTATCATACTCAATTAAAAACCAAGGATTGATTCAGCCTATAATTATAAAACCAATAAGAGATGGCCAATATCAGATTGTTGCTGGGGAAAGAAGATGGCGGGCTTGTCAATTAAATGGAATGCATGAAGTAGAATGTGTCATTAAAAATTTAGATGACACCAATGTGTTAGAAGCAGCCTTAATTGAAAATATTCAAAGAGAAGACCTAAATGTAATTGAGGAGGCCAATGCATATAAAGGACTAATTGATATCAAAGGTATCAACAACGAAAACCTTGCTAAACTAATAGGTAAAAGCTCAAGCCATGTTTCAAATATTTTACGCCTTTTAGAACTTGATAAAAAAATACAAGAAATGGTAATTAAAGGGGATTTATCAATGGGTCACGCCAGAGCTCTTATCGGTGTACCTGATGCTATTAATAAAGCTAAAGAAATAATTGAAAAGAAGCTTAGTGTAAGACAGATCGAAAAAATAACATCTGAATTTAAAAAAAATAAAACAAAAAAAACCTCAAAAGATCCAAATATAGTTGATCTTGAAAAGGAGCTTTCAGACAAAATAGGTCTAAAAACATCCATCCAATTTAATGAGAGTGGTTCATCTGGCTCACTAACTCTTTATTACTCTAATTTAAATCAATTAGACGATTTAATGAAAAGGCTTAAGAAATAGTAATTTTTTTAATATTCAAAAGAAAACGAAGACCAATAACCAAAGATAACCCACTTTCTTTTCTTAAAACACGATCAGTCGATGACAGTAATTTTAAAAGCATTTTCTTCTTTTTAGAGTTATATTTTCTATAAATATCAATTAAGTAGTTTTTTTCTTTAAATAAATACAATGGAATCTTTTTTTTATATTCATCTTCACTATTACAATCAATGATAAGCTGACAAAAAAATTTAATATAATAGTAAAGCTCGTTTACATCTGAGTTATTTATAATTTTATCTCTATAAAGCCCAATAATTTCCTTATTTTTTTGGAATAAACTGAAGAAAATTTTTTCTTTACCAGATTCATCAACAGTCAAAATTTTTTTAATCTTATCCAATGTTATGTCTTGTTTATCTAATTCAAGTACTTTAATTAAATTTTTTTCAAAAAAAATATATTTGCTGCCTGATTTATCAATCAAGAACCAGTAAACATCCTGTGAGATTTCTAATTTATTTATTCTTAAAAATTCGTTTAAAATTTTTATTTTTGAACCCCTGTCTAACTCATAGCAGTCAATTAGATAAGAATCTCTATCAGTGCTAAATAAATTTTTTATTTTTTTAATTTTCTGTGAATTTTCATGTAAAAAAATAAAAAGACCATCCGATGATCTTAAATTATCCAAAGTCTCTATATCTATTCCTTTATTTCCATTTACAATGTATATGCTTTTATCTCCAAAAAGCCCAACACCATCAACAAAATCACTAATTGTATCTATATTTTTTATATGGAAATTTTCTTTTTCTTTGAAACCCTCAATAATTATTGTTTTTATTTTTTCCATAAGTGTTTTTTCGTTACCACTTATAAAATAAAATTTTTTATTTAGAGCGGATGTCTTTTTTATAAGTATGTTTAATGAATTGATTTTCATGAACAATTATTTAAATCCTTATCTGTTATTATAGAAACAAATCTATTTAAGTTTTCTGTTACCGCCAATTGATATTTTTTCTCTAAAGATGAATCGGTACCATAATTGTAGCCTGAAGACTTAGGAATTATTGAAAAATGAGATACCAATTCTTTATCAAAGGTCACACATTTTTTTTCGTTTAAGATTAAAGTATATATAAATTTAAGCTCATATCTTAATTTTGAAGTAGCCTGATTTGTTTCTACAGACCTTTTTATTTTATCCTGCTCAATTTTGATTATAAGGCTGAAACGATCTTCTTTTTTATTGCCAAAAAACATTGGAAGGTATGAGTTCATAAAATTTATATCTAAGCCCGAGGTACTAACTTCTGTTTTCTCATACAAAGGATTTATAAGATTTTTATCTTCTTTATAAACGAAGTCAATATCACCACAGGATATAATAAAAATAAATATAGTGACAAAAAATAACCTTTTCATTTGATAACCAAATTTACAATTTTACCAGGAACATAGATCTCTCGCACAACATTTTTACCTAACAAATTTTTTTTAATTTTATCATTATGCTTAACGATTTCTAAAACTTTTTCTTTAGAAAACCCATCATCAATCTCAATTATTTCTTTTGTTTTACCATTTATTTGTATGGCAATTTTTATTTCTGATTTTCTTATCACATCTTCTAGGGGCCAGGCTTCATTAATACACAATGTTTGATTTCCAAGACTTGACCATATTTCCTCACTTATATGAGGCACAAATGGCTGTAATATAATTGATAATTTTTCCAGAGACCATTTAAAGTTTTTTTGTGACAATTTATTTTTTAACAATGCATCATTGAGAATATTTACAAATTCATAAATTTTCGCAACTGATTTATTAAATTGAAATGCTTCTATGTTTTCTGCCACCTCATTAATAATAATTTTTAATCCATTTATATCTTTAGAATTTTCATCATTGTTTGATTGATGATTTTTATATTTCTCAACCAATTCATATAATCTGTTAATGAACTTAAATGATGCAGCTATACCAGTATCAGTCCATTGTAAGTCTCTTTCTGGCGGACTATCAGATAACATAAACCATCTAGCTGTATCTGCCCCATATGAACTAATAATATCATTTGGATCAACAACATTTTTTTTAGATTTGCTCATTTTTTCAATTTTTCCAGTTTTAACTTCTTGACCATTTTTATCTTTAAAAACATTATTTACTACTTCAACATCCTTTGGTTCTAACCAATCTCCATTTTTGTTCTTGTAAGTAATATGAGTTACCATTCCCTGTGTAAACAACCCCTTAAACGGTTCATCTAAATTAAAATAATTTAGATCTCTAAGGGCTTTAGTAAAAAACCTAGAATAAAGAAGGTGTAATATTGCGTGTTCAATACCACCAATATATTGATCAACTGGCAACCAATAGTCAATATCCTTTTTATCAAAAGGCTTGTCTAATCTTGCATTACAATAGCGAAAATAATACCAGGAAGACTCAAAAAAGGTATCAAATGTATCAGTCTCTCTTATAGCCTTTAATCCTGTTTTAGGACAAATAGTTTCTTTCCAGTCAGAGATATTGTTTAGCGCGCTGGATGATTCAGTAAAATTTTTGATGTCTGGAAGTTTTACAGGCAACTCAGAATCTTCAACAGCTAATACCTCTCCATCCTCTCTGTAAATTATAGGAATTGGACAACCCCAAAACCTCTGTCGTGAGATACCCCAATCTCTTAACTTAAAATTTATTTTTTTTCTTCCAATCTTTTTCTTTTCAATATGTTCAATAATCTTATCTTTTGCATCATCTATGTTTAATCCATTTAAAGAAGGTGAGTTAATTATTATACCTTCATTGGTGAAAGCTTCAGTTGTAATTTTGAAAGCTTTTTCACTTATATTAGCTGGTTTAACAACTGGTATTACATCAAGATTATATTCTCTTGCAAAATCAAGATCTCTTTGGTCATGTGCAGGGCAACCAAAAATTGCCCCTAACCCGTATTCTTTAAGAACAAAATTAGCTACAAAAATTGGAAGTTTTTTACCCTCAATAAATGGATGGTTTGCAAATAAACCAGTATCAAAACCTCTTTTAACTTTATCTGGATTAATATTTTCACAATCCTTAATAAATCTTTTTAAGCTATCATTATTTTTTGAAATTTTAGTTACTAACTCATGTTCACTTGAAAGAGCCAAAAAAGTTGCACCGTAAATAGTGTCCGGTCTTGTTGTAAATATTGTAATTTTTGTTTCACCCTCTGAAACATGAAAGTCTATTTCTGCTCCTATTGATTTACCAATCCAATTAGACTGCATTATTTTTACTTTGTTTGGCCAATTTTCTAAATTATCCAGATCCTTCAACAGCTCGTCAGAATACTTACTTATTTTTAAAAACCATTGGGATAGTTTTTTCTTTTCAACAACAGCCCCTGATCTCCAACCCCTACCATCAATTACTTGCTCATTGGCTAACACTGTTTTGTCGACAGGATCCCAATTGACCTCAGCTTCTTTTTTATAAGCAAGACCAGCTTTGAACATATCAATAAAAAATTTTTGTTCATGTTTGTAATATTCTGGATGGCACGTTGCAATTTCCCTTTCCCAATCAAGAGACAACCCCATTTTTAAAAGCTGTTCTTTCATTGTTTTGATATTTTGATATGTCCAGCTTTCAGGATGTTTTTTTTCAGTTAAAGCAGCATTTTCTGCAGGAAGACCAAATGCATCCCAACCCATTGGGTGTAATACATTATACCCCTTCATTTTTTTGTATCTTGCTATTACATCTCCCAATGTATAGTTTCTCACATGACCCATATGTATTTTTCCTGAGGGATATGGGAACATTTCTAAAACATAAAATTTTTCTTTATTTTTATCCCGCGAAGTTTGAAAAATTTTATTTTGTGACCAAATATCCTGCCACTTTTTTTCAACTACCTTATGATTGTATCGCGATGACACTTTTTAACTTGATTGTAGTTTTAATTTTTTTGCTTTATTCAATATTGCGTTTTCAATCTTAATATTATCTTCTTTTGCTGTTTCTTTATTTACCCACGTAGGATTTTTAAACTCTTGACAAAAAGATACCACCCTAAGATTCTCAGTTTTAAGATTTATACCTGTAATAAAAATATTAAGTTTACAACGCTCTTTTTCATTACCTGATGTAGAATACCAATCAGTAATAATTGTACCTCCAATTTGATCAGCTGAGCTGAGAGGCATAAAATCAATAGTTTCTAATGCAGCTCTCCAAAGAAAAGGATTTACAGACATGGCAATCACCCCGCCAGACATATTTTTTTCTTGACTATTTTCACCTAGAATTCTGCCTAAAGACAAACCACCACCCTTTCCAAACAAACCACCGCCTGACTGAAGTCTGGTTTCAGCATCACGCATCGCTAAGTCTTTGTTCAATGCGGGATTAAATACTGTTCCTGATCTATTTATTATCTCACCAGTTGTTTGTGCTTTTGACCACAACTCTTCCATTTCCTCATCGCTCTTGTTGCTGTTACAAGAAAAGATAAAAAGTAATAATATAGAGATAATTAATCGAGTTAAAATCATTAAATATAATTATTGTATAGACGACTAAATGTAAAATACAAAAAAAAACGGCACTCGTTAAAGTGCCGTTTTTAAGATATAAAATCTTTAATTAAAATGCCATATTAGCACCGATGTACCAAGCTGATCCATCAGTTGATGAAGCACCTTCATCACTTGCTTCTACAGTAGTATAACCAAGAATTGCAGTTACACCAGAAGCTACTGCGTAAGATACACTAGCGGAAGTAACGTCTTTAGCATCACTTGATCCAGATACAGAACCAACAGTTAAATCTGTTGCTTCACCTGAAGCTACACCAACATTAAATGTTAAGTCACCGCTTACATATTTAATACCAGCTTTTACAGTATCACCTGTCATTTCTTTAGATGATTCAACACCAGTACCAACTTTGTTACCATCAGCAAAACCAACAGCAACAGTTAAGTCACCAGTTACAGCACTTAAACCAACGTGGAAACCACCAGTATCATTTGATGGAGCTGTATTAGTTTTTGATCCTTCTACTTCAGAAAAACCAGCACCAATTGTTACAGCACTATCACCAAGATCAGTTACATAAGTAGCACCAATCGCAACGTGACTGTCAATTCTGTAAGTTGTTCCAGCAGCTTCACCACCGTCTGTTGAAGCTGAGAAAGACATTTTAAGTCCATCAGCTAGGAAATCAGCAGCTGTGTGATACTCAATACCTTGTTTAGATGCACCAGTCATCCAATCAAGACCAGTTTCAGCAGCGTTAGTAGTTGCAGTTGTTACACCTTCTGCACCAGCTGAACCTGGGACAGAAATGTCATGCGAACCAGATGCGTTACCAGCATTAATTACGTCAAGCTTAGATCCATCAGTAAATGCTAAAGTAAAACCAGCATCTGTATCACCAGCAGCAGCATTTTCATTCATAAGCATAAAGCTTGAAGAAATAGTCATACCGCCATCAGTAGTTTCTGATAGTGACACAGTAAAGTTGTTGTCTTGAGTCTGAGCATTTGTGTCAGCTGACCCATTTGGCGAATCAAACTCAATACCAGTTTGGTGGTTACCACTCATAGTAGCTGTTACAGCTTCAGCAACTGAAGCAGCACCAAGCGTAGAAACAAGAGCAGTTCCCATTAATAGTTCTTTTTTCATAATTACTCCTTTTGAGTTAATGAATATTCATTAAATACAAGAAACAAACTTGTATTAATAAAATCTAATATTTAAAAATTGAATAAAGTTCAAAAAAAGCATAATAATTTATTATATTTTTTTAAATTATGTTGTTTTTTTACAACATATGTAATTATGTTTAATGTACAAAAATTCAATGAAATTAAGGAAATGTTGGAAAAACATAACAAATCCGGGAAAATTGTTGCAATTTCTAAAAATCACCCACTCGAGAGTGTTTTAGAGGCTATAGAACAAGGTGTGTACATTTTTGGAGAAAACAGGGTTCAAGAAGCAAAAAACAAATTTGTAAAAATTAAAAAAGATAACCCAAAAATTGAATTACACCTAACAGGCCCATTACAATCAAACAAAGTAAAGGATGCCCTATTATTATTTGATGTATTCCACACTATAAATAGAGAAAAAATTGCAAAGGAATTTTCTAAACACCAGCATTTGTTAAATGATAAAAAATTTTTTGTTCAAATAAATACTGGAAGAGAAAAATCTAAGAGTGGAATTTTTCCTGAAGACACTAAAGACTTTCTTTTCTTCTTAAAAAATGAAATTAACATACATGTACAAGGGCTCATGTGTATACCTCCCATAACAGAAGATCCTAAATATCATTTCAACCAACTTCAAAATTTAGCACAAGAAAATAGTATTAGTGAGCTTAGCATAGGCATGAGCGGAGACTATAAAGAAGCGCTTCCTTTTAAACCAATGTATATAAGACTTGGAACAATTCTATTTGGTAAAAGAAATTGAAAAATAAAATAAATATATTTTCAGATAAAAAAATTAAACTTTTCTTGAAAGAGTTATTTTCTGATTATGAGCTATTCTTTATAGATCTTGGTGATATTCAAGATTATATCGAAAACAATAGTTTAAATATTATAGTTATAAATGATAATAAAAGTACTAAGCCAATTGATTTTAAAAAATTAAAAGGGAACTTTTTAATACTATCAAATATAAAAAATCAAAATATGAAAATTAATAACCAATTTATAAAAACACCAACATCAATTAATCAGATAAAAACTATAACTGAAAATTTTTTAGAAAATATAAAAATTGAATTTCACGACATCACTATTATTAATGAGAAAATGACAAACATAAATAATAATTTATTCTGCTATTTAACAAAATTAGAATCAGAAATTTTAAGTTACTTAATTTATGAAAGAGAAGGCACAAAAAATTATATTCAAGAAAATATTTTAAATATCAAAGGCACAATTAAAACAAACTCACTTGACAGTCACCTAACAAGAATAAGAAAAAAAATGAATCAAATTAACACTGGTATCAAAATACAATCAAAAAGTGAAAAATTGTTAATTACAATTTAATCAAGAAGTCTTGGGTTAATTAGTTTAAAAAAATCTTTATCGAAATCTTCATTATAACTATGATTGAAGATTGATATTTGAAGGAACTCATCATTTATGAAAACCTCTATTTTTCTTAATACTACTGGATTATTTTCAAAGTAAACATTTATTAAATAATTTGTTTGTTCATTATTTAAACCACTTTTCTTAAGAATTATTTCTTTATTTTCAATTTTAATTTTACTATTTTCAAAAAAACTTGGATTTCTAAAAATATCATAAAAAAACCAAGCATTAGTGTTCTTGGGATTAAAAAACTCATCTTCCTCCAATTCATAATTATAGTACATAGCTTTATCTTCATCTAAAACTATTAAAATTTTTGAAGGTGATAAATATTCAGCCCTTACTCGTTTTTCTCCAATATAAACCATTCCCTCACTTAAAGTTTCATTATCATTTTGGATAAATGATGCAGAAAAATATTGAAGAGAGTTTAAATAATCTAAAATCTTAATTTTTGTATTCGCCTCTACACTGTAAGAAAAATTTAAAAAAATTACAATATACAAATAACTTATATATTTATTTTTTTTTAAGAACATATCTTTTGCCTGCGTTGTTCGCCTCACTTATAATTCCATCTTCTTCCATTTTTTCTATAATTCTGGCTGCTCTATTGTAACCAATTTGAAGATATCGTTGAACATAACTAGTAGAAACTTTTTGTTGTTTGATCACTATGTCAACCGCTTTACTGTATAGCTCATCATTATTACTTGAAATTAAATCATCTCTAGTTGTAGAAGTTAAATCATCTTCAGATAAAGAAATTTCATTTTTATAATCAAATGTAGCCTGTTTTTTTATATGAGTTACAACCCTATCAACTTCATTTTCTGAAACAAATCCCCCATGAAGTCTTTTTATAATACCGCCATTTTCCAAAAATAACATATCACCACTTCCTAGTAATTGTTCTGCTCCCATTTCATTTAATATTGTTCTACTATCAAACTTACTTGATACTTTGTAACTTATACGACTTGGAAAGTTTGCTTTTATTGTTCCAGTAATTACATCAACACTAGGTCTTTGAGTTGCTGTTATAAGATGTATACCAGAGGCTCTAGCCATCTGGGCTAATCTTTGTACTAATGACTCTACTTCTTTTCCTGCAACCATCATTAAATCAGCCATCTCATCAATTACAACAACTATGTAAGGCATTTTTTCTAGAAGAATTTCTTGTTTTTCGATTATCGGCATTCTTGATTCATCATCAATTCCAGTCTGAACCTCTCTGTAAAGCTTTCTTCCAGTTAAAACAGTTTTAACAACCTTATTATTATAAGAATCTATATTTTTAACATTTAAAGAACTCATCAATTTATATCTATTTTCCATTTCTCTCACGACCCATTTAAGAGCAAAAACAGCTTTTTTTGGATCTGTTACAACAGGTGTTAGTAAATGAGGAATATCTTCATAAACACTAAGCTCTAACATTTTAGGATCAATCAAAATTAATTTGCACTCATTTGGCTTAAATTTATATAAAATACTTAAGATCATTGTATTAATACCAACTGATTTACCAGAGCCCGTTGTTCCAGCGATTAATAGATGTGGCATTCGTTCTAAATTTGCAAAAATACTTTTTCCAGATATATCCTTTCCTAAGGCAAGAGTTAGAGAGTCGTTTCCTATCTCAAATTCTCCCTCTTTGATTAAATCTCCAAATAATACACCTTCCCTTTTACTATTTGGTATTTCGATGCCTAAGCTGGTTTTACCTGGTTGAGTTGAAATTCTAGCAGATATAGATGACATTGCTCGAGCAATATCATCTGATAAGCCTATAACTTTACTCGATTTGATCCCTGCATTTGGAACAAACTCAAACAACGTAACAATAGGACCACTGCTAAAACCAATTATTTTTCCTTCAACACCATATTCAGAAAGTGTTTTTTCTAATCTTATAGCTGCATCAGTATTTATCTTATCGAGTTCTTTATATTTATTATTTTTAAAATTTGATATTGAAAGAAGATCTTTTGATGGAAGACTAAAACTGAAGTTATCCAATTCTAGTTGTTTTTCGGGTTTAGCCTTTACATTATTTTTTCTATTTATATTTACATATTTTCTTTTCTTAATCGTTGGCTCACTTCTTAAAGTTTTCTTATAAGTTCTTTTTTTAAATCTTAAATATTTAAATAACACAAATATAGAAAGCAAAAATCTGAAATACTTAAATATCTTTAATGAATTAACAATTCTACTTATCCAAGATAGCTGTACTCTAAAGGAAACAAATATTAAAAAAATACCAAATATTAGAAGTAAAAAATTAAAAACAAAATAAACAAAAATATTTTCTAAAAAATCTAAATTAATTATTGAAAATAAGTCTATAATAATCTGAGATAATATGCCTGTTTCTAATTTAAATTCATCAAATGGTTTTAGGGATATATTTATAATTATGATACCCGATAGGTTATATAAAAACTTTAAAATTATTAATCGACTGGAAACCCCTAGAGAAATTTTGCCGCCTTCTATTGTTAACAATAAAGCAAATAAATAACTTAGTGTACCAAAAAATACTAATGAATAACTTGATAAATATGCACCAAAAAAACCTAGGATATTTTTAACATCGTCTTCATTAAAATTTTGATATCCTGGGTCATTTGGTGAGTAAGAATATAGACTAAAAAGAAAAATTAAACCAAAACCAAACAAAATTGATCCTACAAAAAATTTAATTATAAAATTTCTAAAAGAACCATACTTGAACATAGAGTTAGATTGTAATACATTTAGATTATGGTAATTCGAAGAAAATTATGAAAGAAATTCAATCAAATATCAATATTATAGGTGGAGGGCTTATAGGGGCTGCAACAGCTTATGCACTTTCTAAGCTTGGAAATAACCTAGTTATTTTGGAGCAAAAAGCCAAGTTTGATCCTAAAAGAATTTTAGATAAAAGAACAACAGCAATATCAGAGGGCACAAAAAAATTTCTTGATGAAATTAATATCTGGAAAGATATTAGAAAGCATGCAGAGCCAATAAAAAAAATTCAAATAGCAGACAGAAACCAATCAAACAAAATTTATTTTGATAATCAAAGAAGAAAATCCAATCTAGGGTATATTGTTAAAAATGAATTTATACTTGATAGTATATATAAAAAATTAGAAAAACAAAAACGTGTAAAGATTTTTAATAATATATCTCCCAAAGATATTTTTTATGAAGGTAGTAGAATTATTACTAAACAAGATAATTTTTTAATAAACACAAATCTTTTAATAGCATCTGATGGCAAAAAAAGCTCAGTAAGAAAAATTTTTAAAACACCAATAATTAGCAAAGATTATAAAAAAAAAGCAATTGTTATAAATTTTTATCATTCAAAAAGTCATCAAAATACTGCTTATGAATTTTTCTTTAAAAAAGGCCCTCTCGCAATTCTTCCAATGCAAAAAAATAAAAATGAATTTCAAAGTTCAATTGTTTGGACAAACTCTAACGAATTTATTGACTCTTTATTTTCTTTGGACAATAGTAAAATTATATCTATTTTAAATGAAAAAATTGAAGGAAGTGTTGGCGAAATAAAAAAAATAATTACAAAACAAACCTTTCCTTTAAACGCCCATCTCAATTCAAAATTTGTTGAAAGAAGAACCATTTACCTCGGCGATTCAGCTCATTCATTTCATCCAATTGCAGGACAGGGCTGGAATCTAGGAATGCAAGATGTGGAAAACTTGTATAAACTTGTTAAAAAGTACAATTCACTAGGTTTAGAATTGGGAGATGAGATGTTTTGTAAAGAATTTCAGAAAGATAATTTTTTTAAAGCTTATAGATTGTATCAAATAACAGATAAAGTTGATACTATCTTTAAATCAGACAATTTAATTTTTAATAATGCAAGATTCTCAGCTATTAACTTAATTGAGAAAAGTAAAAAACTAAAAAATCGCATAAGTGATTTTGCAATGGGAATTAATTAATAGTATTGTTGTTATAATTATCTTCAACAATTTCAAGATCTAAAATTGATTGAAGTTTTTTGTAAAAATCATTTAGATTTTTTGTTTCCAAAAGGGCTTGTTTTTCAATGTCACTAAAAGGAGAAATCATTGCAATAAATTTAATTATTTGATTAAAATCTATATTTTTAATTTCCTCAAGGTTTAAATTAATTTTCTTAACTTTTATATATTGGCTATACTTTTCTAGAAGACTATTTTTTTGTTTTTCATTTACAAAATCTTTATCTTCTTCAAAATCTAACATTTCAGCTTCAACCAACCTAAACTTATATTTTTTTTCTAACTCTTTCTTAACTTTAAAACAATTTGTGCCCTGCAGACTAATTAAATATCGTCCGTCTGTTGTTTCACTAAAACTATGAATTTTTCCAATACAACCAATATTATAGAGTTCATCTTTTTCATCAGATTGTATCATGCCTATACACCTTTCTTTTGAAAGGGCATAATCAACCATCTCAATATATCTTTTTTCAAATATATTCAGGGGCAAGCTTGTTCCTGGAAAAAGGACGGCACCGTTTAAAGGAAAAATAGGGATTTCCATGTTAGGAAAACATTAATTGTGAAAGTTTTTTTCTATAGTGAATAGTAACTTTATGAGTATTTCCAAGTACACCAAAAAATTCTACCATCTTATTTTTTATACTATCCTTATTTTTTGGATAATTTTTTAGAAGCAAATCCATCCCATTTTCATATTCCTTCTTTGAAAAATATTTATCAGATATTTCTAAAATTAAATCGATATTACCTGGTTCATTCTCAAGCTTATCAAGTAGCTCATTTATATTTGGTCCAGATGAGTTATTTTTCACAATTTCCATTTTTTTTAAAACCTGTTTAAGCTCATCCATTTCTTGCACATCTTTTTCTAATGAGTTTATGAACACTTCAACCTCTTCAAATTGTTTAAGCTCTATTAAACACTCTAAATAAAAACAAATACCTTTAATTTCATCTGAGTTTTTAGAAATAAATTCTAGAAGAGTGTCTTTAGTTTCCTCATACTTATTCTCAGCCATGGCACTTTCTATTTCATCATAAAATTCCGTGAAGTCTTCATTAATTTTAGATCCTAAGCATTTTTCAATAAATTCAATAATCTGACCTTCAGGAATAACGCCCTGAAATGCATTAACAATTTGCTTATCTTTAAATGCATAAACTGTAGGAATTGATTGAATTCTTAATTGCGCAGCAATTTGTTGATTTTCATCAATATTAATTTTTACTAAGGTGATTTTATCTACTGATTTCGATATTATTTTTTCTAAAATTGGTGTTAGTTGTTTGCAAGGACCACACCAGGGAGCCCAAAAATCAACAACAATTAGTTTACTTTCACTTGCCTCAATAACCTTGTCATTAAACTCTGTTTCTGAAACATCGATAATATTCGAATTTTCACTCATAAAGATTTTACTATACTATAACTATCTAAAGAAAAAATATGAATTTTTTTATTATTTTCAAGCAGGAAGTTTATAAACTCTGAAGTCTTTATACTTATAGTTGTGGTATTAATTAGGGGGTGAAAATTAATTATTTCACTGTTAAAAAGTTTTTCATCTAAGTAAAATTCAACAACGTTGCCTTTGTCATTAATAAGGGCAAATGGTGAGACTGATCCTGGCTTTATGCCCAAAAATTGTTCTAAATATTCAGCATTAGCAAATGATAAATTCTTAGCATCGATAGATTTAGAAAATTTCTTTAAATCAACCTTTGCATTTTCATCACAACTAAAAAGAAAAAAATTATTTTTTTTATTTTTTAAAAATAAATTCTTTGTATGAGCCCCTTTAATTTCACCTCTTAGCTTTTCAGAGTCTTCAACAGTGAATAAAGGATCATGATCATGAATTTGAAAATCTTTATTTTTTACACTAAGTAATTCAAATAAATCTGTCTTTGTAAGCATAAATAATATTATATTTATTAAGAAATAAGGTATTTAAATACAATTACAAAATTAAAAATGGGAAAAAAAGCAGTAGTTATAGGAAGTGGTTTTGGAGGTATTGCGATTAGTTTAAGATTAAAAAAATTAGGCTATGACACAACAATTATTGAAAAACTAGATGAGCTTGGAGGAAGAGCAAGAGTTTTTAAAGTGAATGGTTTTAAACATGATGCCGGACCAACCGTTATAACAGCACCATTTCTTTTTGATGAATTATTTAGTTTATTTGGAAAAAAAAGAGAAGATTATTTGAAATTTGTTCCTCTTGAACCCTGGTATAGATATTATTTTCATGACGGTAAGACTTTTGACTATTGTTCTACAGTTGAAAAAACAAACAGTGAGATAAGTAAATTTGATAAGAGGGATATAAAAGGATATTATAAACTTTTAAATCAATCAAAAAAAATATTTGATGTAGGGTTTACACAATTAGCTGACAAACCATTTATTTCTTTTTTTAAAATGTTAGGAGTTATTCCTAATTTGATAATTTTGAAAAGTTATTTCACAGTATCTCAACTTGTAAATAGTTATCTAAAAAATTCCTATCTTAGAAAAGCATTTTCAATTCATCCACTTTTAGTTGGAGGTGATCCACACACAACAACATCTATTTACGCCTTGATTCATTATTTAGAGAGAAAATGGGGAGTATTTTTTTGTATGGGTGGAACTGGTAAAATTGTATCTGAATTAAAACAATTAATGATTGATTGTGGTATTAAAATTAAAACAAATACAGAGGCAAAAGAATTTATTGTTGAAAATAATAGGATAACAAAAATATTAACAAACAATGAAGAAATTTCCAATATAGATTTAGTTGTTTGTAATGCTGATCCACCCATGGTTTACTCCAAACTTTTAAAAAAACAAAATTTAAGAAGACCAGTATTAAAAGAAAAAAACTTATTGTATTCAATGGGACTTTTTGTTCTTTTTTTTGGTACGAAAAAACAATACCATAAAGTTGCTCATCATACTATTTGGATGACTGAAAGATTTAAGTCTTTACTTCATGATATTTTTAAAAATAAAATTTTATCTGATGATTTTTCCTTATACATTCACAGACCTACTGCAACAGATAAGTCCTTTGCACCGAAAGGCTGTGATAGTTTTTATGTTTTGTGTCCAGTACCTAATTTACAAGGCAAAGTTGATTGGGATATTGAATCAGAGAATCTTAAAAATAAAATAGTTAAAGAACTATCTCAAACGATTATGCCAGATTTAGAAAAGAATATTACGGATGTTTTCTGGATGAATCCTAAAGATTTTAAGAATGATTACAATTCTATGCATGGAGCAGGCTTTTCTATAGCGCCCATCTTTACACAATCAGCTTGGTTTAGATACCATAACAAAGATAAAAAAATTAAAAATCTATATTTTTCTGCTGCAGGATCCCATCCAGGAGCAGGTATACCAGGAGTTCTCTCATCAGCTAAAGTTGTTGAAAATATAATTAAAACTGAATTAAAATAACAATGATTGATTTACAGCTTAATTCATCTATTGATCTTAAAAGAGAGGGTAAAAGTTTTTATTGGGCAAGTTTTTTTTTACCAAAAAGTTTCAAAAAAAATGCAGGCACTCTTTATTCAATTTGTAGATATTTTGATGATATAGCTGATAAATATAGCGAAGATCAAACTATCTATCTCAAAAATTCAATTGAAGAAATAAGGACAAACAAAAATAATAAAGTAAATATTTTTTTGCAAAAAAATGAAATTAACAATTTAATTTTTATAGATTTAATAGAGGGATTAATTTTGGATCAGAAAAAAATAAGAATTCAAAACAAGGAAGAACTTATAAAATACTCTTATCATGTTGCTGGTACTGTTGGATTAATGATGTCTAAAATTATAGGAGTAAAACATGAAATGGCAGCACGATCTGCAATTGACTTAGGTATTGGAATGCAGCTAATAAACATAGCAAGAGATGTTTATGAAGATTCTAAAATGAAAAGAATATATTTACCTGCTGATTGGATACCTGATATATCATTAAAAAATTTAACTGATCTTCATAACAAAACTTCAGAAAAAGATGAAAAAATATCAAATGCAATTCATGAAGTATTATGTCTTTCAGATAAGTTTTATGAAAATGGTTTTTCTGGTTTAAAATATATCCCGCTATCTACCAGACTAGGCATATTCATCGCGGCTAATATTTATAGAGGTATTGGCATTAAGATAAAATCCAATAAAAAAAAATATTTAAGAAAAAGGGCTTATTTAAACTTATTAGAAAAATCTATAATTACAGTTAAATCAATCTTACTTTTTATTTTTATCCCTTTTATAAAATATCAGTATCAAAAAATTAGAGATAATTTCCCAAATGAAAATTTATAAAGCTGCAATAATTGGCTTAGGCCCTAGTGGTTTAGCTGTAAATAAAATTCTTTATGGGGATAGCTATAACGAAATCATTGCATTTGAAAGTGGAGATATAAACAAAAGAGACAATATTTTCGGTTTTTGGTTAACAGATTGGATGAAGCCATTTGAAAAAATTATTGAAAAAAAATGGTACAAATGGACTATTGGAAACAAAAATACCGATGTAACACACACAACTTTAGATAAACCTTATTGTGTCATTAGTTTTAAAACTTGGAAAAAATTTTGCTTAGAAACAAAAAATAAATTAGAAATCATAAACAAACAAGTTGTCCAATATTTTCCTGAACAAAATTATTTTAAAATAATCACCGCTGATGACAATATATATTACGCTGAAAATATATATGATTCACGGTCAACAAAAGAAAAAAAATGTGAATTATTACAACATTTTTTTGGAATTAATATTACCGTAGCAGATAATACTTTTAATGAAGGTAAATTAACCTTGATGCATTTTACTGAAGAAAATAATGTTTTACATTTTATATACATCCTACCATTTAGTCACAATAAAGCGCTTGTTGAATCGACGGTCTTTTCGAAAGATGTTTGTCGCACCTCCTGGTATAGAGAAAAAATAAATGATTACTTAAAGAAAAATAATATTAATAATTTTAAAGAACTTAGTTCAGAAAAAGGAGTTATACCAATGTTTTTTGCAGAGGAGAAAAGATCGGTTAATTCTAATATCTTCAATATTGGTATTAGAGGAGGTGCGTGCAAGCCTTCTACTGGATATGTCTTTTCATTTCTTATAAAACAAATTCAATTGTTAAAAAATTCAAAGAATAACTATGTAAATATCCATAATTTTTTAGAAAGAAAAATGGATAAAGTTTTTATTAATTTTTTAAAAAATAATAGAGAAGATGGAAGATCATTTATAAAGCTCGCATCTAATCTAAATGGAAATGAATTTCAAAGTTTTATGATGGGTGAATCAAATTTTCTAACTAAGTTAAAAATTATAAATAGTATGCCCAAGCTTCCTTTTATAAAAGAATTATTTAAATAATATGTTAGCCGACCTTACAATTTTAAATATTATTTCTTTTTTATTAATATTTTTCATTGGTCTTCCACATGGTTCATTTGATGGTGCAGTTGCTTCCTTAGTAGGTTTTAGTAACAGAATTCAATTTCTACAATTTATATTTTACTACCTAATTTTATTTTTTATTGTCATTTTGTTTTGGTTAAATTTTCCTATTATTGCGCTAACAATTTTTATTATAATGACTATTGCTCATTTTGGATTATGTGATTGGTCAAACTTTAAAATAAATAAATATAAGTATTCTGTAAGCTTTACTTATGGAATGACTATTATTTTTGGAATAATATTTTTCAACGAAGATCAATCTTTTTTGATATTTGAATATCTGACAAATATTAATATTTATTCAATCCAAAAATATTTCTTCATCCCATATTTTTTAACATTATTATCTATAATATATTTTATTTATCTTTCCTTTTTCGAAAAGAAATTACGAAAAGGAATTATTGAAATTCTATTTCTTTTACTAATTTTTTATTTTTTTGATCCATTACTAAGTTTTGCGATATATTTTTGTTTTTTTCACACTTATAAACATTTAAAACATCTGATTAAAAACATTTATTTAAACTTAAAAAATAAATACTTTGTTATTTACACAACAATAATTTTTACAGTAATTTCTTGGATTGGAGGTTTAGGTATTGTTTACTATTTAGTTCAGAATTTATCATTATATGAGTCGATATTAAAAGTAATTTTCATTGGACTTGCTGCTTTAACACTACCTCATATGTTACTTGTTGACATTGTCTACAGAAGAAGATTCAAATAAATCGTTTTCTCAAATATTGACTTATAAATTCAAAGTGGTAATTGTCTAAATTATGCGGGCGTAGCTCAGGGGTAGAGCGCAACCTTGCCAAGGTTGAAGTCGAGGGTTCGAATCCCTTCGCCCGCTCCAATAAGCCCACAAACTCTCTCTTTTGTCTGTTAAGTTTTTTAAAACTTTCTTATCTTTATATCCTTGTTGTGACAAGAGTGTGACACAATAAAAAATGTTGTTTCCAAAAGGGGTAGTGCAGGCGTCCTATGGGGGTAGGGTATATATATACCTCGTAATGTGCTTGATAAGTGGTTTACAGTGGAAACTACTTTTTAGAATTTAGTCTTATCACTTTCTTCACATTTATAATTACGACTATAACGGTCAACTCTCATTGATGGACTTACATTTGAACTGTATTCACTAAAACCTAATGTATATCTGTTATGAACTTTAGACATCTTACCTGAAATTCTATCTATCTTGAATATTATTTCTTCTGAGTAAGGATTTTCAGTATAAACTTTATTTATTTTTTTCTCAATTGAGCTTGGAAAAAATGCACAATCCAAATAATTATACATTTCACTATCTTCATCTAATTCTGAACATTTGAAAGTTTTATTATGTTTAGTAGATTTATTTAAAACTATTTCTTCTTTGGTATATTTTTCAATATGCCTAGACCAATCTATCAAGCTATTATTATCTTCATTAATAAAAATTTTATTCCTAGTTAATTTTAAACTTATATCACCGTGTCCTGTACACAATACATATGTGGCTGCATTAACGTTGAATGCTAAAATGCTAAACACAAATAATGCTACAAATACTCGCATGTCTTATTTTATAACATGAGCAGGTTGCTTAATTCCACAAGATACTATGTTCACAAGTTAGTAAGGCGGCCCAAATTATATATCAACAGGTACTAAGAACCACCTTATTACCTTAGTACCTTACTAGATTTCTACCTTTATATATTACTAAAATTTTACCTTATTAAATTTCTTACTTATTACCCTTATGGATTATTACCTTATTATCTTTTTAGATTATTTCTTTATAGATTATTAACTACACTACTAGGTACACAGATAATAAATATTTAATAAAAATAATATAGTACATTCATAGTTTTTAAGAATTTGTGATATATATATAAATAAATATAACTATAGTTTGTTAAGCGGCTTACTTTTAAATTATTCTCATAATTATCAGTATACAAACTCTACTCGGAGAACGTTTAACATGCGTAAATTCAAATTAAAGCACTACGGTAACAATACACCTGATGGAGAATATTACAGTATATTCTTAAGTATAGATGAAGAATATTTCCCTCTTGGAAAAAGATGGGTTTTTAAATTTGCCATCATCGATAAAGAAACAAATAGTCCTATTCACGATGAATACGACAATCCTTTGTTTGCTGTTGCAGTATGTAATTATTCACAAATGAAGAGCTCTAAAAGCAAAGTTGTGAAGGTTACGAGAGCACTATTGAGCAAAGAATATGATGTAATCCAATCATTATCTGAGGTCCCTCATCCAGAGGAGTTAGAAATGACTAAAGCTTATATAAGGGTTCAACAACGAACTAGCGAAAAAGGTAAAGTGGTAAGTAATATAACTCATATTAAAAGGCCAAGAGATGGTGAATGGGAATGTATTGAGTCTAAGTTTGATACTTCTATAAAAAGGGAATTAACTATGGAAGATATTCAAAGAAAATTTGGATTTTCAAAACCTGAATAATAGTTTGGTATCATTATTTTAACTTATTTCTAAAGCATGATATATTTTAAATTCAATTATGATTAGGTACATCTTTTTAGCAGTTCTTTTTCTTACTTCTCAAGTAAAGGCTATTGATTATTTTGACTTATACGAAAAGGCAAAAAGTGACGATAAAGATGCTATTACTACCTTAATAAATCATTGTTTTGATGTTGATACTATTAATAAACAAGTAAGCTGGGTATTTAAAACTACAGTCTATGGATTAGATGAAGAAAAAGAAACATGCCGTTGGGATTTGGTCGATAATTGGATTGATTTTGCAATCGAAGATGGCCATTCCATTGCTTATTATTATAAGGCTCTTAGAACTCAATTTGATTATGATGAAAATTATTTATACTACCTTAAAATTGCAGCACAAAATGGTTTAGATGCTGCCTACATAGATTTAGCAGAACATTTTGAAAGACATAAAGAATTTAATGAAAGTGGAGTCGAATATATTAAAAAAGCTATTGAAATAAATATTAATAGAAATGAGAAAAATAATAATTTATCATACTACAACTCATTATATAGAACTTATAGTTTTGGGAATATTGAAAGAAAAAATACCCAAGAAGCATATAATATTAAAAAAAAAATAAGAGAAGAAATTCATAATGGAAATTACCCTGATTACTTTACAGCAGTTTTATCTAATTTTTTTGGGATTGAAGGTAAAATTGATTATAAAAAATCTTTAAAATTTATTCAAGAATCTCCAGTTACTACAAATAATAGTTCTGAAAACATAGAAGGAATAAAAAAAATTGAAGCCTTACATTATCTATATGGTTTAGGTGTAGATAAAGACATTGAAGAGGCATTCTTAATACTGAATGATGTTTATGATGAGAATGATAGTTTATTAAATTTATTACTAATATTATGTCTAGAAGAAATGCCATCCTTAGATATTTTTGGCAATAAATCAAAGTATCAAAAAAGACTATATAATGGAGCTAATATTTATAACAAACAAATATTAGAGTTAGAAAATATAGATAGAAATGTTGATATTGAATTAGGTTTAATCTCATTTTCTGCAGAAGATTATGTAGGTGTTGAGAAATATTTTAGTAAAGCAATTAAAAATGATGAAACTGGAGTTGCCGCATACATATTCGCTAAAGAGTTGTTACTTGGAGGATATGCAATGCCTAATAAAATTATAAAATTATTAGAAAAATCAACTTTCAAGAAACATTATGGTGCTATGAATGAGTTAGCTTTAATGTACAGTGTCTATTCAAAAAAAATTAATGAGAGTAAAATTGGAATAATTGAAAATCTATTTAAAGAAAGTATAGATAATAAAGACCATATTTCAAATTCTTTAAGAAATTCTTATTTCAATTACTGCAGCTCAATTTATTTTAGTAATAACATTTTAAATATTTCAGAAGTATCAATGGAAGATATATGTTTTAAAATAATTGATGAAGAATATTTTGAATCTTTTGGAATTGATGCTTTTACCCTAAATAGAATTGGATATACATTTCGAGAACATCATTCAGATATTAATACGAGACTATTGTATAATTGTTTAGGGCAAGCTCCATTAAGAGAAGATTTGGAAAATTATGAAAACTTTGATTTACTAAGAGTTAAATTAAATAAAAAACTTTATGATTTATTTCAAAATGGTTCATTAGTTGCATTAGAAAAATTATTTAATCTTAATCTTGGAAATAATAGATGTTTTGAAGGAGAGATAAATAAAGGTGATGCTGCAATGTTTTATTATGCTTATATGATTTTATTGAATGAATATGAAGAAGCAGGTTATGTTTATTGGTCAAGTCAAGATATAAAAGGAAGAAATCTTAGTGAATTAAATTTATCAGATAATGATTTAGATAAAGCAAAAGAAAGAGCTAAAAACTTAATCAAGTTAGTTGATTTGGATAAAATAAACTAAAATAAAATAAATATTAAAATTAAAATAGTACAAACTTCCATTAACCGACTCTACTAGCTATGCTTTCATCAATAGAGATACTTGATTGTATCCTATGTTCTTGATTGTTAATTAAATCAATAATGCAATTTTCTAAAACCTGTTCTTTTTCTATGGCATATTCAGTATTTACTTCAATAGGGATAATAATTTCTGCACCTGGAATATGATGTACTTTTAATTCAAAACCACCTTTGTATATATCTTTAAATATCTTAGTATTTCCTTCTCTATCAAACTCTGTATACTCAGCACCTACAGATTTATCATTATCATTATTACCCCGCATTCCTGCTAAAAAATCTTTCCCATCTTTTGAAAGTACGGAGGCATAAAGTTTTATTTTTAACTCTTCCATTTTTCTTGTTTCAGGATTGTCGACACTTAATTGAATTGCGTCTACGATGAATTGCGTTACAATCGTATCTTTACTAGTAAGCAGATAAAAATACTCAATATTATATTTTCTTCCACTGTAATCGAAGGTTGAGACTTTAGTACCACATACATATTTTCTTCCTTCATTGTCTGCAATATCAAGCCATTCTATTGTATAAAAACGAAAATTAGGCTCGAGAGTATTTGCTTCATAGTTATCTTGAGCGTAGGAGGTTGTGGCACCAACTAGCAAAACAATGATGCCTACGAGGGATAGAAAAAAAAGTAGTACTCGTTTTATTAATGCCACATCGTATCATTAAAAAAAGATTCAGACATAATCTTGATATTAATAAGGTAAAATTAAGAAATATATTTTCTTAAAGTTAACACAATTAGAACTCGAATATGCCTAATTTGAAAAGTACAAATATTTTGTGGCACTGGGTAGAAAAAATATTCATTATACAATCATCAAATTTTTCATTGTAAAACTCCTCTTAAGTGCCACATTTTTATTAAATAAAAATTTACAAAATTGCAGGGAGCATTAATGGAGTCTTTATCAAGGGTTATTTTATTTTTAACATCCTATTTTATCGTTTTAGCTTTATCTTTTAGTATCAATACAGAATCTGAATATTTACAAAGTGGATTATTTCTCGTTATTTCTATAATTATAGCAACCTGGCTCTATTATTTACATTTTAAGAAAAAAGAAGTTCAAGAATTTCAAAAAGAAGTTTTGTATGTCATGTTTTTTCTCTGTCTTGTGACTTCTACATGGTCCTTTAAATTAAATTATTTTCATATGTATGATTAATAATTTTTGGTTTTATTTCTTAATTACACCGATTGTAATTTCAATTTTAGCTTTAAACTCTTTGTTTGTTCATAAAAGTCCAAGCACACCAATATTTGAAAATGCTTTGGAACATTGTCAAAGTGTAGATAATAATTTTGTTTATAGTGACCAAGGAACTGCACAAGATATTTGTATCGATGAATATATGAATGCACCTTGGTCAGTAGAGTTAGTGATTAAAATATTTTTATTATTTGGTTTTATTTTTATTGTACCACTTGTTCTATATATTAAATCTAAATAAGAATAATTTTAGGAGATAGTAATTGATTAAATTAATCTCTTAATTCTTGTTGATATAAATATTTTTGGAAATCGATAAACGTATTTTTGATATCTTCGACGTCACCTAAAATTTTTTGCCCATCAGATACGGTGTGATACTTAAGTTCAATTAAATCACTTAGTCTATTAATATCCAATTCTTCAACTCCACCCTCAACATATTTACCTAAAACAAAATCGATAAAGTCTTTTTGTTTTTCAGATAGATTGCTGTGTATTTTATCTTCTGCAGCAGACACTCTAGAGGCTCGCTGAATTGGCTCTCTGCTGTAGACAATGTGTTCTAATACATCAAATAAATCGCTGTTTTCTGCCTCTATTAATGTCTGGATAGATTTTAAGTTTTCCTTAGTAAAACCGTTATCCTCCAGTTTTTTTAACAATTCATTTCTTGTGATTGGAGAGGACCAAATTTGTCTTAACTCTTCTTCATTTTGAAAAAATGTTGGAAGCGTAACTGTATTGAATAATTTTTTTATAAATTCTTCTGCAGAGACTGGTTGACCTTGGAAATAAAAAAGTGTTGTTGATGTTGATTTAATAGCTAACTCTTTTCCTTCAGCAAGTTTAATTATAATTTTTTCTTTCTTTGGTTTTTCTTCTTCATCTCCCTCATCAAAACCATCATCAATAATGTCACCTTCTTCAAACTCATCATTTGTTTTAGGTTTTGGTTCTTCTGGCTCTAGAGGTTCACCATCCCATTCGGGGTCAGCAAAGTTTGCGGATGCACCAACAAAATCAACAATGGTAAAATAAAATTTATCTTCAAATAAGCGTGTCCCCCGACCTATTATTTGTTTAAACTCAATCATATTATTAACGGGTCGCATTAAAACAATATTTCTAATGTTAAGAGCATCAACACCCGTACTTAACTTTTGACTTGTTGTTAAAATAGTTGGAATTGTTTTTTCATTATCTTGAAATTGTCTAAGATGTGTATCCCCCACTTGTCCATCTCTTGCTGTAACTCTCACACAGTAATCTGTTGGAGGATTTGATGTACACTGATTAATTAAATCTCTCACCATTCCTGCATGAGCAATGTTTGCACAAAACACCAAGGTTTTTTCTTTAGAATTAATACTATCAAGCATTAACTGAACTCTCTTCTTCTCTCTTCCCTCAATAACTATTCTTGTATTAAAATCTTTTTCCTCAAAGACTTCTCCTTTTTCAATTTCTTTTTCTCCTTCCAAAATATCATCTTCACCGGTGTAGACATACTTATCCATGGTTGTTTGTATTTGCTTCACTTTAAAAGGCGTAAGAAAGCCATCTTTAATTCCATCTTTAAGTGAATACACATAAACAGGCTCACCAAAGTATGAATATGTATCAGCATTAAACTTTCTCTTTGGTGTTGCGGTTAATCCAATTTGAACCGCAGAAGAAAAATATTCCAAAATTCCTCTCCATCGACTCTCATCTTTTGCACCACCTCTGTGACACTCATCAATAATAATTAAATCAAAGAAATCAGCTGGATACTGACCAAAGTAAGGCTCATTCTCTGGGCCCGACATAAAGCTTTGGAATATTGTAAAGAAGATTGAGGCATTCGTTGGCACCGAACCCCTATCTTTAATATCACTTGGCTTTATTCGAACGAGAGCATTCTCGTCAAAGGCACTAAAGGAATTAAAAGCTTGGTTTGCTAATATATTTCTATCGGCTAAAAATAAAATTCTTGGAAGTCTTTGACCATCTCGTTGTATATTCCACCGTGTTTGGAATAGTTTCCACGCAATGTGAAAGGCAATAACGGTTTTACCTGTACCTGTTGCGAGCGTTAAAAGAATGCGTTGCTGTTTATCCGCAATAGCATCGAGGGCATTATTAATAGCAATTTCTTGGTAATATCTTGGCTCTAAGGAACCTTTAAAAGGTTCAAATCTAATGGAGTCAAATTTAGCAGACCATTCATTTCTCTCTTTAAATGTTTTATTCCATAACTCATCTGGAGTAGGGAACGAATCAACCTCACCCTCTGAGGTAATAAACATTTCTCCTTTGTCATCTTTACCATAGTTAATTTCATAAATTTTATGACCGTTAGATGAATAGGTTGTAAGCAGTTTTAATTTCTCTGCATAATCTTTTGCCTGCCCAACACCATCTCTTACACTTAACTCATCACTCTTCGCTTCAATAATAGCAAGTTTTCTATTTTTATAAATCAGAAGATAATCAGCTCTGATTGTTCCAGCTCTTATACCGCCAGGTTTAATTTCACCTTTGGTAATGTTAAATTCTCTTCTAACAATACTACCCTCAACATCACCCCAACCAGCAGCTTTTATCTTAGGGTCAATTAAATCTGCTCTTGTCTCTGCTTCGTTCATGCTACTTTTCTCTGTAATTCATCATTAAGAAGAGACATTTTTAACTTTTCATAATTCTCAAGTTTTAGTTTTTCTAAATTATTAATAATTTCAAATTGCTTAAATGCATAATCTATTTCTTTAGCAATAATTCTTTGTTTTTCTAAAGTAGGTAACAATATGGGTATTGAATATACCTCATTTCGATTAATTCCAGGTTTAACTCCTTTAGCAAGGGAAGGTAAATTCTGCAACTTTAGCAAATAATACAGATATTTTAAATCTACTAATTTTGAATTATATTTTATGAAATAAGTTACATCCAATGCCCAAAAAGGCTCTTTGACATATTTTAATTCACCTGCAGAACCTTTTCTTCCTATAATTATACTTGGCTTGTCATATATATATTTTGTTGCAAAACATTTTATACCGTTTGCACCAAAAGCTGGGTAACCAGAGTCTTCTTTTCTATCTGATTTATCAAGACCTTTTCCATAGGCTAGTTCACATATTGCACCGATGTTTGTGTTTTTATAAGCATAATTTAAATTGTTTAATTTTGAATTTAAAATTTGAACTTTAAGTTTATTAACTGTTTTAATTTTATTTGTATTTATAATCTTATTAATCTCAGCAAAAGCAGTATCAAGTTTAGACACGATGCGTTTTTGTTCTGCAAGTGGAGGAATTTTAATTTTAATTTCTTTAAATTGTTTTTTTTGTAAATGCTTAAGGGCTGCACCTAGAAACATTTTTTTATTTATTTCATCCATTTTTAATTTTAAATAAAAAAATAAAAATTTCGTATCAATAAATTCTTTAGTTTTTATAGAATAACAATCAGTAGAATAAGAAGCCTTTCCTTCATAGTATTTGAAGTTTGCTTTTCCTCCAGTTGCTATAAAAATATTCTTACCTTCACATAAAAAATTTTTATGGTATTTATTTTTTTCACCACTGGTAAAAAAAATATAATCCCCTACATTTTTTGCGTCCCTAACTTTTATTTTTGATTTAGGGTTTTCAATTATTAATTCTCCTAATTTATATGATTTAATCATAGATTAAATTTTTAATTTTATTTAAAGAATTTTTTGTTTGTAATTCTAATTCTTCAATTTCAGTAATTATTTCTTGAGGAGTTCTGTTATCAACCTCTTCTACTTTATT
This sequence comes from uncultured Alphaproteobacteria bacterium, assembly GCA_902614395.1. Classification (GTDB taxonomy): domain Bacteria; phylum Pseudomonadota; class Alphaproteobacteria; order HIMB59; genus CACPNW01. Next base: position 124,376 of record CACMKW010000002.1, on the reverse strand, counting down.
TGGATTATTAACACCTAAGTCCCATGTCTCTTTATTGATATTGTTGATATCTAGACTCCAACTATTATCACTTTCTTGTTTTGTTTTGTGAAATCTTATAAATTCTTCTAAATCTTTTTCATTAAGTGCATTTGTTTTCCCTAAATTTCTATCTAGGTTTAGTTGGTAATACCAAATATTTTTAGTGGAAGTTCCTTTTTCAAAAAAGAGTACAACTGTTTCAACCCCAGCACCTTGAAATGTTCCACCAGGCATGTCTAATATTGTGTGAAGATTGCATTCTTCTAATAATTGTTTTCGAAGATTTATACTGGCATTATCTGTATTACTTAGAAATGTATTTTTAATAACAACACCACAACGTCCTCCAACTTTTAACATTTTAATAAAGTGCTGAAGAAAAAGATAAGCAGTTTCACCTGTTCTTATGGGAAAGTTTTCTTGTATTTGTGATTTTTCTTTTCCACCAAAAGGGGGATTAGCTAAAACAATATTAACTCTTTGACTTTCTTGTATTTCTAAAATGTTTTCTTCCAATGTATTTTTATGAACAATATTTGGTGAATCAATACCGTGAAGTATCATGTTCATGATGCCTAAAATATAAGCCAGTGTTTTTTTCTCAGCTCCATAAAAAGTTTTTGTTTGAAGTTTCTTTAATTCAGATGTCGTCAGTGATTTTGAGTTTCTTACATGGTCAAAAGCTTCAACTAAAAATCCTGCACTTCCAACTGCACCATCATAAATAGTCTCACCAACTTTAGGATTAATAATTTTCACTATCGTTCTAATTAAGGGTCTGGGCGTATAATATTCACCGCCATTCTTCCCAGCATTACCCATGTTCTTAATCTTCTCTTCATAGAGAGCACTTAATTCATGCTTTTGTTCATTGCTTTTAAATTCAAGATTATCTACTTCGTTAATAGCATCCCTTAAAGTGTAACCATCTTGTAATTTATTTCTTAATTCAGAGAATATCTCACCAATTTTGTATTCAAGTGTATCAAAGCTCTCTGCTTTACTCCTAAAGCTTGATAAATATGGAAAGAGTTTATCATCAACAAACTTTTTTAAATCTGCTCCAGTGAGAGTTTTATTAAAATCTATTTTACCATCTGCGGTTTTAATAATTGCCCAAGTTGACCATTGATATTCTTTATCAATAACAGGAATAAATTTTTTATTATCTAATTTTGCTTTAGTTTCATTTTCTCGCTCACTGTCATCAAGCCATTTTAGAAATAATAACCATGAAGATTGTTCAGCATAATCTAACTCACTGCTACAACCAGCATCTTTCCAAAGTATATCATCTAAGTTTTTGAAGGTTTGTTGAAACATCTAATTTACTTATTACATCCTCAGCTTTTAAATGTGTATACCTAAAAAGCATTCTTATATCCTTATGTCCAGAAATTAAGGCTACTTCGGGAATACTTAATCCTTTTTCAAAGAACCGTGAGATAGCTTCATGGCGTAAATCATGGAAGTGTAAATCCCTAATGTTAGCTTTGTTTTTTAATCTTTCCCAAGCCAGTCTAACCGCATTTGCAGACATAGAAAAAGGAATTTCTGATTTATGTAAAATATATTTAGCTCTTTTAGTCAGAGGAATTATTCTCTGATGACCGTTCTTTGTTATGGGTATTAAAAGAGTATCTGTTTTGATGTGTTCTTTTTTTATATTTAAAATTTCACCACGTCTCATGCCAGTTTCAATTGCTATCTCAATTATATTTCTAAGAGTGTTCTGAGAATAGTTTCCTTTAACAAGATAATTATATTCATATTCAGTTAATCTCCTTTCCCTTTTTTGAAAAACTTTTGGTTTAGTTAAATTGTTACAAGGATTATCAATTTCATAGCCCCATTCTTTTTTTAAAATATTAAAGAAATGCCTAATTAAATTTAGTTCTCTTAGAAATGTAGATGCCTTAACTTTTTCTAATCTTAAATCTCTATATTCAGATAAATGTTTAGTTGAAATCTGATTTAAAGGTAAGTTTGAAAAAGAAGTTCTTAAGAAATTATTAAAACAATACTTTTCAAATTCATAACCTCTTTTTTTTATTGAAATATTATAAATATATTTTTCAATTAGTTTTCTAGTTACTGGAAATTTTTGTGGTCTATATTTTATAGCACATCTTTGAAGCTCTATCTCTTTCTCCCTTCCCCATTGCAATGCATCTTTTTTATTAATAAATGTTTTACTAGTTGCACCATAATTTCTTATTCTTACTTGGACTTGCCATTTATTATTTCTTCTACGTAGTGTTGCCATTTGATATCTCCTTGTGACACTGTTGTGACAAAGAGAAAATATGTGGGAGAAATTGTTTATATGCGGGGTTTAATCAGCACTTAACCCAACCTTGCCAAGGTTGAAGTCGAGGGTTCGAATCCCTTCGCCCGCTCCAAAAATTAAACATCCCAAGAAATAAGTAGCCCTAGAGTAGCCATTAGCCTTATTCTTTATAATTATTTTTGAGTAAATCTTTTCAGAGTATCAAAAACAACACCATGCTTTTCAGCTTCATTTCTTACCTCTTCAGAGCCAAGTACTTTGTCCATTTCTTGTTCATCTAAAACATTATAGCATATTGAAACATAATTTGATTTTTCAGTATCTACAAAATCAACAATGTTATCAGCAAACTTTGAGAAAGTTTTCACTCTTTCATCGTTAAAAGATAACCATACATCAACATCTTTCACTTCGTGACTAATTATTTGTAACATTTTACCCCCTTGTGATTTAATAAAATTACCAAATCAAATAATTATAAAAAAGCGTAATATTTAATATTATAATAAATAAGTATTTTTTTATGTAGCCTCCAAGTAGCCCTTTGGATTCAAATATATTTATTTTTTTACAAATATTGTTCCAATATTCGGTAAATAATAAGCAAACCATGTATTCGGCAACCTTGCCAAGGTTGAAGTCGAGGGTTGGAATTATCATCTAGTTCCAAAGATTTTAATCAAAAATATTTATTTTCTTACTAAATTTAGATTAAAACTTATCACAATTCTTTCTTCTTTGCTGAGATTTGGATTCACTGAATGATCTAAATAACTAGGAAATAGAACTAAACCCCCTTCTACCGGATTTACTGCATTCTGCATTGCATTTAAACTGTTTGGTTTTGTTGATAATGGATGAAAATATACCGGGGCTGGTCTTGGATCATAAAAAACAATCTCACCACAATTTTTAGGTGCTCTTACATAATATGCAGCACTTATGTCACTATTTCCATGATGATGTCTAGAATTGGAAGCTCCACCTATATTAATTATTGCCCACATAGCTGATATCTTTGCTTTTTGCTTAGACATATTCCAATTCATATCATTTAAAACATTATTGATATTTGGAGAAATCAAATTAATAAATTCAATTACATTTACATCTTCCAAATTAAAATTATTAGAGTGCCATCCTTTAACATTACTTTTAATTATCCCTTTGTTATCTGCTTTTTGTAAATTTTTAATGTAATGATATATTTTTTCATTAGTTTCTTTATAATTATTTATTTTAGAAACCCAAACAGGGGTTGAGAAGAAAAGATTAGGATTAGACATAATGTGTTTATTAGAGAGAAAATATATCTTAAATTTTTTTAGTAAATAGAAAATGTTAAAAAATAGAGATAACTATCAAGCATTAATGAATGACGGTATTAAAAATGCAAAAATGGGAAATTTTGATGAAGCAAAATCATCTTTTATAAACGCAATTAAACTAAACAGTAACAATAATAAAGCCTATATAAACCTCTCAAATATATACGTCTTACAAAATGAATTAATTAAATCTATAAATTTATTAACAAATTTTTTAAAAAATATATTTGATGAAGATATTTGTAATCAAGCTGCAAAAATTTGTTTTAAATACAAATTAAGAAAAGACTTCGACAAATTAACTGAAATTGTAAAGTTAACAAATAATGTTTTTAACAAAGAAAAAAAATTTTTATTTTTTATAGAAGCTCAATTTCATGAAGTTGAACAAAAATTTAACGAAGCTAAACAATCTTATAAAAATTCTATCTTATGTGATAATTTTTATTTTGACGCATACATAAATTTATTAAATTTATATGAAAGCACTAATGACATACTGAATTTAAAATTACTCATTGAGTCTGCTTATAAAAATTTTAAAAACAAAGAGCAAAAAAATATATTAAATTTTTTTAATAGTCTTAGATTGAGCAGAGAGAATAATTTCAAAGAGTCAGCAAATTTTACTCTAAGCTCAAATTTAGATACTGCATTTAAGAACAATAAATATTATCAAATTCGACTCCTAAATCTTAAATCTAAAAATAATGAGAAACTAAAGAAATACAATGACGCATTTAATAATATTGAGAAAAGAAATAGTATTTTGTTAAATCTTAGCGAAAATAAGAAGTATAATAAAAGAAACGTTTTAGATACTATAGAAAAATATAAAAATTTTTTTATTAAAAAAAATCTTAATAACATAATTATTAATAATAATTATAGTAATGATAAAAATTTAATTTTTTTGGTTGGATTTCCCAGATCTGGCACAACATTATTAGATACAATTTTAAGATCTCATTCAAAAATCAAAGTTTTAGAAGAAAAACCTATATTATTAAACCTGAGACATGAGTTTTTTAAAAAAAATAATAATAATTTATCAAATTTACTGAAAATTACTGAGTCAGAAAAAAACTACATAAGGCAAAATTATTTAAAAAAAATAATTTCAAATAAAAATGATGAAAAAAAAATTATTATTGATAAATTACCTTTATCAATTATTGAACTCGGATTTATAAAAATAATTTTTCCTAACGCAAAAATTATTCTTGCAATGCGTCACCCATGTGATGTTATTACAAGCTGTTTTTTTACATCTTTTAAAATCAATGATTCAATGATTAATTTCTTACAAATTGACGACACTATTGAATTTTACAACAGTGTATTTAATTTATTTGAAATCTATGAAAAGGAATTAAAATTTAAATATACTATTGCAAAGTATGAAAATATTGTAAATAATTTCAAATATGAAATTACAGGTTTGCTTAAGTTTTTAGAATTGGAATATGAGGAAAAACTTGAACAATTTCACTTAACAGCATTAAATAGATCAAGGATATCAACACCGAGTTATAACCAAGTTATAAATCCATTGTACAGTAGCTCTATAGGAAGATGGAAAAATTATGAAAACATACATAGACATAAATTCAAATTAAATAAATGGATTTCGAAATACGGATATTAACTAATTAAAAAATTAAAATGTCAAAATATGCCATATTTACTAATAAAACTTCAAATAAAAAACTCGTCTATTACCCATGCCCTAAAAATGCCAACACTTCTGCTAAAATGTTTTTTGCAAAACATTTAAAGATTGATAAGCATTTTCTTTTTTTAGGCGATGAAATACCCCAGATAGAACAAACACCAGACCAATATAAGGGTAAACAAAATATTATAGGAATAATTCCATCCAAACAGCCTTTTAAAAAAATAAATATAGATATTAAGTGTTGTATTGTAAGAGATCCAATTAAAAGGTTTATTTCTGCATATAAAAACAGAATACTTTATCATCGTGATATTCAATTTAAAGATCATTCAATTGATATGATACTAGAAAAGCTTGAAATTAATAATTTTGAAAATAAACATTTTTTACCACAGGTATACTTTTTGGGTGAAGATTTAAACTATTATACTTTTTGGTCTACAACTGATGAACTCAGTTTTTTTGCAGAACAGGTTAATGATTTTTTTTCAAGAAAAATAATTTTTCCTAAAATTCAAACTGGCGGAAGTGAAATTAAAATAAAACTTACTAACTCACAGATTAGTAAAATTGAAAAAATATATGCAAAAGATTTTAAACTAATACAAAAATGAAAATTTTATTTGAATCAGCATTTACTATAAATCGAGAAATCAAAAAACTTATAAATAAAGAAGCATTAGAAAGTTTTTCAAATTCAATTTATCAAGGTGATAACGCAAACTATTGTATATCTCTTTTTCATGATTATCTAATAGATCCAAATGAAACTAATAAAAATTTTTTATTTTATATGGGAGAAAATTTAATTAATTGGGCAGAACAAAATCTTAACAGAGGATACTTCAAAATGGAAGATGTTCATCATGGATCAGAGCTTTTTCTCGGTTTTTTGCCTAGATACATTGATCTCTTTCCTGAAAATATAAAAGCAAAAGAATTAATTATAAATGTTTCTAAATTTATTGGAAACTGGGATAAAGAAACAGAAGATTGGTATAACTATTCTCAAAAAAACTTTAACAGCTGGTATTTTGGTAGTGATGGTATAAGCGATAGAGATATTTATAAATTTAATACAGCTGATCATTTAAGATTTGTTCATATAGCATTACTGGCATGGAATATAACATCTGATCAAAAATATTTAGACTGGTCAATTGACTATAGTAAAAAATTTGCTGAGAGAATCATTATTGCAAAAGAAACTATACCTGTGGCTTGGAACTGTGAATGGGATGAGTTTTTTTCGAAAGATATGATTAATCCAGAAGAAAAATTTTTAGCATCAAATCACCATCATTTCAAAAACGATCCTTTATCTGGAATTGAAAATTTAATTGCTTCAGGTTTTATTTATATTTTTGGAGAACTTTATAAAAATACAAATGATAATATCTTTTTAGAAGCCACTAAAAAAATAATCAAAAATATAATTCCAATCATTGAGCATCCATATTCAGATAATGTAGGAACAATTATTTCTTATTACAGAAATACTTTTTCTGATTATTCTTTTGATAATTCAGTTTTAGATTCTATATCTAATTTAGAATCTTATGACGATTCAGAAATCATGTTAACATTTCCACAAAACCAAATAATTAAAAGACCTGGTATAGGAAATAGAAAAGACATGATTTATTGGTATTTCTTTAACGCGTTTGAACCTAAAGAATTCAGGGAGCCCTCAACATCATATTTTTCATTGTTGTATAACATTACTGGAAAAATCGAATATGCAGAAAGGGCTTTTAGAACTGCTGCCAAAAAAATTAAAATTGCCTCATCAATTCTTCGCCTTGGGTCTGAACACTCAGACTCTGGAAAGCATTTCAGCTCTATTGTATCTGGACATGGTAGGAATTGGGGAATTGGAGCGGTTACAGGATGTTATACTAAGTTAATTGTTGGCAGTAATGAAAACCTTGGAAAATCTGATTATTTAATTAAATTTAAATCAGCTACTATAACAGCAGGATGTTTACCACTGATTCGTGAGTTGCAAGATGAAAGCACAGAATTGAGAATATTTAATTTTAGTAATAAAAAAAATTCTATTAAGTTTTCATACAAAAAAAAAGAAGACACATTTATTGAAATTCAACCTAATTCAGAAGAAAAAATAATTTTTAAAAAAAAATAGATACCGATATTTAGCATTACACTTTATTATAAAAAATTTATTAATTTATAGAATAAATATAATGGAAAAACCCATAGTAATTTATACAGACCATATAATGAATAGAACTTTATGCTATAATTTTGCAAAAGGTTCTGACTCTCTTTTATGTCATGTAAATAATTTTAAAGAATTCGATAAATCTATTGCAACTTATGGGGTGCTAAGGGGCACTCTTCAAGTAATTAATAAAGTTAAGAATTTTTATTATATGGATCATGGTTATTTTAATCAGTCAGAAAGAATATTTGAAAATAAGTTAACTAAAGTTAAAAATATGAATGGTTACTTTAGAATTGTTTACAATAACTTTATACACAATGGTAAAGGCAATTTTCCAAGTGATAGATTAAGTAAACTAAATTTAAAAATACTTGATCAAAAAAAAACAGGTAATTATATAATCCTTTCTGAACCATCAGAAACTATGAAAAAAATATATAACGTACCTATGTGGACTGAAGAGACAACACAATTAGTTAGAAAATATTCTGATAGAAAAATTATAGTACATAATAAACTATCTAAAAAACCATTGAATTTATTATTAAAAGATGCATGGGCATTTGTTAGTTTGCAGTCTACAGCTGGTTTTATAGCTATGTATAAGGGGGTTCCTGCATATTTTACAGACAAAACCTTAAGTCACATAGGTAAAATACAGAACATAGAAAATCCATCTATAGATTATAAAATTTTTAATAATTTAGCATATGGTCAGTGGACTCTCAAAGAGATAGAAACTGGAGAAGCTTGGGAAAATATTTTAAATAATATCTCTTGTTAATTTTGGTCTATATTTTCAATTTAAAATATTTTTTAATTATTTCTATTGTTTTTACAATTCTATAATTATGTTGATCAAAATTTTTTCTACCTGATGTAATTTTAGGATGGTCTTTAATTAAAATTTTTAAATAATAAGGAATTTTATTTTTTTTATTCAATGTTTAAAGAGCCTGTTTTTTGTAAAATACAATGATATTTTATTTTTTACTGAAAAAGAAATTATGACTTTATCATTTATTGAGCCTCCAGGTTGAGCTACAGCACTGCATCCATTCCTATTGAGAAGATTTATACTGTCTACAAAAGGAAAAAAACCATCTGAAGCACAAACGAAGTTTCCTTTTTTAAAATATTTATTCATATTTTTAATAGCATAATATAATGCATCTACTCTGTTTGTATGACCATGACCTAAACCTAAGGTTTGCTTGTTTCTAGATAAAACAATAGCATTTGATTTTAAGTGTTTTGCAACTTTTAATGAGAAAATCAAATCATCAACTGATTTAGTTGACCCTTTCTTTTTTGAAACTAAAGTTAAAAACTTTCTATTAATTGGATTTAAATCTGTTGTTTGATAAAGATCTCCAAATAAAGTCGACCTATATTCAAAGGTTGTTTTTTTAATATTAGGTATTTTTAGCAAAATTAGATTTTTCTTTTTTTCTAAAATTTTAAGTGCATCTTGATCAAAATCTAAAGCAACTACCATCTCAAAAAAATTTTTATATATTTTTTTTGCAAGCTTAGAATTTATTTTTCTATTTAGTAAAATTATACCCCCAAAAGCACTTTTAGGATCGCTTTTATAAGATCTATTAAAAGCAACCTCTATATTTTTTGCTGAAGCTATACCACAGGGATTAGTATGTTTCAGAATTATTGATGTAGGCTCCAGAAATTCCTTTAAACATTTTAATCCACTATCAAGATCAATCAGATTATTATAACTTATTTTTTTTCCACTAATCTGATAGGTAAAAATAGAATTTTTTTGATCATTAATTAGATAGCCTTCTTGATTTGGATTTTCTCCATATCTTAATTTAATCTTATTCTTTTTACTTTTCATTTAGCCAATTAGAGATAATTTTATCATATTGAGATGTTTGTTTAAAAACTTTCTGAGCCATTTTTTTTCTAAAAAAAATGTCAGTTGTTCCTTTATTTTCATATAAATTTTTTACTAATTTTTTATAATCTAATATATCAATTATTGGAGTTATATATTTGAAATTCTTTCCTGCTGCTCTTAATAAACTTGGCCCCCCAATATCTATCATTTCTATAATTTTATCGTAATTATTTTTTCTTAAATATTTTTTAAATGGATATAAGTTCACAACAACAATATCTATTTCAGGCATCTTCAACAATTTAAATTGTTTTTTATGAATTTTATTATCTCTAATGTACAGTAATGAACTATAAATTAATGGATTCAATGTTTTAACCCTACCCCCAAACATTTCTTTAAAATTTGTTAATTTTGAAATATCCTGACATTTAAAACCTAATTCGCGTATTTTTTCTCCAGTAGATCCACTCGACATAAAACTGTAATTAAATTTATCTAAGTTAGAGCAAAGATATTTTAAATTTCTTTTTTCAAATACTGATATTAAAGCAAATTTTTTCTTTAAATTTTTTCTAAGGACCATTTTTCTATAATCTTTTTATCTGACAATACACCCTTAATTACAATTTGTTTAGTAGGTTTCGTAATATTATTATCAACTAATATACTATCCTCAATTATAAGCTCTGTATTACTTTTAAATAACCAAATATTGTTCTTTTTAGTTTTTAAAATTATATTTTTTTTATTATTTGTAAAATTTAAAACTATATCATTCCCTAAATGAAATCTAATATGGTAGATTAAACGACTCCCAATATCTTTATATGAAATAAAGCTATCCTCGCCATTGAATTTATTTTTATTTCTATGAATAACTAATCTTCTTTTTATTATTTTACTAAATTTCTTTAAGTATCCATTATGTGATCCTTCAAATATTTCTTCTTGTTCATTGGCTTCTTTTCTAAAGACTACAGATTGGGGAAATTTTATATGTGGATTGTCTTCCTTTATCTCACTTATATTAGTATTTTGTAAAATAATGGTAGAATGAGCTGCACTGTATCTCAAATATTCAGGATTTTTACCAAAACTCTCTGAAGCACCACAATTTGTAACTATTTTTTCTCCGAAGCCACTTAATTCGATTGATAGAGTTCCAGCACTTAAGTTCGAACTAATCATATCCGAATTTGGCTGTACTACATCAAAAAATATTTTTTTATTTTTATCTGAGTAAAATGCAATTCCATTATCAATATTCAAAAATTCCCTTTTTTTTAAGTAACTCTCTTTATTTAAGGAATTGTAAATAATCATTGAATAAATATTATTGGTACCATTAAATAGTGCAAGAGAACCATCTAAATGGAAATATTCATTTAATATCGATGTCATTTTTAGAATTACTTCATCAAAAACATTTGATTTATTTGATTTAGAAAAAAGTAAAATATTTTTTATTTCACTAAGATTATTTATAAACTTAGAATGTTCCAAGAAATTATAACTTTTATGCATACCAATCTTATCAATTTGGTTATCAACAATATATTTTATATAATCAATTTCTTTTTCATTAATTTTCTTTAGGAGTGAGCAAGATAACAAATATGCTTTTAAATCGTATGAAGTAAATTCAGATATTTTTTTTGAGTTGAAATCAAATAAAATTCTTTGAATATGAAAATAGATAATAAAATCTAATTTTTTCTTATCAGCTTCCTTTGAGGAAGAATTTATATATTCATAGTTATACAAAAGATTTATTAGCCTTTTAGATGATAGATCTTCTATCCAAGGAAAGCCTAACTTATTTTTGTTTAGTTTATGCCACTCAAAGATAGCTTTTTTAGACAAATTTATACCTATTTTACCACCAAGTTTATTTGAGAAATTTAAAAAATCAAAACTATGAATATTTTTATTTCTGTAAGTATAAAAATTTTTTTTAAAAATAAATGATTTTATTTTATCATGATTTGTAAAATCTATTTTTTTAAAGTTTAAATCTAAATAAGATAAATTTTTTTTTGCATTGAATTTAGAGGTTATAAATAAAAATAATATTTTTTTTATTATTAAAATCATTATATTTTTTTTAAAAAAGCTGCAAAGTATCCATCAATATTATAGTCAAAAATTATATTAGGAATAGTTATCATAAAATTATTTTTAATAAATTTTGAGTAATTTTTTTGATTTTCTCTTAATCTAAAATTTGAAAGCACAAAATTATTATTTAGTTTAAGGAACTTCTTAACTTGATCTATGGTTTCAATTTGTAAAAAAGAACAAGTCATATAAATTATAAATCCGTTTGTATTTAATAAAAATGATGCTTTTTCTAACATATTTTCTTGTAAAGAAAGCAGTTTGTCAAAATTCGGGCCTTTATTTTTAAAAAAAATTTCAGGATTCCTCCTTATTGTTCCAACAGCCGAACAAGGAGCATCAATTATAATTACATCAAATTTTTTTTTATTATCAAATTTAATAAAATCTTCATTATAAATTTCTGCGCTTAATTTAAGTCTCTCTAAATTAGTTTTAAGAGTCTGAATTCTATTTTTGCTTTTATCATTCAAGATGACATTTAATTTCTTAGATAAAATTTGAAAAGATTTTCCACCTGGAGCCGCACATGCATCTAGGAAAACCTTTTTTTTATTTATTTCATCAAAATTATACAATGGAAGAAAGGAACTGAAATCTTGTACCCACCAATCACCATTAATAAAAGAAATTTTTTCCTGAAAATTTTTTTCATCCAATAAAAAACCAGATATCATTGATGTTTTAAGTATTTTAGCATTAAATTTTTTTAACTTTTCTTCATCTTTAAAAACAATATGAATATTTGGCTCTTTGTGAAAATTTTCTAGAAATTGTTTTTTTTCATATTCAGACATAAAGCGAGTTTTTCTTTGAAACCATAGAGGTAAATCGCTAAAATTAATTTTGATTTTTTTCAAATCATTTTTATCTTTAGCTATTTTCTTTAATGTTGCATTAATAAGACCAGGATATAAATTTAGTTTTTTTGCTATTTCAACTGAACAATTAATGACAGCGTATTCCTTAAAGTTTAAAAATACAATTTGGGTAATAGCACTAATTAATAAAATCTTTTCCTGATCTCTTAATTTTTTTTTTATAAATTTGTCTATTATTTTTAAACAATGTAAATGTAACCTCATTGAGTTTAGCGTTACATTATATAAAAAAGCTATATCTTCTTTTTTTTGTTTATTAATTTGTTTTTTAATTAAAGAATTATTTAGAGTTCTATTAAATTTATAAACTGAAAATAATATATTATGAATTTCAAATCTAATTTTTACACCTTTTAACATTACTTCATAAAATTAATATTTATCTAAAATAATTATATAATAAATTGTAAAAATAAAATATATTGAGTTATGCGAGGAAATCTTGAGACAATAGTTGGAGCGATGTTTGCAGGTAAAACAAGTGAATTACTAAAAAGAATTCTATGGGCAAAACATCAAAATAAAAAAATTATAGTAATTAAACCAAGTATAGATGACAGATACTCTAATGAAAAAATTATCACGCATAATGATTTGAGTCATGAGTGTTATTCGATGACTGATTGGGAAACAACATTAGAAAAATTTATTTTTGAAAAAAGTGAAGTTGATATGGTATTTTTAGATGAAATTCAGTTTATGGACATGAAAGATACATTAAGCAATGTAGAAATAATCTTGAATAAAGGCATAGATGTTGTTTGTGCAGGTCTTGATCAAGACTCAAGAGGAAAGCCTTGGGAAACATCTTCAATGTTACTGGGTTTATCAGATAAAATAGTAAAGATTTATGGTTTTTGTAATGTTTGTGGCTTAGAAGCCACCAAAACTTTTAGAAAAACATTAGGCGGTGAAAGAACGCAAGTTGGGGCAGCAAATATTTATGAACCTAGATGTTTAAAGCACTGGGAGCCTCGATAGTTTTTATTTATTTTTTCTATTTTCAATCAAATCATTTACAACAGATGGGTCTGCCAGTGTTGATGTGTCTCCCAAATTATCAAAATCATTAGAAGCAATTTTTCTTAGAATTCTTCTCATAATTTTGCCTGACCTGGTTTTTGGTAAACCAGCAGTGATGTGAATAAAATCAGGTGTTGCAATTGGACCAATTTTTTCTCTAATAGTTTTTTTTAAATTTAGTACTAAATCATCAGACGTTTCTATACCCACCTTTAAGGAAACATAACAATATAAACCATTGCCTTTAACATCATGTGGGTAGCCTACTACTGCTGCTTCAGATACATCTTTATGAGAAACAAAAGCACTTTCTATTTCTGCAGTACCTAGATTATGACCAGAAACAATAATTACATCATCGACTCTACCTGTAATCCAATAGTAGCCATCCTTATCTCTTTTACACCCATCACCGGTAAAATATTTTCCATCAAATTGCGAAAAATATGTATCAATGAATCTTTTATGGTCACCATAAACCGTTCGCATTTGACCGGGCCATGATCTATTCATGCATAACATTCCTTCACATTCCCCTTCTAGTTCTTTACCATCTTTATCTACAATACATGGTTCAATACCAAAAAATGGTTTTGAAGCTGAACCAGGTTTTAATTTTATAGCACCAGTTTGAGGAGATATTAATATTCCCCCAGTTTCAGTTTGCCACCAAGTGTCAACAATTGGACAATTTGAATTACCTGGAACTTCGAAGTACCATTTCCATGCTTCGGGGTTTATTGGCTCACCAACTGTTCCTAAAAGCTTTAATGATGATCTACTAGTCTTAGTTACGTAATCATCACCCTCTCTCATTAAAGCTCTAATTGCAGTTGGGGCTGTATAAAAAATATTTACTTTATGTTTATCTACTATTTGCCAAAATCTTGAAAAGTCAGGATAGTTTGGAACTCCTTCAAACATTAAAGTTGTAGCTCCATTAGAAAGAGGTCCATAAATAATGTAACTATGACCAGTTATCCATCCTATGTCTGCAGTGCACCAATATATATCGCCATCATTGTAGTTAAAAATATATTCATGAGTCATAGAAGCATAAACTATGTAACCACCTGATGTATGCATTACCCCTTTCGGCTTACCTGTTGATCCTGATGTATATAAAATGAATAATGGATCTTCAGCATTTAAAATTTCTGGTTCACAAAAATCATTAACTTCTTTAAGAACATCATCATAGAATAAATCTCTATCTTTTATTAATTTTATTTCTTTATTTGTTCTTTTAACAATTAAACATTTCTTAACGTCGGGACATGATTCTAATGCTTTGTCTGTTGTTAATTTTAAAGGAATAGTTTTACCCCCCCTTACTCCTTCATCAGCGGTTACAACATACTCTGATTGACAATCTTTTATTCTACCAGCAATAGATTCTGCAGAGAAACCTCCAAATATAATTGAGTGTACAGCTCCAATTCTTGCACAAGCTAACATTATATATGCTAACTCAGGTATCATTGTTAAATATATGGTTACTCTATCACCTTTTTTTACACCAATTTTTTTAAGTACATTTGCTGCTCTTGATACTTTTAATAATAGCTCTTTATAAGTTATCTTTTTTGTCTCATTCGGGTCATCACCCTCCCAAATTATTGCAATTTTATCAGGATTACTTTTAGCATGTCTATCTATACAATTATAAGAAACATTTAGATTACCATCTTCAAACCATTTAATCCTTACATCATCTTTAGAATATTTTACATTTTTTATTTTTGTAAACTTATTAATCCAATCCACCCTTTGCGCTTGCTCAGCCCAAAATTCATCGTTATTTTGAAGTGAATGATCATACATTGAAGAATATTTTTCTTCATCAACCTTTGCATATTGTAGCCATTCTTTTTTAATTTCCATAGTAAGAGACTAATTCTAAATTATTTAAATATCAACAAGTAATTATTTTTTTAAGCTAATTTGACATTTTAATTATTATATCCCATTCAGTTTTCTTTAAAGGCATTACGGAGAGTCTGCTTTGTTTAACAAGTGCTATATTTTTCAACTTATTATTTTCTTTTATTTGATCAAGAGAGACTGGGTTTTTTAATTTTTTTGTTGCTTTAACATCAACCACAACAAAACGTTCTGTTTTATCAGTAGGATCTGGATAATATTCTTTTACAACCTTAACAATACCAATAATACTTCTTTCTTTTACTGAGTGATAAAAAAAACATAAGTCATTTATTTTCATTTCTTTTAAATTATTTCTAGCTTGATAATTTCGGACCCCATCCCACATCGATGCACCTTCTTTAACTTGATTATCCCAAGACCATGCATCTGGTTCAGATTTCAACAACCAATATTTCATTTTAATATTCTTTAATTTAAATTTTTTAAGATATTAATTTTATAATACACTTCTTACTTCTAATCTAGGAATTGGTTTAAAAAATAAGTCATTTCTGTCTTTTTTATAAAATTTCATACATGCCCATGCAATCATTGCAGCATTGTCTCCCATCATTTCTTTTATAGGATAATAAATTTCAATATTTTTTTCGATGAAAAAATTTTCTAGTTTACTTCGGATATATTTGTTATTTGACACTCCTCCTACTACTGAAATTGATCTTATATTATTATTTTCAGAACTTAATCTTTTTAATCCTCTATCTAACTTTTCAATAAGAATTTCAGTTATATTTTTTTGAAAAGACGCTGACAAATCTTCTACAAATTTTTTATCAATTTTATTTTTTTTTGTTAAAAGATTTATATTTGTTTTAATACCAGAAAATGAAAAATTAAAATTTTTTTCTTTAACTAATGGTTTTGGTAAAACAAATTTGTCTTCATTCCCTTTAAGCGCTTGTTGTTCAATCTCACTACCACCAGGATATGAAAGACCGATTAATTTTGCTGTTTTGTCAAAAGCTTCTCCTATTGCGTCATCAACACTTTGTCCTAATAACTCCACTTCATTCTCACTTTTCATCAAATAAACCTGAGTATGCCCCCCAGTTAAAAGCAAGATGAGACTTGGAAACTTAATATTGTTATTAAAACTTGTAGACAATATGTGTCCTTCAAGATGATTAGTTGGAATGAATGGTTTGTTAAAAGAAATTGCTAAAGATTTGGAAAAAGTTGAGCCAACCAATAAACTGCCTATAAGCCCGGGCCCACAAGTAGCAGTAAAAGCATCAATTTTTTTTGGTTCTATTTTTATATTACTAAATAAATCATTCGTTATACTTTGTATTCTTTCCAAATGTGATCTTGAAGCTAACTCTGGTACAACTCCACCATGTATTTTATGAATTTCTTGAGAAAAAGTAATATGTTCTAAAATAGAGCTGTTTTCCATCAGACATACTGATGTTTCGTCGCAAGAAGTTTCTACAGCAAATACAAGCATATTTTTTTGGTATAGTATTTTACACTGTTAAACAACAAACTAATAATGCTAAAAAAAGGGTATGAAAAAAATTTTTGATAGTTTTTATGTTTTTTCTAAATTTTCATTAAGCTTTATTCTTCTATTATGTGTTTTTTTCTTAATTTATCTTCTCTATACGAATTATCAAAATGAAGATGAGGTATCCAAACTTCAGACTGAATTAGAAAATGAACTTAGGCAAAATATAAATGAAAATTCTGAATTTATAAAAAATATATCTAAAGAAATATTAGAAACAAAAACTGCTTTAACAAATATAGAAAAACTTATTAAAGAAAATTCAAATAAAGAATCAAAAGTTGATTTGACGGCAATCAATGAAAGTATAGAATTGTTAAATAAGAATTTCAATTCTCTAAGTTATGAGATTACTTCTATAAAAAATAAAAATATTGAAGATCAACTTAATAATAATTCTGAGTTAGTAAATCAATCTGTCAAAGAAGTAGTTGAGTTAATAAAAATCAAATACGAAAATAATTTGAATTTTGATAGAGAACTCAAATATCTTGAAACAATTTTAGAAAATAACAAAAATCCTATTTTGGAAAAATTATCAATTCTAAAAAAAAATAAATACAAGGGCCATTTATTTTTAGAAAATCAATTTAATGATGAAGTTAATTTATATTTGAAGAATATTGTGAATGAAAACAATAGTCTATTTAACAAAATTTTTTTACCATACATAAACCTTTCTCCATCTTCAGAAAATATTATTTCTGATGAAAAAATTTTAATATTACAGGAAACTAAATTTTTTATTAAAAATAGAAACATAACAAAAGCTTATGACAGTATAAGTAAGATAGAAAATTATAAAGTTTTTTTTAAAGTATCTTTAAATGAAATGAATAACTATAATAATTTTATAACTGAAATTTCAAAATTAAATAATGTATAGATTTTCAATTTTTGTATTGCAGCTTTTATTATTAATCATAGCCCTTACTTTTATTTTCACCAATCCATTTATTGTATCGTTAGATATAGGAAATTTAAAATATTCTTTTTCTTCAAATTTATTTGCTGTTGTTTTTTTATCTTTTATTTTTCTATTATATCTGGTGTTTTACTTATTCTTCCGGTCAAGACTTTCACTCGGTAAATATTTCCTAAAAAATAAATATAATAAAATTGAAAAAGGTTACTTACACTTTGTCGATGCAATGATTGCTGTAGCTAATAAAGACAATAAATCTGCAATAAAATATCACAAAAAAATGACTTCTTATTTAAAAGACGACCCATATTTATCTCTTTTATTAAAATCTGAGGTTTTAAAGATAGAGAAAAAATTTCCAGAATTAAACAATGTTTATGAAGATATGATTAAATCAAAAAAAACAGAAGCACTAGGTTACAGGGGGTTAATGGAACAAAATTTAAAAAATCATGATTATCACCATGCTTTTTTATATGGAGAAAAATTATTCTCTTTAAATCCTAATATTGAAAAGCTCTATGAAACATTAATATTTATTGCTGCCAAAACAAAGAACTGGAATCAACTAATTTTATTATCAGATAAAGCCTTCTCAAATAAAATTATAAATAAAAATGATCTTAGTGAAAATAAATCAATTGGATATTACGAGATAGCAAAAATTAAATCTGAAAGTGAAATAAAAGATGCTTTAAAAAATGTTCTTAAAGCTATTGAATTAAAGAAAAACTTTGCTCCATACATAAAATTACACTTAGAGATTCTTGCAAATTTAAATGATAAAAGAAATTTAAGTAAACAAATTAAGAAGTATTGGAACTTAAATCAAAGTTCTTTACTGAGATCTATTATAACAAAAATATTAATTCAGAATAATTTAAGTGAAATAAAATTTATAAATGATTTGGTTAAAAATAATTTAAATTCAGAGGAGTCAAAAAAACTTTTAGTGTATTTTGCTATAAAAAATCTAAACTGGGATTTGGCTAGGGAAAATATTTCAGGTATGATTGGAGCCAATCCATCAAAAGAAATCTGTTACTTTATGTCAGACATAGAACTTGGAGAAAATAATGATAAACAGAAAAGTGATGCATGGATTATGAGAGCTGAAAATGCAAATTTGGAAGATACATGGATTTGTAGAATTACTAATCAAACCCAAGATGAGTGGAGTAGCTTATCTAATTCTGGAAATTATAATTCGCTTGTTTGGGCATCACATAAAATGTTAAGAAATAGTAATTATTAATATGAAACTACATTTCTTCATAGGGTATGATTCTAAAGAAGATATTGCATATAGAGTATGTAAGCACTCACTTTTAAAGCGATCTAGCATTAAAGTAAATGTTATGTCTTTAAAGCTTGAGGAGCTTATAGCTAAAAAATTATATACTAGAAATGTCGATCCACTAGCTTCTACAGAATTTACTTATTCCAGATTTTTAGTTCCTAAACTTATGAATTATGAAGGGTGGGCAGTTTTTTGTGATTGTGATTTTATTTTTTTAGGAGATGTTGCAAATTTGTTAAACAATCTTGATGAAACTAAAGCTGCTTATTGTGTTCAACATGATTATACCCCTAAAGAAAAACATAAGATGGATGGACAAAAACAAACAATCTATCCAAGAAAAAATTGGTCTAGTTTTATTTTGTACAATTGTTCTCATCCAAGCACAAAGAATCTTACAGTTGAGAAAGTAAATAATGAAACTGGTGCATATCTTCATCAATTCAAATGGTGTCAAGATGATGAAATTGGTTTACTAGATGAAAGATGGAACTGGTTGGAAGGTTGGACCTCAGGTCACAATAATAAAAAGCCCTATGCAGTTCATTATACACGAGGTGGACCTTGGTTTTCTGAATGGCAAGATGTTGAATTTGCAAAAGAATGGATATTGGAAAGAGATGAATATCTTTCAAATAAATTTAACTCAAGTACCTAAAATATTTTTTAAAAATTTAGAATCATTCAAAAACTTTTTTTTGTCAATTAGTCTAACAGAAGGATACCACGGAGTATTATCTGTTTTTTGATTCCAGTAATGAAAAACAGCAAAATTTTCTGGCTTAATCAAAATTGTTTTCACACCCAATGCTCCTGCAAGATGGGCAGTACTGTTACTAACAGAAATAAAAACATCAAGTGACTTTAATAATGCAGCAATACCTTCAAAATCATTTATCAAATCCAAATCCTCTATACTAAGTAGTCTATTTTTAGCTGTATTATTGAAAATATTTATTTCATCCTCAACCACACCATATTGTAAATTAAAGATATCACAATCAGTAAGACTAAAAATTTTTTTAAGATCTTTAAGGTTTAGAGATTTATCTGTGGCAAATTTATCACTAAAACTTTTCCATGATAATCCAATCTTGTATTTTTTCTTATAAATTGACAATTTTCTTTTCATTTCCTCTAATTTTTTTTCGTCTACTTTTAAAAAAGAATTATTTTTAAAATCTTTAATATTCTTACGGTAATATCTTCCTAGGCTTCCAGCATAAATTATATAGTCAATCTTTTTAAACTCATCATCATCATTTGTAATAGTTCCAAGGCTAACAAATTTTTCGCTATATCCTGGGAATGATCTTTTGTAGAAATTTAATAAACGAGGATCACACTCTATAATTGTATTATCAGAATCACTTAAAACATCTTCATACATAGAACTATAAAGTATTTCATCACCAACACCCTGTTCACGTACAATTAGAAATTTACCTTTTTTATTTTTAAGACTACCTGATCTGTATAATTTTTTGTTTAATTTCTTTATGAAATTATTTTTCTGTTTAAAATCCTCTATATCCAATCTTCCATCATAGTAGTTCCAACCATTTTCAAAATCATGATCTTTGAGATATATGAAGGAAATAGTTTTTTGAATATCACCATCATTCATTTTCATTTTCAAAGCTTTAAAACTATTTTCCATAGCTTTTTCATGATTGTTTAAATCAAAATAGATTTTAGCTAAATTGTTATAGATATATGCATTATTTGGATTTACTGAAAGCGCTTGTTTGTAGTAATCAATAGCTTTATCGTAGGATGAATTCTCTCTATAAAAACCTGCAATATTATTTAATAAATAAAAAGATGAACCATCAATCTTTAGAGCTTTTAGATAGTATTCTTCTGTTTTTCCATTTTCGTTTTTTTCATTATGTGTTCTTGCTAAAGAGTTTAATGCTGAGAGATTATTTGAGTCTATTTGTAGTATATTTTCAAATATTTTAATTGCTTCATCATATTTTCTTTCATGAAATAAGCACTGACCTATTACAGTAAGAAAACCTAAATCTTTATTATTTTTATTTAGGTAAAATATGCAAATTTTTTTTGCTTCTTCAATTCTATTTAATTTGTAAAGAACAAAAGCTTTGTCTTTAACTACGTTTTCAATTGTCTTTATTTTTAAAATACTTTCTATTGTATTAAATGCTTTATAATAATTTGCTTCTGTAATATCCATATTATAAAGATTAATCATTGCCTTCAGATTTTTTTCATTTTTTATTAGATGGTTATAATTTATTCTAGCCTCTTTATTCATGTTTAGACTTTGTTGAATAACTGCTAGGTTATATCGTAGTAAATTATTATCTTTGTTTTTCTTAAAAATTTTGTGAAGTTCTTTATAACTTTCTAATTTATCACCAGTTTCAAATTTTTTAAGTATAACATTAATTTGAGAAATTAAATTCATTATTCTTTTCTACAATGTTGTTTATTTGCTCTATAGTTTTATTTATTGAACTATCTACTCCTAAAACTTTTATATTTTTATACCATATTGACGATCCACTATTAGTATTCCAATAGTAATACGTAGATGATTTTTTAGGACATATTAATATCGTTGGTATACCAAGAGCTCCAGCAAAATGAGCTGTTGAGTTACTAACCGTTATAAATAAATCTAAGTTTTTTAGTAAACCCATACACTCTTCAATATCATTGAATAAATCTAATTCACTAAATACTTTTAAATACTTATTCTTGCTTGATAAATATTCTTTATCATTTTCAATACTTCCATATTGTAAGTTTATAATAAGCCTATCACTAGTAAATAGTGGTTCAAAATCTTTGACAGATAATGATTTTAAATTTCCATAAATATTTATTACACTTTTCCATGAAATACCCACTTTGAGTTTTTTTTTGTAATCAGAAAGTTTTTCCTTATATTTATCAATAATGTCATTTCTAGCTATTAAAAATTTCCTATTAGCAAAATCACTTTTTCTTTTTCTAAAAAATTTGATCATACTTCCAGCGTATATTACATTATCAAATTCAGACATCTTTGAATTTTTTGAGTAATATCCATCTTCAACAAATATATCATCTTGGAATGATCGATTAAATACGGATACCAGTCTTTTGTCAGCTTCAATTTTAATATTTCTAAAATTATCAATCATCTCTTGATATATAGAACTAAATAAAATTTCCTCACCAATCCCTTGTTCCCTTAAAATTAATAATTTGTTTTTTGGGTTTACTTTTAAATTCCCAAATAAGTTATTCTTTACTAATTCAAAATTATTTAATTTAACCTTATTTTTTTCAATCAATAATCTTGAATCAAACAAGTCCCATGATTTGGAAAATTTATTTAATTTTAATTGCAAAGTACAATAGGCATATTTCAATTTATAATCATATGGATTAATTTTAATTGCTTTATCGTAATAAACTTTAGCTTCTTTTTCTTTATTTTCTCTACAATAACAAATTGCTATATTAGATAAAATTTCTTGATTATTTGGAGCTAAATCTAATGCTTTATTATAAATTTTTATAGCTTCTAAAATATTATCTTGAAGACTTAAAACATTACCCAAATTTATCAAAGTATTAGTATTGTTAGTATCAATTTCATAGGCATCTTTAAACACTTTGTGAGCTTCATTTAATTTTTCTAGCTCGAGCAAACAAGCACCTAAATTATTATAACTATCAACATGTTTATTATTTATTTCAATTGCTTGCTCAAAATAATCTTTTGCTTCATACAAAATATTATTTTTTAAATATATTAAACCTTTGATATTATATGCAAAGAAATCATTCTCTTTTAATTTCGAAATTTTGTCTATGTATTTTTTTGCATTATTAAAATTATTTTTTAAAAAATAAATATAAGCTTTATCGCGTATTGATTCATAATGTTTCTTATCTATTCTTAAAATTGAATCAATATATTCTAAAGCTTCATCCAATGAAGATTTGATTAAAAACAATTTATAAATTTTAGAAAGAAGATCGACATTATTATTTTCAATTAATAGAATTTTTTTTAAAGAATTAATTGTTGTATCTATATCCCCCATCTTTTGGGAAATTTGTGACAATACATTTAAAACTTTTATATCCTTTTTATGTTTTTCAGATAATTTTTTTATATCTCTGTAACCATCCTCCTTATTAATATTATTAAATGTGTTAACTATTTTTTTTAGTTTATTTTCTAAGTTAGACATAAAAAAACCCAGTCTTTTATAGACTGGGTATAATAAAAAGATATTTTGGATTTAAAAGAATTATCTTCTTTGGCCAAATAATTGTAGCAATAAAATGAATAGATTAATGAAATCTAAGTATAATTTTAAGGCACCCATTAATGCTTTCTTAGAGCCTATCTCCTCACTATCACCACCATAATACATATTTTTAATATTTTGAGTATCGTACGCTGTTAAACCCACAAATACTAAAACACCAATAACTGAGATTGCAAATTGTAAAGCTGTTGATCCAACGAAAATATTTACTACACTTGCAATAATAATGCCAATTAGACCCATGAACAAAAAACCACCAAGTTTTGTTAGATCTCTTTTTGTGGTATAGCCGTATAAGCTCATTGCCCCAAAAGTACTTGCCGTAATGAAAAACACTCTTGCTATAGAAGTTTGGGTAAATTCTATAAATACTGATGCAAGTGATAAACCCATGATACTTGCAAAAAGCCAAAAAGTAATTTGTGCTGCTGAAACTGACATTTTGTTAATTCTCGCACTTAAGTAAAAAACAAATCCTAAAGGTGCTAGCATAACCACCCATTTTAGAGGAGACCCAAAAAGTAATGCTCCTACCTGAGTTACTCCAACAATTTGCCCCATCTCATTAGTAACTATTGATGCTTTTCCAAAAAAATAAGCAATAAAACCAGTAAGCAATAAGCCAATTGTCATATAATTGTAGACTTTAAGCATGTACGCCCTCAAGCCTTCATCAATTGCTGCCTGATCTACTGATTTAGTATAAGATCGTTGATTAAAGTCTAAAGCCATAATTTCTCCTTTTAATTATTACTAATATCGCTATAAATCCGACAATTTCAAGGCATTTTATTAAAATAGTATGAAATATAGAAAACTAGGAAATACAGATATTGATGTAAGCGTCATTTGTTTGGGCACAATGACATTTGGTGAACAAAATAGCCAACAAGATGGTTTTGATCAAATGAATTATGCTGTCGAAAGAGGAGTAAATTTTTTTGACACAGCAGAATTGTATGCTGTAATGCCTCGCAAAGAAACTTATGGAAAAACTGAAGAAATAGTTGGCAACTGGTTTCATGAAAAAAAAAATAGAGATAAAATAATTTTAGCATCAAAAATAGCATCAAAATCAGACGGTCTAGAGTGGATTAGAGAAGGATCTAAAAGTCTTGGTTTTGATAAAAAGAATATGAATGCTGCAATAGATGAAAGTCTTAAAAGGTTAAAAACTGATTATATTGATTTATACCAACTTCATTGGCCTGAAAGAAAAGTACCAAAGTTTGGGGTTTTAGACTTTGAGTATGATGCAAGCGATAATGATTGGACTACAGTAGAAGAGGTTTTATATAATTTAGATCAGCTTGTTCAGTCAGGTAAGATTAGATATGCAGGTTTATCAAATGAAACACCCTGGGGTGTTATGAAATATCTCCAAATTTCTAAAGAAAAAAATCTTCCTCGTATGATGTCAATTCAAAATGTTTACAGTCTAGTTAACCGTGTATTTGATATTCATAATTCTGAAGTTTCTATCAGAGAAAGCTGTGGTTTACTTGCTTATTCACCTTTAGCAGGTGGTAGATTAAGCGGTAAATATATTGGTGGAAAAAATCCTCAAAAAGCTAGATATACCCTTTGGCCGCGAAGATTTTCTAGACATCATACTGAAAGAGGAGAAAGAGCAATTGAAAAATATTTTAAACTAGCTCAAAAACACAATATCGCCCCTTCCACTTTCGCAAATGCTTTTGTGAATGATCGTCCATTTGTTACGAGTAATATAATTGGAGCTACAACAATGGATCAACTTAAAGAGAATATAGATAGCATCGATATATCACTGTCAAAAGAACTATTAAAAGAAATAGAAGACATACACTTATCTGATCCCAACCCATGTGTTTAATCTTTTATATTTTAATTTTATCTAACAATCCTCGAACATTTTCAATATAGCTTCTATTCCATAAATGGACGTTTAATAATGAATAATACAATTGATAAATTGGTTCATAATCTACGTAATACTTATCAATACTAATATGATCATTATATTTATCTAAAAAATTCCTATCAACAAATTTAGGGTTAAACCATCTTAAATAGGATACCTCTAATTCATTATGACCATAAAAAGATCCTGGATCAATAAAACCTGAAAACCTTTTATTTTTGAAAAGTATATTTCCTTCCCATAAATCACCATGTAGCAGTGATGGTTTTGGGTTATTGGGAATGAAATTATCTATTTTTTTTAATAATACTTCAATTTTATTGTTTATAGCTTTATCCATTGGTTGATTTTTATTAATTATTTCAAATATGTAATGTAATCTTTTATCTCTGTAGAATTCTACCCAATTTTTTGTGTTTGAGTTTGACTGCTTTAATCCACCAATTTGAGTATCAAAATTAAATCCATAATTTTTACTCCTTTTAGAATGAAGCGAAATTATAGCACCTAATAAATCATCATTAGTCTTGATTGGTAGATTATTATTGTTATCTATGAATGACATTATAAGAAATTTATTATTATTATTAATGATTTTTGGAAAAAAATTGAACTTATTACTATTTAAAAAAAGAATGTTATCAGCTTCAGATTTTATTGCATTGAACCTACCATCTTTTTTGTAATAATATTTTACAATATATTGCTCTTTGTCTTCTATCTCAACTTTCAAACAATTTATTCCAAAAGAGTCAGATAAAATGTTGTAATCTAAAATTTTTTTATTATCTAAAAGTTTTTCTATTTCTAAAATGATATTATTTTTAATCATAATAAATGTACAAAAAATTTAATATACAATTCCTAATTTCATATTTTGGGTTAATACCATACGCTATAGTATTTTTAGATAAATATTATTTTTTGAAAATTAAAGAAGAGATTTTGTTCAATTTTATCACTTATTACAGTTTAATAATTATTGTTTTTATTGGATCAATTAACTGGAATTTAAAAAATAATCCACCTATACATATTGTTGTTTATGGTTTTCTACCAAGCCTATTCTCTGTTATTATTATAATATTAAATCTTTATAATATTAATATTTTTATTATATTTATTTTAATAATTCTGCTTTTGTTAACACAATTATTTTTTGACTACATTATTATATTTTCTAACGAATTAAATAAAACCGCTTTTTATTTTCTAAGATTGCCACTAACATTTTTAATTGCTTTATTTTTGTTACTTATATTATCTTACAGTTAATATGCCCAATTTTCTTTTCTGCATGATTTTTAAGATAAAATTTTTCTTTTTTTTGTAAGCTTCTTAATTCACTTTTATTCATTATTTTTAATTTTTTAAAAATATTTATTATAGTGATTGGTATTGCTCTTTCATTACCATCTGTTACTTTAACTACTCCACTTATACCTTTATTCAAATGAGCAAACAAAAAAACACCTTCCGCCCCATGTTTACAAAATATTTTACTTTGTGAAGAATCAATTACTTTTGTATCAAAGCTTTTTGTTCCCCCAATATAATTTGGATATTTTAAAGTTGAATCAATCAGTATTCTTGCTGCTATTGAATATTCAAGATTACTATTATAACATTTAATTAAATTATTTAAGGCTTTAGATATTGATTTTATTTGGAATGAATATTGTGGAGCACTACAGCCATCTAAAGAGAAATTTTTCTTTGATAATTTTGTCTCTGTGAACTTATTGAAAACTCTTCTAACATTTTTTTGATGTGGATGATTGAAATCTAAATAATTTGTAATGCTATTATTATTATACAGACAGCTTGTTAACATAGCTAAGTGTTTGCCAGCACAATTGTTATGTAATTCGTTAAATTTCTTTCTAGAATATATTATTTTTTCTGAGGCTGTTTTGTCTAATGGCCCATGAATACCACATTGTAAATTCTTTGTTTTTAATTTTATTTTTGAAATCCATTTTTTTAGTTCATTTATATGAAACCTCTCACCTTTGTGTGAAGCACAAGCTAAAGCTATTTGTTTACCGTTTAATTTATATTTTTTGGCTGCACCTGACATTGTTAAAGGAATAGCTTGAAATATTTTAATTGAAGATCGAGGAAAAAAAAAATCATTATCATTGTTTGTAGATAACAAAATTTTACCATCAATATTTGTTACTAATGCCTTAACTTGATGGGTGCTTTCAATTTTTTTACCTCTAGTAAAGTCAACGTGAATTTTAGTCACGTTTAGAATTATATATTAATGAATTTATTTTGGCTTAAAAAAAGATTTAATAAATGTAAATAAATTTAAGAAAGATCCATACTTACCAAAGAAAATAACATCTTTTTCAGTAATACTTAAACATACACAGCCAGTATCTCTTGACGCGATTGGGGTGTGTTTTATTTTTTGATCATTTATCTGAATGTCTCCTTTAGAGTATTCACCATATTCATCGCAGAAGCTGCCCTCTAAAACTAATATGAACTCTTTTCCACCATGGGAGTGAAGTGGTACAGAAACTCCAGGGTCCATTTTAATTAATTTTAATTCATCTTTATCGTCAATAGATGCTGTGTACTCTTTAAAACCTTTATAAACTTGTTTCCAATTTAAATTGTTAAGGTTTCCAAAGTATCTAGTTACTGGATCTTTAGTATTCAGCGTAGTTTTTCCATTTTCGCTTTTAATGCAATCTGTATATTTTAGGTTTTTAGGATGAATGTTTTCATTATCCATTAGATTTTCACCCAACATATTTTCAAATGTACTGCTAATTTTAGAAGCATTTGAATTTAATTGTAAATATGTTGAAGCAAATAGCGACTTTGCTGGACCTAAAAGCCCAGATGCAAAATCAAATATAAGCTGGTTTTTTACTACTGTTCCATTCATGTTAAAAATTCCTGCATTTTTGTTAAGATATGCCTTATTCTTGATTTAACTGTCCCTAAAGGAATTTCAAGCTCATCTGCAATTTTTTTATGACTTTTATTCTCAAAAAAATTCATTTTTATCATTATTTTTTGCTGTTCATCCAGTTCATCATTTATTCTCTCTATCTGTTTTTTTGCTTCATTTTCTTTAATGAGGTCAACTTCTCTATCTTGGTATAAAAACTCTCTTATATCTTCTTCCTTAAAATCTACCTTTGAATTTTTCCTGAAAAAGTCTATTTTTTTGTTTCTTGCTATAGTAAAAATCCATGTTGAGAGAGCTGATTTTTCTGAATTATATAGATCTGACTTTGCCCAAACTGTGCTCAAAACTTCCTGTGTTAACTCTTCGGAGCTCTCAAATTTGATACTATTTTGGATAAAATAGGCATTAACTTTTGGGGCAAAATAATCAAAAATTTCTGAGAAAGCCATTTCGTCGCGGTGTCTTTGAATTTTGCTCATCAAGCTGTTTAAATGTGATTTTTCCATATTTTATAAATTATCAAACATAGTCTAAACTTTCTTAACTATTTGCATAAGATATACTAAAAGAACCAATTGATGAAAATTTTTATTAAGTTTCTTATAGTACTATATGTAGCAGTGCCTTCCACCTTAATGGGCTTAGAGACTGGCAAGTGGTCTTTTGAGAAAGCTGATGAGTATTGTTACGTAGGTAGCTTAGCAACTGAAACAGATTTACCTAGTGATAAGAAAAGAGGAAACTTCTACGTTCTTGTTTATAAAAATATTGGTAATCCTGATACTGTAGTTCAAATAGAAGCAGGTTATAGCTACAAAGTCCCATCTGATATTATTGTAAAGATAGATAAGGGAGAATACAAATTTTATACAACAGAAGACTTGCCAACTGCTGCTTGGACAGAAGAAGATGCAAAAGTAATTTTTGCTATGAAAAAAGGATTAGAGCTTAAGGTTACAGGTGAGTCTTCAAGAGGCACTATTACCAATGACACCTATACTCTTAATGGATTCACTGCTGCGTATAATCAGTTAATTAACGATTGTTAAATGCCTAAGAAAATTGTTTTAGCTTATTCAGGTGGGTTAGACACAAGTGTCATTCTCAAGTGGCTTCAAAATAAATATGAATGTCCTGTAGTTACATTTACAGCAGATATTGGTCAAGGAGAAGAACTTTTACCAATTGAAACCAAAGCAAAAAATTTAGGTGTAAAAGAAATATTTATTGAAAATTTACAAGAAGAATTCGTTAGAGATTATGTTTTTCCAATGTTTAGAGCAAATACACTTTACGAAGGAACCTATTTGTTAGGTACAGCAATAGCAAGACCCTTAATAGCGAAAAGACAAATTGAAATTGCAAAATTAGTTGGTGCTGATGCTGTTGCACATGGAGCCACCGGCAAAGGTAATGATCAAGTTAGATTTGAATTAGGTTATTATGCAAACAATCCTAAAATCGAAGTTATATCACCATGGCGAGATTGGGATTTTGAAAGTAGAAATGATTTGATAGAATATGCTGAAAAAAATCAGATAACGGTCCCTAAAGATAAAATGGGAGAACCTCCTTTCAGCACTGATTCAAATCTTTTACATACTTCCTCTGAAGGTAAGCTTCTTGAGGATCCTTGGATCGAGCCACCTGAGTATGTTTTTTCAAGAACTAGCAGTATCGAAGATTCTCCAAATAAGGCAGAAGAATTAATAGTTGAATTTAAAAACGGTGATCCTGTTTCAATTAATAAAGATAATTTAAAACCACATGACCTTTTAGCAAAATTAAATTCTATAGCAGGTAAACATGGTGTTGGAAGAGTGGATCTTGTTGAAAATAGATTCGTAGGAATGAAATCAAGAGGAGTTTATGAAACTCCTGGAGGAACAATACTTATTAATGCAAGAAAAGCGATAGAAAGCATAACATTAGACAAAGGTGAATCTCATCTTAAAGATGAGATAATGCCTAAATATGCTGAAACAATCTATAATGGCTTTTGGTTTTCCTCAGAAAGAATTGCAATGCAAAGCTTGATTGATTCTACTCAAAAAAAGGTAAATGGGGAAGTCAAACTTAAAGTTTTTAAAGGTAATGTAATTATTTCCGGAAGAAAATCAGATAACAGTCTATATGATAACTCCCTTGTCTCATTTGACGAAGTCGGAGATTATAATCAGAAAGATGCTGAAGGATTTATAAAAATAAATTCAGTTAGATTCAAAAAAAATAATCTTTAGTAAATGGGTTACGGTGATGACTTACTAGTAACAAAGTTAGCTTCAAAAATCAAAAAACAATTTCCAGATAGACAAATTGTAATTGGAGAAGCAAAAAGCCAAAGAGCCTATCATTCACCCATTTATGACAATAACCCAAATATATCTGATTGCAGAAATCTTGAGAGAAACAAACCTATACATATTTTAGATTATCATGAAAATAATAGACCTTATATTGATTATAAAAAAACTACCAATACAAATTATGTTTGGAGAAAATTTAAACCCAATCCTGGAGAAATTTATTTTACAAAAAAAGAAAAAGCAGACGCAAAAAAAATAATATCTGAAGCAATTGAATTTTGGAATAGCAAAAATAACAAAAATTATAAAAAAATTATTTTTTTAGAAACTACATCAACAAAGATTTATGATTGGCAATTTAGTATTAAGCATCAAAATAAAGATTGGGGTGCAGAAAATTGGCAAAGATTAATAAATGTGCTTAAAAAAGATTTTTTGGTAATCCAATCAGTGCATAAAGAAAGTAAAAAGAATTTATCAGTCTTTTCCCCTGAGAATATGGATTTTCGTCTAGCATGCGCAGTTTTAAATGAAGCAGATTTATATGTTGGTCCTGAAGGAGGCTTTGGACATGTTGCTGCAGCTTTAAATAAAAAAGCAGTTTTATATTTTGGAGGCTGGATAACTCCTGAAGCGATTGGATACGATTTTCATGAGAATATATATTATGAACATAAGTTATCTCCATGTGGAGAATATAAAAAATTATGTAGTCATTGTGAGGAAGCTAGAAAAGCAATCTCAGCAGATGTTTTTTTAAAATATATTTATAAAATTAGTTAATCGATTAATCTATTCCTGCATGAAATAGTTGTATTTCTTAAAAGACATGCAATCGTCATGGGCCCTACACCTCCAGGTACTGGAGATATTGCACTTACCTTATTTTCTACATCACTAAATAAGACATCCCCAACTAATTTTGATTTTTCTTCATTTATTTTGACTCTATTTATACCAACATCAATAATAATTGCCCCTTCCTTTACCCAATCTTTATTTACGAATTCAGGTTTTCCAATAGCGGCAATTAGAATATCTGCTCTTTTGCAAATACTTTCAATATCTACAGTTTTAGAATGCACTGTTGTTACGGTACAAGATTCTTTTAATAATAATTGAGCCATTGGTTTTCCAACTATATTAGATCTTCCTATTACAACTGCATTTTTGCCAGCTAAATCTATACCAAGTTCTCTAAGAAGCAGTAGACAACCATAAGGGGTACAAGGTATCATTAAATTTTCATCATTCTTGGTACTTATTGAAAGTTTGCCAACATTTAAGGGATGAAAACCATCAGCATCTTTTTCTGGTATTATGCAATTTAACACTGCTTCTTCATTTATTGTTTTTGGTAAAGGTAGTTGAACAAGAATGCCATCAACATCTCCATTGTTATTTAATTGACTAATTAAATTGATTAAATCATTTTGATCTGTTGTTTCCTCTAGATGATGATCAAAAACATTAATTCCCACTTCTTTTGCAGCTTTTGTTTTAGCTTTGACATAGACACTACTTGCCGCAACATTTCCTACTTGAACTACAGCCAATCCAGGAACACGATTAAATTTTGATTTAATATTTTCAATTTCAATTTTAAGCTCATCTTTCAGTTTTTGTGCAACTTTTTTTCCATCTAAAATTTGAGACATAACTATCTAGGCCAATACTCAATTAATAAACTTTTTATAAACCACAAGCCTAGATAAACAACTATTGGTGACAAATCTATTGCACCAAAAGTAGGTATGTATCTTCTTACAAAATTTAAACTTGGTTCACATAATCGATATAAAGCATCAAGTATGCTATAAACAAATCGATTACCTGTATTAATTATATTAAAGTTTACTAGCCATGTTAGGATTATGTAAACTACAAGAACAAATTGGAATAAGTTTATAATTTGAATAATTAAATATAAAAGAGAGTTCATTATAAAATTTTTATTTAATTTACATTATGCATTATGGCTTTAATTTAATCAAAAAAAAAGCGGTCTCAAGGACCGCTTTTTATTAAAATAAAATTAGCTTTACATTGAGATATCTCTACCAAACCACTCTTTAGTTATTTCAGCAGTGGTTCCATCTTTAGACATTTCTGCAATAGCAGCATTCCACATCTCTAAGATACCTGTATCTTCTTTTCTAACTGCTCCGCCAACACCATCACCGAAGACTCCACCAGAAAAAGTTGGACCTGTAAATGCAACATCAACACCACCATCAGATTCCATAAAATCAATAATTGATCCTACATCAGCAAGAACTGCATCACATCTTCCAGCAGCTAAATCTAAATTATGATCATCAACAGCTTGATATAGTTTTACATCTACTGCACCAGACATGTGTTTTTCTAAGAAATTTTGGTGAATTGTTGAAGATTGAACACAGACAGTTTTACCATCCATTGCGGCAATTAATTGGCCTATTGCAGCTTGTTCTTTTCCACCTGCATTATTAAGATTAACTTTAGCCATACCAGCAATATTTAAATTTGCTAAACCACTATTTTTTAAAACAGCAAATCTTGCTCCATCAGTCATATACCCAGTTGTAAAATTAACTTTTTCTTTTCTTTCTTCGGTAATAGACATTCCAGCAATAATAATGTCATATTTACCTTGAAGAAGTGCAGGTATTATACCATCCCAATCTTGAGTTACCCACTCACAAGTAACGCCCATTCTTTTGCAAGCTTCATTACCAAAGTCTATCTCCGCACCCTCTAGTTCACCAGCTGAGTTCAGATTATTCCATGGTGGATAAGCACCTTCTGTACCAATTCTTATTGTTTGTGAATTTGCAATTGAAGCAAATCCAAAAACACCAATTGATAATAAATATATTAAAATTTTTTTCACATTTCCTCCTTGAAGAAGTATTTCTAAATTATAGGAGAACCATATAAGCTAAATAAAAAAAAACAAAATAAATTGTTTCAGACCTTGTTTCCTTTGCTCTTAATTAATACAAAAAACAAGCCAATTATTAGTAATATAAAAGGGAAACTCCAAAGAAAGATATTATTATAATTCATTAATGGTCTAAAAAGAATGTATTCACCATATCTTTCAACCAAAAATTTCTTAATATCTCGCTCACTTTCTCCAGCCTTCAACTTATTTTTAACAATTTTTTTAATATCATTTGAGAATTCTGCATCTGAGTCATAAATGCTTTGATTTTGACAAGTCATACATCGCAACTCTAAGGTTAGTTTTTTTACTCTTTCTTCAATATTTTCAATTGCAAATATTTTAAAAGTAAAAAACACAAAACTTAAAATTATTATATGTAAAAATTTATAGAAGTGGCTCAATTTCATTTTTTAAAATATCCATTGTTAACGGACCCATAAATTTATAGATAATCTTACCATCCTCATTAATCAAATACGTTTCTGGTAGACCAAAAACACCAAATTCTAATGCAATTAAACCATCAGAGTCTACACCTACAAAATCGTATGGATTTCCATCATCCTCTAAATATTTTTTTGCATCAGAAGATGGATCTTTGTGGTTAAATCCTAACAAATATAGTTCAGGATATTTTTTACGTATTTCAAAAAAAAGTGGATGCTCTATTTTACAAGGAGTACACCAAGAAGCAAAAAAATTAATTAAGGTCTTCTTATTTTTTATATCTTTTGTTTTGATTATATCCTTTGAATTGTACAAAGAACTACTTTCAAAAATAGGAACATCTTTATTTAAGAGTGCACTCGGTGGTTTATTAGGATCTTTACCACTTAATAAATAAACTAGTGAAAAAATACATATGACTAAAAGTACTATTAATGGTGTTAAAATAAATATCCTATTCATCTTCTAGAAACTGCTATTAAACCTGAATACATCATTATTATCACTCCAAGCCATATAAAGCTAACAAATGGATTAATTAAAACTTTTACAAACCACTCATTATTTTTTTGATCACCTAGGATAAAATATATATCCTTATTCCACTGATGTAAAATACCAGCTTCAGATGTAATCATCTTTGACACCGGATAATAATTTTTTCCAGCCTCTATTTCTTTTGATTGATTTTTTTCAATATCAAACAAAAATTTTCCTCTTAAAGATTGAAAATTAATTTCATTAGTTGTTTCTATTTTTTCAAACAAAACTGTTTTTCCATTTACAATAAACTTATCTCCCTCATTAAGGTTAAAATCTAGCTCATTTTGAAAAACACTAGAACAGGTGATACCGATTATAGCAATACCAACACCAATATGTGCAACATGAGGATTAATTATTTTTAAAAACTTAATGTTAATTTTAATTTTATACGAAGAAAATATAGCAATAGTTGAAGCCAATATTATCCAAAAACCTAAAAGTAACCCAACAAAACCCCATGTATTAAAATCCAAAAAATATGATTGAATTAGAACTAAAACACTTAAGACAATAAAAGCTAGAACATATTTTTTTGAATTATTTATCTTATTTGTTTGCCATGATAAAATTGGCGCAATACTCATTAATAAAAAGCCAGGGATCATTATAGGAATTACTGTTAAATTAAAATAAGGGCCTCCAACTGATATTCTCTTATTATACAAAACTTCAATTATAATTGGGTATATTGTTCCTAAAAGAATAGTTAACGTTGCTATAATCATTAAAATATTATTTATTACAAGTGCTGAAACCTTATTGATAAATAACAAGTTTAAAGCATTTGATTTTTTTGGTTCTTTTAGCAAGAAAACTAAAAAACCAAATCCAGTTACAATAAAAAAAATTAGTAATATAAATATGCCTCTGGATGCATCTGCTGCAAATGAATGTACACTTGTTAAAATTCCAGATCTTACTAAAAATGTTCCAAAAACACTTAATGAAAAGCAAAGAATTGATAAAAAAACTATCCATTTTTTAATGGCTTGCTCACCTCTTACCATCATGAGAGAATGAACTAATGCAAGTCCAGCAATCCAAGGCATCAGTGAAATATTTTCAACCGGATCCCAAAACCACCATCCACCCCAACCTAATTCATAATATGCCCAATATGAACCCAGAGCTATTCCACCAGTTAAAAAAGTCCAACTAATCAATGACCATTTCTTTGCAACATAAAGCCATTCATCATCTGTATTTTGAAATAAACCTGCAATAGCAATACTGAAAACAATGGAATAACCAACGTAACCTCCATATAAAATTGGAGGGTGAACAGCTAAACCTGGATCTTGTAAAATTGGATTTAAACCCAAACCTTCATTTACTAAAATTGAATTAACTAGAAATGGATTAGATGTAAAGACGATAAAGAGACCAAATAAAATATGAAGTAAGGATTGAATAATTAATGTTAATCTTTGAAAGCTTTCGTCTATATTTTTTGTAAAGGAAAAAAAGAAACTAAAAATAGATAAAATACTTAGCCACAAAAGCATCGAACCTTCATGATTTCCCCAAGTACCTGAAATTTTATATATTAATGGTTTATTTGAGTGAGAGTTTTGAAAGACATTATAATTTGAGAAATCAGATACCACATACGCATACATTAATGAAAAAAAAGATAACAATGTTAATAATGATGAAAAACGAATAAATAAATTAAATTTCTGTTTTTGAAATCTAAATATATACCTAGATAAAAATAAGTAAAAATTAATACCTATGGCAATAACTAAACTTAAAAAACCAACTAATGAACTCATTTATATTTTTTATTCCAATAACCTGTATCTTTCAGTTCTTCTTTTATTGACGCTGGCATATAATTTTCATCATGTTTTGCAAAAACATTAGTTGCATTAAAAATATCATTATCAACAAAAGTACCCTCTATCACTGCACCTTGTCCTTCTCTAAATAAATCAGGAAGAATCCCATTGAAAGTGACAAGTATAGATGCTTTTTCATCAGTAATTTTAAATTTAAATGAACTTGAAGAAATTTTATTAAAACTATCGTTTTCTACAAATCCGCCTATTCTTATCTTCTCATCTATTGCGATATCTAGATTATCAATTTCAGAAGGTGTGTAAAAATACGACACATTTTCTCTTGCATTATATAAAATAAGTAAGACCGCACTTAGTATAATTACCAAAGTAAGTAATATAAGCAACAATCTTTGAAATCGTAAACTCATTTACTTTTTTATTCTTTTAAATTTTAAATAACTAAAAAATAATAACAAAATTATTAAAAGAAAAGCTACTAGGTAAGATCCAAAAATATACCAGAAATACATAATTACTATTAGCAAAAATATTTAGGAAAGATACTTAATCAACAGGACTAAAAGTCACAAATTAACTTAAATAAGATTTTCTTGAAATTATCTCTGTTTTAATTCTTAAAATAGCTATTGCTAAACCAACCATAACAAATGCAAAAGTCATGATAATTAAAGGAATCATCATTGAAGGGTCAATGCTGGGTTTTGATAATTTACTAATTGTTGCCGGTTGATGTAAGGTATTCCACCAATCTACAGAAAATTTTACTATAGGGAGGTTTATAGATCCAACAAGAACAAATATTGCTATAACTTTTTCTCTTACTACTCTATTTTCAAATGATAAATTCATAAATACAATAATAAGATAAATAATAAAAAGTATTGCCACTGAGGTTAAACGAGCATCCCATACCCACCAAGTACCCCACATTGGTTTACCCCACAATGATCCACTTATAATACATATTAGAGTAAATACTGCCCCAATGGGAGCTACTGCCGTGTTAATAATAAATCCAAACGGTATTCTAAAGGCTAATCCAGCAATACTATATAATGTCATTATGGCATATGTAAGTAATGCTATCCAAGCACTAGGTACATGAACATACATTATACGTACAGTTGATCCTTGTTGATAGTCATCAGGAGATAAATAAAATGCAAATATTAATCCGATAGAAAATAATATAATGGATGAAATCAACGCTGGTAGAAATACATAATCTGCGACCTTATTAAATTTACTAGGATTAACTAAGAACATCATATCAATTATTTTCTAATGAAAGTTTAAGACACAAACCACTTGCCCAAGGATTTATAGCAAAAACTATTAATAGTATTCCAAATAATATACTTATGAGAGATTTAAAGTTTTCTTCAAAATTAACAATACCAACTGAAAAGATAATTATTGGAACACTAAATATCATAACTATAACACTTCCTAGTAGGAAGTTTCGCTGGTTCATTAGATTCATAGAAGATGAAATGGAACCTAGGCATGATAAAATGAATGATCCTATTGCAAAACTGGAAAAAAGATAGATAAGTTCATCATTTGCAATGTTTAATAAGATACATGCAATTGGTATAGACAACAAAAAAGGTAACTGAACAAAAATAAAATGTGAAAAAGTTTTTAAAATCGCAATAAAACCAAAACTAAATCCATTTAAATGCATAATCAATAAATTACCATTCTCAAAGTCATCTTGATAAAATTTTCTTAAAGATAATGTTGAGCTTAGCAATAATAATGTCCATACAATACCAATTCCTATACTAGAAATTGTTTCCTTGTCTGGTCCAATAGAGAAAATAAATATAAAAATTGAAACAAAGAAGAAAATAATATTTGTTAAAATATCTTGAAATCCACTTAGATTTAATTTGTACTCTCTATAATAAAAAGAAATTATTTTATTTAAAATTATCATTTTATTTATAGTAGTACTTCCTCTGATACATTTATCTCTGATTCTTGATGCGAACTAAATATTATTGAACCTTCCTTAGAACGATGATCTTCAAAAGTCTGCGCTATAACATCAATTGATTCACTATCTAAATTGGATAAGGGTTCATCTAAAATCCAAATTTTTTTGTTTTCTAAAATTAATCGTAAAAACTCTAATTTTTTTCTCTCTCCAAAAGATAATGAATTAACTTTTTGTTTTAAATAAATATCTAATTTTAAAGTTTTTAAAATATTCTCAACTTGAGAATTACTAATATTTGATAAAAAGATTTTTTTCCAAATTCTAATATTTTCTTGAACTGATAATTTACTTAAACTTGATGTTCTGTCAGCAATATAAGTAACATGATTAAAAAAATTATATAAATTTTTTTTTAATAATTGTCCTTTCCAATATATTGCACCAGAAGAGGGTTCTATTAGGTTAAGTAATGCTTTTAATAATGTAGTTTTCCCAGAACCGTTTTTCCCTTTTAATAATATTATTTTTCCTAATCCAAGAGATAGATTAACATTCTCAAATACTTTTTTATTAGCTCTTTCAATTGATAAATTTTTAACGAGTATCATTATTTAGATCTAATTAATTTTTGATTTAAAACAATAAAAAAAACGGGGCAGAACCCCGTTTTATCTTTTTGAAAAAGATAAGAAAAAGAAAACTTTAAATTAAAGTTTTCCTGAAAAATCGAAGTATTACTATCTTCTCTTTTTCTTCTTTTTAGCAGCTTTTTTCTTTTTCTTTTTAGGAGCTGCTTTTTTCTTTTTCTTAGGAGCAGCTTTTTTCTTTTTCTTTTTAGGAGCTGCTTTTTTCTTTTTCTTAGGAGCTGCTTTTTTCTTTTTCTTTGGAGCAGCTTTCTTTTTCTTCTTAGCCATAAAATACTCCTTGTATTTTGTTACCCCGGAGGAACCTCCCTCCACTATCACCGTAGTGATAATTATAAAAGGCTAAGCGTTTATTCCCAAAACTTACGATTAAAGTCAACAATATACCAATATTTTAAAATTAATCCTGTTATTGATTTAAATTATTATTTTAAAAAACTTAATATAAAAAAAACTAACTTACTTTTTTATTTTTTCGCAGAAAACTAATAATAAATAAACATTTTGCTATACAAAAATTTATCTTCATACTATTTAATTATTATAATTATTTATCAACTTTAGCATGAAAAATATAAATTCTTTTAATTCAGAAGATATAATTGAAATAAATGATCAAAAGTTCAAATATTTTAACTTAAATAAAGCAGCTCAATATTTTGATATCGATTTAAGTAAAACGCCAATTTCTATAAAAATAATAGTTGAAAATTTACTTAGAAACGAGGACGGTGAGAATATTAATAAAGATATGATCTCTAAAGTTTTCAATTCTTTACAACAAATTAATAAAAAGACTGAAAAAATTGAAATAGCTTTTTTCCCAACGAGAGTTTTAATGCAGGATTTTACTGGAGTTCCAGCAGTTGCTGACCTTGCCGCTATGCGAAATGCATTAAAATCAAGAGGAATTGAACCAAAAAAAATAAATCCATTATCTAGGGTAGATCTGGTTATTGATCACTCTGTAATGGTAGATAATTATAAAGATAATAACGCCCTAAAAGAAAATGTTAGGAAAGAATTTGATAGAAATAAAGAAAGATACGAATTTCTTAAATGGGGACAAAGCTCATTTGATAATTTTTATCTTGTACCGCCAGGGGCAGGAATTTGTCATCAAGTAAACTTAGAAAACATAGCAAAGACTATATGGATGAAAGAAATTAATAATCAAAACTATTTATTCCCAGATTCAGTTGTAGGAACAGACAGTCATACAACAATGGTAAACTCGCTTTCTGTTTTAGGATGGGGAGTTGGAGGAATAGAAGCTGAGGCCGCGATGTTAGGCCAAGCTATTTCCATGAATATTCCAGACGTTATTGGTTTTGAGCTAAACGGACACTTGAAGGAAGGTATAACAGCTACTGATTTAGTTTTATCTATCACTAAAATGCTTAGAGACAAGGGTGTTGTTGGAAAGTTTGTAGAATTTTATGGAAAAGGATTAAACAATTTATCATTAGCTGACAGAGCAACTATTTCTAATATGGCTCCAGAGTATGGAG
Source organism: uncultured Alphaproteobacteria bacterium (assembly GCA_902614395.1). Taxonomy (GTDB): domain Bacteria; phylum Pseudomonadota; class Alphaproteobacteria; order HIMB59; genus CACPNW01. The sequence goes on along the minus strand of CACMKW010000002.1, from coordinate 84,037 downwards.
CTACTTGCGGATTTTTTCCAACAGATGAAGAAACAATTAATTATCTTAAATTAACTGGTAAACAAAGTGAGCACCTTAAAATCGTTGAAGAATATTCAAAAAAACAAACTCTTTGGGTAGACAATAATTATTCACCTGATTTTTCTGACAAAATATTATTAGATTTAGATACAGTCGAACCCACTCTAGCTGGTCCCAAAAGACCTCAAGATAAAATTCTTTTAAAAGAAGTACCAAATGAATTTAGTAAGATGGATAACAAAAAAATTATAAATAAAAATAAATTAAATACAGGTGATGTTGTAATAGCAGCCATCACTAGTTGTACAAATACATCAAATCCTAATGTTATGATTGCAGCAGGGTTAGTTGCTAAAAAGGCAATTGATTTAGGTTTAAAAGTAAAACCTTGGGTAAAGACAAGTTTAGCACCAGGTAGTAAAGTTGTTAGTGATTATCTTGATAAAGCTGGATTAAAAGAATATTTAGATATTTTGGGTTTCAATACAGTTGGCTATGGATGTACTACCTGTATTGGTAATTCTGGCCCCTTAGATGAATGGGTCTCCAATGAAATAAAAAAAGATAATTTAACTGTTTGTTCAGTTTTATCTGGAAATCGAAACTTTGAAGGCAGAGTACATCAAGAAGTGAAAGCAAATTTTCTTGCTTCACCTCCTCTTGTTGTTGCTTATGCTATTGCAGGAAATATTAATGTTAACCTTACAACTGACTCCTTAGGTAAATCTAAATCTGGAAAAAAAATATTTTTAAAAGATTTATGGCCATCTAATAAAGAAATTAATCAAACACTTAGTTTGTGTTTAACTCCAGAGATGTTTAAAGAAAGATATAAAGAAATCTATAAAGGGGATAATAATTGGAAATCAATTAATAGTTCGAAAGATACAACGTATGATTGGAATGATACCAGTACCTATATTAAGCATCCACCTTTTTTTGACAAAAAAAATAAATTTGAACTAAAAGATATAAAAAATGCAAGAATATTAGCATTACTAGGTGATAGCGTTACAACTGATCATATTTCACCTGCAGGAAACATTAAAGAAGATAGCCCCGCAGGCCTCTATTTAACTGATAGACAGATTAATTCTAGAAACTTTAATTCCTATGGTTCTAGAAGAGGTAATCATGAAATCATGATGAGAGGAACTTTTGCAAATATAAGGATTAAGAACCAGATTTTAGATAATGTAGAAGGAGGCTACACAAAATCTTTTCTCTCTAACAAACAAATGTCAATTTATGATGCTGCTCAAGAATATATAGAAAATAATATTGATACTGTAATAATTGCTGGGAAAGAATATGGTACAGGATCATCAAGAGATTGGGCTGCAAAAGGAACAAGACTTTTAGGGGTTAGAGCAGTTATTGCTGAAAGTTTTGAGAGAATTCATAGATCTAATTTAATTGGAATGGGTGTTTTGCCTCTTGAATTTATGAATAGTGAAAACAAAATGAACCTGAATATTGAAGGTGAAGAATTTATATCCATATCTGGTTTATCAGATTTAAAACCAGGTATCTTACTTAGTTGTGAAATAAATTCTAAAGAAATTAAAAATATAAAATTAAAGTGTAGAATCGATACAAATAAAGAACTTGAATACTACAAAGCAGGAGGAATTTTAAATTACGTTTTAAATGAAATAATATCAGAAGCTGCATAAATAAATGTCTAATTCTGATGAAAACCTATTAGCCATACTTGGGCCTACTAATACAGGTAAAACCTATGCTGCATTTGAAAAATTATTCTCTTACTCCTCTGGAATATTTGGCTTTCCATTAAGACTACTTGCTAGGGAAAATTACGACAAAGCTGTAAAAAGAATTGGGTTAAGTAAAGTAGCTTTAGTTACTGGAGAGGAAAAAATATTGCCAAAAGAAGCAAAATATTTTTTCTGTACTGTTGAATCAATGCCAAATAATATTTCTGTAGATTGTGTTATTATAGATGAAATTCAATTAGCTGCTGATTATGAACGGGGACATATTTTTACAGATAGAATTCTAAACTTAAAAGGTAATTTCCAAACTATTTTTTTAGGATCAATGAATGTTGAAAATATATTAAAAAAAATCTATCCAAACATTATTATTGAAAAAAAAAATCGATTTTCTCAACTTACTTTTTTAAGGAAACAAAATTTCTCAAAACTTGAACCTAGATCTGCAATAATAGCTTTTAATATTAATAAAGTTTATGAGATTGCTGAAAATATTAGAACCTATAAGGGAGGAACTGCGGTTGTATTAGGATCACTTAGTCCAAGAACTAGAAATGCGCAAGTTGAGGTATATGAAAACAAAAATGTTGATTATCTTGTTGCTACTGATGCTATTGGAATGGGTTTAAATTTAAATATTAATCATGTAAGTTTTTCTTCTCTAGAGAAATTTGATGGTAGATATAATCGAAATCTTGCTCCTAATGAATTAGGTCAAATTGCTGGAAGAGCAGGTAGATATAAACAGGACGGCACATTTAGCCATACAAAAGAAGCAGGTAATTTAGATCCCTTAATCATTCAACAAATAGAAAACCATAACTTTGATAACATTAATAAATTTTATTGGAGAAATAGTGATTTAGATTTCAATTCTATCGAAACATTATTATCTTCATTAAAAAAATATCCTATTAATAATTATTACATTCATAAAAAAAATGCTTTGGATGAGGTTAATCTTCGTAATTTAATTAACGACAATGATATACAAAAATTTCTTAAATCAAAAAAAAATTTAAAGTTATTATGGAATATTTGCCAAATACCAGATTTTGAAAAACTATTTAATGATAATTACTTATTACTTTTAAAAGATATATACTTGATCTTAATCGAAAATAATTATCATATACCTGAAGAATGGATCAATACTAAGATAAGCAAGCTTAACAACTTTGGAGGGGGCATACCTGAGCTTTCAATTAAAATTTCCCAAATCAGAACTTGGACATATATTTCGAATAATCACAACTCTCTTTTTCATTATCATGTTGATTAAAGGTTCTTTTTTTTGTAGTAAACATTAACTTATCTTTAATGGTTTAATAATAATTAGTAAACAAACAGTCTCAATATGATTGAAAAATTTCAAAATTGGTTTCATGAAAACTCTATTACAGAAGTTGAATGTTTGGTTCCAGATCTTGGAGGTATAGCAAGGGGAAAAATTTTACCAACTAATAAATTTTTAAAAGGACTTGAAGATGAAAGTCACAGATTACCTCAGTCAACTTTTATTCAAACCATATCAGGTGATTATGCAACTGAGGACTCTGCCGGTGCTTTACCAAGAAGTGTTTACAATCCAACTGACATTGATGTAATTTTAAAACCAGATTTTGATACAATGAGAGTAGTACCATGGTACGACGACCCTACTGCACAAATTATCTGCGATGCAATAAATCTTAACGGAGATGATGTAATAAATTCTAGTAGGAATGCTCTAAAAAATATTCTTAAACTTTATAAAAAAGATAATTTAACTCCAATTGTTTCACCAGAATTAGAATTTTATTTAGTAAAACCTAATGCGGACTCAGATTACCCCCTTGAAGTGCCAGTGGGTCAATCAGGTAGACAAGAAACAGGTAAGCAAGCCTTAGGAATAGATGCTGTTAACGAATTTGATCATCTTTTTGAAGATGTATATAATTATTGTGAAGCACAAAATATTGAAATTGATACTATTAACCATGAATCTGGTTCAGCTCAGATGGAAATTAATTTTCAGCATGGTGATCCTTTAGATCTAGCAGACCAGGTTTTTTTATTTAAACGAACTCTAAGACAGTCGGCTTTGAAACATAAACTTCATGCAACATTTATGGCAAAACCTATGGAAAACCAACCTGGTAGCGCAATGCACATACATCAATCGATATATAATGAAAAAAATAAAAATATTTTTTTTAATAAATCATCTAAAATTTCAAAAAAAATGAAAAATTATTTAGGTGGATTGGAAAAATATACTCCATTATTAATGCCAATTTACGCTCCAAATATAAATTCATTTAGAAGATTGTTTGCAACTTGGGGTGCTCCTAAAAATGTTAAATGGGGAATAGGTAATAGAAGTTGTGGTTTTAGAATTCCATCAATCGAGGAAAGGAATATGCGTATTGAAAATCGAATTCCTGGATCTGATACAAATCCATATCTAGTTTTTGCTGCTAATTTAGCGTCAGGATATTTAGGAATGAAAAACAATTTAAAACCAAATCCAGAAACCAAAGATAGTGCATTTAAAGATAAAAATTCTAATCTGCCTAAAAATATGGATGAATCATTAACTCTTTTTGAAAATGATGAAGATATAAAATCCATATTTAATGAAAAATTTGTAAGGTCGATTGCTGCGATAAGAAGAGTTGAGTATCAAGCTTATTTATCAGTAATAAGTTCTTGGGAGCGAGAGTATTTATTACTTAATGTTTAAATTTTTTATTAAAATAAAAATAAAATAAACCAATTATTATTAAAGAAAACATTAAAATTGCTGATAAAGCGTTTACTTCAGGACTCAATCCTAATCTAACTTTAGAAAAAACTACAATTGGCAATGTGTTAGCTCCAGGCCCAGTAGTAAAACTCGCAACAACTAGATCATCTAAAGAAATTGTAAAAGCTAATAACCAACCAGCAATAATAGAAGGTAAAATTATTGGTAAAGTTATCTTATAGAGTACCTTGGTATAATTATAGCCTAGATCCATCGCAGCTTCCTCAATATTTTTGTTAAAGTCAGTTAATCTTGCTTGAATAATAATTGCGACAAATGCAATACAAAAAGTAACGTGCGATATAAAAATAGTTAATTGTCCTCTAGATGATGGAAATCCAATCACATTATTTAAGCTTATAAAAAAAAGCAACATTGAAAGACCTAAAATTAATTCTGGTAAAACCAAAGGTGTTGAAGAAAGAAAAATATAAAATGATTTAAAAGGAATTTTTCTTATTCTTACAAGTGAATATCCAATCATAACTCCTAAAATTGTAGCAAAAGTTGCAGACAAAGCTGCAATTTTAATACTAATAATAAATGCTTCAATTATTTGTTCATTATTCAATAATTCATTGTACCATCTTAAAGAAAATCCTTTCCAAACCATTACTCTCTTATTTTCATTAAATGAGTAAAAAATTAAAACTAAAATTGGGAAATATAAAAAAAATAAACCTAAAAAAATAACTGTACTTTTGATTAAACTAGATTTCATTTTTTTGACTCCAACGAGAATAAAGTATTTGAAAAATAACAATTGGCAAAACCAAAATAATAATTCCACTAAAAGCTAAAGCACTAGCACCTGGCCAATTTCTATTAACAAAGAATTCCTCCCATAATATTTTTCCATAATACAATCTATCACTACCACCTAACATTTCAGGTATAATAAATTCTCCAACAACAGGTATAAAAACTAATAAAGATCCAGCAACAATTCCTGGAACGGACAAAGGAAGAATAACTTTAAAAAAGGTTTTAATACGATTTAATCCTAAATCTTTTGATGCTTCAATTAAATTTAAGTCAAATTTATTTAAGTATCCATAGAGTGGTAAAATCATCAAAGGTAAATAAGTGTATACAATTCCCATGATGACAGCATATTGATTGTATAATAATTGCAGTGGTTCTGATGTTATGCCAAGGTTTAGAAGTATTACATTTAAAATTCCATTATTCTGTAAAATTATTTTCCATGCATATACTCTTAATAAAAATGATGACCAAAATGGAATAACTACTAAAACTAATAGGATATTTCTTAATTTGATATTTGAAGTTGCAATATAAAAAGCTAATGGGAACCCAATAAGTAAACAAAAAAAAGTAGATATTAGAGCTAGTATCAAAGAGTTTACAAAAGATCCAATGTAGTAATAATCACTAAATATATAAACATAGTTTTCAAATGTAGTATTGATCTTAAATCCATTATCAAAAAGAAAAATATCTTGATAAGGAGGCATCCCCCACTCTGATACCGAAATTGATATTTTAAAAATTATAGCTAATGGTATAAAAAAAAATAGAACAAGCCAAAAATAAGGACTTAAAACAAAATATTTTTCAAATAATTTATTTTTCAATTAATCCTCTAAAACCTTAATTGATTCACTTTCCCAACTACAAATGACTTTCTCCCCTTTTGGGAAATTATAATTTGAGTTGGAGTAAAAATTCTGATCTAAAACTGAAATTATCATATTTTTAATTTTAATTTCATAACGTGTAAAGCTTCCTAAATATGATTTTTCTAAAATTTCTCCACTAAAGGAATTAAATGAACTTGTTTTCAAATTATTTATTGATTGTATTTTTATTTTCTCTGGTCTTAGTAAAATATTAGTTTTTATATTTTTTAATTCTTTGTTTAATTTAAAATTTATACCTAAATCATCAGAATAAAAATTTTCACCTTTCTTATAAATCTCAATTATATTTGCAATTCCTATAAAATTGGCAGTATAAAGACTTTTAGGATTTTCATAAATCTCTTCAGGGCTAGAACATTCCAAAATAAGACCATTCTTCATTATTGCCATTCTATCAGACAAGGACATTGCTTCTTCCTGATCATGAGTGACGAAAACAAATGTAATTTTCAGTTTCTTTTGGAGTGTTGTTAACTCTAATTGTGTTTTTGATCTTAGTTTTTTATCTAGTGCTGCAAGAGGTTCATCTAATAATAATAACTTTGGTTTTTTTATTAAGCACCTTCCAAGAGCAACTCGTTGCTGCTCTCCACCTGATAGTTGCTTAATCCTTCTTTTTAATAAATGTTCAATAGATAAAAGTTCAGCAATATCTCTTACATTTATTTCGATTTCTTTTTGGGTAAAATTTTCTTTTATTCCAAAAGCTAAATTATTAAATACGTTTAAGTGAGGAAATAGAGCATACGATTGAAACATATAGTTTAATGGCCTATCAAAAGGTTCAAGGTTTGTTATATCCGTTCCATCGAGGATTACGCGTCCTGTATCTGGCTTCTCAAATCCACCTAGTATTCTTAGTAAGGTAGTTTTGCCTGACCCCGAAGATCCTAAGAGACCGAAAAATTCAGATTTTGAAATATTTAAATTAATATTTTCTAAAACTTTGTTATCTCCAAAGGATTTAGAAATATTTTCAACTACAAGAAAATTATTATCCATCTTAAATCAGCACTAATATTAATATATTAGTGCTGAAATGAAGTATATTTTTTAATTTGATTTAAATTTATTAAAATATTTAGTTGATAATTTTGATTTTTTTGGAGAGTCAGCAGTATCAGCAAAAAGCATACTTAAAGTTGCTTCATCTGGATAAATAGCAGGATCTTCAAAAATTTCAGGATCAACTAACTCATTAGCTGCTTTATTTGGGTTTGAATACCAAACATAGTTAGTAATATCAGCAGCAACTTGAGGTCTTAAAATATAATTTATGAATTTGTGTGCATTCTCAACATTTTTTGCATCAGCTGGAATAGCCATCATATCAAACCAAATTACGGTCCCTTCGGATGGAATTGAGTACCAAGCTTCTACTCCATCTGCAGCTTCATCTGCAGCTAGAAAAACGTCACCTGACCAACCCATAGTTAAACAGATCTCTCCATTTGCTAAATCATCGATATATTGAGAAGAATCAAAATATCTTATGTAAGGTCTTATTTCCTGTAGCATTTCAAGAGCGATCTCATAATCTTTCTCATCCTCAGTATAAGGATCTTTTCCAACGTATTTTAAAGCGATTTCCATAACCTCTGTAGGAGCATCCAACATTGCGATTCCACAGTCTGCATATTTTGATGCAATAGCTGGATCAAACAAAATGCTCCAACTTGTAATATCATTTTCATCAACTTTATCAGTATTGTAACCAATGCCAGTGGTACCATACATATAGTTTATTGAATACTGACCGCCTGGATCATGTGCATCAATTTTTGCTAGTACATCAGGATCTAAATTACCAATGTTTGAAAGTTGAGCCTTATCAAGTTTTTGAAATACTCCAGCCTTGATTTGGTTTTCTAAAAAAGAACCTGAAGGCACGACAATATCATAGCCAGACCCACCAGCTAAAAGTTTAGCTTCAAGAACCTCATTTGAATCAAAAACGTCATAAGTTACATCAATGCCAAATTCATTTTCAAAATTTTCAATTGTATCTTCGGCAATATAGTCAGACCAATTGTAAATAAATAGTTCTTCTTTAGCCTGAGCTGAAAAAGAAATTAAAACTAATAGAGATATAAAATACTTAAGCATTATTCCCCTCCTAAATAAAAATTACATTAAATAAAATAAATTAAAAATCGAGAATTTTTTTATATAGATCTGGCCTTCTGTCTCTAAAGTTACCCCATAATTTTCTATATTCTCTTGAAATTAACAAATCTAAAGTCGCAGTTATTATTCCCTCATCCTTATCATTCATACGATTTATTATATTTCCAAGATGATCCAGTATAAAAGAATTACCATAAAAATTTAATTCAATATCAGCTTCGACCTCCTTCCCTATTCTATTCGAGGTTATTATAGGGATTTGATTTGCAGCAGCATGTCCTACCATTGTATTAATCCAATGATCCTTTGAATTTAATTCAGGCATGTGTGGCTCAGAGCCAATTGCTGATGGGTATAAAATTAAATCTGCACCTTTCAACGTTAGTATTCTTGCACATTCAGGAAACCACTGATCCCAACAAATTGCACAGCCAACTTTTGCCAGAGGGGTGTCAAAAACCATAAAACCTGTGTTACCCTTTTCAAAATAATACTTCTCATTATATCCAGGTCCTTCAGGGATGTGAGATTTATTGTAAACTTTACTTAATTTACCAAATGAATTGATCATAACTAGAGAGTTAAAAAACTTATTTTCTTTTTTTTGAAAAAAACTAATTGGTAATGAAATCTTTTTATCTTTACAAATATTAGATAATTTTTCGAACATTGGATGGGAAGGAAAATCAATTGCAAGATCAAAAAATTGATCATTTTTTGTTGAACAAAAATAATAATCTTGAAATAATTCTTGCAAAAGTAAAATATCAACATTTTCATTTGAAGCTTTTTCAACTAAACTAATTGCCTTATTTAAATTAGCGTCAAAGTCTCCTTTAAGAGCCTTAAATTGTGATGTTGCTACTTTTACTTTCATATTTTTGGTACATTCATTGTTATACAATGAATATTTCCTCCACCATAATTTATATTCTCTGTTTCCAACATCATAATTTCTCGATTTGGGAATAAATTTTCAAAAATTAATTTTACCTCATTGTCTTCCTTAACATTGAATTTAGGTAAGATAATTTTATTTTTACTGAAATAGAAATTTATATAGGAACTAATAATATTCTTATTATTAATCTTTTTTCTTGTAGGTAAAGGAACTTCAACTAAATCAAATCTTTGATTAGTATCTTTAAAAAATTTAATAAGATCAGCTTTGTTTTTTTCTAATATTTCATAATTAGGATCTAATTTGTGAGTTGTAGCAATTAAATATTTATTATTTCCTATCGGGCATAATAAATTATCTACATGACCATCTGTGTCATCCTCCATTAGTCCATTTTCAAATAAAAAAATATAATTTAAGTCAAACAAGAGCTTTAATTCTTTAATAATATACTCACTATTATGTTTTTGTTTTCTATTTTTATTAAATATTACATTTTTAGTGCTAAATAAATTTTTTTTATCATCATAAGTTATTGCTCCTCCTTCAATGACTAAGTCAGAAATTTTTGTTGGGATATTTAAATAGTTTGAAATAAATTTTGATATTTTATTATCATTTAAATAATCTGGATACTTTCCATAACCATTAAATTCAAAACTAATTGATTTTAATTTTTCATCTTCGTTATAAAAAATTGGTGCAATATCTCGCATCCAAGAATCATCTAATTTACACTCTACAATATCTATATTTTTATGATCAGTTTTATTTTGAATTTCATTAATGTCTTCTTTATTTGACAACACAATAACATGCTCAGTTTTTGCAATTTCATTAATTACATTTGAAACTTCATCTCTGGCTTTATTAATAATTTTACCATAAAGATCTTTATTACATGGCCAAGCAATTAGACAATATTGATGTTCATACCATTCAGGAATTAGTTTCATAAAATTTAAAAATATGTATAATTATTTCATGTCTAAAGATGAAGTAAAATTCACTGAAATGAAACATGGTGATAAAGAGGATTATGAACTTCTTGCTAATTTTGAAGATAAATTTATTGAAGGTACTGCTGATAGAATAGTAAGAGTGCTAGAAAGTTTAGACAATTCTTTAGGTGGCTATAAGGTTTCGAGATTAGAACACTCTCTTCAAACTGCATCCAGAGCTTTACGTGAACAAGCTTCTGAAGAAATGGTGGTGGCTTCCTTATTGCATGATATAGGTGATGAAATTGCACCTCTTAATCATTCTGAACTTGCAGCTGCAGTATTGAAACCTTTTGTTTCTGAAAAAACAAGATGGATTGTAGAACAACATGGTTTGTTCCAAGCCTACTACTATAATCATTATTATGGAAAAGACAGAAATCTAAGAAATAAATTCAAAGGTCATGAATTCTTTAAAGACACTATAGATTTTTGTGAAAGATGGGATCAAGCATCATTTGATCCAAATTATGATACAATTCCTTTAAAAGAATTTGTTCCAATGGTTCAAAGAATATTTAATAGAACACCTTATAGAAATTTATAATTATTTTTTTAGCTTGTTGATTAGTGTAAGGTCACCTGGATCAAAGTTATTTTTATTTTCTTGAATAAATTTATCTATATCTTTTTGCTTTTCTAATTCTAATTCAGAAACTTTTCTAACATTTAAATCAACATACAAAGAACAAACCTCTGTTGTTGCTGCTCTATAACCTTCAAGCTTATGTGTCATTTCTAATTTATAAATTAATCTTTTTTTATCCCTATCAAGAAATAATAAATTAATATCTACTTCATCACCCTCTTTCACTTCTTTGTCATAAGTTGTGTGTGACTCTACGGCAAAAGTGGTTTTCTTCTCTGTTTTTGCAGAAGTTTCCCCCATATTAAATTTTTGTAAAAGAACTTCCCATCCAGCATCAAAAAGATGAATATAAAATGCCAAATTCATATGACCATTGTAATCGGTCCATTCCTTTTTAACTCTTCCTGAATTTAAATATATCTTCATTGTTTTTCTTTATTAATTCAAAAAATATAGTAGTTTAAAATAATGAATAATGAAGTAATAATTTCATGTGCAGTAACTGGATCAGGAGATACAGCAGGTAAACATCCTGAATTACCTATAACGCCAAAACAAATTGCTGATGCTTCAATTGAAGCCGCTAAAGCAGGTGCTGCAATAGCTCATGTACATGTAAGGGAACCTGATGGCAAACCTTCAAGAAATTTAAATTATTATAAGGAAGTGGCAGATAGAATTCGTTCTTCTGAAACTGATGTAGTTTTAAATTTTACAACAGGTATGGGTGGTGATTTTGAAGTTGGGACTGGGAAAGATCCTTTAAATCCGGTTGGAGCAAATACAGATATGATCGATGCATTAAGCAGATTAGAACATGTTGAAGAGTTATTACCTGAAATTTGCACTTTAGATTGCGGATCACTTAATTTTGGTGACTCAAACATGACATTTATTCATACACCGATACAACTAAGAACTGCAGCAAAAAAAATGCAGGAGCTTGGAGTGAAACCGGAAATGGAAGCTTTTGAAATGGGTCATTTATGGTTTGCTAACCAACTTTATAAAGAAGGCTTAATTGATGGTCCTCCTTTTTATCAAATATGCCTTGGTATACCTTGGGGATCACCAGCAACAACGAGCGCAATGAAAGCAATGGCTGAAATGGTACCTACTGAAGGTATTTGGTCTGGATTTGGAATAGGAAGATCTCAAATGCCTATGGCTGCACAAGCAGTTATTTTAGGAGGAAATGTTCGTGTAGGACTGGAAGACAATCTTTATTTAAAGAAAGGAGTTTTTGCATCAAATGCACAGTTAGTTGAAAAGGCAAGGTGCATTGTTGAAGATATGGGAGCTTCTATTTTATCACCACAACAAACAAGAGAAAAATTAAAACTAAAAAAACATTTTTAATTTGAAAAATATTGCTGTCATTGGAACTGGTGTAATTGGTACCGGCTGGATACTTAGATTTCTTGCTAACGGTATAAAAGTCAAAGCATTTGATAAAAATTCTCAGCAATTAAATTTTCTAAAAGATGAAATAACAAGAACAAACTTAATTATTAAAAAATTATATAATACAAAAATCAATTTAAAAAATTTGGAAATCGTAGACGATATTGAGGAAGCAGTGAAAAATGCAGATTTAATTCAAGAAAATGTACCTGAACGACTATCTTTAAAAAAAGATGTTATAAAAAATATAAGTAAATATTCACCATCAAATTCAATAATTGCTTCAAGTTCATCTGGTTTACTTCCATCAGATTTACAATCAAAATGTATTAATCCAAAAAGATTAATCATAGCTCATCCTTTTAATCCTGTATATATTATACCTTTGGTTGAAATTGTAAAAGGTAAAAAAACTACAAATTTATATCTTAATAAAGCAAAAAAATTTTATCAAAAAATTAAAATGAAAACATTATTGGTAGAAAAAGAATTACCAGGCTTTTTATCTGATAGATTGCAAGAAGCTTTGTGGAGAGAGGGTTTACATATTATAAATGATGGATATGCTTCAACAAAAGATTTAGATGAAGCAATAAGTTATGGTCCTGGTATGAGATGGGCTCTGATGGGAACTTTTTTGACATTTCACTTAGCGGGAGGAGAAATGGGTATGAAACATATGCTAGATCAGTTTGGACCAGCATTGAAACTTCCATGGACTAAACTCAAATCTCCAAAACTAACAAAAAAACTTAAAGAAAAAATCATTAAAGGCACAAAAAAACAATCAAAGAGCCATTCTATAAAAGATTTAAGTAACATAAGAGATAATTTCTTAATAGATTTGCTAGAATTAAAGAAAAAATATAAATTATAATTATGACAATAATCTCAAAATATGTAGCTTTAAAAAATTATATACCAACTGGGTTACCTAAAGAAGAAGATTTTGAAATTAAATCTAAAACTTTAAAATTAGATGAAACAGATAATATTCATGTTCTTAATTCATGGATATCTGTTGATCCATATATGAGAGCAAGGATGACAGAACGTAAAAATTATAAACCACCCTTTTTACTAGGCGAGGAAATGGAAGGTTATGCAATTGGGTCAGTCCAAAAATCAAAAGATTCACAATTTAAAGAAGGAGATGTTGTTTTCAGTAATTTTGGAATGAGAGATAACTTCATTTGCAAAGGCGGTGATTTAAAAAAAATAAAAAATTCCAATCTTCCATTGCAAACTTATCTAGGACCTTTAGGAATGACAGGTCAAACAGCATATATTGGTCTTTTTAATCATGGGAATATACAAAGGGGACAAAGTATTCTTGTATCTTCAGCAGGTGGAAGTGTTGGATCAACAGTTTGTCAAATTGCAAAAAATTTAGGATGTAAAGTTTATGCTAGTACAGGATCAGATGAAAAAGTTGATTGGTTAAAAAATGAATTAAATGTTGATGTGGCATTTAATTATAAGAAAATTGATAACCTTGTTCTTCACTTAAAAGAAATTTGTCCTGAAGGATTTGACTTATACTTTGATAATGTTGGAGGTGATTTTTTAGAGTCTGCAATTTTTCGAATGAAAAATTTTGGAAGAATTATTATTTGTGGAAGAATATCTCAAATGAATTCAACTTCTGCTTCTGCTGGACTAAAAAATATGGCTCACGTATTAGTAAAAAGATTAACAATAAAAGGTTTTTTAATTTTTGATCATGAAAATGATAATGAACCTTTTGAAACTGATATGCGAAATTGGATTTCAGAAGGAAAAATAAAATTTAAAGAAACAATTTATGAAAATATAGAAAATGCTCCTAAAGCATTTATAGATCTACTGAATGGTAAAAATTTAGGTAAAATGTTAGTTAAAATTTAACTAAATTGTAACGTAGGGAGACGTCCCTCGATATTTTATATCTAATTTAAGTTCTTTATCAATTGGAGGAAAAGCTCTTTGCTGACATTCCACTCTAGGACATATCCTACACGAAACTCCAATTGGCATTTGTAATTTTTTATTATTTAGATCAATTCCTTCAGAATAAATTAGATCTTTAGCGTATTTCATATCACAACCTAAACCAATCGAAACAAAACTTTTAGGCATTCCATGTTTTTCAATTCCTTTCTCAAAAGCTCTTGCTATACAAAAATATACTCGTCCATCAGGCATTTTAGATATTTGAGGATGAATTTTTCCAGGATTTAAAAATGCAGTATAAACATTCCATCTAGGACAAGAACCTCCATGTCTTGGTATATGAATACCAGATAAAGAAAAGCGCTTTGAAACATTTCCAGCAATATCTGTTTTTAAAAAATGAAATGGCACTCCTTCGTTTCCAGGTCTTTGAAGATTTGTTAATCTATGTGTAACTTGTTCAAAACTACAAGCATAATGATGCATTAAAATTTCCACATCATATTTATGTAATTTAGCACTCTTTAAAAAATCGTTATAAGGCATCATAAAAGCAGCAGCGTAATAATTTAGTAAAGATAGTTTAAGCAATGGTTCTACTTCTTCTGATTCAACATTATTTTCTTTAATAACTTTATTGATTACATCATTAGCCTCTAAATAAGCAACTTGTGATGCTAAATGAAAATTTCTTGATGTATAAGTTAACATTTCAGAAAGATAAAAAATCTTGGATCTTTCATCAAATCTTTTAACTATTTTTTCGTCTTCGTTTATGGTTACAATTTTAACCTCAATTCCATGTTTTTCTTTGAGATAAAGTGATAATTTTGATCCAGAACCAATGTTAGGTCCAGTTTCAAGACCTATTTCTTTTCTTAGATTTTCAGAACTAATTTCTAAATCATGAAAGTAATTTTTATTTTCTTGAAGAATATCTGAAACGATTTCTACAGGTAGTCTTGTTGGTTTTTCTATTTGATTTGCATTTACATCCATCGTTTCAAGTCGATTTTGCATATCTTCTTTAAAGCTTTTAAAAGAATCATTAATTGTCAGTAATGCTTTAGCGATGTTAGGATTTGAACCAATGAAGTCACTTGTATCGTGATTGGTTATCTTTAAATCATCAAAAATTTCATTGCTTAAAACATCCATCACGTCAGAAAGAAGTCGTTTGCTAGATTCTGTTGAGAAGTCTTTAATTGATAAATCTAATTTATCAGCTGCTTTAATTAGTAAGGAAAGCGGTATTTTTCTTTTTCCACTTTCAATTAAATTTAAATAACTAGGAGATATTCCAATAGTTTTTGATAATTCAGCTTGTGAAAAACCTTTGCTTATCCTTTGTTTTTTTAACCTTGGACCAAAATTTATGTCAGATTCAATATTCATTTACAAAATTTACAAAAAATAAAAATTCAAAGTAATTTTCTTTACATTAAAAATAAAGAAAAATCTAGTTTTTTTTTACATTATTATATATTTGTAAAACTTGTAAATATGAATAGTAAATTAACAGAAAACATTAATAACCAAAAAGAAAGCCTAGAGCAGAGTTCTATTGAGAAAAAGGTTCTTGAAGGATCTATAGACTCAAATTATGACCTTAATCTTGCTGATGGTATCGAAGCATACTACAGCGAAAGATATGGTTGGACTCTTAGAAGAAAAACTATCTAATTATATTAGATTTTAATTCTCTAACAAACGGTACTCTTTATTTGGTCGTAAGCTTTTTCAGCAATCATAATAGTTGTTGCATTTAAATTAGCACTAACAATATCTGGCATTACAGAAGCATCAATAACTCTTAAATTTTGAATTCCATGAACCCTTAAGCTTTGGTCTACAACTGAAGTTTTGTCCTCACCCATTTTATTTGTGCATGACGGATGATACGCAGATTCAGATGTATTTTTAATAACTTCATCTAACTCATTTTGATTAGATACATTCTTCCCAGGCCTAATTTCAGTACCAACATATTCTTTTAGCGCTTTTTGAGATAATATTTTTTTTGCAATTACCACACCTTCTCTCATTTGTTTTAAATCATCTTCATGCTTAAGATAATTAAATTGTATTTTAGGATCATCTTTATAGTTATTTGTTTTAATTTTAACAAAACCCCTACTTTTTGGTCTATTTGGACAAACATGAAATTGAAAAGCTTCAAAATTAGGATTTTCTAAACCATGATTAATAACTAAGTATGGAAAAAAATGAAATTGTAAGTTTGGATGATTATATGATTTGTCAGATTTAACAAACCCTCCTAACTCTAAGTGTGAGTTTGCTAATCTACCTTTTTTAAACAAAAACCATTTTGATCCTTCAATTGCTTGATAGAGAAAATTTGTTGCTAAAGAATGTAATGTTTCATTTTTTTTTGATTTATATTGAATATACATCTCTAAATGATCTTGTAAATTTTCTCCCACCCCAACTAAATTATTAATTACCTCTATTCCCAAGCTTTTAAGATATTTTTCATTACCTATTCCGGATAATTGAAGAATTTTGGGAGAATTTATTGAACCTGCACAAAGTATAACTTCTTTATTTGCTAAATATTTATTTGTTATATTTTTTTTAATTGTTTCAACACCAGTTGCAGTTTTATTTTTAAAAATAATTTTTTTCACATCAATATTATTTATTATTCTAAGATTTTTTCTATTTTGGATAGGTTCTAAATATGCCTTAGCAACACTTTGTCTGACACCGTTGTTTATTGTTACATCAAAAGTTCCAAAACCTTCATTATCAGTATTATTAGAGTCATTAAATATTTTATATCCAGCTTCTTGTGCAGCTTCTAAAACTTTTTTAAATAAAGGATATTTTTTATCTATGTTTGATTTATTTACTTTTAATGGCCCCTCTTTACCTCTTTGATTACTATCATGGGACCAAGTTTCTAATTTTTTAAAAAAAGGTACAACTTTTTCATACGACCAATCAGTTAAACCACTTGAAGACCATCTATCAAAATCCTCTTTATGACCTCTTGCAAAAACCATGCCATTATGTGATGAACACCCTCCAATCATTTTACCTCTTGGGCAATATAAAGATCTATTATTTAGAAACGGTTCAGGCTCAGTATAATATTTCCAATTATATTTCGGGTCATGCATTGCATATAGAAGTGCGCTTGGCATATCAACTTTCCAGGTTTTACTGGATGGGCCAGCTTCTAATAAAATTACAGAATTCTTTGATTGTGAAGACAATCTGTTAGCTAAAACACAACCTGCTGACCCTGCTCCAACAATGATGTAGTCAGCGTTGTTATCCACTAATTCATTCTTTCAGTATTTCCATCAATAGTCATGATTTGACCAGATACATTTTCTGAAGCATCACTCAATAAAAATAATGCCATTGATGCAATATCTTCTTTTTCTACAAATGTGTTTAATGAAACCATTGACTCTAATTCTTTTCTTACTTTTTTATTTGAAGAATTTATTAATTTAGCTTTTGCATTTATTACTCTATCCATTCTATCGCCATTAACAGAACCAGGACAAATTGCATTCACACGTATTTTAAATTTTCCTAATTCAACTGCTAATGTTTTAGTTAATCCAATTACTGCCCATTTACTTGATGCATATGGTGAACGTTGAGCAAAACCATATAATCCTGCAGTTGAAGATAAATTAATAATAGATCCTTTTTTAGCATTTTTTAAAAATGGAATAGCAAATTTTGTGAAATAAAAATGTGAACTTAAATTAGTTTTAATCGTGTTATCCCATTCATCTATTGAAATATTTTGAAGATACTTTGTAGGTCCTGCAATGCCTATATTATTTATTAATCCATCTATTTTTTTTAAGTTAGATAGAGATTTAAAATATTCTTTAATGTCTTTTGGATTTGTGCAGTCTAAGTGTTTAGCAAATATTTTATTACGATATTTATTGTTTAAATTTATTTTATCAATTTTTGATTTATTTATATCAGATAAATAAACTTTTCCACCTGAACCGATTATTTTATTTGCTATAGCAAAACCTAAGCCATCTGCACCAGCAGAAATAATATATTTTTTTTTACTAAGATTAATTTTCATTTATTGAATATTATTTATCTCTTTTTTAGAAATATATCCAATAGTTTTACCTTTATTGTCAGTAACTACTATTGTTAAGTTGTCTTCAAGAATTTTATTTTTAAAATTTTTTAGTTTTATATTTTGATTTACTTTGTAAATAGAACCTAAAGTTAAATTATCTTTATTAAAATTGTTCTCAATTATCATTATATTTTTTGCTTCTAGATTATCTATTCTATTTTCTTTACTAGAAAAAAAATTAAGTAAAAATTTAAATATATTCATTATTTAAAGTATAGATTTACTAGGAAGATCTTTTATTCAGAAGATTGGTTAGCCAATCAGGATCCATTTCTGGGACTGAAGACAATAAAAGTTCTGTATAATCAGGATATGGTGGATTTAAAATTTTACTTTTCAAACCCTGTTCCACTACCTCACCTTGATACATAACAACTATTTCATCTGAGATTGCTTTAACTGTTGCTATATCATGAGTAATAAAAATATAAGTTACACCAAGCTCTTTTTGTAATTTTTGGAGTAATTTTAATATTCCTTCTTGAACAATTTGATCTAGTGCTGATGTCACTTCATCACAAATAATTAAATCTGGGTTAGCCGCTAAAGCTCTTGCAATGCATATTCTCTGTTTTTGACCTCCAGATAATTCGGATGGTAATCTATCTAAAAAATTTTCATCTAGCTCAATCATTTTTAATAATTCAATAACTTTTGCTTCTCTTTTTTTACCTTTTATACCTTGATAAAATTCTATTGGCCTTCCTATTATTTCATCAACAGTTTGACGGGGGTTCATTGCAGTATCAGGCATTTGAAAAATTATTTGAATTCTTCTTAATTCTTCTTTTGACCTTTGCTCAAGTTTTGGAGACAATTTTTTTCCATCAAAAATTATTTCTCCTTTTAATTGAGGAAGTAAGCCTGTAATTACTCTTGCTGTTGTTGATTTTCCTGATCCACTTTCACCAACTATAGCTACTGTTTTACCTTTAGGAATATTTATAGAAACATTGTGTAAGACCTTTGATGAGCCATATGCTGCATCAATATTTTTAATAGACAACATATAATCTTTATTTGTTTCTTCAGGCTTGATCAGTGATCTTACTGACCACAGAGATTTGGTGTATTCTTCTTTTGGGTTTGATAGCATATCTCTTGTTTCAGCTTCTTCAACTTCTTCACCGTATCGCAAAACTTTTATTCTATCAGCCATTTGCGCAACTACGGCTAAATCATGAGTAATATATATTGCTGCTGTATTAAATTTATCTACTATAGATCTCATAGCAGATAATACTTCAACTTGAGTTGTTACATCTAAAGCTGTTGTGGGCTCATCAAATATAATTAACTCTGGTCTTGGGGACATAGCCATTGCAGTCATTATTCTTTGTAGTTGTCCTCCAGATACTTGATGCGGGTATCTATCTCCTATATTTTCAGCATCTGGAAGCTGTAGTGATTCATAAAGTTGAACTGCATCTTTTTTTAATACATCCGTTGGATTTATCTTTAATCTATTAGCAGCACTTATTGTTTGGTCCATTAATCTATGAGCAGGATTAAAAGATGCTGCTGCTGATTGAGCAACATAAGATATTTTAGTTCCCCAAATTTTTCTCTTTTCAAATTCAGTTAGTTTAGCAAGGTCTATTCCATTAAAATTAATTTCTCCCTTTACAATCTTACAACCTGGTTGGGTATAGCCCATTGCAGCTTTACCCATAGTAGATTTTCCGGCTCCACTCTCTCCAATTAATCCTAGTATTTCTCCTCTGTGTAAAGTCAAATCTACACCTTTTAAAATTTTATGCCATCTCTCATCTGAAAATCCATCAATATGGATATTTTTCATTTCAAGCAGGAGTTCTTTTGATTTATTTAACGTCATCTTTTAATCCGCTAGTAATGTAAAGATACCAATCAACAACAAAATTAATTGATACACAAAGTAAAGCAATTGCAGCAGCTGGAATTAATGGTGTTAAACCTGCTGTTATATCATATTGCGCATATTGAATAAGTATTGCATTTTCCCTCACCATTGATGCCCAATCTGCTGAAGGGGGTTGAATGCCAATTCCTAAAAAACTTAAACTAGATATTGTAAAAATTATAAATATGAACCTTAAACCAAACTCAATAATCAAAGGTGAAGCTATATTAGGAAGTATTTCTCTGAAAATAATATATGATAAATTTTCACCTCTTAATCTCGCGACCTCTACATATTCTAGAACAACTTGACCAACAGCAACTGATCTTGATATTCTAAAAAATCTAGTTGACTCCAAAATTCCTAAAATGACAATTAAATTAAAATTAGTAGGTCCAAAAACTGATAAAAGTATAAAAGTAAAAATCATTACAGGTATAGCCATAAGCGTGTCTACTATTCTACTCAATAGCTGATCTAAATATCTTCTATCCAGAGCAGCTATAATTCCAAATACTGTTCCAATTCCTAAAGCAATAAAAGTAGCCAATAAACAAATACCAATTGTATTTCTTGCAGCATAGATAATGCGAGAAAAAATATCTCTCCCAATTTGATCAGTACCAAATATATGGCCATCACCCCAAGGAGCATAAGCTACTGGGAATATTTCTGCTTCTCCATGTGGAGCAATTAAGGGAGCAAATATTGCAGCAAAAAAATATATAAATAGTACAATCATACCAAACCAAGCTGAGATTGGAGCTTTTGATAAGGCAATTTTTAATCTTTCTAATCTAGTTCTTCTTTTAATTAAATTTGCAACTTCACTTTTTGCAGAATAAGATAAATTTTCGCTCATTTTGGATATAGCAACCTTGGGTTAGAAATAATTCCGATCAAGTCAGCAATTAAATTTAATATTACATATGTTGATGCAAAAATTAATGCACAAGCTTGAACAACCGGTAAATCTCGATTATAGACTGATCCGACCATCAACCTACCAATACCTTGATAGTTAAAAACATATTCAACAACAACTGAACCAATCAACATATAAGCTAAGTTTATTGCAATTACTTGAGAAATAGGTGCCCAAGCATTTGGAAGTGCGTGTTTAACAATTACCTCGTATCTAGAAGCTCCCGATAATTTTGCCATTTCAATATATTCACTAGATAAGATATTTATAATAGCTGACCTTGTCATTCTCATCATGTGACCCATAGTAATTAATGTCAAAGTAAAAACTGGAAGAGCAGTCCTGTAAAATCTTTCAGCCAAAGTTGAAGCTTCATCCACATTAGAAATAGTTGGAAAAACTGGGAACAGTGTCGCTAGTAAAAGAATAAAAATATAGGCTGTAAAAAATTCTGGTGAAGATACGGTTACTAAGCTAACTCCAGTTGCTGACCTATCATAATAAGAGTTTCTGTATAATGCTGCTGAGATACCTAAGATTAAAGATAGAGGAATAGCCAACATGGCGGCAACCCCTGTTAAAAATAATGTATTCTTTAATCTAGGGACAATTAAACCAACAACTTCTCTAGACCTATCACCTTGATCCCCTTGAACTTTAGATCTTCCAGAGAAAGAACTACCAAAATCTCCTTGAAAAACATTTCCTAACCAATCAAAATATCTTGTTACCGGAGGTTTATCTAAACCCAATTCTGCTCTTAGGGCTTTTACTGCAGATTTTGTTGCACTTTGACCTAATATTTCTGTGGCAAAGTCTCCCGGTAAAAAAGAGAATGTACTAAATATTATTACCGAAAATGCAAAAACCGTAACGAGACCAAGGCTAAGCCTTAACAAAATTGTTCTAAATATTGGATGAATTCTACTAATATTACCCTCCTTAAAGATACAATCTTAATTCTTAAAGTTTTGTCTAAATTAGGTCAACATGTAAGCTAAAATTAATAATTTATACGTTGAATTAAAACGTTATATATGTTTTTATATATTAACTTAAGTTTGTTTTTTGTTAAATTTCTAGAAATTATGAACAAAAATCTTAGGTTTTTGTTCAATTATAAGGGAGGACAAATGAAAAATAAGAAAATAGACAAATACATTGAAGAACAGTCTTCAAAGCTAACAAAAGGGCTTATTGATAGAAGACAGTTCATGATGTCTGTCCTTGCTACTGGGGTCACGCTCCCAATTGCATTATCATTAGCAGATAAAGCAGTTGCAGCTACACCAAAAAAAGGTGGACATTTAAGATGGGGTAATAGTGCAGCAGATGCAACTGATACTCTTGATCCAGCAACTTATCAGAGTTCATTTATGCAAGCTACTGCTTGGTCATATCAGAACTGTCTAACTGTTGTTGATTCAGATCACACAATTGTTGGAGAGCTTGCTGAGTCAATTGAATCAGATGATGCTCAAACTTGGGTATATAATCTTCGCAAAGGAGTTGAATTCCATAATGGTAAATCAATGACAGCAGAAGATGTTGTGCTCAACTATCAGTATCATATGAATCCAGATACTGCTTCGGCAGCAGGTGGACTGTTATCTCAAATTGAAACAGTTTCTGCTGATGGAAATGACAGAGTTATTTTTAAGCTAAAAGGTGCAAATGCCGATTGGCCTGCAATAACTACTGACTATCACATTATGATCAAACCAACAAAAGATGGAGTTGTTGATGCTCAATCAACGATCGGAACTGGTCCATATATTATGGATGAATTCAATCCTGGTGTTGGTGCAAAATTTGGAAAAAGAAATCCAAATTATTTCAAAGGTGATAGTGTTGCACACTTTGATTCAGTTGAAGTAATTGGTATTAATGATCCTGCTACTAGACAAGCAGCATTATTAAACGGTGAAATTGACTGGATGAATGGTGTTGATCTTAGAACTGCTAATCTATTGACTAGAAATCCTAGTGTAGAAATTACAGCAGCTTCTGGTTACGCTCACTATACAGCTCCAATGAGATTGAACGTTCCACCGTTTGATAACTTTGATGTGCGTATGGCAATGAAGTTTGCAATTAAAAGACAGGAAATTGTTGATAAGATTATGCTTGGATATGGAACTGTTGGTAATGATCATCCGATCTCTACTGCTCACCCATACCATAATAGCGCTTTAGAGCAGAGAGAGTTCGATGCTGATAAAGCTGCTTATCACTGGAAAAAATCTGGAGTAAGTGGACCAATTGAAATTAGTACTTCTGAAGTTCCTTATGCAGGATGTACAGATGCAACTAACTTGATAGCAGCATCTGCTCAAGAATGTGGTATCGATCTTCGAGTTAAAAAAGAACCTGAAGATGGTTACTGGAGTAACGTATGGAACACTAAGGGTTTCAGTATGAGTTCTTGGGGTGGAAGACCTACAGAAGATATGATGTGGTCTGCTGCATTCACAGATGACACAGAATGGAACGAAGCTGCTTGGGGTAATCTAGTTCAAACTGATTCAACTGTTCGTTTCAATGAACTTGTTAGATCTGCTAGATCAGAACTTGATGCAGAAAAAAGAAAATCAATGTACTGGGAAGCACAAGCTCTTTGTAACTACGATGGTGGTGCAATTGTTTATGCATTTAACCAATACGTTGGTGCTGGTTCTAAAAAACTTGCTCACGGTGAAGATGTTGCTGGTAACTGGGAAAGTGACGGTAACAAACTTTCTGAACGTTGGTGGTTTGCATAAAATTTTAATTTTCTTTGTGGCGCATTCAAATGCGCCACATTACTTCAACTAATCTCCCAAAAAAATGTTTTTAAAAAATAAGAAATACCTCTTTGATGGAGGTTCCGGTCAAACTTTAATGGAAATGGGTTTGGAGACAACAGGTGATCTTTGGTCAGCACAAGCTTTATTAAATGAAAATAATCACCCAATGGTCGTAGAAATGCATAAAAATTTTATAAATGCGGGATCACAATTAATAGTCACTTCAAATTTTAGTGTTAGAAGAAGGCTACTAAAAAAATATAATTTACTTGATAAATTTGAATTTGGAATAAGATCTGCTGGAGCACTTGCATTAAAAGCAAAAAATGAAAGTAAAAAAAAAGTTATTATTGCAGGCTCATTGCCAAATCAAGGTAATACATATTCCCCAATACATTTTGAAACCGATGAAACCATGTTTAATTATTTTCATGAAATTGCAATAATATTAAAAGATTACGTCGATATATTTTACTTAGATGTTTTGTGTTCCATCAAAGAAATAAAAATTGCTTTAGAAGCTACAAAAGAATTTAATAAACAAGTTCTTGTAGGTGTGCACTTACGTTATGATGGAAAATTACCATCTGGAGAAAGTCTTGAAGAACTTTTTGAAACTATACAAAAATTTAATTGTTGCGGCATAGTATCAGCCTGCGTATCACCTGAAATTGTTAATTTGAGTATTCCTATATTTAATAAACAAAAGCTTCCTTTTGGTTATAAGATGAATTTATTTAAAGAACTGCCTACTAGTAGTAAAGAAAAATTCAATTCAGAGGGTTTTGAAGGACATTATGATTATATTGATCCCGTTGAGTTACTTGGCACTAGGAAAGAACAATTTGGAGAAGATAAATATAAAAAGTTTGTTTTAAAATCTTTAAATGAAGGTGTTACTCTAGTTGGTGGATGCTGTGAAGTAAAGCCACGACATATTGAAGCTATTAAGAATTTATTTTAAAATTTTTTTTTAATTATTTTGTGATAAGTTGAATATATTTTATGGGAGATTTAGTTAGTAATTACAGATTTGTTGTAAAGCCAGTTATTAAAGAAAGTGGCAGATCTCTGGATTTGGCTAGACCCATGAAAATACATCCTCTTACTTATCAGGAGTTACCACTCAACCCAGAATATACTAACTACGCTGATGGAAGATTTACACTTGAAAAATTGTCTCATGCTACAGCAGATGAAATGTATTGGAAAGCTAGACAAGAAATAATCTTACGTCATACGGGTGAACATCCATACGAAATCTCTGGTCCGGATGCTGAAAATTTACTTCAACAAATATTTCCTAGAGATATTTCAAAAGTAAAAATTGGAAGA
The DNA here is from genome assembly GCA_902614395.1 of uncultured Alphaproteobacteria bacterium. Classification (GTDB taxonomy): domain Bacteria; phylum Pseudomonadota; class Alphaproteobacteria; order HIMB59; genus CACPNW01. Next base: position 58,796 of record CACMKW010000002.1, on the reverse strand, counting down.
TGCTCCTATCAATTTGCATGCTACCATGATGGAGGAATGATTTCAGATGGATTGTTATTAAGATTAGAAAAAAATAAATTTTGGTTTGCTCAAGGTGATGGACATTTATATAGTTGGTACAAAGCTCATTCGAAAAATTTAGATATTGAAATTAAAGATCCAAATGTTTGGGTAAGCCAAATACAAGGACCTAAATCTCTAAAACTGTTAGAAAAACTAATTGATCAACCATTAAAAAATAATTTTAATTACTTTGATTGGATTGAAACTTCAATTGCTTCAGAAAAAGTAATTATAAGTAGAACAGGGTTTACAAATGAACTAGGTTGGGAAATTTATTTAAGACCACAAAATGATTCAAAAAAAATTGGGGACTTAATATTAAGTAAAGGTGAAGAAATGGGAATGATCTTAACAGCATCACCAGGATTTAGATGTAGAAGAATTGAGGCAGGCCTTTTGTCTGCAGGGAGAGATTTTACGAGGGATAGATCTCCATTTGCTGTTGGATTAGGAAAATTTATAGATTTTAATAAAGGAGATTTCATTGGAAGAGAATATTTACTTAATGCCAGTAAAGATTGTTTAACTTGGGGTATGAGAGTAGAAAATAGTTTTGCTTTAGTTGATTCTGAAATTTCTATTAATAATAGAAAAGTAGGCATTGTAACTTCAAGTACATGGTCGCCATTTCAAGTTTGTGGTGTTGCTATAGTTCATATGAACCATGTAGAATTTGGACCAGGCACAATAGTAGATGTCAGCTGTGATGATGGTAGTTTGCAAAAAGGTGAAATCTGCACTTTACCAATGTATGATGAGAAAGGTGAAATACAGAGAGGTTTAAAAGAAGATATTCCACCCAGTCCAATACCTTGGAAGGGTATTTCAAAAAACTAATATATTTTGTAATAGAATTATAAATTATATTAGAATACAAATATTAAAATGAATGATCTCATTAAACCCAGCACAAAAATTCACACAATTGATGATGCAATAAGATTATCTAAAAAAAGATTACCAAAATTAGTCTTTGATTTTATTGATGGAGCATCAGGAGATGATAAACTTGCAGAAATTAATAGTACTGCATTAGATCAAATTAGACTTGAGCCTAAGGTTTTTAGAAATGTTGAGAATAGAAATTTAAGAAAAAAAATATTTGATTTTCATTTTGATTATCCATTTGGATTTGCTCCAATGGGAATGACAAATCTTTCATGGCCTGATGCAGATAAAATGATAGCAAAAGAAAGTGCGTATAATAATATTCCAACATGTGTTTCAATGGCTTCTAGTACTACACTAGAAGATATGTTTACTTTTTCAAAAGGTCATTCGTGGATGCAAATATATATTTTTCAAAGTGAAGAATTTATTATGGAATTATTGAAAAGAGCAGAAAGTATTGGATACAAGGTTTTGATCCTCACTGTTGATGTTCCAATTCTTTCAAGAAGAGCTAGAGATGATAGAAATGGCTTTGGTTATCCATTTAAAATTGGTCCAAAACAATTTTTAGATTTTGCACTACATCCTCAATGGAGTTTAACAACTTTGTTTAAAGGCGCTCCACAACCAATGAATTATATTACCTCTAAAAGTGGTGATCAAATTTTTAGACGAAAAGAAAGTAGAGGAGCAACTGATTGGAGTACTCTAAAAAGAGTTCGAGACGCTTGGAAAGGAAAATTAATAATCAAAGGCGTAATGAATTCTGAAGATGCTTTGAAAATTAAAGAGGCTGGTGTTGATGCAATTCAAGTATCAAATCATGGTGGAAGGCAATTAGATAGTGCTACTGCTTCTATTAATGCTTTGCCATTAATACGAAAAGCTTTGGGAGATGATTTTCCAATACTTTTTGATAGTGGCATTAGAAGTGGTAGTGATATTTTACGAGCATTAGCTCTGGGAGCTAACTTTGTGATGTTTGGCAGACCTTTAATGTATGCTATTGGAGCAGATGGTGCAAGAGGTCTTAGAAGAATCATTAACCTTATTAAAGAAGAGTTAAGTACAAATCTTGGCTTAGTGGGATTAACCGATATAAATGAAGTTGATAAAAAAATTATAGCAGAGAAATTTTTTAAGGATATAAAGTATTAAGATGGGAGATAAAAAGATTAGAGGTGGAGCATTAGTTGCAAGAGCTCTTAAAGACAAAGGTATTGATAATGTTTTTACACTTTCAGGAGGTTTTTGTAATCCAGCACTTGAAGGATTTATGGAGTGTCAAATTAATGTAATTAATTGTCCTCATGAACAAATTGCTGGTCATTTAGCAGATGGTCACACAAGAATATCAAGGAAACCATCTGTTTGCATTGTGGGACCAGAAGGTTTTGCAAATGCAGTACCCTCAATGATGGAAGCTTGGGGTGAAAGATCACCTGTTATTTTTATTACTGGATCTAGTAGCTTAAAAAGACAAGGAGCAGGCGGTTTTAAGGAAATAGATGATGTATCTATTGCAGCACCTTTAACAAAATACAGTGCCAGTATAACAGATGGCAATAGAATAAGAGAGTTCGTAGATAAAGCTTATAGAATTGCAACAAATGGTTATCCAGGTGCAGTACATTTAAGTGTGCCAGTAGATATAATGTTTTCATCATTTGAAGATGATGCAGGTTTAGAAGAAAGACCATTTACTCAACAAAAAAAACCTTTAGCCAAAGCTTGGCCCGATCCTGAGAGTTTAAATGAGATATTTGATCTTGCAATTAGTGCTCAAAAACCTGTTTTTATTGGAGGGCATGGTGTTTGGTGGTCCAATGCAGAAAAAAAATTAGAGCAAGCTGGGTTTGAATTAAATATTCCAATATTTAATATACCATACCACCAAAAACTTTTAGGTGAAGAGGCAGATACATATATGGGTCTTGCAGATATTCATCAATATCCTCCATCAAAAAAGGCTCTTAATGAATCAGATTTGGTTCTTATGATTGGTGCACGTCTTGATAATCAAATGAATTTTGGTAATCCTCCACTTTTTCCAAAAAGTACAAAGCTTGTTTGTATTAATGGATCACATGAAGAAATAGAATTAAATAGAGCTGCAGATATTAATTTACTTTGTGATCCTGGAGTCTTTTTGGATAAACTCGTAGAATTAAAAAAAATTAATAAATGGAAATTAAATAATGAATGGTTTGATAAGAATAAAAAAGAGAAAAAAAATTGGATTGATAAAACATTAGATGATTTAAATAAAGAAACTGAAGAGGCTAAAAAAGAAGGTGGAAAAATTCATCCTCTTCAGTTAGCTTTAGATGTTCAAGAAGTATTAACTGAAAATGATTGGTTAGTTATTGATGGTGGAAACACACATTTCTGGTCTGAGATTGCAATTAATATTGCTGGATCAAAAGGCAAAAAACTTGGAGGAATATTACATCCAGGCACTTTTAGTATGTTAGGTGTTGGAGTTCCTTTTGCAGTATCAGCGAAAAATCTTAATCCTAAATCTAATGTTGTTTTAATAAGTGGAGATGGTGCATTTTTATCTGGCGGATTATCAATTGAAGCTGCATTTCAAGAAAAAAAACCTATTGTTGTAGTTATCGATAACAATGGAGGTCTTGACTGTATTTCTCAACAACAAGAAAGGTTGTTTGAAAGTGGGAAACACTTTGCAACTGATTTTAGAGATATTCCATTTCATTCAATTTTTGAGGGCTTTGGAGGACATGGCGAATTAGTTACTAAAAGAGAAGATTTAGGCCCTGCTTTAAAAAGAGCGTTAGAAAGTGGTAAAACTGCATGTGTAAATGTTAAGGCTAAAGGTGTTATAAGTCCAATAGTTGCTGCAGTTAGTGATAAAAGAGATAAAGCGTCTATAGAGTAGGTTATGGCAATTTTTTCTACACATTTACTAAACTCAATAGATGGTACGCATGCAAGTGATGTAGAAATTGTTATTTATAAAGTAAATAATAATAACAAAGTCGTATTTCTAGAAGATAAAACAGATAGTTCTGGAAGAATGCTTAAAGAATTTGATTTAACGAAAGAAGATTGTGAAAGTGATTATGAAATGATAATTAATTCTGGTAAATATTTTAGAAATACTAGTGAAATAATTAATTCAATCAGTGTTAAATTTAAAATGAAAGATCCTCTTAAAAAATATCACATACCTTTAATTGTTTCTCCAAATGGATACTCAATATGGTGGTCAAAATAAAATGAGTAATTCAGGATTAAACATGTCCAGACGTATTAGGAGGACTCCCTATACCGAGAAAGTAATTGAGGCTGGCGTAAGTGGTTTTACTGTAGTTAATCATATGCTTCTTCCAAAATCATTTAAAGCGACAGTAGAAGAAGATTATTGGCACTTATCTAAAAATACTCAAATTTGGGATGTTTCATGTCAACGACAGGTTCAAATAATAGGAGAAGATGCTACAAAATTAATACAACTCATGTCTCCAAGATCAATAAAAGATATGCCTATTGGTAAATGTTACTATTATCCAATGATTGATGAAAATGCAGGGATGATAAATGATCCTGTACTTTTAAAGTTAAGTGAAAATAAATATTGGCTATCAGTTGCAGACTCAGATGTTCTTCTTTGGGCAAAAGGATTAGCTGTAGGTAGAAATTTTGAAGTTAATATTATAGAGCCAGATATTTACCCTCTAGCAATTCAAGGTCCAAAATCTGAAGAATTAATGTCAACAATATTTGGAGAAAAAATTAAAAAACTAAAATTCTTTCATTTTTCTTTTTTTGAATTTGAAGGAACAAAGCAGATAATTGCAAGATCAGGATATAGCAAACAAGATGGTTTTGAGATTTATCTTAAAGGTTTTAGTTTAGGAAAAAAACTTTGGGAAACTATTTGGGAAGCAGGAAAAGATTTTAATATTTCTCCAGGATGTCCAAATTTAATTGATAGAATAGAAGGTGGTTTATTATCATATGGTAATGAATTTACTTTAGAAAATAATCCAATTGAATGTGGATTTGATAATTATTGTAACAATTTATCTCATGATTTCATTGGAAAAAATGCACTAAAAAAAATATTAAAAAATGGAATAGAAAAAAAAATAAAAGGAATTACCTTTGATGGGTCCCCGACTCCCCCATGCACAATACCTTTTCCTTTATACTCAAAAAATAGATTTCAAATTGGTAATATTACTTCTGGTATTTATTCACCATTTTTAAAAACTAATATTGGGCTATCAATGGTTGATAGAGATTATTGGAATGATGGGCAGGATGTTATCGTATTAACACCAGACAATATTGAGAGAAAAGGTAAAGTGTGCTCACTACCTTTTAATTATTCTTAAAATGAGTCATTCAATCGAATTAAAGTGGGAATTAGGAAATCAAAAACTCGAATTTGGAAAATACTTAACTGATCACACAGTAATGCTTAACAAAAATGTATCTATTGATGCAGGATCATCTCCAGATTATGGAGGAAGCGAAACTAATATTAATCCAGAGCAAAAACTAGCTGCAGCTGTAAGTAGTTGTTTTATGATGACGTTTTTAGCTTTAGCTGCAAAAATGAAATGGCCAGTTATTAATTACAAAGATAAAGCAATTTCGTATTTAGGAAAAAATGCAGAGGGAAGAATGTACGTCAACAAAATAGAGCTAAATCCAACTATAGTATTCGAAGATAACTTTAATATTTCTGATGAAGAAATGAAAAAGATGAAAGAGAGATCACATAAGTATTGTTTTATCGCTAATTCCCTGTCTAAAGATGTTGAAATTCAAATTAATTAAATGAATTTTAATCTAATTTTAACTGAAAAAAATAATAATATTTTTTATATTATTCTTAATGACCAGAAAAACCAAAATACTTTAAGCGAAAAGATGATCAATGAATTAACATCAGCTCTAGACATTGCTGATAAAGATAATGAAGTAAAAGTAATTATTTTATCATCAAAAGGTAATATTTTTTGTGCAGGACATAATTTAAAAGATTTAAATTCACAAAGATTGCAAAATGATAAAGGTGAAAGCTATTTTAAAAAAATATTTCAAATGTGCTCTCAACTTATGCTGAAAATTAATAAAAATAATAAACCAGTTATAGCTATGGTTGATGGTATCGCTACTGCAGCAGGCTGTCAGTTAATTTCTAGCTGTGATTTAGCTTACTCAAGTAGTAGAGCAAAATATGCAACTCCTGGTGTTAATATTGGATTATTTTGTTCTACACCAATGGTTCCATTATCAAGAACTGTAGGTAAAAAGCAAGCAATGGAAATGCTTCTCACTGGAGATCTTATAGATGCAAATAAAGCATTAAGGATTGGTTTAATAAATGATGTCTTTGAAGAAGAAAGTTTAAAAGAAAATGTATTTCAAATTGCTAAAAAAATATCTTCTAAATCTTCTAATACTATAAAAATTGGTAAAGAAGCTTTTTACAAACAAAAAGAAATGAATTTAGAAGACGCCTATACTTTTACTTCAAAAGTAATGACAGAAAATATGTTACATGATGATTCTAAGGAAGGCATTGATGCCTTTTTAGAAAAACGAGAACCAAATTGGAAAGAATAATTTCTTATTTTTTTGTACCATCATTAAAGGTTCCAAAAAATCTATCCCAAGGCATTTCTACAGTTCCATAATTACAATTAAAGTATCGGTGGTGAAGTTGGTGAAAGAAATCACCTGCTTTTAATCTTTTTTTATCTTTGATCACGATACTATCAAAACCTGAATGACTAAAAGCTGGATTTAATCCTTGTTGATAAAAATGAAAAAGTACATGTATTGGACTTGATGGAACAACAAAATGTATAACTACAGTTGAAAAGTATAAAATATGTTCGATAGGATGCATAGATATACCACTCCAAGGTCCTGGACTTATATTTCTATGATGTAAATTGTGAACAGTTTTATAGAGAAAAGTAAAATGTAATAATCGATGAATAATATAAAAATGCGCACTTGACCAAATAGGAATTAAAATAAAAAATATTCCATACCAAAAAGGGTTATCATGCCAAAACATGATAGGAACAATATCATTACTTGCTGCCCAAAAATAAAGACTTTCAAATATTGTCCAGATAGTAACACCACTTATAATTGTCCAAAAAATATTATCAAAAAGTTGATTATTGAAAGTAAATTTTTTTACTTTTTCATCTATAAATTTTTTTTCAAATTTAAGTTTTTTACTTTGTCCTTTTAAGTAATAAAACCAAAAATGTAGAGAACCAGCAACAAGAGTGATTAAAATACAATTTCTAATCCATAACTGTGAAATCCACGAAAAAGAAAAATTTTTCATTTCTTCAGCAGATGGGTGAAACAAATAGAATATAAATAAAGCAAGTAAAACTTCAATTATAATTGAACTAATGTGAAGCCAATAAGAAGCTAGCCATTTGAAAAGCAAAAAAAAATTTGGAGGCCAATCTAATATTGGCGATAATTTAATTGGTAAAGTTGGTTGCCAATTCCATTCATGGCGATTTTTTAAACTCATTTTAAAATGGATCTGGTTGGGAGGGATTAGTTGCTAACCATGTAGATTTGGTCTGCATATAACTTTGCATTCCCTCCCATCCATTTTCACGACCGTATCCTGATTGCTTGAAACCTCCAACTGGTGATTGGGTAGAAGCATTAAAATAATTATTTATATAAACAGTTCCAGCTTCTATCTTATCCGCTAAACGTATAGCTTTATTAGTATCATTAGTCCAAATTCCTGCTGCAAGTCCATAAATAGTATCGTTTGCAATTTTAATTACTTCATCTTCATCCTCCCAAGTTTGTATTGAGGCTACAGGTCCAAATACTTCATTTTGAGCTAAATCGTCTTCATTTGGAACATTATCAAAAATAGTTGGTCCAATATAGTACCCTTCAGATTTTTGTTCTTTTCTTCCATCAATTAATAATTTTAAACCTCTTTTTTCGGCCGCTTCTATTTTAGATAAAATAAAATCATATTGCTCTTTATTTGCTATTGGCCCTATTTGTGTTGCAGTATCATTTGGGTGACCAACTTTAGCCTTTTTAACAACTTCTAATAAATTATGAGTAAATTTATCTTTTATATCTTTATGCACTAGTATCCTTGATCCTGAAATACAACTATGGCCTGAAACTGGAAATATGCCCGACACAACTCCATTAACTGATAAAGTTAAATCAGCATCTTTGAATATAATTTGTGGTGATTTACCACCTAACTCCATAATAATGGGTTTAACATTTTTGGATGCACTTAAACTCGCTGCACTTCCCCCTTTTGTTCCACCTGTAAAACTTATCATTCTAACATCTTGGTGTTCAATAAGAGGTGCACCAGTGGTAGGACCAAAACCAGTAACAACATTAATCAAACCTTCTGGAAGATCGGCTTCTTCTAGAATTTTCATTAACTCTAATGTAGAGCACGATGCTCTTTCTGATGGTTTAATTACAACTGTATTGCCTGCAGCTATTGCCGGCGCTAATTTCCAGATCAATGTTCCAATTGGTGAGTTCCAAGGAAGAATAAGTGCAACAACTCCAAATGGTTCCCATTTTAAATAATTATGCATATTTGGAACCTCTGAAGGTATCAATCTACCTTCATACTTGTCACACATGCCTGCATAATAATAAAAACTCTCAGTCTGCCAGCTGGTTAAAGAAGGAGTGATATTTTTTGGTAGTTTGCCGTTGTCTTTAGTTTCTATCTGTCCAATGCGTTCTGCATTTTTAGCAATAATATCTCCAATTCTAGTTAAAGTTCTCCCTCTTTCTGCTGGATGCATTTTACCATAAGGACCATCATAATAAGCATGTTTAGCAGATGATACTGCAAGATTAATATCTTTTTCATTACATTCAGGGACCCTTGCCCATACTTTACCTATAGATGGATCCTCACTTTCAAAATATTTTTCAGAAGAAGGGTCATGCCATTTATTTCCTGCATAAAATTTGTAGGTTTGAATTTCAGACATAATTTATTTAAACTTAAATATTTTCATTGGTCAACTTATTTGTGATTAATTAATTTTTTAATATCATATCTGATGCTTTTTCTGCTAACATAATTACAGATGCATTTATATTTCCACTTATCATATCTGGAAAAGAAGAAGCATCTACTACTCTCAGATTGTCTATTCCTCTAACTTTAAGCTGATTATCAAGTACAGCCATATTGTTATTACTTGAACCCATTGCGCAAGTAGATGCAGGATGATGACCTGTTTGTACATGATTTCGAACTGACTCTTTTAAATCTTGGTCACTTTTGATTTTTTTTCCTGGAAGTAATTCTTCCGAAACAATTTTAGCTAAACTGGGTTTTGACAATACTTCTCTTGTATGCTTCATCCCTTCTATCATGTCTTCCATATCAGATGGATCGATGAACCAATTTGGATTTATATTAAGTTCATCATTTGGATTTGAGCTTTTAAGTTTTACACTTCCTGTGCTCTTTGGTCTTAGTAAATTAATTTGAAAGTGTAATCCTGGAAAAGCTTTTTTACCTCTAGAAAAAAATAATGAACCAAAATTTAGCAAATTATCTAAACTCATAGACCAGTTATCTTTTTCTTCTTTAAAACACATAGGTGTCATGAACACTTGTATTTCAGGCATTTCTTTTTCTCTTATTGCATGAAATAGATTTGTTGACCAAAAAGGAGCTGAGGCTAATCCCTGTTTAAATAAAATATATTTTAAACCCACAATAATAGCTCTATCGATTCTTTGATATTTAGAGAAACTTAAATTGTTGTTTTGAAAAGCCCAATTCATTGGCATAACAGGATGATCGTGAAGGTTTTTACCTACTCCAGGTAAGTTAATTAATAATTCTATATTTTTTTCTTTTAAATGTTCTTCTGGACCAATTCCTGACAACATTAAACATTTGGGACTACCGAATGCTCCTAAAGATAATATTACCTCTGATGATGCATAAACTTCACCATTTGATAAAAGTAATCCTTTAGCTTTATTTTTCTCAATTAAAATTTTTATTACAGATGTATTTTTATAAATTGTTAAATTGCTAGGTTTAAATTTCAAATAAGCTTCTGCTGATGATTGTCTTTTTCCCTTCCATACTTTAACATCATATCGGCCTACTCCATTTAGATTGCCATTGTAAAAATCATTATTAATTTCTGCCCCAGCTTCAACACATGCATCAATAAATGCTTTATCGATAGAATTGTAATTACCAGCTGGTGTAAGTTTTAAAGGACCTGAATGTGAGTGATATTCATTTTTTTCTCTATGAAAAGCTGAGGCAGATCTTTTGAAATATGGTAATACATCATTATATGACCAACCCTCTAAGCCCTTTTGTCTCCACCGATTAAAATCACCTGGAGCGCCTCTCATGTAAATCATACCGTTTAAAAGAGAAGATCCTCCTAGCCCTTTACCTCTAGGGTATAAAATTTTTCTATTATTTAAAGAAGGTTGAGGTATTGACTCAAAACCCCAATCAAATTTAGGGTTTCCAAAAATGTATCCGTTACCACCGGGCATTTGAGTGAATAAACTTTTTCCTGACCCCCCTGCTTCTATTAGTAAGACTTTTATATCCTTATTTTCAGATAATCTTGAGGCTAATGTACAGCCAGCAGAACCTCCTCCTGCTATTATGTAGTCAAATGTTTTTTTCATTTTTTAAAAATATAAATTATACTAATTATTAATTTATAAGTAAACTCGAGTATATTAAATATGAATAATTACAAAGATTGGATTGGAAAGAAAATTTCAAGAAGTGATATTATTACTCCTCGATTAGTTGATCATTTAAAAAAAACAATCGATCAAAACTGTTTAAGTGATCAAACCGTTCCTGAGGGAATTTTTTTATGTTTATGCCCAGATATAGCTTCACTAAATGATCTAGACAAAGATGGAAATACAAAATTAGGAATTTTCTTACCTGAGTTACCTTATAAAATTAGAATGTGGGCTGGTGGTAAAATAAAAATATTTGATGAATTTGAAATTGGATCTGAAATTAAAAAAAATTCAACCATTTCAAGTATTGAATTTAAAGAAGGTAGATCAGGTAATTTATGTTTTGTTAATATTAATCATGAATATTTAAATAAAAATAAATTAATAATATCAGAAGATCAAACTGCTGTTTATAGAGAAAAAATAAATAAAAACTCCATTACTCCTAAAATAAAAGACGAATTAAAATTAATTGATAAAGTAGAAATTTTTAGTTCATCAACTTTGCTGTTTAGATATTCTGCTTTAACTTTTAATGGACATAAGATTCATTATGATAACGATTATACAAAAAATTTTGAGGGTCATAATGGATTATTAGTCCATGCACCTCTTCAAGCAACTTATCTTTTAAATCTTGCAAGAAAAAACGATATTGATTTTAATTCTTTTGAGTATAGGGCTACAGCGCCTCTTGTATATAATAATAATTTATTTGTAGAAATTGGCAGAAATCCAAAAGATGAAATTATTGGAAGAATACTCAATGAAAAAGAAGAAATCACAATGATTACAAAATTTCAAAAATGAGTTTTCATAAAAAATTTTGTAATTGGGCATCACAAAAAAAAATTAGAATAAATAAGGTAACTTATAAAAGAGCAGAAAATGCATTCATAGATAGCCTAGCTTGTATATTATCAGGTGTTAAAGAAAAACAATCAAAGGTTGCTTTAAAATATTGTTTAGAAAATAATAATTTAGGAAAAATAAAAGTTTTTGGAGGTGGAAAAAAATTATCTATTTCTGCTGCAAGTTTTTTACATGGAGTAAGATCAGCGTCGACAGACTTTGATGATTACGAATACGTAGCTGGATCTCATCCTAGTGCCCCTATTTTTTCAGCTCTTATATCTATCGCTCAAATGAAAAACATTTCAATTGAAGAAATATATCAAGGATGGGTAGTAGGATATGAATTAATAATAAAATTAGGACAAGCACTTAGCTATGATCATTATTATAAAGGATGGCATTCAGCAAATACAATAGGAGTGCTTGGAACTGCTGCAGCAGTATCTAAAGTGTTAAAATTAAATGCAGATCAAATGGCAAATGCAATTTCTATTGCCACAAGTTTTTCATCTGGCTTAAAACAACAATTCGGAAAAGATACAAAAGCGTTTCATATAGGTTTTGCCGCCCAAGCAGGTGTACAGTCAGCCTTACTTGCAAAAAATGGAGGGACAGCTAATCAAGATATTTGGAATATTGAGAGAGGATTTATTGAATTATATGGTAGTAAATTTTCTAAAAAATTAAATAATAATTTTAAAAGATCAGATTTAGGAAATGCAATAATTAAATTTCCGAATTTCATTAAGTTTTGGCCAGTTTGTAGTTATTCACAAAGAGTAATACAAGGAGGATTAATTTTAAATAAAAAAATTTTTATAAAAAAAAATATTAAATCAATTACAATTGAGTTTCCAGAACCTTGGTTCAGAGTATCAAAATTTCATATACCTAAAAATTCTACTGAAGCTAGATTTTCATTGAGTTATTGTTTAGCAACTGCTCTGATTAATGGTAAATTTGATTTAAGTAGTTTAAATATTTCCAAAAATAAAAAAAGTTTAAATATGGTTAAAATAATTAAACTAGTCACGTATAAAGTGCCAAATAATTTTGAAGATTATGATCCTAAGTATCCTGATATAATTAAAGTAATAATGAATGATGGAAGTATATTGATTGAAAAAATATCACATATTAAAGGAGGGAAAAAAACCCCCTTAAGAGACGAAGATATTAATAATAAATTTTTAATGTGTGGAGGTAAAAAAAATATTTTAAATAAAATAAGAAATCAAAAATATAAGAAGAAAAATTTAAAAGAAATAATTTTTTAATTTAGCTATTTTTTCTTTCTCTGTAAGCTATAAATATTCCAGTACTAATAATTATTGTCCCCCCTAAATAAATACTCAAAGTTGGAACCTCAGAATAAATTAAATATCCCATAATTCCTACAAATATAAAAGATGAGTATTCAAAGGGTGAAGTAATTGCAACATCTGCGTATTTAAATGCTTGAGACATAAATAAATGTCCTAGTGATCCCATCACACCTAAACTCATAGCAAAAATTAATTGAATTCCATTTGGCATAATAAAATTATCAGGGAAAAATATTATTGACGTGATTAATAATGCAAAAGAGTAATAAAAAACAATTGCAACACTGGAATCAGTACTCATTACTGATCTAGTTGATAAATAAACAGAAGCCATAAAAGCTGCAGATATTAGAGGATAGAGTGATTCTAATTTGAACAAGTCAGTACCAGGCTTAACAATAATTAACACACCAATAAAACCAATTAATATTGCAGTTGTTCTAAAAATCCCAATTCTCTCGCCAAGTATTGGTACAGCAAGAAAAGCGGCAATAATGGGAGCAGAATGTGCAATAGCAATATTTTCAGATAACATTAAATAATTAATTCCGTAAATATAGAATACAACACAACCAGAAGCAGAAAGAGCTCGGATAGCATGCCCAACTGGTTTTTTAGTTTTTAACTTATCAAATCCAAAATACATTGCTGAAAAAGTTGAAATGATACTTCCACTTAGTGCTCTGAAGAATATTGATTCCCATACAGGAAAATGAAAGCTTAAATATTTATACGTGATATCATTTATACTGAGACAAAACATGGAAAATAACATGAAAGAAATTCCCAAGAGATTATTATTTTTCGATTTCATTAATTTGTTTAATATACTAAGATAAATTATTCAGATATAAATATTTAAAAATGAGTAGTAAATATCATGTAAAAAAATTAGAAAAAAAGAATGACCATTTAAGTATTTTGTGGAAAGATAATTTTGAAAGTAAATTCCATTTTATGTGGTTAAGAGATAATTGTCCAACAGCAATACATCCTACTGCAAATATGCGAGTCTTTAATATTTTAACTGTTAGTAAAAATATATTTCCTAAAAAGTATAAAATTGAAAAAAATAAACTCAACATTGATTGGAGTGAAGGTGATCATAATAGCAAGTTCAATTTAAAATGGTTAAGAGATCATTGTTATACCGAAATAAATAATCGAAAATATAAATCACCTTATGTTTTTTGGGATGGTAAATTAAAAAAAAATTTAAAGAAAATTATTGTTGATCATAATAGTGTAATAAAAAATGACAAAAATTTAAGTAAATGGTTAAATTTACTTCATACTTATGGTTTTGCATTAATCAAAAATGCACCAACTAGCAAAAAATCAGCATTCAAAATATTAAATAGAATAAGCCATCATAGAGAAACATTTTTTGGTACACCATTTGAAGTAATTAACATTCCAAAGCCAAATAACACCGCTTATACGGCAGATGCATTAAGAAATCACACCGACTTACCTTATTTTGAATATGCTCCTGGTTATCAGTTTCTCCATTGCTTAGTAAATGAAGCTAATGGTGGATTATCATCTGTTGTAGATGGTTTTGCAGTTGCAAATTATTTAAAAAAAAATGAAAAAGATGTTTTTAATATTTTAACAAAAACTCACGTTAAATTCAAAGATACTGATTATACTCAAAAAGCTGTCAGAATTCTTCATTCACCAATAATAACACTTACAAAAGATAATGATTTCAATGATATCAGATTTAGTATGGCTGCAATGGGAGCAGTTGATGTTGATCCAAAAAAAATGAAAAAATTTTATGATGCCTACCAATATTTTGCATCACTGCTTCAAAACAAAAAATTTAAAATTGATTTTAGATTAAAGGCAGGTGATATATTTTGTTTTAACAATAGAAGAGTATTACATGGTAGGACTGAATTTGATCCAAACTCTGGAAATAGACATCTTCAAGGATATTATATTGAAAGAGATGAAATAATAGGAAGATTAAATTATTTTAATAATATTAAAGTTTAGATCATTCCCATCCGCAGATAGTTTTAATTTCTAAATATTCTTCTAGACCCCAATCACCCCCCTCTCTTCCATTGCCTGATTGTCTATAACCACCAAAGGGAGTTCCTGGATCAGCGCTATTTCCATTTATATAAACACCTCCAGATCTAAATTTTCTTGCAACTCTTTTTGCCTTTTCTATATCTTGAGTTTGCACGTAGTTTCCTAAACCATAGGATGTATCGTTAACAATCGATATAGCTTCATCTTCATCTTCAAATGGAATTATAGAGAGTACTGGTCCAAAAATCTCTTCTTTTGCAATTCTCATATCATTAGTTACATCTGTAAAAATTGTTGGTTTAACAAAATAACCTTTTTCTAAACCATTTGGTTTTTCAGGACCTCCAGCAACGAGAGTAGCGCCCTCATTTATTCCACTATTAATTAGATCAATAATTTTATCATATTGTGTTTTAGAAATAACTGGACCAATATGATTTCCATTCTTAGAAGCAATATCAACTTTGATTTTACTTGCCTCATCAGCCGCCTCTTCTATTGCTCTTTTATAGATTGATTTTTCAACTAGCATTCTTGTTGGCGCATCACAAGATTGACCAGAATTACTCATTATATTCCTTACACCTTCTCTTACTGCTTCTGGATGTGAATCACTAAAAACAATATTACCCCCCTTACCTCCTAGTTCTAAGCAAACTCTTTTTATAGTATCTGCCGCGTTTTTAGAAATAAGTTTTCCTGCTCTTGTTGATCCAGTAAAAGATATCATATCAATATCTTTATGAGATGATAAATCCGTGCCTACACCATCTCCATCACCATTAACTAAATTAAAAACACCTGGAGGAAAACCTGCTTCATGTATTATTTCCGCAAAAATGATCCCTGACATAGGTGCAATTTCTGAAGGTTTTAATATCATTGTACAGCCAGTTGCTAAGGCAGGAATTACTTTTAATGTGATTTGATTTATAGGCCAATTCCATGGAGTAATAAGACCACATACTCCAATTGGTTCATAAACTATATAATTATTAGAATTTTTATTAAATCTTTTTTCAAATTCAAAATTTTTTAATCTTAAAATAAAATCGTCAATATGATCTGCTCCTGAAGAAGTTTGGGCAGAAGATGACCAGTCTAATGGTGCTCCCATTTCCTCAGACATTGTTTGAGTTATTTCATCCCATCTACTTTTATAAATCTTAAGTAGATTTTCTAGTAAACTAATTTTTTCTTTTTTATCTAACTGACTCCACATAATAAATGCTTTTTTTGCAGTATTTACTGCTATATCTACATCTTTTTTAGATCCTAAAGAAATAGTTGCGTACGGTTGTTCATTAGAGGGATTAATAACCTCAAAATCATTCTTTATAATTGGATTAATCCAAGTACCATTTATATAAAATTTTCGTTTATCAATCATGAATAATAAGGTTTTAAATTAATTATACATTTATTTTTTTCTATATTAGATTAAAAGAATATACAAGAAGAGGAAAAATTGACACTAGAAAATATTAAACTTGATATAGAATTCGTAAGATCACAGTTTCCAGCATTCAAAGATCCTCTTTCAAAAGATTGGTCATTTTTTGAAAATGCAGGAGGAAGTTATGTTCCGCAAAATGTTATTGATAATTTAAAAAATTTTATGATTTCTACTAAAGTTCAACCCTATGCTGAATATCCAATGTCTAAAATAGCAGGAGAAAATATGGATAGAGCCATAAAACTTTTTGCAAATATGATCAATGCGCAGGAGAATGAAATTTTAATAGGTGGATCTACATCGATAAATTTGTACGTGTTATCTAATGCTCTTAGAAAATTTATAAATGTTGGTGATGAAGTTATAGTTACAAACCAGGATCATGAAGCAAATATTAGTCCATGGAGAAAACTTGAAGAATTTGGTGCAAAAATAATTGAATGGAAGTTTAATCCTAAAAATCATGAACTAGAAATTGATGAATTAAAAAAAATTATTAGTGATAAAACTAAAATACTAGCAGTAACTCATTGTTCAAATATTGTTGGATCAGTTAATAATTTAAGAGAAATTTCAGACTTAGCACATAATCATGGCACAATAGTAATTGGTGATGGGGTATCGTATGCTCCACATGGTTTTCCTGATGTAAAAGAACTAGATGTTGATTTTTATACTTTTAGTCTCTACAAAACCTATGGACCTCATTTAGCTTTATTATACGGTAAAGAAAAATTATTAAAAACTCTACCAAATCAAAACCATGAATTTTTAGATGGTAAATATCCATATACTATTAATCCTGGAGGTCCAAATCATGAAGAATTAGTATCATTGGTTGGTATATATGAATATTTTGATAATTTATATAATCATCATTTTTCAAAAAAAGAAAAAAATTTATTAGAAAAAATTAAAAAAATTAACTCGCTTATTTCCTATCATGAAGAAACTATTGCTAATCCAGTTTTAGAATATTTATCTAAAAATAATAAATTTAAACTAATTGGCAAGAATAATATAAAAGATAAAAATAGAGCACCAACAATATCTTTTTACTCTAAAGAAATTAGCTCTAAAGAAATTAGTAAAAAGCTTGTATCAAAAAAGATTGCTACAAGAAATGATAATTTTTATGCTTGGCGCTGTTTAAGAGATTTGGGTATTGACACAAATGATGGAGTAGTTCGTATAAGTATGACTCATTACAATTCGCTAAATGAAACCAATCTATTACTTAAAGCATTAAGATCTATTTGAGTAGATTAATATAATCGTAAATTATTTTTTTACCTTTTAAGTAGATTTTTAATTTTTTCCTAGTAAAAATTTTAAAAATATCATGCTTAACAGTTATAAGAACAAGGTCATAATAATTTTTTTTTAATTTAGTTATCATACTAATGTTGTATAATTCCTTAACTTCTTTTATATTAACTAGTGGATCATAAATATATATTGTTTTAAATGTTTTATTTAATAATTTATAGATATTAAATACTTTAGTATTTCTAATATCATTGCAATTTTCTTTAAAAGAAAAACCTAAAATTAAAATTTTTTTATTTTTATTATCATTAAGTAAATTTCTTACTTTAGAAGTAATTTTGTTTGGAATTTTTTCATTAATATTTCTTGCTAAGGCTAAAAGTTTAGGATTATATTTTTTAATAGTAGATTTATAAATTAAATAATATGGATCTACACTAACGCAATGCCCACCTACAAGTCCTGGTTTAAAATTTAAAAAATTCCATTTTGTATTAGCTGCCTCAAGTATTTCTTTAGTATCTAAGCCTAGATTATCAAATATATTTTCAAGTTCATTCATAAATGCAATATTTACATCTCTTTGACAATTTTCAATTATTTTTGCAGCTTCAGCAACTTTAATAGATGAGACTTGATGTGTTCCAGCTTTTATAATACTTTTATATAACTTATTTACTAAGTTTGATGTTTTAGGATTAGAACCTGAGGTAATTTTTTTTATTTTTGTAAGGGTTTTTGATTTATCACCCGGGTTGATTCTTTCAGGGGAATAACCACAAAAAAAGTCTTTGTTATAAATTAGATTATTATAAGTTTTAAGCCATTTTACACAAAAATCCTCAGTGAGACCTGGATATACTGTAGATTCAAAAATAACCACGTCATTGATTTTAAGAAATTTAGAAATATTAAGACAGACATTTTTCAAAGGTTTTAAATCAGGTATATTTTTTTTATTAACAGGTGTTGGAACTGTTACTATAAATATATTAATATCAGATAAATGATTGATATTATTGGTTATATTAATTTTTTTAATTAAATTTAATTGCTTAGCATTTAATTCATTATTTGAATCAATATTATTTTTTAATTCATAAACTCTTTTTTTATTTTTTTCATATCCCAAAACATTGTATTTTTTTGAGAATTCGATTAACAAAGGGAGTCCAACATATCCTAGACCTATAATTGCTATCTTCATATCAATTCATTAAATTTAAATATTTATCAATTATAATTTTTTCATCAAAATTAACCGATTTCATATATGAATTTTTTGCCATTAAGTTTTTTTCTTCTTCTGGTAAATTTATAAATTTTATCAAACAGTTTTGCAATGATTTATAGTTTTTAGATTTAAATAAAAAACCATTTACTCCATCATCAACAATGTCATTGCATCCAGGAACATCGCTAACTAACATTGGTCTACCTATTGCAGAAGCCTCAAGTAAACTTTTAGATAAACCTTCTCTGTATGAAGGTAATACTATACAATCAGAAACTTTAAGTAGATTTCTAACATCTAATATATCCTTATAAAATATAATATTATTATTTTTAATTAATTGGTTAAATTTATTATTTAAGTTTTTATTTTTATTATCAATGGCTCCTGCAAAAATAAATTTAACATTTAATTTTAATGTTTTTAATGTTTCAATAGCTTTAATATACTCATTAATACCCTTATCTTTCATTATTCTACCTAGATATAAAAAAACAATTTCTTTATTTTTAAAATATTTTTTTTTATCATAATGAAAGTAATTTAAATTTACTCCAGACCCTGGTATTGTTGAAGAATTATAATCATTAACGATCAAATTTTTTATAAATATTTTTTTGTCATTAATATTATGAAATAAAACATGATTTACTTTTTTAAGACAAATTTTATATAAAAGTAAAGATAATTTTTTTATAAAATTACCACGAAGAAATAAAGTTCCTAAACCAGTTATATTGCAGATACTTTTATAATTATAAAATCTTGATAGAAATCCACATATTAGATTTGGTTTTACAGTAAATGAAAGTACATAATGAGGATTATTTTTTTTTATATATCTAGAAAGTTTGTAGATAAATAAAAAATCTAGAAAAATAAAATATGATTTGGATTTAAAATCAATATATATAATTTTTATATTTTTATGTGCAATTGTGTTTAAATATTTTTTATCAAAAGGAACAATTATATCAATCTTATAATTTAAATCTAAAAATTTATTTATAAGACTTCTTCTAAAATTCTCTACATTCCATATTGAATTACTTACTATTAATATTTTTTTCATCTTACAGGAAAATTAAAAATATATTCAATTATAATATTTCTATAAGGAAACCAAACCTTACTGTATTGCCCTAAAAAAATCCAAATAAAGAAATAACAATTATACATGGATAATATTATTACATTTATTAATACTTTATATTTTGGATGAAATATAGAATGTAAATTACTAAAAATAAATAACTGTAAAGGTAAAGAATATATAGTCATTCTATCTGCGAATGTTGAAATATAAAAAGACATAACTAATAAAATTAATTGATAAAAAGAAAAAAACAGATAAATTTGTTTTTCTTCTTCTTTCATTATTTTTAAAAAACTTTTATAAAAAATAATAAATATTAATACTGGTATTGTATTGAAGGAATTTCTAAAAACTGAACCTTTAGAATCAAGGTGAACACCTCCTCCTAAATAATAATAGTATAATCTAGATAAATCATCTTTAACAAAATAAATAATCAACACAGCAATCAAAATGGAAAAAATTATTCTAAGAAAAAAATATTTATTAAATTTAAAAAGATTTATTGCTAAAATTATTATTGCAGATTTATGAGAAAATATTGAAAATGCAGAATATAAAATATAAATAAAATATTTATTTTTTTGTAAATAATAAAGTCCAATTAAGACTAGTGACAAAGCCATACCTTGTCTATTAAAGCCCATTCCAACTACTACAAATATATATGGGAAAGAAATTAATAAAGTAATAAATCTTTGACTTAATAAAGATGAATATAAATAAACTGATAAAACTAATAGAGATGCCAAAAAAACATTGAGAATGTAAATACTTCCATAAAAGTTTGAAACTAAATAGTTTAAATAGCTAAATAAAAAGTCACCTCTAAAATCTAATGTATAAATATTAAATCCAACTTGAGCTCTGTAATATTCGTAAATTTGAGCAGACCAATCTCCGCCAGTATGATGACGTAAACCTACCAAACATATTAAATAAAATAAAAATAAATATATCAAAATATGATAAAATTTACTTTCTAACTTAAGATTAAAACCATAGAATAATGAGGGTATTAGTAAAGTCAAAATGTAAATTAACATTTGATTAAGAATTTTTTATAAAACTAGTGTATGAATTATTAATATCTGTAACTGAGCTAATTAATTTTTTTTTGGAAATCCATCCATTATTATATGCAATAATTTCTGGCGAAGAAATTTGAATATTTTGTCTTTCTTGCATTGTTTGAATAAAGAGTGATGATTGCAAAAGAGACTTTTCAGTACCCGCATCAAGCCACACTCCACCTGGTTTAATTTTAAAATATTTTAAATTACTTTCTTTTAAATAATAGTTGTTAATATCAGTTATTTCTAATTCATTTCTATTTGAAGGATTTAATTTTTTTGCAAAGTTTATAACTTTGTTATCATAAAAATAAATTCCTGTTACTGCATAATTTGATATAAATTTTTTTGGCTTCTCAATTATTTTAACAATTTTATTTTTTTTATTAAATTTAGCTACACCATACCTATCGGGATCTTGAACTTTATAGAGTATTATTTTTGCTCCATTAAAGTTTGAGTTTTGTGGTAAAATTTCTTTGTATGGTATCCCATGAAAAATATTATCTCCTAAAATCAAGCATACATTACTTTTATTTATAAACTTTTCACCAATTAAAAAAGACTCAGCTATACCAGCAGGTTTTTTTTGAATTTTATAATTAATTTTAATTCCAAATTTACTACCGTTACCTAATAAATTTTTAAATAATTTTAGATCACTTGGTTTAACAATAATTAAAATATCCCTAATCTGGAATTCCATAAGAGTAGATAATGGATAGTAAATCATAGGTTTATCATAAATAGGTAATAATTGCTTGGTGATAGATTTTGTTATTGGATACAATCTTTTACCATCACCTCCAGATAATATTATTCCTTTCATTAAATTCTCTCACCTCTAATAATTTTTTTTAGTTCCATATCCCACTTTTTCTTTTTGATATTAAATGTATTGCATATTTTATCAATATTTAGAGAAGAATTTGCTGGTCTTTTTGCAATAGTTTTAAACTTTTTAGAAGACACACTAATAATTTTAGAGAAATTATTAGTCTTTTTGCAATAATAATAATTTATTTTTTTAGCAAAATCAAACCATGAGATTTCTTTAATTCCATAATTTGAATAATGATAAACGCCAGTTTTAATTTTATTATTATTTTTAAATATTGTAATTATTTTAATAGTAACTTTAGCTAAGTCATAGCATGAAGTTGGAAAACCAAACTGATCGTTTACTACTTGAATATCTTCTTTATTTTTTATTTTTGTTATAATTTTTGTAAAGAAATTATTTTTAGAGTTACTATACAACCAGGAGGTCCTTATAATAATATATTTTTTTAATTTTTTTTTTATATTATTTTCTCCTAATATTTTAGTATGACCATAATAATTTATAGATGAAACTTTATTAGACTCTTTGTAATTGCCTTTTTTGCCATTAAAAACGAAATCTGTAGAAAAATGTATTAGAAAACAATTATTTTTAATACACAAATCTGATAAGACACTTGTAAATTTTGAATTAATTAAAAAACATTTTTTTTTATTTATTTCTGCATTTTCAACATCTGTATATGCTACACAATTAATTACAACATCTGGATTAATTTGAGTGATATATTTTGTTAATTTTATTTTATTTGTTAAATCAAAATTTTTTCTTGATAAACTATTTACTATAAAAAATTTTTTTTTTAATAAATAATTATATAATATTTTTCCTAATTGCCCTCTTGATCCCAGAATTAATACTTTCATTTAGTTTTATTCTTTAGCCAATTTGAATTGTTTAAATACCATTTTACTGTACTGTCTAATGCGTTTTCAAATTTATATTTTGATCTAAAACCAAGTGTTTTTTTTATTTTATTATTATTTATTGCATACCTTAGATCATGACCTTTGCGATCATCTACAAAATTAATTAGTTTAAGATTATTGAATTTATTTTTCTTTAATTTGTTTATTTTTAAACAAATCATTCTGCATAAATTAATGTTTTCTAGCTCATTGTTAGTTCCTATATTATATGTTTCACCAATTTTACCTTTTTTTAATATTGTGTATAAACAATCAACATGGTCTAAAACATATATCCAGTCTCTAATATTTTTGCCGTTTCCATATATTGGAATGGTTTGTTTTTTTAATATTTTAGAAATAATAACTGGAATTAACTTTTCAGGGTATTGCCAAGGGCCAAAATTATTACTACAGTTTGTAATTATTATTGGTAATTTATAAGTTTTATTCCAAGCTTTGACTAATAAATCAGTAGAAGCTTTTGATGCTGCATATGGTGAGCTAGGTTCAATTTTTGACTTTTCTGTGAATTTTTTTTCTTTAGAATTTAATGAGCCATATATTTCATCTGTAGAAACATGAATTAATTTGAAATTTTTTTTAATTTTAGTATTTTTATCAAGATACTTATTAGCAGCCTCTAATAAATTAATTGTTGAATTTATATTAGATTTTACAAAATTTATTGGGTTAGTTATAGATCTATCAACATGTGACTCAGCAGCCAAATTATATATTATATTTGGTTTAAAATTATTTATTGCCGTGCTTAATTTTGAATAATTTTGAAGGTCAATTTTTTTAAAGTTATATTTTTTGTTTTTTTTTAAATCATCAAGTGATTCATTAACAGAAAATTTTGATAGTTTATCAATATTTAATACTATATGTTTTTTTTTAATTAATAAACGGACTAAGTGTGACCCAATAAAACCTGATCCTCCTGTAACAATTATTCTCATAAAAATTTAATTATTTTATCAAAATTATCAGCTTGTAAATCTTTTTTAGAAAGATTTGGTTTTGAATTATTTAATTGCCAATCTATATTAATATGCTTATCTTTGAAATTTAGAGTTATTTCGTGTTTTTTTGAATAATAATTTGATACTTTATAAAAAACAGTTGTATTATCTTCTAAAGTTTTAAAACCATGTGCAAATCCTTTTTTTATATATAAATATTGATTTTTTTTTGAATTTAAATGAACATATCCATATAAACCAAAAGTTTTCGAACTTTTTCGCATATCAACAAAATAATCTAATATGGAACCACTCAACACACTGACTAATTTTGACTGAGAAAAAGGCGGCAATTGTAAATGCATTCCTCTGATTGTGTTTTTTTTTCTTGAAAAAGATATATTATCCTGAACAAATCTATCCGATACTTTGAAGTTTTTTCTAAAAAAATTATAATTATAAGATTCAGTAAAAAAACCTCTGCTATCTTTGAACAATTGAGAATTTATTAATTTAATAGAGCCATCAAAATATGTCTTAATATTTAGCATAATTAATAATATTATTTCAAAAATCTCAAATTTAGATATTCATTCAAACAGATTTTCCAATCTCTCATTATATTTAAATTTCTCAAGTTTAATTTTTTATTAATTAATCTCTCCGAAGGAGGTCTTGGAGAAAAATATTCTTTTTGAAAAAAAGATGAGTCGACTTCATTTAAATTTATTTTGTCTGATATATTCATTATTTTCAAAATTTCTTTTGCAACTTCTAATCTACTTGAAACTCCTTCACAGACTAAATTATATTTTCCCCAAATATTTTTTTCGAGTAATAATTTAGTATTTTTAGCAAAATCTATTGTATAAGTTGGAGTACCTAACTTATCATTTACTATATTAATGGTATTTTTATTTTGAATTATTTGTTTATAAATTTTATTAATAAATTTTTTATCTTTTTTTGGACCTCCTCCCATCATCCAACCCGCTCTTAAAATTAAATATTTTTTTGCATTTTGCTCAACATACAGCTCACCGTTGTATTTACTTCTTGCATAATGACCAAGCGGATTTGGAATATCCCAGTCATCATATAAATCTTTTTTTCCATCAAAAATTCCTGCAGTGCTTATATAAATTATAGGGATATCCAATTGATTTGCTATTATAGTTGCGTTTTCTGGACCAATTGTATTAGTTGAATAAGCTTTATCTTCATCTAAATCACATTCTTCTAAACTTGTAATAGCACCTAAGTGAAAAAGATAATCAGGTTTAAAATTATATACATCTTGATGATATTTTTCAAAATTTCTAAAATCAAGAAAATGCAACCAATCCTCGTTAACATCTATGTCTGAAGCTAAAACTTTATAATCTTTACTAAATAAATCATAAAAGGCTTCACCTAACATACCGCCACTTCCTGCTAGATAAATTTTTTTCATATAAGCTATTACAAATTATTTATTACATCTAGATATTTTTTGCTGATTACATCAACTGAATAAAATTTTTCTACATGTTTTCTACCATTATTACCAACATAATTCCTTAAGTCAACATCGTCGCATAACTCTGTCAATTTTGTTATCCATTCTTCTCTGCTATTTACCAAATAACCATTTAAATTATTCGTAATGATATTTTTTATATTTCCATAATTTGTAGCTACAGTTGGTATACCTAGTGCCATATATTGTAATGCTTTTAAACCACTTTTACCCAAAACCCACTCATCTTTAAATAAAGGATAAATTCCTATATCTATTTTATTCAAGTCATCAATTTCCGTTGATTTATTCCAAATAATATTTTGAACTTTTACACCTTCGAGATAGTAATCAAAATCACCAATTACAATAAAATTTATATTTCTTATCTTTGAAATTTCCTGAATCACAGGTTCAATAATTTTGAGATATTTTTTTGTACTAAACGTACCTGTCCAACCGATATTAATAGTAGGTTTATTTTTTTTAGTTATTGGATTATATCTATTTAAGTTTATTGAGGCACAAATGTAATTTGCATTATTTTTATTGTTTAATTTATTACAAATTTCTTCCATGTATTTAGATGATACAATTACTTGATCAGCAGAAGAAATTAAATATTGATATTTTTTCACAGATTTAAATGAAGAAGTTATTGGGTTTATTTCATTTTTTGGAATAATTAAAATATTATCTTCCATATCGTAGATTATTTTTTTTGCTACTTTACGATAAATATTTTCAACTATGCCGGATGTATAAGGCACAACCCACATAAATATATAAACAGCATCATACTTTCTTAATGATAATAATCCTAATAATCTTAATAAATACCCTTTAATCAGTGCAAATGATTTTCTAAAATAAAATCCTTTTTTATAGATTATATTCCATGTTTTTTTTGAAATGAAGGATGAAAGTGTAATGCTATATCCATTTAAATAAAAGAATTTTAAATGTTGTTCGTATTTTAATCTTTGACCAGCTTGAACATCATGAGGAAATGGACAAACAACAAGCATTTTTTTTTCAAGATTCTTTTCTTTTAAATTAAATAAAAATTCTAGCTTAAAAACTGAAATTATTGATCCAAAAATTAAGCCAGGGCTTTTTACAATATCAATACACAAGCCAAAGATACCAATTTTGATCCATTCAAAATACATAAGTTTACTTAATTTGACATTGTTTACTAATGGAACATAGATACCTCTATAAATTATTGAAATAAGTACAATCGAAAATAAATATATTTTTGTGATATGAGGTAATTTAAAAATTGCATTATAATATCTAAGAGAATATTCCTCATTCCATCTAATTATAAATATGGAAAAAAAAATAAATAAAATAGCTAAAATTATTTTTATTAAAAAATTTTCTTTAAAAATTTTAAAATTTAAAATATTTTTAAAAAGAACATAAATTATTAATATTGATACTAATGTAAGAATATATAATTTTGTTATATTTGGGATATACAATGGATTTGTATCCCAGCCTTCAATTAAAACATTCCATTTGGGGATAATGAGTGCAGTTAATATTAAAAAAATAGACAAATAAATATCCTTAATGTTATTTTTAATAGCAATAGTTGAAGAGTAGATCGAATAAATAAAATGTTTATATATATTCTCTGAGAATTTATTAGAAATTTGATCATATGTGACGTAGAATTTTTTATCTAATATTAATTTATTAATTAAATGATTATTTATTATTTTTTTTCTCCACAATACATCTTCTCCAGATCTAAAATTTTCTAAAAACTTATTTTGTTCAAAGTAATTTTTTTTTATTAATGTTCCTGGCACTGTACAATGTGGTTTATTTCCATAAGTAGCATTTAAGAAAAGAGTTGATATTTTATTTTCTTTTTTACTCACAAACATTGTGGATCCAAATATTACATCATAATTATTTTTTAAAATTAGTTTTTTGTACTCTGATAACCAATTTTCACTAGCAATTGTTTTAGAATCTAAAAATGCAATCCAATTACATTGCGAAATTTTAACTCCAATATTTCTTGCTTTTCCTGGATATAAATTTTTTTCATGATGATATATAATTTCAATTGATAAATTGTCATAATTATTTTTTTGAATGTATTCACGAATATTATCACTATTAGATGAGTCAATAATTATTATTTGTTCTGGTTTAGATTTTTGATTAATAGCTGAAGAAAATGACTTTTTAAAAGAATTAAAATTCTCATAACAAGGAATAACCAAACTTATATTTATATTATTCATTTCTCTAACAATAAATTATAAATTATATCATATTTAGACTTTGCAAAAACTAATGATAAATTCTTGAGAGCGTAATCTCTTAATTTGATTTTGTAATTATTTTTTTTGAAATTATTTATATTATCCATTATTCGTATAATATTTTCTTCATTTATTTGATCAATTTGAATACCTATATTATTTTTTGATATTCTTTTATCAAGATCATTATTAATTTTTGATGTAATAATTGGAACACCTGATAATAATGACTCTGCAATTTTTGTTGGAAAAAAACCATTAATAAAATATCCTTTTTTTGGGAAAAAAACTGAAAAATCAAAATTATTTATAGTATTATGAACATCATAATATTTTATATTTTTTATTTCATAATTCGTTTTATTTATTCTATATTTTTCACAATTATTTTTAATAAATGTTTTTTCTTTATCATTAATAAATAATATTTTTGTTTTTATATGTTTATTTAGTAATTTATAAAACTTAAGAGTTAGATCGATATTATATCTTGTACCAATAGTACCTAAATGACAAATATTAAGTTCATTACGCCAATATTTTTTTTTTGATATATTGAATTGATTTTCATCCGCACATGTGGGGATTACACTTATATTTTTTAAATCGTATTTAAATTTATTAGTTAGTATTTCTTTTGCATCTTTTGACAAAACAACGATTTTAGTTGAAGATTTAATAATTTTTTTTTCAATTTGTTTTAAAATTTTAAAATTAAATATATTTTTATTTGACCAAATACTCCATTCAAATCTTTCATCTATCCAAAATCCACGCATATCAAAGATAAATTTTGTATTAATAAAAAATTTACTTATGTAGACAGCAAATCCTGGCAAATAACTTCTTGCGTGAATTACTTTTACCTTATGTTTTATTTTTTTTTTAAAAATAAAAAAAATTATTTTCAAAACATCAATTATTTTAGATAAAATCCAAAATTTATTACTATAAAAAAAATATTCCCATTTAATATTTGCATCATTGATAATATCTTTTGTATATTTAAGATTTTTTTTATTAAAGAAATTTTTTTCTTTTTCAAAACTAAGCAATAAAATGTTTTTATTATAATTAGATTTTGAAATATATTTTAAAACTTGTGACTGTCCTAATGGCTCTAAAACGCTATCATATGTAATATAAATAATTTTTTTTGGGTAACTCATTAATGGATAAATTTATTGTACCAACTATTAAATTGAATTAGAGACCAAATTTTAAATTCAGAATTAATATTTTTATTATAATGATTATCTAGGGTTTGTTGAATAACTTTATAATTAAATAAATTATGTTTATCACAACTATTTTTAGATAAATTATCATAAACGTAATCTTTTAATTCATTTCTAAACCATTCTGCAAGTGGTACACCAAATCCTTGTTTTGACTTATAAATTAATTCTTTAGGTAAATATTTCTCTAATATTTTTTTTGAAGACCATTTTGTTACCTGATTATTTATTTTAAATTCGAAAGGAAGGTTATATACAAATTCAATTAAATCTTTATTTAAAAATGGCGATCTAGCTTCTAAAGAAAATAACATGGAAGATCTGTCAACTTTACATAGTATGTCATCAGGAAGGTAAGTATTGAAATCAATACTCATCATCCATTCTTCAAAATTTAAATTTTTATCTGAATACATACCAATATGATTTTTTTCATCAGAAATTTTTTCATTTAAAATATTTTCATCTGACCATTCTTCAATTAAATTTTCGTAAAATGACTGTCTACTATGTATTTTTTCTATTTTATTTAAAATCTTATTATAGGAACTAATTTTATTTTTGGAAAAACTACTAAGATTGAAATAATTATCAAATATTTTAAAAATTAAATTTTTTGGAAGTATTTTGTGAGCCCTAAATATTAAATTAAATGGTTTTGGAAAATACTTTAAATATTTCCAATACTTATTAGCCAAAAGGTATCTGTTATAACCGCCAAATATTTCATCACCCCCATCTCCACCTAAAATAACTTTAACTTTTTTTCTCGCAATTTGTGAAACTAGCATTGTTGGAATTTGAGATGAGTCAGCAAATGGTTCTGAAAATGCATCATTAATTTTGTCAATCATACTAATTGCTTCATTTTTGTTACATACATAATGATTATGATTAGTTTTAAATATTCTTGCAATTTTATTTGCATCTTCAGACTCATCATATTCTTTAAAATCAAATCCTATATTGAATGTATCTACATTTGATTTATTTTTAACAATTTGAGATAATATAAGAGATGAGTCAACTCCTCCTGAAAGAAAAACTCCAATAGGCACATCAGATATTAATTGCTCTTTAGTTGATTTTTCTAATAGATTTTCAATTTTATCAAAAATTTGTTTTTGATTATTTATTTCTATTTTTTGTTTTGAAGCAGTGTTTAAAGTCCACCATTTTTTAGTTTTGATGTGTTTATCATCTAAAATACTTTGATATGATTGAATAGTTTTAAAATTATATTTCTTTAAATTTATGTCTATTACTGATGCACTTTTAATTTTGAAAGTATTTTCAAATATAGTAATTGGTGCAGGAATATAATTATATTTTAAGTAACTTTTTAAAGCAATTTTATTTATATCCTTTTTATAAAAATTTAAATTTTTAAAAGGTTTTAAATCTGATGAAAAAGCTAAATATTCTTCGTTACCCGTTATATATAATGGTTTTTCACCAGCAATATCCCTTGCAAGATATAATTTGTCATCTTTAAAATCATAAACAACAAATGCAAACATGCCAGAAATATTTTTAAGTACATAATCTATTTCAAAATTTTCTATGAAATTAATTAATGTTTCAGTATCTGAATTAGATTTCCAAAAAATCTTTATTTTTTTATTTATCAAATTTCTTATTTCTAAATGATTATAAATTTCTCCATTAAATATTATTAAATATCTTTTTGAATTTGAATACATAGGTTGATTACCTGAAGATGATGTATCTAAAATAGATAATCTTGTGTGACCAAAAAAATATTTATAATTACTATTTTCGTATTCTATATAATTTTGTGAGTCTGGGCCTCTATTTTTTAATAAATTAAGTGAATTGACAAGATTATTTTGATTATATAAATTTTTATTTTTAAAAATAATTCCGAAAATTCCACACATTTTATTACTATTATTAGATTTATTAATTATATACTATCTATCAATAAAATGGAGATTAATAATTTATTTTCTAAAAAAAATTTTATACTTAAAGAAGGTGTATATATTTTTGATAAGAGTGACAATTATACGTCAAATTTTGGAAAGCAATGGAAAGATTTTCAAAATGTTCAAATTGATAGTTTAAATAAAAATAACATATCATTTAAGTTTTTAAATAGAATTTTATTTAATCAAATGAGTATACTTAACGACAAAACTATTTTAGAAATAGGATGTGGTGCTGGGAGATTTACAGAGTACTTAGTGAAATCTAGTAAATTATGTGTATCTGTTGATCTATCCTCAGCTATATTTTACAATGTGTCAAAGAAAAATAAAAATTTAATTTTAATTAAATCTGATTTGATGAATCTGGATTTTAAAACTAAGTTTGATATCGTTATTTGTAGAGGTGTGATACAACATACACCAAACCCAAAAGAAACTATCAAAAAAATCCACTCTTTTGTTGATCCTAAGGGATTTGTTTTTTTTGATGTATATAAAATGCCAAAATTAGGATATTTTCACCCCAAATACTTAATCTGGCGACCTTTATTTAAATTTTTTTTTACTTACGAAAGTGTAAAAAAATTTTTAATTAAAAACATAAGTTGGCTTTTAAAAGTAAAAAATTTTGTTAGAAGATTATTTTTAAATTCATATTTTATTTCTGATATTTTTATTCCGATATGGAGTTATGAAGGAAAATTAGAATTATCAAAAAAAATGCATGAAAAATGGTCAGTCTTAGATACACTTGATGGATTATTTGCAAAATATGATAAACCAATTTCAAATAAAAGTATTGTAAAACTTTTAAAGAATAATAAGTTTAAATTAATAAATAATGATAGAAAAAATAATATTTTTCAAACTAAAATTTAAATTACCTTCTTTATCTTATCTAAATAATTTTTATATATTTTATTATTTATATCTGGATTAATATTAAAGTTTAAAGAAAGTGAAAGCATTAAACATAAAACAATAAACACAAAACCTATGACTATCAAAAAGAAAAGTACTGTAGTTGTTTGTCCAGTTATTAATAAACTACTAAAAAATCTCATATAAAAAATAATTAGAGCAATTAATAACAATATTATTTCACTTATTATAGAAAAGATTATAACTCTTATAATCGCTTCTTTTCTGAAAATAGATATTGCATCTAAACCATGGGTAATTAATCTAATAAAACTCATTTTTGATTTACCTTCATATCTATTATTTTTTGGAATCGGTATTTTGTGTATATTTTTATCTACTTTTAAAAGTGAAGCTGAGTAATGATTGAAATTATTTTCTACATTTAAAATTTTTTGAACAGAATCGAAATTAATAATTGAAAAATTTCCAAAATTTAAATTATAACCTGTTAACATGGAAAATATCAATTTATATATTGAATAAAACAAAATAAAAATTAAGCTCTCTTTTCTTTTTATACGTTTAGCTACAATATTTGATTTTATATTTAAATTTTCTTCTATAAGTTTGTGCAAATAGCTAGGATTATCTTCTCCATCAGAATCCATAACTATGATTTTATCAATTGGATTTGTTAGAGTATAATTTAAGCCCATAAAAATAGACTTTTGATGTCCTAAATTTTGTTTATTTTTTAATATATTTATATGCAACCTGTCATTGTATGAAGATGCAGATTTTATAAAAATTTCTTTATTAGAATTATCATCTATAATTAATATTTCAAAAAAATAATCGTGTTTATCAGCCTGTTCATAAATATTTTTTATTAAAATATTTAAAGAAATATTATCATTAAAAACTGGAATTATAATTCTTATTTTATATTTATTAAATTTATTCATATTCTTTTAATATACTATAAAGTCCTTTTTCAAGAGATGTAAATCTTCTGTTTAAAACTGATTTCATTTTTTTTATATCTGGTTTTCTTCTCAACATATCTCCTTCCTTTAAAGGTTCTATTTTTTTAATTTTTGAATTTGATCTAGTTATTTTTTTTATTATTTTTGCCAAATCAATAATTTTAGTAACTTTATTATTACCAATATTTACTGTACTGTTTATAAAATAATTTTTTTCAAAACAATTTATAATTGCTTCTACTGTATCATCAATATAACAAAAGGTTCTACTTTGTTGTCCATTACCATAAATATTTATATCTTTATTTTTTAGAGCATTTTTTAAAAATTGTGAAACAACAAAATCACTAGATTGTTTAGGGCCATAGGTATTAAACAAACGAAAAATTGTATAATTTATATTATATTCGTTTTTATATGTTTTAAAAAAAGACTCACCCACATTTTTGACAATAGCATAAGGAAGTCTTGAATTTAGAGGTGTTTTTTCTTCATTCTGTGCTAATCCTTGTCCTTCCCCATACACCTCTGATGATGATGAAAAAAATACTCTTTTTACTTTTTTAAATCTTGCTAAATATAAAATATTTTTAAATCCATCAATATCTTCTAATACTTTAAGTGGATTTTTTAATGTTCTTTTGACGCCAACACAAGCAGCAAAATGAAAAATATAATCAATAGATAATTTATTCGTTGATTTGATTAGTTTTTTTTTATCATTAACATTTATTTTTAAGAATTTTACCCTTTTACCTAGAGGAATATTTTTATATTTACCAGTTAACAAGTTATCAACTACATAAATATTATATTTTTTCTTATTAAGCTTATCAATAATTGAGCTACCAATAAAACCTGCACCTCCTGTGAATAAAATATTTACCATCTAAAAAATAATCTATAATATAAAACTATTGATCGTCTACTAAATAAAATCAATGGATAAGAAAAAATTGCTTTAACTAGATATTTAAAAGATATCAATTTTTCATTTTTGTAAAAACTTGCTGTCATCGATATAAATGAATACAATTCGGAATTAATTTTACATAAATTTATAAATTTAATATTTTTTTTTAAATCATTATTTACATATTTTAATAATATATCTATCCTTTTTTTTACTTGCTTAAGTGATTGTGTTTTCATACTTCGGTTTTCATTATCAATTATATAAGTCGTAATTTCTTTAAAAGAAAAAATTTCATATTGACTAGCTAATCTTATCCAGAGATGCCAATCTTCTGATCCAGATAAGTCTCTATTTTCAGAAAATTTATTTTTTTCAAATATATCTTTTCTAATAAATATACCATTGCAGCTAACTATATTGTTAGAAAAAATTTTATTATTAATTTTGCCAGATAGAATTATGTTTTTAATTTTATTATCAAACTTATAAGCGTATGAAAGATTAAATAATGGAGGATTATTTAATTCTAATATTTTAGATGAAGCAATCTTAGTATGATTTTCTAACGCTATATCATCCGAATCAAAAAAATTTAGATATTTTCCTCTTGCTAAAGATGCACCATAATTCCTTGCTGCTCCTCTCTCAGAATTTAAAATCCTATAGGATGAAATATTATTATGATTACTATAAACACGTAATGCATCATAAGTGTTATCAGTACTTCCATCATCTACAATTATAATTTCAAAATTTTTATTAATTTGAAGTAATAAGCTATTAATTAGATTACATACTTTTTCTTTTCTATTATAAGTTGGAATAATTATAGAAATTTGGATTTCTTTATTCACTTTTAAATTAATTTCCTAAATCATGATCATTACCTAAAAAATGGTTTTTTTTCCACTCAAGAGTTTTGAGATAATAATTTTTATCAGAAAATATCATAAACAAAGTTTTAAATATTTTTTTAAATAAATTTTTTCCAAAAAAATTAGGTAAAGTAAAGTAATTTTTGTTAGCATTAATTAAATTAACTTTTAAAATATTAATTTGATCATTATTAATAATTTTATTATTTTGAAAGTAATTCAATAATATTAATGAAAGATCTGAATAGCCATAATACAAATATATATAAAATGCCTTTATTAATTTTTTAGTATCATTACTATGTTCTTTTATAATATATTCAGGTTGTTTTAAAAAAAGAGTATCAACAAATATAATTTGTCCTTTTTTATGGTTACTTTCTTTTCCAATTTTCCTCTTCCAATAATACCGCTTTAAGTCAAATAATTGAAATTCATATTTTTTAACAAATTGAAATACATGATCAAATAAAGGTTGATTAAGATACATCTCTGAAATCTCACATTCAATTTCTAATCCAATTATAGATTTTAATGAATTTATAGACCCTTTTAAAACATTTAATTCATAACCTTGAACATCAATTTTTAAAAAATCAATATCTTCAATTTGATTTATTTTTAATTGATTATCAAGAGTATCAGCCTTTATTGTAGATGTATTTTTAATTTTAAACCTATCTGAATTATAATATAAATTTAATAAATCATAATTTGGATAAAATATAGATGACGCACCATCACTTTTACAAATGTTCAACGAAATATTTTCTTTTTTATCTGAAAGTGCAGTATTTAGAATTATTTCATTAGATTTTTTATTTTCTAAAAGTTTTTTATATGATGAAGGATTAGGCTCAAATAATATAGAAAAGAAATATTTAGTTTCATTAATCCATTTTGGATTAGCGCCTCCTTTTGCACCAACATCAGCATAATAAATATAATTATCTTTTAAAAACTTATCATTAATCATTTAAGTAATTACCTTTTTTCTAAATTATTTTTAAAAACTTTCTCATAATTTATTATAAATGTATTATCAACGGGCAAAAGTATTTCTTTTTCAGTAAATTTATTATAACCGATTTTTTGATAAATTAATATTTTATGAAAAGTATCAGTTTTTTTAATACCTCCAGAAGAAATATAAGTATTTTTTTGATCAAGATTTAAATTAACCATTGCGTCTAAACCCCAATCTTCAAATGTTTGTGCACCATAATATGTATTCAATACATTGTATTTATTTGTCACTAATGTAAATTCTATATTTTTTGAAAAATCATTAGTATCAATAACAATATTATCATAATTATTTAAAATTTTTTGATTTGCATCAAGGTAACTGTATACACTTGAAGCCAATCTTAATGAAAGTACATGTGTATATGCATTACCTTGATTTATAATAATTGTTATAAAAATTATTATTATACTAATATATTTATTTAGATATTTAATTAAGTAAAGAAAAACTAAAGAAATAAAAAGTGAAGCAATGATTGTATTTCTTCCACCAATGCTACCTGCAATAAGGTTAGGTATTAAAGATAAAATAAATATTGATAAAAAAAACATAAAAATTTTTTTGTTAAAATCTATTTTTAATGAGTTTAATTTTAAATATTTAAATGAGAACAATATAATTATTAATATATTTATTAGTAAAAAAATTAATATTAAGAAATAAGGAATATTAATAAATTGATACAATCCATAAATAATATTTTTAAACAAATATCTACCTAAAAAAATATTAAAAATATCATAGAAACCTGAGGGTATATTTTGAATATCAATATTTCTTCCCATATTATCTGTATGAAAAAAACCACCTGTAATTCTTAGTATAAAACTAAATAGAATGATTGAAATATAAGGAATGATTAAAATAAATGAACTAAAAATATTAATTGGTTTTATAAATAATATAATAAATATAAATAATGCTATGGGTAAAAAAATACCACTTTCACGACCCAATACAGAAATAAAAAATAAAAAAATTGAAATAATATAAAATAAATTTACTTTATTTTTTGTATATTTAATAAATAGTAGAATACTTAAAATATAGATAGATTCTATAATATTTATCCAAGCATATATAGAAGAGTGATATATCTCTATTTTAAAAGGCAATATTGAAAATAGCAAAGATAATAAAAGTGATTGATCTTTTTTAAAGAAATTTTCAAAAAAAAAATAAATAATTACATTTAAGAATATTGTTGAAAAAATTAAATAATAAAAATGATAATTAAAATTATAGTTTAAAAAATAATATTCTAACTCATGAATAATAAATTCAATGGGTCTATCTGGATTATATAAAAAATTTAATATGCCAAGTTTTTCATTACTAAAAAAAGAAAACGTATCAGGTGAAATAATTGATCTTTCAAATGGAATAAAATGAAATATAATATTAAAAATAAAAATAAAGAATAAGTTAATTGTATTTTGATTATTTATTGATTTCATTTAATTAAAATTTATTCTACTAATCAAACAATTTACATATACAATGTATTTGTTTTTATATATGAAAATATTAATCTTAAATTCTTAATAAAAATACTTATTTTAATTGAATATGATATTTTGGTATTAAAATAAAAACTAAAATATAAATTATTAAGTTCAATAAAATATATTTTCTTTAACTTGTTAGTTGATTGATCATCATGTATTCTACATCTTGAAATTATTTTATTAGAGCAATAGAAATCATAAAACTTCGAAACATTTAAAAAAAAAATATAATCTAATATAAACTTGTATTTGTTATTAAACCACCCTATTTTTTTAATTATATTTTTATTAAAACAAACAGTCGATGAAACAATAAAACATCCATATTTTGTTAAGTTTATATACCCATCAACTTTATTTAAATTTAATCTTACAGGGTCAAAGTTATCTTTTTTTCTAGCAATATCAAAACGAGAATATAATTTCGTATTATTATTATCGAAGAACATTGCATCTCCAAAGAAAAACATTTTGTTAATATTATTTCTTATATCATTGCAATGAATTTTAAGTCTGTCTTTATGCATTATGTCATCGTGGTCTAATAAAACTATCCATTCATAAGAAGAATTTTTAACAGCTAAATTTCTAGCGTTAGAAAGACCTTTTTTATTTTCATTAAAACTTTTTATATTTTTATATTTTTTGACATAATTATTTATAATATTATGAGTATTATCATCTGAGCCATTATCAACAAGTATTAATTCCCAATTTTTATACGACTGATTAATAACACTTTGAATAGTTTCATTTAAATATTTTTCTGAATTTAAACAGCATATATTAATAGAGAAATTAATTTTTTTATCCATTATCTA
Organism: uncultured Alphaproteobacteria bacterium; assembly: GCA_902614395.1. GTDB lineage: Bacteria > Pseudomonadota > Alphaproteobacteria > HIMB59 > CACPNW01. The sequence continues at coordinate 21,018 of CACMKW010000002.1, read as the reverse complement.
ATTTATATATATTATATCCTTCATAATTATCTAATGATTTGTAACCACTGTCATAAAGAAACTTGATCTTTTCATCAGTATAACTTCTGTTTGATTGAATAATAATCATATCAAAATAATTATTTTTAATTTTTTCATTAATTTTTATGTTTTTGTAATTTTTTCTTATATAAAAACTAGGATTACTTAAAGACATTATATTTAGATTTATAAAATTCGTATTTTCAGAATAATAATTAAAGATATGAGCGCCATCTATTAGTATATTTTTATTTTTTTTATCAATTAAATATTCAGAAATAATAGTATCAATTTTATTATTATAAAGCTGAAAGTTAGTGTAATAATTTTTACTATTAATTGCTAAAATATTTATAGATATTGTAATCGCAAAAATAGATAATAATAATACAAATTCATAACTGTTTAATTTTGTTTTATTAATTATTTGGATGGTTAAACAAATAAAAATAAAAATAACTGGAAAAACATATGTATATGATAAAATAAATGGTGTCATAATTATTGAGTAAGCAAATATATAAAAGAAGTATATTAAGTATTTTTTATCAATTTTATTTCTAAGAAGATAAAATGATAGAACAAAAATTATTACCAATAAAACAAGAAGATTATCAAAGAAAAAATTTTTCCAATTATCCAAATAATTAATCTCACTATATTCCTCATTATTTTTTGCAAAAATTCTATAAAAATACATTAAAAAAGTTTTTAGGTAAGTAAGTTTAACAATTGAGGATGGGAATAAAATTATAGCAATAAATATTGCAGTAACAAAATTTTTAATCAATTCAAATAAATTTATTTTTTTCTTATTCTTAATTGGAAATAATAAATAAATTAAAATTGTTGTTATTAATACAATAGGAAATGTTTCCAATGTGATTATTAAAAGTGAAATAGAAAAAGTAAAATTTGCTCTTGAGTATACATCATTTTTTTCATTAAAATATATTATGACTGAATAAATATGATAAAAAAAAATAATTGAAAAAAAATTATGAAAATGTAAATTTAAAAATGATTCGATTACATTAATATTAGTTAAGTAAAAAAATAAAAGACTTGTTGATAGAAAATAATTTTTTATATTTATAGAATTTAGATGAATAAAAATTGTAAAAAAAACAAATATAACAAAGTATAAAAGTAAATTACTAAATCTAAGATTTCTAGCATTTATTTCATTAGTATTTTTATCATTTGTGAATATTGACCAATAATAAACTGGAAGTGGTGGATGAAAATGTCTTAAGTTAAAATTATCATTATGTTCTAATACTGTTAAATTTTTATCTACAAATACTTCTTTATTTTTAAATTTTGATAATCCAATTGCTGTAAAAGTCTTAAAACTTATACTATCTCTATCAATATAATTATTTATTATTCCTTTAGAAGCTACATTTGCATAATCTACTTCATCCCAATTTAATTTAAAATTTGTATAGTTTGTTGTATTTTGAAAAAAATAAATTAAGAAAAACATAATTAGTATAAAAAAAAGTGTAAAAAATTTTTTATTTACTAAATATTCCATATTTAATTATACAAATAATTGCACTTATACCATCTTTCCATCCTATTTTTTTACCCTCTTTATAAGTCCTGCCATAGTAAGAAACTCCAACCTCATATATTCTGCAATTCAACTTAGCTATTTTAGCTGTAACTTCAGGTTCAAAACCAAATCTATTTTCTTTTAATTTAATTTTTTTTATTATGTCTGATCTAAATACTTTATAACAGCATTCCATGTCCGTTAAATTCAAATTTGTAAACATATTTGAGAATAATGTAAGAAATTTATTTCCTATAGTATGCCAAAAATATAAAATTCTATGTGGTTTACCTCCCTGAAATCTTGATCCATAAACAACATCGGCTTTATTGTTTAAAATTGGCCCCAATAGATCTAGATATTCGTTAGGATCGTATTCTAAATCTGCGTCTTGAATTAAAACTATTTCTCCAGAAACTCTATTTAAACCTGTCCTTATAGCTGAACCTTTACCTCTATTTTGATCGTGTAATTCTAAGACATCATAATATTGTCGATTTTCTGAGAGGATCTTCCTTGTGTTATCCTTAGAAAAATCATCCACTACTATAATTTCAATATCTTTATAAGGATTTTTTTTAACTAGCTTTAATATATCTATAATTGTATTTTCTTCATTAAAGCATGGTATTACTATACTTAGTTTCATTTTAAAATTTTGCTAAAATATTGAATTGTTTTAATAAGACCACTTTCTAAATTTGTAGTTGGTTCCCAATTAAATTTTGCTTTAGCTAAACTTATATTTGGTTTTCTTTTTTTTGGATCATCATCTGGTAACTTTAAAAAAACTATTTTACTTTTTGAATTTGTTAGATCAATTATTTTTCTAGCAAGCTCTAATATCGAGTACTCTTCTGGATTACCTACATTAACAGGACCAGTAAAATTGTCATCACAATCAAAGAAAGAAATCATCCCATTAATTAAATCGTCTACAAAACAAAAACTTCGTGTGTGAGTTCCATCACCATATATAGTAATATTTTCATTATTAATTGCTTGGATGATAAAATTACTTACCACTCTTCCATCATCTAAATTCATTCTTGGACCATATGTATTAAAAATCCTCATAACTTTTATTCTTAATTTATGCTGTCTGTGAAAATCAAAAAAGAGAGTTTCTGCGCATCTTTTTCCTTCATCATAACAACTCCGTGGACCTATAGGGTTAACATTCCCCCAATAAGTTTCATTTTGTGGATGCTCAAGAGGATCTCCATAAATCTCTGAAGTTGATGCCTGTAAAATTTTTGAATTATATCTTTTAGATAATTCTAATAAATTTAAAACTCCTTGAACATTTGTCTTTACAGTTTCTACAGGATCTAATTGATAATGCTTTGGTGATGCGGGAGAAGCTAAGTTGTAAATTTCTTCAACCTTTAAATTAATTGGCTCATTAATGTTTTTTTGTATTAATTCGAAGTTTGGTTGTTTTATCAAATGATTAATATTTTGAAGCTTACCAGTAACTAAATTATCAAGGCAATAAACAAAGTATCCTTTTTTTAACAATCTTTCACAAAGATGTGACCCAACGAAACCAGCACCACCTGTAATTAAAACTTTTTTTTTTATCATTTATTTTTTAATTTTATTTCCATCATTTAGAAACATTTGTACAGTTTCTTTTGTATATGGATGGATCAGCATTCCCTCTAGAAAATTAGGATGACAAGTTACTATATGTGCACCTGCATTTAGCCATTGAGTTATATTAATAATTTCTCTAGTAGAACCAACTATAATTTTAGAATTAAGATTAAATTTATCCAATAAATTTCTTAAAATATATATTTCCTTATTTGAATCATAACCCATATTATTAATTCTACCTCCAAAAATAGACACATAAGTTGCACCAGCTTGAGCTGCAAGATAACATTGCTGTGCACTCATCATAGCGGTAACATTTACTCTGATATTTTTTTTGTTTTCTAATTGATTTATAACTTTTAAATTATTCAATTCACCATTAGGACCGTGAATTGTGATTTTTACGTTAATATTATCAGCCCATCCTGCAAATAATTCTGCTTGTTCAAACATTTCAGAAGTTTCATTTGAAGTAACTTCTAAAGATAAAGGAAGCGGATTTATCAAATCAGCAATTTCAATAAATTTTTTTTTTAATTCTTGTAAATTTGTTCCTAATCCCTCTTTTATTAGTATAGAAGGATTGGTAGTCACACCTCTTATTATACCATAATCATGGTACTTTTTGATTTCGTCTACTTTCCCTGTGTCTAAAAAAATTGCCATAAAATACTTATTTTATTTTATTAATGATTTATAATTTTATTTAAAATCTTTATTTGCTCTTTATCTCTAGTTAATATGTTTTTAGCATATATTATATCTCTTTTTTTATCAATCCCCCTATATCCATTTTTTATATTAATAGACTTTAAATTATGATTATTTTCTAAAATTCTCATTTGACCAATTGAAAAATTTTTCTCTAACGGTGTAATGTTGTTCTTAGAATAAATTTTTAAAGCTGATTTTTTAAAAGCTTGAAGTCCTAATAATTTCATAATTGGAATATTTGGATCTATTCTTTTTATAATTTCCTCTTTTCTTGAGCAGAATAATATATTTTTATTTTTTGAAATATAACATTTAACTACTGTATCGTTTATTAAATCTTTTTTGTCTTCTATTTTAGAAATCGCATTCCAATACATAGATTTCTTATCTTTTACAATTGTTTTGCATATCATATCTAAGTTTTTAGGATGAACTAGTATTTCATCACCCTGAACATTTACAATAAATTTTGCATTAATTTTTTTTGAAGCCTCTAATATTCTTTCATTGCAATCAAAATGTTTGTCTGATGTCATGATTACCTTACCATTATTTTGTTTAACGATACTTGCAATTTCCCTATCACAAGTGGCAACATATACTTCATCAAAAAATTTACTTAACAAGGCTCTTCTTCTTACGTGCTCTATTAATTCTAAGTTATAAATTTTCAATAATGGCTTTCCAGGTAATCTAGTTGATGCCATTCTTGATGGAATTATAGCTACTATTTTTTCTTTCTTCATTGAGGAAAGACGCCGGAGTCAATATTTAAACATTGTCCGGTAATTGATTTAGCTTTATCTGATGATAAGAAATAACAAAAATTTGCGACATCTTCACTAGTTGGTAAACTTTTAAGAGATGAATTTTGTCTTATAAATTTTTCTAAATACGAATCGATTTTTTTACCATTGGTTGGAGAAACTTTATGTCTCAATGCGTTTTCAAGACCTTTTGTTTTAATATATACAGGGCAAACAGAATTAACTCTTATTTTTTTTATACCCAATTCTTTAGATAATGATTGCGTTATTCCATTTACTCCAAATTTAGATGCGCAATAGACAGAATTGTTTGCACTTCCTCTTTTCCCAGCAATACTTGAAATGTTAATAATTGACCCATTTTTAGAAAGAAAATTTGAGGCAGTTTTGCATCCCCACATAGTACCTAAAAGATTAGTATTAATTATTTTATCCCAAAATTTTCTATTTACGTTATCTATAGATTTCCACTCAGAAATACCTGCGCAATTTATATAACAATCAAGTCTGTTAAAAAATTTAATAGCTGATTTTGCAGTTAATAAATGAGAATTCTCACTGATTACATCGCCTTTTACAAATTTAAATTTTTTTGATTTTGGAAAATAATTATATTTTTTTCTTCCTAAAATTACAACATTCCAATCATTTTCAAAATATTTAATAGCTATCTCGAAACCAATTCCCGAAGATCCTCCAGTTATCAAAACTACTCTTTTATCTTGATTCATATAGTCATAGCTCCAAATCCTCCGTCAACAGCAATCTCACTACCAGTAAGAAAAGTTGATTTATCTGAACAAATAAACAATACTGCGGTGATCAATTCTTTCGGATTTCCAAATCTTTTCATAGGCGTATGTTGAAAAATTTTTTCTTTTCTTTGTTTATCAATAAAATTTTCCATACTCCATCGTGTTGGAAAGAAACCTGGCCTTAAAGCATTTACTCTTACACCTTTAGTAGCCCACTCTCTAGCTAAATTTTGTGTTAAATTTTTTATTCCAGATTTTGCAGCAGAATACGCAAATGCTTTTGATAATGGAGGGCCTGCAGAAGCTGAGCTTATATTTAATATACTGCCATGTTTTTGCTTTATCATTTGTTTACCAAAAATTTGACAAGATAAAAATGTTGATTTTAGTTGGCTATCAATTACGAATTGCCAATCTTTTTCAGTAATATCAAAAAAACTTTTTGGGGAATTTGCTCCAGCTCCATTAATTAAAATATCAATCTTATTAGATTTATTTAAAATATACTTTAGAGAAGTTTTAATTTGACTTTTATTAATTAAATCAATTTTCTTAAAAAATATCTTATTTCTAAAAATTATAAATTTTTTTTTGTCTATTTTTTTTATATTTTTATCTAATATAAATACTGTTGATCCAAGTTTAAGAAAAGTTGTTGCCATCTCACCACAAAGATGTCCAGAACCTCCTGTGATTACAACTGTTTTATTAGAAAAATCAAAATAGTTTTTTATATAGTTGTTTTTATTCACTTTTCATTTAATAGTTTGTTCATGCTATTAACCCATTTGGTTAATAAAAAAATATCTGAACCAATAACAATGAAATTATATCCATTTTTATCTAGCAATTTTAAAGACTTAGAATTTGGATCAGTATCATGTATTCCACATGATTTTTTATATTTCTTGCAGATTGATAATATTTCTTTACAAGCATTCAGTACCTCTGGGTGACTTAATTCTCCTGGAATACCTAAAGAACCTGAAATATCATAAGGTCCAATCATTACTCCACTCACACATTTTTTTGATATTAAAGACTCCAAGTTTTTTATAGCTTTAATAGATTCAATCTGAATAATTAATACGGCATTTTTATTCCAATTTTTTACATATTTATTAAAAGCTAAGCCATAATTAGAAGCTTTGGATACTCCATATCCTCTGGAGCCATTAGGAGGATAAAAAATTGAATTTTCTAAAAATTCAATCTGTTCAACATTTTCTATACTTGGAGCTATAACACCATCTGCTCCTGAATCTAATAATCTCTTTATTAATGCATTATCTAAATCAGGAATTCTTGGCAAACAACTAATTTTTTTTGAATGACAAATAGTTACAAATTTTAAAAATTGATCTATTGAAGTAGGAGTATGCTCCAAATCAACACCTAAAAAATCAATTTGCATGTTAGATAAAATATCACATAGTTGAAAATTGTTTATGGATAACCAACCTCCATAGATTTTATTTAAATTTTTAAATTTATTATTTAATTTCATAATATAGGTATTACAACTTATGGATAAATTAATCTAAACATTTTTTATATTGTTTGTTAAATTCATTTCTTTTTAGAAAAAATAAAAGATTGGTTACTTTTATAATTATCAATTAAATCAAACCCATTTTTTTTAATTATACTGATACATTTGTCTCTGTTTTGTTTATCATCAAGTTCAATTATTATCGATCTTAAATTTTTATTTTTAAGCAAATTTGTAGCTCCATTTAAAAATTTATCCTCATTTCCATCTATATCTACTTTAATAAGATTAGGAAAAATATTTTGCTGATTACAAAACTCATCAATTTTCATCACAAAAACTCCCTCGGAAATACTAGATAAAGGAGCATTAGAATTACTTAAATAGTGTAATGCTGCACCGGGAGTTATATCATTTATCTGCAAAAAAGAAAGATGGCTAAATTCCCCAAAAGCAATTGAAAAAATATTTATGTTATTTGTAAAACCATTGTTTAAAACATTAAACTTCAATTCATTTAAATTAGAATATTCTGGCTCAAAACTATAAATTTTAGAATTATTAAATTTTTTTGAGGCAGCATATAAAGAATAAATTCCAATATTTGCTCCTACATCAAAAAAAACATCATTTTCTCTTAAATTATTATCTATCCATTTAAGAGTTTCTGGTTCTTTATTTTCAAATGTATCAAATCTATATTTTGTTATCCAGTTATTTGCTCTCAGTTTAAAAGAGCTATTATTGTAATAAATTTTATTAGTGAAAACTCTCTTAAGTTTTTTATTGATTTTTTTTATTTTATTTAAAATCCTTTTTAAAAGTAACATTATTTCATTTTATCAAGAAATTCCCATTTATTAGAATATTTAATTATTCTTGGATCGCTAACTATTAAATGCCAAACTATAGATTGCCAAGATTCTGCAAGAGGAGTAATTGTATCGTTTGATTGGGAGGGTACAAGTATACATAAATTACTTTTCTTATTAACGTAACCACCATCTCTACCTATTATACCAGCTACATCACATCTTTTCTTAATTGAATAATTAATAGCATGAATTAAATTCACACTAACATTTTTTTTAATATTACCACCACCAACACTTAAAACAAATAATAAATCTTTTTTATTAACTCTACTTCTCTCTAACCAAGCTGAAAACACAGTATCCCAACCCTCATCATTTGTCCTTGCTGTTAATTCTGCAACATTATCAACAGGTGTGTAAGATTCTATTTGAGCTATCTTTCTAAAATCATTTACAGCATGAGAGCAATTAGAAGCACTGCCCCCAACACCAATAAAAAAAACTCTTCCATTTTCTTTTCTTAGTTTAACTAATCTGTTTATAACTTTATTAATTTTATTTTTGTCAATTGTTTTGGCAATTTTTGCAACTTCCTCCAAATATCTTTCAACATATTTTTTTTTCATAATTAATCCTGCTTATATGCTTTATCTACTATTTGCATAGCAGAATAAGCATCATCAATATTATTTATTTTAATTTTTGATTTATTTTCAATAAATTTTAAAAAAGCTTTTACTTCGTTAAGCCATGAATTATCAGTATCATAGTAAACCACTGTTTCAGTTGGGTTACCAATTGCTTTTGAAATATTTTCAAATTGTCTAGGTGCATATGTAATTTTTTCTTGCCCATAACTTCCTGTTTTAGATAATAGACCCTCAACTAGAAAATAACCTTTTTCCAAAGTTACATCTATTCTAAATGTGTGTCTCCATAATGTCGATGAAGAATGCAAGCTTGCTAATTGATTATTTTTATTTTTTAAAATCAAAAATGCATTATCTTCAATATCAAATTTCCAAAAAATATTTGATTGAAAGGATTTTATCTTTTCAAAATTACCACAGAAAAACCTAAAGATATCTATCATATGTATTCCTTGATCTAAAAGAATACCGCCACCTGAAATTTTAATATTATTTCTCCATGATTTTTTAAAATTTATACCACCTGATTTACCATAAACACCTCTAAGAGAAATAACTTTACCAAATTTTTTAGAGTCAATAAGTTTTTTTGCTTTTTCAATAGCTGGATGAAAGCGATGATTAAAACCAAACATTAAATTTGTTGAGGAATTTTTTAATTTTCTTATATTTGCAACATCTCTTAAATTTCTTGCAGGAGGTTTTTCACAAAAAATTTTTTTATTAAACTTTAATGCCTTTTTTATAATTAGTGGACTTATGTTATTTGGGGTACACACAAAAATTATATCAATCTTATCAAAGTCTAATTCTTTATAACTATTAAGTTTTATGTATTTATAGCTATTTGGAATAATATTTATATTTTCATCAATGATATATTTTAGATCAAGTTTTGGAATTTTATTAACTACATTATGACGGATTTTCCCCATATATCCGTAACCAATAATGGCGCATTTATATCTTTTCATTTTATTAAAAATTTATTTATATCTTCTTGATTAATAGAATGTAAATATTTATCTACATAATCTTGAGCGTTTTTTCTTTTATTTTCAAATTCAGAAGCTTTTAAGTTATCGATTTTTTTTATAATAATTTCAAGATCATTAGTACGTTTAATTATCCATTTGAATTGATTTAATTCAAACAATGGATCATAACTTAAGTATTTACCCTCATCAAAATGCACAACTGGCAATCCATATTTTATAGCATCCAAACATACTGCGCTTCCCCAATAAATACAAATATCTGATCTTTTAAAATCATGATGAAGTGATTTATTTTCAGATATGATAATGTTATCAGACGTAGAAGATAAATTAAGTAATTTTTTTATCACTTTCCAAGGTAAAACAGGATGAGTGCGGATAGTAATATTAAAGTTTTTATTCAATGAGAAATTTAATATATAATTAACTAATTTATACACTTCTGGAATGCCTTCAAGAACTACTAAAATATTTGATATTTTTTTTCTTTTAAGTGAGTAATGGTAATGATTATTAAATCTAAGAGCGCATGACGAATCTACCAATCCAGTTGGATATTTAGAATATTGGTTTATTATCTTTTTTGTCACAGATCCATTAGTCAAAATTAAATCAGGCAATGGTTTTACTTTATTATCTTGAGAGCTAATAAACATTCCAACAGAAGCTTGAGGAACAACAGTATGTTGATAACCTACAATTTTTATGTTTGGCATAAATTTTTTAAGACCAAAGATAAAAGAATTTTCCCATGCAATGTTTTCATAAGTTAAATATAATTTTTCAATATTTGTGATCTTAGACAAATTTTTTGCAACGATATAAAAAGATAAATGATTGAGTGAAATTCCTGATTTTTGAATTTCATGAATAAATATATGATCAAGCTTAATTGTATTTTTTATAGATTCAAAAATTTTAATCTTAAAGAAATATTTTTTTATAAATAAATATAATAACTGATATGTGCTAATAAAATATTCAAATGGATAAATATTATATTTATTTTTACTTATAAATTTAAGTGTTTTGAAATAATCATTTTGGAAATGTGCTAACTTGAAATAACTTTTATTAAAATTTTTTTCTAGGTCACCAAAAAAAATATCAGTCACATTTAATTTATTTATTTGATTATAGTAAGTGTGTGTTTTAATTAAATAAGATTTATTTTTAAAATCAATTCTATTCAAAATAATTCTTGAGATAATTGATTTAAATATTAAATTTGCCAATAATATTAATTCTGAAAATATTTTTTTAAATTTTAAAAAATACTTTGTTTTTTCTTTTAGATATTTTTTCAAATTAAATTTATTTTCGTTAAATATAAATCTGTCTTCAAAATTCAAAGTTATAGTCTGTATTATATTATAATCATCAGTTAAAATTAGAATATTGCTTTCTTTAATTTTTAAGAGCTCTTTAACCAAGAAATAGTGTTTAAAAAAATTTTGAGATATTTTTGTTGTAAATCGATTTTTTGAACTTAATTCAGAAGACCAATAAAGAAAATTATTATTTATTTTAGAAATAGTTGAAAAATAATTATTAAAGATACTTATTTCATTAAAGTTGATTTCATAATTAAGATTTATATGAATTAATTTATTTTTGATATTATCAATTTTCAAATCATTTTTTGTATCTTCAGAATAGAGATAGGCAAATTTCTTATCATTTAAATTTTCTTCAAATTTAGAGACATTATTTATGAATATCATTAAAAAGAGTTTAATTTGTTATAAGATGTTAGTTCTAGGTCTTCTTTAGTCCAGATATAATTTTTTAATTCATCATCAGTTAAAGGTTTATTGAAATGATCCTTGATTATTTTTTTTAATTCTTTTTCCATATTTTGATCAGATAAATTATAAACTGCTGATCTTTTACTATCAATATCTTCACTTATACACTCAAAATGATTAAATCTTATAGAGTTTGCATAAATTGCTACTGGCACTCTTTCATGTAGAGCTTCTTCAATTGTTGTTGAAGAATAGCTTATTAGTAAAGATGCTTTTTTAAGATCATCCATAAAATCACCGTCTTTTTTTAAAAATACATTACTACTTTTTGATATTAAGTTTTCTAGAGTTTCATAACTACACTCCGATGTTGGTCTTAGTCTAATTATCAATGTAATGTCTTTTAAATTTCTAATTTTTGATATTAGTTTATTCAAACCATTAATATACTCAAATGTTGACTCATATATCCATGGTCTTACATTAAATGATTTAAAGGTACTAGCGTGGAGGATTACTTTTTTTTGTCTATCGATGAAGTTATAATTATCCTTTTTAATATTCTTGTTTCCCCACATTAAAGGTAAGGAATTAATTGAAATATTTTTTGAGTTATATGCATCAAATGCTTTTTTTGAAATTTTTGATTGAATTATTGAAAAATTTGCTAGAGAACTTACAATCATACCTCTTGCATTTGCACTTAGTGCGATGTGAGTATTTGCATTTTTAGAATACGAATGTATTCCATGAGATATTAAAAAAGTTTTCGCATTCTTTGACTTTGCAATTTCAGCAAGAATTAATGAATTTGACATTTTAATTTGATGAGCAAAAAAAAAATTAATATTGATTTTGCTAAAATAAATAGAAAAATAATTAGTATTATTCTCAATATAATTTACTCCTTCAACTAATATTGGAATCATTAAATTTTTAGCAGATTTTAATTCATTATTTTGTAAATCTAGAAAAATGGAGTTAATTACATTAATATAATTTTTTTGATATTCATTAATTGGAAATACTGAAAATTTTTTTTTTAAGAAAATTAATTTTAATAAATTAATTATGATTTTTAGATAATATTTAGAATCTAAACTTTCTAATTTGATTATTCGTGAATTGTTATTACACTTTAGTAATTTTTTGTTTAAGATATTCATTCCATATTCATCACCAGAAGAAAAAATAATATTTTTTTTATAAAAAAAATATTTTAAAATATTATTATTTAATTTAATTAGATAATTACTTGCTTTTTTATAGGAGCTCTGAGTTGGAAAATAATAGCTAAAACCTCTTAATTTTAACATTTTATTAAAAATCATTTCAATTTCATCATGTATATTATTTATTTTTCTAAATTTATTCACATCAATAATAGTAATTTGTTTATAAGTTTTAATGAATGTTGATAGATAAATAAAAGATGACATGAAAACATTGATTTGAAATTTTATATATTCTTTTGTTGAAAGTCTTAGTTTTATCTCTGCTAATTTTTTTTCAATTAACTTATCAATTACAAAAGTTTTTTGAATAGTTTCAGAATGAATTTTATCATAATTAATTTTAAATACATCAATCAGTTTTAGATTTTTATTTTGTAAATAGTTATAAATATCAGGTGTTAAAGTTAATATATATTGTGAATTTGAATAGTTTTTTAAAATAAAATTTGCATCGTCAAAGTTTGCAACAACTATAATATCATCCATTATAAACTATCAATTTCACAGAATTTTTTTTTGATAACATCATCAAATCTTTATAAACTTCATTAGATAAAGGAATACCGTATTTGATTCTTTCTTTGAGAAATTTATTTTCTGGATCATTAGGCATAACTGCTGACTTTTTTCCTTTTTTATCAGATCTAATTTTAGAAGATAATTTTTTTAAACTTTTAATAAATTTGTTTTTTGTTGTAACAGACTCAATTTTAAAAATTATGTAAGTTTGTGATATATCCCTTTTCTTTTTTGATTTTGAATACATTCCTGGTATTTCAAAATCTAAAGAGCTATTTGCTAACACTGCTGTTAAAATTTCAACCATTATAGACAAACCAAAACCTTTATAGCCTCCTAATGGAAGAAGTGATTTAGCAATATTAGGATTTAAGGTTACATTTCCATTTTTATCTGCTGCAAAGTTATCAGGAAGTTTTTTATTATTTTTTTTTATTACAAGTAATTTATTATAGGTATAAGTTGTAGTAGACATGTCAAGACAAAAGGGTTCATTTTCACCATTTGGACAAGCAAAACAAATAGGGTTTGTGCCCAAAAGAGCTTTCTTACCATTAAATGAAAGCATTAGAGAGTCGCTATTAGTGAAAGCAAGTACCGCATATCCTTTTTTTGCAGCAGGTATGGCTATACTCGCTAAAGCGCCTGGATGTTTTGAGTTTTTAACAGAAACCATAGACAGACCATATTTTTTACAGTCTTTAATACCTATTTCTATTGCTTTAAATCCTGCTATGTGACCTAATCCTTTGTCTGCATCTAGTAAAGAAACTGATGGGAATTTTTTGTAAATTTTGAATTTTGGTTTAGCATTTTTATTGCCTGCAATAGTAGACTTAACATAATGATTTAAAAGTCTGATGCCATGAGAGTCTACACCCCTTAATGAAGTTTGACATAGACATTCAGCTAAAATTTTAGCAGATTTATTATCAAAATTTGATTTAATTAAAATTTTTTTTGAAAATGATAAAAGATCTGAATACTTAATTTTTTTCATTTTAAATTATTTTTTTTAGAAAATAAATCTTAATAAAAAGAAAATTTATTTTATAACCTATACCTATAATTGATGGATTAAATTTTATCAAAGATAAATTACCTATTTTATTATTTTTTTTTACTGACAAATATGTATTTATTTTTCCTTTTGAAATCAAAAATTTAAATATTTTAGATAAACTTGCTGAGTAAAAACCTTTTGATTTAAACATTTCAATAGTTCTTGCATTGCCACATGTAGATTCTAACTTCCAATTAATAAAATCACACCACGTTTCAAAATTTTTATTGGAAATTAAAGATAAAGAGAACCAATTTTCATGAATTATATCTTTCTTATTCAAAACTACACAACAATTAAGATTATTGTTTATATTATCTATAAATTGTTTTTTTTTAGTAATATTAAAATTTAATTCATTTATAAATTTATTAATATTAAAAGAATTTAAATTTAGGATAGGATTTTTATTTTTTTGTGGGTCATAATTTGAATATTGAGTGTTTTGAATTTTATAAATATTATATATTGCAACTTTAGGTAAGTAATTGTTCAGATTAAAATTAATAAAAACGTAAAAAAATTTATTATTTAGTCGCAATACATCCATAGTTTATTGTCCATTTTCTTTGGGTATCAATTTTATCTACATAAAATAAAAAAATGTAAATAATAAAAAATACTAACTTAATAATTAATTCTATTGGATATAATATAATTCTTAATTTAAAATTAATTTTTTGAAATAAAATATTTAAAGAATTTTGAATTACTTTTCCAAGTAAATGATAAACACCTCCTAATGGAAATACTTTGCAGGAAGTAAACTTATTTTTTTTTAGTAAATACTCTAAACCATAGGATAAATAATTGAAGTAATTGTGAGGTTCTTGATGTAATCCATGACATTGAGGAACAGTTAAAAAAAGTTTACCACTTGGTTTTAAAACTCTGTAAATTTCTTTTAGCGCATCTGAAGGCTCGCTGATATGTTCAAAGACTTCATTACATATTATGATATCATAATAATTATCATTTCTTGGAATTGACTTTGTAATATCACAATAAAAAGAATGATTCATCTTACCAATATAACCGATTTGACTTAAAACTTCAGATGACTCACATGTATCATAATGACATTTATTAAAATATTTTTGATATGGTTTATTCCCAGCTCCTACATCTAAAACTTTCAAATCGGATTCAATCTTACTAAAATTTTTATACATAAAATTATCAACATGGTTTCTGGTAAAGCCTTTTTTTGGATATGTTAAGAAATAATCAATTTTATATGAAATGAAATTGAATATGTCGGAGATTGATTTGTTTTTAATTTTTTTTAAATTAATCATTTAAATTACTTCTTTCACATGATTAGCAATATATGAACCAATAGCTAAAGAGGATGTAAGTCCAGGAGATTCAATATTAACTAGATCAACAAAGTTATTACCACATGTTATTTTAAAATCTAATGGTAGTTTGCTTTTTTTACTTGATACTTTTGGTCTTATACCAACAGTATCAAAAATTAATTTGTTTTTTATTACTAATGGAAAATATTCTTTAATTTTAGTATAAAATTTATCTAAAATTTCTTTATTGGTTTCGAAATTTATGTTGTCGTTGGAACTTTCGGCTGATGGACCAAATCTTAAACCACCATTTATATCAGGAGTTGCGTCGACTCTTTCTTCTATGATTCCAGGTTTTAAAGAGGGATAAATTATGTGATTGAAAGGTGAGACACCTTTATATCTTAGATAACAGCCTTTGGTATAGTTTTTAATTAAGTCAAAATTTATATTAAATATTTTTTTACTTATATCTAAAGATTGTAATCCTGCAGAATTTATTAAGATTTTTGTTTTGATGTGGTTATTTTGATCATGATTAATACAAATCTTCCAAAATCTATCCTCTCTAATTGCATTAGTAAAAATACATTCATTTACAATTGTAACGTCTCTGTTCAAAGACAATGCTTCAAGTTTGCTAATAAAATCATAAGTATCAAAAATACCTGAAGAGGGAGAGCAAAGTGCTAAATTTGTATTTAGGTTAGGCTCAATTTCTCTAAGGTTTTTTTTATCTATAAAAAATAAATCATTTAAACCATTTGATTTAGCTTGTTTTTGAATCATCAGAAGATTTTCAATTGAATTATTTGAATTATCTATAAATAGTTTACCAATTTTTTTTGATTTAATTTTATATTTTTCACAAAATTTATAAATTTTATTTTTTCCTTCTTTACAAAAAATAGATTTCATTGAGTCTTTTTGATAATATATACCTGCATGAATTACTTCGGTATTTCTGGATGAATTTATTAAACCAATTCTTTTTTCTTTTTCAAGAAGCAAAATTTTTATATTAGGAATGAGCTTTGAAATGTGATAACTAATTGAGAGTCCGATTACACCACCACCAACTATTGTAACATCAAAATCAATATTACTCATTATAAAAAAAATTTTCAAAAACTTTACTTACATCTTTCATTATTTTTATATTTGAACCACTTATTAGTAAGCCATTATCATAAGGTTTTGGCCAACCACTGCGTACGTAAATTTTATAATATTTTAACTCGTTATATATTTTAGAAGCTTCAGTCTTATTTTTTAAGCTTACAAAAATATAATTACCATGATTACCCCCAACATATGGTATCCCAATTTTTTTTAATTTTTTTTGAAAAAATTTCATACCATTCTTAATATCATCAACATATTTTATTACTTGATGATAATTATCTATTAGCACAGAAGCTGCTAATACAGATAAGTTGTTAGTTTCATACCCCCCCCTTACTTTAGATAAATATTTTATATTTTTTTTGGATCCAATTGCATATCCTAACCTTATACCTGCTAAACCAAATGCCTTTGAAAAAGATCTCAATATAATAAAATGACTTTTATATTTACTAAAAAGTTCAATTGATGTTGATTTAGAGAAAGGATAATAAACCTCATCAATTACTAGCATTATCTTATTTTTTTTACAAAAATTAAGAATTTTTTTAATTTTAGTTAAATCTAAAAACCCCTCAATTGGAACATTTGGATTAGGTAAAATTATTAAAGATGTGTTTTTATCTGCTACTCTAAATATATCATCTAAATTTATTTTAAATTTTTTATCATATTTTAATTTTTTAATTTTAACCTTATAAATTTTTGCAAATATTTCGTACATTGCAAATGTTGGAAATGGAATGATTACATTTGATTTACCTTGATCACAAAAAGTTTCAAATAAAGTTTTTACTAGACCTGAGACACCTTCATTTAAAAAAATTTCTGATTCTTTTACATTAAGCCAATTTGAGATTTTTTTATAAAATAAATTGAAATCTGGATAAAGAGATAGACTTTCACTTGTAATACTATTTCTTATTTTTTTAAGAATTTGATTTGAGAATTGAATTATCCTCTCGTTTCTATTTAAGTAAATCCCATTAGGGTTTAAATAAAAATCATGTTTTTTTGAAATTCTTTTAAGTTTTGTGAGATTATTTTTTATTTTGTACATTAAATGATTTTATTAATTTATCATACTTAACTTTATTAACTTTCTTATTTTTATTCTTAATAATACTTTCAATGACCTCTAAATCGTACTTATTTTTAACAATTAACCCAGAATATTGTGAAACCTCAAAAGTTTTAAATTTACCATGAATGATAGATCCTTTAGATTTATTATAATTTTTTTTAAATGATTTAGATGACCACATCATAATAGAATAAACAAATTCTTCAACTGGATCCAGATCCTGAGTTTTTGAAAATTTTTCGTTTTTTTTGAAATTCAAGTATTTTTTTCTAAAAATTGCGTGTCTATAGATTTTATTAGTTGTTATTAAGCTATTAAGATCATTATCTATAAAGTACTTAATTACATTTCTAATTTCTTTAAAATCTTGAAGAGGTGCTATTGGATTAAGCCACACTAATATATCACATTCAACATTATTTATAAAATTTAAAACAATCTCATCAGATTTTATTTCAGATCCTCCAAGATCTTTATTTCTTTTATAAAAACTTACATTGTATCTTTTAGATATTCTTTCAAATATTTCATGATCAGAATTTATATAAATCTCATTAAATATTTTTGATTTTTTTGCTTCATTAATAACATAGTAAATAAGAGGTCTATTATTCACCAATGCTAAATTTTTATATTTTAATCTTTCACTACCAATTCTGGCTGGTATCATTGCTACAATATTCATTATTAATCCAAATCAAATTTTTTAAATTCTTTTTTGATACTTTCTATGTTTTGATTTTTTCTACTTAGTAAAAAATCGCCAATAAATAGATAATCTATATCAGTTTGAAAAAAACAGGCCAATGCATCTTTTGGAGAGCATACAATTGGCTCGCCTCTCACATTGAAAGATGTATTAATTAATATAGGGCATCCTGTTATTTTATAAAAATTATACAATATTGAGTATAAATTAAAATTACTATCTTTTGATACTGTTTGAATTCTGGCACTAAAATCAACATGAGTCACAGCAGGTACTTTTGATGGAATAAATTTTAATTTATCAAAACCTTTATAATTATTTATTGAATTAATCTTTTTATTTTCATTCAAGAACGCAGTAAATAACATATAAGGTGACTTACCACTAAAATTAAACCAATCTTCAGTAAATTCTTCTAAAACAATTGGAGCAAAGGGTCTAAATGATTCTCTAAACTTAATTTTTAAATTCATTTTATTTTGCATATTAGGATCTCTGGGATCACCAATTATACTCCTGTTTCCAAGTGCCCTAGGTCCAAATTCCATTCTTCCATTAAATAATCCAATAATATTTTTTTTACTGAGTAATTCAGAAATTATATTATATTTATTTGTAGTTAATTTATCATATTTTAAATTATACAAATTGATGGTATCTTCAATTTGATCATTAGTATATTCATTTCCTAGTAAAGAAAATTTTTGAAAATCTTTATTTTTATTTACAATTCTTCTTTGTTGATATTTTTTGTAATATGCAAAAAATGCAGCGCCTAAAGAATTTCCTGCATCCCCAGACGCAGGCTGAATCCAAATATTCTTAATATTAATTTTATTTAAAATTTTTTGATTAGCAACACAATTTAAAGCAACTCCACCCGACATACATAAGTTTTTTGACTCAGTAATTTTGAGAGAGTATTTAGCATTTTTTAAAACAAATTCATCAGTAACTTTTTGAATTGAAGATGCAATATTCATATGATCTACAGTTATTTGATCATTTTCTTTAACAGGTTTAATTTTTAATAATTCAGATAATTTGTGAGTGTACATTTTTTTGTTTGAATTAAAATCAAAGTAATCTAAATTTATATTAATTTCTCCATTTTCTGAAATTTCTAACAGATTTTCTTTAATCAACTTATAGAATTTTGGTTCTCCATAAGGAGCCAGTCCCATTAACTTGTATTCTCCAGATAAAACTTTAAAACCTAAAAAACTAGTAAAAGTAGAATAAACTAATCCTATTGAGTTTGGATATTTTTGCTCTTCTAATATTTTGATTTGATTATTTAATCCATGACCAATTGTTGTACAATTATCTTCTCCCACTCCATCAATAGTTAAAATAGCAGAATCTTCAAAATTTGAAGGAAAAAAAGCAGCAGATGCATGACTTAAATGGTGATTTACAAAATAAACATCACCATTAAAATTGGGAAAGTAGCTATAAAATTCTTCTAAAAAATTATATTTGTCTTTGATCCAATTTTTAATTTTTTTAGTATTTTGAAATATATTTAATAATGAGTTATTTTTATAACTCTGCAACAGTCTCTCTAATTTGTAATTAGGATTTTCATAAAAAGCAACACAGTTAAATTCATTTATATTTATATCTGCGAAATCCATACAAGAATTTATTGAATTTATTGGAAAGTTTGGATCAAATTTAATTCGCGTAAATCTTTCTTCTTGGAATGCAGATATAATTTCTCCATTTGATAAATGAGCAGCTGATGCGTCATGATAATAACATGATATTCCAAGTATATTTATATCATTTTTATTCATCACAAAAATTTCTTCAAAATAATATTTTTTAATAATTCAGAAAATACGTCTGATCCATTTTTTGAAAAATGCATTTTGTCTATAAATTTTTCCTTATCATAATTAATTACATTATACAAATCACAGTATTCAACATTTTTATATTCTTCTGTAATAATTTTAACTTTAGGAAATATTTCTTTTTTAAGAATATTAGAATATTCGTTATCAAATACTAGTTCTGGAATATATAAAACTTTAGAATTTAATAGTTCACATATTTTGAAAAAAGTTCTAATTTTAAAGAAAATTGACTCTAAATTTGATTTTTCTATCCTTTTAAAGCCATTAAAATCAGCATCTGGAAATGGCTTATAAATATTTAATAAACCAAATTGATTTATTTTTTTTCGTAAAAAAAAATGATAAATTATTAAATTGATAAGTGGCAGTTTTAAAAAAAACTTAATTTTTTTTAATTCAAATATTAAAGAATATTGTCCTATAATGTTTTGAAAATCATTGTAAATGTATTTTTCTTTTTGATTTCCTTGATAAAAAGGAGTTAATTCATTTTTTGCTTGGTAAAAAATAACAAGATTAGGTTTAATTATTGAACTCCAGTTTATAAATCTTATTAATGATTGATTAATAGTCCATGCCCCAACTCCAAAATTAAAAATTTGACAATTATTTTTATTTAATTTTTTATTTAACATCGCAGGCCATGTATCTCTATAATCATCCATTTCTTGACATTGTGTACTACTTGATCCAACACAAATTATTTTAAATTTACCATGAGATTTTTTATTTAATTCGATAATACTATCAATATCACTTGTCTTTCTAAATCCTTCTTTAGTATGAACTTTTTCTTTTTTGGAATTTAAATAATAAGGATTTAAAGACCAATTTGTTAAGGGATGAGGAATAAATGTTAATTTGTTAGTCTTAGGAAATTTTTTATTTGAATAGATAGAGTTTTTTAAATCATAAGAAAAGATACTATTTAAAAGTTTCTTATCAGGAATTAAATAGTAAGAAGCAATAATTAATATTACAATTAGAACAATAATTA
>CACMKW010000001.1 GCA_902614395.1 uncultured Alphaproteobacteria bacterium | reverse complement strand
AACTATTCCTAATAACGCTCCAAAAGGTAAATATTGCAAAAAACCTTCTCTTAATTTTACAAAATTTATATCAAGCATCATTACAACAAAAAGAAAAAGGACTGCAACAGCGCCAACATAAACAACAACAAGAATCATTGCCAAAAACTCAGCACCTAATAAAACAAAGAGTCCTGATGCGTTAACAAAGCTTAAAATTAAGAACAAAACTGAATGAACTGGATTTTTTGCACTTATAACCATTAGAGCAGAAAGAACTGCAACAGATGAAAAAAGATAAAATGTTAATGAATAAAGAACCATTCTTATCTAAATTTTCTATCGAGATGAATATTTTGAGCAATTTCTTGCTCCCATCTATCTCCATTTTCTAAAAGTTTATCTTTATTATAAATTAATTCTTCTCTTGTTTCAGTGGCAAATTCAAAATTTGGTCCTTCTACTATCGCATCAACTGGGCAAGATTCTTGACATAAACCACAGTAAATGCATTTAGTCATATCTATATCATACCTTGTTGTTCTTCTGCTTCCATCCTCTCTTGGCTCTGCTTCAATTGTAATTGCCTGAGCAGGACATACTGCTTCACAAAGTTTACATGCGATACATCTCTCTTCCCCGCTTGGATATCTTCTTAAAGCGTGCTCTCCTCTAAAACGCGGGCTTAATGGACCTTTTTCGTGAGGATAATTTATTGTAACTTTAGATTTAAATATGTATTTGAAAGTTAAAAATAGTCCTTGAAATAATTCAAATAAAGTAAAAGATTTAATAAGTTTATACATATTAATTTGGCAGCATGTCAAAATATACTAAAAAACCAGAAGTTGCCACAACCCAAAACAAAGAAAACGGTAGAAAAACTTTCCATCCAAGTCTCATTAACTGATCATATCTATATCTTGGGAAAGTTCCTCTAACCCAAATAAATAAAAATAATATAAATATTACTTTCACAGTAAACCAGATTACGCCAGGAACAACATTTAATGGGTATACATCAAATGGAGGAAGCCATCCGCCTAAAAAAAGAATGACAGTCATAGAAGACATTAAAATCATACTTGCGTATTCACCTAAAAAAAATAATACAAATGAAGCAGATGAATATTCGGTAAAAAATCCTGCAACAAGTGTTGATTCATCTTCAGGAAGATCAAAAGGTAATCTATTTGTTTCAGCTAACGCAGAAATAAAAAAAATAATGAACATAGGTAATAATGGAATTGCAAACCATACAGTCTGCTGAGCTAAAACTATCTTTGATAAATTTAAAGAACCTACACATAATAATACTGTAATTATTACAAATCCAATAGATACTTCATATGAAACCATTTGAGCAGCAGATCTTAATGCTCCTAGAAAAGGATATTGAGAGTTGCTAGCCCATCCAGCCATTATTATTCCGTAGACTCCAAGAGATGATACTGCAAACAGATACATGATACCTACGTTAATATCAGAGACTACCCATCCTGGAGCAAAAGGTATTACTGCCCAACCTGCTAAGCTAAGTACCATTGTTATTATGGGTGCTAAAATAAAAACAATTTTATTTGATCCACTAGGTATAATATTTTCTTTAGTAATAAGTTTTAATGCATCAGCAAAGCTTTGTAATATACCAAAAGGCCCTACTATATTTGGACCTCTTCTTAATTGAATTAATGCTAAAACTTTTCTTTCAGCATAAACTAAAAAAGCTACGGATATTAAAACTGGCACAACAACAGCAAGTATTTGGGCAATGATTATTAACCCTGTAATTAATATATCATAAGTCATCTAATTATTATGCTGCCTTATTTAAAATATCTTTAGTACATTTTGCCATTGTTTCAGAAGATCTAGAAATAGAATCATTCATATAAAAATTTTCAATGTTATATTTAATTTTAATATTCTCAATTTTATTATTTTTAGCAAAAGTTATTTCGCCAATAGAATTAACTTCATTTAAGAGAGCAAATTGACCATAGGTACTTGTAAGCTCATTTCGAAGCTCCCCAAGATTATTAAAATTTAAATTTTTTTCAAATAAGTCACTTAAAACTCTAAAAATTTTCCACTCCTCTTTTGCTTCACCTATTGGATTATGACACTTAGTTGTTTGAATAACTCTACCTTCTATATTCATATAAGTAGAACTTTTCTCAGTATATGCAGGTGTTGGTAAAATTATATCAGCTATAGATGCTGAAACATCTCCATGATGACCAAGATAAACAACAAAAGCATTTTCAAATGTTGAAAAATTTATCTCATCTAACCCCATTAAGAAAACTACAGGCTTAGTTTTATCAATATGTTTTTTTAATTGTTTATTGTAATCATTATCAAATTTTTTATTATAAAATTTCAGATCTAATGCTCCTACTCTAGAAATATCTTGGTTAAGAATATTTAATGGATTTGTATTTTTATTTTTTTGAATTTTTTTCGCAATTAATCCTGCAGTTTCTAATATTTTTTTTCCATGATCATTATTTATTGCTGAAGTACCTAATATTATAAGTGGGTTTTTTGCAGATTTTAAAACTTTATTGAATTCAGATTTATTATTAGATAATTTATTAAGATAATCTAAAGAATCAGATAAATGATGATAATCGTAAGTAAGATCTAATTTAGGACCTATAAGACCAATTTTACAGTTATTTTCTATATATGCCTTTCTAATTCTAGCGTTTAGTACCGCCGCTTCCCATCTAGGATTAGATCCGATTAAAAGTATAGCATCAGCCTTTTCAATTTCTTGAATTGTTGAATTAAATTTATAACTTGAAGATGAATTATCGATAATTTGTGTATTATCAAATCTGCAATCATAGTTTTTTGATTTTAGTGAATTGCTAAATTTTTGTGCGGAATATAAAGTTTCAATATCGGTAAACTTACCCGAGAGGAATACAGTATTTTCTTTACCTCTTTTTGTAATTTCTTTTTTTATTAATTCAAATGCATCATCCCATGAAGATTTTTGGAGTTTTTTATTTGATTTAGAATATACACTATCCAATCTTTGACTGGAGAGTCCATCAACTGCAAATCTAGATTTATCACTTATCCATTCTTCATTGGTTTCTTCATTTATTCTAGGAAGAGCTCTTAAAACTTTTTTTCCTCTTGTATCAATCCTTATACTTGAACCTATACCATCAAAAACATCAAATGTTTCTGTCTTAGTTAGCTCCCATGGTCTAGATTTAAATGCATATGGTTTACTTGTTAAAGCACCAACCGGGCATAAATCAATTACATTTCCAGATAATTCTGACTCAATAGTTTTTTCTAAGTATGTCGTGATCTCAGCATTTTCACCTCTGCCAAGTAAACCTATATCATCAACGCCCGCAACTTCTGTAGAAAACCTTACGCATCTTGTACAATGTATACATCTTGTCATAATTGTTTTGACAAGTGGTCCCATATTTTTATTTTGAACTGCTCTTTTGTTTTCTTCATATCTAGTTTTATCAAAACCATAATACATCGCTTGATCTTGAAGATCACATTCTCCTCCTTGATCACAAATAGGGCAATCCAATGGATGATTAATGAGAAGAAACTCCATTACACCTTTACGAGCTTTTTTAACTGTTTCTGTTTTTGTTTTTATAACCATTCCATCTGCAGCTGGCATGGCACATGATGCAATAGGTTTTGGAGCTTTTTCCATCTCTACTAAACACATTCTACAGTTTCCTGCTATTGAGAGTTTTTCATGATAACAAAATCTTGGAATTTCAGTTCCTGCTTGTTCACAAGCTTGCATTACGGTCATGCCGTTTTCAAATTCGTATTCTTTATTATCAATTGTTATCTTTGGCACTAGGCTACTCTTCTATTTCTTTCTTGAATTCTTTTTTCAATTTCAGGTCTAAAGTGTCTAAACAAACCTTGAATAGGCCAGGCAGCAGCATCACCTAAGGCGCAAATAGTATGACCTTCAATTTGCTTAGTCACATCTAAAATTTTATCAATATCTTGATGTGCAACATTTCCATGAATCATTTTTTCCATCATTCTGTACATCCATCCAGTACCTTCTCTGCAAGGTGTACATTGACCGCAACTTTCATGTTTATAAAAATGTGATAATCTAGCTATTGCTTCAACAATATCTGTTGATTTATTCATTACAATAACAGCAGCAGTTCCTAATCCACTTTGAACTTCTTTTAGGCTATCAAAATCCATTTTAACTGTATCGCAAATAGACTTAGGTAATAAAGGCACACTTGCGCCTCCAGGAATTACAGCTAATAGATTTTCCCAACCACCAATTACCCCACCTGCATGTTTTTCAATGAGATCTTTCAGTGGTATTCCCATTTCTTCTTCTACATTACATGGATTATTTACGTGTCCAGAGATACTAAAAATTTTTGTACCTGTATTATTTGCACTACCTAATTTAGCAAACCATTTAGAACCACGTCTTAAAATAGTTGGCGAGACAGCGATAGTTTCAACATTTGTAACTGTTGTAGGACATCCATATAAACCTGCACCAGCAGGAAATGGAGGCTTTAATCGGGGCTGACCTTTTTTACCCTCTAAACTTTCAAGTAAAGCAGTTTCTTCACCACAAATATATGCCCCTGCTCCTCTGTGAAGATAAATATCAAAATCCCAACCTGTACCACATGCATTTTTACCAATTAAATTATTTGAGTAGGCTTCGTCTATTGCTTTTTGTAAATTAGAAGATTCAGAATAATATTCACCCCTTATATAAATATAACAGGTATGTGCATGCATTGCAAAGGCAGCGACTAAACAACCCTCTAAAAGAAGATGTGGGTCGTTTCTCATAATCTCTCGATCTTTACATGTGCCTGGCTCTGACTCATCCGCATTAACAACTAGGTAATGATCTTTTCCAGAGTCTTTTGGCATAAACGACCACTTAAGTCCCGCAGGGAAACCTGCTCCTCCTCTTCCTCTTAATTGACTATTTTTAATTTCCTCAACAATTTTATCACTACCCATTTTAATAAGCTCTTTAGTATTTGACCAAATACCTCTTTTTTTGGCACCTTCTAATCTCCAGTCTTCAAAACCGTATAAGTTTTTAAAAATTTTATCTTTTTCCTTAAGCATCAAATTTTCTTTCAGGTTGTGATGATTTTCTACCAATTTGTGAACCTACTTTTATTGACCTATTATCTTTTAAATCTTGAAGTATTTTCTTAAAACTCTCTTCATCTAAATCTTCATAATAATCATCATTGATCTGAACCATAGGAGCATTGCAACATGCGCCTAAGCATTCAACTTCAACAACTGTAAATATTTCATCATCACTTGTCTCACCTATATTAGTTTTACAAACTTCTTGTGCAACTTTAGATAGCTTATCGCTCCCTCTTAACCAACAAGGTGTCGTTCTACAAATTTGGACAAAATTTTTACCAATAGGTTCTAAATTAAACATCGAATAAAAAGTGGCAACTTCCAACACTCTTATATAAGACATACTTAAAGTTTCAGCTACTTTTTCCATTGAGTTTTTACTTAGCCATCCATTATTTTGTCTTTGTGCTAAATCAAGTAAAGGAATAACTGCGCTTTGAATACGGTTTGATGGATACTTTTTTATTATTTCAGAAATTTTTTTAAAATTTTCTGATGACCATTCAAAATTATCATTAATTTTTTTATATACTTTATTATTTGTACCAGGATGATACATTATCTATCTATCTCTCCAAAAACAATATCTAAGCTACCTAGTATAGCGGCTATGTCAGCCATTAAGTGGCCTTTAGATAAATGATCCAATGTTTGAAGGTGTGCAAAACCTGGTGCTCTTATTTTACATCTATATGGTTTACTAGATCCATCAGAAACAAGGTAAACGCCAAATTCACCCTTTGGAGCTTCTACTGCACTATAAACTTGACCAGCGGGAACACGGTAACCTTCAGTGAAAAGTTTAAAATGATGAATTAAAGCTTCCATTGATTTTTTCATTTGATTTCTTTTAGGAGGCGTAATTTTATTATCCTCAATTGATATTGGGCCTGGTTTGATTTTATTTAAACATTGGTTAATAATAATAATACTTTGTCTCATTTCTTCTATGCGAACCAAATATCGATCAAAACAATCACCTTTTTTTCCAACAGGAACTTCAAAATCAACTTGATCATAGGCATCATAAGGTTGGGATCTTCTTAAGTCCCATGCTACACCTGCACTTCTTAATACAGGACCCGAACACCCCCATTCAATTGCTTCTGACTTTGAAATTATTCCTATATCAACTGATCTTTGTCTTAATATTCTATTATTAGTCAACAAGCTTTCAAGATCATCAATAAATTTTGGAAGAGTTTTAAAATGCTCAAATAATTTTTCTTCCATTCCTTCTGGCATATCCTGATGAACGCCGCCAGGTCTAAAATAGGCTGCATGAAATCTTGCCCCAGATACTGCTTCATGAAACTCCAAAAGTTTTTCCCTTTCTTCAAAACACCATAAAAAAGGTGTCACTGCACCAATGTCAGCAGCATAGGCAGGTATATTCAATAAATGATTTAGTATTCTAGTAATTTCGGCAAAAATAACACGAATATATTTAGCTCTTTCAGGAACATTGATGCCTAGGAGATTTTCAGTTGCCAATGCAAAAGCATGTTCTTGACACATTGGTGAAACATAATCAAGTCTATCAAAATAAGGGACAGCCTGAAGATAAGTTTTATATTCAATTAATTTTTCTGTCCCCCTATGTAACAATCCGATGTGTGGTTCTGCTCTTTGAACTACTTCACCTTCCAGCTCAACTACTAAACGTAAAACACCATGCGCAGCTGGATGTTGGGGGCCAAAGTTAATTGTAGTTGTATTAAGCTCTACTTCTTTCATTTAATTTTCACCAGTAGTTTTCTCATCACCAAAAAGTTTATTTTCCATTCCCTCCCAAGGAGATTCACTATCGAAATTTCGAAATTCTTGAGTTAACTTAACAGGCTCATAAACTACTTTCTTTTCTAGGTCATCATATCTAACTTCTGTGTGTCCTGTTAAAGGAAAATCTTTGCGCAACGGATATCCTTCAAAATTGTAATCCGTCATTATCCTTCTTAAATCAGGATGGTTAATAAATTCAATTCCAAATAAATCATAACATTCTCTTTCATACCAATCCGCAGATTTGTGAATATTTGTTATTGATTCTATATTTTCATTTTCTTTAATAAAAGTTTTAAGAATAATTTTTTTATTTTTTGTTAAACTTTGCAAAATATAAATCAAATCAAATCTAAATTCTCTTGAAGGATAGTCTACAGCCGTAATATCTAATAATTGATTGAAATTAAGCTCAGTGTTTTCTCTTAATTCATTAAAAATTTTTATAATATTATTTTTTTCAAATTCTATTTCTAACAAATTATTATTCTCTAAAACATTATTTATGCCATCTATTTTAGTAAGAAATTTAATCATATAAAATTATCTTTTAAATTTATTTTCTCTTCTAATTTTTTTCTGTAATTGCAATATACCGTAAACTAATGCTTCTGCTGTTGGGGGGCATCCTGGTACGTAAACATCAACGGGAACTATCCTATCACACCCTCTAACTACTGAATAGGAGTAGTGATAATATCCACCACCATTTGCACATGAACCCATTGATATTACCCACCGAGGTTCAGGCATTTGATCATAAACTTTTCTTAATGCCGGTGCCATTTTATTTGTTAGTGTTCCAGCAACAATCATTACATCAGATTGTCTAGGACTACCTCTTGGTATAACTCCATAACGATCTAGATCATATCTTGCCATATAAGAATGTATCATTTCTACTCCACAACATGCCAATCCGAATGTCATAGGCCACAAGGAACCAGTTCTAGCCCAAGTAAGAATTTTATCATAGCTAGCAACTAAGAAACCCTTAGAGGATAATTCTGTGTTTAGAGTATCATCAACAATTTTTTTTGCTTCATCTACTCCCATTCTAAAGCACCTTTTTTCCATTCATAAATAAAACCAATAGTTAAGATAGTCAGGAAAATCATCATTGACCAAAAACCAAACAATCCAATTTTACCAAGTGTTATTGCCCACGGAAACAAGAAAGCAACTTCTAAATCAAAAATAATAAATAAGATTGCTACTAAATAAAATCTTACATCAAATCTTCCACGAGCATCGTCAAATGCCTCAAATCCACACTCATAAGCAGACAATTTTTCTTGATCTGGCTGAGAGTCTCCAACTACAAAAGATAATAAAGTCATTCCAACAGCCAATGCCAAAGCTATGAAAATAAAAATTAATATGGGTAAATATTCAAATAGAAACTCTGACACTATAATCTCACAATTAAATTAGTAATGTATTTAACGATTTATTCAACAATAACAACGTGTCTGGTTGCGACTTTAATACACAAAAAAACACTTAAATAAGTGGCGCGAGAGACGGGATTCGAACCCGCGGCCTCTGCCGTGACAGGGCAGCGTTCTAACCAGCTGAACTACTCCCGCGCATGGTGGGTGTTGAGAGACTTGAACTCCCGACCCTCTCGGTGTAAACGAGATGCTCTACCAACTGAGCTAAACACCCAAATAAAAGCGGCTGTTAAATTTATTTAACAGCCGGTGCAAGAAAAAAAGATAATTAATTGTTTACTGAATCTTTTAAAGCTTTTCCTACAGTAAATTTAGGTCTTTTGGATGCTGGTATTTGAATTGATTCACCTGTTCTAGGATTTCTACCAGTCGTTGCTTTTCTATGGCTCACGCTAAAATTACCAAAACCTACAATACTAACCTTTTCATCTCTTTTTAAGGAATTAGTAATTGCGTCCAGAAAACTTTCAATTGCTCTAGTTGCGTCAGATTTAGATAGTCCAGCGGAAGATGCTACAGATGCGATAAGATCATTTTTGTTCACTTTTAATCTCCTTTATTAATTTTTAGTGATAATTCTTTGTTTTCTCGACAAGTCAACATTATAATTTAAATTTTCCCAGAAACTAGCGAATTTAACAATTAAATGGCTAAATTTATGGTTTTTTTTTAAAAAAATATTAATGTGTACTAGTTGTATTTTGATTATTTTTTAATTGAGATTCGGTCAAATTTAACGGAATTATGGGTTTTGTTAATGTGTGTTCAAGAATTGAAAAAGCATCAGAAACAGGGATTATCTTAATTCCCTTAATAACTTCTTTATCAAACTCAGATACCTCTCTAAAATTCTCCTGCGGTACAAGAACTTTTTTTATACCTACTCTACTAGCAGCATATATTTTTTCTTTTAAACCACCAATAGGAAGCACACGTCCTCTAAGCGTAATTTCTCCCGTCATTGCAACATCTCTTTTGACTTTATTATTAGTCAATGATGATACTAGTGAATTAAAAATTGCAATACCTGCACTTGGACCATCTTTAGGAGTAGCCCCTTCAGGAACATGAATGTGAATATCATAATTTTCAAAGTCTTTTGGATTTATACCTAAACTTACTGATTTAGATTTAACATAAGAAGTGGCAGCTTGAATTGATTCTCTCATTACTTCACCTAACTTACCTGTAATTGTTAGTTTTCCTTTACCTATTGATAAAATAACTTCTACTGATAAAATTTCTCCTCCAACTTCTGTCCACGCTAAACCATTAGTAACACCAACTAAATTCTTCTTTTCGATTTCGCTAGATCTATATTTTGCTATACCTAAAAGTTCTTGTAAGGATTTGTCATTTAAATTTACTTTTTTCAATCTTGAGGTTTCTAATTTTTTTACAGTTTTTCTGCAAACTTTAGAAATTTCTTTTTCAAGACTTCTGACTCCAGCTTCTTTAGTATAATTTCTGATTATTAAATTTAAAACTTTAGAATTGAATGTAATTTCAGATTTTTTAATTCCGTGATTTTTTATTTGTTTTGGAACCAAATATCTTTTTGCAATTTGGTTTTTTTCTTTTTCTGTGTAACCAGGTATTCTAATCACCTCCATTCGATCAAGAAGAGCAGGAGGAATGTTAAGTGTATTGGCTGTGCATACAAACATTACATCAGAAAGATCATAGTCAAGCTCTAAGTAATGGTCATTAAATTTACTATTTTGCTCGGGATCAAGAACCTCTAGAAGTGCAGAGGAAGGATCACCTCTCCAATCAGAACCAAGTTTATCGATTTCATCTAATAGAATAAGAGGGTTAGAAGATTTTGATTTTTTCATTGCTTGAATAAATCTTCCTGGCATTGATCCAATATATGTTTTTCTATGACCTCTGATTTCAGCCTCATCTCTTACACCTCCAAGAGACATTCTCACAAAACTTCTTCCAGTAGAATTTGCGATTGATTTGCCAAGAGAAGTTTTTCCAACACCAGGAGGGCCTACCAAACATAATATGGGACCTTTAAGTTTGTTAGTTCTTTTTTGAACTGCTAGGTATTCTAGAATTCTTTCCTTAACTTTATCTAGACCGTAGTGATCATTTTCTAATATGGTTGATGCTTTACTAATATTTTGAGAAATTGGATCTGGGTTATTCCACGGTATAGAAGTTACCCAATCTAAATAGTTTCTAATTACAGTTGCCTCAGCTGACATTGGGCTCATATTTTTTAATTTTTTAATCTCAGAGGTACATTTTTCTTTAGCTTCTTTAGTTAAATTATATTGATTTAATTTTTTCTCAAGTTCAGCAATTTCATCCAAATCCTCGTTTTCACCTAATTCTTTTTGAATAGCTTTCATTTGTTCATTTAAGTAATATTCTTTCTGCGTTTTCTCCATTTGTCTTTTCACACGACCTTTTATTTTTTTTTCAACTTGAAAAGAATCAATTTCAGATACTAAATAACCATAAATTTTATTGAGTCTTTCTTCAGTGTTTATCATCTCTAGAATCTCTTGCTTTTGAGATAAAGAAATTGAAATATTTGATACTATTATATCAACAATTTTATCAGGATCACTTAATATTTTCACATTATTAATTACATCCTGTGAAACTTTTTTATTAATTTTTTGAAACTCAACAAATTGTTCAATGATAAGTTTTTGTAGAGCTTTTATGTTTGAATTTTTTTTTGCTTTTTGATTAATCTCTGTAATTGATGCAGTAATAAATTCTTTATTAAAATTTATTTTATTAACTTTTGCTCTTTGAACACCTTCCACTAAAACCTTAAGAGTACCGTCTGGAAGCTTTAATAGTTGAATAATTTTTGCAACAGTGCCGAATGAATAAAGGTTTTCTTTGTCGGGGTTATCTACTTTTGAATTTTTTTGAGATAGCAAAAAAATTTTTTTATCACCTGTCATTACATGGTTAAGAGCATTTACTGATTGCTCTCTTCCCACAAATAAAGGAGCAACCATGTTTGGAAAAACAACTATATCTCTCAGTGGAAGAACAGGGAGAAGATTTTTTGCCATATTATATAAATGTCTATATATTAATTAAATTCAAGAGTTATTGGACATTAATTTTTGACTATTTTCTTTATTTGAATAAATTAAAAGTGGATCAGATTTTTTTGCTATTACTTCTTTATTTATAACTACTTTATATAAATTTTTTTGATCTGGGACTTTATACATGAGGTCCATTAAAGAGTCTTCTATTATAGACCTTAAACCTCTAGCTCCAGTATTTTGAGAAACTGCTAACTTTGCAATTTCTTTCAAAGCATCTTCTTTAACTTCTAATTTAACTCCATCCATTTTCATAAGAGATTGGAATTGCTTTACAATTGCGTTTTTTGGTTGAGTCATTATTTGCATTAACATATCTTCGTCTAGTTCATTTAAAGTAGTAATTACAGGTAGTCTTCCAATAAACTCTGGTATCATTCCAAATTTTAATAAATCTTGATTCTCAAGTTTTTTTAATGATGCACCAATAGTCTTTTTAGGTTCTAAATCTAACTTAGAATTAAAGCCTATGGCAGTTCCTTTTAAACGATAATTTATGATTTCTTCTAAACCTGAAAAAGCCCCTCCACATATGAATAATATATTAGAGGTATCTACTTGTAAAAATTCTTGCTGAGGATGTTTTCTTCCTCCCTGTGGAGGCACACTTGCTATAGTCCCTTCCATGATTTTAAGGAGAGCTTGTTGAACACCTTCTCCAGAAACATCTCTGGTTATAGAAGGATTGTCACTTTTTCTTCCAATTTTATCAATTTCATCAATATAAACTATACCTTTTTGTGCACGCTCAACATTGTAATCTGATGCTTGCAACAATTTAAGAATAATATTCTCTACATCCTCCCCAACATATCCTGCTTCTGTTAAACTCGTTGCATCAGCGACTGTGAAAGGTACATCTAGTATCTTTGCTAAAGTTTGAGCTAATAAAGTTTTGCCCGTTCCAGTAGGACCAACTAATAGAATATTTGATTTTGAAATTTCGATATTATCATTTTCTAGATTAGATGATAATCTTTTATAGTGATTGTAAACAGCAACAGAAAGTATTTTTTTTGAGTCTTTTTGACCTATTACATAATCGTTTAAAAATTTATTAATCTCTGAGGGCTTAGGTATGTCTTTTTTAATTTTAAATTTATTGTTCTTATTATCCTCTTTAATAATATCCATACATAGTTCTACGCATTCATCACATACAAAAACAGTTGGACCAGCAATTAATTTTTTTACTTCCTTTTGATTTTTTCCACAAAAAGAGCAAAATAATGAATCATTTTCATTTTTTTTATTCATTATTTCCTGTCCTTTACAACTTTGTCTATTAAACCAAATTTAATGGCTTCATCGGCAGAGAAATACTTATCTCTTTCCATTATACTAGATATTTCAGATAATTTTTTTCCTGTGTGTTTAGAGTAAATTTCATTTAACTTTATCTTTGCTCTCTTTATTTCATTAGTTTGAATTTCAATATCAGTCACTTGACCTTGATAACCTCCACTAGGTTGATGAACCATGATTCTAGAGTTTGGTAATGAAAATCTCATACCTTTTTCTCCAGCTGTCAAAAGGAGAGAGCCAGCGGAAGCAGCCTGACCGATGCATATAGTCATAATCTTTGAAGAAACATATTGCATGGTATCATAAATAGCTAGTCCAGACCAAACTATGCCGCCAGGAGAATTAATATAGAAAGAAATTTCTTTTTTTGGATTTTCAGACTCTAGAAATAGTATTTGAGCACATATTAGGCTTGCAACATTATCATCAATTGGTCCAGTAAGGAAAATTATTCTTTCTTTTAGTAACCTTGAATAGATGTCATAAGATCTTTCACCTCTTGATGATTGCTCTACAACCATAGGAATTAAGTTGTTTGAAATATTATCTATCGGATCTTTCATTTTTTAGTATCTTTAATATCAAATGTTTTAAGTTCAAGTTTTTTATATTCATCTTCATTTAATTTTATAACATTTGTTTTCGATTTGGAAATAATTGAATCTATTACTTTTTGCTCAATAAGAGGTGCTCGAATTGTATCCAATGATGATGGATTTTTTTCAAAATATTCCATAATCTGCTTTTCTTGACCAGGGTATTGCCTAGTATACTCTATTATTCCTTTGTTAATTTCTTCTTCAGATACAACAATTTTTTGTTCTGAAGCAATATGTTGCATTAATAACCCAAGCTTAACTCTTCTTTCTGAAATTTTTTTATATCTTTTTTTAAGCTCGTCATCTTTTAATAACTTATCATCTTCATCTAAACTACCTTCTTTTTTAGCTTGCTCTAAACGATTCCATATTTGATTAAAATCATCTTCTAGCACTCCATCAGGTAATTCAAATTTATGATTCTTATCCAAAATGTCCATTAATTCTTTTTTTTCTATTTGTTTTATTCCTTGCTCATACTGAGTTTTCATATTATTCACTAGAAACTCTTTGAGGTCTTTTTCTGTTTTGAAGCCATTCTTATCTAAAAACTCTTTTGTAATTTCAAATTTAATTTTTTCTTCAATTGAAATTATTTCAAAATTAAAAGGTGTTATTTTAAATTTATCATCTTTAAGAATTTTAGATAAGTTGATTTTTAATTCAATTTTTTCTCCAGCTTTTACTTTTCTTTCTATCAACTTTTTATTTAAACCTGGAAGTATTCCATCATCAAAACCCAGGTCAATAGGAAAATTTTTTTGAGATTTTAAATATTCTGGAAGGTCTTCTTGTGAAGACTCAAAATTTACGATTACCTTATCGGTATTTTTAACTTGTCGAGAATTTTCAATTTTTTTAAAGTTTTTTTGTGAAGCAATAAAATTTTTAAATTGTTCTTCCTCGGCTTTTTTGCCTAATTTAATTTCATACTTATTAATTTTAAGATCTTTAAAGTCTTTAAGTTTAATTTCAGGTTTTAAATCAAATTTTAAATTTATAGTTATAGGCTTATTTTTTTCATAGTGACTAAGCTCAACCTTAGGAGATCTAAAAAGAGAAAACTTTTTTTCATCAATTAATTTTTTTGTATTTGTATCTATTACTTTTTGAATTACTTCATTTAAAACATTATCTTCATATTTTTTTTTAACAATATTGAGTGGAGCTTTACCTTTTCTAAAACCAGGAATATTTACAGTAGGCAGAATTTGATTTATTTTTTTTTCTACTTCAATATCAATTTCCTCATAAGGGATTTCTAATGAGTATTCCTTATAAAGTTTTTTTGACTTTAATTCTTTTGTATTCATATTTTATCAAACCTAATGGTAGGCCGGAAAGGACTTGAACCTTCACACCTCGCGGCACTAGAACCTAAATCTAGCGTGTCTACCAATTCCACCACCGGCCCTATTATTATTAAGCCTTTTATGTACAATAAATTAAAAAACAATAGAGAAAATTAACTAATTAATAATTGGGGCGAACGATGGGATTCGAACCCACGGCATCAGGCACCACAAGCCTGCGCTCTAACCAACTGAGCTACGTTCGCCATATAACTTAATTAAAAGTTTAATTTTTATATTAAATCGCTATATCAAAAATATGGAAGTTTCAAAAAGAATATTTAATTTAGAAACAGAAACAGCTTTCTCTATTCTTGCTAAAGCTAATAATCTTGTTGCTAAAGGTAGAGATATTATTAATTTAGGAATAGGGCAACCGGATTTTCCTACGCCAATAAATATTCAAGAAGCTGCTATTAAAGCAATTAAAGACGGTCATCATGGTTATACTCCATCAAATGGGATACCTGAATTACGAGAATCAGTTTCAGAACTAGTATTTAAAAAATATAAATCAAATATTAATCCAGAAAATGTTTTAATAACTCCAGGAGGTAAGTCAGTAATTTTCATTTCAGCATTATTGTTAGGCAATGAAGATAGAGAAATTATTTTTCCTGATCCAGGTTTTCCAATTTATAGATCTATGATTAAATACAGTGGTGCAAAAGCTGTACCATTAAAGCTTTCTGAAAAAGATAACTTCGAAATTAATACTGAACAATTAAAAGAATTAATTTCTGATAAAACAAGTTTGATAATTATAAATAATCCAAACAATCCAACAGGATCATATATGAATAAGAAAAAAATTACTGATCTTGTTAATTTATTAGAGCAGTACCCAAACGTATCCATTTTAAGTGATGAAATTTATAGTAATATTATTTTTAATAACGAACAAATGCCATCATTATTAGAATACGAAAGCATAAAAGATAGATTAATAGTTCTTGAAGGATGGAGCAAAACATATTGTATGACTGGATGGAGATTAGGCTGGAGTATATGGCCAGAAAATTTAATTGAACATGCTAATAAAATATGTGTCAATTACAATTCCTGCGCTACCTCAATTTCGCAATATGCTGGGTTAGAAGCAATAAAAGGTTCTCAGAAAGAAATAACAAAAATTGTTAGTGAATTTCGAAAAAGAAAAGAGTACGTTTTTAATGAATTGAATAAATTAGAAAAAATTTCTTGTTTTAAACCAGGTGGTGCTTTTTATGCATTTCCCAATATTTCAAAAACTGGATTGAGTGGAAATAAATTTTCAGAAATCGCACTTGAAGAGAAAGGTGTTGCATTAGTTCCTGGCTCTAGCTTTGGAGATAATGCTGGAGAATTTGTAAGAATAAGTTTTGCTAATTCTCTAGAAAACATTAAAGAAGCAATTAATAGGTTATCTACGATATGAAAAAAATAGAAGCAATCATTAAACCATTTAAACTTTCTCAAGTTAAAGAAGCTCTCCATGAACTCGGAATATCCGGAATGACATTAGTGGATGTAAAAGGTTTCGGTAGACAAAGAGGATCAACTGGTGGAATTGATCCTAATCATGAGTATGATGATGAATTTTTAGCAAAAATGAAACTAGAAGTAATAGTTGAAGACAATCAAGTAGACGATGTTATTGAATCAATAAAAACTAGCGCTTATTCAGGAAAAATCGGCGATGGTAAGATTTTTGTATCGAATATTGAGCAGGTAATTAGAATAAGGACTGGTGAAAAAGACAGTGATGCTGTCTAATTTTTCTTTACTTTTATATAAAACCTAGTAATTAAACTACAATCGTTCAACTCTTATAGAGTCGGAAGTAGGCATTGTGCCGAAGGAACGCATGCAAAAGTTATAAATCGTTCAACCTATTATTATAGGTCGGAAGTAAGCCAAAAGCTGAAGGAACGCGCATCAAAAGCAGATTTCATAACTAGAGCATGATTTAACCGGGTAACGCTGGATAGCATACCCTTTTGTTGAAGTAAGGAGATAGATATGAAATTAAAAAGCTCGACTCCAAAAGATTTAATGTCTGAAATTAAAGATATGGACATTAAAATGGTTGATATGCGCTTTACTGATATACCAGGAACAACTCAACATTTTACTATACCAATTAAATTCTTAGACGAAGATATATTTTCTGATGGACTTGGTTTTGATGGATCTTCAGTAAGAGGTTTCCAAGAAATTCAAGACAGTGATATGATTGTTTTGCCAGATGCAACGACTGCATACATAGATCCATTTTTTTCAGAAAAAACTCTAGCATTACATTGTAATATTAAGGATCCTGTAACTTTGGTTGATTATAGTCGTGACCCAAGAAATATTGCCAAAAAAGCTGAGGCATATTTGAAATCATCTGGTATTGGCGATACAGCATTTTTCGGACCAGAAGCAGAATTTTTTGTATTTAACAATGTTCAGTTTGATTCTGGATCAAACTTTGCATTTCATGAAGTTGATTCTGTCGAAGGTACTTGGAATAGTGGCGCTGATGAAAATCCAAACTTAGGACATAAACCTAGACATAAAGAAGGTTATTTTCCTTTACCACCAGTTGACACACTTCAAGATGTAAGAACTGAAATGGTAATGACAATGCAAGACATTGGTCTTACTGTTGAAGCACATCACCATGAAGTTGCAACAGGTGGACAGTGTGAAATTGATTTAGAATTTTCACCACTGTTAAAGATGGCCGATGATATGATGAAATATAAGTACGTTGTAAAAAATGTTGCCAGACAACATGGAATGACTGCTACATTTATGCCTAAACCTTTATTTGAAGATAATGGTTCAGGAATGCATGTGCATCAAAGTGTTTGGAAAGACGGTGACACATTAATGTATAAAGAAGGTAACTATGCTAATCTAAGTGATTTAGCTCTAAACTATATTGGAGGTATTCTTAAACATGCACCTGCTCTATTAGCTTTTTGTGCTCCAACTACTAACTCTTATAAAAGATTGGTACCAGGCTTTGAGGCTCCGGTAAACATTGTTTACTCTCAAAGAAATAGAACTGCATCTGTTAGAATTCCTGCTTATTCTCAAAGCCCTAAAGCAAAAAGAATGGAATTTAGATGTCCAGATCCAAGTGCAAATCCATACTTAGCATTCTCAGCAATGTTAATGGCAGGATTAGATGGAATTAAAAATAAAATTAATCCTGGTGATCCAACAGATATAAATCTCTATGCTGCTAGCGATGAAGTTTTGTCTAAAATTCAATCTACACCTGGATCTTTAGCTGAATCTCTTGAAGCTCTTGAGAAAGATCATGCATTTTTATTAGAGGGTGATGTATTCACCAAAGATGTAATTGAAACTTATATTAGCTATAAAAAAGAGAGTGAGGTTGACCCTATTAATATTAGACCTCATCCACACGAGTTTAAATTATACTACGACGTGTAGAATTATACTTGTAATCTATAAAGAAAACCGCCTTAGGGCGGTTTTTTTTATGTTTTTAGAACAACACTTTTGATAAGAAATATTTGTGGCTAAAAAATCTACTTATAATGCCAAAGATATTGAAGTACTTGAGGGTCTTGAGCCAGTTCGTAAAAGACCGGGTATGTATATTGGAAGCACAAATCAAGATGGTCTTCATCATTTAGTTAATGAAGTACTAGATAATAGTATAGATGAAGTTTTAGCTGGTCACGCGACCGATATAAGTTTTCAATATAAAAAAGATGGTTCGATAAAAATAAAAGATAATGGAAGAGGTATTCCTGTTGATTTTCATCCAAAATATAAAAATAAAAGAGCACTTGAAGTAGTTTTAACTACGCTTCACGCAGGTGGTAAATTTAACAGTAATGCTTACAAAACTTCTGGTGGATTACACGGGGTTGGGATTTCTGTTGTTAATGCATTAAGTTCTTTATTACAAGTTCAGGTATTCAAAGATGGAAAAGTGTATAGACAAGATTACACAAAAGGAAAGGTTAAGACAAAAATAAAAATTGAAAAATGTAGCAAAAAATTAAAAGGTACAGAAATTTCTTTTATCCCAGATGAAAGCATATTTGAAGAAACACAATTTGTTCCAAAAAAATTATATAATTTTATAAATATGAAATCAGTATTAGTTGGAGGTACAACTATCAACTTTGAAATTGATAAAGAATTAATAAATGATAAAACCCCTAACAAAAAAAGTTTTTTTTATAAAAAAGGAATTGAAGATTATTTTCAATTAGAACACGCAAACAACTCAAAATTATTTGAAAAAAATTTTTTATTAAAATCAAAAATTAAAGATAATGAAAATTTTGAAACTTTAATTTCATTTAATACAAATGAAAATTCAAGTTTAATGTCATATTGTAACACTATTGAAACACCAGATGGCGGCTCTCATGAAAATGGTATTCGTAATGGAATTCTAAAAGCTATAAAACTTTATGGCCAAAAAAATCAATTCTCAAAAATCAGTAATATCAATCACAGTGATATTTTTGATTACTCTAACGTTATTATTTCAATTTTTATAAATGATCCAAGTTTTGAAGGTCAAACTAAAAAGAGAATAATAATGCCAAATTTACAAAAAGAAATTGAAACAAAAACACAACAAGAATTTTTATTATGGTTAAATGCTAATAAGAAAAATTCAAAAATACTTTTAGATAATTTAATTGAAAGAGCTCTTCAAAGAACTGATTTATCAAAAATTAAAGAGTTAGATAGAAAAAGTATTAAAGAAAGAAATCGTCTTCCAGGTAAATTAGTAGATTGTTCGAGTAAATCAATTAAAGATTCTGAAATATTTATTGTTGAAGGCGACAGTGCTGGAGGATCTGCTAAACAAGCAAGAAATAGAGAATTTCAAGCAATTCTTCCTTTAAGAGGAAAAATATTAAATGTTTATAATGTTGGTCTATCTAAAATTGCTGATAACAATGAAATACAAAATCTTATTCAATCTTTAGGTTGTGGTATTGGAAAAAACTTTGAAATTTCAAAACTTCGATATGAGAAAATAATTTTAATGACTGATGCGGACGTAGATGGTTCACATATTGCAACTCTACTTATTACTTTTTTTTATAAATATATGAAAAGTTTAATTGATGAAAATAAACTATATCTAGCAATGCCTCCTTTATTTAAAATTTATAACAAAAATAAATCTTTTTACGCATATGATGAAAAAGAGAAAGATAAATTAATTGAAAAAGAATTTAAGTCTGACAATTATAACATTACAAGATTTAAAGGTTTGGGTGAAATGCCAGCTGATCAATTGAAAGAGACTACAATGGATCAAAACAAAAGAAATCTAATATTGATTAACTCTGAAAAAGCTAAGAAAGATATGAAGAATACCGAAAGTTTATTCGAAACCTTAATGGGAAAACAAGCAGAGTTACGTTTTAAATTTATTCAAAATAATGCTAACTTCATTAAAAATTTAGACGTCTAATTTATGAAACAATATTTTTTGGTAATAGATCAAGGAACAACAAGTTCAAGAATTGTACTGTATAATAAAAAATTTGAAATATTCGATATTGTCCAAAAAGAATTTAAACAATATTTTCCCAATGAAGGATGGGTAGAACATAATGCAACAGAAATTTGGGATGATGTTAGAAATTTAATTTCAAAAATATTAAGAAAAAATAAGTTAAATTCAAAAAATATAATTTCAATTGGAATTACCAATCAAAGAGAAACAACAGTTTTGTGGAATAAGAGAACTGGGAAACCAGTTTATAAAGCAATAGTCTGGCAAGATAGAAGAACAGCTAATCTTTGTGAAAATTTAAAAAGAAAAGGGATTGATAAAAAAATTCAAAAAATAACTGGTCTAGAGCTTGATCCATATTTTTCAGCTACTAAAATTAAATGGATTATTGATAATGTTAAGGAAGTAAATAAGAATTTAAAAAATAATAATTTACTTTTTGGAACAATAGACACCTGGCTATTATGGAAATTAACCAAGGGAAAATCTCACCTAACAGATATATCAAATGCCTCTAGAACCATGATTTTTGATTCTCAAAAAGAGCAGTGGTCTGACAAAATTTTAAAAATATTTAATATTCCAAAAAATATCTTACCAACTGTAGTTGAAAATGCATATGATTTTGGCTCTACTAAATTATTTGGTGATTCAATACCAATTGGAGGCATGGCTGGAGACCAACAGTCAGCAACAATTGGTCAAGCTTGTTTTAAAAAAGGGCAATCAAAAAGTACATATGGTACTGGCTGTTTTCTTCTTATGAATATTGGAGAAAAATTTAAATTATCTAAAAATAGATTACTAACAACTGTTGCTTTTAAAATAAATGGTAAAAAAATGTTTTGCTATGAGGGAAGTATTTTTGTAGCAGGCTCTGCCATACAATGGCTTCGCGATAATTTAAAATTTATAAAAGATTCTAGTGAAACTGATAAATTGTATAAAAAAGCTAATAAAGATGAAAGTTTATTTTTTGTCCCAGCCTTAACTGGACTTGGCGCCCCATATTGGAACCCTAATGCAAGAGGAACATTTTTTGGCATCACTAGAAATACGTCTAAAGAAGATATCATCAAAGCAACTTTGGACAGCCTATCTTTTCAAACTTATGAATTAATTGAGTGTATGAAAAAAGATTCTAAGACAAAGATTAGTGAGATACGAGTTGATGGAGGTATGGTTAAAAATAATAGCTTTCTACAAAGTTTAGCAAATATTTCTCAAATTAAAATTATTAGACCAAGTAATGTTGAGACTACTTCACTTGGCGCAGCATATCTTGCAGCAATTCAATCTGGATATATAAAAAATACAAGCCAAATAAGTAAACTTTGGAAAAAAGATAAAACAGTAAAAGCAAATATTAACAAATCCATTTCAACTTCTAGTATTAGTAAATGGAAATTAATTATAAATGTAGTCAATAATTTTTATTAAGATTTAACCAATTTGAAAGTTCTAAAGAATGGATTTCTTCATCAACTACATCATCATATATATCTAATTCTTTTTTCTCAAGATTATCAGGGTTTTGTAAAATCATCTTTTCATTTTCAAATTCTGATAAATTTTCATATACTTTTTGTTCCAACAAAATATCTTTTCTCATTTCCATAAGTCCAGCCATCCATTTTGAATTAAATTCTGGATGGTATTGCACTGCCCAAACACTTGATTGATTTACTTCAAAGCTTATAGATTGGAATTGACTGATCTTATTTGAGGCTAATACCTTAGTTTCTTTTGGAAGCTTTTCTGCTTCATCATAATGCCAACATAGTGCATTAAATGATTTTTTTTTGTTTTTATACATGGGATGAATTTCACCATCATGATTTAATTTAATATTTTTAGCTAAAACTGCTTCAAGGCCATTGGGATTTTTTCTTACTTTACCTCCTGCGGCAGTTACTAAAACCTGAAGCCCCCAACAACTACCAAATATTTTATTTTTTTTTTTAAATAATTCTTTAGCTAAATCTATTTGATTAGTTATGGATTTTGTCATGTTATATATATTAAGTAAGCTTCCTGTCCAAGCAACCGCTTCGAAATCATCAAGACTTATGCCTAAAGGTAGATAATTATTATGAACAGCAGGATGAATTGTTGTAATATTGATAGTTGAACTAGAATATTTTTTTAAAATTTTTTCATATACTTGAAATTGAGTATCCATACCCAATTTTGTATACCGATCAGAAGCTTCTTTTTCATTTCCATCGACTAATAATATGTTCATATTTATCTTTATTTTTCATCTATCATGAAATATGTAAAAATTCAT
The DNA here is from genome assembly GCA_902614395.1 of uncultured Alphaproteobacteria bacterium. Lineage (GTDB taxonomy): Bacteria > Pseudomonadota > Alphaproteobacteria > HIMB59 > CACPNW01. The sequence goes on along the minus strand of CACMKW010000001.1, from coordinate 301,012 downwards.
GAAAATTAAACTTGGTATCGCGCCTATTGCCTGGAGCAATGATGATATGCCAGAACTAGGAGGTGACACTCCTATTGAAAAATGTTTAGAGGACGCAAGCACATCTGGATTTTCAGGTATTGAATTAGGTGGAAAATTTCCGAGAAATCCTGGAATAACAAAATATCTTTTAGAAAAATTTAATTTAAAAATGCCAGGTGGTTGGTATGGTGCAATGCTTAGAGAAAGAAGTGTAAAAGAAGAATGGATAGCACTCCAAGATCATTTAAATTTATTAAAGTTAATTAATGCGGATGTTTTTGTTTTTGCTGATGTATCTGGATCAATCCAAGGCGATCAATCAAAAGCTCTAAGTAAAAGGCCAATACTTGAAAAAGATGAATGGGATAGCTATTGCAAAAAAATCAGTGAATTATCTGATATGCTGATGGATGAAGGAATGCCAATGTCGTATCATGAGCATATGGGAACTATTATACAGTCCGAGGAAGATGTTGATCGATTTATGGATATGACAAATCAAAATACATTTTTGCTTTACGATACTGGACACTTAATGTTTGCCGAAGCAAATTACGAAAGAGTATTAAAAAATTATATATCTCGAATTAACCATGTTCATTGTAAAGATATTAGAAAAGATGTTTTTTTAAAATCTATTAAAGATGACTTAAGTTTTAGAGAGTCTTTTTTAGATGGTGTTTTCACTGTTCCAGGTGATGGTTGCATCGATTACGATCCATTAATTAAGATACTATATGAGGCAAAATATCAGGAATGGTTAATTATTGAAGCTGAGCAGGATCCTAAAAAAGCAAACCCTCTTGAATATGCAAAATTAGGACATAACTACTTGCATAATATAATAACAAAAAATGGGTATATTCTTTAAAATAACGATAAGTACTTTAATTTCATTCATTCCTTTATATGTTCTAGCTCACAAAGTAACTTTAGAGGACAAATCGTTAGAAAAGATTGTTAACGAAAGAATGGCAATAATGCAAAAAATTAAAAGCACATCATCGAAACTTTACAGATTAATAAATTCAGATCAATATGAGGAAATGTTAGAGCTTAATGAAACTCTTCTTCACTCAGCATCTGAATTTAAAGATTTTTATCCTGAAAATAGTCAAGCAGAAGGAGCTAGTGATAATATTTGGAGTGATCGTGAGACATTTAATGAATATAACCAAAACTTTGTAGATGATATCGAAATGATATCTTTAAGTATAGAATTAGAAGATAAAGAGATGATAAGTGATGCTATTAAAGCAATGGCTGCAAATTGCAGCACTTGTCATAAAAAATTTAGAAATTAATTATTTAATCTTAAGTGTGGATTATATTTCCATTCTAAATATTTAACAAATTGAACCATTAGAAAATTTAAAAAAAGATAAAGAATTCCTGCAGCAATAAATGCTTCAACAGGTGCAAATGTTTTAGCCATTATCTTTCTAGCGATACCTGTCATTTCCATGTAGGTTGTAAGACTAACTAAAGAGGTTGCTTTAACCATTAGTATTAATTCATTACCGTAAGACGGTAAAACTTTTCGTATAGCTATAGGTAGTATAATTTTTCTTAAAAGTAAAAATTTTCCAAATCCTAGTGATAGACCAGATTCAACCTGACTTTTCTCAATTGATTGAATGCCGCCGCGAAAAATTTCTGCTCCATATGCAACAGTATTAATTGTAAGTGCTATTACCCCGCACCAAAAAGGTTCTTTTAATGCATACCACAAAAAACTTTCTCGAATAAGTTTTACAGAACCTAAACCAAAATAAATTAAATATATTTGAACAAGTAAAGGGGTTCCTCTAATGACAAAAATATAACTAGCAATTGTTCTTGATAATATTGCAATTTTAGAAACTCTTCCTAGAGCAAATAATAATGCTAAAACAAAACCAAGTGGTAGTGAAATTAATAATAATAAAATTGTATTATCTAAGCCAGATAGGACCAAAAAGAAATTTTTATAAATAAGAGAATTTTGAATACTATTTAAAAATTCAATCATGTCGAAAATCCTTTTGAATAATTTACTTCTAGCGTTTTAAAAACCCTGCCAGAGATTGTTGTTAAACATAAATACAATATCGCGGCTGTTATTAAGAAAGTTAAAGGTGAATGCTCAACGTTAGAAGATATTCTAGATTGACGCATAATTTCAACAAGACCAGTTACGGAAATGAGGGATGTATCTTTAAGAGTTATTTGCCATACATTCCCTATTCCCGGTAAAGCATTTCTTATAACTTGAGGTGAAATAACTTTAAAAAAAATACTAAATTTATTCATACCCAATGCTCTTGCAGCTTCAATTTGACCCTTAGATATAGCCAAATAAGAAGCTCTTAAAACTTCACTGGAATATGTAGCTGATATTACTGCAATGGCTATTGTCGCAATTGTAAGTGCGTTTAGTTCTATATATTTATTATATCCAAATACTTTAGCTATACTCATAACAACAGCATTGCCACCAAAGAAAATTAGATAAATAACTAATAATTCAGGAACACCTCTGATTACTGTTGTATAAAAATTTGCAATAAATCTTGTTATTCTGTTTTGTATTATCTTTGCCCAAACTGTAATAATTGCTAAAAAAAGACCTAACCCCATTGATAAAATACTTACTAGTAGAGTCATTAGTGTTGCTATAAGAAATTCATCACCCCACCCTGCATCTCCAAATACAAGTTTATCAAATTTAAACATATAAAAGTAAACAAGTAATGATGAAAAATATACTTGTCTACCTTCTAATATATGAAATTTTAAATTAGAACTTTTTCTATTTCTTCAATCACTCTAGAGACAGGTATTTTATTGATATTTTTTGAGTTAAAATCACTTGAGGAAATAGAAAATAGATTTGGATTTTCAGGAGTAAATTTTTTTGAATCTTTGGGGCCAAAGAGTTTAATTAATGGGCAATATCCAGTTGATAACATATGACTAACACCGCTATCATTCGAAATGGCTAGTTGTAAATATTTAGTGGTAGCCATAATAATTTCTATATTTTGAAATCCAGTAATATGATCCTCGATAAATATTGAGTCAGGATAAAGATTTTTTAATTTTTCTTTTAAATATAATTCGTCAGGTCCAATAAAAAAAACTATAGTCTTATTATTTTCTTGAAGATAGTTACATAACTCGATGTATTTCTCTAAAGGCCAAATCTTATTCTTTTCTCCAGCACCAGGTGCAATTCCTACATAGCTTTTATGTTTTAATAAAATATTACTTATTACTCCTTCAAGATTTTCACTTATTGGAATTTTAAAATCATTTCTATTTTTTTTAATAACTATTAAATCTAATAAATCTAAAATGTAGTTTAAATAATATTTTCTTTTCTTATTACTTTTAATTTTTTTAGAAGAAAAAAAACCATTAGCTGATCCAGAAATAAAATTTTTATGCTTGATACGTTTTAATGCTATAGTTCTTATTACTGATTTTTGTGTATCTAAAATATAATCAAAAAATTCATTTTCTAATTTATATCTTTTTGATATTTTATTCCAAAAAAATGGATTAAGATCTGATTGATCAAGAATCTCATCAATATAATTACTTGCAATGAATTTAAGAGTGTTTGAATATACAGTCTTACCCTTATTAGTAAGCCAATATAATTTATAGTCTGGAAGTCTTGTTTTAATTTCGTGAAGAAGTTGTAATTTAATTATTCCATCTCCAATTTTTTCACCATTTGAAAAAACTAAAATTTTTTTAGTCATATTAGAACACTTTAACACAAATTTTTTAAGAGTCTAATTTTGAAGAATTATAGGATAAAATAGCGTAAATAAAACAAAACATTTCGAGGGTGATAAAAGGTGACATTTACGACCTAATTAACTAAACAAAAATTATCAAAACTTAGACTTTTCTCTAATAATAGCTGTGTAGTTTATCTTTGCAGAAGCAAAAAAGTTACCTTAAAAAAAAGTAAAAAAGAGTGGTGCCCAGGGGCGGAATCGAACCACCGACACAGGGATTTTCAGTCCCTTGCTCTACCAACTGAGCTACCTGGGCACAAGTCATCAGATAAAGTATTTATAATTAAATTCAATTAAAAATAGGATAATTAATCAGATTTTATTTGCAGCCCATGTTCATCAGTGAGCCATTTCATCAAATCAAGACTAGCGCATTTTTTTGAACAAAAAGGTATAAATGGTTCCTTAGAAACCTTTTTACATGTTGGGCATTTAGATTTTTTTTTTAATGAAATAATATTATTTTTTTTAGATTTTTTTACTTCCATCTAAAAGTAATTCTGCCTTTTGTTAAATCATAAGGTGTCATTTCTACTGTCACTTTATCACCAGCTAATACTCTTATTCTATTTTTTCTCATTTTTCCTGATGAGTGAGCTAGAATTTCATGATCATTTTCTAATTTTACTTTAAACATTGCATTTGGAAGAAGTTCTAATACAACTCCTTGAAATTCAATCGATCCTTCTTTTGGCATATTTGTATAAGCTTATAGTAAAAATTATTTCTTTTGTCTAATTTTAACTGACAATTTGTGTCCATCTAGACCTTCAAGTCCTGACATTTTTTCAGTATCTTCCGAAAGAGCATTAAAAGATTTTTTATTCATATCAACAACAGAGGTTCTTTTCATAAAATCTAAAACACCTAGACCTGATGAAAATTTTGCCGCTCCTGATGTCGGCAATACATGGTTAGTTCCTACAATATAGTCACCAAAAGCTTCTACAGAGTATTCACCTAAAAATATACCGCCAGCATTATTTATATTCGATAATAATTTTTTATTATTAGAAATGTGAATATGTAAATGTTCTGGTGCAACAAAATTTATGATTTCTGAAGCAAGTTCTATATTATCGACCAAAGCTATAATTCCATTATTATTTAAACTTTTTTCAATTATTTTCTTTTTTGATAAATCTTTTTTAATTTTTTTAATTGAACTTAAGACTTTAGTTGCAAAATCTTTACTATCCGTAATTAAAATTGCTTGTGCATTTTCATCATGTTCTGCTTGAGCTATTAGATCTGAAGCTACCCAATCTGGATTATTATTGTTATTTGCAACAACTATTATTTCAGATGGTCCTGCTAGCAAATCTATACCTACTTTTCCATACAATTGTTTTTTTGCCTCTGCTACATAAGCATTACCAGGTCCAAATATTTTATTGACTGGCTTAATAGTTTGAGTGCCAAACGTTAGTGCACTAATAGCTTGAGCTCCTCCTACAAAATATGTTTCTTTAATACCTAATTCCCTTATTAATTTTATAAAATATGGATTAATTGATTTAGTTGGTGGTGTGATACAAACAATTCTTTTTACTCCAGCTATGATTGCAGGTACTGCATTCATAATTAAAGATGAGGGATAAAAAGCCCTTCCTCCAGGTACGTACAAGCCAACTGAATCAATAGGCTTCCATACAGATTTCAATGTTGCACCATTATTAGTATAGGTAATATTTTTAGGTAATTGTTTTTTGTGAAATGATGAAATATTTTTTATAGCTTTTTTAAAACTATTAAATATTTGTGGCTCAACTTTAGGTTGTATTTTTATTTTAGATAAATCTAAACTAAGATCTTGTTTATTAATTTTAACTTTATCAAATTTTGCTGCATACTTAATTAGAGATTTATCGCCATTTTTTTTTACATCATAAATAATTTTTTTTACATCTTCTTGAATTGATTTACTTGATAATGAATTTCTGTTTTCAATCTTTGTCTGAAATTGATTATAAAAATTTTTATTAAATTTTATTATTTTCATTTAACAAAAGTACCTATTTCAGAAATAATTTTTGAAACCTCATTCATATTTGTCTTATAAGCTGATCTATTGACAATTAATTTAGATTGAATTTTCATTATTTCTTCAATTTCAGTCAAACCATTTTCTTTCAATGTTTTTCCTGTAGAAACTAAATCTACAATTCTTCTACACATATTTAAAGAAGGGGCTAATTCCATAGATCCACTTAGTTTTATAATTTCTACTTGTATCCCCTTATTATAAAAAAATTTTTTTGTAATATTTGGGTATTTAGTAGCAATTCTAATATTACTCCAAGTTTCTGGATCCTCTTTTTTTAATAAAGATTTCAAAGCAGCTACAGAAATTCGACAATGCCCAATATTTAAATCAAGCGGAGCATATATTTCTGAGTAATCAAATTCATTAATTACATCCTCACCAGCTATTCCTATTTGAGCAGCTCCAAATGCAACAAATGTACATGCATCAAAGGCTCTTACTTTGATATACTCAATGTTTCTTTTTTTAGATTTAAAAGTTAACTTTCTTGTATCTTTATCAAATAGTAAAGGATCAGGAGCAAAACTTGTTTTAAGTAACAAGTTTTTACATTCTTTTGTTATTCTGCCTCTTGGTACTGCAATAACTATTTTGCTCATAAATTGCAGGCTTTTATATTGTGATCAAAGAAAAAACTAGAAAAAGTTAGTTTTTCTGTCTTTTTATTTTTGCTCCCAAACTACCTAATGTTTTTTCAATATTTTCATAGCCTCTATCAAGATGATAGACACGATTTAGTGTCGTTTGACCATTTGCATTCATAGCAGCTAACACTAAACTGATACTAGCTCGTAAATCACTAGCCATTACCTGCGCTCCTTTAAATGTTTGATTGCCTATTATTGTAGCGGTATCTTTTTCTACTGTTATATTCGCACCTAATCGATTCAGTTCAGGAACATGCATGAATCTATTTTCAAAAATTGTTTCTTTAATTTTTGACTTCCCATCAGAGATACACATAAGAGACATTAACTGAGCTTGTAAATCAGTTGGAAAACCTGGATATGGACTAGTTGAAAGACTAGTAGATTTTAGTTTTGATCCTTTAGAGACTTTTATCGAATATTTACTTACTTTTAATTTTGCACCCATTTTTTTTAAAATATCAATTAAGGATTTTAAATAAATAGTATTAAAGTTATTTATTTCTAAAGCTGAATTTAACATCAAAGCTGCAATTATATATGTGCCAGCTACAATTCTATCAGCAATTATCTCATGCTCTGCTTTTTTTAAATTTGTTACACCTTGTACAAAAATAGTTTTTGTTCCATGGCCTTCTATTTTTGCACCCATTTTTATAAGACATTTTGACAAATCTTCTATTTCTGGTTCTCTCGCAGCATTAGAAATTTTAGTTTCACCTTTTGCCAATATCGAGGCCATTAGTATATTTTCAGTTGCTCCTACACTTGGAAAAGGTAATTTAATTTTATTTCCAATCAATTGTGATTTAACACTGCCAACAACAAAGCCATTTTGAATTTCAAATTTAGCTCCCAATTTTGATAAACCAGCAAGATGTATATCTATTGGCCTAGTTCCAATGGCACATCCTCCTGGTAAAGATATTCTAGCCTCACCAAATCGAGAAAGTAATGGACCTAGAATTAATATAGAGGCTCTCATTTTTCGCACAACATCATAATCTGCTGATAAATTCTTAATTTTGGAGGGATTTATCTTTAATTTATTTTTTTTATGTTCAATTTTTACACCATAATTTTTCAGTAATTTTATTAAATTTAGAACATCAACCACATTAGGTACATTTGAGAGTTTTAAAGTTTTTTTAGATAAAAGAGAAGAAACTATAATAGGTAGTGCAGAATTTTTTGAACCGTGAACATTAACTGAGCCAGAAATTTTAGAACCTCCTTTTATTATTAATTTATCCATTTTTGCTAATAGCTTGTTTTCTTTTTAAAATATTTGATTTTAGTTTTTTTTCTAACCTTTTTAATCTTGTTAAGCGTATTTCTTTTTTAGAATCATCTTTTGCTTGATGTGTATCTTTTTCTTTATTTAATTTATCTGTCATAAATAAGATTTAATTATTATTATTTTTTTTTAATCCATTTTTAGAGCATTTCTTAGAACAATATAAAACATTCTTCCAATCTCTTTCCCATTTTTTTCTCCAAGAGAATGGCTTATTGCAAACAATACAAACTTTAGATGGTAAGTTTTTCTTCAAGATTTTACTCAAATAGGTAAAAATATCCGTAGGCAACAACTAATGCAGGAAGTGCACTATAAAGGGTTGCTAAAATCGCAGCTTTTGGGGCAAGAGCAATTGCTGGGAATAAAGCATCACCATCATTTGAAATAGCATTACCAAGCTCTGCAGAAAGAGGAATATAGCCATTTAGATAAAACGTTGCTACAACAACTTGGGGTCCACAACCAGGTAAAAAACCAAATAGAATTGCTACCAATGGAACAAACGGTAGCCATAAATCAAAAAATATTTTTAAATCTAAACTTGTAAAGTACATAAATATTTCAAAGACAAGAAAACCACTAATGACCCAGGTGGTTACAAAATTAGTTGTATCTACTACTCTTGATAATAATCCTCTACTTTTGTCAGTTGAGCATTGAAAATCACTTAATGGATTTAATGACCACATAAATATTGAAAGTATTGCTCCAGCAGAAGCTATAAAAACTAAAAGTGAATTATAAGCTGGTGAAACAAATTCAATCTGGAATGCAACTAGAATACCTAAAATAAAACCAGGAATAAATAAAAAAAGCCAAAAAAAATTAAAATTCGAAACAAAAGTTTTATTTATTTTTTCAAATTCAACTTTTATTTTTGTCTCTGATTGCATAAAATTTATGCCGTGAATAAAATCAATTATATAACCTGAAATTGATCCAACAATTATTCCAATACCAAAAATTAACAATCCAGTCGTGGGTTCAATAGCAAGTATTAAAAAAGCTGCATCACCCATAGTTGCTGTTAATACCGCTACTAAAGACCCAAAAGAAATACGACCCTGAATGTATTGTGTCACAACTATTATAGCTCCACCACATCCAGGTATTGCACCTAAAAACGCAGCTATACCAACATGGAACTTTTGCGTTTTAGCTAAAAAATTCTTTACATCAAATTTTGTTAAACTATCCAAGCCAATAAAAACAAAAAGAGTAAATCCAACAAAAACAGATACCTGAATATAAGCATCAATCATTGATGATCTTATAACATCACCAAATTCACCACCTTGAAAAACAAGAGAAAGTAGTAAAAGACCAAAAAAAGATTTCTTTAATAACCTTCCATCATTCTCAAGAATGATCTTTGTTTTTTCATTAATAGCATTAATCAGCGCATTCATTGAATGTATATATAGCTAATAAATATAGCTATGGCTATATTTTCTGTTAATTTTTTTTATTTTTTATGTTAAAAAAAGAAATGTCGTTCAGTAAAGTCCGAAATGCTCACAAAACAGAAAATACTGAAGATTATCTAGAACTAATTGCAGAACTGTTAAATTCTAAAGGAGAAGCTCGTATTGTCGATATTGCTGAAAGTTTGGGTATTGCACAAGCCACAGCCAATAAAACAATACAAAGATTACAAACACAGGGTTACATTAAAAGAGAACCTTATCGATCAATTTTTTTAACTTTTAAAGGTCAAAAAATAGCAAGTGAATCAAAAAAAAGGCATAATATAGTATATAATTTTTTACTAAATCTTGGTTTAGATAAGAATACGGCCTCTGAAGATGCTGAAGGAATAGAGCATCACGTAAGCGAAAAGACACTTAGAAAAATGGATAATTTTAACTCAAAAAAATAAATTTAATTTATTGCCAAATCAATTTTATCTAGTGTATAAAAAAAGAAGGGACACGGCGAATATCCCTTCTTTTCATCGTTGGTTTATGGATAGAAAATAAACCTAGTTAATAAATACCCGATTCTCGGTTTCGGCTCAAATTTTTAATTTAAAAGCCTAAATTTTAATATTTTTGTAATAAAACAATTTTTATTTTTATTTTATTTTTGAAATCTTTGTTCAAAGGTAAATAATTTAAAGGCCTAGAAATTTTAATGATTTTTAATGATTTTTGATGTTTTTTTAAAATATTTAAAAAATCCTGTTTTTGCCATAAATCAATTCTATGAGTAAATAAAACAAAGCCTTTCTGTTTAATATTTTTATTAATATTAACAAAAAGTTTATCAAAGTTTTTACAATACGTCATTGAGCCAATCAAAGAAATAAGATCAAATTTTATTTTATAATTATGTAATTGTTCAAAGTTTTTTATTTGTAATTTTTTATAAATTTTTTTTTCTGATGAAATTTTTAAGCTTTTTTTTGAAATATCTGATCCATATATATGACTTTTTGGATAAACTTTTTTTAATTCGGCACCAAATAAGCCAGTTCCACATGCTAAATCTAAGATATTATTTGGTTTAAAATTAGTTGTTTCTTTTAAAAATTTAATGCTTTTTTTGGGTGCTTGATAATTCCATAACTTAAGTGTTTCATCATATTTTTCTGACCAATCATCATAATATTTTGTAGTTTTATTTAAATTTCCGACACCTGAAACTAATGATTTAAAATCACTCATATTTTAATGAGGGAATTTTTTTTCTTATTTTTTTTACCTCTGAAATATTAATAGTTGAATTAAGTATAGAAGGTCTATTTTTAGTATTATTTACAATCTTCCCCCAAGGATCTACTATGAGAGAATATCCATAAGTTTTCCTTTGCATATGATGGTTTCCACACATCCCAGTTGCCAAAATAAATACATTATTTTCTATAGCTCTTGATCGATTTAAAATTTCCCAATGATCTTTTCCAGTTGGTCTAGTGAAAGCAGCAGGAACTAAAATAATTGAACAATCTTTTTTGGAAAGTTGTCTGTATAAATTAGGAAATCGTAAATCATAACAAATTGTCATTCCTATTTTAATGTTTTTTATTTTTGCATAAGTTATTTCATTACCAGCTTGAAACAAAGATGACTCTTGATGTTTTTCTTTGTTATTAATTTTAACATCAAACATATGAATTTTATCATAAGTTTTTTCTACAACACCATTATTATTTATAAAATAAGATCTATTTACAAGTTTTCTTTTATTTTTGATTTTTAAAAGTAAGGAACCAAGATTTATGGTAATTTTATTTTTTTTAGCAAAATCTTTTGCCATTTTCAAAACTGGACAGGTGTTTTGATATGGAGCATTTGTTATTAAATAATTTTTGTCATTGGTTATCATGTTAGAGCATTCAGGCGTACAAATTAAGTGAGGCTTAAATTTTAATGTTTTATTAAAACTTTTCTCAAGAATCTCAGCATTTAAAGCTGGGATATGACTTGCTTGAAATTGAACTTGAGATATTTTTAATTTATTCATTAATTTCATTTAAACTTAAGTAAAAAAACAAATCCAGAAGTAAAAACAATAATAGATAGTAAATACATATTCAAAGTTAGCGAAAATGTTTCTGCAAGAAAACCAATTGCCGCTGGCATAATCATTGTAGAAGATAATCCAATGGTTATGAGATTAGTTACAGTCATAGGAATACTTTCGTTAGACTGCTTAACAGCTTGGCGAATGACTATAGGAACCAAGTTTGCTATAGCAAATCCATAAATACATAAGATTCCTAGTATAATATAAAAATTGTTTGTTAATAAAGATAAAAACATTACTAATGCGCCAATCATCACAAAATGACATCCTACAACTTTTTCAGTAAACAAATTAATTAAAGTGTTAGAGAATAAATTCGCAAAAATACCTCCAATACTAAAAAATATTAAACCCATGCTTGCAAGATAAAGAGGGGCATTTAAATCTTTTGATAGCCATAATGTTGACCAATCCATAATTATACCGCCAGAACCAAAAACAAAAAATAATAAGAAACCAAATATAAGAACATTTGACTCTGGAATTTTAAATTTTTCACCTTTACCTTTAAAATCTAAATTACTCGGTAATCCTAGATGAAGAACTAAGAATGCAACTAATATTGAAGAAAAAGATAAAACTAGAAAAAAAATATAAGGCTCAAAGTTGTAACGCATAATTATACCCGCCAAACCTCCGCCAACAAGAATACCAATATTGAAACCCATAGCGTAATAAGGAGTAATAATTTTCTTAAAATATTTTTCAATTAGTTGACAATGTATGCCTCCAATAGGTCCAGAAGCCCCCCACCCTATCCCAGCTGGAATAAAAGTTAATAAAAAATAAAAATATGATGAAGATGTTATCGATAACAATGAAGAAAAGGTAATTAGTGGAAAGGCCAAAGACATAACTAACCTTGTTCCATATTTTGGGACTAATATTCTTCCAGCTATTTGATTTGATAACACAAAAAAAATTCCAAAAATTAATATTGAAAAACTCAAATCAGTTTCATCAATTGACAATCTATTCATATTCCATGGAGTAATACCAAAGTAACATCCAACAACAATCATAGGATAAGTTGATGTTATTATTGATGCAAGAGTTGCTCTTCTAAATATCTTATTTTCTTCTAACACAAAATTTATTACCAACGATGATGTACATCATCATAGAAATATTTTGTATAAATTTTATTTATTGCATTCATTAAAGAAGAAATTTCATTAACTTCACTTGAGGCGGTATTTAGATCTACATGATCCTTATTTTTTGCACCTGGAATAACAACACTCACAGCTTCATGCATTAAAATCCATTTAAGAGATAATTGAGAAAGAGTTATTTCATTAGGAATAATATTTTTAAGTTCCTCAACTGCTTCCAATGCTTTTGAATAATTAACACCGGAGAATGTTTCACCAACATCAAATGCATCACCGTTGATATTATAATTTCGATGATCATCAGGAGCAAAGGAAGAATTTTTATCAAATTTTCCTGATAACAAACCACTAGCTAGAGGAACTCTAACTATGATTGCTACTTTTTTTTCTTTTGCAATTTTAAATAATTTTTCTGCAGGTTTTTGTCTAAAAATATTAAAGATAACTTGAATTGATTTTGTATTAGGTTTTTGTATGCATTCTAAAGCTTGATCAATTGTTTCAACACTAAACCCATAATTTTGTATTTTTCCTTTAGCTACTAAGTAATCTAACATTTCAAAAGTATTATCTGATGAATAAACTTCTGTTGGAGGACAATGCATTTGTAAAAGATCGATAGTTTCAATATTTAGATTTGATAATGATCGGTCTACAAATGACTCCATTAAATCTTTATCATAATAACCATTTGCAACGTGTGGGTTAATACGTCTACCAGCTTTTGTTGCTACATAAATTCTCTCGGAAATAGAATTTATAAAATTTCCCACAAATTTTTCACTTCTACCATCACCATAAACATCAGCTGTATCAAAAAAGTTTACTCCATTTTCAAATGATGATTGTAATACTTCATTTGCCTTCTCTTCACTAACATTTCCCCAATCAGCGCCAATCTGCCAACAACCTAAACCTATTTCAGATACATTCCAATCAAGAGAGCCAAATTTTCTATATTTCATACTTTAATTTAAGATTATCTGTTCTGTTACTAAAGTCCCATTATCAACAACTAAACCTGCTCCACCTTTAAGAAAAGGAGAAGCATCATCCTCAACTTCGATAATAACTTTATCATTAATGTGTCCAATAATTTTATTTTTTATTACTGTCATTTTTAAATTATATTCTTTAAAAAATTCTACTTTAAATTCTTCTTCTTTTAATATTTGATAATCATTATTCATCTTTCCAATGCGTAACTTGTTACCTTTACAAATTTCAAAGGTGTAGTATTTATTTACACCTTGGACTCTTGATACTATTCCTCCAGAGTTACTAGACTGCAACATAATATTTGATGCAATTGAATAATTTCTCCATAAATCTGTTCCAGTAAATAAAATTCCCCTACCATTATTTTGGCAAATTCTAAAATTTTTACCTCTCTTTTCCCATTTGTCTAATGATTGAACCCATGCATTTCTCCAAATTTCACCATAGTAGCCCTCTTTTTTTTCTTTACCTCTTTGATAATTCTCTACGTGATCAGGTCTTTTAAATATTTGTTTTGGTTCTCCTTCAAAATTGACATAGTTAATAACAACTTCTCCATCTTTTTTTTCCTTTGATGCGATATTAAAGCCGATTTGACCAATAGGGTTTGAGCTAGTGTCAGGCACATCCCAAGATATTTGTTTTTTTTCATTTCCACTTAAATTAAAAATATTTGAAGAAATTTTTTGGAGTTTATCATTTTCACCCCAATATTTTGAGAATAATGTGATTGAGATTTCATGAGAAAATATATTTTCTATTTCCAAAGTTACTTTCTGACCAGGAAAAATAGTTGGACAAGAAATATAATCGTAATGAAAGAAATCATCTCTTTTTTTTCCTTTTAAATCTAAAATAACCTCAGGAAAAAATGTTTCTACATAAACTTCTGAAGTTAGATCTTCTGAAAGATTTTTATATGCAATTTTTAAACCTCTTTCTCCTAATGAAGATTTGTATTCAACATTACTGATTTTTGTTTCACAAAAATTATTTCCAACTCTTGTTCGCCAACCTTGTGTTGATTCTTTAATATTAAAATGAAATCTAGCTCCATTTTTAGGTAAATTTTCTTCTAAACCATTAATTTTTCTAGTTGTATTAATTATTTTGTAAGTTTCTGTCAGTGCATCAGTAAGTGTTTCACCTCCTGATGCAGAAGGGCAATATAAGATATCATTGATAGGAGATAAATAATCAGGACCTGATTTAAGTCCTTCTATTCCATTTTTAATTCCTAAAATACAACCAACATTTCCTGAATTACAATCTGTGTCCCAACCTGCTGTGTTCACAATCATCATAGTTTTTTGAAAATCATCATCTCCAAATAATAAAGCCATAATAATTAAAGCATGGTTGGGCACCATATGACAGTTACCTAAATATTTATCATATCCATAATTCTCAGCAATTTTTTCTCTTGCTTGTTCCCAACCTAAATTTCCTGATCGCCATTCTTGTATGTCAGATATTAATCTAAATATTACAGAATTATCTGGAATAAATTTTTTAGCTTGCTCAACTAACTTTGCTAAATCACTTTCGACAAAAGCCATTGATTCTAGAGCAGCTACAACTTGAGCACCGTAAATTGCCTCTCCATCATGACTAACACTTGCAGCAAGTTTAGCATAATGAACTGCTCTTTCTGGATCACCAGGTGCTACCATAGCCCAACCATCGATAAAAATTTGAGCTCCTATTTGTTCAGCAATTACCTTACCATTAGTTTTTATTGAACCACTATCAGGTGCATCGACACCCTGCTTTAAATTTTGAAAAGCTGTGTCTTCTGCTGAATGTCCTTTTCCTCCCCACCATAGAATTGTTTTATCCTCAATAATATTATTTAACCAAGTTTTACCTATATCTTTAGCAGTAATATTTTTTTCAAAATTGCACTCTCTAAAAGCACGTAAAAAGGTAAATGTACCAGTAATGTCGTCATCGGACACAGGTAAGGGGAAATCTAATTTTTCATTTACATAATAATTTATAGGTCCCAATTCCTTCATTATTCTTTCATAAGACCAACCTTCAAATGGACGTCCAAGAAATACACCAATTATTTTACCTAATACACCTGCGTACACCTTTTCCTCATAATTTTTGTCTAATTTATAAGTCATTTAACCTTTTAATCCTCCACTAGTTAATCCAGAAATAAATCTCCTTTGAAATAGCATGAAAAGAATTGCCACAGGCGCAACCATCATTATCGCTGATGCGCTTTGCAGTGCGTAATTATTTTCAAATCTCCACTGAAATGCAAATAATATAGTAGCCATAGGTTTAAAACCTTCTTCACTAATAAAAGTTAAAGCAAATAAAAATTCATTCCAAACTGCAAGAGCTATTATTAATCCTGCAGTTAAAATAACTGGCCATGAAAGAGGTAGCGCAACTCTAAAAAAAAGTTGAAAAGTATTAGCTCCATCAAGTCGTGCAGCTTCAAATAGCTCATCTGGCAATCTAATCATGTAAGATCTAATTAAGAAAGTTGCAAATGGTGCATTTAAAGCTGTGTAGATTATAATTAATCCTATATGTGTATTTAAAAGATGTATCTCCTTCCATAATAAGAACAAAGGCACGATATAAAGTTGTGCAGGAATACTTATGCCAACTAAAAGATAGACAGCAATTATTGCAGAGCCTTTAGGGTTTAACTTTGCAAGACTAAATCCAGCTGCTAGTGAAACGGCAAGACACAATAATACTGATCCAGCAACTAACTTTAAAGAATTAAAAAAAACTTTAGCATATTCTCCCTTAACCCAAGCTTCACTAAAATTTTCAAATCTTATTTCACTTGGAGGTCCAAGTGGATTTACGCCAAACTCCATTTGAGGCTTAATTGAATTAAATATAAGAACAGCTAATGGAAGAATCGCTATTAAAGCAAATATAATAAGAATTATATAATTGGATATCACTTCTCTACTTCTATATTTTGCAACTATCATTATATGTCCCACCCAGCTTTTCTAAAAAGACCAAACAAAGCAACTATAATCATAACATAAAAAAACATTAGTGTTCCTATTGCAGAAGAGTATCCAACATCAAATCTCTCAAATGCTTGAGAATACATATAGTTTGCTATTACTTCTGAACTGTATGCAGGACCACCACCTGTTAAAATATATACATAATCAAACACTGGAACAGACCAAATAATTATAATCATAATACTAAAAACAAAAACTGGTCTAATCATTGGTAAAGTTATGTATCTAAATTTTTGAAATTTTGTAGCACCCTCAATATCTGCAGCTTCGTAAAGATGATTATCAACTTGATACATTCCTGTTAAATATATAACCACAAGAAAACCCCAAAAATGCCAACCATCTACAAATGCTACTGCAAATAAAGACGTAGATTTCATAGTAAATGGAGATACTGCTAAAAAATCCCAACCAATCCTCTCAAAAAAACCTCCAAGACCATGAATTGGGTGAAATAAATATTTCCAAATTTGACAATTAATTACACTTGCAAGCATGTAAGGAAAAAAGAAAGCAAGTCGAAAAAACATTTGGCCTCTTTTAATTCCTGTAAGTAAATAAGCGCAAGTTAATGCAATTCCAACAGGGACAGTTAGGAAAGCAATAGTCCAGATTACATTATTTATAATTGCTTTTTTAAGATACCTATCATCAAATAGTTCTATAAAATTTTCAAAACCTATATAATTTATTTCACCAAGCCCTCTCCAGTCAGTTAAACATAAAGCTAAACTTGCAAGTGATGGAATGCCTATTACAAATAAATGAATGAATGCAACAGGAAAGACAAAATACCAGGCAACAAAATTTTTATTAGAAAATATTTTCATTTTAAATACAGTGAAGCTTTGAAGCTTCACTGTTTGTATATTTATTTTAGTTTCTTAATGGAACTGGTAAAGTGTCGCCATTTTTTCTAGCTTTATCCCACATCTTTTGATGATCATATAAGAAATCTTCAACAGATATATCGCCAGCCCATACAACTTCCATATCTTTCCAAATATGAACGCCAGGGTCAGCAGGCCAAAAAGTCCAAGTACAATATCCATAATTACCTTCACCAGTAATTCTTGCATATTCGCTAAGATAATCTTGAACTTGAGGAGCAATATCAGTTGGAATGTCACTGCTAGATAGAGTTAATGGAACTACCATTTCTCCAAATTGAAAGTCTTTTGCAATATCAAGAACTTTGTCTTTGTTACTCATTATCCAGTTTAAAACATCTATCGCACCATCTTTGTTTTTACCATTTGCATTGACTGACATAGTTGTGCCAATTGCAATCATAAAATTAGGATCTGGAGATTGCGAAGAAAGAGATGGAAGTGGAGCCCAACCCCATTCATCATCACTCGCACCAATACCCAATTGTGTTGCTTGAAAAGTCCAGGTACCAATTGTCATCATAGCTGCACCTCTATTTGCAAATTGAGCATGAAAATCATCCCATCCAATAGCATAATAATTTTCTAGGCTTCCAGACCAATATCCCTCATCAACCATATGTTTTTTAAGCAACTCAAGAGCTTCAACAAAAACAGGATCTGTCCATTCTCTTTCACCAATTATTGCTTCATATACAGCTTGAGGACCTGCATAGTTGTTTAAATAAATTCCTACAAGGTGTTCATGAGTTGGTTGCCATCCATCTGATCCGTAAGAAAAAACATTCATCCCTTTTGCTTTAATTTTTCCTGCAACATCTTCTAGTTCTTCCAATGTTGTTGGCACTTTCCAATTATTTTCTTCAAATAAAGTTTTATTATAAAGCATAACCATTGATTCATGAGTTTTTGGAATTGCGTATAAACTTCCTTCGAAAACTCCTGAACTATAAGCCCAAGGTATCATCTTGTCTTTCCAGCCAAATTCCGCAGCATAAGAATCTAAATTTTCTAACATACCAGCAGCATGATATTCTTTTACATAAGATGGACCAGGTGTCTCAACAATATCAGGCCCCATACCACCTATCATTGCAGTTCTCATCGAAGTTAATCTTGTTTCATTATCTTCAAATTCGATAACAAGTTCATGATTATCTTGCGAGTTGTTGTAGGCATTTTGTAATTTTTCTATCATTATTGGATCTCTGTCTGCATTTGACTCCATCGACCAAGTTACCTTGGTTTTTGCTAGTGCAGAAAAAGATGTAGATAGAATAATTACAGATGCAAAACTAATTATTGTTCTAATCATAATTCCTCCATTTATTTAATACCTTAAAGAAATTTAGTATCACTGCAAGTTGATATTACAAATGTTTCAATAAATATCCTAAAATGGCCAATTAAATAAATATTAGAATTTATTTTTAATAGTATTTTTATAAAAAAAATATTAATGTTAAATCCAATGAAAAATAAGTTAATTGATATATGGAGTAAAGGTGAGGCTGCAATTAATGGGTGGCTATCTATACCTAATTCTTTTACGGCAGAAGTATTTGGAAAAATGGGTTGGGACTCAGTAACTATAGATTTACAACATGGTCAAAATGACTACTCAACCTCTATCTCCATGATACAAGCACTTGCAAATGGCACAGCGGTACCTCTTACCAGAGTTCCATGGAGTGAACCTGGTATAATAATGAAAATGTTAGACCTTGGGGTATTAGGAATAATTGCTCCAATGATAAATACAAAAGAGGATTGCGAAAAATTTGTATCTTATTGTTATTATCCTCCTATTGGTCAAAGAAGTTTTGGTCCAATGAGGGCGCAGGTAGCTTATGGATCAGATTACTATCAGCACGCAAATAAAAATATAATAAGTTTGGCAATGATTGAAACTAAAGAAGCGGTTGATAATTTAGATGCCATTCTTTCAGTTCCAAATTTAACAGGTATTTACATTGGGCCTGCAGATATGAGTTCTTCTTATGGTTTACCGCCTAAGTTTGATGTTAAAGAGGATCCAGTTTTTTCAAATATTCAAATGATTGTAAAAAAGGCTAGAGATAAAGGTAAGGTAGCAGGTATTCATAATGGCTCGGTTCAATATTTGAAAGAAATGATTAAAATTGGATTTCAATTTACAAGTTTATTATCAGATTTCAGAATTATGTCATCTCATGCAGAAAGCTTGTTGAAAGAAATAAAAAATGTTGATACTAAATCTGATAATACTAGCGCATATTAATAGTAACTCAATTACTAACTAAATCCTCTTCCATTTTAATTAATTCATACCATCTATTTTCTTTTGTATTGAGATTACTATTAAGAACTTCCATTTTAGAAGTTATTTCCTGATAGCGTTCATAATTTTCCAAATATAAGTTTGTATCCTTCAATTCATTTTTAATATCTTCTAATTCTTGTTGAATATTTTTTATTTGGTTTGGTAATTGGTCTAATTCATATTGAAACTTAAATGATAGTTTAGGTTTAGAATTTTTTGATTTGTTATTTTGTGGATTTGATTTTTTTGTTTCTTTATTTTTTACAACTTGCTGATTTTCAGATTTTAAAAAATCACTATATCCACCAAAAAATAATGATACATTGCCATCTTCTTTAAAATGTAAAATTTTATTTACAGTTTGATCTAAAAAATCTCGATCATGTGATACTATCAATAACGTTCCATTATAATTTGATAGCATTTCTGTTAATAGGTCTAGTGTTTCTAAATCTAGATCATTTGTAGGCTCATCTAAAATAAGTCCTGTTTTGGGATTAGCTAATACTTTTGCCAAAAGTAATCTATTTTGTTCCCCTCCTGATAATGTTTGTATCGTATGATTGACATTTTTAGGATCAAACTGAAAATCTTTCACATAACTACAAACATGCCTATCTCTTCCTTGAACTTTTAAATAATCTCCTCCAGAGGGCACTAAGATATCTTTAATCGATTTTCTGCCATTAAGATCATTACGCATTTGATCAAAATAAGAAAATTCTAAATTTTTTTTCAGCTTGATTTTACCTTTAGAAATTTTTATTTCATTAAGAATTGTTCGAAGAAAAGTTGATTTACCACTTCCATTATTACCTAGCAGACCAATACGATCATTTTTTGAAATTTTGATAGATAGATTTTTAAAAACAAATTCACTTTGATTAGGATATTTTACGAATACTTCTTGGAGCTCAGCAACAAATTTAGATTGATCGGTAGATTTTTTAGATACTTGAGGTCTTAAAGATTTTATTGCACTTCTATAAGATGCTTCATCTTTTTCTAATTGCGCTTTTAATTCTTTTGCTCTTTTTAATCTTTTTTCATTCCTCTTTACACGAGCTTTAACGCCTTTATTTGCCCACTCAAGCTCAATGTTGACAAATTGCTTTCTATTTCTTAATTCTCTATATTCTTGATCGAGTAACTCCTCTGACCATTTGTCAAAATCCTTAAATCCTCTTGGGCTTACTCGTAATTTTCCTCTATCTATCCAAAAAACTTTATTCGTAAAATTACTTAGAAAAGTTCTATCATGACTCACACATATAATTGTCTTATTTAAATTACGTAAATAACTTTCTAGCCATTCGATACATTGTAAATCTAGATGATTGGTAGGCTCATCTAATAACAAAACATCTGAGTCTTTTAATAAAGATCTAATTAAGTAAACTTTTCTTTTTTGACCTCCTGAAAGATCTTCAACATTAGCAAGTTTATCTAAATTGAGTTTATTACAAAATATATCAACAAAATGTTTATTTTGTTCATTAAGTAGGTCTGAAAAATTCTCTCCAATGGTTTTGTTATCTAGTTTTTCAAATTTTTGATTAAAATATCCAACTTTAAGGCCAGGGTAATTCCATAACTCGCCAGCATCTAAATCTTGATCACCATTTATAGTTTTCATAAGTGTTGTTTTGCCAACTCCATTTTTACCAACAAGCGCAATCATATCACCCTTATGTAAATTTAAGTTTAAATCTTGGAAAATAACTTTTTTGCCAAATTTGATTTCTACATCTCTTAGAGAAAATAATAAATCACTAGCCACTAATTTAAGTCTTATATAATTTTGTAATAAACAACAATAAAATCAAGGATCATAAATATTATAAATAGTATTGCCACTCTAGTTAACGACCATTGACCTTTTGGAAAAATAAAATTTAGGAACTTCATATTAATTTACTTACCCTTTAACCTAATCCATTTTATGCAATCTTCAAGTCTGTCATCTCCCCAAAATACTTCTTTGCCATCATATACAAATGTAGGACTTCCAAAAACTCCTTTTTTGTAGGCATATTCAGTATTGCTTACATATTTATCTTTTATTTCCTGTGCATTAGCTTTCTTTATCGTAGTATCAGGATCCAAGTTTAATTCTTGAAAGATTTCGTTTAAATTTGGTTGTGTCGCTGGTTCTTTCCCTTG
This sequence comes from uncultured Alphaproteobacteria bacterium, assembly GCA_902614395.1. Classification (GTDB taxonomy): domain Bacteria; phylum Pseudomonadota; class Alphaproteobacteria; order HIMB59; genus CACPNW01. The sequence continues at coordinate 279,195 of CACMKW010000001.1, read as the reverse complement.
TTGAAACCATCTTTGATATGTTTTGTAAACATAATCAACTCCCCACCCTTCATTCATTCCAAGAATTGCAATTTGATTTGCTAAATCAAATTCTTTTAATGGGTATGGTGCTGGTACTTTAGCTTCAAAGCCATAAAATTTTGCTCTTCTTTCAATATCTCTCCACATGTAATCTGATTTTATTTTTTTAGCTGGTGGAGTAAATGGAATGTTATCCATATCCATCATAATTTTTCTTACACTAAAAGGATGCCAATTAAATTTGATATTTTCTTTTTGCGCAACCTCATGCAATCTATTAACTGTTAAATAAGTATAAGTACTTCCTATTGAAAACCAAAAATTTACCTCTTCCATAAAATTACTTTATAAATTTTATATTTTTATTCAACAATTATTTCATCTGGTGTCGTATCAGTATCAATACTTGGGTTCCACGTTATACCACTTTTACCTGATCCAAATTTTGCACCTTTATTTGTAAATGGAAGTTTGTATAATTCGGATTCAAAATATTTTTGCATTTTGGGAAGTTTTTTAAAGTTATTAAAAAAATCTGAAATCAGAGGATATTTAAGCAAAGCAAAAACATTATTTTTATCTGCATTTTCAACATAATTATAATAAAGTAAAAACTCACAATAAAGATCTAAAGTGTCAAAAAGGTTAAAGTCTGGTGAAGAAATTTTATTACCTACTAAAAATAATTTCGTTTTAGTTTTATCTTTTGAGGAGAGCCAATGTTCGAATTTCTGAAGTTTACCAGAGTTAGAAATTTCAAATGCGGTATTGTAAACTTCTTTAGCTGCTAATAATTCTTCATCTTTAGAATTAAAATGAGTGTAAGCAAATCTTGTTATAATTGATCTTAAATCTACAGTTTCTTGCAATAACTGCTCACACTCTAGCTCTTCCTCTTGCGTCTCACCAAACATACCAAATTCTTTACCCAAAAAAGTTAGACAGGTATTGGAATGAGATATTATGAATTCTTTATCATCCTTTAAATATTTTAAGTATGGTAAATTAATTAAACTATTTTTTTTCTTTAAATTAATTTTATCATTATCATGCCAAGAACTTCCCTCATATATAATCTGATTATTTTCTTCCTTAGGAAGCACTTTATAAATTTTTGATATTAGAGGAACACCTGCATAAATAATCATTTGTCTTGATGCAGATCCAAGCCCCTTAGTACTCCAGTATCCAAGTGTTATCTTATTAATATCCATAAAAAAATAATTTAAATTAAATATCAATTTATAATCATTTTAAGTTTATTTTACAAAAAAAATTATATTTATTTCAAAATTTTAAGTTTACCATGAAGTAAGAACCTAAAATTTATTTTTAAAAAAAATATTTTTTTAATATTTTAGTAATAATTACATTATAATTTTTTTTTAATTTCAAAAAAGGAGTTAAAATGATCGTTGGAAGTTGGCAATATAAAATTAGTAATGATAGAGCAATGTCAGGATATAATATTGTTTCAAAGTATGCAGAAAAATATGGTGCTATAGGAACTTCAATAGCAACACATCAAGGTGCAGATACATCAGTATATAATATTGATATTGGATATAATAATTACCAACACTTTGGTGAAATGGATGATAGTTGGAGTACAGATAGTGAATTTGGTTCAGAGATGGAAGCTTATTTTGGAATGAGTGAACATGTTAGAATGAATTTCTATGAACCTTTAATGCACGAAATGCCATTCAATGGTGTTAAAAGCTGCTTTGCTATCTGGAAATTTTCTCACCCAAATAGAGAGTTAGTTCTAAAGGAGTCAGAAACTTTCTTTAAATATTGGATGGATAATGGATCAACAGGATGTACTGTTGGAACTTTAAGTGGAGCCGATTTTGGTAAATACGCTTTTGGTGCCAGATTTAACAATATGGCTGATTATGGAAAAGCAGAGGATAAGTTGAATGGAGATAAAGTGTGGGACAATCACCAGGAAATGCTAAGCTCAACAATTTGGGATGGATTTAATCTTAGAAGAGTTTTAGCTGAAAATGGATGGAAAGAATGAAAATTTTAATTATTAATTTTAATCTTAAAAACTTGGGTGTTGATGATTTCAAGGCTCAAGCGCATATTGATGCTATGGATTTCCGTGGAGTAGAAGGTTTAATATCTAAATACTTCATCGGTGATGAAAATGATAATGTTTATGGAGGAGTTTATATTTTTAAAGATGAAGATAGTCTGGAGAAATATAAAAATGGTCCAATATTTGAATTTTTATCAACTCATGAAAACTTTGATAACTTTACTACTAAAGAACATGATGTAATTGATGGACCATCTATAATAGCTGGAGCAAAAACAGAATCTATTTCTTAAATAAAATTAGCGGACTTCAGTCCGCTAATTACATTTCTTTTCATTAAAAAATATTGTGATATTACATAGATTGAGCTGATATAGTATAATGGTTATTACAGGCCGTTGGTAACGGTCAGATCCAAGTTCGATTCTCGGTATCAGCACCAGTTTTTTAGTACTCTTAAAAGAGTGCTAAAATTTTTTTTATAAAGTAAAGTAACGTATTAAAATCACTACCATTGGTATTAGTGGTCTTATAGCATTTTTTATTGGCCAATCATTACCATCAAAACTCTCAAAAATTTTTAATGTGGTTCCAAGATTGTAACAAAAAGCAAAAATAGTAAAAATAAACATAATGCCTATAACTTCATTTGGTGAAGTAAAACCACCAATTTGAAATAATGTAGCAATAAGCATTAAAACTACACCGATCATTAAAAACCCAAGAGGTCGACCCATAAACATTGCGTCTTTTGATGCGAAGCCAAGACTATTTTGTACAAAATTTTTGTTAAAAGCGAAACTTAAACCAAAAAAACCCCCAAATAAAATTAGAAAAACATGACAGATAAAAGGTATCATGCCCCCAGCTGATTCAATCATAAAATCTCCCTTATTTAAGTATATTATAAACTATAAATTTTTGATTCTCTGTGATTTTCTATTTTGAATTCTGATTATTTATATTTTCATAAATACTTTTCTCAATTTCATTATAGGCTTTCAGAGATACTTCATTCATATATGGCAACATTTGCATAAATATTGCACATCCCATTTTATTTTCAAAATCAATCCAAAAAAAACTATTAAAGATTCCTGTCCAAAAAATACTCCCTATTGGTCTCCCTTCAAGGGTTTTATTATTATTTATCATAAAACCATATCCAAATTTTTTTTCAATGTTATCATCGTAATCTAAGGAAGCTGAAAATTCTTGATCAACTGAAGGCATCCTTTTTACTTCAAGATCTCCTATTTGATTAGTTTTCATCATATTGATAGACTCTTGAGATAATATGTCATTTTTTTCACTCAAAAATATACGCATAAATTTTGCATAATCTTGTGCATTAGAAAATAAACCACCCCCTCCAGCATGAAATAATCTATTAATTTTTTCCTCTTGATAGAAAGAAATATCTTTATTAAGCGTTAATTTATTGTCTAAATAATCATAAACATAAGCCAAATTTTCAAAATTATTTTCTTCCAAATGAAAGGTAGTATTATTCATTCCAATTTTATCAAATAAATTTTCTTTCATATAATCATTTAATTTTTTATTAGATAATTTTTCAATTACATGTCCAAGTAGATCAATACCAATTCCATAATTCCATCTTGTACCTGGTTCAAATAAAATAGGAGCATCAAGAAAATCCCCTCCATCATCTTTTAAATCTTGTAATAATTGGTTATCTACTAAATATTTAATTTCAGAATTAAGAAATTGATAACCATATCCAGAAGTGTGAGTTAACAGATGTTTGATTTTAATTTTTGATTTAGGTTTTATATATTGAACATTACTATCAACTATTTTAATAATTTTAACATCAGCGAAACGTCTATCTATATCCTCAAGATTTGTTTCTAAACTTATTAAGTTTTTTTCAATAAGTTGAAAAATACATAATGAGGTGATTGGTTTAGTCATTGATGCTATTCTTACAATTGAGTTTTCATTAAAATCTGTCATTTTTTTTAAATGTGTGTGGCCATGGTATTGTTCAAAAATATTTTTATCCTTATTTGTAATTATTACTGATAAACAAGGAATCTTATTACTATCAAAGATATTTTTAATTTTGGTACTTAGTATTTTGAAATCCATACAATAAAAAAGATTTTTGAATATTCTACTATAATAATATTATATTTTTTTAAAATTATTTATTATCAATAGTAAATTTAGAACAGTGATTATAGAAAATAAAAATGCATTTATACTAATTGTTTGTAAGTTAGTTTCCCCTGGGCTGTTTGTAATTATATATCTCCAGAAATTGATAGATACTAAAAACTGTAATACGAAAATACAATAAATAAGAGGTGATTGTTTATCAATTCCTTTAAAAATAATTGTTATCAGTGCTACTACAAAAGATAAAAAAATTATACCAATTATCTCAGATAATCCCGCAACTGCATGATTAAAGAAACCTAAATTATTTAAGGCAAATTCATCAGTGAATACAAGAAGTTGAATTCCATAGTATGCAAAAAAAATAATATTAATGATGATAATGAAAAGATCTATTTTTTTGATCATAACTGTGTATCATAGATCATAATAAAAAAATCAATATGGAAATTACGTTATACTATTTTAAAATACCTTTCTGGAGAGCAGAAGTAACTAGATTAGCTTTATTTATAGGGGATATTCCTTTCAAAGATTATCGAGTCGAAGGAAAAGAAATAGATAACTTAAAAGAAAATGGATTATTACCAAATAAACAAATAGCTCCTTTTAAACAATTGCCAGTATTAGACATTGATGGCAAAATAATTGCTCAAACAGGAGCAATTGCAAGGTTTTGTGGGAAGTTATCTGGTTTATATCCAAAAAATAATGATTTTGAAGCGGCACAAATTGATCAAATTATTGATGCAGCTCAAGACATTAACTATCTTGTAACTCTGTCCGGTAGAGATAAAGAGAAGGAACGATTAGCATTAGCTAGAAAAATATTAGCGACAAAACATTTACCAAAATGGTTTCAGTTTCTTGAAAACTTACTTAAGAAAAATAATGAGTCTAATTTTTTTGTTGGTAACAAAATTTCTATTGCTGATTTAGCAATTTGGAGATTACTCGGATGGTTAAGTTCAGGACTTTTAGATGGTGTACCAACTAATATATTAGAGTCATACGAAAAATTAAATAATTTGAGAGAAGAAGTATATAAGCATCCAAAAGTTAATGAATGGATGCTTAAAACATATGGAAAAAAAATTTAAAGTAATTCTTAAGTTTTTTTATAAGTTCCAGAAGCTTCTGCTGCTTTTTTTACAGTACTAACCATATCAAATTTTGTATCTAAAATGATTAATTCATTTAACATTCCTGATTGTAAAGCTGTAACCTTCATAGCTAGCATTGATTCATAATCGCCTTCTGCTGTTGCAATCATGTCAAAGTCACCTCTTACAAATTCTAAACTATGTAATTTACCTCCTGCTTTTTCAGCAGCACTTCCAACAATCGCAGCTCTATCTTGATCTGGATTACTCATATATCCTTTAACGTATTCTGGACTTAGTTTTCCAATTAAATAAAATTTATTCATATTACTCCTTTCAATTTGATGTTATTGATAAATAAAAATAATAAGTGAACTTAAATTAAAAAAATTAATAAATTATGACAGCTTTAAGCGTAAATGTGAATAAATTTGCTTTAGTGAGAAATGCAAGAGGTGCTGACTTACCAAACTTGATTGATATTAGTAACAAATGTTTAAACTTTGGTGCTGATGGAATTACAGTACACCCTCGCCCAGATGAAAGACATGCGAAATTTTCTGACCTAGAGCCATTAAAAAATTTATTGGCAAAATTTGAAAATAAAGAGTTCAATATAGAAGGATATCCATCAGATTTTTTTGTTAAAAAAGTAATTGAGGTTAAACCAGATCAAGTCACATTAGTGCCAGATCCACCTGGTGCATTGACCTCTTCATTTGGTTGGGATTGTCATGAAAATAAAGAATTTCTTCGAGATATTGTTAGTGAATTTAAAAAAAATAAAATTCGTGTTTCAATTTTTATAAATCCATCCATTAAAACACTGGAAAATTTAGAAGTTATACAAACCGATAGAGTTGAACTTTATACATACGATTATGCTCATAATTTTATAGACAATAAAGATAATGCCATAAAGTCCTATATAGATGTATCAACATTTTTAAAAAAAGAATTTCCTGAAATTAAATTAAATGCAGGACATGATTTAAATTTGGAAAATTTAAAATTTTTCTTAGAAAATATTAATAATATCGAAGAAGTTTCAATAGGTCATGCTTTGATCTGTGATACATTTGAATTTGGTTTAGAAAAAACAATTAAAAAATATTTATCTCTAACAAAAAATTAAATGACTTTTATCTTTTGGCTTCAATTTGCCTTTGTATGTATTGCTGGAGCCATGTCTCCTGGACCTAGTTTAGCATTAATTATCAGAAACAGTATTACAGTTAATAGATTTGCTGGCATTCTGACCTCTATTGGTCACGGGATTGGTATGGGTGTGTACGCAATTTTTGCAGTAACTGGACTAATAATTATTTTAACAACAAATAAAATTCTATTTCAATTTATACAAATTATTGGAATTCTATTTTTATTATTTATAGGCCTCCAATTTCTTTTTAAAAAAAATCAAGAAATTGAACATATAGATAATCAAAAGAATATTAATTCATTCTTACAAGGTTTTTCTATAGCAATTTTAAATCCCAAAATCCTTATATGGTTTTCAGCAGTATTTTCACAATTTGTAAAAATAGATGCTTCCTTTTTTTCACACTCAATACTTGTCATCACTGCATCTGTTATAGATGGGATTTGGTATATTCTAGTTTCAGTTGTAGTAACAAGTTATGGAATGGGAGATTTTTTCCAGAAAAGAAAACATATTATTCAAAAAATATCAGGATTAATTTTAGTGTTAATTGGTGCTTTGTTAATTATCGATTTCTTCTAAAACTCTTAGGATATTTTTTCCCATAACTTTTTCAATTTCAGTATTTTTATATCCTCTTTTTCCCAAGCATTCTTGAATAATCATATGATCCAAGCAATCGTTCCATGATTTGGGCAAACAGTCTAATCCGTCATAATCACTGCCTATACCAACATAATCAATTCCTATTTTATTTATTACATACTCGATATGATCAACAAATATTTCTATACTTGGACATACACTCGCTAATTTTTTTTGAAGGAAATGTTGTTTTGCTATCCATTGTGAAGTTTTGTTTGAGTGTTTTCTTTCAATAGAATTTAAATCATCAATATATTTTTTTCGTTCTTTAGCTTCAGTTACTTTGAAAGATTTATCAATAAAAAAAGGATATGGATTAAGACCAATCAAACCTTTTACTTTTTTGATAGTTTCAATTTGATCATCTTTTAAATTACGAAAATGGGGACACAAATTATACACACTAGAATGCGAGGCTATAAAAGGTTTTGTGCTTATTGATGCTATGTCCCAAAAACTTTTCTCTCCAATGTGCGAAACATCAACTAGCACATTATTATCTTGGCAAATAGAAATTACTTCTTTGCCAAATTTACTTAAACCATGACTTTTAAGTTTTGAAGAATTGTATGTCTCGTCATAATTGGATGAAACCCAATCCAAAGAATGATTCCAAGTTGGTCCAAAATAGAAAAGACCCCTTTCAATAAAATGATATAAATTATTGATATCATTTTCTAAACCCTCTCCACCTTCCATTGAAATGGGAAGCATTAACTTATTTTTTTCTATTGCTTCATTAATATCTGAGAGTTTTTTGGGAATAATAATTTCTTCATGTGATGAAATTTTTTCAATCTCATCATACATCTTATCAGCTCTTTTAAAAAAATTTGGTTCTTTAGCATTGCTTGAGACCCAAATAATTAAAATTTGTAAATCAATTTCTGATTTTAGTAACCTAGGTATGTCCGTATGTCCATGAGGAGTAGGTTTTGTAACATCTTCACCTTCAATAACTCTTTGCACAAGATCATTATGCAAGTCAGCAACAAACATCTAATTATTTTACAATCTCCATTTTAATAATTTTATCTGGATCAGCAGGCGGCTCACCTCTTGTGATATTATCAACATATTCCATACCTTCAGTAACTTGAGCCCAAACAGTATATTGACCGTCTAAAAATGAACAATCATCAAAACAAATAAAAAATTGGCTATTTGCACTATTAGGATTTTGTGCTCTAGCCATTGATACTGCTCCTCTTCCATGATTTTCTGAAGAAAATTCTGCTTCTATATCAGGAAGATTTGATCCACCAGTTCCTGCTCTTGATAAATTGAAGTCATCTTTATTTGAATTTCCAAATTCTACGTCTCCAGTTTGAGCCATAAATCCATCAATTACTCTATGAAAAACGACACCATCATACTGTCCCTCTTCTATAAGTTGTTTGATTTGTTTTACATGTTTTGGTGCCACGTCTGGTTTTGTCTCTATAACAACAATACCATCTTTAAGCGTCATATGAATAATATCCTTATTTTCATCTGCCATTGAAATCCCCCCTTTTATTAATAATGAGAATATAAATATGAAAATAAATAATTTTAGAAATTTATTCATATTTGTTTTCTTTACCTTCACTCAAAATGTTTTATATATATAGTAATGCACATCTTTGAAGAAAATATCAAGAAATTAGATTTAATAATACCAGAAATGCCAACGCCAATGGCAAATTATGTGCCCTTTAAAGTTGCCGATAATACAGTTTATGTATCAGGACAGGGACCAGTAGTTGATGGAAAAATAGTATACAGTGGAAAAGTGGGGAAAGAAATATCAGAGGAAGATGGAATTAAAGCAGCAGAACTTTGCTGTATTAATATTGTTTCAGCATTAAAAACATCTCTAAACGGGGATTGGGATAGACTAGACACCTTCTTAAAGCTTGGAGCTTTTGTAAATTGTGACGAAAACTTTACTGATCAACCTAAAATTATAAACGGAGCATCAGATTTATTAGTTAGCATTTTCGGTGATAAGGGAAGACATGCTCGTTTTGCAGTTGGTTCAAACTCACTTCCTTTTAATATTTCTGTAGAAATCGACGCGATAATAAAAATTAAATAAAATACTCAGCATGAGTGAATATTTTTTTTGCTCTTCATTAAGCGATGTTAGCAAATCAGAGTGGAATGAATGTGTTGGCAATGATCATCCATTCTTACAATATGAATTTCTTCACGCATTAGAAAAAAGTAAAAGTGCAAATACCAAAACAGGTTGGCAACCATATCATTACATAGAGCAAGAAAATGATAAAATTATCTCACTATGTCCTCTTTATATAAAGAACCATTCGTTTGGAGAATATATTTTTGATCATTCTTGGGCTGACGCTTATCATCGATATGGAATAAACTATTACCCTAAACTTCAATCTGCAATTCCGTTTACACCAGTTACTGGTGATAGAATTGTTTTAAATAGATCAGTTAAAGATAAAAAGAAAAAACAAGTTCAGGTAATTAATAATATTATAAAAGAGGCAAAAAAAATAAATGTTTCTTCTCTCCATTTTAATTTTATTAATGATGCTTCTAATTGGAATAATGTTGACAATATTATGATTAGATCAGGGATACAGTTTCATTGGAATAATAATGAATATAAAAATTTTGATGAATTCTTAAAAGATTTATCTTCACGAAAAAGAAAAATCATAAAACGAGAAAGACTATGTATTGAAAATAATAATTTAACTGTAAAATTACTTAATGGAGATGATATTAAAGAAGAGCATATAAATTTTTTTTACGATTGTTATTTAGATACAACAGGAAGAAAGTGGGGCTCTACGTATTTAACGAAAGAATTTTTCTTTGAAATATTACATAATTTTAAAAATAAAATATTGCTTATAATGGCTTATCAAGAAGATAAAATGGTTGCCTCTGCAATTAATTTTCTAAGCAAAACTCATTTGTATGGACGATTATGGGGATCAAAATATGAAGTACCATTTTTACATTTTGAACTTTGTTATTATCAAGCAATTGAATATGCAATTCAAAATAAGATACAAATTGTAGAAGCAGGAGCTCAAGGTGAGCATAAATTACAAAGAGGCTATGCGCCAACAAAAACATGGAGTGCTCATTGGATTAAAGATCAAGAATTTAGCAAAGCTATTCAAAATTTTCTTGATAATGAAAGTCAGCTTATTGATAACCAAAAAGAAAAATTAGAAGATTATCTTCCTTTCAAAAATTAGGCTAATTCTTTTTTTACTTCTTGCTTATTTGAGAATTCAAAGTTAATTTTTTTATCTTTACATGTAATTTCAACATGCCCACCTTTAGCAAGTTTACCAAAGATAAGTTCTTCAGCCATCGGTTTTTTAACTTTTTCTTGTATTACTCTACCTAATTCTCTAGCACCGTATACTTCATCATAACCCTCTTCAGCTAAAAATTCCTTTGCTTCTTTATTAATTGATAATGAAACTCCTTTATCTTCGAGTTGTGCTTCAATCTCTATAATAAATTTATCTACTATCGATAGAACAATGTTTTTGGATAAATGATTAAAATGGATAATTGAGTCGATACGATTTCTAAATTCTGGTGAAAAAATTCTGTTAATAGCATCACTACTATCATCATTGGATCTTTTAGCATTAAATCCAATTTTGTTTTTAGAAACATCGATTGCACCAGCATTCGTGGTCATAATTAATATAACATTTCTGAAATCTATGGTCTTACCATTATGATCAGTAAGTTTTCCATAGTCCATTACTTGTAAAAGAATATTGAATAAATCAAAGTGAGCTTTTTCAATTTCATCCAATAACAAAACACAATGAGGGTTTTGATCAACCCCGTCAGTTAATAGTCCACCTTGATCGAAACCTACGTAACCAGGAGGAGCTCCAATCAATCTACTCACGGTGTGGCGCTCCATATATTCTGACATATCAAATCTAAGAAGTTTGATGCCAAGAGTATTGCTTAACTGTTTAGCTACCTCAGTCTTCCCTACCCCAGTAGGCCCAGAAAATAAATATGAGCCGATTGGCTTTCCATCTTCTCTTAGTCCTGCTCTTGCCAACTTAATGGAAGATGATAATTCTTCGATAGCTTTGTCTTGACCAAAGACAAAATTTTTCAAATCTCTCTCTAAATTTTTTAAACTATTCTTATCACTTTGATTAACAGATTTTGTTGGGATTCTTGCCATTAAAGCAACTACTCCTTCAATATCTTTAGAAAGAATTATTTTTTTTCTCTTTTCTTCTGGCAATAAATATTGAGATGCTCCTGCTTCATCAATAACATCAATAGCTTTATCTGGAAGCTTTCTATCACCTATATATTTATTCGATAACTCAACTGCGCTAATTATTGCTTCCGGTGAATATTTAATATTATGGTGTTCTTCATAGTAAGTTTTTAAACCTTCAAGAATTTTAACAGTCTCATCTTTTGATGGCTCCTTAACGTCAATTTTTTGGAACCTTCTTACTAAAGCTCTATCTTTTTCGAAATAATTTTTAAATTCCTTATAAGTTGTTGATCCAATACATTTAAGTGTACCATTTCCTAAGGATGGTTTTAATAAATTACTTGCATCCATTGAACCACCACTCGTTGCACCTGCACCAATAACCGTATGGATTTCATCTATAAATAGAACCGCTTTGTCTTTCTTTTGTAATTCTTTAAGAACTGCTTTTAATCTTTCTTCAAAATCACCTCTGTATCTTGTGCCTGCAAGTAATGCGCCCATATCTAAAGAATAAATTACAGCATCCTCCATAATTTTAGGGACTTTTTTTTCTGTAATTCTTTTTGCCAAACCTTCAGCAATTGCTGTTTTTCCAACACCTGGGTCTCCAACGAATAAAGGATTATTTTTTTGTCTTCTACATAGAATTTGAATTGTTCTATCTAGTTCTTTGCTTCTTCCAATGAGCTTGTCAATTTTACCGTCTTTTGATTTTTCATTAAGATTAATACAAAATTGACCTAAAGCACTTTTAGGTTTTTGTTTTTCATTATTATCATTTGTTTGACTATCTACAAATTCTTCATTTTCAAAACTTTCATTAGTTTTAGAAATTCCATGTGAAATATACTGGACAGCATCTAATCTACTCATGTTTTGTTGATGAAGAAAATATACTGCATGGCTTTCTTTCTCAGAAAATAAAGCTACAATCATGTTAGCTCCAGTAACACTCTCTCTTCCACTTGATTGAACGTGTATTGCAGCTCTTTGTAAAACTCTTTGAAAGCCATTAGTTAATTTTGGCTCTCCTGTAAAATTCTCTTTTAGATTTTCTAAATCATTAATAATAAATTTTTCAACACTTTCTTTCAGATGTGAAATATCAACTGCACACGCTTTAAGAACACTTATTGCATCTTGATCTTCTAAAAGAGAATATAATAAATGCTCTAAAGTTACATACTCATGTTTATAGTTTGTAGCTAGTTGATAAGCTTCTCTTAATGTTTTTTCTAAGTTTTGTGACAGCATTAACTTTTTTCCATTGTGCATTGTAACGGATGTTCATTTTTTTTTGCCATGTCCATTACTGATTTACATTTAGACTCAGCTACCTCATAAGTAAATGTTCCACATACTCCTATACCGTTTTTGTGGACATGTAACATTATTTGTGTTGCTTCTTCTTGTTTTTTATTAAATATTTTTTCTAAAACCATAACAACAAATTCCATTGGGGTATAATCATCATTTAATAATAAGACATTATACATAGATGGTTTTTTTGTTTTTGGTTTAGTGTCTAATAATAAGCCTCTTTGAAAATCCTCTTTATTATTGTTATTTTGATCTTCATTTGCCATATTTATTAAATAATATGTTTTGAAATATTTTAAAGTATTTTTATGTTTGAAAGCATCGAAAATCATATGTTAATCACTGAAAAATGAAAAAAAATTTACTATTAGTCATAATTTTAAATAGTTTTTTAATATTAAGTTTTTCATCAAATCTATTTGCTAAAAAAGCAGCAATAGTAATAGATTTTGATACTGAAGAAGTATTATTTGAAGTCAATGCTGATACAAGAAATTACCCAGCATCGCTAACAAAAATAATGACTCTATACATTGTATTTGATTATATAAAAAAAGGAAAACTTAGCTTCGATAGTCAATTAAATGTATCAAGTGTTGCTGCATCAAGATCGCCGAGTAAGTTATATTTAGAGGAAGGTTCAAGTATCAAAGTTAGAGACGCTGTAAATGCACTTATTATTAAATCTGCAAATGATGTAGCTACTGTAGTAGCAGAAAATATAGCAGGAACTGAAAAAGAATTTGCGAAACTTATGACTCAATATGCAAAAAATCTAGGTATGAAAAGTACAACATTCAAAAATGCATCCGGTCTTCCTAATAGAGCGCAATTAACAACTGCAAGAGATATAGCAAAACTTTCACATGCACTAATTTCAAATTTTCCAGAAGAGTATAAATTGTTTAGTAATACAAAATTTACGTATCAGGGTAAGACTTACAAAACGCATAATAAATTAATGTTAAGCTACGATGGTGCTGATGGAATTAAAACTGGATATATAAAAGCATCTGGTTTTCAGTTAGCTTTTTCAGCTGTCAGAGATGATAAGAGATTAATAGGAATTATTTTTGGAGGTGATACAGGAAGCCAACGGAACAAATCTTTAAAAATAATAATGGATAAAGAATTTGCTGAATTAAATATTAAGACAAAAAGTAGTAATAAAAAAATAGTTAAAAAAGAAGAGACTGCAAAGCAAAAAATTGAAAAGAAAAAAAATGCTTATTCCATTGTGGTTGGAACATTTAAGTATAGAAATAATGCAGAAAAACAAATCAAATTAATTAAAAGTAAATATCCAGTTTCTACTAAAGATAAAATTTCAAATATTGTGCTGATAAAAGTTAGCGGTAAACAACTTTATGAATCTAGATTTGAAAATTTTTCTAAAAAAGAAGCGTATACAGCTTGTAAAAGATTGAAAAAATATAATCGTGATTGTTTTGTTAGATTGTAAATTTATAATTTACACCGCTTAGAGATAACTGATTTTCGATAATTGCTATTAAAGACTTAAGACCTTCTTGAGAAGTAGACTCTGCTCTACAAGTTAGTTGGTTTTGGGTATTACTAGCTCTCATTAGAAACCATCCATCATCATTTTCAACTCTTATACCGTCAATATCTATTATTTTACCTTCTGTATTTTTTATTCTTTGTTTTATTTCTTCAATTATTAAAAATTTTTTTGTTTCATCTACATCAAACCTTGTTTCAGGAGTTGAATAAGTTTTTGGGTATATATTAATTAACTCATTCAAGGATTTTTCTTGATTACATAATATTCGCAATAGGCGTAACGCAACATACATTGCATCATCGTAACCATAAAAATCATCTGCATAACATACATGACCACTCATTTCTCCTGATAAAGGCGATTTTAATTCTTTCATTTTTTCTTTTATTGGAGAATGTCCCGTTTTCGACATAATAGGATCGCAATTAAGTTTTTTTGCTTCATCAAAAAAAACTTTACTACATTTAACATCCATAATTATTTTTGGGTTATCGTATAAGTTAGCAATTTCTTTACATAGTAGTAACATGTACTGATCTGCCCAAACTAAATTTCCTAAGTTGTCTACAACACCTAAACGATCTCCATCTCCATCAAAAGCTAGACCTATGTCACAACTGTTATCTTTGACTGACTTTATTAATTGCTCCATATTTTTTGGAACAGTTGGATCTGGGTGATGATTAGGGAAATTTCCATCAACTTCATCATTAATTAATATATTTTCAGAATTATTTAAATTGTTTGTAACTTCCTTAATGACAGTTCCCATTGCTCCATTACCAATATCCCAAGCAATTTTTATTTTTTTATTGAGATTAATATTTTGTAATAATCTTTTAGTATAATCAATTTTTATATCTTCATTAGTAATTTCACCTTCGATAAATTTTAAATCATTTTGATCAATTAATTTTTGAAGGCTTTGAATGTCTTCAGAATAAAAAGAATGCTTATTTAAAACCATTTTAAATCCATTGTATTCTGAAGGATTATGAGAGCCTGTCACCATTATAGCTGCATCTGCATTAAGATGGTAATGAGCAAAGTAAGTCATTGGTGTAGGCCCCATTCCAATATTAATTACCTTAGCACCAGAATCTTTTAAACCTTCACATAGTGCTTTATGTAAATCTGGTGAAGTTAATCTTCCATCGTAACCTGAAGCAATTATGTTAGATTTTAATCTATTAATTACTGTGTAGGCAAATGTTCTTCCAATAGTATAAGCGGTGTTTTGATTGATATTGTTACCAACCACACCTCGGATATCATACTCTCTTAAAACTTCTTTATCGAAATTCTCAATTTCCAATTTATTTTCCTGTTCCATAGTATTCATATCCCATTTCTTTTAAATTTTCTGGAATATAAATATTTCTTAAATCAAAAATAATTTTTTCTTTTAATAATTTGGATATTTTTTCAAAATTTAATGCTCTGAATTCATTCCATTCTGTTCCAATAATTATTGCAGACGACCCTTCGCAAGCTTCGTATGCAGACTTAAATAAGATAAGATTAGAATTCTCTTTTTTAGCGTTATCCATTGCTTCAGGGTCATAACATTGAACTTTAATTCCTTTTTCAAAAATTGTTGATGCAATTTTCATCGATGTAGAATCTCTTACGTCATCAGTATTAGGTTTAAAGCTTAAACCAAGAAAAGTAACAGTAGAATTATTTTTTATTTTTGAAATAATTTTATTTGAAATTTTATTTATACGATCTTGATTTGATTTATTCACGGCATTAACTATTGATAGATCAATGTTTTTCTTTTTAGCGGTTGAAGCAAAAGCTTTTACATCCTTTGGAAAACATGAACCGCCAAATCCAGGTCCTGCATTTAAAAATTTAGATCCAATTCTTTTATCTATACCCATTCCACGTGCTACTTGCTGAACATCAGCTCCCACTACTTCACATAAGTCAGCAACTTCATTTATAAAGGCAATTTTTGTTGCAAGAAAACTATTGGATGCATATTTGATTATTTCAGAAGTTTCTATTGATGTAGCTACAATTGGAGTTTCTTTCAGAAATAATGGTCTATAAAGTTCTCTCATTATATTTTCAGAATTTTGATTATCTGTTCCTATCACAACTCTATCTGGCCTAATGAAATCATCAATTGCAGATCCCTCTCGAAGAAATTCTGGATTGGATACGACATCAAAAAGTTTTTGATCTATTTTATTTGAAATAATTTTTTTAACCTCCTTAGTAGTACCAACTGGAACAGTAGACTTAGTAACAACTAAACAATATTTTTTTATGTTATCAGATATTTCTTCAGCAACTTGCCAAACAAAACTTAAATCAGCCTCATCCTCTAATCTTCTTGTTGGAGTTCCTACAGTAATAAAAATTATATCTGTATTATCTAAGTTATTTTTAATATTTGATTCAAAAGATATTAATTTTGTTTTATTTATATGCTTGTCTAAAAGTTCGTCCATACCTGGTTCAAAAAATGGGCACTTTCCTGATTTAAGCATTTCAAGGCGTTTAATATCTTTGTCTACACATGTTACAGAATAACCAAATTCGGCAAAGCATGCTCCTGTTACCAACCCAACATAACCGGTACCAACTATAGTAAGATTCATTTTTTAAGATTTTTCTATTATTTTGCTAATTAAACTAAATATTGTTTGTTTGTTATAAAATAATATTAAGAAAATTACTGGAAAAATATTAATTTTTTATTAATTATAAAGAAAAATATGACTAAAGAACAAAAAGTACAAACAGGTATCAATAATATTTCAAATGAATGGTTCAGAGCAAATATTGACCGAAAAACTCTTAAAAATCTGTCAAAAAGAACTGATTACGAGGGATGGAAACATATTATAATATTTACTTTGTCCCTTTCAGGATTAGGTATCCTATCAGCTTACTTTTGGCAGACTTGGTGGTTTATTCCATTCTATCTAGCGTACTGCATGTTCTGGGGCGGTGCAGATGCTATTTGGCATGAGTGTGGCCATAGAACAGCTTTTAAAACACGAAAGTTAAATGATTTCTTTTATCATATTGCGAGCTTTATGAATAACTTTGAACCTGTTAGATGGAGATGGAGTCATTCTCTACATCATAGTTATACCGCCTCAGTTGATCCTCACGATTACGAAGCTGATGGTAGTATTTTTTCTAAACACACACTTTTAAGTTTTTTAATTAATTTTATTCCTGGAATTGGATTTTTTACTATACACAAATCATTATATATAGAAATTATCAAACATGCCTTTGGAATTAAAACAGATGTTATGAGAGATTGTATACCTCAAGATAAAATTCAAGATTGTGTTAATAGTTCAAGAATTTTTGTTTTTCTTTGGATATCAATAATTGCTTCTTCAATTTACTTCAGCTCATTACTTCCTATATTATTATTTTTAGTTCCAAAATTTTTTGCAACTTTCAATGGTATTTGGGGCATCACTCAACATATGGGTTTGCAAGAAAATACAAAAGATCATCGTCTATCTACTAGGTCTGTAAGATTGAACCCTGTATTTAGTTTTATATATTGGAAAATGGAATATCATATTGAGCATCATATGTTTCCAATGGTCCCATCTTACAATCTTCCAAAATTGTATGAAATAATAAAAGATCAGTTACCAGAACCACAAACTTTATACTCTGCATATAAAGATATAATTCCAGCTGTAATTAAAAAATCAAAAAATCCAGATTATTATATACCCGTACAAGTTCCAAATAATTAAACTATACTTGACACTTCCTGAACTTTAGTTTTATTGATAATATATATGGAGTTAAGAAATTTTATTGATGGTAAATTTATTGATTCAATATCAAAAAAAAATATTCCTGTTTTAAATCCAGCAAATCAAAAAATTGTAGGCAATATTGATGAAGCGCTGGATGAAGAAATAGATTTAGCCTTCCAAGCAGCTAAAAGAGCTTTCGATAAAAGAATTTTAGTTGATATGGACTCTAAAGATAAATCAAATATGATGAGAGCAATTGCCCAAAAATTAAGGGAACGAAAAGATGAAGGTGGTAAACTTTTAAGTCAAGAAAACGGTAAAACAATCAAACAATGCGTAGATGAATTTAAAGGGGCAGCAGATACATTTGACTTCTATGCTGGACTAACAGACAAAATAGAAAATAAATTAATCCCATCAGGAAATGATACTTTAAATTATGTTGTCTTAGAACCTTTTGGAGTAGCACTACAAATTGTTCCATGGAATTATCCTGTTTCTTTGTTTTCAGGAATGGTTGCGCAAAACTGGATAGTTGGCAATACTATTGTAATTAAACCTCCTGAGTTATGTCCAATTTCTTCAAATTTTTATGGACAAATATTTGAAGAGGTTGGTGTCCCTAAAGGAATTATTAATATTATTCATGGTTATGGTGAAACCACTGGAAGAAAGCTTGTTCAACATTCAGGTTGTGACTATATCGTTTTCACTGGATCTCCAGAAGTTGCATCAGAAATTTTAAAAGAAACAGCTGATAGAATTATACCCACACATTTTGAATTAGGTGGGAAGTCTGCAGCTATCATTTATCCTGACGCAGATATTGATAAAGCTGTTGATAGTACTGTTAAAGGTATTTTTAAACCTAATGCAGGACAAATATGTGTAGCAATGTCGAGGGTGATTGTTCATCCTAAAATAAAAGATGAATATATGACTAAGCTTGTAGCTAAAACTCAAAAATTAAAAGTTGGTGCTGGTGACGAAGATGGAACACAAGTAACACCTCTTATTTCAACTGATCAAATGCAAAGAGTTTCGAATTATGTAAAATCAGGAATACAATCTGGTGCCACCCTAACATTAGGGGGAGATAAAGCTGATAGAGATGATGGTAATTTTTATCAACCAACAATTTTTGATAATGTTAAAGTTGAAGCAACAATTGCGCAGGAGGAAATCTTTGGTCCAGTTACATCTATTTTTGATTTTGAAGATGAAGAAGAAGCTATAAATATTGCAAATTCAACAAAATATGGATTAGCCTCTGGTGTGTTTACTGCTGATGATCAAAAAGCAAAATGGACAGCAGATAGGATAGAGGCAGGAATAATTTGGCAAAATGATTGGTTTGTAGATGGTACCAATCTTCCAGGTGGTGGATATAAAAGATCAGGTTATGGGAGAGACGGTGGTGTTGATGGTATTTACAGCCACGGACAAACTAAAAGAATAAGTAAAAGATTGTACTAGTTGACATTCACAGGTATTTTTAGTTTAACAACATTATTATAATATTTAAATTAATTCATGGGAGGAATTATGAAAATTATAAAATTATTTTTAATCACAATTTTTCTTCTTCCAGTTTCTATGCATGCATATGCTGCTCCAACTGGACAAGATCTTGGTGACAAATGGTGCTCAGACGTAAAAATGCATTTCTATGCTGGCGGTCCTGAGGCTGGTGGCTTTGCTGGAATAGTTGCAGCAGGAGCAATGAATGCAATAAGAGATACGGGCGCAGATGCTGAAATTATTTACTCAGAATGGGATTTTGAAAAAATGGTCCGTCAACTTAGAGAATCAGTTGGACTTGGAGTAGATGCTATTGCAATGATGGGGCATCCTGGCGATGAAGCGCTAATGCCTTTAGCAAAACAAGCTGCTGAAAAAGGTATTCTAATGACATATCAAAACGTTGATCCATCAGGTGTAAGAGCAAAATTTGGTGGGGGATACGTAGGAGCAAATTTAGCAACTCAAGGTAAAGCTCTTGCAAGAGAAGCAATTAGGCAATTTGGTTTCAAAGCTGGAGATCACGCTATAGTAATGGTTCCTATTGGAGATTACGCTAGAGCTCAAAGAGAAGATGGTGCAAGAATCATATTTGAAGAACACGGAATGACAGTTACTGTTCTTGATGGACAACCAGCTTATGCTTCAGATCCGAATATGACTATCCCAGTTTTCTCAGCAGCGTTAAATGCAAATCCTGAAACAAAAGTAATTGTTCACTCTGGAAGTGATGTAATGAATGTTGCAGAAGGTATTGCCAAAGCTGCTGGTTATGGACCAAATGAGTTACTTCAAATTGGATTTGATACTAGCCCACAAATTATGTCGGCGTTTGAAAAAGGATATGTTCATCTAACATCTGATCAACAACCTTTCCTTCAAGGGTATCTTCCAGTGTTATCACTTTGTCAAACAGCTGTACTTGGTACTGGAGCAATAAACCAAGATACTGGTGCAGGATTTGTTGATACAAATAACTATCAAGCTGTTAAAGCTCTTGCTGATGCAGGCTTAAGATAGGTAAATATATTGCTAACCCATTTTAATGGGTTAGCATTTCAAAATTTATGGAAAATATCATTGAATTAGATAATGTTACAAAAAGATTTGGCGGTATTACTGCTCTAAACAAAGCATCATTAAAAGTAACCAGGGGTGAAGTTGTAGGTTTAATTGGTGATAATGGCGCAGGTAAATCAACATTAATTAAAACACTAGTAGGTGTTTATAGTCCTGACGAAGGTGATATACTTATAAGAGGAAAAAAAGTAAATGCTTGGAATGCACTCAAGGCTAGAGAGTCTGGTATAGAAACTGTTTTTCAAGATAGAGCTTTAACTCCACAACAATCGATAGTTAAAAATATTTTTATGGGTAAGGAACTTCGATATCCATTTGGTTTTATAAAAGAAAAAGAACAAATTTTTGAAGCAAATAGATTAATTAGAGAAATAGGTTTTACATCAAAATTAATTAATGCTGAATCTCCAGTTGGAAATTTATCTGGAGGTGAAAGACAAGGCGTAGCAATTGCAAGAGCAATTTATAATAAAGCAGAATTAATTGTTCTTGATGAGCCAACAAATAACTTATCTCTTAATGAAACACAGAAAGTTTTTGATTTTGTCTTAAATGTAAAAAAATCAAATAGATCTGTTCTATTTATTGGTCATAATATTTATCATGTATACGACATATCAGATAGATTTGTAATTTTAGATAGAGGAGAAGTCGTTCATCAACTCAATAAGAATGAAATATCTACTCCAGAAGAACTCATGAAAATAATGAGAGATACTATAGGAGCACACTAATGAGCAATAATAATTCATATTTAAGTAATTACTTTCACAGAAATGGAAGAGCTTTAGGAAGCATTGGATATTTTGTACTTTTAATGGTAATTTTTTTAGTAGGTGCACCAGAAGCTTGGATAAGGCCTAACCTTCATCAATCAGTATTTGTAATGATGCCAACTTTGATATTTTTAACTATACCATTAGTTTTTCTAGTTGCATCTGGTGAAATAGATCTTTCCTTTGCTTCTACTTACGCTGTAGCAGCTTACGTATTTGCTTTACTTGTTAAAAATGGAGTTGATCCAGCTATTTGTTTAGTACTTGGTATTTTTACTGGAGCAGCTATTGGTGCTCTCGTTGGAACATTAATTGTTGTATTTAGACTTTCCTCTCTTGTTGCGTCTCTTGGAGTATTATTTTTACTGAGAGGTGTAATTCTCTTATTATCTAACAGCAGATCAATTACGATTATGGAAATAGATAGCCACTGGATCTACCCTCTTTTAGTTGGAAATTTTTATGGCTTCCCAATGCAAATTTTTTGGGCAGCAATATTTGTAATTTTTTGCTATTATTTTTTTAACAAACATGTTTTTGGTATTCATATTCAGCATGTAGGAGATAATTCTGTTAGCGCAGAACAGATGGGTATTAATGTAAATGCCGTTAAGATTAAAGCATTCATGTTTGTAGGTATTGGCTCTGCTATTGGTGGAATTTTTACAACAATGATTACTTATACATTTTTCCCTACTCAAGGATTTGGTTATTTATTGCTTGCTCTAGCAGCTGTTTTTGTTGGCGGCACTCCTTACTGGGGAGGGTTAGGAACTATTATTGGAGCAGTTTTTGGCGTTGGTATAATTGCCTATATGGAAATAGGAATTATTGCCATTGGCTGGAGTGGTGAGTGGAGACAATTCTTTAACGGATTAATCATATTACTAGCATTACTAGGACATCGGTTACACGGAGAAAGAGTTAGATAGTACTTGATGACTAATATTATAATTTGGAATGAAAATATTCATGAAGTAGAAAATGAAGAAGTTAAAAAAATTTATCCCAAAGGTATTCATGGCTGCATAAAAGATTTTTTATCAACTGATAATAGTTTAAAAATTAAAACCGCTACGCTTAAAGAAGATCAAAATGGATTAAGTGAAGAATTGTTAAAAAATTGTGATGTTGTTATTTGGTGGGGGCACAAAGCCCATGACGAAGTATTAGATAGTACAGTTGATTTAGTACAACGACGAGTTCTTGAAGGAATGGGCTTGATAGTATTACATTCCGGACATCATTCTAAGATATTTAAAAGATTAATGGGTACTAATTGCAATTTAACCTGGAGAGAATACGGTGAAAAAGAAAGATTATGGGTATGCAATCCTGGTCATCCTATCTGTGATGGTTTAGAGCCACATTTTGAACTAGAAATGGAAGAAATGTATGGTGAGCCTTTTCAGGTTCCATCTCCAGATGAAACACTTTTTACTAGTTGGTTTGAAGGAGGAGAAACTTTTAGATCAGGATTATTATATAGAAGAGGAAATGGTCAAATATTTTATTTTCGACCAGGTCATGAAGCATATCCAACTTATCATAATATTAATGTGCAAATTGTAATTAAAAATGCAATACATTTTGTAAAACAGAAAAATAAAGTTTTGTGGGAAGATATACATTCTCCTACTCCGAAAAGTAATAGACCAAAACCTATTGAAAAGATTAGTAAGAAAGGTTTTAGTGTAGGACATCCAACAGAAGAAAAATAAAATGAAAATTGGCATTGTTGGAACAGGAAATATCTCTTCAAGGCATCTTGATGAATTTAACAATATGCCAAATGTCAATGTTGAAGCTGTTTGTGATACAAATCAAAAAAATTTAGAAATATTTTTATCAAATAACAAAGGTTCAGATATCAGAGGTTATTTGAGTTTAGAAGAAATGCTTGAAAAAGAAAAAACTTTTGATGGTATTAGCAACACAACGCCTGATAAGTTTCATAAAGAGACTACACTGCAAATTTTAAAAAGAGGTTATAATGTTTTTTGTGAAAAACCACTTGCTGAAAATTATAGTGATGCAAAAGATATGTTAAATGCAGCAGTTCAATCTAAAAAAATTAATATGGTTAATTTTACTTATAGGGAATCAAGTGCATATCAAAGATTAGTTGAAATATTAAAATCTGGAGAAATAGGAAATCCTAGACATGTTAGTGCTTGTTATTACCAATCTTGGCTTACAAGTAATAAATGGGGTGATTGGAGAGAGGAAGACAAATGGCTGTGGAGACTATCAACGAAACATGGAAGTAACGGTGCTTTAGGAGATACAGGTGTTCATATTTTTGATTTTGCTGTTAATGCTGTAGGTGACATAAAAGAAATATGTACTGATTTAAAAACTTACTTCGATAAAGGAAATAAAATAAAAGAATATACATTAGATGCTAATGATGGTTTCAATTCATTGGTTAGATTTGAAAATGGAGCTATCGGTACAATAACTAATACAAGATATGCAACTGGACATGCAAACTCTTTAATTCTAGAAGTATTTTGTACAAAAGGTGCTTTAAAAGTTGAACTAGATGAGGAAAGGACTAAGTGGTCTACATTGCATATTTGTATTGACGAAAATATCAATAAAATGGCTTGGGATACAATTGAATGTCCAAAAACTCCAAGTAATTATCAAAACTTTATAGAGTCAATAAAAACAAATTTGAATATGCAGCCCGATTTTTATCAAGGTGCAAAAATTCAAAATATAATTGATAAATGTATAGAAAGTAATGAAATTGGAAGATGGGTTGACGTTTAGTGAGACAAAATAGTTAATATTTTTCTTTTAAATCTCATAATAGTTTTATAAAGGAAATTACATGTCAGAGAAATTAGATAATGTTGATGACAAATGGTTTAGAGCCGAAATAAGTAAAAAAGATCTTAAAGAGTTATCAAAAAAAAGTGATTTAAAAGGATTACAGCATGTAACTATATATTTTATTCTTTTATTTATTTTTGGATATATGTCCGTAGCTACCTGGGGAACATGGTGGACAGTTTTATGGTTATGGCTTTACGGTGTTCTATTTTATTCAAGTAACCCAATCTGGCATGAATGTGGACATAGAACTGCATTTAAATCAAAATTTTTAAATGAATTTTTTTATCAAATTGGTTCTTTTATGACTGACTTTGAACCAACTAGATGGACTTGGAGTCATTTTAGACACCATAGCAATACCTCTTCTGTTGCTGACCCTCATGATTTTGAAGCAGCATTGTTCCATGAATATCCAAGTCTAAAAAGTTTCCTATTTAGTTTTGCTCCATTTTATGAACTTATTAAGTTCAAGGACTCCTTTAAATTTGAAACCATCAAGCATGCGTTAGGAATGACAACACCTGTTATGAAGGAATGTATTCCTCAAGATGAGATTTGGAAATGTCGTCTTATTTCAAGAATACATGTTTCTTTATGGATCGCCTCTTTTGCTCTATCATTTTATTTAATGAACCCTCTTCCTGCATTATTAATATTTTTTCCTAGGTACTGGGGCAACATTGTTAACATATTTAATATGACTCAACACATAGGGCTACCAGAAGATATAAAAGATCATAGGTTCACAACTAGATCTGTACGTTTTAATCCTATATTTAGTTTTTTATATTGGCACATGGAATATCACGTAGAGCATCATATGTTTCCTTCCGTTCCGTCATACAACTTACCTAAGTTGAGTAATTTAATTAAAGATCAATTACCAAAAGCTAATTCTAGTTTGTATGATGCCTATAAGGAAATAATTCCAGCAATAATAAAACAACATAAAGATAACAGTTATTTTATTCAAAAAGAAATTGCTTCCTAATATAAGTATAGTTACAATTTTTTTACTGAATCTCTATCAATAATCGTAGGCTTAGCTATATAAAAATTATTTTTAGTATCATTACCATTCTTACTCATTAATAACTTTACTGCATTGTAACCTAAGTCTTCTGTAGGATGAGAAATTGAAGTTATTTTTGGTGTAATTAAATTACTTACTATTAAACTATCATATGTAATAAGAGAAATGTCATGACCAATTTTTATTTTAAGATCATTACACGCACGTATTGCGCCTGCCGCAATATATTCAGTACAACATATAATAGCAGTAACTTTTTTATTTTTTAACAATTTTCTTGTAACTTCCTCGCTTAACAATGAATCATTTTTGGGTATTTCAATATATACGTTTTTATCAAAACTAATTTTATATTTTTTTATTTCACTAAAATAAGTTTTCATTCTTTGATAAGCAAAATTAAATTTTTTATTAATATTTATGAATGCAATTTTTTCATGATTTTTTTTTATTAAGTGATCAAAAATAATTTGCATACTTTTATGATTATCTAGATCTACCCATGAATAATTTTTTAAATTTTGTGTTCTTCCCCAAGCTACAAAATTAACTTTATTTTTTTTTAAAAGTGGTATCCTGCTATCATTAATTCTTAAATTATTTATAATGATATTCCTTACCTTTTGTTCTACAATAAGTTTTTCATACAAAGATTTTTCTTCATTTTGACTTCTTGCCATGAGCATTGACAATTGAATATTATTTTTTGAAAGATTAGAATACATTCCTGATAAAAATTGAATAAATGAAATTTGATTTAGAGGAGATGAATTTAACCCATATAATGGCAAAATGAAGCCGAGGTTCTTGGAGCTTCGTGATGCCAAATTTGCAGCATAAGGATTAGGATTATAATTATATTTTTCAGCAAATTTCTTAATTCTTTTTTTCGTTTTTTCACTTACGTCTGAATAGTCAGCTAAACCCCTTGAAACTGTCGTTATTGATAAATTAAGCTTTTTTGCTAATTCTTTAATATTCATGTTTTTTTCCATAAACCAGATAATATAAATTGACAACCAAAACGTTTTGGATAATTATTATTTATTATTTACGGAGGAATCATGAAAATAAAAAATTTATTAATTATACTTTCTTCATTATTTCTAAGTTTCACAGCTTATGCTGGAGGTCACAAATATTCTGGTCCAGATTTAACTGGACAAAAAGTAGTTATGTTTGGTCCTTGGTTGTCACCAGAACAAGAAACAATGAGAGAAGTTGGTGCCATATTTGAGAAAGCTACTGGAGCAACTTTTGAGTATGGTGGTTCAGATAGTTTTGAACAACAAGTTATGATCGATCTAAAAGCTGGAAGTGCTGCTGATCTAGTTGTATTTCCACAACCTGGTCTAGCTGCTAATGCTGCAGCAATGGGAGGATTAGTTCCTCTTGGAGATGATATTAAACAAATGGTTTTAGATAACTATGCTGCTGGTCAATCATGGGTTGATCTTTCAACTTATGCTGATGAAAACGGTAATGATCAGTTTAATGCAATTTTCTTTAGAACAAACGTAAAAAGTTTGGTTTGGTATTCTCCAGATAACTTTGAAGATAATGGTTATGAAGTTCCAGGAACTATGGAAGAGTTAATTGCACTAACAAGACAAATGGCATCAGATGGAAATACTCCATGGTGTATTGGTCTAGGTTCAGGTGCAGCAACTGGTTGGCCTGCAACTGACTGGATGGAAGATATCATGTTAAGAACACATACGCCTGATGTTTATGACATGTGGGTATCCAATGAAATGCCTTTTAATGACCCAAGAGTTATTGAAGCAATGAATTTCTTTGGAACTTTTGCGTTGAATGACAAGTTTGTAAATGGTGGATCTAAAGCAGTAGCAACTACTGATTTTAGAGATGCTCCAAATGGACTTTTCACTTCACCTGCAGAATGTATGATGCACAGACAAGCTAGTTTTATACCTGCATTCTTCCCTGAAGGTGTAGAAGCTGGTGTTGACTATGATTTCTTTTATTTCCCTGCATATGCAACTAAAGATTTAGGAACTCCTGTACTTGGAGCTGGTACATTAGTAGCGGCTACTAATGATAACCAAGCAACAATAGAGTTCATTAAATTCTTAATGCATCCTGAAGCTCATGAATATTGGATGGCTAAAGGTGGTTTCCTGACTCCTCACAAAGGTGTTGATGGAAGTAAATATGCTAGTGAAACTTTTAGAAAACTAGGTGAAATTTTAACAGGCGCAACAACGTTTAGATTTGATGCGTCAGACTTAATGCCTGGTGCTATTGGTGCTGGAACTTTCTGGACTGGTATGGTTGACTATACTAACGGAAAATCTGCCCAAGATGTAGCAGATGCGATCCAAGATAGTTGGGACGCAATTAAGTAACTTTTCAATTATGAACAGGCGAACAATTAACTTGTTCGCCTGTTTTTTTTATATATTTAATCACTAATGACTATCCTGAATTTAGTATTTATTGTTTTTTTAGGAATATTATTTTTCATAGCCTACTTTCATATCTCAAATTATATTTTAGATACTTATGGTAATAAAACACTGAAAAGATATAATTTTGAAAATTCTATAAGGGTCATAGTTTTTATAACACCCGCATTTATTGTTTTATTTATTTTTATTTTATATCCAGTGTTTGAAACTATCAGGCTTAGCTTTTATGATAAATTTGGAAGAGAATTTGTCGGACTATACAATTACAAATGGGCAATTAATGATCCTGAATTTAGAAGAAGTATATTAAATAATTTAGTATGGTTACTTGTAGTCCCAACATTAAGCACTTTTTTTGGATTAGTAATTGCTAACTTAGCTGATAGAATTTGGTGGGGTTCAATTGCAAAATCTATAATATTTATGCCTATGGCAATATCATTTGTAGGAGCTGGTGTAATTTGGAAATTTATTTATGAATATAGAGGGCCTGAGAATACACAAATTGGACTACTTAATGCAATAATTGTTTCTCTTGGTTATGAGCCACAAGCATGGTTAACAATACCTATGTGGAACAATTTCTTTTTGATGGCTATTATGATTTGGATACAAACTGGATTAGCTTTAGTTATTTTTAGTGCTGCATTAAGAAGCATACCTAAGGAAATGCTTGAAGCGGCAAGAATTGATGGAGCTAGTGAGTTAAAAATATTTTTTTCAATTATAATTCCTTATTTAGAACAAACGATACTTGTGATTTGGACCTTAATTACAATAATTGTTTTAAGAATATTTGATATTATTTTTGCTATGACTAATGGTGAATGGCAAACCGGAGTCTTAGCGAACTTAATGTACGACTGGATGTTTAGAGGTGGTGGTGACTCGGGAAGAGGAAGTGTTTTAGCAATTGTTATTATGATTGGTGTCATACCAATCTTAGCATGGAATTTATACAAACATAGACAGGAACAAAAAATATAATGAAGAAATTTTCAATATCATCTTTATTATCTCAACTATTACTCCTCTTCTTTGTTATTATATGGATTATTCCTACATTTGGTCTGTTTATTAGTTCTTTAAGAGATAAAGATTTATTAGCTATAAGTGGATGGTGGACTTCCTTAACTACTACAGAAGTAAATGAAATTTATAGAATGTCAGGAATGGAAAGTCAAATTGAAGAAGATGGTTATTTCAAAATTAAAGGAAAGTTATTCGAAGACAATTCAGGAAAAAAAATAGAAAGTTTTGGAATTACTTCAAAGAAAATTAATGAATTTAATATTGGTGATGTCGCAGTTTTTAAAGATGAAAGTGAAGTGCTTCTTGATGAAGATGGAAATTATGAATGGAGATCTAAAACAGAATTTAAAAAGAAAAAAGGTAAAAGATTATTTACTACATCATTAAGCCCTCCTGCATTTACTTTTGAAAATTACAGAGAAGTTTTATTTAAAGAAGGAATTGGCAGAGCTTTTGTGAATACTATGGCAGTAGCATTACCTTCAACATTAATTCCATTAATAATATGCTCTTTCTTTGCATATTCCTTAACTTGGATGAAATTTTACGGAAGAGATACTTTATTGGCAATAATAATTGCATCTCTTGTTGTTCCTCTACAAATGTCTCTTATACCAATACTAACAATCTATAATGATTTTGGGGCATTATTTGGAGTAGCGGCTAAGTCCTATCCAGGTGTTTGGATGGCACATACTGGTTTTGGATTAGCCTCAACTACTTTTCTATTAAGAAATTTTTTAAAAAGCTTACCTAATGAAATGATGGAGGCTGCTAAAGTTGATGGCGCTTCTCATTATGATATTTTTTTACGCATAATTATTCCTCTTTCGATACCAGCTTTTGCTTCAATATTTATTTTACAATTTTTATGGTGTTGGAATGATCTTTTAGTAGGTTTAGTATTTTTAGACCAGGTTCCAAGTGAAATAATATTAACCGCAAAATTAAAAGAATTACTTGGATCCAGAGGTGAAAATTGGGAAATTTTAACTACTGGTGCTTTTGTTTCAATGACAGTACCTTTATTTATCTTTTTTGCCTTACAGAGATATTTTATACGAGGTTTAGTCGCTGGATCAGTTAAAGGGTAAACACTAAAAAGTATTGATTTTTCAATAAATATACCTTTAAATATAAATATATTTGTATGATGATGTATTCATACACTTGAAAGATCGCTCAAAGGAGGATGAAGTGGCAGATATAAATATAAATACTGTTAATAAATATTTTGGAGACGTCCATGTAATTAAGGATGTTTCTCTTGATATAAAAAGTCAATCATTTACAGTTTTAGTTGGTCCAAGTGGTTGTGGTAAATCAACTATGTTAAGAATGATAGCAGGACTGGAAGACATAAATTCAGGTACAATTTCAATTGATGGCCAAGTGGTAAATGATTTACCGCCAAAGCAAAGAAATATTGCAATGGTATTTCAATCTTATGCATTATACCCTCACATGACTGTATTTGATAATATGGCTTTTGGTTTGAAATTAGAAAAAAGATCAAAAGATGAAATTAATGAGAGAGTTAATGAGGCAGCAAGAATTCTTCAAATAGAAGATTATCTTCAAAGAAAACCAAAACAACTTTCAGGTGGTCAAAGACAGCGTGTTGCTATTGGAAGAGCAATTACTAGAAAGCCAAAAGTTTTCTTATTTGATGAACCACTTTCAAACCTTGATGCTGCATTAAGGGTTCAAATGAGAGTTGAATTAGCAAAACTACATAATGAACTAGAAGCAACAATGATCTACGTCACACACGATCAGACAGAAGCTATGACCTTAGCTGATGATATTGTTGTACTTGATACAGGTATCGTTTCACAAAAAGGATCACCACTAGAACTTTATGATAAACCAAATAATATGTTCGTAGGTGGATTTATTGGATCGCCAAAAATGAACTTTATTTCAAGTAAGATATTAAGCAAAAGTTCTGATGCTACAGAAGTTGATATTATGGGAATGTCAAAAATATCAGTCTCTAAAATGTCAGCATCCTCCTCAGAGGGTGATTCAGTAACTTTAGGTATTAGACCAGAGCACTTAGTAGTAAATGGTGATGCAGATGGGTCTTGGGAAAGTAA
Source organism: uncultured Alphaproteobacteria bacterium (assembly GCA_902614395.1). Lineage (GTDB taxonomy): Bacteria > Pseudomonadota > Alphaproteobacteria > HIMB59 > CACPNW01. The sequence goes on along the minus strand of CACMKW010000001.1, from coordinate 248,421 downwards.
AGTATTTGTTGTCGAAAAGCTTGGTGACGTTTCTTATCTATACCTTGAAAAAGATGGAGAGCCATTAGTTGCTGAAACTGAAGGACATTCTGAAATCAAAGTTGGTGATACTGTAAAAGTAGGTTTTCCTGCTGGAAGATGCCAATTATTTGATAGTTCAGGCGAAGCATTTAAATAATAGAATCGTATTAATTATTGCCCCTGATATAAGGGGCAATACATCCCTTTTTTAAATATTTTCAATAAATATTATGATTTTAAACTATTATTAGGATGGGCAGAGGGTTCATATTATTTCCTCCTATAAGAAGTATTCCTCTTATAAAACTTTTCTGCCCACCAAATTTGAAAAGTTATTTAAGAGGGATACCAATTATAGTTTTTGTTTAGCAGTCCAAGAATTTTTTTTATTTATGGGAATATGATTATTAAGAGTTAAAAGAACATTTTCAGCTAATTTTCTATACGTCGTTAATTTACCTCCATAGATGTTTAATAATGGTGCCTGTGAACCATCCTCATTTAAGTCGAATATATAGTCTCTAGTAACTTTTGAAGCTTCTTTGAAATCTTCAATAAGCGGTCTAATTCCAGAATAAGAACTTACCACATCATCTCTTGATATTTGTTTAACAAAATATTTATTTACTGAGTTTAATAAATAATCAATTTCACTTTCATCAATTTTAGGATTTTCTGGTGAAAAAACTTCTGTTTCTGTAGTGCCAATAAGTGAATATTCATCTTTATAAGGTATGACAAAAATTATTCTGTTATCCTCATTTTGTAAAGTGAAAGCTTTTTTCTGACTGTAAAGACTTTTAGTTATTATATGACTACCTTTCACAAGTCGAATTGATTTATTTGAATTTAATTTAATAACGTTATTTAAAACTTCATTTATCCAAGGTCCAGCAGCATTAATAAGAATTTTAGATTGAAGTATAGTGTTATCATCTAAAGTTATATCCCAAATATTTTTATTTCTTTTTGCGTCCATAACTTTTCTATTTTGAATAATCATAGCACCTTTTTTCTTTGCATCTTCAACATTTAATTGAACAAGTTTTTTATCGTCAACTTGTAAATCATAATATTGGAAACCAATTTTAAATTGATCTTTTAGAATATTAGGAATTTCTTTTTTAATATTTATAGTTGAAGATTTTGGTATAGTCATTTTGCCACCAATATTATCATATAAAAATAATCCTAATTTAATTAACCATTTAGGTCTTAAAGATTTTTGGTGCGGTATAATAAAAGGTAATGGTGTTGTTATATTGCTGGCAATTTTTTTAATTACTTCTCTTTCCTTGAGAGATTCACGTACAAGGCGAAATTCATAATTTTCAAGATATCTTAATCCACCATGTATTAATTTTGTAGACCAAGACGAAGTGGCTGAGCCAACTGTGTTTTTTTCTACCAAACAAACTTTTAAATTTCTTCCTGAGGCATCTCTTACAATTCCAGCACCATTAATACCGCCTCCAATAACTAAAATATCAAAAATTTCATTCATAATTAAGTTAAATAAATCTATTAATTTCGTGGATTATTATTTCAGGGTTAGTTAAATGTATAGTTAAAAAACCAAGTTTGTTTGCAGCCTCAATATTCTCTTTTTTATCATCTATAAAAACAGTTTCTTGTGGAATTAGATTAAAGCGGTTTACTGCTAATTTATATATTTGAGCATCAGGTTTAACTAATTTTTCTTTTCCAGAAATTATTAAACCATCAAACTTTTTTAAAAATGGGTATTTTTTATCCATACCTTGAAATGTTTCCCAGGACCAATTTGATAAAACATAACACTCATATTTATTATTTTTTAAATCATCTAAAACATTAACTGAATGCTGAAAGATTTTCCTGAACATTCTATGATGATTTTTATAATATAATTTTATTTTATCTTCATAATCAGGATAATTCTTTATTAGATCAGTTTCTGCGTCTTTTATGAGTCTTCCAGCATCTTGTTGGATATTCCATTCATCATTACAAATATTATTAAGGAAATTATCTCTTTCTTCTTTATCTTTAAATACATCTTTATAAAAATAATGAGGGTCCCAATCAAAAAAAACACCACCTAAATCAAAAAGAAATTTCATGTATAAGTATTTTGTTTATAAATAAATATTAAATGAGTGCATTAATAGACTATATTCAAATAGAAATACACAAAACATATAATAAAAAATATTCGAAAAAGTACATAGAAGATAAATTAATTCCAATCATAAATTATATTTGCTCTAGTAAATCAAAAAAATTCCTGTTTGGAGGCTCTCAGGGTATTGGTAAGTCATCATTTATTAATATTATCTCTAAAACTATAGAAAAATTTTATAATAAGAAAATTCTTTTGCTTAGTTTAGATAATTATTATTTATCGAGAAAACAACGATTACAATTATCAAAAAAAATACATCAATTGTTAAAAACTCGAGGTGTTCCAGGAACACATGATATTGAAAAATTATTTAAAAATATAAAACAATTCAATAAAAGTAAATACCCTATCACAACCCCTCTATTTGATAAGTTGATTGATGATACGACTAAATCAACTAAAATAACTAAGACTAAATGTGATATTCTTTTCTTAGAAGGTTGGTGTTGTGGAAGTTCAGAAATTCCAAAAAAAATTCTTCATAAAAATATAAATAATTTGGAAAAAATTAAAGATCCAAAATATCAATGGAGAAATTTCTATAATAATAAATTAAAATTAGAATATAAAAAATTATTTAAATTATTTGATGAACTTATTTTTTTGAAAGCATCCTCTTTTGATAATGTTTTCAAATGGCGATTAAAGCAAGAAAAAACTAATCAATCAAAAAACAAAAAATCAAAAAGAATGACTTCAAATGAAATTAAATATTTTGTTCAACATTATGAGAAAATAACTAAATGGATGATGAAGGATCTAAATAAAAAAGCTCAGATTGTTATTAAATTTGAAAAAAATCATAAAATTTCTTCAATAAATTTTAACTAGAAAAAAATCCATCTTTTAACCGAATTACAATATCTTTCAAATTCATCACCAAATTTATCTTTTAAATATTTTTCCTCTTCATATATTACAAAATTATTTAACCAAAAAAATAATCCTATAGAACAAATAAAATACATAATGTTTTCAAAAGTAAGAAACATACCAAAATGAAATAAAACAAAACATAGATAAATTGGATTTCTAGAGTAAGCATAAATTCCAGTTTTTATAATTTTATTTGTTTCAGTTTGAGGAAGTAATTTTTCTTCATGTGCATTAAATGCATTTCTTGAGGAAAAAAATACAATTGGCATTAAAATTATAATTAATAATCCAAAAAGATTAAGAATATATAGTAGCGGATATTTAGGAAAAATAAATTCACCTAAAATATAGGAGGCTATTAAAAGATAGACTGAAATATAAAGTGGATTTCCTTTTACATCTGGCCCCATTTAAAGCTCCTCTATTGCCTTACCTAAACTTTCATAATCACTAAATACATTCAAAGCACCATTGTCAAATAATTCATTTGTATCCCTATCTGAATGCCAATGTTTTCCTGCAGTAAGACCAAATACCCTTACTCCTGCTGCAGTTGCTGCTTTAACACCTACGCCACTATCTTCAATAATAACTGACTCTTCTCTAATTAGTGAATTATCATTTAAAACCTTTAAGTATATATCTGGATCAGGTTTTGGTCTTTTAACCATATCGAATGAATAAACCTGATCACTTAAAAAAAGTTTATCTAACCCAACAAGCTTCAATCCATCAAGAATTCTATCCTTATTACTGTTAGATCCAATAAAGTGATTTCTATCTGATTTACTAATATAATCTTTTGCTCCATCAACTAGTTTTAAATCCTTGGAATAAACTTCTGAAACGATATCAAATATTTCATTTGTAAATTTTTCTTTGTTTTCAATCTTATATTTAGAAGACAATAAATCTATTACATCGACTGTTTTTTTTCCAGCATATTTATAAAATTGCTCCTCTTTAATTGATTGATCAAATTTACTAAAATATTTGGAAAATGCCTTAGAAGCTAAGACCTCACTATCAACTATTACTCCATCAAAATCAAAAATTATATTTTTAATCATTATTTTATATTTCTGTCTTTTTATATTCTGATTTCTCTAACCAATCAGGATTAATCTCTATACCCCAACCAGGAGTATCTTCAATTTTAACCATTCCATTAGATATTTTAAAAGGATCACCTAAAAATAAATTCTGTTGCCATGGATAATAATCTTTACCTTCAATTGAAAATTCAAGATAGGGGCCTGAATTATTTATTGCTTTTAAAAAATGCATTGTACAAATTGTTACTAAAGATAAATTAGCTGTATGTGGAGTACATATAAAACCACCCTTTTCAATAATTTTCGCAACCTTCAAAGCTTTTGTTAATCCTCCCATGTACATTACATCTGGCTGAAAAATATTTACAATTTTTCTGTTAACCATATCTCTCCAAATTCTCAGATCACAATCTTGTTCTCCCCCAGTAACATCTATATTCAAACTATCAGTAACTTTTTTGGTTTCTTCTGGTTTCCAGTAAGGACAAGGTTCTTCAAAATGAGTAACATCATTATCTTCTAAAAGTTTCCCAATTTCTATTGCTTGAACAGAGCTATAACAACTGTTTGCGTCGACCATTTTAGTTACACTTTTATCCAGAGTAGAATTTATTGTTTTTACAATACTAGGCGTTCTTCCTTCCCATTCATCAACCCCTCTTCCACATTCAGAACCAACTCTAAATTTAAATGCATTAACACCCTTTTCATCAAAGAGTTTTTTAAATCTATTTGCTTCATCATCTGGTGTAATATCTCTTTTCATTGATGAACCATATATTCTTAAATTTCCTGGAGATCCTCCAATCAATGAAACTACAGGCTTACCTTCGATTTTACCTTTCAAATCCCACAATGCTGTATCTAAACCAGCAATTGCACGTAAAAGATAGGATCCTGGAAATTTATGTTCTCTTTCGAAAATAAAATCTTCTAAATCATCAAAATCAAAATATTCTTTTCCTAAAACCCAAGGTGCAACTTGTTTATGAAAAATTTGAGTTGTGATATCTGCATGATAAGTTGACATTTGACCATAACCAATTGAACCATCCTCAACTGTTATTTTTACAAAACTTACATATGGTTTTGTGAATGTTTCAAGTTTAACTATTTTCATGAATTAAATCTTATTTAAATCCTCAATAATAAATTTACTTCCAAGATTAGCAAGCATCATTACAGGGGCATTTATATTGCCAGAAGTAATATTAGGAAAAACAGATGCATCAGCAATCCAAAGATTCTCCATTCCATGAACTTTTAATCTTTCAGAAACAACTCCCTTTTTAGGATCTTCATCCATTTTACAAGTACCACAAGGGTGATATATAGAAACTGCATTAGATTTAAAGTGATCAATCATTTCTTCTTCAGTAGCATTTAAAAGATCATGCTTAACACTTTCATTTCTTATTTTTTTTATACTATTTGTATTCGCCAAAACTTGAGAAAAATTAATTGCGCATTTAACATCATATATATCTTCTTCATGTGATAGAAAATTTGGATCAATTAATGGAGCATCTTCAAAATTAGGAGAGTTCAATGCAACTCTACCCAAACTTTTTGGTCGACAAGAATTATAACCAATAATAAAACCATTAAATTTGTCAGTTTTTAGAAGAGGTCTTTTATTTTTATGAGTAATAGAATAAGTCAACGGATTGAAATATATCTGCAAGTTGGGATAATGATGTTTTGAATTCCAATTTACATATCCCCCAGACTGATTAATACTTAGTGATAATGGTCCTTTCCTATTATAAATATATTTTAATACAGAAGTAATTCTGCCTGGCCAAGTTCCTAATGATTTATTTAGTGAATGATGGTGAGTTTTAAATAAATAATCTAACCCAAGATGATCCTGAAGATTTCTTCCAACATTAGAATTATCAATTACTATTTCTTTATCAAATTTTTTTAAATGTTCTTTATCACCAATACCAGAATGCATTAACAAATAAGGTGTCATTATAGAACCAGAGCATAAAATTGCTCCATGAGATAATTGTATGATTTGTTCTGTTGATTTATTTTGAATTTTAATACCAGTAATTTTTTTATCTTTAATTATTAAATTTTTAACTTGAGTATTGTCTAATATTGTAAGTCTTGGATTTTTTAATACAGGCTTTAAAAATACTTTTGATGATGAATGTCTAGTACCATTGTAAGTATTAATATTATAATGACCTACTTGATTTTCGATTGATGTAGTTAAATTTGTATTTTTTTTAATACCAATTTCATTACTAGCATTAAAAAAATATTCTAAAATTGGATGATGATGCTTACTTACATTATTTACTGGAATCTTTTCTTTTGTAAGAAATTCTTTATCATGATTTATTTGTTGCTCCATAGAACTGTATACTTTTTTTATATTTTCAAAACTCCATTCCTTGTTGCTTCCCCAATTCTCATAATCTGTTTCTAATCCTCTTGCATAGACCATTGCATTTATTGAGCCAGAACCACCTAAAACTTTACCTCTTGGATAATATATTTGCCGATTAAATAAATTGTCTTGTTTTTCTGAATAGAAGTTCCAATTAATTTTTTTATTATAAAATGTCATTCCATAACCAAGAGGAACATCAATAATAGGATTGTTATCTTTAGGCCCAGCCTCAATAAGAGCTATATTAAAATTAGTTTCACTCAGAAGTTTATTTGCTATTATACTTCCTGCAGAACCTGCACCAATAATTGCTATGTCAATATTATTCAAATTAAAATGTTTGTGTTACTTTAGTTAAATATCTAGGATTGTCTGGATCTAATCCTTTTTCAAAAGTGTAATTAACTATCCATGGATAAAATTTTGATAGTACTATAATTGGATCTAATTCTATCATTTCACTAGTGTTATATCTTAATTTTGTTTTCGAGTTTTCATCATAGGTAATTTCATAGTGAAGATTAGTTAGTGAAATAATTTGATTAGAATCTTTTGCTACTATCATCCCACTTTTATCTCTAAGTGATATAGTAAATAACTTGAATGAGTTTTCTATCAAGCTTTTTGGTCCATGCATTACTTCAGCACTACTAAAAGGTTCTATCATTTCTTGACATAACTCTTTAAACTTTAAAGATATTTCATTAGAAATTGCGTATCCAACACCCCTACTAATTATATAACCATTACTTATGGTTTTATCTAATAGATTTGGATTCCATTGATTTTTACTATCTAAAATTAAATGATCACTTAGCTTTTCAATATGCTTATTAATATCTTTTTTATTAAGAGTATTAAAAACAAGCTTTAAAATTATTAATAAAGACAAAACAAAAGTTTTTGTTGCTGCAACACTTTTTTCTTCTCCAGCATTTATATCAAAAAAATAATTGGATGTTTTTATTATGGGGCTAGTTAAGTTATTACTTATTAATATGGTCCTTGCTCCCATTTTTTTTACCATTTTGTGACATTCAACCAAATCTTTACTTTTTCCAGATTGAGAAATAATGAATACTAATGCTCTCGAAAAATCAAATTTTGATTCTTCTAAAGTTATTATAGATGGGGGCATGCTGTATGTTGGTAAACCAAGATATTTTGCAAACATATAAGACAAATAAAGAGCAGCACAATCTGAAGTACCTCTTGCCACAGTAACAACATAATCAATTTTTTTTTCTGATATTAAACTTGATATTTCCTGGTAATTATTTTTATCATTCAAGATAAAATGATTAATTTTATTTGGAATGGAGAGTGCTTCCGATAAAACTTGGGAACTAGACATTAATTTTTTTTCCTCTTAAATAAACTTCTTTAAGATTAAATTCTTTATCTAAAATAAGAAAATTACTTAAAAAATTTTTTTGAATTATACCCACATTATCTAGATTCATATATTTAGAAGCATTATAACTAGTTAAAGCAACTGCTTCTTCTAATGAAAAATTCATTGATATTAAATTTTTAAAAGTTTGATCCATAGTAATAATACTTCCTGCTAAAGTGCCGTCAGACTTAATTTTTACTGAATAATTTTCTTTTTTAATATTATTTTTTGCAAAAATATATTCTCCATCATTCAGTCCGCTAGCGTTAATAGAATCTGTTATCGCATACAGCCCAGGAATACATTTTTTTGCAATTTTTATTGCTTCTTTACTAACATGAATATTATCACAAATTATTTCTGCATATTTTCCTTTTAAAAGAGCAGCTGATAAAACTCCTGGGGATCTATGATCATTACCAGACATAGCATTATACAAATGTGTAAAACCAACTTCATAATCTTTCATAAATTTATCACAGCAAGAAAAATCTGCTAAAGTGTGGCCAAATTGAACCTTAATATTTAAATCTATTAAGTGATTTATAAATTCTTGCATGCCATCAATTTCAGGAGCTAAAGTAATGATTTTTACATCGGAAATTTCAAGAATTTTTTTTATAAAATCCAAAGATGGTTTTTCAGTTAAATTTGGTTGAGCACCAAGTTTATTAGGATTAATAAAAGGTCCTTCCAAATGGATACCAAGAATATTTTGATTATCATTCTTAATTTCATTAAATCCTTTTAATGCTGAAATAGTATTTTCTAGGGTATTAGTCCAAGTTGTTGGCATAATTGAAGTTGTCCCATGCCTCAGATGATATTTTGACATTTCAATAATTGATTGTGAGCCCTCCATTACATCAAATCCATTACCACCATGACAATGCAGATCAATAAAACCAGGAACTATAATATTATTATAATCATCTGAGTCGTTTATTTTTAATTTATCAATTTTTTCACTGAAATATACATCGCCAATATAGGTAGAATTATGATTTATTATTTTTCCACTAACTTTATTTTGATCGGTCATCTAAATTTAATATCTTATATAGTAATTTGCTTATTATTTAAAAAAATTAAAAAATACTTATAAATGAGGATTAATCTTACTAAATTTTTTCTCTAATTTATCATTATTTTTTTTAGCATTTGGCATATTTACGCTGATATAGAATGGAAATAATTTTTCATTTTTTAAGATATTTGCAACTTCAATTAAAATTGAATTTAAAATAAAAGATCCTGTAATTGTTGAAGCTGGCCCAACCATATTATCTTTAACATTTATAATCGCGTCACCAGGTGGAATCTTATTATCAATGAATATATCAGTTATTTCAAATAATCTTTTATTTAATTTAGATAGAGGAGCTTGTTTTGAGTATTTCACAGATGTTAATGAAATTGTTTTTATTTTCTTTTTCTTAGCAATTAATGCTGCTTCAACTGGTGCGTAATTGACACCTGAATTAGATACAATCATCAAAATATCTTTGCTAGTAATTTTATATTTAGCTAAAGCTTTTTTTGCAATATTTGGAGTTCTTTCTAAAGCAGTAGCTTTTCTTGCTCCTTTTTTAAAACTGAGATCATCATCTCTTATTGGACAAGCTGCAGCAAAACCTCCTGCTCTGTGAAATGATTCTTCTCCGAGTAATCTAGAATGTCCAGTTCCAAAAATATATAACTGCCCACCTTTTTTATATGATTTACTAATTAATTTAGCACACTGTAAGAATTTTTTTTCTTCTTCTTTTAATATCTTCTTTAAAATTGAATTAATTTTTGAGAAATATGATCTTGTTAATTTACTCATTTGAATTTTTTATTAGATGCTAGGGCAAATATTGCCCTAGCAATAATAATATGATTATTTGTATTCTTCTAATTCTTCAGCTGCTTCTGCAACTAAATCAGCAGGATCACCTTCACCAAGAATTGCTCCTTGGATCATGTTATTCATAACTGATTGAAAAGCTTTATAGTCAACAAGTAAAGGTTCTGGTCCACCATCCCCTATTGCATCTATAAACATCATCCAATAATCATCATTGTATGGTTCTTCACTTCCTATAACATCATATTGCATAATTGGAGTTAAGCCCCATTCAGTATCTAGTTTATACTGCCATTCTGGAGATGTAACCATAGCCGCAAACTTATTTGCCATTTCCTCATTTCCAGTATTATTAAATACAGCAATACTATCAGTGATTAATAGAGTTCCTTGTTTACCTTGTGGTCCAGCAGGAATCCTAACAGTTTTCATATTAAGATCTTCATTATGAGTACCTCGACCCCATGGTCCATCAATATACATTGCAATTTTTTTATCATTAAGTAGATCTCTTAATTGTGATCTCTCATATGCTAACGGACCCTCTTGAGCTACATTTGCCAATTTTCCATAAAATGCTAGAGCCTCAACTGTGTTTGAACTATTCAAAGTAATAGTATTTGTATCAGGATCAATTACTTGACCGCCATTACTATACAAATAATTTAAAAACTGATGCATAGTGTTATCAAAATCTTTACCAGTTAGACCTATTCCAGCAACACCAGGCACATTATTAGTTACAGCTTCTGCCATTGAGTATAATTCATCCCATGTTTCAGGACCCTCGCATGCAACACCAGCTTCTTCTAATAAATCACAATTCATAAATAGAGCTTTAGTAGAAAATGCTCTTGGATATCCCCATACTTTACCTAAATGTGAAACAGTGTTTAAAATACCTGGTTGATACATATTAATCTGTGATTGTGGAATATCAACATTAATTATATGACCATTTTCTGCAAGGCCCTTTAAAGTTCTTGAACCAACATATGCTAAGTCAACTGGATCACCAGCAATAGCTAAATTTATAACTTTATCCTGACATGTTCCCCATGGAACTGCTTCCCATTTTATAGTAACACCTGGGTTAGCACTTTCAAATTCAGCTGCTACATCCATATCTGCTTGTCTGATTTCTCCACCACATAGAATGCCATGTAATTCTTGTGAGTTTGCACTGAAACCAAAAGACAGAAAAAATATGAAAGAAGCAATTGAAGTAATTTTTAAAAATTTCATAATTCCTCCGTAAATATAAAAGATCGTAGCATTATTAGGTAGGCGCAAGCAAGAGTGTTTTTGCAAGATTTACTAGTTTTTTACAGCTCCAGCAGTTAATCCTTCAACAATATATTTTTGGAGGAACACAAATACTATTAATACAGGGAATACTCCAACTATTGATGCTGCCATCATTTCGTTCCATTTTACAGATTGATATCCTATAAACTCAGTTAATCCTGAAACTATTGGCATATATTCTCTTATTGAATTGAATGTAATGGCAAAAAGAAATTGTTGAGCGTAGGCTTGAATAAATGCGTATATGGCAGTAACAACTATTCCGGGAGTACTTAAGGGCGCAATAATTTTTGTAAGAATATCTATTCTTGAAGCTCCATCAACATAAGCAGCCTCTTCTAACTCAACAGGTATTTTTTCAAAATATGCTTTTAGCAACCAAATTGAAGTAGGAATACAAAAAGCAATACCAGGTACAATCATTGCAAAATAAGTATTTAATAAATCAAAAGTTCTTAATAATTTAAATAATGGAATTAAAAGTACAGCTCCAGAAAACATATTAACAGCAAGTAGAACCCAAAGACTTCCCTGCTTAAAAGGAAAATTAAATCTTGCATATGAATAAGCTGCTGGAACTACAAATAAGAGTGTAAAAAAAGTAACTGTTACTGCCATAAAAAAGCTATTAAAAATATATCTTCCTAAAAGAGGAACGGTATTCCACATTTCTCTATATGCCCAAAAAGATAAGTCATCAGAATAGAATTGATAAGGTGATCTAAATAAATGTTTTAATGGTCTTAGTGAAGCATAAAACATTTCAATAAATGGAAGTAATATAAAAATAAAAAATATGACAATGCAAAAATACATAAATATTTTTAATGGCAAACTATATTTATCCATGAGATACCTTTTTATTTATTCTTGATAGCAAATAGAAATAAAAAATTGCAAAAGTAGTGATCATTAAGACTATCATTACTGCTCTAGCTGAACCTCTTCCAAATTTGTAATTCCCTAAAGCCATTTTGTAGGTGTCAATGATTAATGTTGTTGTAGCACCTCTAGGTCCGCCTTCAGTCATAATAAAAATAATATCGAATGAGACAAAAGTTGAAACTGCTGAGATTAGAGACATCGAAATTATGACTGGCGTTATTTGAGGAAGTGTTATGTGGTAAAAACGTCTAAATCTTCCTGCTCCATCACAGTACGCAGCTTCATAAAGATCTTTTGGTACTGCTTGCATTCCTGCTAAAAAAAATAAAGTTACGAAAGGAGTACCTACCCAAACATCTGTAACCATTGTAGCAATAAAAGCACTTTGTTTGTAAGCTAAAAAACTAAATGGGCCATCTAGTATGCCAAGCCTAATACCTATTCCTGACAAAATTCCAAAATGACCATTATATACCCACATCCATCCAAGTGCACCAATAGCAATTGGAACTACCCATGGAGGTAAAACTAAAATTCTAAAAATTGTTCTTCCTCTTAAACTAGCATTGAGCAATACAGCACCAATCATTCCAAGAATTAATTTTAATAAAACTGAAAAAAACGTCCAAACAAAAGTTCTTATTGCTATTTTACTAAATTTAGAACTAGCTAATAGTTTTTCATAATTTTCAAAACCAACATAATCCTCTCCAGCAATACTAGCGTTTGTAAATGACAGCCTAAATGTTTCAAAGAGAGGCCATCCTACAATACATAAAAGATAAATTACTGCGGGTGCTATTAATACATATGCTAAAAATGTTGGTGAATTAAAAGATACAAGTTTAGATGTGTTTTTCATTTATTTAATAAGTTGTCTAATTCATTCCATGTGCTAGTCAAATCAATAATTGAATTAGTTTTAATTGATTCATCTAATTTCATAGCAACAATACCAGCCTCCATACACTCAACTACTCCAACAGGTAAATTAAAATTATCACAAATTAAATGTGAGTTAATATCTTTTGCCATCATACTGTCTGCACCATAATGTCCTTTAATTTCTTGACCAAATGCTGATCCATAATTTTCATCTAAAATTAAATTATTATTTTCATCATGTGCCTTTAAAAATCCTCTTACAAAATCTCCCTCTATCATTCCTTTAGAGCCCATAATTGCAAATCTTCTAAATTCGTCTGGAACTTTCATATTGGTGTGAAAAGATAATACTGCTTTATTTTCATATTCTATTATTGCTACTTGATGATCGACGATATCAGCATCACTATCAAAAACATTTGATTTTGACTCCCAACCTTTCAGCCTGTCCTTAGTATATTGTTCATGAGAACCCTCTGGAAGATTATCGGGTATAAAAGATCTTCTTGAGCCAAAACTAGCAACTTTAATAGGTCTGCTATTAGTAATCATTGAATAGAAGTCAATGTCATGGCAACATTTTTCCAGCATAAAGCCTCCTGAATATTTTTGTTTTCTTCTCCAATTTCTCATAAAAAAAGCACCGTGCGAGGGTACAATATGTTCTGAAGCTTCAATCGATATTATATTGCCAATAGCATTTTGATCTAATAATTTTCTTACAGATCTTGCTTGCTGCGAATATCTAAGAACTAAGCCAACTATAATTCTTTCTTTGCCATATTCTTTTATTAATTTTGCTAACTCAAAAGTTTCTTGTTCATTTATTACTATTGGTTTTTCGGCAAAAATTTTTAATCCAGCTTTTAGTCCAAGTTTGATATGATCTAAATGTAAATGATTAGGGGATCCAATCATTAACATATCTAGTTTCTCACGATCCAACATTTCGTTTAAACTTGAATATGATTTATTTGGAAAAAAATTATTTTTCTCAGCAAAATCTTTACCTATTGGCTGAGGATCTACATAAGCAACCATTTCAAAATTTGGATTAACTTTTGAAAATTCATTATAAACACCTGCTGTCCTACTCCCAAAACCTACTGCACCTATTTTCATATTTATTTTAGTTTAACATTAAAAATTGTGATATCGCCAGCCTAATTTTTTTAAAAAATCCATAGAATTTAGAAGTACTGAACGAAATTCTATCCATTTTCTTGAAATTTTTCCTTTCCATGCAACTTCTGCTAAAGTTGCTAATCTTGGGTTGATCATTTGATCAAAAAATTTTTTATCTGTAATTGTCTCTGACCACAGTTGACCTTGTAACCCTTTTATCAATTCTGATTTATTTATATCTTTTATTGGGTCCCATTCATAAATATCTTTTACTTCTATAGTTGCAGCCCAACAAATACCTCTTTCTTCAGTTGAGTTATTATAAGCCATATCAAAATATGTTTTTTGACCAGGACAAAGTATTGTTTCAAATCCCTTATTTGTAGTTTCTTTTGCAACATCTGAATGCTCCCATGAAAAGATCAAACATGATTTATCAATTTTTCCAGCACTTCCACCCACACCATGATCGATATGAGGAGACACTGCCGCCTCATTCCATGCAGCTGTTCTTTTATTTTTTGATTTTAGAAAATCTATTAAAAAATTCATATAGTAATCTTGATATTCCTCTTGTGATTTAATATTATTTTTTTTCATAAACTCGATAATTGCTGGAGAACCTTCCCACGCATTACTTGGTCTTTCATCAACGCCAACATGAATTACATCATATGAGAAAATATCACTTACTTCATTCAACATATCTTTTAAAAAAGTTACAGTTTTTTCTAAGGAAGGATTTATAGTATTATTCTTATACGAACCAACATCTTCACTAACTATATTTGAAGACTGTTCTCTAAGTTCTGGCATAATTTCTAGTAATGCCCAAGAATGTGCTGGTAAATCAATTTCAGGCATAATCTCGATATTGAATTTTTTTGCATATATAATTAAATCTTTGATATCTTCCTGTGTGTAATATCCGCCGTATTTATCATAACCGCTTCCGTACAATGGTGGTATTTTAAAATTATATCCTCTGTATCCTCCATTTAATGCTAGATCTGGATATTTTTTAATTTCAATTCTCCACGCTTCGTTATCTGTTAAATGCCAGTGAAATCTATTAAGCTTAAATAATGCCATGTAATTAAATAAACGTTTGATTTCATCAATAGTATAGAATTGTCTTGCACAATCGAGATGCATTCCTCTCCATTGATATTTTGGATTATCGTGTATTGTGCAAACTGGAAGCTTTGTTTGATAAAAATCAATTAAATGAACTAAAGATATAAGACCATATAACTTTCCGCCATAATTATTATATTTAATCTCAATATTATCTTTTGTTATCTGCATAAAATATTGATCGTTTAAAAACTGATCATCTTTTTTAAATAAAATTGGAAATCCTTTTTCAGAAGTAAAATTAATATCCAATTTGGAAATAATATTTTGCAAATTAGATATAATTTCAATTTCCGTATTTAGATTAAATGTTTTATTTTCAATATTTATAAATTCATTTTGAAAATGAATTTTTTCTGGATCAGGAATAATAGGTACAAAGTTTTTTGTTTTTAAATCTTCATAAGTTTTCTTTTTAATTGGTTTTTCAAATATCAAATCTGAAACATTTATATTTAATTTACTATTTTTTAATGTATCAATAATGAAAATACCTTCCGGACCACACGAGAGGTTGAAGTTACCAATTCTAGGAATTTGTAGATCTAATAAGATTAAATTTTTTTCTATAGATAACTCATAATAGCGTCCAATTTGCTTAATTATATGAGCTCCGGTTATAGATTTTATTGAATAAACTAATGAGAAACACAATTTAAAATTTGAATCTAGTAATTTATCATCAAGAATAATTTTTAATTTATTTTCTTTTGTAAAAGATATATTAATTTGATGAATCATAAAGAGCCATTATATGAGGTTTAAAGATATATTTAATATAGACGGAGAAGTAAAGGAAAGTGCTCATGCAAGAGTAAATTTAATTGGTGAACATACCGATTATACTGGTGGATATGTCATGCCTACACTTTTATCTTTTAAAAATACCATTGAGATATCTCAAAATAATTCTAATGAATTCACAGTTTATTCTCAACATTTTAAAGAAAAAAAAACATTTAATGATTTGAAAAAATCAACCAACAATGAGTGGGTTGATTATATAAAAGGTTGTTTGTATATTTTTTTTGATGAAAATAAGATTTCATCTAGATTTTTAAACATCTTTATTTCATCTGATATACCTTTAGAAAGAGGTATTTCATCATCTTCAGCATTGTGTGTTGCTACACTAAAAGCACTTAATACTTTTTTTGAAACAAAAATCAAAGATCCAGAAATTGCAAAATTAGCAAAGAAAGTAGAATTCAACTATATAGGTGTTTCTGGTGGAATAATGGATCAAATGGTTTCTTCTATTGGCATTCATGGCAAAGCATTTTTTATGAATTGTAAGAATTTAGAATACAAGCTTATTAATTTTCCAGAAAATTGGAAATTTTGTTTGATTGACTCTGAAGTACAACGAAATTTAAGAGATAGCTCTTATAATGAAAGATTTGCTGAACTCCAAGAGGCTGAAAAAAAACTTAGTGTAGAATATTTAGGTGAAGTTAAAAAAGAAAATTTTCAAACAAATAAATTTGACAATAATACTATAGCAAAAAGAGCAAAGCATGTAGTTTTTGAAAATGATAGAGTGATTAATGCGAAAAAAAATTTAATAGAAAATAATATTCAGGAGTTTGGAAAATTAATGAATGAAAGTCACGTATCATATTCTAAAGATTTTGAAGCATCTACTTTAGATGTTGATTTAATTGTTCAGAGATCGGTTGAATGTGGCGCTCTAGGCGCCAGATTGACTGGTGGTGGATTTGGTGGTTTTACAGTTTCATTAATTGAAAGAAATAATTTTAGTAATTGGTATAGTAAAATTTTAAATTTTTATCCTGCTGAAAAGATCTTCGAAGTCAATTAGGGTTTTAATAACCTTCTAAGCTTACCCTCAGTGACATCATGATCAATATAACATCCTTGTAGATGTCTAAAACCAGTATTTGGATCAAATTTAGTTCTTCCATGTAATAATCTCAGGTTATCAAACATTGCAATCATTCCTTTAGATAATCTAAATTTAATTTTGAAATCATCAGAATTACAAAGTTTGAACATATATTTTCTAGCCTTATAAAAGAGATCAAGATTATTTTCCTCTAATAATGGAACATAATCAAGTCTTCCACTAAATCGTATTTGTCTAAAGTTATTATTATGATCTAGTTCAATTAATTTTGCTTCATCAACTAAAATAGTATCAATATCTGTAAATTTAAAAGTAACATTAGTTTCAGTTAATACTTTATAAAATTCAGGTTGGTTATGTTTTAAAAAATTTGCAACACTAAAACCATCAACTAAACTTGAATCTCCTCCTGTAGATTCATTAGCAATACAATGAAGTAATTGAATTCCAGGAACAGGCTTTCTATATGGGTTATCTGAATGCGATGTTAACTCTAATGCAGTATAAGCAAGATCATTTGGATTTGGTTTTGAGACAACGTTAAATAATTTTCCAAAATTTGTTGCTCGGACTGGGCCTAATTTTTCAGCAAAATTTATAACTTCATTTTCTTCTGCTTTTGTATTTTTGATTATTACATAACCATATTGATAAAATACTTTAAGCATATTGATAAGTTCTTTTTTATTCTCAAAGATTTTATTATTATCAAAAATTTCTAAATTTTGATCACTGACATTCCATATTTTTTTTTCAGGTATGACATCAATATTATTGATTTCATTATAAAGATCATCGATATTAAAAGATCCTTTTGCTCCATCACTAAATTCAACATTTAATATATTTTTGTTAACATTATGAGAATTTATAAATAGATTATCATCTAAGAGGCTTGGTTCATATAAACGTTGTAGATTATTTTGGTCTACAAATTCACTCCCATTTAATCTTTCACGAAGCCAAATACTATGAAGTTTAAACTCTGATAATTTTCCTTCATTAATAGAAATTATTTTTTTTCCCATTTTTAGTTTATTAATTAATATTTAAATTTGTGTAAATTATAAATTATAGTTAAAAATTAAAAAATGGTTGAGAAATAAATGATTAATTATTCTCCTAGTAGAGAATTATCCAAAACTCTAGTTTCATATGCTGAATAAGAATGCCAGCCATGTACTGTTTGATCAAAATCAATTACACTACCTGTCATTAATCCAGATTCTTCTGAGCACATAAAAGCTAATCCCTTTGCTACATCGATAGGCTTAATCAATCTGTTAAAAGGAACTTTTTTTTCTTCATCTTGTAACCAATTAGGATTTTTTTTATGAACTCTTGTTTGAATATCATGTTCAGCAGGAGTATCTGTCCATCCAATATTTAAGGCATTTACTCTTATTTGATAACTGGCAACAGAATTTGCAATATTTTTTGTCATTGTAGCTAAAGCAGCTTTTGAACCACTATAAGCAACAATAAATGGCATACCACTATACATTGCCATAGATAATACATTTGCAATTGTTCCTTTGTTCTTATCTCTAATCATTATTTTAATTGTCTCTTGCATTAATATGAAAGGTGCACGGGCATTAATATTATAATTATTTTCATAATTTTCTAGAGTAGCACTTAGAATTGTTCCTCTTTCAGTATATCCGGCAACATTAATTAAAGAATTTATGGTTCCAAATTTTTTATCAGTCTCTAAAACAATTTTTTTGCAATCATCAACATTTTTAAGGTCTGCTTTTATATACAAACACTCAGTGCCTAATTTTTCAATCTGATTTTTAACTTCAAGACCTTTATTTTCTTGCCTCCCACAAATTGTAATTGCTTTCGCACCTCTGCTAGCTAATAATCTTGCCGTTTCAGCGCCGCTACCTTGTGTACTGCCTGTAACTATAATGACCTTATCTTTAAATTGTTCATTCATAGAATTTATCTATAACTAAAATTTTGGTTTTACAACTTTATTTGATTTTATTGATTTAGTAGCTGAATTAGCAAGAATTAAAGCATTCTTTCCATCCTCAAAAGTGACTGATGTATTTTTTTTATTTTTTATTGATTTAATAAATTGATCTAATTGTATTTGATAAGCATCTTTGTATCTTTCGATAAAAAAATTTTTAATTGGTTTTTTTGCAAAGGATAAATTTTGATTATAATAATTAATATCATTATTTGGGACATTATCAGAAATTAACATACCATTACTTCCAAAAACTTCGAGTCTTTGATCATACCCATATACAGCTCTTCTAGAATTATTTATATGAACTAAAACCCCTTTTTTTGATTTCATAAAACACATAGTTGTGTCATAATCATTGGTAACCTTAAAATCATTTGAGACATTTACAGAACCTTGTGCAAAAACTTCTACAATTGGATCATTATTAAGAATAAATCGTGCCAAATCAAAGTCATGAATTGAACAATCTCTAAAAATTCCACCCGATTGTTTTAAATAATCAATACCAGGCGGAGAGGGATCCCTACTTGTTATTACAATCATTTCAATTTTCCCAATCTTTCCTGAAAGAACCTCACTTTGAACTTTATTATGATTAGGATCAAATCTGCGATTAAAACCAATTTGAATAGTTGGTTTATATTTTTTAATTTTTTGCCAACATTTATTTACTTTATTTATATCTAAATCAATTGGCTTTTCACATAATATAGCTTTATTACATTCTGCTCCTAGAGAAATATAATCTGTATGAGTTGGGGTTGCAGAAGCAATTAAAATAGCATTTATTTGATCTGAAGAAATTGCTTCCTTTGCAGTCTTTGCAACTGCACAACTATAT
This sequence comes from uncultured Alphaproteobacteria bacterium, assembly GCA_902614395.1. GTDB lineage: Bacteria > Pseudomonadota > Alphaproteobacteria > HIMB59 > CACPNW01. Next base: position 228,618 of record CACMKW010000001.1, on the reverse strand, counting down.
TTTTTTGCAATTTTTTTAGCAGAGCTTATATCAATATCATAAACGTATTTGAGGTTCGCTTCTGGATGAGAATTTATGATTGACGCATGTAATTTCCCAATTCTTCCTGTTCCCAATAAAGCAAAATTAATCATTTTAGATTTTTATCCACTTTGAATTTAAATTAGAAGATTTTTTTGCTGCATAAATAAATTTAATACCAGCTACACCATCATCAATTGTTGGAAAGGAATATTTTTTATTTTTATTATTAATCTGATCAGCAAATTCTGAATAAATATTTGCAAAAGCTTCAAAAAAACCTTCAGGGTGACCGGCAGCAATTCTTGAAGATGATAGTGAAAATTTTGATACTAATTTACTTGCTCTTGTTATAACTTTCATTGGCTTATCTAATTCTGTAAACTTCAGATTATTTGGATCATCCTGTAGCCACTCTATTGAACCTTTTGTTCCATACACTCTAATTTTTAAACCATTTTCTCCACCAGTAGCAGCAGACGATACCCAGATTATACCTCTTGCCTTATTGCGCATTCTTAATAAAACAAAAGCATTATCATCGACTGAAATTTCCGAGGATAATGAATTTACTTCTGCTGATATTTCGTTTGCTTCTAATCCAGTCACATATCTTAATAAATGATACGCATGAGTTCCAATTTCAGATAAAATCATTGAGGGCCCAGATTGTTTTTTATCTAGTCTCCATTTTAATGTTGCTTTTTCATCTTTCTTTTTTAACCCAACTGTATAACCTTGGGGGTACTCAACATTTATTAAATTGATTTTTCCTAATTTATTATTTGAAATAATATTTTTTGCTTCTCTTAGCATTGGGTAGCTTGAGTAATTGTGTGTTAATGCAAATACAATTTTATTTTTTAAAATTATTTTTTTTAATTTAACAGCATCCTCAACTGTTGCAGTTAAAGGCTTGTCGCAAATAATATGTATGCCTTTTTCAATAAATGCTTTTGCTATCTTATAGTGATCACCAGATGGAGTCATTATTCCAAGAGCTTGAATACCATCATTTCTTTTTGATTCTGCTAATGCCATAGAATTATAATCGCTGTAACAACGATCATCAGCTAATCCTAATGACAAACCAAAAGATTTAGATTTATTTTTATCTTTTGAAAATATACCAGCAACAAATTCAAATTTATTATCAAATCTTGCTGATAGCCTATGTGTGTATCCAATAAATGAATTAGGACCTCCACCAATGAAACCAATTCGAATTTTATTTTTATTATTTAAAGTATCATTTCTGAGTAAGTCTAATCTACCAAAAGCAATTTTGGATTTTTTTTTCATTAATTAACTATGCCGCCATCAATTACATAATTTTGTGCGGTACAACCAGAACTTTGATCAGATGCAAAAAATAAAACTGGCTTTGATATATCTTCAGGTATAAGCATTCTCTTAATACATTGTCTCTCAAGTTGGGTTTTTTCAATTTCTGGAGTAAGCCATAATTTTTTTTGCCTCTCCGTAATTATCCAGCCAGGAACAATACAATTTACTCTTATATTATAAACACCTAAATCTCTTGCTAAAGTTCTTGTTAAACCCATGATAGCAGATTTTGCAGTGGTATATCCAGGCATACCGCCTTGAGAAATCATCCATGAAAAACTTCCTATATTTACAATGGAACCTTTACCTAAATCTTTCATATCTTTATAGACTGCTTGAGTTGCAAAAAAATAATGTCTTAAATTAATATTCATTCTATCATCCCAATATTCAGGGGTAACACTATCTAAATCATGTCTCTCATCATTTGCTGCATTATTTACTAGAATTGAAATTGGACCAATTTCTTTTTTTACTTTTTCTAATGAACTTTTAAGTTGTTCTATATTTTTTAAATTACATTTTACAAATAGACTATCAACATCATATTTGTTTTTTATTTTTTTTGCTAACTCATTACCTAATTCATCATTTATATCTAAAAATGCAACTTTTGATTTTTGAGAAACAAATTGTTCGACGATACTTTCCCCAATTCCTGAGGCACCTCCTGTAATAAGAACTACTCTATCTTTAAGTGATGGATAAGTTGCAATTTCGTTCATGATTATTTATGCTATATGTTTATCAAAAATATGTTTAACATAATCAAATTAAATGAAAAAGATAATATTGGAATTGCTCCAATGGATATTCCTCAGAATATTAATATAAATTATGGAATTAGATCAATTGATAATATTCCCTATGGTCATAAAATTTCATTAAAAAAAATTAAAAGTGGTGATTTTATTTTTAAGTATGGACAAATAATTGGAATATCTAATAAAAATATAGAACCTGGCGAACATGTGCATTCACATAATATGGGATATAGTGATTTCAAAAGAGAATATACACGTGATAATTTTAAAAATGATATTATTAAAAATGAAAAAACAGAATACTTTAAAGGTTTCAAAAGAAATGATGGCTCATCCGGTACTAGAAATTATATAGGTTTAATTAGTACAGTTAATTGCTCTGCAACAGTTGTTAAAAAAATATCTGATAAAATAAATAATTATTTAAAGAATAATAATTTTGACAACATTGATGGGGCGGTCTGTTTAAAACATTCATCTGGCTGTGGGATGAATGCCTCTGGATACGCTATGAATATATTAAATAGAACAATTGAAGGTTTTAAAATTCATCCTAACTTTGGAAAAGTTTTTGTTATTGGACTTGGATGTGAATGCACACAAATAAGTTTGTATAATAACAATAAGGAAAAAAGAAATATTGAATATTTAAATATTCAAGATGAAGGTGGAACAAATGAAATTATAACAAAAGTAACTTCTAAAATTATAAATCAGCTAAATAAAATTAATTATATTTCTAGAACAAATATTCCAATTTCAGAACTAACAGTTGCTTTACAATGTGGTGGTTCAGATTCGTATTCTGGGATAACTGCAAATCCCGCATTAGGCCTAGCATCAGATATGATTATTGATCATGGAGGAACAACATTGCTATCAGAGACTCCAGAAATATATGGGGCAGAACATTTATTATTTGAAAAATCATCAAATGAAAAAAATATAGAAAAATTAAACAATCAGATAAAGTGGTGGAAAGAGTATGTTGCTAAAAATGATAGTACATTAGATAATAATCCCAGTCCTGGAAACAAAAAGGGAGGATTAACAACAATTTTGGAAAAATCTTTAGGTGCTGTATCAAAAGCTGGGAATAGAAATATGGTTGACGTTCTGGATTACGCTGAACAGGTTAAAACTAAAGGTTTTAACTTTATGAATTCACCAGGTTTCGATCCTGTATCTGTAACAGGTCAGGTTGCTTCCGGTGCCAATGTTATTTGTTTTACAACAGGTCAAGGTTCGTGCTTTGGTTTTAAACCTACTCCAAGTATTAAAATAGCTTCTAATACAAATATGTATAATAAACTTAGTGAAGATATGGATATTAATGCCGGCACTATTATGGATAACGTTTCAAGTGTTGATGAAGTTGGCAAAGAAATATTTAATAAAATAATTTCAGTTGCATCAGGTGAAAAATCAAAAAGTGAATTAAATGGTTATGGTGATGATGAATTCAATCCATGGATAATTGGAGCAACACTATAAATTTATAAATCACCTTTAAATGCATTAACATACATTTTTAAAAAATCTTCTGCGTTAACTGGTATAGGATTCGTACTTGTGGAGGGATCATTAAAAGCCATTAAACTCATTTTTTTTAAATTTTTATCATCTTCAATTATTTCACTTAAAGTGTGAGGAATATTTAAATTAGATCTAAGCTCTAAAATCCAATCCATAAAGTTATTAAATGTTGCTGATTTCAAATTTATATATCTTGAGATATCAATAATTTTTTCTTCAATACCTTTTTTATTATATTGTAAAACGTATGGCATAAATACAGCATTAGTTAATCCATGATGTGTATTGTAAATTGCACCAACAGGATGACTTAAAGAATGAATAGCACCTAAACCTTTTTGGAAAGCTATTGAGCCCATAGATGAAGAAGCTAGCATATGCGATCTAGCTTCTAGATTTGATCCATCATTAAAAGCAAGAACAAGATTATTTTTTACTAATCTAATGCCCTCTAATGCAATACCTTGAGAATAAGGATGAAAAATATTCGACAAATATGCTTCTAAGCAATGAGCTAGTGCATCCATTCCTGTAAAGGCTGTTAGATTTGCAGGGAGTGGAATTGTCAAATTCGGATCAAGGATAACAATTGATGGAAGCAATTTGGGATGGAAAATTATTTTTTTTTCTTGTGTTTTTTCATTAGTAAAAACTGATGCTCTTCCAGTTTCAGAACCTGTTCCAGCTGTAGTAGGTAGAGCAATTATGGGAAAAATTGAATCTGCATTAGCTCTAGTCCACCAGTCACCAATGTCTTCAAAATCCCAGATTGGTCTTTCTTGCTTGGCCATGAATGCAATTGCCTTTCCTGTATCCATACCCGAGCCTCCACCAACAGCTATGACTCCGTCATGTTTATTTTCATTAAAAACTTTAACACCATCTTCAACATTCTTACCTGTAGGATTTGATTTAACATCACTAAAAACAGATGCGTGTTTATCCAAACAATCATTTAACTTATTAATAATATTTGTTTTTAAAATTCCATTATCAGTTACTATTAATGGTTTTTGAATATTTAATTCTTCACAGGCTTTTTGTATTTCTACTATTCTATCAAATCCAAACCAGATTGTAGTTGGATAATTCCAATTTATATTTTCCATAACCTTAAATATTTCTTATATGATAACTTTTTGCTCTTGTTAAATGATCAAATCCTAGAACAGATAAAGTAACGCCAATTCCAGTATCTTTTACACCAGTCCAAGCTAAGCCAGGATCTAAGTAATCACATCTATTCATAAAAAAAGTTCCTGTCTCAACATTTTTTCCAAAATTTTCTGCAAATGACTTATCATTTGTCCAAATACTTGCTGTTAATCCATAAGAACTATCATTCATTAAAGATAAAGCTTCATTTTCATTTTCTACTTTCATAATTCCTACTGAAGGGCCAAATATTTCTTCCATCATATATTTCATCGAATGATCGACATTAATGAGTGCACTAGGGCTTACATAACAATTATTACCATCATCTAAATTAAATTTTTTGTTATCTATAATGTTCTTTCCACCTTGACTAATTGCATTACTAACTTCAGATCTAATATTATTTGCAACAGATTGCTTAACTACTGGACCTAAATTTGTCTCCATCTCTAGTGGATTTCCTAAAACATATTTCTCAGTTACATCTTTAAATTTTTCTAGAAATGTATTGTATATTTTTTTATCAACATAAATTCTTTCAATACCACAACAAGATTGACCAGAATTGAAGTATGATCCATCAACTAAATTTTCAACAGCATGATCTAAGTCACAATCAGCTCTAACATAAGCAGGATCTTTTCCTCCCAACTCTAAACCAGCTCCAATAAATCTGGTGCCTATAGATTTTTTTATTTGTTTTCCTCCACTTACAGAGCCTGTAAATAAAACATGATTAATTCTTGAGTCTGAAATTATTCTTGATGTTTGATCATGATCTAAATGTAAATACTGAAAAATATTTTTTGGTAATGAAGATTGTTTAGCTGCCTCATATAATTCTTCAGCACAGAGTGGAGTTTGAGAAGAATGTTTTAATATAACTGCATTACCTGCAAGTAAACTTGGTACAATTGAATTAACAGAAGTGTTGAAAGGGTAATTCCATGGCGCAATTACCAATATAGTCCCTAGTGGTTCTTTTTTTATATAATTATCAAATTCATGATTTTTAATTGAAACAACTCTTGATAGTGCTCTATCAGCATTTTCAATCATATAACGAGCTCTTTCTTCAAAACCTCGCATTTCTCCTGGGCACTGTGCTATAGGTCTGCCTATTTGCTTACATAAATTTCTAGAAACATCCTTATTTTTTAAAAATATTTCTACAAAATTTAAAACTGACTTTTTTCTTTCTTCTAGAGATATATTTTTCCAATACTCTCTTACAGAATAGGAATTGCTGAGACTTGTTTCAATATCTTCTTCTGTTGCAAATTCTCTTTTAACTAAGACGGAGTTGTCTATTGGAGTAATAGTCTCAAACATTTAGTAAAATTAGCCTCGTTCGAAATATCTTCGTAATTGCCAATCATTAACTGAACCATCATAATCTTTTTGCTCCCATTCAGCGGCATGGATATAATGATCAAGTACATCTTGTGGAAATATCTCTTTTAAAAATTTAGATTTTTTAGCAAGTTGGATTGCTTCTTTAAGTGTTTTAGGAACTTCATTCACTTTTTTCTCATAAATATTCCCTGAATAAGGTTTATCTAATTTAAGTTTATTTTTAATACCGTATAACCCAGCACCAACTAAAGCAGCAAAAGAAAGATAAGGATTAACATCCGCTCCTGGGACTCGACATTCAATTCTTATGGATGATCCATGACCAGCTAGTCTAAACCCAGCAGTACGATTATCAATTCCCCAAACAGATTTTGTAGGAGCAAATGATCCGTCTTGAAATCTTTTATAAGAATTAATATTTGGTGCTAAAAAAATTGAAATATCTGGTAATAATTTAATTTGTCCAGCAAGATAACTTTTAAAAATATCAGACATGCCATATTCATCCTTAGGATTATAAAAAATATTTTTCTTTGTTGTCTTATCGAATAAAGAGTTATGAATATGACATGAACTTCCACAAACTTCTTTGTTGTATTTAGCCATAAAGGTTACGGCCTTGTTATGTTTATAAGCAATTTCTTTTGTCGCATTTTTGATTAAAATATGATTATCAGCCATGTTTAATGCATCGGAAAAAACAACATTAATTTCTTCTTGTCCTGGAGCTGCTTCACCTTTTGAACATTCTACATAAATTCCACTATCTAGAAGAGAATTCCTTAATTCCTGCATCACATCCTCTTCTTTAGTGGTTTGGAAAATCATATAATCTTCAATATACCAAGAAGACTCTTTAAGTTTTGTATAATTATTATTATGAATTTCTTCATAAGTTTGATTAAAAAGAAAAAATTCTAATTCTGAACCAACCATAGATTGAAATCCCATTTTGTCCGCCTTAACTAAAACATCTTTTAATATTTGTCTTGTTGAATGAATAAGTGGTTTTTTTCCTGAATGGTCTAAACAATCACATATTACTATAGCTGTTTTATTTAACCAATTAGCGATCTTTATTGTTCTGAGATCTGGAATTACAGTCATATCACCATAACCCGTTTCCCATGAAGAAGATTTATATCCGGGTACAGTAAACATATCCATATCGACGGTATAGAGATAATCACACATATGCGTTTCTTTATAGACATAATCAATAAAAGCTTTTCCAGTAACTCTTTTACCATTTAGTCTACCTTGCATATCTGATACACAAACTAAAACTGTATCTATTTCTTTTTTTGTTATTAGTTTTTTTAACTGATTAAATGTAATACTCATGTTTCTTAAAATTAAATTTGTATCATTTTCATATCCTAAATGATAAAGAATGAAACAAAAATAATTGATTAAAAAACGCAGAAAATGGAAAAATATAAGAATTTTATAAATAATAAATGGATTGAAAGTGAGTCCAAAGAAACAATAAAGGTTGATGATCCTTCCAATGGTAAAATCATTGGTGAAATTTCATGTGCAAAAAAAAATGAAGTTGATCTTGCGGTAGAAGCAGCTAAAAATTCTTATAACAGCAGAGTACTTGTTGATATGCCTTTACTTTCAAGAGCGAAACTAATGAGAAAAATTGCAGAAGAGACAAGAAAGGTTTCAAAAGAAGGTGGTGAACTTCTTTGTTATGAAAATGGAAAAAATATAGCTTCAGCAATTAAAGAATTCAATGATGTAGCAGATATGTTTGATTATTATGCAGGCTTAACAGATAAACTTGAGGGTAAAACAATACCTGTTGCAAAAAATGTTTTTGATTACACAGTTTTAGAACCATTTGGTGTATCAGCACATGTTGTTCCATGGAATTTTCCATTATCAATGATTGGAAGATCACTGTCATGTTCTTTTGCTACAGGAAATTCAACAATTATAAAAACTGCAGAATTAACTCCTTTGTCAGCAACAGTTTTTGCTAAAGCAATACAAAATGCTGGAGTACCTGAAGGATTGATAAACATAATTTGTGGATATGGAAATGAAGCAGGATCTTATCTTGTATCTCATGAAGATGTAAATCATGTAGTATTTACAGGCTCAGTCGCAACTGGAAAAAAGATTCTTCATGCTTGTGCTGACAAAGCTATACCTGCTGTAGTTGAATTAGGTGGTAAATCAGCTGGCATAGTGTACCCTGACGCAGATCTAAATGAAGTTTTAGAAAGTGCACGTTCAGGAATATTTAGCGTTGCAGGACAAATTTGTACAGCGATGTCTAGATTGGTAGTTCATAAATCAATCAAAGATGAATTAGTAGATAAACTTGTTGATATGAGTAAATCTTTAAAAATTGGACCTGGTATAGAAAAAGATACAGACCTAACTCCAGTTATATCAGAAAATCAACTTCAAAAAGTTGAAGGTTATGCAAGATCAGGAATCCAAGAAGGCGCAGAAGCAGCATATGGTGGAAAAAGATTAGAACGTGAGGGATATTTTATGGAACCAACAGTTCTAAACAATGTAAAACAAAGTATGACTGTAGCAAGAGAAGAAATTTTTGGTCCTGTACTCTCAGTTCTTGAATATGAAGATCAAGAAGAAGCAATTGATATCGCTAATGATACTGAGTATGGACTAGGTGCTGGTGTTTTTACAAAAGATCTTAAAAAAGCATCTTGGACTGCAAGTAAACTAGAAGCTGGTCAAGTATATGTAAATAAATGGTTCACGGGTAATCATGCAACACCCTTTGGAGGTTATAAACAATCAGGATATAGCCGCGAAAAAGGAGTAGATGGACTTAAATCATACCTTCAAGTCAAAAACGTTGGGATTAGTTTAGTCTAAAATCGATCTGGTGCATAAGCGCTAATATTAATATTTGGCACTTGATCTTTTGATAAACTATCAATAATTTTTCCAGTTACAGCTCCTAATGTCCAACCAACATGTTGATGTCCAAATGCATAAATAACATTATTGTTGTTTTGAGATTTTCCAATAACAGGTAATGAATCTGGTAAAGTTGGCCTTCTACCCATCCATGTTGATTTAACTTCTCGTAATTGAGGTAAAACCTTTCTTGATTGTCTTTCAATCATTGCAAGACGTTTTTTATTTGGAGGTTTTTTTAATCCAGCAATTTCAACAGTACCAGCAGCTCTTATACCATCATGAATTTGAATCAAATAAAATCCAGATTCTGACCATGCTACTGGACGATTAATAAGCTTTTCATTTGTATCAAATAAAATGTGATAACCTCTTTCAGTATCGAGCGGAAACTTATCTCCAAATTTATTTGCAATTTGATTTGACCAAGCTCCAGTACTAACAATTATTTTATCAAAATAGAAATTTTTATCTTCTAAACATAATTCTATTTTTTTTTCTTTCTGAATAATATTTTTTACATTTTGATTGATATAAATACCACCTAACTCTAAAAACTTATCAAAAATTTTATTACTTATAGCTAATGGATTTGTGGTATGTCTAGATCCTGTAAAAATTTGACCTGCATAATAAACTTCAGCAATATTTGGTTCTAATTCTCTAACTTCATTTTTATTTAAATTTCTTACTTTAACATTATTATTTTTCCTTATAACATTTGCATACTCATTATCTTCAAATGATTTTTTAGAATCAAATAGATAAAGATTTTCTTCATGGCTTATATATTCACTAACATCTACATCTTGAAAAATTTCATCATAAGATATTTGAGAATGTTTTAATAAATTGGTGAGCGAACTTGCAATTTCATTAACCTTTTCTTTGTTACAATTTTTTAAAAAACTTATTGCCCAAGGTAAATTCTTTAAAATATAAAATAAATCTATTGCTAATGGCCCATCTTTTCTAAGCAACATTGAAGGTATATCCCAAATTAATCCTGGATAATTCACAGGGACATTTGCATAATCAGCAAAACTACAGGCATGGCCAAAACTTGTCATTGTACCTGGTTTTTCTTTATCAATTAAAGTTACATTAAATCCAGATTTTTTTAAAAAATATGCACTACATATTCCTACAATGCCGGCGCCAATAACAGCAATGTTCTTCACTATTTTATCGAGCTTTAATACCTCTGAGTTTTTCAGACCTTCTTCTAAGTAACTCAACTGTAGTTAATAGGAATATAGAGAGTAGAACTAAACAAGTTGCCATACATAAAATAACAGGGCTAATTTCTTGTCTGATTCCGGCCCACATTTGTTTTGGAATAGTTAACTGATCAATACTTGCCATAAACATAACTATAACAACTTCATCAAACGATGTAATAAAAGCAAATAAAGCTCCTGATATAATACCTGGTAAAATCAACGGCATAATGACTTTAAAAAATGTTCTCATTGGTTTAGCACCTAAGCTTTGTGCTGCTTTTACCATATTCATATCGAAACCAACTAATGTTGCCGTTACAGTTATTACTACAAAAGGTGTAGCAAGAGCGACGTGTGCAAGAATTACACCTGTGAAAGTATAAACAAGATTTATTCTTGCATAAAAGAAGAACATTCCTGCAGCTGTTATAATTAGTGGAACGATCATTGGTGAAATTAAGATTGCCATTATCAAACCTTTGTATGGCATGTGTGGCCTACTTAATCCTAATGCAGCTAATGTTCCCAAAGTTGTAGCAATAATCGTTGCGATAATTCCTATATAAAAACTATTTACCGTACCAATCATCCATTTCTTAGAGCAAGGTACTGTCGAAGAAACAACGTCTGCACTGCAATCACCTATCATGTTTTTATACCATCTTAAAGACCATGCTTCTGGATCTGGAGGCCAAGCAAGCATTCCTTCTGTAAAAACCATAAATGGTGAAACACTAAAAGATATTGGAATAATAGCAAATAAAGGTGCAATTAAAAAAAAGAAAACTACAGCACAAAAAAATAAATAGGCGTAGTAGTAAGTTCTTTGTACTGGAGTTGCGTAACTTGGTAGTGGCATAAATTATCCTAACTTAATATTGTCTATGCCAACTATTTTATTATACAGCCAATAAAATATTAGCATTACACCAAGAAGAATTGCACCTAAAGCGGCACATAAGCCCCAGTTTAATGTTGTTTTAAGATGATAAGCAATCCAATGACCAATCAATTTTCCATCTTTACCTCCTACTAATTCAGGAGTAATAAAATATCCAATTGCTAAAACAAAAACTAGTAGTCCGCCTGCACTCATGCCAGGTATAGTTTGCGGTAAATATACTCTCCAAAAAGCAGTGGCAGGTTTAGCTCCTAAGTTTTGTGCTGCTCTCATATGACTTTTTGGGATAACCCTCATCACACTATACAAAGGAAGTATCATAAATGGTAACAATATTTGTGTCATAGCAATTAAAGTTCCTGTTTCATTATAAACTAATTGTAATCGACCATCATCACTCAAAATACCTAACCATACCAATATTCCATTTATTACTCCATTTTGTTGAAGCATTACAATCCAAGCAGTAGTTCGTACTAAAAGTGATGTCCAAAATGGTAGTAAAACAAAAATCATAAGAAGATTACTGTATCTTAATGGTAAATTTGCAAGAAGGTGAGCTACGGGAAAACCAAGAATTAAACAAAAAATTGTAACATAAACACTTATTTTTAAGGTCTTAATCCAAGTTTTTATATAAATTCGTCTTTTTTCATCTTGCATGACAACATTTTGATCTTGGTCATAAGTTCTATCAAGAGCGTTCCAATAATAAATAGGTGTAGTATTGTTCACCATTTGCCCCATTGCATACCAAAAAGTTGGGTCAGCCCATTTATCATTAGCACTTATTAAAAATTCTTTATAATTATTTGGAAGTTCATCTTTTTTTACAGCTTTTTTAATTTCTCTAGAAGTTGTCTTAATCAGACTTTTCCAACCTGATTTTGAATAATTCATTCTAGTTAAAGCTCTTCCAATTTGTATTTTCTCCCCATAAGCAAGTTCTTCAAAAAGAGCTTTATAAACTTCTTCTGGTGGAAGTACGTCTTTTTCTTTATCCCATTTTTTATATTCATTAAAAGTATTTGAAAATACTCCATTGATTTGACTATCATCAACACTTCTAAAAAGCATATCGCCAATTGGCATAACAAACGTAACGATTATAAAAAGTAATAGTGGAAAAACTAATAAGAAAGCTCTTAATTTATTTTTACGCTCAGCTTTTTTTAAACTTTGCTTTAAAGGAACTCCGTCCGTTGTAAGTAATGCAGAAGTAGAAATACAATCCTCCAAAAATAAATAAAGGCGAGAAAAATCTCGCCTTTACTTTAAAATAGTAAATTTAAATTATCAACCTTAGTTACCCATCCACGCTGAGTAACGTTCACTAATTTCTGCACCATTATCTGACCACCATTGTGGATCATTAACGATAGAAACTTTTAAACGCTCAGGAGTGTTAGGCATGTGAGGCATAATATCTACTCCTCCAGGACCCCAAGGTTCGTTTGCTTCAATTATAGGTATACCTGAAGCTCTCATTGGTCCATAAGTAATATATTTTGCCTGTTCAGCTTGTGACTCAGGGCTTGAAGCGTGCATCATGAAATCAATAGCAGCATCTCTGTTAGGAGCTCCAGTTGTTAAACATAAATACTCTTGGTCTAATACTTGACCTTCCCAAATATATTCAAAGTTTTCTCCTTCAGCAAGGTTAGCTGCACCAACACGACCATTATAAGCAACAGCCATTATAACTTCACCACTTTTTACTAATTCAAGTGGTTGTGAGCCTGCAGACCAAAATACTACATGATCTTTAATTTTATCCATTACTTCAAAAGCTCTATCAATTGCACCAGTTTGATTTGCAAAAACCGTTGGTACTGCATTTGGTTCAACTCCATCTGCAACTAAAGCTTTCTGAATAATTCCATCAGCCCAAGTGTGGATACCTCTTTTGCCTGGAAATTTTTCCACATCAAAAAAGTCAGCCATACTATCAGGTTTTTCACCTGGGAAAGCGTCTGGGTCGTAGAATACAACATAAGTCCAGAAAATTTGTGGTACACAACAGTCCCAACCCGAATGGTAATTTAATCCATTATTTTCCATATCTTCTGCAATTGATTCTCCATTAGGTCCTGGTACACCCATTGATGCGATTTCATCTGAAATATCTTCAAATAATCCTTCATCACAACCAGTAATAGCATCAGCTGGTAGTACATCAACTAAGTCCCAAGTCACGTTTCCACTTTCAACTTGAGCTCTTGTTTCACCTAAACCACCGTTATAGTTTTCAAAAATAATTGAACTTGGGTCAGAATAAGTGTCAGCATATGCTTTCTTTTGACTTTCTGTATAAGCACCACCCCATGAAGCAACAGTTACAGCATTAGCTACAAATGGCGCAAAAATGATAGATGCGAATAAGAAGGCTTTTGTAAATTTAGACATGTATATCCTCCTATTTTAATTAATTAATCTTAAGATTATGTCTGTAATGATGGTTTAATAACATGTAGAGTAATTAAAAAAAAGTACTAAAAACAAAAAAAAATGGCTGTATGTATGGATAATTTAAAATTTAAATATCTAAAGCTCGAACATCATCAGGATTCCAGCTTAAATTTAGTAAGTCTCCTTCTTTGTGACTAAAACTTCCCTCATTGGGCACTTTTACAATGAATTCATTATTGCCACAAACGTTCAATCTTGCTCTGATATGGTCACCTAAATAAATTAATTCTAATATCTTGCCTTCAAAATTATTTGCTTCTGGGTTTGTGCTATCAATAGTAACTCTCTCTGGTCTTATTGAAAGCTGAGTTTTATCACCTTTTTCGTTTACATTAATTTTTAATGCTTTTACTTTTCCAAATCCATTATCAAGTTCAACTGTACATGTCTCTCCATTTATATCTGTAACCATTCCATTAAGAGTATTATTTTCTCCAATAAATTTAGCAACAAATGAATTTTCAGGTTTTTCATATAAAATATCTGGTGTCGATAATTGTTGAACTACTCCATCATTAAAAACTGCTATTCTGTTAGACATAGTCAATGCCTCACTTTGATCGTGTGTAACATATACAACTGTAATTCCAATTCTATCGTGAATGTGTTTTATTTCATATTGCATTTGTTCACGCAAATTTTTATCTAAAGCTCCAAGTGGTTCATCCATTAAAACTAGTCGAGGTTCAAATACTAATGCTCTTGCTAAAGCTACTCTTTGCTGCTGACCTCCAGATAATTGAGCTGGAAATCTTGTACCAAAATTCCCTAGTTCAACCATGTCTAATGCTTTTTGGACTTTTTCTTTTGTTTCAGGTTTTGAAATTTTTCTCACTTCTAAAGGAAAAGATAAATTTTCTTCAACTGTCATATGAGGAAATAGAGCATAATTTTGAAAAACCATTCCAATTTCTCTTTCATAGGGCGGTATTTTACTTATTGGTTTGGTATCTAAAAATATTTCACCGTTTGTAGGTGTTTCAAAACCAGCTAACATCATCAAAGTTGTTGTTTTACCTGATCCTGATGGACCCAACATTGTTACAAACTCACCCTTAGCAATATCCAGGTTTAAGTTTTTTACTACTAGCACTTCTCCATCATAACTTTTATCGATCTTTTCAAATTTAACGAAACTTTGAGATGTGTCATTCATAATATATTTTGTAATGAAGCTTGAATAACTGCATGAAAACAAATAGTCAAAAGTTAATTTAAAAAATGTTCATATTTGGAGTTATTTTTGCTTTAGTTGCTGGGATTTTGTTTGGCTTAATTGGCCCTACTACAAAAATAGCATATAATTCAGGTGCTTCTGTGGCATTAACCATTTTTTTACGTTACGCAGTTGCCTCAATCATTATATTACCTTTTATCCCTTATCAAAAAAATCTATTAGAAATTTTTAAAAAAAACCTAATATACTTTTTATCTATATCAGCGGGTTCTATATTATTAACGCTTGGATTATTGACTTCAGTTATATTTATTGAAGTTAGTTTAACAATTCTTATTTTTTGCCTCTATCCAATATATGTTCTTTTATTTTCTATTATCGTCGATAAAGAAAAAATTTCATTAACTGTAAAGTTTCTCTTTTTTGTTACATTTTTAGGAATTGTTTTAGTTATAGGACCATCTTTTAAAGTCATAAATATAGTAGGTATTCTTTTAGCTTTTCTTGCATCACTGGGATCAACTAGTATGATTATAGTAAATCAAAAAATGTCTATTAAAGGTATTTCACCAATACCAATTAATATCTTTATAAATGTTTTTAATACTTTTTTCTTCTTTGTAATATTAAAAATATTTTTTTCTTTAAATTTTAATTTTGATATCAATATTTATCTTTTAATTTTAATTCCTTCGGTATGTTATAGCTTTGCACTTTTATCACAATTAATTGCTATCCCAAAGATTGGACAATCATATACTGCTTTATTTTTATATTTAGAACCAGTGGTAGGTGTTCTTGGAGCTGTTTTTTTATTAAAAGAAAATTTAGAAACTTATCAAATGATTGGTGCTTCGATTGTAATAATAAGTTTGCTATCAGCTTCTTTTATTAGTCGTAGAAACTAAAATTGATTTTTCATGAAGTTAAACCAATTCTGACCTATTATTTTTGTAGAAACTTTTTCTGGAATATTATTTTCACACATTAAATAAAATAAATTATTTAAGTCGCTTGGTTGCTTATACCAACTTGGTAACTTAGGCCATTTTGGATTTTTATCTTTAGATTCTCCATAGTCAATATTTTTGGTCCACTTTCCATTTCTCATCCACATAACTACATCATCAGGCCAATTTAAACAAAGATCAGAACCTATTCCAATATTGTCTTCACCAATTAGGTTTACTAGCTCCTTAATCATTTTACAAAAATCTTCTATAGTACAATCACCTAAATTTTTAAGATGGTAAGGATACAAACTTAACCCAATAAAACCATTTTTTTTAACAAGTTTTTGTAAAATATCAGTATCAATGTTTCTTTTAGATTTATGAAAGAAATTTGGGTTAGCATGAGAAATTGCCACAGGTTTATTTGAGAATTCAATAGCATCAAGACAAGTTTGCTTTCCTGCATGACTTAAATCTACAATCATGCCAAGTCTATTCATTTCTTCAATAACAGCTTTTCCAAATCGTGAAACACCTGAGTCTTTAGGTTCAAAACATCCTCCAGCAAGTGGGGTTTGATTATTATAGGTGAGTTGCATAAATCTCACACCTACTTCAAAAAATTTTTCAATTAAAAATATATCATTCGCAATAGGAGCAGAATTTTGAAAACCAAAAATAATTGCAACTTTATTATTTTTTTTAGCATCCAAAATATCTTCGGTAGTTTTTGCATGAGCAATAATATCATGATGCTCTTTAAAAAGACGGTGCCAATAATTTATTTTTTCAAAAGACTCTTCAGTATTTTCCCAATACACTAATGTCGCATGAATTGCATTTAATCCAGCTTGGTGGGCATTTTCAAATAATTCCCTATTCCAGTTACAATACTCCAATCCATCAATTAGAAGTATATCTTCACTTATTTTTGACATAGATTAATACTTCTATTAATGAAAAAACCAAAATTAACTATAGATATTTAATAAATGTTACAAAAAGTAAGAGAAAACGATAACTACATGAAACTATCAAGAATGGGTTCACACTATCCTTCTCGGCTTAGTTTTTCTAGAAGTATGTTAAGAAGATTGATCAATGATAACTGGAAAATATATAAGTCGAAATTTGATTTAGATAAACATGGTTTCGGCACCGTTGTTTATGAAATAATTATTAATAAGCAAACTTATTCACTTGTATGTTTCTCTGCTTTTCTAGATGATAAGGATAGAAGTGATAGAGTTATCGCTAGTAAATGGGATACAGCCTATACGTTACATGTAGGTAAATTATCTAATCAAGATCTAAATAGATTAAAAAAAACAATTCCTCTTCAAGAATCAGGTCGTAATTCTCCAGATGAGTTAATTCTTAGCAGAGCAAATAAAAGTGTAAGATTGTTTCAGTATGTTGTCGATTGTCTTTCAAATGGTAATCAGCCAGATATTTACGAAATAAATAAAGTTGGCTATTTGTTAAGAACTACTGCTGTTTATGGTAGTGGTAAATTTGGATTATCAGATTTTACTAATACAAAAAATACAACTGTTTTCAATCAGCCCTTTAGAGCAGAAATGTTATCAGTTTATTTAATTAGAGAATTCAGTATTGAATTAGTTGAACATGTTGCTAGGCAAATAAACCCAAAAAAAGCAGTAAAGTTAGATAGAAAAATTAAACAACATTTAGGTATTGGTAATTCAACAGGTTTAGGTATGGCACCTTTTATCATTAAACATCCAAAGTTGATTAATAAGTGGATGAAACAGTACACAAAGACATTAGAAGAAATTTCTCAAATTGAGTTAGATAATATAGTTTTCGAAAAATATAAAAACCTTTTGAATAAAGCTCTAAATTATCTTGAAGAAGTTAACACAAGTGATGAATTCCAAATTAATAAAAATAAATTAACTACTGAAGATTTAAAAAAATATATTTCCTACATTAATGACCTAGATCTTTCTCAAAAATTTAAATGGTTAGATATTTTAGATTATTGTGATTCAAATTTTAATAATGATACTAAGGAAATTGCAAGAGTGCAACTAATTGAATTATATCCTCAAATATCTGAAGAGTTAGCAGAAGATATGGCAGATGAGGAGATAATGGATATTGATGGAAATCAATCTATTGGAGATTTGAAAAAAATAATCAATGATAAATATTCTTGGATAAAAAATATTGATTTTAATAATAAAGATAGCAATTATTTATTTTGGTATGTTTCAGCAGCTAAGTTAGAACCTAGATTAGGTGAAAGATATAATGAACAAGGAAGTG
This sequence comes from uncultured Alphaproteobacteria bacterium, assembly GCA_902614395.1. Classification (GTDB taxonomy): domain Bacteria; phylum Pseudomonadota; class Alphaproteobacteria; order HIMB59; genus CACPNW01. The sequence goes on along the minus strand of CACMKW010000001.1, from coordinate 210,514 downwards.
AATTGGAGCAAAATCTAGGAATTGCAAAAATGGTTAATGATTTATTTAAGCAAATTAAAAGTGTAGATGAAAATCAATTAATTTGTGAATTTTTGTTAATGCATCCAGAATACAGAGGAATTGTTAAGAGAATTCAATCTTTAAAAAATTATCCTTTTTCAGAAGTTCAAGATAATGTTCTTGATAAAAAAACAATGCCAATTGATATGTTAAGATTTAAGTTATCTTTTTTTGGAGCTAATCGTTATGATCCTAAGTCAGATAGATGGTTAAGAGTAAGTTTTTTTTCTGGAGCCCCTTATTTATCAGATCTGAATAATAAAAATGTTGATGAATGGGGTTTTGCAACAATGAGTACATATTAATATCTGTGAGTTATTCTTACTATGAAGTCTACACTAATACACAACGAGCTTTTTCAGGATTAGGATTCACTTATGGATCAGATGAGGATGCTGCATTTATTACAACATGGCTTGAAATATTTGGTTTGGATGGGATCAAATTATTAAAATTAAAAATTGAAGAATTAGATAACACTTTCAATGCCAGTATAGATCCGTCAAAAATAAATGATGAGTTTGATTGTGAAAATAAATCTTTTTTGGTGATAGGCCCGGGATTGATTGATTATTTAGTATCAAAAATAGATAAAAGGGATGATTTTAAATTAACTTTTAAAAATTGTAGTGACCCCATATTCCTAATACCTTTGCTTTATAAGTATGCCAAAAAAAATATCTATTCACAGTTTTTGTTAGATCAAAAAATTGATGTACAAATAACAAATGAAAATATTAGGGTTAATAGAGAAATTATCTCTACAAATTATCAAAGAAATTTTGATCTTTTACTCACAAAGAAAATTTTTAATGAACAAAAATTAGATATTAATATTTCATCATCAAATATAAATAATATGCTCTCTAAGGGTATTAATCCTGATAAAAAATCTTGGGATCAAATATCTAAAATAGCTTTTAGAACTTTTGTTCCTGAGTCAGAGGAATCTAGGGCAAAAGGTGCCGGAGGTGGTGATGCAAATGATTAATTTACTATATGCAAATCGCTAATTACATTAGTAATTAGTTTATAACCAGTTTCCGTTACTCTAAGATAATCTATCTATCTCTCTAATACTTCGTATCCAAACTGATCCGCTGTTTCAAGAAGGATCTCCCAAATTGATAAAGCAAAACCTCTTGGTATATATAGACAGTAGCTATTGGAAGATATTTTAAATAGCTTAATACTTACATGATGAATAGCTGTGCTAGCAGAAGATAAATCTGGAAAATTCCTAGCTCTTAAATCAATTGGAAGATGTCTATTTAAAAATAATGATGAATTATCTCCTGTAATTTCAATACCTGTGAAAGCATGAGACATGTCTAAAATTGTTGCGATTTGCTCACTTATTTCAATTTCTTTATTAAATAGCCACCATTTCAAAGGTTCCATTCTCCATAATGATTTATTTTCAAAAATTATCCCTTTATTAAAACTAGGAATATTTTTAATTTTTAGTTCTTTTGATAGTAAATTATTCATTTCATCAATTTTGTCAGGCCAACAAGCAATTTGCAAAATTTCTAAACTTTTTAATTCTTTAAATTTTAGGGATTGTTTCTCACTTGATGAATATTTTCCAACCTTATAAATTGTTTCTAGTGCAGAATGTCTATGCATACATTCGTTCTCCTTTAGGATCAATCATATGTGGTGAAACAACTTTTAAATTCATTTGTTTATTTCTTACAGGATCTGCCCCAACTAAATTGGTATCTTTCCATTTATCTAAACCACCCTTGACAAAACCTAATCCAATCCAATGTCCAAGTTCAGGAGAATAAGTAACTGAAGTAATTCTTCCGATACCCTGTCCTTTAATATTATTTTTTTCACAGACAATAGTTCCAGCATTAAAAGTTTCTTTTAGGTTTGTAGGAAAGAAGCCTACTAGAATTTCTCGATCATTATTTTTTAATACTCCTCTTTTTCTCATTGCGCTTCCAATATATGATTTTTTTGTAGAAGCCATTTTGCTTAAACCTGCATCATCAATTGTTACCCTTCCATCAAGCTCAGCGGCTGTTACATGACCTTTTTCAACTCTAAGTGCGCCTAAAGCTTCTAATCCATATAAACATCCATCATATTTTTTTGCATTTGCCCAAAGTAGGTCCATCATTGTATTAGCAAAATCTGATTTGACATAAACTTCAAAAGCTAATTCACCTGAAAAACTAATTCTTGCAATTCTACAGGGAATATTACCTTTAAGAAATGTTGAAGTAACACCCATAAAAGGTAAGTTATTATTAGTTACAACCAAAGAATCATCGACACAATTATTGAGAACTTCTCTAGATTTAGGTCCTGCAACTGATACGCCTGCCCATTGTTCAGAAACACTAGTCACATTAACATTAAGATCTGTCCATCTAGTTTGAAGTAATTCTTCTAACCATGACATCACTTTTGCAGCTTCACCTGTAGACGTCGTCATAAAATATTCATTTTCTGCTAATCTCCAAGACGTGCCATCATCCATTACAATACCGTCATCACGCAACATGATACCGTATCTAGCTTTTCCAACTTGTAGTTTTGAAAAATCATTCGAATAAATTCTATTTAAAAATTCGGTAGAGTCTGGTCCTTGAATAGCTATTTTGCCTAATGATGTTACATCACAAATTCCAACTGTTTTTCTTACAGTTGATGCTTCTCTTATATAAGAGTCACTTAAAGTTTCATTTTCTTTGGGATAATACCAAGGTCTTTGATACAATCCAACTTCAATCATTTTTGCACCATGATCAATATTCCATTGATGCATTGGCGTTACTCTTAACGGCCTAAAATGTTTTCCAACATTTCTTCCGCTTAAGGCACCTATAGATACAGGAGTATAAGGAGGTCTAAAAACAGTAGTTCCAACTTCTGGAATTTCTTTATTTAAAAGTTCAGCCATTAAAGACAATCCAATGATATTTCCCATTTTTCCTTGATCGTTTGCCATACCTAAAGTTGTGTATCTTTTAAGATGCTCTACCGAAATGAAACCTTCACGATGTGCGAGTCTTACGTCATCTGTTGTTACATCATGTTGATAATCTACAAAACTTTTTGATCTAGATTTTTTATATTTTACTTCATAAAGTGGTTGTATGGGATTTTTCCATCCACCAGGTTTTGGGAAAAAATAATTTGTTTTAGAAATACCTAAACGGTTCAACGCATCAGTAGTTCCTGCTATCCCAGAAGCAATACAATCATTTTTATTCCATAAACCTCTAGAAGAACCTACCATTGTAATATTTTCTTTTGTGTCACTTGGTAAAAAACAAGCATTGTTATAATCCCATTTAGGCTTTACGCCTCTGTGAGATAACAAATGTACAGCAGGTGACCAGCCACCTGATAATAGAACCTGATCACAATTTATAGTTTCAGATTTATTAATAGTTTCATTTTTTGATATATCTAAACTATCAATTTTTTTTGAACCGTTAATATTATAAGGTACATACCCTTTTCTAATTTCAAAACTTTTATTTGTCTCAATTTCAAAATTAGTTCGTGAATCAAGAACAGTTACATTGGCCCCAGCTTCTGATAATTGATGTGCTGTTTCATAAACAGAATCATTATTTGTAGCTATCACAATTCTTTTTCCTGTTAGTACACCATATCTATTCAAATAATGCTTTGATGCATTTACAGTCATTACACCAGGAATATCATTATTATTAAATGCAATGTGTCTTTCAATTGCTCCAGCACCAACAATTATATGCTTTGCTCTAATGGTCCAAAATCTTTGGCGTGGAATGTTTACATTTGGTGCTGATAAATGGTCTGTTACTCTCTCTAATAAACCGACAACACAATTATCATATAATCCGAATGCAGTAGTTCTAGTCATTATTTTTATGCCTAGATTTTCAAGTTGATTTTTAATTTGTGAGTTATCAAAATCATTTTCTGCAAGTTGATTTCCTCCAATAAGACTATCTTGCTCAACTAAAATAACATCTAATTTTTTTTCTGCTGCCTCTAATGCAGCTGCAACACCAGCAGGTCCTGATCCTACAACAATTAAATCACAAAAATCATGAGCATGCTCATAAGTATCAGGATCAGGTAACCCAGAAGCACTTCCCATTCCCGCCGCTTTTCTAATAAATTTTTCAAAAAACATCCATATGGCTGTTCCTTTACCCCATTCAAGTGGAGGTATTCCCATAAAAGTTTTATAATAAAAACCAGCTGCAAAAAACCTGCCTAAGTAATTATTTATTCCAGCTAGATCAAAATTTACATTTGGAAATGCATTTTGACCACTTGCTTCCAAACCATTATATAATTCTTGTGTTGTTGCTCTTACATTTGGATCTCTTCTATCTTTTGAACCAATTGTAACTAAGGCGCCAGATTCCTCGACTCCACTAGAAAATATTCCCCTTGGTCTATGATATTTAAAGCTTCTACCAACTATGCCGATATTATTTGCTAGTAATGCCGATGCTAGTGTATCTCCTTCAAAACCTTTGTAATTTTTTTTATCCCAACTAAAGGATAAAATTTTATCTCTATTAATTTTTCCATAGTTATCTAATCTTCGTGTTTTCATTTATTATTTTCTACAACCTTCTGTAAATTTGGATGGCATGGTTTGACACTTTTTATTTCATGAGTGACTGTAGAACGTTCAACCACTAACCACATTCTACATCCATTCGAATGATGCCATGTTTCAAATTGAAACCCTTTTATGTTTTTTCTAAAAAATATAGCTTCAGTCCATTCTTTCTCAGATGCATCTAACGAAGGATAATTGATTGTTGCATCTCCTCCATAGCTAAATTCACTATGATCTCTTTCACCACAATAAGGACAATTGATTCTAATCATTTAACCGTGCAATTTCGGATCAGGTCCTGCGCCACGTTCATCAATATTGATACCTTTTTCAAATCTTTCTAAATTATGATTTTGCACGTAGTTATGCGGGCTTTCATTTGCAATTAAGTCAGCAAAATACCAACCGGATGCTGGACTAGCTTTAAAACCTCCATAGTTCCAACCAGCATTTAAATAGAGATTAGATATTGGCGTTTTACAAATAAAAAATGATCCGTCCATTGTCATATCCATAACACCTGCCCAATGACGAAGTAATCTTATTCTTCCAAGTGAAGGAAATATTGCCATAGCCGCTTCGGCAACATCTTGAACCATAGGAAGATTTCCTCTTTGCGCATATGATTTATACCAGTCAAGATCGCCACCAAATACCATGCTTCCTTTATCAGACTGCGATATATAGAAATGTGCGCCACCTACACCGTAAACAACAACCTGATCTAGAAGTGGTTTAACTGCCTCAGATACAAATGCTTGTAATTTATGAGACTCAATTGGCAAATTACCTAATTCTGCCATTTGCCATAAAACTGAAGTATTGCCTGCAACAGCAAATCCTATTTTCTTTCCTTTTATAATTCCTCTTGAAGTTTGAATACTTTCAATATTTCCATTCTTTCTTGTAAAACCTGTAACTTCATAATTTTGAAGAATGTCTACACCTAATGTATCTGCAGCCCTTGCATAACCCCATGCAACTGCATCGTGTCTTGCATTGCCTGCTCTTTTTTGAACTGCAGCTCCAAGTATTGGAAATCTAGAATTATGATAATTTAAATGCGGTATTTTTTTCTTTAAAGTTTTTAAATCCCAAAGTTCTGCATCAGTTCCGTGGAGTCGCATAATATTATAAATCCGTGAAACTGAATCTTTAGCACCAGGGCTATGAAATAACGAGACATGAGCTCGTTGGCTAAACATTACATTATAATTTAATTCGTGACTTAAATTTTCCCATAACTTTAAAGAATGTTCATAAAATTCGTGGTTGCCTGGCATCATATAATTTGATCTTACAATAGTTGTATTACGTCCAGCGTTTCCTCCACCAATCCAGCCTTTTTCTAAGACAGCTACATTTTTTATATTATGATTCTTTGCTAAATAATATGCTGTGGCAAGACCGTGTAAACCTCCCCCAATTATTACAACATCATAAATACTTTTTGGTTCTGGATCACGCCATTGTCTAGTCCAATAAGACTGACCATTTAAACCGTTTTTAATTACATTCCAGGCATTAAATTTTGTCATTAGTTTTATTAATTATTAGAATAGTTGATGAAAGTAAAATGAATTAACTTGCCAAGCTAGTGTTATTTAATCACAGTTAACTTGCTGAATCTGGCCATGTGTCATTTAATCTATAACCTTCTGGAAAAGGATCATCCTTATCGATATATAAACTTTGTTTTCCAGTAATAAATGCACTACCTGTTATTTTTGGAATAATACAATTTTTGTTATTAATTTTAATTTCTTTTTCAATACTTGCTCTAAATGAAGATCCTATAATAGACTTTGATATAAATTCTTCATTTATTTGTATTTCATTTTTTTCTTTCATTACTGCTAATCTTGCTGAAGTACCTGTACCACAAGGTGAGCGATCAAGTTTCCCAGGTCGTATAACAACTGTATTTAATCCTGTAAGTAATGATTGATTATTTTTTTTTAAGGGTTCAATAAATTGGCAAAAGGAAAGATAGTCTAATCCTTTAATAGTAGGATGTTCAAACCCAATAGATGCGTTTGCTTCTTTCAATAATTCTTTGGCAACATTTACAAATTTATTTGCATTCTTTGGTTCAATTTTAAGATTAAAATCACTAGCATTACAAATTAAAAAACTGTCACCTCCAAAAGCAGTACTTACTTTAATTGTACCATAATTTTTAGTCTTTAAATCTACATCTATTTTATCTGCAAAGCAGGCAAGATTAGTTAAAGTGACACTTTTAACTTTCTTATTTTCACAATCAGCAACAACTTTTATTAAACCACCGGGAGCTTCAAGTGTAAGCGTGGTTTTAGGATATTTCATTTGAACAATATTTTTTTCTAATAAGACTGTTGTTACACAAATTGCATTTGATCCACTCATTGGAGGATTATCTTCTGGTTCCATAATTACAAATCCAGCATCTGCATTTTTATTTGAAGGTTCTAAAATAATATTACAATGTTTAAAGACTCCTCCCCGAGGTTCATTTAAAAAAAAATTTCTCCACTTTTTATCTAAAAAAAGTTTTTTAGAAGCTTCCTCAGGTGAATTAAACTTCAAGCCTTTAATTCCAGTTACGACATCCCCAATTTCACCACAGCAATGAGTGTTAAATAGTGTGATTTCATCCATGTGGAATTATTAGATCATTAATATTTTTAGAATGATGTGTAATTTGTTCGTATCCATCTTTTGTTATAATAAAACTATCACCAACTTGTGATCTAAAATTATTTGCACTTGCCCCGCCATCAACGGCAAATACCATTCCAGGCTCCAGTACTGTTTTGTTCCCAACTACTAATTGTGGTTCCTCTAAAAAGCTAAAGCCTGTACCTCTTCCACATCGAAATGTAGGATAAGGGTATCCCTCAGACTGTATAGTATCTGCATAAGCAGCATGAACTTCTTCAGCTGTTACTCCAGGGCCAAGAATTTCAAGAGCAGCTTTTTGAGATTTAACTGCAGTCTCAAAAGCTTTTATTTGTTCATCGGATTGAATTTCTTCTACCCAAAATATTCTGTCAAAACCTAATTTAAACCTATGAAAATTTGTAGAACCACAATAACATACGAATACGGGATCACCTTTTTTTATAATTTTGGTTGAAGCACGATGGTGAGTTTTAGGTAAATCATGACCCGATGTCATAACGGGTAAAAAGTGAATATTTGGAGACATATTGATATTGTCGGGATAAAATTCTTTTAAAAGATCTGCAGCTTTTCTTGTTCCGGCTTGTGATTGTGCAAGTGCAACCTCATACTCAGGAACATTATGGCCAATTGTTTTTTTTGCTGCCTCCATCATAGCCATACCAACTTCGCCAGCATGACGAGCTATATTCAATTCATGATTAGATTTAATCATTCTTATATTATCGATTAATTTGGTTAAATCCCCAGGATGGTCTTGAAGTAATTCGTCTAAATAACTCTTAACCATTGGGTTAATTTTAAATTTTTCAATAAAAATATTTTTATGCTGATTAATGATTTGAGGTAATAATTCTCTCCATTCATTTCCAATACCATCATTCCATGTTTCAACCATATCTACAGGACAAGATTCTGGTACTAATAAAACATCAAGAAGAGGTGTAATTAAATAAGTTTTATGATCATTTGAAACAACTAATAATGTTGGTCGATAAAAATCCATATGGAGGAAGTCATGGTATCCTGTGAAATAATATATAGAGTCATCATCAGTTATAATTGAGAGATCAATATTGTTCTCAGACATTTTTTTCTTTAGTTTATTTAAGTTTTCAGAAAACATTTATTTTAATTGTTGTTCTACCAATTCAGTCCAATATGAAGAACCTATGACTAATAATTCGTCATTAAAATCATAATTATCAGCATGTAAAGGTCTGGAATGCTGCTCTGATGTTCCGTTACCCATTAAAACAAAGCAGCCAGGTTTTTCATTTGTCATAAGAGAAAAATCTTCTGAGAATAAACGTGGTTCTATATTACCATTACATTTATCACTACCAAGTAAAGAAACTGCAGCTTTTGTTGCAGACTCAGTTTGATTTTTTGAATTAAATGTTACAGGACAGGCTGTTTCATATTTAACACTACCATTAACACCATGTGCATTGCAAATCCCTTCGACAATTTGTAAAATTTTTGAAGCAATTTTTTCATTTGTTTCTTTTGATAAAGCTCTCGCGTCACCAGTCATTTTTACCATACCTGGCAGAACATTTTTTTTACCATCGGTTATAAATTCGGTAATAGACACTATACCATTGTCTGCTGGATTTAATTTCCTAGATACTATCGATTGAAGTGCTACAGCTATTTGAGAACCAACAGTTATTGCATCTACCCCCATATGAGGTAATGCAGCGTGCCCCCCTTTAGTTTTTATTTCAATTTCAAATAAATTTTCGCTGGCTGTAATAGCTCCATTTCTTGTACCAAATGTTCCAATTTCCATGTTAGGAATATTGTGCATAGCGTAAACTTCATCAATGTTAAATTTATCAAACAATCCTTCATCAATCATTGTTCTTGCACCGAATGTATTCTCTTCATCAGGTTGAAAAATAAAATATACCGTTCCGTTAAAGTTACCTTTTTCTGATAAATATTTTGCTGCACCTAATAACATTGTTGTGTGACCGTCATGTCCACATGCATGCATTCTGTTATCAAACTTAGACTTATAACTAAACTTATTAGTTTCATGTATAGGAAGAGCATCCATGTCAGCTCTTATACCTATTGATTTTGAGCTATTTCCTTTTTTTAAAATTCCAACTACTCCAGTTCTAGCAATACCAGAATGAACTTCTATGCCAAACTCTTTTAGAAGTGTTGACACTTTTGCTGCAGCATACTCTTCTTCAAAACTTAATTGTGGGTGCATATGAAGATCATGACGCCATTCTACTAATTGGTTATGTAATGACTGAGTTTTCATAACCTACATATTATTAAATTCTTTAATCTTATTGTCTAGAGAAAGCATATATTCATAATGTGAATTCCAAAATTTTTGATCATTTCTTTTTTCAAATTCTTCGAGACTTACACCTTGTTGCTCTACCCAAGTAAAGTACCCTAAATTAAATATTCTTTTCTTATCCATGTAAGAAAGTTCTATCATATTATCAGTAGATATTCCTGATAAGTGTTTTCCAAATAGTTCAGCACAAACTATTTCATCATAATTATTTTTAAAATCAGCAATGGTCTTTTTCAACTCTGACATGTATAAATCTGCACCATCTGTAGCGACCGTTATAATTGCGTCGTCACTATTTAAATCCATATATTTAGCTAGTTTTATTGATGCCAAGATATTTGCTATTGCTGAAAAGCCAAATTCAGGAAGTCGTGAAACAAAATCAGGTTCAAAATTTTTTTTCTCAATTAAAAACTTTTTTCCTATTTCAGTATTAAAAATCATATTTAGATTATTGGTAGCTTGATCAGAAACATCTACGACAAAATCTGTATTCATTACATTATGAATAAGGGGGACATGTTTGTCACCAATTCCTTGTATATTATGTTCACCATAACCTCCATGAAGCAAAGTCGGGCACTCCAAAGCTTCAACAACTGCAATCTTCGTCTGTAATTTATCTTTAAGATAATCTCCTGCTGCTAGAGTACCACTTGATCCTGAAGCACTTACGTAAAACCTAGGAGTTAAATTACTGTCACCTTTAACTTTAAGAAATGATTTTTCAAAAGATGGACCCGTTATAGAACGATGAATACTGTAATTATAATACTCATCAAATTGATTTATGATATCATTTTGATTATCTTTTTTTAATTCATTACAAGCATCGTAAATTTCTTTAACATTACTTTCTGTACCTTTTGTCTTTATGATATTTTTTTTATCTTCAACCCAATTATTCAACCATTCAAATCTCTCATTACTCATTCCTTCAGGAAGTATTGCAATACTATTAAGACCCATTATCCGAGATATTGCTACTCCGCCCCTACAATAATTTCCTGTAGAAGGCCAAACTGCTTTATGTTTTTCATAATCAAAAGTGCCATTTAATATTCTTGGAAGCAAACAACCATAAGCTGCCAAAACTTTATGAGCTGTTATTAAGGGAAAATATCGTCCCATATTTACAATTATCTTTGCCTTAACACCTGTGAATTCTGTTGGAAGCACAATATATTCAGGCTCATTTCCAAAACCTGATTGATCTCTTTTATTAAACCAATGAACTCTAAAGAGGTTAAGAGGATTGATATCATTATTATTAATTTTTTTTAGAGAATTTTTAATATCATCATTAATAATTTGAGGGTCTTGAAGTTCACTAATACTTGGCAAGACAACTCCTTTTGATTTGAAGTAATCAGACGTTTTTTTTATTATTGCTTGACTCATAAATTAAATATTGATGCCTAAATTATTTGTTTTACAAAGATTATAAGCAAATCTTGCTATTGCAGTATCTTGTACGCCAGTTCCTGTCAAATCACATATTGTTATATCCTCTTTATTTTTTCTTCCTAAGCTTGGATCGTTAATAATATCGCCAAGTTCATTAAATTTTTCTTTAGAAGAAATTATATTTTGTTTTAAAGCATGATGTAATTCACCCAAAACACTTGTTTGTAATTGATTGTCAGGTACATATTGATCGCAATGTTTTAACATCTGAGGATCTAATTCGTTTTTTTGTTCTGTATCTGATCCCATTGCTGTTATGTGAGTTCCTTTAATTATCCAATCAAATTCCAAAAGCGGTTTTTTACTAGGAGTCGTTGTAACGATTATTTCTGATAAGCTTGCCAACTCCTTGCAAGAAGAAGCTACATGCAAATCTAAATCTAAATCTTTAAAACCTTCGATAAATTGGTTTGCTTTTGTCTCATCTCTTGTCCAGACTATTATTTTTTTGATTTTTCTAACTAACATTATTGCTTGAAGTTGTAATTTGGCTTGTATTCCAGCTCCAATAATACCAACAGAATTAGCATTTTGATTTGATAAATATTTTGTAGCTATTGCTCCTGCTATAGCTGTTCTAGTATCTGTAAGATAACCTTCATCCAATAGAACAGATTTTACAACACCAGTCTTTGAATCTAATAAAACCATCAGTCCATTACTAGATGGTAGACCAAGTTTTGGATTATCAAAAAAACCTGAAGCAATTTTTATTGCAAAACTATCAAGACCCTCAACGTATGCAGCTTTAACATCAGATTCACCATGATATTTTTCAATATCAATTCTCATTATAGGTGGCATCATTACCAATTTTTTTGATAAACTTATAAAAGCCTCCTCTATTATTGGTATGAGATTTTTATTCAAATTTACATGTTGAATAATATCATTTTTATTAAGGATGAGCATAGCTTAAAACTTTGTTAAATAGTTCCGAGTCAATATTTCCACCACAAATTAAACAGATTATATTTTTTCCTAAGTGCGATGTTAGTTTTTCTTTAACAACCATTACGCTAGTTGCTGCAGCACCTTCAGATACAATTTTATGTTCTAAAAAATTTATTCTAATTCCCTCAGCTATTTTTTCTTCACTTACTAAAACAAAGTCATCAACGTATTGTTGTACAATATTAAATGTAAATTTATTATCTAAGCCAATACTACCCCCTAGACAATCAGCTAAAGTTTCAATTTCCTCTACATCAACAGGTCTGCCTTTTTTTAGACTTTCATACATTGAAGGACCTCTTTCCATAGATACGGCGATAATTTTTGTGTCAGGTTTTTGAAGTTTAATAGCTTGTGCTATTCCAGATATAAGACCACCTCCAGATGTTGGTATTATTACAGTATCAACTTCAGGAAACTCATTAAGCATTTCAAGGCCAACTGTACCTTGACCAATAATAATATCTTCATCATCAAAAGGATGAATTAATGGGATATTTTTTTCTTTCGCAATTTGTTTAGCATACAAATCTGCTTCATCACTATTCTTTCCAATAATTTCTACTTTTGCTCCTAATTTTTCAATAGCTTCTTTTCTATATTCTGGAACCATTGAAGACATATATATTGTTGATTGAATGCCCAATACCTTTGAAGCATAAGCAACGCCTTTGCCGTGATTGCCTGTAGAAACTGCAATGACTCCTTTGCTTTTGTCATCTTCATTTAAAGAAAGAAGCTTATTAACCGCACCTCTTAACTTAAATGAACCAGTGATTTGAAAATTTTCTAACTTTAGTTTTACTTTATTACTTTTTGATAAGAAGTTAGAATTAATTAATGGTGTATAATTAACATAAGGTAAAATTTTCTTATGTGCATCTTGTATTTGTTGAAGTGTAATCAATTTAAACCCTATTTAATGTAATTTAAATAGGTTACCAAAACCATCAATTTTTTGATTAATATTAGATAATCTTAATGAATCCCAAATAATAGCTTGATTACTTGAAATAATATCTGTGCTTAATTTTGACTCTAATGTTTCGATAATATCAATTACTTTTAATGCAGTACAAGAAACAAAAATACTATCAACATCTGTTAAATCAATTGAGGAAATTGTTTGCATTAAACTGTCGTGAGTAACTTTGGCAATTTCTGAATCATAATTTAAATTAAACGAACTAAATGATTTAATTTTAAATCCACTATCAATTAAATATTCGTAAACTTTAATATTAACATCTTTTGGATAAGGGGTAAGAACAGCAATTTTTTTATGATTAAGCAATTTAAGTGCTTTGACAGCTGCTGTAATAGGTGTCGTAATTAAAGCATCAGGTTTAGCTTTGAAAATTTCAGATCTTATTCTTTTTTCACCAATCTCAATAGTACCCGAAGTACATCCATACGCTACAACTTGTATTTTTTCATTGGGTAATATTTGGTTTGTTGTTTCTGTAATATGATCAGCCATCCTCATATAATTTTCATGAGTTAGAGGATTTAAAAAAGGTATCCTATTAAAAAATAGATCAACTGGTAAATTATGGCAAATTTTTCTAAAATCCTGCTCAATAGTAAAATCAGTTGATAATGTAATTATACCAATTCTAGAAAAGTTTGTATCATGTAAATTGGCTTTAATATTATTTTGATTAAAACTATCCATTATTGATTTGGAAAATAATCCTCACACTCACCTTCTCTGTAAACATCAGTAGTGGCACAATGTAAACTACCACCAAACGCATAAACGTCTCTAAAAGGAACTGGGATAACCTCCAATCCAAAACTTTCCATTTGTTTAATCATTTTTTCTTCAGTTGCTTCAACACATATAGTTTTAGGATCAATTATCAAAACGTTCATTGATAACCAGATTGATGAATAACACATAGGTGGTGGACTATTATGAATGGAAGGTGCTGCTTCATGAATTTCCCATTTATTATCATCGAAAATTTTTCTTTGCTCTGATGATATTTTTCTATTTGGATTAATGATTATAACTCCTGGTTTAATAGGAGTAAAACATGCATCTATGTGAGTTGGAATTAAATCACCTGGTAAATTAATTTGATGAATGCGATGATTTGGATAATGTCTTCTTAACCAATCTAAACCGCTTAAATTTGATGTAAAATTGTTATGATAAAAGAGATCTTTTCCAAAGCGTAAAATTTCTGCTGCATCAAAAAGTGGTTCTTTTTCTGTCAATATCATGTCTCTATTTTCGATTTTTTTATATCGTTCTTCCTCCGTTATGCCTTCAGGAAGATAATTAGACTTATAAGATTGGTTTGTTAATCTTGGTTTAGGTGCCGACTCCCATCTCATATTTTTATCTTCTGAATAATATTTTTCAAGTAGTGGTCTATAAGCAAGGTACTCAAACCATCTACATCTGTAAGACATGGGCGCCTCTAGCATCTCATTTCCTACAGTAAGAATAACATCTCTAGGAGGCATACAACCAAACATACCATCATTAGACCAATCGGGTGTCTCGATACTCTGAGAAAAGTCAATAGCTGTTGGTCTATCAACTTTTATATTTAGGGAATTTAAAATTTTAACAAAGTTTTCTAGTTGTATATTTGCTTTATCAATTGACTCCTTCGATCGTGGTCCGTGAGATCCTGCCATACCACTATCTTTACTAATTTTTGGTTCAAGCGCTGGTTCCATTGGAGGTATGTTGGCTTTTTCAACTGCCCCAACTATAACATGTTTTAATGGATCCCATTCATTCCAAGAATTAACTATTGTCATTATATTTTCCTTAATTTAAAACTATGCATTATAATTAAAACATATGGAATTAAATAACAAATCACTCTTTAAACAAAAATGTTTTATAAATGGGGAATGGGTTGAAAGTTCTTCAGGTGAAACTCTTGAGGTTAATAATCCAGCTTCTCTTGAAATTATTGGCAACGTCCCAAAATGCTCAGTTTCAGAAACTAAAAAAGCTATAGAAGATGCGAATACTGCTTTCCAAACTTGGAAAGAGACTACTGCGAAAGAAAGATCAATGATTCTAAAAAAGTGGGGAGAACTCATCACAGAAAATGCAGATGATTTAGCTAAAATAATGACTATTGAGCAAGGTAAACCTCTGGCTGAAGCAAAAGGTGAAATACTAATGGGTGCTTCATATATTGAATTCTATGCTGAAGAAGCAAAAAGAGTGTATGGTGATATAGTTCCTGATCCAAGACCAGGAAAAAGAATTGTAATAATTAAACAACCTGTTGGTGTTGTTGGAGCAATAACTCCATGGAATTTTCCAAATTCAATGATAACAAGAAAATGTGCAGCCGCTCTAGCAGTTGGTTGTACTACTGTTGTTAAACCAGCAAGCCAAACACCCTATTCAGCATTAGCTTTAGCAGTACTTGCTAAGGAAGCTGGTTTTCCAGATGGTGTATTTAATGTAATAACTGGATCAGCAAGTGAAATTGGTAAAGAACTAACAAGCAATCCTATTGTTAGAAAAATTTCTTTTACTGGATCTACGGAGGTTGGAAAAATACTTTTAGAGCAAAGTGCCTCAACAGTAAAAAAAGTTTCTATGGAACTTGGTGGTCACGCACCATTTATTGTTTTTGATGATGCAAATATGGATGAAGCTGTTGCAGGAGCTCTTCAAAGTAAATTTAGAAATAGTGGTCAAACATGTATTTGTTCAAATAGAATATTTGTGCATGAAAATATTTATGATGAATTCCTGGAAAAATTTACAAATGAAGTCAGTAAAATAACAGTAGGCAATGGACTTGAAGACGGAATTACATCTGGTCCTTTAATTGATCAATCCTCTTTAGAAAAAGTAGTTGATCATGTACAAGACGCAGTTAATACAGGAGCTAAAATAGCAATTGGTGGAGATGTGCATTCGCTTGGTGGTAATTTCTATCAACCAACTGTTCTCTCTAATGTATCTACAAAGGCAAAAATAACTTTTGAAGAAACATTTGGACCTGTTGCTCCTCTTTATAAATTTTCCAGTGATGATGAAGTGATTAAAATGGCTAATGATACTCCTTATGGATTAGCTTCATATTTCTATTCAAGAGACATAGGAAGAATTTGGAGAGTTGCCGAAGCACTTGAATATGGCATTGTATCTATTAATAATGGACTACCAACAATTGCAGAAGTTCCTTTTGGGGGTGTAAAAGAATCAGGAATGGGAAGAGAAGGTTCTCGATATGGCCTTGATGATTATTTAACTATAAAATATATTTCAATGGGCGGTATTTAAGAGAGCCAAGCAGCTCCCCTTACACCACTTGAATCCCCATAAACATTTTTAACAACTTTAGTTTCTAGCGTATCAGTAAAAACATATTTTTTTAAAGTATCATTTATATTTTCATAAATAAAATCTATGTTGGACATACCACCACCCAAAACTATTACATCTGGATCAAGGATATTACATACAACAGATAAACCTCTAGCTAAATGATCAATGTATTGATTTAATGCAAAAATACTATTTTCTTCATTATTAATAAAACCCTCTAATATCTGATGTGAATTATAATTTTTATTGAAACGCAAGTTATAAGCCGATGAAAATCCTGGGCCAGATATGTAAGTTTCTAAACAACCATTTTTCCCACAATAACATTTTTTTACATATTTTTTTTCTTCTTCAGTTCTACCTGGTAGTACTATATGGCCCCATTCCCCGCTTATACTATTTCGCCCTCTTATAACTTTTTGATCAATGCTAATACCACCACCAACACCTGTTCCGATGATTACTCCAAAAACAACTTGATAACCTTTTCCTGCTCCATCTACTGCTTCAGACAGTGTGAAACAATTAGCATCATTTTCTATA
The DNA here is from genome assembly GCA_902614395.1 of uncultured Alphaproteobacteria bacterium. GTDB lineage: Bacteria > Pseudomonadota > Alphaproteobacteria > HIMB59 > CACPNW01. The sequence goes on along the minus strand of CACMKW010000001.1, from coordinate 193,594 downwards.
TTAATATTTCTATTAAGAATTTTATCCAAATCTTGCTTAAATGGTTTTCCATTTAACCATATAGAATTAGCATTTTTAATTAAAGCTGTATCATTTGATATGGCCCCTGGCATTCCCATACCAACAGATTCTGCTTTGCCATGCTTATCTTCAAAATGATTTATAATGGAGACTATTCCATTAATTGTTCCATCATAATTTTTTTCAGTATTAATTCTTTTTCTATCTACTTCAGTTCCATTTGGATCTAATAGAATACCCTCAGTTTTGGTACCGCCTACATCAATACCTATTTTCATTAATTATTATTTTGTAATAATTTTGTGTAAAGTTGGGATCAATGCAACTGCCAATGCAATTTTAAACAATTCACTTGGAATAAATGGTAAAAGACCAGCAGCTACTGCTTTTTCGAAACCAATGATATAACCAAGATAGATGATGCCAAATGAAAATATAATAGCAGAACCAATTAGTAGAGATACTGTAGCTTTAAAATATGTTTTGCTGAAACCTAAATTTGCTAAATAACTTATAACGATAGATGCAAATAACATACCATAAAGATATCCTGCTGTTGGTCCAACTAAATAAGCAACTCCGCCACCGGCTGCAAAAACAGGAAGTCCTATAGCTCCTTGAAAAAGGTAAAAAGCAACTGTAGCAAAAGATAATCTTACACTATATGTCATTCCTATTAAGAATATGACAAACGTCTGCATTGTCATTGGCACTGGCCAAAATGGTACTTGAACTTTAGCGGAAATCGCTAATAAAATTGAACCAAATAACATTAATGTTATTATAAGAAAATTTGAATTTATATTTTCAAAATTTTTTAGTTTGTGTATTAAAATTCTATTTTCGTGCATATGTTTTCCTTTAAAAATTATAATTAAACTAATTTATATTTTGCTTCAAGCTTATCCCAAAAATCTTTCTCTAATTTTACATTGTTTAATGCATTAATTTGCTTCAATCCTGTAGGTGAAGTTACGTTTATTTCTGTTAGATAATTTCCAATTATATCAATTCCAACAAAAAAGAGATTATGTTCTTTTAGTTTTGGTCCCAAATTTTTGATAATTTCTTGGTCCCTATAAACTAGGTCAGTTTTACTTGCCTTACCGCCAGCATGAAAATTTGCCTTTAAATTACCTTCTTGTGGTATTCTGGCAACTGAACCAAAATATTCACCATCAAAAAAAATAATTCTCCTGTCACCATGCTCTATCTCATTGATAAATTTTTGTACCATTATAGGCAAGTATAAATATTCCTCTAATATTTTAGAATTGAAATTAGTTTTATCAAATCTATGTATACCCTCTCCTCCATTACCATAAAGTGGTTTGGTTATAATATCTTCTTCTTTATCTAAAAATTCTTCAATAATTTTTAAATCTTTTGTTACCAAAGTGGGCGGCATAAATTCTTTAAAATTAAATGTAAATAATTTTTCAGTAGAATTTCTAACTGCTGTTGAATCATTTACAACAATTGTTGAAGATGGAAGTAAGTCCAAAATATAAGTCGATGTAATATAATTCATATCAAAAGGAGGGTCCTGTCTTAAAAAGACAAATTGAAAATCCTCCAATTTTACAATTATTTTATTAGATATAAAATTAAAATAATTTTTTTCGTCTAGCTGTAGCTCTAAATAATAACCAGATGCTCGAATAGTATTTTCTTTTATGAATAAATCTTTTGGATTGTAATAAAAAATATCATAACCTCTTTCTTGTGCCTCATAACCTATTAAAAAAGATGTATCGAATTCATAATCAATCGTTTCAATATTATCCATTTGGATTGCTATACTTTTTTTCATTAGAAAATTTCTTCCTCATATATTTTTTTAATATTTTTTTTCCATTTATCATTATATTTATTGATTAATAAATCAGCTGGTGAATGACCATTTGATAGATTTTGTTCTAAATCTTTTAGATAAAATGTTTCGTTATATTTTTCATTTTTTACTAGAATATTTCTTTTATCTAAACCTGATTTTGAAATTTCAAACAATTTTTGAGCAATATCTAAAAGATCACTATTTTTGAATTTTGTTTGTAAACCTTCTAGTGGGGCTAAATTATTTATTAAATTTCTATCATTTTGGGTCCAACCTTCAACAATTTCATTTGTTTTATCAATAGCTTCATCATTGTATAAAATACCAATCCAAAAAGCAGGCTGAGAACATATTAAATTCCATGTACATGCGTCCATAGAACGAATTTCTAGGAATTGCTTTAATCTAACTTGAGGAAATAGAGTTGATAAATGGTTTACCCAATCTTCTATAGTAGGTTCAATGTTTAAATCTTTAGAAATATTATTTTTCATAAAATCTCTAAAAGTATAATTGGTCATATTTATATATTTATGATTTTTAATTACAAAATACATTGGTACATCTAGAGCATACTCCGCATATTTTTCAAAATTAAAATCTTTATCAAAAACAAATGGCAATAAACCTGTTCTATCTTTGTCTGTGTGATGCCAAAAATGAGATCTTAAACTCTTATATTTAGAAACTTGCTTTTGATCAAAAGGTGAGTTAGCAAATATTGCAGTTGCTATACCTTCAAGATTTAACATTAATCTATACTTAGCAATCATATCTTCTTCGGAATGATAATCCAAATTTACTTGGTTTGTACATGTGCGTTTCATCATGTGATGTCCCAGAGTACCAACTTTGGGCATATATTTTTTCATTATTGAATATCTTTGTTTTGGCATCCAAGGAAATTCATCAAGAGATAAACTTGGCTCAACACCTAATCCTAATAATATAAAGCCAAATTCTTCACCAATATCTTTTAATTCTTTTAAATGTCTATTAGTTTCAGTACAGGTTTGATGGATATTTTTTAATTGTGCTCCAGATAATTCGATCTGACCACCTGGTTCTAAAGTTATACTTTCACCAAATCTTTCTAGCGCAATTATTGTAGTATTTTTATCATCATACTTTGCTTTCCATCCCTTATTTACAAATTTTAAAAGAATATCTTTTATGCCATTGGGTTCTTCATAAGACAATTGATGTAAACTGTCTTTTTTTAGAACAAATTTCTCGTGTTCTACTCCTATGCGTAAATCATTCTTATTTTTGATTCCTTTATAAAAGTAATCTATCAGATCATTTTTTTTAAGCATTGATTTAACTTAAATAGCTCAGATCAAATTAAAAATAAAGTTGCTAATCCAAGAAAAGAAAGAAAGCCAAATACATCTGTTATTGTAGTCAAAATTACTGCAGATGCTAAAGCAGGATCAATTTTAAGTTTATCTAAAACTAGTGGTATTACAATTCCTGAAAAACCAGCGATTAGTAAGTTTAAAATCATAGCAAGACCAATTATTAAACCCAAAAGCAAATTATCAAACCAATAAATAGAAATTAAAGATATTATGATAGCGAATATGATACCATTTATTCCACCAATTAGAGTTTCCTTGGTTATTATTTTTATCGCATTACCAGTTGTAAGTTCTTTCACAGCAATAGCTCTTACTGCAACTGTTAAAGTTTGAGTACCAGCATTAGCGCCCATAGAGGCTACAATTGGCATTAAAATTGCTAAAGCTACTACTTTTTCTATAGCAGCTTCAAACAAACCTATAACTATTGAAGCTACTACAGCTGTCATTAAATTTACAATTAACCACGAAATTCTTGATTTTGTTGTAGAAATAACTGATTCATATAAATCTGTATGATCAACACCTCCAAGTTTTAAAATATCTTCCTCTCTTTCTTCTTCAATAACTTCAACAACATCATCAACTGTAATAGATCCAATAATTTTTTTTCGATTATTGATAACAGGAGCACTAACTAATCCGTATTTATTAAATAATAAGGCTACATCTTCCTGATCTGTATTTACATCAATTAATCTTAATTCTTTATTTGTTATTGAATTTAATTCTACTTCTCTTTTTGAACCCATTAACCTTCCTAATGGAACAACCCCTTTTGCTTCTTGGTTATTATTAATTAAATAAATGTCATAGAAATCTTCAGGTAGTTTCGTTTTATTATTTCTCAAATAATCAATTGCTTGACCAACATTCCATGATTGATTTACGGCAACAAATTGTCTTTGCATTAATCTTCCAGCAGAATCTTCAGGATACTTTAATCCTTCTTCAACCAATGTGCGTTCTTCTTTATCTAAATTTTCTAAGAATATAGTTTGATCTTTTTCTTCTAAATCCTCTGCTAAATCGACAGCATCATCAGTATCTAAACTTTTAGCATTATTAGCTAATTGTTTTATATCCAAAGTTTCTATTATTTCTTCTCTTACACTATCATTTAAATAAGTTAATATTTCAGGATCAAAATCTCTATCAATTATATTCAAAAGACTTAGTCGTAAAACTGGATCTAAGTTTTGAAGAATGTCTGCAATATCAGCGTTATGGATATCTTTTAAATAAGATAAAACATTATCATATTTATAATTTTCTAAATAATCAGATACTAATTCAACAGATTTAGATGAAGAATCCTGATCTTTTTTTATAATAATTTCTTCCATACAAATTGGTGCGGCTGAGAAGACTTGAACTTCCACAGGATAAATCCCACAGCGACCTCAACGCTGCGCGTATACCAATTCCGCCACAGCCGCATATATAGTAGAATTAAATATCAGATAGGATATTAACTATCAATAAAGTTAAATACAGATGAAAAAGATTGAAATTAAAATATCTAATAATGAAATAGATTATGAAGAAGCGGTGATGTACATGGAATCCAGAGTTCTTGATATAATTAATAACAAATCGAAAGAATTATTGTGGTTTTTAAACCATAACCATATTTTTACTCAAGGAACAAGTGCATCAAAAGATGAGATTTTAAATTCGAATGTTATTGAAGTTATAAAATCCAGTCGTGGAGGTAAAACAACATATCATGGTCCTGGTCAAAGAATTGTTTATTTTATGTTGAATTTAAATAATAAAAATAAAGATATTAGAAAATTTATTACCATAATTGAAAATTCTCTTATTTCCTTTTTAGCAAACTATAATATTGAAGCGCAAGCTTTTAAGGATAGGGTAGGTATTTGGGTAACTAAAAATAACAACATTTCATTCGATAAAGAAAAAAAAATTGGTGCAATTGGACTACGAATTAAAAAATGGATTACATACCATGGATTAAGTTTTAATATTAATCCTGATCTTAAATATTACAATTATATTCATTCCTGTGGTTTAAAAGAGTATCAAAATACTTCAATGGAAGAATTAGGCATAAAATTAGAACAGTCTGAATTTGATAATGAATTTGTAAAAATTTTTATAGAAAAATTAAAAAATATTTAAAAGCTCTTTTAAATCTTTACTAATTTTTAGATTATTTTTTTTTATAAAGTTCAGAAAATAATCTGGCAATTTTGAAATAAATTCAAACTTCTGAGTATTTATTTGAAATTTTAAAGCAAATGCATGTAACATCAAATTTTCCTTTGAATACTTTGAATTAATATTATATTTGTTATCACCAACTATTGGACACCCAAGATTTTTAGATACTATTCTAAGTTGATGAGTTTTACCAGTTTGAGGATTAAATAAAATTGAAGAAATTCCTCTATTTTTATTTACTAGTTTATAGTTGGTTAAAGTATTTTCAATTTTAAGTTTTTTATTTTTTATTTCTAATTGCACTTGAGAAAAAACATTTTTAGGATTTCCTTCACATAAAGCAATATAATATTTAATAATTTCTTTTTGTTTAAAAAGATAAGATAGTTTTTTTGCGTAATCAAGATTTTTAGCAATTAAAAGAAGTCCTGATGTTTCTTTGTCTAGTCGATGCACTAATCTATATTGTAAATTAATATTTGTGATTATATGATCTATTGAAGTTTGTATTTTACTTCCGCCTTGAGTTGCTATTTGTGACCATTTATTTAAAACAATAAAATCATTGTTTTCAAATATTATCGATCTTTTAAATTTTGTAAGAATTTCTTTAGATATTTTTATATTTTTTTTGAAAATTATCTTATTTTTATAAAGCTTTTCATGAAAATTTAATATTTTAAGTTCATCATTCAGCTTAACAAGATAGTTTGCTTTGGTACTGTTGTTATTTATTAAAATATTTTTTTTTCTAATATTTTTTTCTATAAACCCTTGCGTCAGAGACGAATATTTAAGCCTAAGATATTTATCTAATCTTTGGTTAAAATTATTTAAGATTTTTATGTTTTTAATCAAATGAAAACTGATCTAATAATTTTGCTAATAAGCAGATATTATACATAAAAAGTAAATAAAATATCAGTTAAAATTATATTTAAGCTTGGGGTTGTTCTTCTAATTCTTCAGTAGATTTTTTTTCTAAAACAGGACCACTATCAATACCTTTTGCGTTTTCGTCTCGGTCTACTAACTCAATAACTGCTGTAGGTGCATTATCACCAAATCTATTACCCAATTTAATAATTCGAGTGTAACCACCAGATCTATTTTTGTATCTATCAGCTAAGACATCAAAAACTTTTTTAGTCATTTTATTGTCTTGAAGGATAGAAATAGTTTTTCTTCGAGAGATTAAATCACCTTTTTTTCCTAAAGTAACAATTTTCTCAACAAATCTCCTCAGCTCTTTAGCTTTTGCTAAAGTAGTAGTTATCTGCTCATGCTTAATTAGTGCATTAGACATATTCATAAACATTGCCTTTCTATGAGAAGAAGTTTTGTTGAGTTTTTTATTTTTAATATTGTGTTTCATTTTTTTTACTTGTTAAATGGATCCTCATATTTTTTTGCTAAATCATCAATATTTTCAGGTGGCCAATCAGGAACTGACATACCCAAATTAAGTTCCATTTGTTGAAGTACCTCTTTAATTTCATTTAAAGATTTTCTTCCAAAATTAGGAGTTCTAAGCATCTCTGACTCAGATTTTTGAACTAGATCACCAATATAAATTATATTGTCGTTTTTCAGGCAATTTGCAGATCTAACAGATAACTCTAACTCTTCTACTTTTTTTAATAGATTTGAATTAAATGATAAGTTTTCTGCTGAAGATTGATCAGGTAGTACTTCAGGTTCGTCAAAATTAATAAATGGTTGAAGCTGATCCTGTAAAATTCTTGCCGCTAAAGCTATAGCATCATCGGGTGAAATTGCACCGTTAGTTTCAACATCAAAAACTAACTTATCAAAATCAGTTACTTGGCCAACCCTACTGTTCTCGATTTTATAGGAAGCTTTCACAACAGGACTAAACATTGCGTCTAACTTAATTTCTCCAATATTTTTATTTTCATCTTCAGCAACTTCTGCGGTAACATAACCCTTTCCTGTTTCAATATTTGCTTCAATTTCTACATCAGCATTAGAATCAAGTGTCATAACTATCTGATCTGGATTCATAATTTCAGTTTCTGAGTCAGTTTCAAAATTACCTGCTCTAATTTCACCAGAGCCTGATGATTTAATATACATTTTTTTTAAACCAGGTGAATGTACTTTCACAGCTATTGATTTTAAATTTAAAAGTATATCTGTTAAATCTTCTTTAACTCCAGGAATTGTAGAAAATTCATGCACAACACCTTTAATTTTAACTGAAGTGATAGCAGCCCCTTGTAAAGAAGATAATAAAACCCTTCTAATTGAGTTGCCTAATGTTAACCCAAATCCCCTTTCCAAAGGTTCAGCTATAAGCTTACCAATTCTTCCGTTACTTTCATCTACATTGACTTCCATCTTTGTTGGTTTAATTAATTCACTCCAGTTTTTTTGTAACACCTCAATACTCCTTTTTTAAACTCTTCTTCTTTTTCTTGGCCTACAACCATTATGAGGTATAGGAGTTACATCTTTGATAGAAGTAATCACGTAACCAATAGATTGTAATGATCTTAGAGCAGACTCTCGTCCTGAACCTGGACCTGATACTTCTACCTTAAGATTTTTTAAACCATATTCTTTTGCTTTGTTACCCACATCTTCTGCTGCTATTTGAGCAGCATAAGGTGTAGACTTTCTTGATCCTTTAAAACCTTTATGTCCTGAGGAAGACCACGCTAATGCATTGCCTTTATCATCAGTAATTGTAATAATAGTATTGTTAAATGAAGAAACTATATGTGCTACACCAGAAGAGAATTTTTTTTTGATTTTTGATTTTTTTTTCTCTACCATTTTAGCCTTTTGTAACTTTTTTCTTTCCTGCAATAGCGACTGCTTTACCTTTTCTAGTTCTGGCATTAGTATGTGTTCTTTGTCCTCTAACAGGTAATTTTTTTCGATGACGAAGACCTCTATAACAACCTAAATCATTAAGTCTTTTTATATCTAAGGATATTTTTCGCCTTAAATCACCTTCTACAGAATAATCTTTGTCAATTAAATCTCTTATTTTATTTACCTCTTCTTCATTTAGTTCGCTAACACGTTTAGTAGTATCTATTGAAGCATTATTACAAATATCCATAGCAATCTTTTTCCCTATTCCAAAAATATATGTAAGCGCTATATTTACCTTCTTATTTGTAGGAATGTTAACACCTGAGATTCTAGCCATACTGATATCCAAAAAAAATGAATGAGGGTGAATACATGATAATCATGCAATTAGTCAAGAAAAGATATATGAAAATTTGGCTGTTTTTCATGATTTTTTTAAAATATCTTTAATTTTATTAGTTATTTCTTGAATTTGTCGAGATCCATCTATTTCATAAAAAATAGATGAATAATTGTCTTTGTAAATATTTGAAACTTTCTGAGTAGAATTAATATATTCATTATATCTTGTTTCTATAACATTTATATTATCGTCCTCTCTGCCTTCTTCTAAGGATCTTTTTACAATTCTACTTTTAAGTATTTCAAAATTTATTTGAATATCAAAAATATAATCTAAAGATGTAGAAGTCTCTAAAAAAAAATTATTTAGAAATTCAGATTGTGCTAAAGTTCGTGGGTAACCATCTAGTATAAAACCTTTATTTGTTTCATTTTTTAACCTTGAAGATACAATAGAATTAAGAATATCATCTGAAACTAAATTACCTGAAGACATAATTGATTGCAATTTTTTTGCTAAATCATCATTATCTAACAATTTTTTTCTTAAGATGTCACCTGTTGAAAGATGAGAAATATTTAAAAACTTTGAGATTATTTTAGCCTGTGTACCCTTTCCTGCTCCTGGGGGGCCAAAAAAAATTATTTTTTTCAATCTACCTTCTGCCTTTTAACTTGGTTTTTTTAAGCAATCCTTCATATTGATGTTGAAACAGATGTGATTGTACTTGGGTAATAAAGTCTATCATTACTACAACTACAATTAATAATGCTGTGCCTCCAAGATAAAAAGGTATTGAAGTTCTTGATAATAGGAATTCCGGCAAAAGAGCTACAAATGTTAAATAAATAGTTCCTATAGTGGTTAGTCTTATCAAAACAAATTCTATATATTTTGCTGTATTTTCTCCTGGTCTTATACCTGGAATAAAACCTCCATATTTTCTCAGGTTTTCTGCTTGTTCATCTGGATTAAAGACAATAGATGTATAGAAAAACCCAAAAAATATTATCATTGCTGCATACAATGCTAAATACAATGGTTGACCTCTTCCTAAATAACTTGAGATTAAAATAAAAATTTCGCTTGAGGATCCGGCACCAAATCCAGACATAGTATTTGGAAGAAGAAGAATAGATGATGCAAAAATAACAGGAATAACACCTGCGGTATTGATTTTTAATGGCAAATGTGAACTTTGACCGCCATAAATTTTATTTCCAACTTGTCTTTTTGGATATTGAACTGGTAAACGTCTTTGAGCTTTTTCAACAAAAACAATAAATATAATCAAAAGAAGTATAAGGATTAATATTCCTAAAATAAATGCAATACTTAATTCTCCAGTTCTACCTAATTGTAAAGTACTAACAAATGCACTCGGGAGATTAGCAATTATTCCTGCAGTTATAATTAGTGAAATTCCATTTCCTACACCTCTTGAAGAAATTTGTTCACCCAACCACATGAGGAAAATTGTTCCACCTACAAGAGTTATTACTGTAGTTAATCTAAAAAATAATCCAGGTTCGAAAACAATATTTCCATATGTTGTTTGCATTGATTCTAGACCAATAGATACTCCATATCCTTGAACTGCTGCAATTAAAACTGTAACATATCTTGTAAATTGTAGAAGTTGTCTTCTCCCTTTTGATCCTTGTTCTTTTAAAGATTTTAAATAAGGAATTGCAGATTGCATTAAGGTCATGATTATTGATGATGATATGTAAGGCATAACACCGAGGGCAAAAATTCCCATTCTCCCAAGTGCACCGCCAGAAAATGTATCAAAAATACCTAAAATACCAGATGATTGTTGTTCAAAAAATTGTTGTAAAGCTAATGGATTAATACCTGGTATTGGTAGAAATGTACCTAAGCGAAATACAATTAATGCACCTAAAGTAAATAACAGTCTTTGTCTTAATTCAGTTGCCTTTCCTAAAGCTCCAAAGTTTAAGTTATTAGCTAATCTGTCTGCAGCTGTTGCCATTTATTTCTTTGTAAGTTTAATTTTACCACCTAATTTTTCTAAAACTTCTACAGCCTTTTTGGAAGCATAAGAAATTTCTAAATTAGTTGTTTTAATTGGTTCCCCGATATTAAGAAGTTTTAAACTTCCTTTGGATCTTTTAAAAATTTTTTTGTTAAATAGTTCTTCTTCTTTAATTGTAGAAGGATCAAGGTTATATTTTTTGATTATATTGTTTATCATAGTGAAACTAATGCTTTGAGTTTTTATTCTAAAGTGATTTTTAAAACCTCTTTTGGGTAAGCGTCTATAAATAGGCATTTGTCCACCTTCGAAACCGTTAATAGAAACACCGGATCTTGATTTTTGACCTTTAACACCTCTTCCAGCTGTTTTTCCAAGTCCAGAACCTGAACCCCTTCCCCTTCTCTTATTTTGCTTACTAGAGCTTGGTGGTGATTTTAATTCATTAATTTTCATAATTAATTATTCTTAGTAGAGGTTATTTCATTTATTTTTTTTGACCTTTTTGCAGCAACTGACTTTGGTGACTCAGATATTTTAAATGCATTTAATGTTGCTTTTAACATGTTATGTGGATTAGATGTTCCAGTAGATTTGGCTACAACATCTTTAATCCCAAGAGACTCAAAAAGTGCTCTCATAGGACCCCCTGCAATAATACCAGTTCCCGGTGCAGCTGTTCTTAAAATTACTTTTCCAGCTCCAAAACGTCCAACAATATCATGATGAATAGTTCTATTTTCTTTCAGGTGAACTCTAATCATTTTAGATTTAGCATTTTCTGTAGCTTTTCTTACAGCCTCAGGTACTTCTTTTGCCTTGCCTGTCCCTATTCCTACTCTACCTTTGTTATCACCAACTATCATTATAGCGGCAAATCCAAATCTTCTTCCACCTTTAACAACTTTGGCAACTCTATTAATTGTTATTAGATGTTCACTAAATTCATTTTTGTCATTCTCAAACATACATACCTCTAAAAATTAAGACCTTCAGATCTTGCTGACTCTGCAAGTATTTTAATTAAACCATGATATTTATATTTACCTCTATCAAAGGCAACTTTATCTATTCCTTTAGAAATTATTTTTTTTGCTATATTTTTACCAATTAATTCAGCAATTTCCTTTCTTTGTAATTTTTTATCTTTAATTGATTTTTCAAGAGATGAGGAACTTGCAAGTGTAACACCATTTATATCATCTATAAGTTGGGCATATAAATGATTATTTGATCTAAAAACACTTAATCTATTTCTTTTAGAAACTTTCTTAGATTTATATCTTACTCTTTCTTTTCTATCTTTCATAAATTATTTCTTTTTACCCTCTTTTCTAAAAATATATTCATCAATATATTTTATTCCTTTACCTTTAAATGGTTCTGGTTTTCTAAATGATCTAATTTTAGCAGCAGCTGCACCCAGCTTCTCCTTATTTATACTACTAAGCTTAATCAAGTTTTGTTTTGGACATTCAATTTTTACATCTGCAGGAATATCAAAGTTAATATCATGACTATAACCTAGTTCTAGTTTTAATTTAGAACCAGAAACACTAGCTCTGTATCCGGTCCCGTTTAATTCTAAAGTTTTTGTAAAACCATTTGTTACACCATTAATAATGTTTGCAACAATGGCTCTTGTTGTTCCCCAGTTAGGGTCTTTATTATTTTCAATATTAGAAATAACTTTTATTTCATCTTCGTTTATATTGATATCAAAGTTAGAATTTATTTTAGTTTGCATCTGTCCAAGCTTGCCTTTTGCTGAAAAAATTCCATCTCTGAATGCACATTCTACTTCTTTAGAAATTTTTATTGGGTTATTTGCAATTCTTGACATTAAAATACCTCACACAAAATTTCACCACCAACATTGTTTTTCTTAGCTTGATGATCAGACATTACTCCTTTTGGAGTTGAGAGAATAGATATTCCTAACCCTCCATATGGTTTACTGAGCTCACTAATTTTAGAATACTTTCTAATACCGGGTTTTGAAATTCTTTTTATTTTCTTAATTACTGGACTTCCATTATAATATTTTAAGTCAATTTTTATAGAGTTTATACCTTTTCTCTCTTCGATATTTTTAAAATCTCTTATATAACCTTCATCCTTTAGAACGCTTAGAACATTCATGTTTAACTTTGATTTAAGGCACAAAGTTGATACTTTATTTGCTTGATGAGCGTTTTTAATTCTAGCTAGCATATCTGAAAGTGAATCGTTTAAAGCCATATTACCCCTCCCTACCAACTTGACTTTACAACTCCTGGTAAATCACCAGTCATTGAAAGCTCTCTTAGTTTAATTCTAGATAAACCAAATTTTCTATAGTTTCCTCTTGGCCTACCAGTTATTTCACATCTGTTTCTATGTCTAATAGATGAACCATTTCTGGGAAGATCATTTAGTTTATTTTGATAAGAAATTCTTTCTTCTAAAGAAATGTTTTTATTTTTTATTTTAGCTTTAAGGCTATCTCTCTTAGATTTAAATTTTTTAATTAATTTTTTTCTAAAAAGATTTTTTTGCACTGAACTGAGTTTTGCCATTTTACTCCTTAATTAACCTGGTTGTCTTTAAAAGGCATATTAAAACTTTTAAGTAGTTCTAAAGCCTCGTTATTATTTTTTGCAGATGTACAAATAGTAATATCCATACCTCTAACTTTGTCTACCTTATCAAAATTTATTTCTGGAAATATTACATGTTCCTTAATTCCCATAGAAAAATTTCCATTACCATCGAAACTTTTCATATTTAAACCTCTAAAATCTCTTATTCTTGGAATTGCAATATTTACCAATCTGTCAAGAAATTCATACATAATTTTATTACGGAGTGTAACTTTCACACCTAGAGGCATTCCAGCCCTAATTTTAAAGCCTGAAATTGCTTTTTTTGAAATTGTTTTAACTGCTTTTTGACCTGATATAAGAGTTAGATCATCTAAAGCCTTATCAATTAATTTTGAATCATCTTTTCCTTCTCCAACACCTATATTCAAAGTAATTTTTTTTATTTTTGGAACTTCAAATATATTTTTAAGATCAAGTTTAGACTTTAATTCTTCCCTAATTTGATTTTTGTATTCTTCTAAAAGTCTACTCATTAAATTTCCTTACCCGAAGATTTATTAATTCTGATTTTCTTATTCTTATCAAGCTTATAGCCAATTCTTATACCTTTTTTTAATTCAGGATCATAAAATGATAGATTTGAAATGTGTATAGGCATTTCTTTATCAATGATACCACCTGGTTGATTATTGTCTGGTTTTTGGTTCTTTTTAACTTTATTGATTTCTGAAACAATTACTTTCATTTGTTTGGGTACCATCTTTATAATTTTTCCTGTTTTACCTTTATCTTTACCAGCAAGAACAATTACCTCGTCTCCTTTTTTTAATTTAAATTTTTTATTCATTAAATTACCTCAGGTGCTAAGCTTATTATTTTCATAAATTTTTTACTTCTTAGCTCTCTTGTTACTGGTCCAAATATTCTTGTTGCGATTGGCTCTTCTTGTTTATCAAGTAGAACTGCAGCATTTTTGTCAAATCTAATTGCAGATCCGTCAGGTCTTTTAAAATCTTTTGAAGTTCTAACTATTACTGCTTTATACACATCACCCTTTTTTACTTTTGCTCTAGGTAAAGCATCCTTAATTGAGACAACAATTATGTCACCAATTGAGGCTGATCTTCTTTTAGAACCTCCCAGGACTTTTATACATTGAATAGTTCTTGCACCTGAATTATCTGCAACAAATAGTTTTGATTGCATTTGAATCACGATTTTTCTCCTGTGTTTGAGATCACTTTCCATTTTTTTAACTTTGATATTGGTTTAGACTCAATTATTGAAACCATATCCCCGACATTAAACTCATTGTTCTCATCGTGAGCATGATATTTTTTTGTTTGTCTAATTATTTTTTTATAAAGTTTGTGTTTAATTCTTCTAGTTACATCTACAGTAATAGTTTTATTTGAGTTTGAAGAAACAACTACTCCTGATAAAATTCTTTTAGGCATTCTTCACTCCTTTTATATTTAACAATTTTGAATTTAATCTAGCAATTTGCCTTTTTGTATCTTTAATTCTAGATGTTTTTTCTAACTGTCCAGAAGATTTTTGAAAATTTAAGTTCATTAATGCTTTCTTTAAGTTCAATATTTCATCCTTAATTTTTTTATTATCTATGTTAATTTTTTTATTCATTAGATATTTCTTTCAACAAATTTACATTTAATAGGAAGTTTTGCAGCTGCTAAAGTCATAGCCTTTCTTGCATCATTTATATTTACACCATCCACTTCGAACATAATTCTCCCTGGTTTAACTCTACAAGCCCAGTATTCAATTGATCCTTTTCCTTTGCCCATTCTTACCTCAGCTGGTTTCTTTGATACTGGAACATCTGGAAAGATTCTAATCCACATTCTACCTGCTCTTTTCAAATATCTTGTTATTGCTTTTCTTGCAGCTTCAATTTGTCTTGAAGTAACTCTTTCTGGCTCCATAGCCTTTAAGCCAAAACTACCATAATTAAGAGCGTAGTTACCTTTAGAAGATCCATGAATTCTACCTTTAAATTGTTTTCTAAATTTAGTTTTTTTAGGTGATAACATATTCATTATCTAACACTCCCTTGATCAATCTGTTTTTTCTCACTTGCATATGGGTCTTTTAAAAGAATTTCTCCTTTATTAATCCAAACTTTTATTCCACAGATCCCATAGGTTGTTTCTGCTTCTGCAGTAGCATAATCTATATCACCCCTAAGCGTGTGTAATGGCACACTGCCTTCGTGATATTTTTCGGTTCTAGCTATTTCTGCACCACCTAATCTTCCACTGCAAACGACTTTTACACCTTTAGCTCCCAATCGCATTGCTGATTGCACAGCTTTTTTCATTGCTCTTCTAAATGATATTCTTTTTTCTAACTGAGATGCAATGTTTTCTGCAACTAATCTTGCTTCTACTTCTGGTTTCCTGACTTCTTTTATATCAAGAAATACTTCAAGATTAGACATTTTAGAAAGATCATTTTTAAGTGTTTCAATATCTGCACCCTTTTTTCCAATAATAATACCAGGCCTTGAACTATAGATTGATAGTCTTAATTTTTTAGCGGCTCTTTCGATATTAATTTTTGAAATACTTGCATTCTTTAATTTTTTTTCTACATATTTTTTTATTTCCAAATCTTGATGTAATAACTTTGTATATTCATTTTTGGAAAACCATCTTGATGACCAGGTTTTATTGATACCTAATCGGATGCCATAAGGATTTACTTTTTGTCCCATTATTTTGATTCCTTGTTTATTTCTGTTCTTTCCTCAACAACTATTGTCACTTTACTAAATGGTTTGATTATGGAAGCCGCTCTACCTTTTGCTCGAGGTCTCCACCTTTTCATTCTTAAACTTTTACCTACAAAGGCTTCTTTAACAAAAAGTTTGTCTATGTCCAGTTGCTTATTATTTTCTGCATTTGCAACTGCAGCATTAAGTACTTTTAAAATTATCCCAGATACTCTTTTGGAAGAAAATTTTAATTGATTTATAGCTGAACTAACCTTCATATTTACAATACTATTAACCAAAATCGTTAGTTTTGTAGGACTTATTCTTACCATATTATCTTTAGCAATTGCTGTTAGATTTTCGCTCATTTCTGTTCCGCTTTCTTGTCTGCAGCTGTATGCCCTTTAAATGATCTCGTTGGAGAAAATTCACCTAATTTGTGACCAACCATTTGTTCATTAACTGTTACAGGTATAAATTTTTGCCCATTGTAAACACCGAAAGTTAGTCCTACAAACTGTGGAAGAATAGTCGATCTTCTTGACCAAGTTTTTAAAACTTCTTTTCTTCCAGATTGAGATAGCTTTTCAGCTTTCTTAATTAATGTAATATCTACGAAAGGTCCTTTCCAAACTGATCTAGTCATTATTTTTTCTTCCTTCTAATTATAAATATATCCGTTTTTTTATTATTTCTTGTTTTTTTACCTTTAGTTGATACACCCCAAGGAGTTACAGGATCTCTACCTCCGGATGTTCTTCCTTCTCCACCACCGTGTGGATGATCAACAGGGTTCATAACAACACCTCTTACTTTTGGTCTAAATCCCAAATACCTTTTTCTACCGGCCTTACCTAGTTTGATATTTTTTTGATCAGAATTGGATACCTCACCTATTGTAGCTCTACAATTTTTATTAATATGTCTTATTTCACCTGAAATTAATTTTATTTGAACGTAGGGTTGCTCTTTGGATACAATCTGTGCGGAGGAACCTGCAGATCGAATTAATTGACCGCCTGCTCCAGGTTTTAGTTCAATATTATGAATATTGGTACCAACAGGTATATTATTTAAAGGTAAGGAGTTTCCATTTTTTATTGTAACGTTTTCACCTGAAACTATTTTTTCACCAATTTTAATATTTTTAGGAGAAATTATATAACTATGCTCACCATCTTCATATTTTATTAAAGATATAAAAGCTGATCGGTTAGGATCGTATTCATTTCTAATTACTTCTGCAGTAATATCAGTTTTAGATCGTTTGAAATCTATAACTCTATATTTTCTTTTTACTCCTCCACCCATTCTTCTTGAAGTGATTCTACCTTGGTTATTTCTTCCTCCAGTAGATTTAAACTTTTTTGTTAGAGATTTATGAGGTTTTTCTTTAGACAATCCTTTTTTTGAGACTAGAACAGTGCCTCTCAAACCCGGTGTTGTTGGTTTAAATTTTAATAACATTACTTAATCTCCAATGATGGGTCTATTGTGTTACCTTCATTTAGTGTGACTATCGCTCTTTTGGTATCTTTTCTAAAACCATATTGACCTTTAAATGTTTTGCCTTTACCTCTTAAAATTGATGTATTTACTTTGCTTACTTTAACTTTGAAAATAGCTTCAATTGCATTTTTAATCTCAAAGGAATTTGAATTTTTAGATACTATAAAAGAATATTGGTTAAACTGTTGTAAGTTAGTTGATTTTTCAGTTGTTATAGGTCTTTTTATGATTTCGTAAGCTTGATCAAGAGAAATCTGTTTGAATTTATTTTTCATGAAAGCCTCTTTGTTATTTCGTTTAAAGATTTTTGCTCAATAAATATTTTATCAAAACTAATTAAATCTTTAACATTAATACCTTTTTGACTTAATATTGATACTTTAGGTATGTTAGCAGATGCTAATTTAAAATTTTTATCTATTCCACTTTCAGAGTGAATAAATAAAGCAGATTTATAATCAAATTGTTTAAGATCTGAATGTAATTCTTTTGTTTTGAAACTTTTAATTTCAAAAGTATCAATAATCACAACTTTTTCATCTATTAACTTTGTAGATAGAGCGGATTTTAAAGCTAATTTTTTTTCTTTTTTATTTAAACTAAAAGAATAATCTCTATTTTGAGGACCCATAGAAACAGCTCCACCTCTAAAGTTAGGAGGTTTATTACTACCCTGTCTAGCATTACCGGTTCCTTTTTGTGAAAAAGGTTTTTTACTTCGTCCACTTACTTCAGATCTACTTTTAGTTTTATGTGAACCTTGCCTAGACTTTGCATTTTGATACCTAATGTATTGATGTATCAAATCAGGAAAAGTTTTTACACCAAATATATTTGAATCCAATTCAATATCTCCTACAGATTTATTTTTTAAATTAAGAACTGGTGTTTTCATTTTGATTTTTTAACTGAGTCTTTTAGGTAAACAATTGAATTTTTTTTACCTGGAACAGAACCTTTAACCATTAAAAGGTTATTTTTACTATCAACATCGATAACTTTTAAGTTTTGTTTAGTTACTTTTTTGTTACCCATTCTACCAGCCATCTTTTTACCTTTAAAAACTCTGCCAGGATCTTGGTTTTGACCAGTTGATCCATGGGATCTATGTGAAATAGACACACCATGTGATGCCCTAAGTCCACCAAAATTATGTCTTTTCATTACACCCGCAAAACCCTTACCTATAGAAATACTGCTTGCGTCAACAAATTGATCTACTTTAAAGTGATTTACATCAAGTTTAGTTCCAACTTCTAAAATATTATTGTTATCAACTCTAAATTCTTTGATAATTTTTTTTGGTTTAATATTAATTGATGAGAAAATTTTTCTTTGTGGTTTGTTTATATGTGATACGTCTTTATTAGTTTCTACTGAGGTGAGCTGAACAGCATTATAGCCGTCTTTGTCAATAGTTTTAACACTAGCAACTATACATTCATCAACTTTTAAAATGGTTACGTGTGTATTCTTTCCATCTTCATGATAGAATGAACTATTGCCGATTTTTGTAGCTATTAAACCAGATCTAAGCATTTTAAATTTTTATATCCACCTCTACACCTGCAGATAAGTCAAGTTTCATTAACGCATCAACAGTCTGAGGTGTAGGATCTATTATGTCTAAAAGACGATTATGTGTTCTAATTTCTAATTGGTCTCTACTTTTTTTATCTATGTGAGGTGATTTGTTTACAGTAAACCTCTCAAATCTTGTGGGAAGTGGGATAGGGCCTTTAACTTTTGCACCTGTTCTCTTAGCAGTATTAATTATATCTTGAGTACTGGTATCTAACAGAGTGTTATCATAACCTCTAAGTCGAATTCTAATATTTTGATTTTCCATTACGCTAACTTTGCCTTAACTTCTTCAGCAACATTTGAAGGAACTTCTTCGTAATGATCAAACTGCATTGTATAATTAGCTCTACCTTGAGACAATGATCTTAGATTGTTTACATAACCAAACATATTTGCAAGTGGAACCATTGCATCTACAACATTTGCGTTACCTCTAGTAGACATCTCTTGAACTTGACCTCTTCTGCTGTTTAGGTCACCTATAACATCTCCCATATACTCTTCAGGAGTTACAACTTCAACTTTCATCATAGGCTCAAGTAATACTGGTTTGGCTTTGGCTATACCTTCTCTAAAGGCAGCCCTTGAAGCGATTTCAAAAGCAAGTACACTTGAATCTACATCGTGATAAGCACCATCATATAAAGTGGCTTTAAAATCTATACATGGGAATCCAGCAATAACACCAGTTTGTTGTTGGGCCATAAGACCTTTTTCAACTCCAGGAATATGTTCAGTAGGTATATTTCCACCTTTAATTTGATTAATAAATTCATAACCACTTCCAGGTTCTCCAGGTTCAAATTTAATTTTAACTCTTGCAAATTGACCGGCACCACCTGATTGTTTTTTATGCGTGTAATCTACGTCGTATGTGTTTGATATGGTTTCTCGGTACGCAACTTGTGGTGCTCCAACATTTGCTTCAACTTTAAACTCTCTTTTCATCCTATCAACTAAAATTTCAAGATGAAGTTCACCCATACCCTTAATTATGGTTTGGCCACTTTCGTGATCTGTGGTGACTCTAAAACTTGGATCCTCTTGTGCTAACCTTCCTAGAGCTTGACCCATTTTTTCATGATCAACTTTAGTTTTGGGTTCAACTGCTACTTCGATAACAGGATCAGGAAAATCCATTTTTTCTAAAACTATTGGGTTATCAGATG
Source organism: uncultured Alphaproteobacteria bacterium (assembly GCA_902614395.1). Lineage (GTDB taxonomy): Bacteria > Pseudomonadota > Alphaproteobacteria > HIMB59 > CACPNW01. Next base: position 173,418 of record CACMKW010000001.1, on the reverse strand, counting down.
CACATAAAGTTTCACCTGTTGTAACATCTTTAAGCCCAACTAATGCAACAATATCACCTGCGTTAGCCGTTTTTATTTCTTCTCTATTATTTGCGTGCATTAAAAGCATTCTACCTATATTTTCTTTTTTTCCTGAATTAGAATTTAAAACACTATCTTTTGTGTTAATTGAACCTGAATAAATTCTAGCGAATGTCAAACTTCCAACAAATGGGTCAGTCATTATTTTAAAAGCTAGTGCACTGAAAGGTTCATTATCTTCACATTTTCTTGTTAATTCTTTTGAGTCATCATCAACGTCAACACCTTTTACATTTGCAACGTCCGTAGGTGATGGCATATAGTCAATAACTGCATCTAAAAGGGGTTGAACACCTTTATTTTTAAATGCTGATCCAGTTAAAACAGGAACAAATGAGCCATTTAAGGTACCTTTTCTAATGCATAACTTTAACTCTTCAATGGTTGGTTCATTACCTTCCAGATAATTTTCCATTATTGAGTCATCTTCTTCTACAGCTTTTTCGATTAATTTTAGTCTATACTCTGCCGATTGTTCTTTAAGATCCTCAGGTATTTCAACGATATCAAATTTAGCACCCAAACTTTCGTCTTGCCAAACTATGGCATTGTTAGAAACTAAATCTACAACACCTTTAAGATTACTCTCAATTCCAATTGGTAATTGTGTAACTAAAGGATAAGACCCTAGACGATCTGAGATCATATCAACGCACATAAAAAAATTAGCGCCTGTTCTGTCTAACTTGTTTACAAAACACATTCTGGGAACCTTATACTTATCTGCTTGTCTCCAGACAGTTTCTGATTGAGGCTCAACACCTGCAACTCCATCAAAAACAGCGACAGCTCCATCTAAAACTTTCAGAGATCGTTCGACTTCAATGGTAAAATCAACGTGCCCTGGTGTATCTATTATATTTATTCTATGATCTTTCCAAAAACATGTTGTAGCAGCTGAAGTGATAGTTATACCTCTTTCTTGTTCTTGTTCCATCCAATCCATTGTTGCAGCTCCATCATGAACTTCTCCAATTTTATGTGATTTACCTGTATAGTATAAAATTCTTTCAGTGGTTGTCGTTTTACCAGCATCAATATGCGCCATGATACCAATGTTTCTATATTTTGATAATGGATGAGATCTAGTCATATTTTTTTACCATCTGAAATGAGAGAATGCTCTATTTGCATCTGCCATTTTATGAGTTTCTTCTCTTTTCTTTACAGCATTTCCTTTATTATTAAATGCATCGATTATTTCATTTGCAACTCTTTCTTTCATTGTTTTTTCATTTCTTTTTATTGCCGAGTCTACGATCCATTTCATCGCTAGAGTTTGAGCTCTTTTTGGTCTAACTTCCATTGGTACTTGGTATGTTGCTCCTCCAACTCTTCTAGATCTAACTTCTAAAGATGGTTTAACATTGTTTAATGCTTCATGAAAAAATTCTATAGCTTCTTTATCTGTCTTTTTTGATACTAGATCAAAGGCACCATAGACAATTTTTTCAGAAGTAGACTTTTTGCCATCAAGCATTATCCTGTTCATAAATTTAGCTAAGACCAAGTCTTTAAATTTATGGTCAGGTAGTATAGTTCTTTTTTCAGCTGCTCTTCTTCTAGACATAATTATTTTGGTCTTTTAGCTCCATAGAGCGATCTTCTTTGCTTTCTTGAAGAAACTCCTTGTGTATCCAGTGTTCCTCTAAGTATATGATATCTAACCCCTGGTAGGTCTTTAACTCTACCACCTCGTATTAATACAACTGAATGTTCTTGTAAATTGTGACCCTCACCAGGAATATATGCGGAAACTTCTTGTCCATTAGTCAACTTTACTCTTGCAACTTTTCTAAGAGCCGAATTTGGTTTTTTTGGAGTAGTCGTATAAACTCTTGTGCAAACACCTCTTTTTTGAGGACTCTTATCTAATGCAGGGACCTTATTTCTTTTTTTAACAGAAGATCGGCCTTTTCTAACAAGTTGGTTTATAGTTGGCATTTTATCCTTAAGTTAAGTGTTTGGATTTTACTCCACGACCTTTAACAAATCGTACGCGTCTTTATAAATTGATTACAATAAAGTCAAGCAGATATAACTAAAAATTCCTAATTTTCTATGTTTTTTGAGTCATTTTTAGCGATTATTTCTTTATCTCTTTCAAAAGCGATATTTTCATAATCTGAAGTCATTTTACCAGTACCAGCTGGAATTAACCTACCAACTATAACGTTCTCTTTGAGACCATTTAAGGTGTCAACTTTTCCAAGAGTAGCTGCATCAGTTAATACTTTAGTAGTTTCTTGAAATGAAGCTGCAGATATGAAAGAATTTGTTTGCAAGCTTGCTTTAGTTATTCCAAGAAGCACTGGTTCATACAGAACTTCTTTTTTATTTTCTTTAGACAAAGTATTATTTAATTTTAGTACATCTCTTTTTTGAATCTGTTCACCCTCAATCAAATTTGAGTCTCCAGGATCTTTAATAAGAACTTTTTGTAACATTTGTCTTGCAATTGTTTCAATATGCTTATCATTTATGTAAACACCTTGAAGTTTGTAAACAGACTGAACCTCTCTTACAAGATATCTTGCTAATTCTTCAATACCTAAGATTCTTAAAATATCATGAGGTACTGGAGTTCCTTCTACAAGAATGTCACCTCTTTTAACATAATCGTCTTCTTGTACATTTAAATATTTAGACCTAGGTATCAAGGTTTCAAAGGTTTCTTTTTCATCTAAAGAAGTAATTATAACTCTTCTTTTATTTTTATAATCTTTACCAAATGAAATTTTACCGTCGATTTCACACATGATAGCAGGATCTTTTGGCTTTCTCGCTTCAAACAATTCTGCAACTCTAGGTAAACCACCTGTGATATCTTTTGTTTTAGAAGATTCTTTTGGTATTCTTGCTATAACTTGACCAGCATACACCTCTTGGCCGTCTTCTACACTTAAGATAGAATCAATTGACATTGGGTAATTAGATAAATTTTCTTCACCTAAATTTTCATCTGATAAATTATCTACTATATTAATGGCAGGTTTAAAATTCTTACTCTTCTGATTTTGACTCCAATCAATAACTATTTTACTTGAAATACCGGTTGTATCATCAATTGATTCTCTAAATGAAATTCCTTGTTTCAAATCAAGATACTTTACAAAACCATTTCTTTCAGCAATTATTGGTAATGTATAAGGATCCCATTCTGCTAATAATTGGTTATTTTCGACACTATCACCATTATTGACCAATATCTTTGAACCAAAAGGTATAATAGATGAATATTTTTTATCAGTTCCATTAATGATATTTATTTTTGCATTTCTACTTAAAACAATTTTATTTTTAAATTTATCTTCAATAATTTTAATATTCTCTAATTCAATAGTTCCCGATACTGCTGCAGTCGCATTAGATTGTTCAACAGAAGAACTTGCGGCTCCACCAATATGAAAAGTTCTCATAGTTAATTGAGTACCAGGTTCGCCAATTGATTGTGCAGCTATAATACCTACAGCTTCACCAACGTTAACAGGAGTTCCTCTTGCCAGATCTCTACCGTAGCAAATTGAACAAATTCCATCTTCTGTCTCACAGGTGAGCACCGATCTAATTTTTAATGATCTCAATCCCATTTTTGATATAGAGTCTAGATGTTTTTCAGAGATTATTTCACCTGCATTGACAATAGTATTTTGATTTTCATCAATAATATTCTCAACTGGTGTTCTGCCTAATATTCTTTCAGTTAAAGGAGATGTTATGTTACCTGATTCAACTATTTCTTCAACTAATACACCATTTTTAGTATTACAATCTAACTCTCTAATTACTGCATCTTGAGCTACATCTACTAATCTTCTGGTTAAATATCCACTACTAGCTGTTTTAAGAGCTGTATCGGCAAGACCTTTACGAGCTCCATGAGTGGAAGTAAAATACTCTAAAACCGATAGACCTTCTTTAAAATTTGATTTAATTGGATTCTCAATAATTTCTCCAGAAGGTTTGGCCATTAAGCCTCTCATTCCTGATAATTGTTTTAGTTGTGCTGCAGATCCTCGAGCTCCTGAATGTGCCATCATATAGACAGAGTTAATAGGCTGATCATCAGAAGGACTAGAAATTACATCCAGCATTTTGTCAGCAACTCTATTGGTACACTCTGACCAAGCATCAACTACTTTATTATATTTTTCTCCTTGAGTAATTAATCCATCTTGATATTGATCTTCATATTCTTGAACTTTTAACTGCGTAGTATTTAAAAGGTCGTTTTTATCAGATGGAATAATAAGATCATCTTTACCAAATGAAATACCAGCTATTGCAGCATATTTAAATCCGATTTGCATAATATGATCGGCAAATAAGACAGTCTCTTTTTGACCGCAGAATCTATAAACTGAATCAATTATGTTACTAACTTCTTTTTTTGTAAGAACTTTATTTATAATATCAAAGTTTATATTTTTATTTTTAGGTAGAATATTTCCTAGTATCATTCTACCAGGAGTTGTCTCAACTTTAGATAAATTACCTTCATACGTTTCTATTCTAGCTATAATCTTTGAATGCAGTGTAACGTCATTATTTTCTAGAGCTTTTAGTATTTCATTTAAATCAACAAAACTTCGACCTTCTCCAATTTGTTTATCTCTCATTATTGATAAATAATAGATTCCTAAAATAATATCTTGAGAAGGAACAATAATTGGTTTGCCGCTTGCTGGATGTAAAATGTTATTTGTACTCATCATCAGTACTCTTGCTTCAAGCTGAGCCTCAAGACTTAACGGAACATGAACTGCCATTTGGTCACCATCAAAGTCAGCATTGAAAGCTGTACACACCAATGGATGTAATTGGATTGATTTACCTTCAATTAAAATCGGTTCAAAAGCTTGAATACCAAGTCTATGTAAAGTTGGCGCTCTATTTAAAAGAATAGGATGTTCTCTGATAACTTCATCTAATATATCCCAGACTCTAGGATCTTCTTTTTCAACAAGTTTTTTTGCTGCTTTAATTGTATTTGCCCAACCATAAATATCAAGTTTATGAAATATAAATGGCTTAAAAAGCTCAAGAGCCATTTTTTTTGGAATGCCGCATTGATGAAGTTTAAGATTTGGACCTACAACAATTACAGACCTTCCAGAATAATCAACTCTTTTTCCTAATAAATTTTGTCTAAATCTTCCTTGCTTACCCTTGAGCATATCAGATAATGATTTAAGTGGTCTTTTATTAGTAGATGTTATTACTCTACCTCTTCTTCCGTTATCAAATAATGCGTCAACAGACTCTTGAAGCATTCTTTTTTCATTCCTTATTATTATGTCAGGAGCTCTTAAATCAATTAATCTTTTTAATCTGTTATTTCTATTAATTACTCTTCTATATAAGTCGTTTAAATCACTAGTTGCAAATCTACCTCCATCAAGAGGTACTAAGGGTCTTAACTCAGGTGGGATTACAGGTAAAACTCTCATAATCATCCATTCTGGTTTATTTTTTGAAACAATGAAAGATTCAATAAGTTTTAATCTTTTTGTAATTTTAGTTTTTTTTAATTCTGATTTTGTTTCATTAAGATCAGTTTTTAATTGGTTATAATCGGCTTCAAGGTCAATACTTAATAGCATTTGTTCTATTGCTTCAGCTCCAATAGAGGCGCTAAATGAATCTTCTCCATATTCATCTTGGTAGTCAATGTATTGTTCTTCTGAGATTATTTCACCTTTATTTAGATCTGTTAGGCCTGGCTCAACAACAATAAACTGTTCAAAATAGAGAACTTTTTCAAGATTTTTTATTGTCATATCCAGAAGTGTGGCTATTCTACTCGGTAAGGACTTCATGAACCAAATATGAGAAACTGGAGCAGCCAATTCTATATGACCCATTCTGTCTCTTCTTACTTTTGATAAAGTAACTTCAACTCCGCATTTTTCACAAATTATTCCTCTAAACTTCATTCTTTTGTATTTACCGCATAAACACTCGTAGTCTTTTACAGGTCCAAAAATTCTGGAACAAAATAGACCATCTTTTTCAGGTTTAAATGTTCTATAATTAATTGTTTCGGGTTTTTTGATTTCACCGTATGACCATGATCTAATATCTTCTGGACTTGCTATTGATATTTTAAGATTGTTAAAATTTTGAACGCCTTGATTCTGATTGAAAATATTTGTAAGTTCTTTATTCATTTGTGCCTATTAAGTTTGTTAAATTATTTTCTTTTAAGTTTTCCTTGAATTCTAGATTTAAACCAAGAGATCTCAACTCTTTTACCATAACATTGAAGGATTCTGGAGTTCCAGATTCAAAATTATTATCTCCTTTAACTATTGATTCATAAACTTTGGTTCTTCCTGCAACGTCATCAGATTTAATAGTTAAAATTTCCTGTAATGTGTATGCTGCACCGTAAGCCTCTAATGCCCATACTTCCATTTCACCAAATCTTTGACCACCAAACTGCGCCTTACCACCAAGTGGTTGTTGAGTAACTAAGCTATATGGTCCTATTGATCTAGCGTGAATTTTTTCGTCAACTAGATGATGTAATTTTAACATATACATGTAACCAACAGTCACTGGTCTTTCAAATTTTTGACCTGTAATACCATCATATAAAATTTCCTGACCAGTGCCCGATACACCTGATATGGATAATAAATTAGTTATATCCTTCTCTTTAGCCCCATCAAATACTGGAGTAGCAAAAGGAATGCCCTCTTTTAGATTGTTACCTAAGTCTAGTATTTCATCATCATTCATCTTTTTTATAATTTTTTGATGATCTTCAAGATCATAAATTTCTAGCAACTTATTTCTTAAATTATCAGTTTGACCTTCAGATTGAATTTTTGTTAACATTTCTTTAACTTGTTTACCTAGTGATGCAGAAGCCCATCCAAGATGTGTTTCTAAAATTTGACCAATATTCATTCTACTTGGTACCCCTAATGGATTTAAGACAATATCAACAGGTGTTCCATCTTCGAGATAAGGCATATCTTCAACAGGACATATTTTTGAAATTACTCCTTTATTTCCATGTCTTCCTGCCATTTTATCACCTGGTTGAAGCTTACGTTTTACTGAAATAAAGACTTTAATAAGTTTTAATACTCCAGGAAGTAACTCATCACCACTCTGAATCTTATCAATTTTATTTTCAAATTTTTGATTTATATTGCCAAGTTGATTTTCATAATTTTTAACTAATAATTCTATTTGTTCGTTTTTTTTCTCATCTAATATATTTATTTTCAAAAGTTCATTTAGACTTAAATTTTCTAGTTGGTCGTATTTTATTTGAGTATTTTTTTTGAAGGAATCAAATCCAGATACATAGGTTTGATTGTTAAGTAATTCTCTTAGGTGATTTCCAAAACTTTTTTCTAAAATCTTTAACTCATCATCTCTATCACGAGCAATTACTTCAATTTGATTATTCTCAATACTTATTGCTCTTTCATCTTTTTCTATTCCTCTTCTAGAAAAGACTCTTATTTCGACTACAGTTCCTTTAACTCCTGGAGGAACTCTTAAACTAGTATCTTTTACATCAGCTGCTTTTTCACCAAATATAGCTCTTAGTAATTTTTCTTCAGGAGTCATAGGGGATTCACCCTTTGGAGTAACTTTACCAACTAATATATCTCCGGAGTTAACTTCAGCTCCTACATAAACGATTCCTGTTTCATCAAGATTTATAAGCATCTCCTCACTTGCATTTGGAATATCTCTTGTTATTTCCTCGGGACCTAATTTTGTATCCCTTGACATTACTTCGAACTCCTCAACATGAATAGAGGTAAATACGTCGTCTTGAACAACTTTCTCTGATATTAAAATTGAATCTTCAAAATTATAACCATTCCATGGCATAAATGCTGCTAGTACGTTTCTGCCAAGAGCAAGTTCACCTAAATCAGTTGCAGGACCATCAGCTATTACCTGATTTTTCAAGATTTTATCACCAACATTTACAAGTGGACGTTGCGTAATACATGTGTTTTGATTAGATCTCTGAAATTTAGATAAATTGTAGATATCAATTTTATTTAAAGATTTATCATTTTTGTCAGTTATTCTTATTACTATTCTATTGGCGTCAAGTTGATCTACTATTCCTTCTCTTTTTGCTACAATAGTTGATCCGCTATCATTAGCTACTGTATATTCCATACCTGTACCAACCAATGGAGCTTTAGGCTTTATTAATGGAACTGCTTGTCTCATCATATTTGAGCCCATTAGAGCTCTATTTGCATCATCGTTTTCTAGGAAAGGTATCAAAGAAGAAGCAACAGAAACTAATTGCTGTGGAGAAACATCCATTAAATCTATAGCATCAGTATCTACATTAATAAATTCTCCATTCTTTCTGCAACTAACAATTTGATTAGCAAACTTTCCTTTAGTATCAATATCTGCATTTGCTTGTGCTATGACGAAATCCTCTTCATCTATTGCACTAAGATAAATTACTTTATCGGTAACTTTACCAGCATTTACAATTCTATATGGGGTTTCTATAAAGCCATATTTATTAATTCTAGAATATGAAGCTAAACTATTAATCAAACCAATGTTCGCTCCTTCTGGTGTTTCAATAGGACAAATTCTTCCATAATGAGTTTGGTGGACATCTCTTACTTCAAATCCAGCTCGTTCCCTATTTAAACCACCTGGGCCAAGTGCAGATACTCTGCGTTTATGTGTAATCTCACTTAATGGATTTGTTTGATCCATAAATTGACTGAGCTGACTAAGTCCAAAGAATTCTTTGATTGAAGCAACAACAGGTTTTGCATTAATAATATCTTGAGGCATGACGTTATCAATCTCTAATGAACTTAATCTCTCTTTTATTGCCCTATCCATTTTTAGCAAACCTATACGATATTGGTTTTCTAAAAGCTCACCAACTGAGCGTACTCTACGATTAGCCAAATGATCAATATCATCAATTTCACCTTTTCCATCGATAAGATTGTGCATATGTTTTACAACATCCAAAATATCACTTTTATCGATAACTCTTTGTTCAATTGAAGTATTCTTTTTAAACTTAGCATTTATTTTTAATCTACCAACTGAAGATAAGTCATATCTATCTGAATTGAAGAAAAGATTATTGAAAAGGTTTTCTGCAGTTTCAATTGTTGGTGGCTCTCCTGGTCTCAATATTTTAAAGATTTCAAAAAGCGCTTCCTCTCTTGACCTTGCCTTATCTACTTGAAGAGTGTTTCTAATATATGAGCCAATTTCAATATTGTCTGATTTAAGAATGTCAATTTTGTTAATTTTTTTATCATTTATAAATTGTAAAAAAATTTCATCTATTTCGTATCCTGCTTCGAAATATATTTTACCAGTTTTTTCATCAATAATATCTGAAGATAAAAAAAGGCCAATTAATGATTCTTCATTTATAGTTAAATTAGAAATATTTTTCTTTTTTAAATCGTTAATAATTTTTTGGTTAACTTTAGTACCTTTAGAAACTATTATTTTTCCATTTTTAGAATCTAACAAGTCAAAGTTTAAAATCTTAGCCTTGAAAAAAGAAAGGTCTTCTTTGAAAGACCACCCGTAATTATTTTTTTTATAATTAGTATTATCATAAAAAATTGATAATATTTCCTCACCTGTCATACCAAGAATTTTTTTTGGGTCAGGTTCGATTTTATTATCTTCACATTCCTTGATGTATTCTTCTGACCTACTACTCAGAAGACACTTAAACAAGGTGGTTACAGGAAATTTTCTTTTTCTATCTATTCTTGCATGAATATTATTTTTTGCATCATGTTCAAAATCTAACCAAGAGCCTCTATACGGAATAATTCTTGCATTAAAAAGATACTTACCGCTTGTATGTGTTTTTCCATAGTCATGATCAAAAAATACACCAGGGGATCTGTGCATTTGACTAACAACTACTCTTTCTGTGCCATTTACTACAAATGTAGCGTTTTTAGTCATAAGTGGAATATCACCCATATATACTTCTTGTTCTTTAATATCTCTTACAGATTTAGTTCCAGCTATTTCATCTATATCCCATATAATAAGTCTAAAGTTTACAAGTAATGGAGTTCCATATGTAAGCCCTCTTTGCGAGCATTCTTCTACATCATATTTTGGTACACCAAGATTATAACTAACGTAATCTACAGATGCTCTCTCTGTATAATCATGAATTGGAAATACCGATTTAAAAATTGAGTGAAGACCAGTGTTTTCTCTTTTGTCAGGATCAGTTCTTAATTGTAAAAAATTATCAAATGATCTTTTTTGGACCTCAACTAGATTTGGTAAAGATGTAACAAGAGGTATTTTTCCAAAAGATTTTCTTATTTTTTTAGAATTAATATGATCTAAACTCATTTTTCTCCTTTATTTATTAACAAATGATAGTAGGCCTTAAAAAAGGCCTACTATTTATTTTAATGTAACTTTAGCGCCAGCTGCTTCTAATGCTTTTTTCATTTCTTCAGCTTCTTCTTTTTTAACACCTTGCTTCAGTGGTTTTGGAGCGCCTTCAACTAGATCTTTTGCCTCTTTTAAGCCAAGACCAGTGATAGTGCGAACCTCTTTGATAACAGCTATTTTGTTAGATCCGGATTCAGATAGTTCAATATCAAATTCAGTCTTCTCTTCTGCTGCAGCTTCTCCACCACCTGCAGCTGGAGCTGCGGCTACTGCTACCGGAGCAGCGGCAGATACACCCCATTTTTCTTCAAGTAGTTTGCTTAGTTCAGCTGCCTCAAGTACAGTTAAAGAAGAGAGATCTTCCACTATTTTATTTAAATCAGCCATTTATTTCTCCTTATTACCTAGTTCGACTCTTGTTTATTGCTACTGTTAGAACTAATTAATCTTGCAATTTGTGCCCCAGGTTCAATAGTAATTGAAGCTATCTTTTGAGCAGGTGCAGATATTAATCCTATTATTTTTCCTCTTAACTCATCCAATGAAGGTAATTTTGCAAGAAAATCAATTTTTTCTTTATCAATTTTCTCACCATTATAACCACCACCGATAATTCTAAACTTTTCAAATTTTTTCTCAAAACTAACTGCTACTTTAGCTGGTGCTACTGCATCATCAGAGTAAGCAATTGCTGTTGGACCTTTAAAAAGCTCTGAAATATCTTTAAATTGAGTTTCAGATATAGCAAGTTTAGTGAGTCTGTTCTTAGTTACTTTAAATTTTGTTCCATTCTCTCTCATTTCTTTTCTGAGTTGCTCTGTTTCATTAACTGTTAGCCCAGAATATTCAGCAACAATTACAGAAGTAGCATTTGAAAAGTCTTCTTTGAGATTATTTACAAAATCTTTTTTTTCAGAACGTTTCACGTCAACCTCGGTTTTAATTGGATCTAGTAGATCCAATATTAGCTAAAATTAGTTTGCCCATCAAACTAATTTAAAGCCTGTCAAGAAGCAAATCAATGACTCGCTTCAGTCTATGCAGGAAATTAAGCTAAAAGCTCCTGCAGTCTTTGACAGGTGATGATCAAAGATCATCTTTTGGATTAATTAACGCAAGCTAGCTTGGTTAATATTTAATCCAACTCCCATAGTTGAAGCTATGGTAACCTTTTTAATAAAAGAACCCTTAACAGCATCAGGTTTACTTTTACTTACTGAAGAATAAAATGTTTTAATGTTTTCTAACAAATCTTCTTCGCTAAAATCTAGTTTGCCAACACCAGCATGAACAATACCGGATTTATCATTTTTGAATTTGACTTGACCTGACTTAGCATCTTTTACTGATTGAGAAATTTCATTTGTTACAGTACCAAGTTTAGGATTTGGCATTAATCCTTTTGGACCAAGTATTTTTGCTACTTTACCTAATTTAGGCATCATATCAGGAGTTGCAATTAGAATGTCAAATTCTATTTTTGATTTAGAAATTGTTTCAATCAAATCATCACTCCCAACCAAATCGGCACCATTACTTTTTGCATCATTTTGTTTGTCCTCATTTGCAACTACTGCAACTTTTACGGTTTTTCCTGTTCCATTAGGAAGATTTACGACACCTTTAATATTTTGATCAGTTTTGTTACTATCAATTCCGAGATTTATTGAGATATCAATAGTTTCTTTAAACTTAACGAAAGATTTTTCTTTTAAAATTTTAATTGCTTCTAATGGCTCGTAAACCTTCGTAGTGTCAAAATTATTTAACATTTGTTTTCTATTTTTTGTTATTTTCATTTACCCACTACCTCCATACCCATTGAAACGGCAGATCCTTTAACCATGTTCATTGCTCCATCTAGATCAATAGCATTTAAATCTTGCATTTTTTCTTTGGCAATTTTTTCAATATCTTGCATTGAGACTTTACCTACTAATGATCTTCCAGGAGTTGAGTTTCCTTTTTTTATTTTTGCTGCTTTTTTAAGATAAAAACTAACTGGTGGTAATTTTGTAGTAAAATCGAAGCTTCTATCTTTGTATGCTGTTATAATAACTGGAATTGGCGCACCTTTTTCTAAATCTTTTGTTTTATCATTAAATGCTTTGCAAAAATCCATAATGTTCAATCCTCTTTGTCCAAGGGCAGGACCAACGGGGGGTGAAGGGTTGGCTCCTCCAGCGGGAATTTGTAATTTAATTAAACCTAAAATTTCTTTAGCCATAGTTTATACCTTTTCTACCTGAGAATATTCTAAATCAACAGGTGTTGATCTTCCAAAAATTGAAACAGCTACTCTTAATCTAGCTTTATCTTCATCTATTTGTTCAACCTCTCCATTAAATGATGCAAAGGGTCCGTCAATTACTTTTACTTGTTCTCCAACATCATACATTATCGCAGGTCTAGATTTTTCTACACCGTCAATAACTTGTTCGGATATTCTTTTTGCTTCAGCGTTACTAATAGGAACTGGTTTACCTTTATTTCCTAGAAAACCACTTAGCTTTGGAGTTGTTTTAATAATATGCCAAGTATCATCATTTAAACTCATTTTAATAAGAATATATCCAGGATATATTTTTCTTTCTGTATTAACCCTTACACCTCTTTTTACTTCAACAATATTTTGAACAGGGACAGAAATTTCTTCAATATGTTCTTTAACTCCAAGTTTTGTTGCTTGGTCTAGGATGCTGTCAGCAACTTTTTTTTCATAACCTGAATAGGCATGAAGAACGTACCATCTTGCTTTATTCATTAAAAACCTGAACCTATTTCAATTATTTTTCTTATTGAAAAAGACCATATTTGATCGGTTAAAAGAAAGAATAATGAAAATAATATTATTAATAATATGACTATTGCAGAAGAAATAAAAGTATCTCTCCTTTGAGGCCAGGTTACTTTTTGTAATTCTTGTCTAACTTGTCTTACAAAAAGAGCTGGTGATGTTTTCTTTTTTTCAATATTCATATTTTCGTTTCTCTTGGCAGGAGTGGCAGGACTTGAACCCGCAGCCCCCGGTTTTGGAGACCGGTGCTCTACCAGTTGAGCTACACTCCTAATAAGTAATGGCTAACTGATAGAGCGGTCCCTAAAACTATTCAATAATTTCAGCGACAACTCCAGCGCCAACTGTTCTTCCACCTTCTCTGATTGCAAATTTTAAACCTTTATCCATTGCAATTGGTGACAAAAGAGTAACTTCCATAGCAATATTATCACCTGGCATTACCATTTCGGTTCCTTCTGGTAATTTAATTGTACCAGTTACATCAGTTGTTCTAAAGTAGAATTGTGGTCTGTAGTTTGAAAAGAATGGAGTATGTCTTCCACCCTCTTCTTTTTTTAATACATATGCTTCTGCTTTAAATTTTGTATGTGGTTTTATTGAGCCTGGTTTAGCTAATACTTGACCACGTTCAACTTCTTCTCTTTTTGTTCCACGAAGAAGAACACCAACGTTATCTCCAGCTTCACCAGAATCTAAAAGTTTTCTAAACATCTCAACTCCAGTACAAGTAGTTTTTTGAGGTTCTCTTATTCCTAGTATCTCGATTTCCTCTCCAACTTTAACTTGACCTTGTTCAATTCTTCCAGTTACAACCGTACCTCTACCAGAAATTGAAAATACATCCTCAACAGGCATTAAGAAAGGCTGATCTACAGGTCGGCTAGGTTGTGGTATATGTTCATCAACTGCTTTCATTAATTCCATAATTGAATTTTTTCCAATTTCATCGTCTCTACCTTCAAGTGCTGCTAAAGCTGAACCCTTAATGATTGGGATAGTATCACCTGGGAATTCATATGAAGTTAGAAGTTCTCTAATTTCCATTTCAACTAGATCAATTAGTTCTTTGTCATCTACTTGATCAACTTTATTCATATATACTACAAGAGCAGGTACACCTACCTGTCTAGCTAAAAGTATGTGTTCTCTTGTTTGAGGCATTGGTCCGTCAGCTGCATTAACAACTAAGATACCTCCGTCCATTTGAGCAGCACCAGTGATCATGTTTTTTACATAATCGGCGTGTCCAGGACAGTCAACGTGTGCGTAGTGTCTTGCTTCAGTTTCATATTCAACGTGTGCAGTTGAAATAGTTATTCCACGCTCTCTCTCTTCAGGTGCTTTGTCAATATTAGCATAATCTGTAAATTCTGCTCCACCTGTCTCTGCTAATATTTTTGTTATAGCAGCAGTTAATGTTGTTTTACCATGGTCAACGTGACCAACGGTTCCTATGTTACAATGCGGTTTGTTTCTTTCGAATTTTGCTTTAGCCATTTTTTTTACCCCAATAATATTTTGTTATGGAGCGGGTGAAGGGAATCGAACCCTCGTAGCCAGCTTGGAAGGCTGGAGCTTTACCACTAAGCTACACCCGCAACTAAACTGACTGCTTCACACACTCACTTTAATGCTTTCATCCCATTACCTCCATAATGGTGGAGGGGGTAGGATTCGAACCTACGTACGCTCACGCGGGCGGATTTACAGTCCGCTGCCTTTAACCACTCGACCACCCCTCCGTTTGAAGAAATTGGCCAATACTAATAAATTAGTATATATGTCAATCTAAAACAGCAGCTTCACCTTTGCAAAATACGTATACTCGTAAAAGCAACGGCCTTTTAGACAAAAAATGCCTTTTTGTACATATCTAGATTGTATTAATTAGACAAATCTGTGATATTAAACCATGAGTAAGTTTAGAAACAATAAATCTAATAAAAACCAAGGAATTCATACAATTTTTGGTCAACATTCTGTTAAGGCAGCCCTTCAAAATGATAAAAGAGAGAATATTGAGCTTATAATTAGTAAAAATCAGACTAATTTAGCTAAAAAATATGAATCTAATATACAAAAAATTACCATTCTTCCTCAAAATGAATTCACAAGAAGATTTGGAAATGAAAACACAACTCAGGGAGTAGTTCTAAAAACAAAAGATCTTACTTGGCCAGGTTTAGAAGAATTTGTAAAAGTAGAAAGTAGAAAATCAAAATCAGTAATATTAATTTTAGATCAAGTAACCGACCCTCAAAATATTGGCTCAATAATGAGATCATGTGCGTTATTTGATTGTGCAGGAATTATAGTTGGCAAAGATAACTCACCAGAACTGACTTCATCACTTTATAAATCAGCTTCCGGAGCTGCAGAAATTGTAAATTATATTAGAGTGACAAATATTAGAAGAGCTATTTCTTTTCTTAAAAAAAATAATTATTGGATTTATGGCTTTGATAGTTCAGAAAATAAAAGTTCAAAATTAAATTTTTCTCAAAAATCAGTATTAGTATTTGGCTCTGAAGGAAAAGGTATTAGAGAATTAGTAAAAAAAGAATGTGATGAAATAATTCAGATAAAAATAAAAAATAATTTAAAATTTGAAATTGATAGTTTGAATGTTTCTAATGCAACATCGATTGCATTATATCAGTTTTACTCAACTTAAATATTATTAAGTTGGTGCCGCGTGTCGGAATCGAACTGACTACCTGATGATTACAAATCAACTGCTCTACCAAATGAGCTAACGCGGCATTATTTTTGCATTTATATTAAATTATAAATTCGACAAGAATTTTATAAATTAAATTCCAGGAATATAAGGAACTCCATCACCCTTTACCCTTTCGTTTAATTCACTTAATGTAGAGCATGCTGTGATTGGACTAAATACAAGAAATAAAATTATTAATGTTTTTTTAATCATAGAATATTTATAACTTCTCAATTTTTGCTGCACAATATTTAAATTCAGGAATTTTTCCATATGGATCTAACGCTGGATTAGTTAAAAGATTAGCAGCAGACTCATTATAACAAAATGGAATAAAGATAACTCCATCAGGAATCGCTCTGTCTTGCCTTACTCTAATATCTATTGAACCTCTTCTAGTTGTGACTTTTATTTTATCACCAGCTTTCATATTATTTTTAATTATATCTTTAGGTGATATTGAAACTGAAGGTTCTGGTTCGATAGCATCTAAATTTGATGCCTTTCTAGTCATAGCTCCTGTATGCCAATGCTCTAATTGTCTTCCTGTGGTTAGTATCATTGCAAATTCTTTGTCAGGTACCTCATCTGGTGCAGTAACACTAGCTGGAACAAATTTACCTTTACCATTTTCGTTTGGAAATTTATCACCAAAAACAATTTCATCTCCTGGTGTAGTTGGGGATTTACTTGGATAAGTTACAGAGTTTTCATTTTCTAATCTTTCCCAAGAAATATTGTTTAAAGAAGGCATTGTTAGTGACATTTCTTCATAAATTTCCTTGGGATGATTATATTTCCAATTTAAACCTATTCTTTTTCCAAGTTCATTCGTTATCCACCAATCTTCTTTAGCTTCACCTGGAGAGTCTAAAGCTTTTCTTCCCATCTGTACTTGCCTATTAGTATTAGTGACTGTTCCATTTTTTTCAGGCCATGCTGAAGCGGGGAAAATAACATCCGCATATGTTGCTGTTTCAGTTAAAAAAATATCTTGAACAACTAAATGCTCTAACATTTGTAGAGCTTCTCTTGCATGATTTAGATCAGGGTCAGACATTGCTGGATTTTCACCAAGTATATACATACCTTTAATTGTATTCTCGTGAATAGCATCCATAATTTCAACAACAGTTAGACCTTTTTTATCATCTAGAGGAGTGTTCCAAAGTTTTTCAAAGAAATCTTTATTATTATTTTTATCAACTAATTGGTAATCAGGATACATCATTGGTATAAGACCGGCATCAGAAGCTCCTTGAACATTATTTTGTCCTCTTAAAGGATGTAAACCAGATCCTCTTTTTCCAACATTCCCTGTCATCAAAGCTAGAGAAATTAAACATCTAGCATTGTCCGTACCATGTGTGTGTTGAGAAACCCCCATCCCCCAAAAAATTATTCCTTTATTTGTATTGGCATATAAGCGTGCTACTTCTCTTATAAGTTCTGGATCGATACCTGTTTCGTTTTTCATTATATCAGGTGAATAATTCATTAAATGTTTTCTTAATTTTTCAAATCCTTCAGTTTGTTTTTTAATATATTCGGAATTAAATAAATTTTCTTCGACAATAACATTCATTATTGAGTTTAAGAGAGCAACATCAGATCCTGGTTTAAATTGTAACATATGAGTTGCATGTTTTTTTAAGGAATGACCTCTAGGATCCATCACAATTAATTTAGAACCTTTTTTAGCAGCATTCTTAAAAAAAGTTGCTGCAACAGGATGGTTTTCAGTAGGATTTGCTCCAATGACTATTATCACATCTGAATGTTCAACTTCATAAAATGGAGCAGTAACAGCTCCTGAACCAATTGTTTCCAATAAAGCAGCTACAGAAGACGCATGACAAAGTCTTGTACAATGATCAACATTATTTGTATTAAAACCAGTTCTGATTAATTTTTGAAATAAATAAGCTTCTTCATTTGAACATTTGGCTGATCCAAAACCTGCAAGATTACTCTTACCATTTCTTTGTTTATTAAGTTTTAAAAATCCTTGTGCAGCATAATCTAGAGCTTCATCCCAAGATGCTTCTCTAAAATATTCATGAATGTTCGAAAAATTAATACTTGGGTGTAAGTCTTTTGCTTTACCTTTAATTCTAATCAATGGCTTTGTAAGTCTTTCTGGATTATTTAC
Organism: uncultured Alphaproteobacteria bacterium; assembly: GCA_902614395.1. Classification (GTDB taxonomy): domain Bacteria; phylum Pseudomonadota; class Alphaproteobacteria; order HIMB59; genus CACPNW01. The sequence goes on along the minus strand of CACMKW010000001.1, from coordinate 155,250 downwards.
ATAATCAAAACCAAATCTTCCTTTTACACATAATCTATTCTTGTTTGCGGGACCATCAACACCATTAACGTATTTAATTTTGTTATCTTTTACATTGTATTCTATCTGACAACCAACACCACAATAAGGACAAACACTATCAATTTTTTTATCTACCTTAGTATGACCAACACCATCCTTATCTACGATGGATGCCGGCATTAATGCTCCAGTTGGACAAGCTTGTACACATTCACCACATGCCACACATGTACTGTCACCCATTGGATCATCAAAATCGAATACAATTTTAGAATTTTCTCCTCGATATGCCATTCCGATGACATCGTTGACCTGAACTTCTCTACATGCTCTTACACAAAGATTACATTGGATGCATGCATCTAGATTTACGGCCATACTAGGATGAGAAACGTCTGCCTGACATGAAGTTTTTTTTGGAAATCTACTTTCTTTAACTTCAACTTTGTCTATCCATTTCCAAAAGTCAGAATTATTATCATGAGCAATTTCTTTTTTTGGCTGGTCTGCTAGAAGTAATTCAAAAACTAACTCTCTTGATACTTTAGCCTTTTCTGATGAAGTTTTTACTTTCATACTATCAGTTGGCTTTCTAATACAAGATGCTGCCAAAACACGTTCTCCTTCAATTTCAACCATACATGCTCTACAATTTCCATCTGCTCTATAGCCAGGTTTATCGGAATAACATAAGTGTGGGATTTCAGTTCCAAGTCTATTTGCAACTTGCCAAATAGTTTCATCAGCATTTGCTTCAACTAACTTTTCATCTAAATAAAATTTTGTTTTCACTTTAGTCATAAGTTATTTCATTGCTAAAATATTTTAAAACAGAATTTAATGGGTTTGTTGCAGCTTGTCCTAAACCACATATCGATGCTTGAGCCATAACTTGACTTAAATCTTTTAATTTTTCCTTGTTCCAATTTTTTTCTTGCATTAATTTTACAGTTTTCTCCGTACCGGAACGGCATGGTGTACATTGACCACAACTTTCCTCTTCAAAAAATTTTAATAAATTAAGTGCAACGTCTTTCATATTATCGTGATCTGATAATACAACTACTGCCGCTGAGCCTAAAAAACATCCGGCTTCCATTAATTCTTTCGATCCATAATCAAGTGGAATATTATTCATGGTAGCGGGTAGAATACCACCAGATGCACCTCCCGGAAGATATCCTTTAAAAGTATGTCCATCTGCCATACCATCACAATACTCATCAATTAATTGTTGAATTGTTATACCGGCTGGTGCAACTTTTACTCCTGGGTTCTTTACTCTTCCAGATACTGAAAAACTATGAAAACCTTTATTTCCATTGGACCCCTTTTCAGCAAACCACTTTGCTCCTTTTTCAATTATATCTCTTACCCAAAAAAGAGTTTCTAAATTATTTGTTAAAGTAGGACATCCAAATAATCCAATTTCAGCTACATAAGGCGGTCTATGTCTTGGTAATCCTCTCTTGCCTTCAATACTTTCTATCATTGCTGACTCTTCTCCACAAATATAGGCTCCTGCCCCTCTTCTTACTATGAAAAAGTCTTTTGGAATTATTTGTTCATCTTCCATTTTATTTATTTCATCAAGTAAAATTTTTATAACTGTTGGATATTCATCTCTCATATAAATGTAAACTTTTTGAGCATTTATAAAATAGGAGGCAATTAAAGCCCCTTCTAAAAATCTATGTGGATCACTTTCTAAATATGACCTATCTTTAAATGTTCCTGGTTCACCTTCATCACCATTAACAGCAATATATTTTTTACCATTGTAATTTGAAACAATTTCCCATTTTTTTCCTGTAGGAAATCCAGCACCACCCTTACCTTTCAATCCGCTTTCATTTAATGAGTCCAAAACTTGTTTTTTTGAGATTAGACCATTCTTTATTTTGTATGCAATTTCATAACCGCCATTTTTTTTATAAGAAGATAAATTTATATAATCTGGAATGAAGGGGTCAAAAGTTTTTTCATCGATTGTTTTTTTAACTTTATCAAAATTAGCCTCATCAACATAATTTTTTCCTACGCAGACAGTAGGGGCAACATTGCATCTTCCCATACATGGCCCAGGTACGACTTTTATATTTTTCTTTTCTAATTTCTTTATATCTTGAAGTAATTTGTGTGCGCCAAATAATTCACAAGTTAAACTTTCACATACCCTTACAACAGTCACTGGGTTATAATCTTTACTGTCTTTGACAATATTAAAGTGAGCATAAAAAGTTGCAACTTCATAAATTTCAGAAAATGGTAAATTAATAATAGTCGACAAAGCTACTAGATGCTTATCATACAAAACACCAAATTTATCCTGTAATACATGCAAATATTCTATTAATTCATCTCGCTTAAATATTAATCCTGAAAACAATTTAGAAACTTCATCTAAATATTTATCTTCGACTTGTCTTCCTTTTGGAGTCCAACGTCTTTTCTTCTTTTTTAAAGAAGTTTCTGTTTGAGAAACAAATTTATCCATTCCAATTAATATTATACTATATATTAAGTATCAGAAAACTATGAAAGATTCAGTTGAAAATGAAGAATTAGTTCTTGATACTAGTGGTACAGAATGTCCTATACCAGTACTTAAGGCTAGGAAACTTGCTTCAGAATTAAACAAAGATACAATTATTAAAATTATTGCAACTGACCCTTTGGCTGAAGCAGACTTTGAACATTATTGTGATCAGTCCAACTATGAATATTTAAGTTGTCAAAAAATTAAAGATAAAATTGTAATTCGTTATAGATTTAAAATTAAAAATTAAAATAAACTATCATAATTATAAAAATCAAATATATCTCCCTTGTTTACTTGAGAAACATTTTCATCAATTTCAATTATACCATCTGAATAGGATATGGAACTAATCATACCAGAACCTTGTTTAGGAAATTTATTTGCAATATTTTTATTATTTATAGTATCTTTATTTACGCGTAACCACTCCATTCTATTTGTTTTTTTCTTCATGGAAAAATTTGCTGTAATTTTACTTGAAGATGGGAGCTTAAAATTTCCACCAGATAGTTTTTCTATTAATGGTTTTACTAACATTACATATAATAATTGAACAGAAACTGGATTACCTGGCAAACAAATTATGTAGCACTTATTTATTTTTCCAACTGCAATTGGTCTCCCTGGTTTTATAGCTGCTCTCCAAAAATATACCTTACCTAATTTAGATAAAACTTTAATTAGATGATCTTCATCACCAACAGATGCGCCACCAGCAGTTATTATTACATTAAATTTTTTTGAAGTATTAAAAATTTTGTTTTTAATAGATTTAAAATTATCTTTGAGATTTCCACAATATTTTTGTTCTATAAAATTCTTATCAAGTAAATTATTTAAACTATAATAATTTGAATTATTAATTTCAGAACTTTTTAAATTTTTAGTTGGTTTTCGTAATTCATTACCACTTGTAAAGAAACCAATTTTAATTTTTTTAAATACTTTTATTTTACTAATACCAATAGCAGCAATTAAATTTATATTTTGTTGATTTAATTTAGACCCCTTTTCCAATATTTTTTGGTTTTTTTTTATATCTTCACCCTTTAATCTATAATTGTCTCCAAATTTTGGAATTTTAATTAAATGAATTTTATTTCCTTTTTTGTATGTATTTTCCTGCATAACTACAGTTGATGAATTCGAAGGCATTTTTGCACCAGTAAAAATTCTAACTGCTTCACCAGATTTTACTTTTATATTTTTATCATCTCCAGCTGCTATTCGTCTATTACAAAAAAAAACTTTTTTTGTTTTTAAATCTGTTTTTAAAATAGCATAACCGTCTACGGCAGAATTATTAAAAGGAGGTAAATTAATTTTACTTTTTATATTTTCATAAAGAAATCTATCCTCTGAATTTTCTAAATTAACTTTTTCAGAGTTAAAAATTACTGTCTTTTGTTTTTTAAATAAATTAACAATTTGTTTTTTAGTTAGAGGTGATTTATTCATTAAAATTCTCTCAAAATAAAATCGACTATATTATCAATTTCGTCATTTTTAAAAATTCTCAAGTCAGTTTCAAGTATATTATTTGAAATAATAGCTTTTATATTTTTAATTTTGGTAAATAAGTAATTATCATTATCGTTTTTAATTATTTCAATTTTTGGGTGATTTTCATTTTTAAACCCTTCCACTATTACAATATCAATTTCTGAAAGTTGATTAATTAATTCATCTAATGTTTTTTCTTTTGAATTGTTTAGCTCTGATATTTTAACCCATCGCTTCGATGAACTAACTATCACTTGAGAAGATCCCGCTAATCTATGCTTAAAGCTATCTGTATTCTCATGATCTATATCAAATTCGTGATGTGCATGTTTAATTGAAGCAACACGAAAATTTTTAGAGCTAAGTTTATTTATAATTTTAGTTGCAATAGTGGTTTTCCCTGAGTCCTTCCAGCCAACAATTCCTACTATTTTCATTTAATAGATCTATTATTTAACAAATATACAAGCGAGTAAATAATTATTGTTATTGATATTAAAACTAAACCTAATGCCATAGCGTATTCTAAATTTCCCATTCTAGTTTCTAACGATATAGCAGTTGTCATTACTCGTGTATAATGATCAATATTACCACCCACAATCATAACTGCACCAACTTCCGAAATTGCTCTTCCAAAAGCAGATAATAATGATGTTATTAATAAAAAATAACTATGGTTAAATAAAAGTTTTACAGAACCCCAAAAAGGAATATTTAAGGACCTTATCTGATCTTTAAATTCAAACCAATTTTTAGAAAATATCTCATGAGATAATGAAGCAATTATTGGAAAAATTATTATAGTTTGAGCAATAATCATCGCAGAAGGTGTGTATAGAAGTTGTAAGATACCTAAAGGTCCACCCGATGCAAAAATAAAATAAACAATTAAACCAACTACAACTGGAGGAATTCCCATCAATGAGTTTATAATTATCAAAATAATTTTTTTGAAATAAAAATTATAAATTGCAAAATAATACCCTACTATAAATCCTAATAATGATGCAATAATTAGGGCAGTAAAACTTACAAATAATGATAAAAGTATAATGTCCCATAGTTCATTATCTAAAGTAATAATTAATAGTATGGAATTTGTGAAAATTTCTAATATGTTCATTTATATTATTAGTTTAATTACAACATATGGCAAAAAAAGAGAAATATTTAGTCTCACCTGATATTCATAATAAGTCCCTAATTACAAAACTAAATGGTTTTGATGAGAAAGGGAATAAAATAATTTCTAAAGTTATTAATGAAAAAGCTCTTACAATTTTTCTTAATAATCAAGAGATAGTAACGCTAATGTCTATTAGTGATCACCCAAAATATCTTGCAGTTGGGTATTTATTGAATCAAAATATGCTTAAGAAAAATGATATAATTACAAAAGTTGAAATTGATAAAGATTTAGGTGTGGTTGTTGTACGAACAAAACGTAAAACAAATTATGAAAATAAATTAAGAAAGAAAATAACAACTAGTGGTTGTGCAATAGGTACGGTATTTGGAGATATCTATGCGGAAATAAAAAAATCAAAATTAAAATCCAACAAGAAAATTAAACATAAATGGATCTATGAAATTTCAAAAAAAATTACATTGACACCGAGCTTATATTTAGAAACAGGAGCAATACATGGTTGTGCTATTATTCATAATAATAAACCATTGATTTATATGGAAGACGTTGGGAGACATAATGCTGTAGATAAAATTGCTGGTTTTATGTTTTTAAAAAAAATTAGCTCTTCAAATAAAATTTTTTACACCACAGGAAGACTAACTAGTGAAATGGTTATTAAAACTATAAAAATGGGTATTCCAATATTAATTTCTAGATCAGGATTCACAGCATGGGGTGTAGAGCTGGCGAGAGGCTCGAATTTAACACTTATTGGACGAGCAAAAGGAAAAAAATATTTAGCACTTTCTGGGGAACATAGAATTGAACATTAAAAAAAAAATTTTGTTTTCCATACTTGCTGGAGGTCAGTCAAAAAGATTTGGTGGTGGATTTAAAGCTTTTGCTAAAATAAATGGAATTACAATCTTAGACAAAATAATAAACAAGCTTAAAAAATATAATAATGAAATAATAATAAATGCTAATGACTTAAAAAGTTTTAAGAAAATTGATTATCCAATAATTGAAGATAGATTCAAAGGTTTTGTAGGACCTTTAGCAGGGATTCACACATCTATGTTGTGGACTAAAGAAAATTACATAAACAAAGAATGGGTTTTTACTGTTCCAAGTGATACCCCATTTTTACCCGATAATCTTTTAGATAAGTTTTTAGAGGCATATGATGAAAATATAAAAATATTGATTGCAAGATCAAATAGTAGACATCATCCTGTAATAGCAATGTGGCATATATCGTTAATAACTAGTTTAGAAAATGAGTTAAAATTAAAAAATAGTAAAATTATGTTTTGGGTTAAAAAACACAAATATAAATTTGTTGAATTCGACAAAAGCCAGGAAAAGAATTTTTTCAATGTAAATACTCAAGAAGAATGGAATACTGCAAAAAAAATCTAACTGTAATATAAATATGTAAAAAATATTTTTTTTGTATAAAGAATATTCTAAATGGTAAGCTCAATATATAAAATATTCCCAGGAATTATCTTTTGTTTTGTAATTGCTTATTCAGGTATATACCTAAGTGATTTTATTGGAAAAGAAATTTTAAATTTAAAAAAAAGTCCAATATCACCAATAATGCTATCAATAATATTTGGTCTTTTGATAGGAAATATATTTCATATTAATAATTTTTTATTAGAAGGAATTAAGTTTTCTTTAAAATTTATTCTAAGGTTAGGAATAATATGTCTTGGTATTAGACTAGGACTTTTAGATATTTTTAAAGTTGGAATAGTTGGAATACCTCTAATTGTTGCTTGTATTATTATATCAATCTTGGTTGTAAATTATTTATGCAAATTATTAAATGTTTCTTCGAAAATGGGATCATTAATTGCAGTTGGAACAAGTATTTGTGGAGCATCCGCAATTGTAGCAACTAGTCCTGCAATTAATGCTGATAAAGAGGAAGTTGCTTATGCAATAGCAAATATTACAATATTTGGAATAATTGCAATGTTCCTCTATCCATTTATGGCATATTATCTTTTCAGTGGAGATGAGTTAGCATCAGGATTATTTCTTGGAACTTCAATACATGAAACAGCTCAAGTTGCTGGTGCTGGATTGATATATGCAGAACAATTCAATTCACCAAAAACTATGGATATAGCAACGATTACTAAATTAGTAAGAAATGTCAGTATGATAATCGTCATTCCTACAATAAGCTATATATATCTAAGAAATAATATTGGTGAAAATAATAGCAAACCATCACTAATATCTATGTTTCCAATTTTCATAATTGGTTTTATTCTTATGGGTCTTATAAGATCAATTGGAGATTATGGAATTCAAAATAGTAATTTAGCTTTTGAAATATTTACTAATAATAACTGGCAATTAATCATCAATATTATTAAATCTATCGCTGAGTATTCTTTAGCAATAGCAATGGCAGCTGTAGGCATAAGTACAAATTTAGTTTCTTTAAAAAGCTTAGGCATAAGACCATTTTATGTTGGTTTTTCTGCAGCTTGTTGTGTTGGAATTGTTAGTTATATCGGAATCATAGTACTAAATAATTTTATATAATTTTCTAAAATAAATATAATTTGTACTTATGAAGTAATAATTATATAAAATTTATAAAAAAACATGTCAATTTACCTTCCAATAGCTGAAATGAACGTAAATATTTTTCTCATTATCTTTATTGGTATGAGTATAGGAATACTTTCAGGAATTTTCGGTGTTGGTGGAGGATTTTTAATGACACCACTATTAATTTTTTTAGGAATACCTCCGGTTGTAGCTGTTGGTTCTGAAGCTCCACACGTTTTAGCAACTTCAGTTTCAGGTTTTATTGCTCACTGGAGAAAAAGAAATGTTGATATAAAGATGGGTATATTCCTTTTAATTGGAGGTTTAATTGGTTCCACAGTTGGTGTAAATATTTTCAGTTATCTAAAAAACTTTGGCCAAATAGATTTAGTTATTCAGTTATTATTTCTTTTCTTTTTAGGTTTTATTGGATTTAGTATGGCTTTTGAAAGCGCAAGAACAACAATAAAACAGTATAGAGCAAGAAACACAAAAAGAACAAAACTGCATCAACATTCTTGGTTTCACGGACTTCCATTCAAAGTTCGCTTTCATAGATCAAAACTTTATATAAGTGCAATACCACCTGTATTGATAGGGTTCGCAGTTGGAGTAATGTCCGCAATGATGGGAGTTGGAGGAGGATTTATAATGATACCTGCAATGGTATACATACTTGGAATGCCAACAAGTATAGTAGTTGGGACATCTTTATTTCAAATCATTTTTGTTACAGCTAATGCAACATTTTTTCAATCCTACATAAATTATAATGTAGATATTGTGCTGTCTGCACTAATGATATTTGGAGGAGTAATTGGTGCACAAATTGGTGTAATTTTTGGGTCTAAATTAAAAGCAGAATATTTAAGAGGTATTTTGGCTATATTAGTACTGGGTGTCTGTGGTAAAATTTTTACAGATCTTGTTTTAAGGCCAAATGATTTATTTTCATTGGTAATGATATGATTACAATATTTAATTTTGCAATTAATTTATTGATCCTAGTTTGTCTCTTTATATATTTTATTTTTACAACTATTGATTTTAATCTAAAGAATATTGAATATTTTTTAATTCTGATAATTATTATAAATTCATTTAACAAAATATATATTTGGTCAAATTTCAGAGTATTTATTAAAAAAGATCTTAATAAAATATTTACAGACATATTATTCAATGATGCATTTGCAAAACTAAGTATTATTATTTTATCCACTGTAATTCCAATTTATATGCTTATACAAAAAGATATATTAGTGGTTGATATATTCATTGAGAAAGTATCTTTTTTATTAGTATCAATTTTTGCTTTAATTGGATTTTATTTAGAATTTTATATTTTAGAAGTGACAAAAATAGATGTTTAAAAATTTATATATAAAGTTTGCTTTTAATCTGACAATTTTATTGACTATAATTTTTTTTTATAACTTTCTTTATGCTGAAGAAATTTACTTTGACTTATCTGAGGATAGTATTGAATTAAAAACAGATTTTAATGGAAAAGAAATTATTATTTTTGGATTACTAAAAAATGATCATGAGACACTTTTGACAATTAAAGGGCCGCCGTCAAAAATGAGAATACAAAAAAAAGAGAGGTATTTTGGAATATGGGTAAATAATCAATACGTTACCTATAGTAATATTCCATCTTTATTCTTTTTATCCTCATCTAAAGAAATTAACGAAATCTTGCCTGAATCGATATTAATTAATGAGGATCTAAGTTTTGAAAAAATTTTAAATAATAAGACTTTTAATCAAAATTTTATTTTCAAAAATGATCAAAAAAATTGGAATGAAAATTTTGTTAGAATAAAAAAAGAACAATTTTTTTATAAAAGTTTTGAAATGAAAAAGGTCAAAGATAAATTATTTCAAACTAGCATTTTTTTTCCAACAAATACAATACCAGGGATTTATAATGTTGATATTTACTATATAAGAAATAATACAATTATGAGTACTGATCAAAAAAATATAGTTATAAAAAAAATGGGTATAGGAAGTCAAATATTTGACTTTGCTAATGAAAATGCAGCTACATACGGAGTTTTTGTAATTATCTTTTCAATAGTTTCAGGTTTTATTGCTGCTGCTTTATTTAGGAGAAGTAAATGAGTAATGACAGATATATTCTAGTTGTTGCAGATAATTCAGAAGAGATGAATACAGCTCTTGAATATGCTTGCGCAAGATCAAAAAAAACAGGAAGAAAAATTATAATTGCAACATTCATAGAGCCTTTGGATGTACTAACAACCAAGGGTGTTACAGACATTATGAAAGAGGAAGCTAGAGAAGAAGCAGAAACAATTCTTAAAAAAGCTGCCTCATTTGTCCAAGAAAGAACAGGTGACTATCCTGCTCTCTCTTTAAGAGAGGGAGATACTATAGCTGAATTAAAACAATTATTAGATGAGGAAAAAAATATTAATGTTCTTGTTTTAGCTGCCAATACTGATCCAAATAGTAAAAATCCCGGTCCAATAATAACTTCTTTGGTGAGTAATGAAATAACAAACCTTAGAATACCGATAATGATTGTCCCTGGAAATTTATCATTTGAGCATATTGCACAAATAACTTAAAAAAAATGTCAAAGGAGATAGCTAAAATTTTAGTTGATATAAAGTCTATTAATTTTTCATTTGATAAATATTTTACTCTTACATCAGGCTTAGCTAGTCCTGTTTATGTTGATTGTAGAAAAATTATTTCTTTTACAAAAGAAAGAAATTTTATAATTGATAAAGCTGTAGATTATTTAACTAAAAATAATATTGAGTCAGAAATTATTGCTGGTGGAGAAACTGCTGGAATTCCCTATGCTGCGTTTATTTCTCAAAAATTAGATAAACAAATGATTTACATTAGAAAAAAAACAAAAGGTTTTGGAAAAAACAAACAAATTGAAGGTGAATTTGAAAATAATCAAAAAGCTCTTTTAGTTGAAGATTTAGCTACTGATGGAGGTAGTAAAATAATTTTTATTAACGCAATGCGCGAAGCGGGATTAAAAGTTAAAGATATATTTGTAATATTTTATTATGATATTTTTAATTTTAAAGAATCAGAATTGTTTAAATTAAATGTAAATATGCACTCACTGTGTACATGGAAAGATATAATAAATTATATTGAAAGTGAAAAAATATATTCTGAGGATGAGATTACAAACTTAAAAGAATTTTTAGAAGACCCAGCAAAATGGAGAAGCAAGTATGCGTGAAATAGTTGTTGTCAGTGGAGGTTTTGATCCAATTCACAGTGGTCATATAAAATTAATTAAAGAAGCTGCCAAACATGGTGAAGTTGTAGTTTTGCTAAATTCTGATTTATGGCTTCAAAAAAAGAAGGGTAAGGAATTTCTTCCTTTTATTGAAAGAACTATAATTATGAATGAGTTAAAAAATGTTATTGATGTTATAGAATTTGATGATGGAGATAAAACATGCATCGATGGTCTTAAAAAAGTAAAAAATAAATATCCAAAATCAATTATTAAATTTGCAAATGGAGGTGATAGAAATAATAGTACAACACCAGAATCAATATTCTGTGAAAAAAATAATATTCAGTTACTTTGGGGTATAGGTGGTGACAATAAATCAAATTCTAGTTCATGGATTTTACAAAAATGGAAAGAAGATAATTAAGGATATAATTTTCTTGTAACCCAACCATCATTTTCCATACGGAATTCAAGTCTGTCATGCAATCTGAATGGCATATCTTGCCAAAATTCAATTAATACAGGCTCTACTAAGTAACCATTCCAATGTGAAGGTCTTGGTACATCATTATCTGAAAATTTTTTTTCAAACTTTTTTACTCTTTTAGTTAATGTCGATCTATCATCTAGTTCTTCTGACTGTAATGAAGCCCAAGCTCCTATTCTACTTCCTAGTGGCCTTGAATTATAATATTCATCAGCTTCAGCGTTTGAAATTTGTGAAACATTACCTTCTATTCTTATTTGTCTTTGAAGTGTTTTCCAGTGAAAATTTAAAGCTACACTATCGTTTTTTTTTATTGCTCTACCTTTTTTACTATTTGAATTTGTGTAAAAAACAAAACCTTTATCATCATATGATTTAAGCAAAACAATTCGTGAACTGGGTTTGCCGTCAGAGGATATAGTAGCAAGGTTCATAGCATTTGGATCATTGATTTCACTTTTCTTTGCCTCTTCAAACCATTCTTGAAAAAGTTCAATTGGTTTTTTATCAGAATTTATTAATTTTTGATTTGATTGCATATTATAGATATGAATATTAATTTATAAGTATATATATCTATATTTATAAAAAAACACTGATTTACAATATGTTGATGCAAAATAAAAAAGGTCTGATTATGGGAGTAGCAAATGACAGATCTATTGCCTGGGGTATTGCAAAAAAAATAGCAGAACAGGGAGCAGAAATTGCACTTACTTATCAAGGAGAAGCTCTTAAGAAAAGAGTTCAGCCACTTGCAGATGAAATAGGTTCTAACACTATTATTCCTTGTGATGTTTCAGACTCACAAAGTATGAATAATGTTTTTGAAACACTTAAAAATAAATGGGGTGAATTAGATTTTCTTGTTCATGGAATTGGTTTTTCCAACAAAGATGAATTAAGAGGTAAATATTACAATACATCTTCTGATAATTTTAAACAAACTATGCATATATCATGTTATTCTTTTACAGAGGCTTGTAGGCTTGCAGAACCTTTAATGAATAATGGTGGATCAATTTTAACTTTAACATATTATGGATCAGAACAAGTTATGCCTCATTATAATGTTATGGGAGTTGCAAAAGCAGCTTTAGAGGCAAGTGTTAGATATTTAGCAGTTGATTTGGGAGAAAAAAATATAAGAGTTAATGCCATTAGTGCTGGTCCAATCAAAACTTTGGCAGCATCAGGAATAGGTGATTTTAGATTTATTCTTAAATGGAACGAGCTTAATGCTCCGCTTAAAAGAAATGTAAATCAGCAAGATGTTGGAAATTCTGCTTTGTATCTCTTAAGTGATCTTGGGAGTGCCGTTACTGGTGAGATACAACATGTCGATTGTGGTTATCATACTGTAGGAATGGTTGCAGTTGATGAGAGTGAAAGTGTATCAGAACTGTTAGGTGAATTTACAAATTCTAAAAAATGACTTCTAATTCAATAGGAAAAATCTTTAATTTTACTACATGGGGAGAAAGCCATGGCAAAGCTATTGGTTGTGTTGTCGATGGAGTTCCATCAAACATAAATTTAACTGAAAAAGATATCCAACCCTATTTAGATAAAAGAAAACCTGGTCAGTCAAAATTTACAACTCAAAGAAAAGAAGAGGATAAAGTTGAAATACTATCTGGAACTTTTGAGGGAAAAACAACAGGTCATCCTATTTCTCTAATTATCTACAATCAAGATCAGAGATCAAAAGATTATGGTGATATCAAAGGTAAATTTAGACCAGGTCATGCAGATTATACATATTGGAAAAAATATGGCATAAGAGATTATAGGGGTGGTGGTAGATCTAGTGCTAGAGAAACTGCTATGAGAGTAGCAGCAGGAGCAATAGCAAGAAAAATCATAAAAAATAAAATTAAAAATCAGGTTGTAATAACAGGTGCATTAATTCAAATAGGTAATCATAAAATTAATTATGATAATTGGAATAATAATTTTATTCCAAAAAATAATTTTTGGAGTCCTGATAAAGAAATTATTAAAACATGGGAAAATGAAATACAAACTGCAAGAAAATCTGGTTCCTCTTTAGGTGCCATAATTGAAATTAGAGTAAAAGGTTTGCCAGCTGGATTAGGAGAGCCTATTTATGAAAAAATAGACTCCGATATATCTAAAGCATTGATGTCTATTAATGCTGTTAAGGGTGTAGAAATGGGTAATGGGTTTAGCAGTGTTTATGAAACTGGAATTTCTAATGTTGACGAAATGAGAATTAAAAATAAAAAACCTGTATTTCTTTCAAATAATAATGGTGGAGTTCTTGGAGGCATTACAACTGGCCAAGAATTAATTACTAGATTTGTAGTAAAACCGACAAGCTCAATATTATCGATAAAAAAAACAATTAATACAAAATTAAAAGAGACAACAATATCTACTAAAGGTCGTCATGATCCATGTGTTGGTATAAGAGCTGTTCCTGTAGGTGAAGCCATGGTTGCCACAACTATAGCTGATCATTGTTTAAGATTTCTTTAAAATACTGTAAATCAAAAATTCTTTATTTCCTTTTGGTCCGGTTATTGGACTTTCGACTATACCTACAACTTCAGCTTTAATTGTTTTTTTGAACCAATTAGATATATCATTACATACTTGTTCATGAACCAATGGATCTTTCACAATACCTTTTTTCAAATTTATTTTATTAGTTTCAAATTGTGGCTTAATTAGTGAAATGATCTCAGCTTTACTTGATAAAAGCTTTAAGCTAGGTTCTATAACCTTTGTTAAACTAATGAAACTAACATCACAGACTACCAAATTAATTTTTTCATGAATTATTGAGTTATCTAAATATTTAGCGTTAAAATTTTCTATACTGATAATTTTTTTTTCTTTTTTTAATTTTTCATGAAGTTGATTTGTACCAACATCAATAGAATATATTTTTTTAGCGTTTTTTTTTAAAAGAACTTCTGTAAATCCACCAGTTGATGAACCGATATCTAGACAAATTTTATTTTCAATATCAATCTTAAAATGATCAATCGCTTTCAGTAATTTGAATGCACCTCTTGATACCCATGGAGGATGAAGTTGTTTAATTTTTATTTTTATGTTTTCATTAAAACTGTTACCACTTTTGGTAATAATTTTATCGTTTACATAAACTTGGCCGGCCATGATCATAGATTGGGCTTTTGATTTAGTATCAGCTAAGTTTCTATCCATTAAAAGCTGATCAAGTCTTATTTTTAGATTTTTATTCAAATTTGAAAATTACTTAAAATCTTCTTTTGTGACTTTATTGTTTTCTTGCTTAATTTTTTTAATTTGGCTTTCAATACTTTTTAATTTTTCCTCGCATGCTTTTTTTAAATTCATTCCTTCTTCGTAAAGTTTTACAGATTCCTCTAAATCAACTTCACCATTTTCTAATCTCTCTACAATAGATTCAAGTTTTTTTAAATTATTTTCAAAATTATTATCTTTATTCATTAGATGTATCTATTTTTGTAATATTTGATGTTTCTATATCATATATTAAAGCATAAACTTTATCATTACTTTTTATTGTAAACAAAATCCTATTATTATCAATCATATCTATATCTGTAATTTTATGCCCTTTTTCTAAATTTAAATTGTAATCAATTAAATTTGTTTCTAAATTACTTTGTTTTTTTGTTGTTTTTATATACAAACCATAAACAAGAGCTAAAAAACAAATAAGAATTAATATACCTAAAAATATTACAATAAATTTAAGAATTTTTTGAGACATGAACGAATTCTATAATCTTAAATTAACTATAAATAAACAATTAAGTTCACAAAGATTAGATAAAGTGCTTGTTTCAAAATTAGAAGGGTATTCAAGAACACAAATAAAAACTTTAATATTAAATGGCAATGTAAGTCTTGATGAAAAGGAAATGAAAGATCCGTCTTACATAACTAAAGAAAATGAAAATTACTTTATAAATATTATATTGAAACAAGAAACAAAACATTCAGCTGAAAATATAGACTTAAACATTATTTTTGAAGATGAAGATTTAATCGTTATTAATAAACCTCCAAATTTAGTAATGCATCCAGCTCCTGGAAATGAAAGTGGCACTCTTGTGAATGCTCTTATGCATTACACTAATAATCAACTAAGTAATTTAGATGATAATGCTAGACCAGGAATAGTCCATCGTTTAGATAAGGATACAAGTGGAATTCTTGTTGTTGCAAAAAATAATAACGTTCATATTAATTTAGCCGAACAATTCAAAGAACATACGATATCTCGTAGATATAAAGCAATAGTTTGGGGAACTCCTGATAATCAATCAATTGAAGGGTACATAGAGAGAAATAGAAAAAATAGAAAAAAAATGAGTTTAAATAATAAGGGTTTTGGAAAATATTCTAAAACCGATATTAAATTAGAAAAAACTTTTGGTATTGCTAGTTTAGTTGACTGCCATTTACATACTGGAAGAACACATCAAATTAGACTTCATTTAACTTCTAAAAATTCTCCTATAATTGGTGATAAGATTTATGGAAAAAGTAAAATTAATCAATTTGGAAAAGATAAAAATACATTTAATAAATTCATGATTTTAAAAAATTTTGAAAGACAAGCATTGCATGCTTATCATCTTGGTTTTGATCATCCTACATCAAAAAAAAGGATGGATTTTGATATTGAAATTCCTGAAGATTTTAAGAATTTGATTGAATTATTGCTTAAATATTAAATTATATTTTATTTGTGATATAGGCGTATTATGAATTTACCAGTACTATCAAGTGAAGGAAATTTAGCAGTATACTTGCAGGAAATTAAAAAATTTCCAATGCTCTCTGCTGAAGAGGAGTACATGTTAGCTAAACGTTATAAGGAACATGGAGATTCAGATGCTGCTCATAAACTAGTTACAAGTCACCTTCGATTAGTTGCCAAAATAGCAATGGGGTATAGAGGATATGGCTTACCTGTTACTGACTTAATTTCAGAGGGTAATGTTGGAATCATGCAAGCAGTTAAAAGATTTGATCCAGAAAAAGGTTTTAGATTAGCAACATATGCAATGTGGTGGATAAGAGCTCAAATACAAGAATATGTTTTACATAGTTGGTCTTTAGTAAAAATTGGAACTACCGCAGCTCAGAAAAAACTTTTTTTTAATTTACGTAAAATTAAAAATCAACTTACCTCAATTGATTCAGGTAATTTGTCACCAGAAAATGTTAGAGAGATTGCAACTAGACTAGATGTAAAAGAAGTTGAAGTAATCGATATGGAAAATAGACTTTTTACATCAGATCAATCTTTGAATGTTAAACTCGGTGAAGAACATGATACTGAATGGCAGGATTTAATAGAAGATAAACAAGAAACTCAGGACAGAATAATTGAAAATAAAGATGAGCTTGATTATCGAAGAAGTTTATTTTCAAAAGCATTTGAATTTTTGAACGAAAGAGAAAAAGAAATTATTAAACTTCGAAAACTAAGTGAAAATCCTTTAAAGTTAGAAGATTTGAGTAAAAAATATAAAATAAGCAGAGAAAGAGTCAGGCAAATTGAGGAGAAAGCATTAGAAAAACTTCAAAAAGAAATTTCAAATATTAGATAAAGTTCCGTTTATATCAATTGTCTCTTTTCTGTCTGGCCCTGTTGAAACAATTGAAATGTTAATTTCGATAAGATCTTCGAGTATTTTAATATATTTTTTAGCATTTTCAGGAAGAGCATCAAATTTGTAAATCCCTGCTGTTGATTTTTCCCAGCCAGCAACTTTTTTATAAATAGGTTTGATTTTATCAAATAAAAATTCTTCACTAGGTATATAATCATAGTGTTTGTCATCAATTAAGTATCCAGTGCATACATTAATTTCTTTTAATTCATCTAAGACGTCAAGTTTAGTAAGTACAATATCTGTAATACCATTTAGTTTAATTGATTGTTTCAAAAGTACACTATCAAACCAACCACACCTTCTTTTTCTTTTTGTGACTGTCCCAAATTCTTGACCTTTTTCACCAAGATGTTCTCCAATCTCATCCATTAACTCTGTTGGAAATGGTCCTGATCCAACTCTAGTAGTATACGCCTTTGTGATTCCTAAAATTTTGTGGTCATTTCTATAACTAAAACCTGTGCCAGAAAATATCTGACCTGATATTGTATTTGATGATGTAACATAGGGATATGTACCAAAATCAATGTCCAGCATTGAACCTTGCGCCCCTTCAAAAACAATATTTTTATTTTTTTGACCTAATTCATTTATTATTTTCCATAATGGAACACTAAAAGAGTTAAGATAATTAGACATGGACAAAAGTTCTTCATAATAATTATGTGTGATTTTATGAATATGTTTTGAAATTTTATCTTTATGGAATTCATAAAGGTTATCAATTTTTTGTTTTAAAAATGTTGGATCTTTTAAATCACAAATTCTTATTGCTCTTCTACCTACTTTATCCTCGTATGCTGGACCAATGCCTTTCTTAGTTGTTCCTAGTTCCTTTTTTCCTCTTGTGGTTTCATTAATTTCATCAAGAAGTTTATGAATAGGTAAGATCAAACAAATATTATCAGCAATATATAAATTGTCTTCATTTACCTCTATTCCTTGTTCTTTAAGATTATTAATTTCATTAATTAGTGCCCACGGATCTAAAACAACTCCATTTCCAATAGCACATTTTTTATTATTAATTATTCCTGAAGGTAATAGATTAAGTTTATAGACATTATTATCTACTTTAATTGTATGACCTGCATTATTTCCACCTTGGTATCTGACTATTAAGTCAGCTTTAGAAGAAATCCAATCAACAATTTTACCTTTTCCTTCATCTCCCCACTGGGTTCCAACTATTGTATAAAACATTAGATCTGCTTAACTATCTTATTCATCAAATAATACTTGATTCCAAATTTTTTTGCCTCTTTTTTTATATCACTATTATCTTCAAAAGTTTTAAATAAACTATAACCTTTATTTATTAATTTTTGTTTAATTTTATCACTTGTATTGAATGCAATTAAAATCCTTTTATTTTGATTAATAAATGATGAAGATCTTAAAATCGTATCCATGTAACACGTATATCCTATTGCAGTCTCAGAATTAGAGCCATATTTTAAGTTATATCGACCTCCTCCAGCAATTTCACCCCTTACATCTTTAGCAAAAAATGTGAATTTTATACCCTTGTAGTAATTTTTGTTTTTTTGTAAGTCAAAAAAATCTATATTTAAAGAATCATACTTTGAAGTTTTAATTAGATTAGATATTTTTATTAGTCTTTCTACTTCATTGTTATAGCCTATTATTTTATTTAACTTTGAAATATATTTTTTTTTATTTTGAATTGCTCCAGAACATAAATGTAATGTTTTAAATGAATTATATAATTCATTTTTTTTCAATAACTTTAAACAATTATTAATATCTTTTAATTTAATATATTTTTTTAGTTTATTTTTTAAATCTTTATTAGTTATTTTTTTAAGCAAACTATCGAGAAAAAATGGCGCCGTAATTTCGATAACAATATTTTTAACTCCAATTTTTTTTAAAGTTTTATAAGCAAGATTAATAATTTCTACATCAGCTTTATAGCTTTCAGATCCAATAATCTCAGCACCAACTTGCTGAAATTGCCTTTCAGGTCTTAAAATAGTTCCGACTTTTCTAACAACTTCTCCGTAGTAACATAATTTGAGAGGTCGTATTTTATTGGCTAGTCTAGATGATGCAATTCTAATTATTTGTGGAGTTATATCGTTTCGAATACTTAATTGATCTTTTTTTTTGTTAGTTTTTAAACTTAAAGTATTGTTGTCTAAATTTTTGCTAAATTCAATTAGTGGAGTCTTAATTAAAGTAAAACCATTATCTCTAAAATAATTTATTATGCTATTTTTATATTTGTGCTCAATAGATGCATCGAAATTTAGACTATCTTTAAAACCTGCAGGTACTAAAAATTTATTAACCAAGATAAGGCCTGACTAATTTTTTTATTTCTAGAGATTTCTTTTTAACCTCAGTAACTTCTTGCCCTTCGACTAGTATTCTAACTAATGGTTCAGTTCCAGAAAACCTTACAAGAGATCTGATTTTTTTATTATTATATAGTTTATCATTTTTTAATTTATCAAGAATTTTTAACAGTTTGGTATTCTTTGTTTTATAACTTAAGTTAATTTTTTCTTGGGCAAAGTCATTGTACAAATCAAAAATTTTGCTCGTCTTATTTTTATTTGATATCAAAATTTCAGTGATTTTTAGAGCTGCCAAAATTCCATCACCAGTATTAGAATGTTCTGATAATATTATATGTCCTGATTGTTCCCCACCTATCATAGATTTGGATTTTTTCATTTGATTTATAACGTTTATATCTCCAACAGATGTTCGCTTAATCTTTAATTTTAATTTATTTGTGAGATAATTTTCTAATCCCATATTAGACATGACCGTTATAATAACATCATGTTGATTGGATTTTTTCTGAGGTTTTACATAACTTTTACATAACAATCCTATAATTTTATCACCATCAACTTCTTTACCCTCTTCATCTACAACTATTAACCTATCTCCATCACCATCAAATGCAAATCCAATATCAGCCTTTTCTTTTATGACATTTTGTGAAAGTGATTTCACATCGACTGCACCACAATTTTTATTAATGTTTAAGCCATCTGGGTTATTATTTATGGCAATTATATTATGACCTAGTTCCCAGAATAAATTTGGAGCTATATTATATGTGGCTCCATTTGCACAATCTAAAACAATTTTTAGTTTTTTCTTGGAAGATGTTTTATTCAAAGTGCTTTTTAAAAATTCTGAGTATCTACCTGAGGCATCTTCCAGTCTTCTTGCATTTCCAGAAATAAATGTGTTGTTTGAGATTCTAGAATATTTTTTATTATCTAATACTATTTTTTCAACCTTTTGTTCTATCAATGAACTTAGCTTTGTTCCAGTACTATCAAAAAATTTAAGTCCATTATATTCATATGTGTTATGAGAAGCTGTAATCATTACGCCAATATCTGCTCTTAAAGTTTTAATCATTAATGGGACGGCTGGTGTTGGAAGGGGGCCGACTAAAATTACATCCATACCCATAGAAATAAATCCAGCTGTCACAAGTGGCTCATATAAATATCCAGATAATCTAGTATCTTTGCAAATCACAACCCTGCTATTTTTAGAATTTTTCTTTTTTAGAAGAAATGCAACTGTTTTTGAAATTTTTAGACAAGTTTCAGCAGAAAGAGGTTCCTCATTAACTAAGCACCGTATACCATCGGTACCAAATATTTTAGACATTTATGTATTTTATTCAAAAAAATAAATAAAGTGAAGTAATTAAATTAGTTTGCAGGAGCAGGAGCAGATCCACCTGTTTTTGGAACAGATGTAGCTGGTTTTTTTGGTGTATTTATATCATTATCAAAATCATCACGAGTTGGCTTTATACCTTTGATTAAATCTTTAATTTCATCACCTGATAATGTTTCATACTCTAAAAGTCCCTTAGCAACTATATGCAGTTCTTCAATATTATCTTGAAGAATTTTTCTACAATTATTTTCAGCCTCTTCTGCAAGAAATCTAACCTCTTCATCAATTAGTTTTGCTGTAGAATCAGATAAATTTTTTGATTGTGCAACGGAATGCCCTAGGAAAACTTCCTCACTGTCATTGTTATATCTTAGACGTCCTAATTTTTCACTCATACCCCATTCAGTAATCATTTTTTTTGATAGATTTGTCACCATTTGTATATCGCTTGCTGCCCCATTTGTAATTTTATCTTTTCCAAAGATCATTTCTTCTGCAATTCTTCCACCAGTAGCAATTAATAAATGAGCTTTCATCTGATCTTTTCTCATAGACAGTTGATCTTTTTCAGGAAGTCTCATAACCATACCTAATGCTCTACCTCTCGGTATTATAGTTGCTTTATGAATTGGATCAGAGGCTGGTGAGTGAAGAGTTGCTACTGCATGACCAGCTTCATGGTAAGCTGTAAGCTTTTTTTCATCTTCTGACATGACCATAGATCTTTTTTCAGCACCCATCATCACTTTATCTTTCGCACTTTCAAAATCCTCAAGTGTGACCATTCTTTTATTTTTTCTAGCCGCTAATAATGCTGCTTCATTAACTAAATTTGCTAAATCAGCTCCAGAAAAACCTGGAGTTCCCCTTGCGATAATTTTTGAATCAAATTTTGGCGAAACTTTAATTTTTTTAATATGAACTTTAAGTATTTTGTCTCTTCCCATTACGTCAGGATTATTAACTGTTATTTGACGATCAAATCTTCCTGGTCTAAGCAATGCTGGATCAAGAACGTCTGGTCTATTTGTTGCGGCAATTATAATTACACCCGCGTTTGCTTCAAAACCATCCATTTCCACAAGAAGTTGATTTAAAGTTTGCTCTCTTTCATCGTTCCCGCCACCAAGACCAGCGCCACGGTGTCTTCCAACAGCATCAATTTCATCGATAAAAACTATACAAGGTGCATTTTTTTTACCTTGGTCAAACATATCTCTAACTCTACTAGCACCGACACCTACAAACATTTCGACAAAATCAGATCCTGAAATAGAAAAGAAAGGAACATTTGCTTCACCCGCAATTGCTCTTGCAAGTAATGTTTTTCCAGTACCTGGAGGACCTACTAGAAGTGCTCCTCTTGGAATCTTACCACCTAATCTAGAAAACTTTGAAGGATCTTTTAAAAATTCAACAACTTCTTCTAATTCTTGTTTAGCTTCATCAATACCTGCTACATCGTCAAATGTAACTTTACCAACTGCTTCATTTAACAATTTAGCTTTAGATTTACCAAAGCCCATTGCTTTTCCACCACCACCTTGCATCTGGCGCATAAAGAAAATCCAAACTCCAATTAATAGAAGCATTGGAAACCATGACAGTAATACACTTAGAAGTGGATGCATTGATCTTTCAGAGGGCTCAGCGGTAATCTTAACACCACTTTCATTTAATTTATCAACTAAATTCGGATAATTAGGTACATATGTGTTAAATGATCGGCCGTCATTAAGGAAACCTGTTACGTTGCTTCCATTAATATTAACTTCGGAAACATTTCCGCTTTCAGTTGCAGCAATGAAGTCAGAAAAGGATATTTTTGAAGTATTTCTATTGTTGGAACTTCCTTGAAAAAGATTGAAAAGCACAATTAAGAGCAATCCAATTATAATCCATAATACAACGTTTTTACTGATGTTTTTCATCTACATTATACATAGGAATTTATTATAAAAACACAATAGTTTTGTAGAAAATTAAACAGATTTTCTTGAAAATGTAAGAAAATCATCATTTTTTTTAACAATCATACCTTTGACATTAAAAATATTAAAATTTAATTTCTTAATTTCACTTATTAAGATTCTAGTTTTTTTCGATCGAGGAGGGTTAGATTGATAAAATAA
This sequence comes from uncultured Alphaproteobacteria bacterium, assembly GCA_902614395.1. Lineage (GTDB taxonomy): Bacteria > Pseudomonadota > Alphaproteobacteria > HIMB59 > CACPNW01. The sequence goes on along the minus strand of CACMKW010000001.1, from coordinate 132,259 downwards.
AAACTGATATATTCTTCGTATAATATTTTCAGAAATAATTTCATTTAAATTTTTTATATTGTGAAGACTAACAACAATTTGTTTACTATCAACATGAACAATATTTTTAAGAAGTATCTCAAATATCATTTGAATGAAATATGGTGAATAAAAAAGTATATTCTCAAAATCTTTATTTATTTCTTTAATTATTTTTTGATCAGATTTTTTAAGAAAATTTCTTATTATAGGACGAGTATATTCTAGATTAAGATTTGATGGATCATTAATATATTCTATTTTATTTTTCTTATTGTAGTCTAATAATGTTTCTTTAGAAAAATTTAAAAGTGGTCTTATTACACTTACTTTGTTGTAAAGTAATAATTCAGACATTGATTTTAAGCCATAAAAGTCACTGCCAGCAATTTTTCTATTTAAAAAAGTTTCTAAATTATCATCTTTGTGGTGAGCAACAAATAGATGCAAAATATTATTTTGAATACAAAATTTTGTAAGTAAATTATAACGATTATTTCTAGCTTCATTCATACTTTTCTTAGTCACATTATCTTTATCTACAATTAGGATTTGAGAGTTGATGTTATTTTTATCCAAATAGGTAGAAACATATTTTGCTTCTTCTTTTGAATTTTTTCTAATACGATGATTTACAATTAAAGCAATCAGGTTCCCTTTTTTGTATTTTATAAAAGCATTAACAAGGAATAATAATGACATACTATCTGGACCACCAGAAACTGCTACTGCAACCAAAGGGTTTTTCTCAAAAGTGTATTTTTTTTCTATGATTTTAATGAATTCTTTATTTGTAAGCTTCATTCATTATTTTCTAAGCAATTATACTCTACAATTTGTTTTTTGGTTTGAGGAATTATTTTATTTTTAGGAAAATCTATAATTAGTTTTTCCATAGTTTTACAAGCTTCATTAGTTTTTTCAACCTGGTATAATGATTGAGAAAGTTTAAAGAGCATTTCAGCAGCTTTAATACTATCTGGGAATTTTTGGAAGCCTTCTGCAAATATAAGTGCTGCCTCCCTATAATTTTTTTCTAGAATATATAATTCTCCAAGCCAATAATGTGCTGAACCTGATAATTGATTTTGAGGATTCTCTGAAATAAACTGTTCAAATGAAGTTTTAGCATCCTGCCATTTTTTATTTCTTATATTATCAAACGCTACCTGGAATTGATCTTCAGGTGATAAAATCTCTTCTTTTTCATTAGAATTTACTTCCTGGTCTTCAGATATAACTTCTTCATTTGTATCATTTGTGTTTTTTGAAATATTTAATGTTCCAAGTGTATTTTCTGTTTTAGTATCACTTAAAGTATTGCTTTTAACTTCAGAACTGTCTTGTGAAGCTTCATCGGTATTTACTTCAACATTATTTAAAGGAAGTGATTGGAAATTATTAATAAATAATTCTAAATTTTCTAATTTTTTAAAGATATCGTCTAATTGAAAATACAATTCTTCTAAATTAGAAGTTAAATTTTTTATATCATTTTCTAAATCATATATTCGCAAATCGATAGTGGAAAGATTTTTAACGAAACCATTATTTGTTCCATTTGATTGATTCGGTGAATTTGAAAATACTTCTTTGGAAAGATCTGAGACTTCTCTTTGTAATCTCTCTAATTGTTGAGAGATAGTTAGATCACTTTCATTAGAAAAAGAATAGCTTGAAAAAAATAAAATTAAAACTGCGAGTATGTATTTAAACATTAACTGATTTTAATTTCTAATTGAGATAAAAATGTGGCGCTATATTTCTATAGCGCCAAAGTATTAAGGAATAATAATTAATTTACTAAAGTTACTGATCTTCTGTTTTGAGCCCATGCTCCATCGTTTGATCCGACAACAGCAGGTCTTTCCTTACCATAACTAATAGTTGAAACTCTATCAGGATTTATTCCTAATCCTATAAGATAATTTTTAACAGCCTGAGCTCTTTTTTCACCAAGAGCTAAGTTGTACTCTCTAGTTCCTCTTTCATCGCAGTGTCCTTCAATTGTGACAGAAACATCGCTATTCTGCTTAAGCCATGCAACTTGATCTTGAAGTAACTCCAGAGCGTCAGAATCTAAGTCTGAACTATCATATCCAAAAAATACTCTATCACCAACATTAACAATTAAGTCTTCCTGTGATCCAGAAATTATTCCACTTCCTGCTGTCTCAGTAATTGTTCCTTCTGAAGAAACATCACTTCCAGAACTACTTGATCCTGAACCAGAAGAGTCAGCTGAGTCTTTTGGTGTCGTTGCACAAGCTGCAACAAACAAAACCATAAATATAGAGATAAAAAACTTGTAAAACATAAAAAATTGCTCCCTTAATACTTTAAGTAGATATACTAAATTACAACCAGTTCCTTAACATTTTTTTTAAAATTTCGTATACTTTTTTGTATTATATTGAATTAATGCATTAAAGGAGACCAAGCTGGGTCAGATCCTCCTAAGGGAGTGATTACTTTTCTTTCATTAAAACCAGTCAAATCAATAGAATATAGACTGGATTCACCCCCTGATCCATCCTCAGCAGTTCTCTCTTCTTTAAAATACATCAAAAATCTACCATTAGGTGCCCATGTTGGTCCCTCAACATGGAATGATTTTGCAATCATTCTTTCATTTGAACCGTCAACTTCCATAACACCTATATAAAATTGCCCTCCCTCTTGTTTAGTAAACGCAATCATATCACCTCTCGGTGACCAGACAGGTGTGTAGTAACTTCCGGCTTCCCTGCTAATTCTTTTAATATTTTTTCCATTATTATCACTGACATATAAATGTCTTCTTCCACTTCTATCTGAATTAAAAACTATTTTTTTTCCATCTGGTGAAAAACTAGCAGAAACATCTATTGAAGAATTATTAGTAACTCTTTTTGAAATTCTTGTTTTAAGATCAAGAATATAAATTTCAGAATTACCAATTTCTGGATCCGTATAAGACATGACGATTTGATTACCGTCAGGTGAAAAACGTGGCGCAAATGTCATTCCAGGAAACTCTCCTACTATTTCTTGCTTACCAGTTTCTATATCAAATATGTAAACTCTTGGATTGTTTCTATTTACATAAGACATGTATGTAATTTTTTGTGAATTAGGAGAGAACCTTGGAGTTAAAACTAGATATGATCCGTCTGTTAAAAAACGATGGTTTGATTGATCTTGATCCATGATTGCTAATCTTTTTTGTTTATTTTCTTTTGGTCCTGTCTCAGCAACATAAACTATTCTTGTATCAAAGTAACCACCTTCACCTGTTATATTTTTAAAAATAGAATCTGAAATAATATGAGCGACTCTTCGCCAATTTTTTTCATTAGTCTCATATTTTTTTCCCACAATTTGCTTTTGTTGAAACACATCATACAATCTAAATTCGACAGATATTTTTCCATTATTAGATGAAATTTTTCCAGAAACTAAATGTTGAGCTTTTATTAATTTCCAATCTTCAAATCTTGGCTTGTTTGCCAATGACTCATTATCTTGGATAAATGACCTTTTATCAATAGGTAAAAAAAGCCCAGATCTTTCTAAGTTATCAGAAATTACAGTTGAAATATTTTTACCTACTTTTGTTAATTGTGTATTTTTTGAATATAACTCTGTAACAGCAATTGGAGTTGGTTTCACACTACCTTGTGTTAGAGTCACTTCTAATGAATAGACTTTAAAACTAGAAAATAAAAAAAGGGTTATTAAGAAAACTTTTTTCATCAATAGCCCTTCATAATACTATAATCAAAAGTAATTGTAAGATTTTTCCATAGATTATATTTATCTTTTGGAAGTTTTAACGGAGTACATTCTGGGTTTAAGAGAGTTCTCATTGCGCTATCAGTAATTGGTCCATAAAAAGGATTAGTTTTAGCTATATTTGTGTCAACAATGCGGATACTATTTGGTGAAACCTTCATATTTTGTAATACTTTTGCTGAAATTGTAACCTTATCTCCTCTTTCTATAACTGCTCCTGCTGGAGCATTCCAACAAGAAGATAATTGTTGCCTCAACATATCTATTTCAGATATTGATAGTATTACATTGTTATCAGTATCATCTGTACTTTTATTAACAACTTCTTCAACCTCTTCCTTAACCTCATTTTGAACCATATTTGTTTTTTCATTTCTTAAATCTTTAAGCATTGATGCTATGCTAAAATCTTTTTCAGGTTTCGGCTTTGGTTTAGATACGGCTTTATCACTTTCCAACTTTGGTTTATCCTTTATGTTTGTTTCAACATCTAAATCAGATTTAACATTTTCATTATTTATATTTTTTGGCTTTGGTTTGAGTTTTGGTTTAATTATATCAGTTTTAATTGTTTCTATTTTTTTCTTAACCTCTAAAATTTCCTTTTCTTTGATAACTACTTGTTTTGTTTCCTTAACTTCTAAATTTGGAGTTTGTTTCATTTCCAAAACTGGTTGATTTGGATTAGTTTTTTCTTCAATTTCAGTTTTATTTATTTCAATATTTTTTTTTACTTCTAATTGATCTGATGAATTAAATTTTTTTTTCTTAGTAATTGTTTCCTTATTTTTATTTTCTGGTTTTTCAGTATCAGATTTTTTCAAATTTGTATTTTCATCAACATTAAGTATTTCAATAGGTATTATGTTTGGAACGTATATTTCTTTAGGAGAAAAAAAATTTGGTAAGCCGACCATAAACAAAAGGATAATTAAATGTATTAGTGTTGAAAAAATAACTCCTGATGTTTTAGGATTTAAATTTTCGAAAAAGTTTATAATTTTTAAACTATTATAGCTTATACGATCCATCTATTAATCAAGATTTTGAGTAATTAATGCAACTTTAATATATCCTGCTGAATTTATTATGGACATAATTTCCATAATCCTTCCATAAGCTACTACTCTATCACCTCGTATATAAATTCTTGCTTCAGTATTTTGTTCAGTAACAGCGTTTAGTCGAGGAATTAAATTTTCTACTTCAACCTTTGATTCTCCAATGTAGACTTCTCCGTCTAACTTAACGGTTATCTCAATTGGATCTTTAATATCAGTTAATGCGGTAGCTTTAACCTTTGGTAAGTCAACTTTAATTCCAACCGTAAGGAGAGGTGCGGTAACCATAAAAACAATTAGTAAAACAAGCATAACATCCACAAAAGGTGTAACATTTATTTCACTCATTTGAGTGTACCTTTGCTTCTTTCGTTTGTTTAAATTATTTGAGGTAATCAATTTATTTTTTCTCTAATTGTCTAAAAAAAATTGTTGAAAATTCATCCATAAATGTTTCCAAGGATATAAAATATTTTGATAAATCGTTTGAAATTTTATTGTAGGCAACTACAGCAGGTATAGCCACAAAAAGACCTAATGCAGTTGCAAAAAGGGCCTCAGCAATTCCTGGTGCAACTACTGCTAAATTTGTATTTTGAGCTATTGCTATAGATTTAAAACTATTCATTATACCCCAGACTGTTCCAAATAATCCAATAAAAGGTGCAGTTGATCCAGCAGTTGCGAGGAATGTTAAATTTCTTTCAACATTTTCACTTTCTTTATTAAAAACAACTGTCATTGATCTCATCATTCTGTCTTTTAAAGAATTAATATCAGATGTATCATTTTCAAACTGAGTTTTACTTTTTTTCCACTCTAAAATTGCAGCGCAAAATAATTTTGATTTTGGATCTGTCTGATTAAAGTTTAATGTCTCATATAAATCTTCAAATGAATTTCCAGACCAAAAAATATCTTCAAATTCTTTTTCAAGTTTTTTTAATTGTCTAATTCTTAAAATTTTTGAAATTATTACATTCCAAGAATAAAGAGAGGCTAGGATTAAAATTATAATTACAGATTTAACTACAAGGTCAGCTTGCATAAATAACGCAAGCATTGAAAAATCTGGAGCTTCTGTCGTTAAATTGGTGCTATTTATATCTGCCATAATATTTATTTTTTAATTTTTTCAAGATCACTACTATGAACCATAACCCAAAAACCTGGTCTATTTTTTTCACATAATGCTATTACGGGTGTCTTACCCTCTTCTTTGGCAAGCTTTGCGGTATCATCCCATAAACTAATTGCTGTATGCTTTGCTCTTAATTTACATTCTATGAATAAATCTTCATGAATTACATCAGCTCTTGTTACTTTACCATTACCTCCGCTCAAAGGTGTCCTCTTCCCATTGAAATAATTTGCTACATCTCTTTCTCTTTTTTTCCAGGCTTTATCAGGCATCTATATTCCTTTCATTAGGCTGTGAGTGAAGATAATACATTATCATCAACTTCAAAATTTGATGATACAACTTGAACGTCGTCATTGTCTTCTAAAACTTCAAGTAATTTAAATAGTTTGTCTGCTGTATCTTTTCCAATATTTATATTATTTTTACTTTTCCAGATTAAATTTGCAGAGTTAGTCTGACCATACTGTTTAATTAATTTATCATTAAGTTCATGCAAATTATTTTGATCACAGTATATTGAATATTCAGTGTCATTAATTTCGTAATCTTCACTATTATTTTCAATAAGAAATTCTAGAAGCTGATCTTCTTTTACTAAGTTTTTATCAAGAGTGATATTTCCAAATCTATCAAAACCAAAACTAACGCTACCTGTTTCACCCAAATTACCTCCATGTTTGCTAAAAGATGACCTAATCTCTGCAGCTGTTCTATTTTTATTATTTGTAAGGGCCTCAACTATTATTGCAATACCTTCGGGTCCATACCCCTCATATCTTACTTCTTCATAATTACTATCGGGGTCATTCCCTTGGCCTTTTTTAATTGCTCTCTCAATGTTATCTTTTGGCATATTTAGAGACTTGGCTGAAGCAATTGCTGATCTTAATCTGATATTACTTTCAATATCTTCACCACCAACTTTGACAGCAACAGAAATTTCTCTTCCAAGTCTTGAGAATACTTTTGCTCTTTTTTTATCTTGAGCACCTTTACGATGCATAATATTTTTAAATTTCGAGTGCCCTGCCATAACGAATAGATTTATAAATATTTTATCCGATGTTAGTAAAGATATAAAATAGTAGATAAATGTGTCTAATATATGTAAATTATTTCTCTTGAATTGGGGTGATATTTTTGGCTAAACCAGTATTAATATCGATTTCAATTAAAGTTCCACATATAGTTACGTTTTCAGTTGCAGGTGTAAATCTACCTTCAGCTCTATACCCCTTAACAAATCCATGAATTGGATTTTCTATATCGAAACCAATTATTGAATTATAATCACCTGACATTCCCACATCTGTTTGATACGCTGTACCTTTAGGTAAAATAACACTGTCTGCCGTAGGAACATGTGTATGTGTACCTAAAACTGCCGAAACTTTTCCATCAACGTAATATCCAAATGCTTTTTTTTCAGAGGTTGCTTCACCATGCATATCAATTATTATTCCGTCACACGTGCTACCTAATTTCTCTTTTTGAAGAAATTCAATTATACTTTTAAAAGGGTCATCTAATGATAAATTCATAAATAATCTGAGTAAAACTTGTACTACGATAATTTTTTTTCCATTTAAATGCTCAAGCTTATAATATCCTTTTCCAGGAACACCGTCAGGGTAATTCAAAGCCCTTATTATTTTTGGATTTTCTTCAATATAAGAAAGCATATCTCTTTGATCCCACGCATGATTCCCAAGTGTAAGTAGATCTAATCCGTAGGAAAATAATTCTTCTGCATCCTTTTTTGACAGTCCATAACCAGAAGTAGCATTCTCACCATTAGCAATAATCATATCTGTATTATATTTAGATTTGAGTGTTGGAATAATTTCCTTAATTTTTTTTCGTGACGCCTTACCGACAATATCACCTATAAAAAGAATTTTCATTGAAAGCTATATAAATTTTTTTCAGTAATAACATAATCGACTTTAAAATCAAATTTGTCTATAGGTATGTAATCTAACTTTTGTTCTTCATATGCATAGGCTACAGAGATAAATCTATGATTAATTTGCTTTAAATAAGCAAAAGTCCTGTCATAATAACCTCCACCATAACCTAATCTATTTCCCTTATTATCAAAAGCTAAACAAGGTACAAAAATTAATTCAGGAATTAAAATTTTATTATTATTTTGAGGCTCTGATATATTCATATGTCCTTTTACAAAATTCTCTTCACTTTTAAATTGCTTAAAGATTAAATGACTATTTTTTTTATCAATTACAGGAAGACATAAAATTTTATTTTTAATAAAGATAAGATTATTAAGCTCTATTGTATTTATCTCAGAATTTATAGAAATAAAACTAGATACTATATTGATTTCTTGAAAGTTAATTTTTTCAAAAAATTCATTAAACAAAGATAAAGCAAAATGAGATGTATTATTATTAAAAATCTTATCTCTTAGAATTTTTTGTTTTTTTCTAATAATTGATTTTTCATCTTTAATGTTATTCATAATAAGAATTCTTAATTATATCAATTAGACCCTCTACTTTTTTATTTATTTCATCAAATTCTTGATCTAATTTCAATTTTTCATCTTCTAAAATTTTTTTTTCATTTTGTAGTTTTAGTATTTTATCTTTAAGTTCTAAATTGTTCTTTAGATATTCTTCAATCTTGGCATTATTTACTTCTGAACTTCTTTCTATATTTAATTTTTCTGAAAGCTCTGCTTGAAGCTCAATAGAGAGAAGTGATAACAATATAGTATCACTTATTTTTCCATTAGAATATTTTGGATTTTGTAATTTATCATTAATTTTTTCATTAATTAAATTTATTGAATCTATTATTTTTTTTTCATCTTTTTTTTCATATTCTAATGATATTTCTCTGTTTAAAATTTTTGTCTTATAAAACGGCATAGTTATTTCTTAATTATAAGTTCCAATTCATCAATATACTCAGACATTTGTTTTCTTAAATTTTTAATTTCATTTTCAAGATTTTTAATTTTTTCTTTTTTGGAAATATGATGATCCCTAAAATCTTCTAAAGCTGATCTTAGATTATTTAAGTTTTCGCTAAGAACTGTAATTTTTTTTTGTTTTTCCATTATAATTTTATAGTTTGTAATTTTATAATTGTCACTGTAATGAACCCATATTAAATAATTTTATATCAACCATAAAGGTAAGTATTTGAATAATTTAAATAATATCAACAATCTTAGACAATTCTCAAATTGTATTAGATTTTTATCAATGGATGCAGTAGAAAAAGCAAAATCTGGTCATCCTGGTATGCCTATGGGTATGGCAGACATTGCAACAATTCTTTATAAAAATCATTTAAAGTTTGATCCGAGTGATCCGGAGTGGATTGATAGAGATAGATTAATTATTTCAAATGGGCATGGCTCAATGCTCTTATACGCTTGTTTGTATCTAACAGGATATAAAGACATTGACATAAATCAAATTAAAAATTTTAGACAATTACATAATAAAACTGCAGGTCACCCAGAATACGGAAGTGCAGAAGGGATAGAAACAACTACTGGACCTTTGTCTCAAGGTTTAGCAAATGCAGTTGGAATGGCGCTAGCTGAAAAAAAATTATCAAATAATTATGGGAAAGAATTATTCGATCATTACACTTATGTTTTTGCTGGGGATGGATGCTTAATGGAAGGTTTAAGTCATGAAGCGTGTAGTCTCGCAGGACATTTAAAATTAAATAAGCTTATTATGTTTTTTGATAATAATTCTATTTCCATAGATGGATCAACAGATCTTTCAGTTTCAGACAATGTAAAAAAAAGATTTGAAGCTTATAATTGGAATATAATTGAAATAGATGGTCATAACTATAAGGAAATTGATCAAGCTATAATTCAAGCAAAAAAAAATGATGCTCCAACAATTATATCTTGTAAAACTAAAATTGGTTTTGGCTCTCCAAACAAGGAGGGTTCAGCTTCATCACATGGTTCACCTCTTGGTGAAGATGAAATTAGTTTAACAAGAAATAAATTAGAATGGAATTATTTGCCGTTTGAAATTCCAGATGATTTATTACGTGAGTGGAGAAGATTCTATAAAAGAAACGAAGAATCAAGAAAATCATGGTTATCAAAAAACAAAGAATTAATTGAAAGTAAAAATTTTAAAGATAGTTTTTATCAAAAAATTGATCATCAAATTCCAGAAAAGCTTAGTGAATTAAAATCTGAGCATTTTAATGCTAAAACAAATTGTGCTTCAAGAAAATCGAGTGAGCTAACGCTAAATTTAATTTCAAACTATCAAAAAAATCTTATTGGTGGATCTGCTGATCTAACTGGATCAAATAATACTAAGGCAATAGATATGAATGTAATTACATCTAATAATTTTAATGGAAATTATATTCATTACGGTATCAGAGAACATGGAATGGCTGGAGTAATGAATGGCATTGCTTTGCATAAAGGTTTAATTCCATACGGAGGAACGTTTTTGGTATTTACGGATTATTGCAGACCTTCAATTAGGTTATCAGCTATTATGAATATACCAGTTATTTATGTAATGACGCATGACTCAATAGGATTAGGAGAAGATGGACCAACCCATCAACCTGTTGAACATCTTGCATCTTTAAGATCTATACCAAATTTAACAGTCATTAGGCCCTGTGATATTATTGAAACTATAGAAGCATGGGAATGTGCAATCAAAAATACTGGACCAACAATCTTAGTTTTAACAAGACAAAATCTACCAATGTTACAAAAAGATAATCGAAAAGAAAATCTTGTAAATAAAGGTGCGTATAAAATAAGAGATTTTAAAGAATATGATGCAACAATTTTATCTTCTGGTTCTGAGGTTGAGATTGCTTGCTCTGCATCAAATAAACTTTTTGAAAACAATAATTTAAAGATAAGAGTTGTAAGCATGTCTTCATTTGAATTGTTTGAGAAAAATGATGATGGTTATAAAAATGAAATTATAGGAAATAAACCTGTTTTTGCTATTGAGGCTGGAGTAATAAATGGTTGGGAAAAATATATTAATAATGAAAATTTTGTTGGTATGTCAACATTTGGTGAAAGTGGTCCATACAAAGATTTATATAAGCACTTTAAGATAACAGATGATTACTTAATTGAAAAAATAATTAAAACTTTATAAAAAGGAGAAATATGAAAGTTGCAATAAATGGATTTGGGAGAATTGGAAAACTTGTTTTTAGAGCTTTATTAGAGAAAAATCCTAAAGATATAAATATTGTAGCTATTAATGAACTAGGAAGTGTTGAGAGCAGTGCTCACTTACTTAAATATGACAGTGTACATGGTATTCTTAAAGATGAGATTAGTTCAATCAAAAATGGATTAAAAATTGGTAAACATAAAATTAATTTTTATTCCGAAAGAGATCCAAATAACCTTCCTTGGAAATCACTCAAGGTAGATGTTGTTCTCGAATGTAGTGGTGTTTTTACTTCAAAAGAAAAGGCGATTTCTCATTTAAATGCAGGAGCAAAAAAAGTTATTATTTCAGCACCAGCTTCAAATGTAGATGCCACAATTGTTCAAGGTGTAAATAACAATACCATTAAAAAAAATCATAACGTAATTTCAAACGGATCTTGTACTACTAACTGTCTTGCTCCTTTAGCTATGGTTCTTGATAAAAAATTAGGAATTGAAAGCGGTTTCATGACAACAATTCATAGTTACACGGGTGATCAAAGAACTGTAGATCAAACCCATTCTGACTTTAGAAGAGCGAGGGCTGCGGCTGAGTCAATGATACCGACTTCTACAGGAGCTGCAAAGGCTTTGAGTCTAGTGTTACCAAAATTAAAAGGTAAACTAGATGGGACAGCTATTAGAGTGCCTACTCCAAATGTCTCGCTTATAGATCTTACATTTGTAAGTAAGAAAAAAACTAGCCCAGAAAAAATTAATTCTATAGTTCTCCAAGCTTCAAAAACTAAAGAATTAAATGGCATTCTAACAACAAACTCATTGCCTCTAGTTTCAATCGATTTTAATCATAATTCTAGCAGTTCAGTATTTGATATGAGTCAAACACAAGTTGTCAAAGACAAATTCTGTAGAGTTTTATCTTGGTATGATAATGAATGGGGATTTTCAAATAGAATGGTAGACACTATGGTTAATCTTAAAAAATTTATTTAGTGCCTAAAAAAATTTGTTTTGCAGTATCTACGCTAACACAAATTGAAAGTTTAATAGAATTTCGAAAATCAAAGTTCAAAACTACGATTATATTTATAAAATATTTTTTAATTAAAGGTTTTGATATAGAGTGGCTCAGAACGTTAATAAACTATATTAAAAATAAATATAAGACACACAATATTAAGTTTTTTATCGACTCAGGCTATGATCAAGGTCTTAGTATATTATTAACTCACGAAAATATTGATTATTTAAAATTAAAAAATAATAAAATCATCTTAAATAAAATTAATCAAATTGCTAAAAAAAATAAGGTTTTATTAAATCCAACTTTTGATGTAGTAGACCTTACGAAAATTAAAAATATACAAAAAAAACTTAAGATTAAACTATGAAAATAGATGGAAATGAAATTAAAGTTGGAAATATTTTAGAGATTAATAACAAGCTTTGGAAAGTTTTGAAAACCCAGCATACTCAACCAGGAAAAGGTGGTGCCTACTTACAGGCTGAACTTAAAGAAATAAGAGAAGGTACTAAAATGAATAGTAGGTTTAGATCATCAGAAACAGTAGAAAGAGCTATCCTTGATGAAAAAGAATTTCAATATCTTTATGATGATAATAATAATTTTATATTCATGGATAAACAAACTTATGAACAAATAGAACTTGGCTCAGACATATTAACTGAGGATCAATCAAAATTTTTAGTTGAGAATAGTAATGTTATTATTAATTTCTATAATGAAAAACCAGTCGGAATTGACTTGCCTGATACTGTAGAATTAACTGTTGTAGAAACTGAAGGTGTTGTAAAAGGTCAAACAGCTGCTTCATCATATAAACCTGCTATTTTAGAAAAGAATATTAAAACATCTGTACCTCAATTTATTGCAGTTAATGACAAAATAGTAATAAGTACAATTGACGGTAGTTATATCGAAAAATCAAAAAATTAATGCAGCCTGCAGTAATTAATATCTTTGAAAAGGCTGTAAAAAAAGCTGGTAAAATATTATTAAGAGATTTTGGAGAATTAGAAAATTTACAAATACAATCCAAATCAGTTGGAGATTTTGTAACAAATGCAGATATTAAAGTAGAAAAAACACTATTAGAAACTCTAAAATATTATTATCCAGATTATACTTACATAACTGAAGAAACTGGTGAAATAAAAGGTAATGAAAACACAATTATTATTGACCCAATTGATGGTACCTCAAATTTTATACATGGAATACCACATGTTGGAATAATCGTTGCTAAAATGTCAAATAATGAAATCACAGACGGTGTGATTTATAATCCAATTTTAAACGAATTTTTTTGGAGTTCTAAGGGTAAAGGTTCGTGGTGTAATAATAGTAGACTTAGAGTGTCAAACAGGCAAATTTTTTCAGATTGCTTGATAGGCACTGGTCTTCCGTTTGGAGAAAGAATTTATAAAAACTATTTAAGTGAGATTGATGAAATCCTAAAATCATCTGCAGGAATAAGAAGACTCGGTTCAGCAGGCCTTGATCTTGCTTATGTTGCCTCTGGTAAATTAGATGGTTTTTGGGAAAAAGATCTAAATTTGTGGGATGTTTCAACGGGCATTCTTTTAGTTAAAGAAGCTGGTGGAAGAATTTCTAAAATAGATGGAAAAGCATGGGAGATAAATTCTCGTGATTTAGTTGCTTCAAATAATAAAATTCATAATGAATTAGTTAAAAAACTTACTTTACTTTGAAATCTATATAAATATAAAGCAGGCATGAAAAAAGATATACATCCTAAATATCATGAAATAAACGTTGTTATGACTGATGGATCTACTTTTAAAACTAGATCTACTTGGGGTAAAGAAGGTGATACTCTTAAATTAGAAATTGATTCTAAATCTCATCCTGCATGGACCGGTGGTAAAGCTGGTCTTAATGAATCTGAAGGACAAGTAGCTAGATTCCAAAAAAGATTTAAAGGTCTAAAAATTAATAAATAATTATTTAAAAAACTTTTCAGCATTAAGTTTTAAATCTTTCTTCTTTTTTATCTCATCTTTAACTCTTAGTATTTCAGTTTGAAGTTCAGAAATATAGTTTTGTAAATCCTCAACACTGAAATCAACTAAATTTAATATTTTAACCGTCTTTTGTTTTTCATCAACTTCAAAAAAATCTGTCATAGTGATATTTTGTTATATATTATTTTTTGATTATATTATATGAGCCAGTTATGAAATATCCTTTAATGCCAAAAGCAACAGCGATATGGTTAGTAGAAAATACAGCTTTAACGTTCGATCAGATAGCCGAATTCTGTGGATTACATGAATTAGAGGTTCAAGGAATTGCTGATGGAGAAGTTGCTGTCGGTATGAGAGGTTACGATCCTATTGATAATAATCAATTAACAAAAGAAGAAATTGAAAGATGTGAAAAAGATAATGCAGCTCGTTTGAGTCTTATTAAGTCTGATGTAATTGAAGATTTACCGCCAAGAAAAAAAGATTCTAAATATACCCCTCTTTCTTTACGACAAGAAAAGCCATATGCTATTTTGTGGCTTATAAAAAGATATCCGACTGAATTAAGTAGTTCTCAAATTGCAAAACTTACCGGCTCAACAAAAAATACAGTAGATGCTATAAGAAATGGTACATACAGAGAAGCAGTTCTTGAAGCAAAGAGTCCAATGGATGTTGGTTTATGTACTTATAAGGATCTCGAAAGAACTTTAAATAGAACTAGAACAAAAAAAGTAGATCAAGAAAATTAATTATTTTTTATAACGTAATTTAGATAATAGAACATCAAGATCATCCAAAATAATACCATTGAAATAATAAAAATCTGAAAGTTATATATTTTAATAACTCCGATAGGCTCACCAAGATAATAGGTTAAAGGTCCTAAAACTCCACTTAAAATAATTCCTAAAATTTTATAACTTTTAAAAAAAGTAAGAATTTCATCAAAAAGAGTGCTAAAACTAAACCATAAAACAATCATCCATAATGGCAGAGTGCCAAGTTTAGCAATAGTTTCAAAATCGTAAATTTGGAAATAAACTAATAAAGTATCAAAAAAATATCCTGGAACTGAAATCAAAAGTGAAATCTTAATAAATTTTTGTCTATTATGATTAAAATAAAAATAAGTTAGTAAAAAAATAATTCCAACCCAAATGCCCAACATAGAATTAGAAAATTTTGTTTCACCAAATACACAGGCTAACCAAGTAAGTTGATAGCCAGTTAAGACTAAAAATACTTTTAGTTTTTGCATTTCTATTTTTGAATTAAGAAATGAGAAACATCGGTTGAACTATTTGCAAAACCTGTTTCACAATAAGATAGATAAAATTCCCACATTCTTTTAAATTTAATATCAAAACCAAACTGAGATAAATCATTCCAAGATTTTTGAAATTGTTTATTCCACATTTTAAGTGTTTTTGCATAAGAGCCACCGAAACTTAGATTTTCAATACATTTTAATCCAACGTGTTTTGCCGAATATTCAAATTGTTTTTTAGTTGGAAGCATTCCGCCTGGAAAAATATATTGTTGAATAAAATCTGGTCTGTTTTGATAATCTTTAGCCTTTTTTTCATCAATAGTTATGACTTGTAGTGCAGCCATACCGCCATCGTTGAGAGAATTATGAATTGTATCAAAGTAATTATGCCAGTATTTCTTCCCAACTGCTTCAAACATTTCAATTGAAACAATATTTGAATATTTTTTTTTGATATCCCTATAATCTCTGAATATAACTGATACTTTTTCAGACAAACCTTCATTTTGAATTTTTTCAGAAGCATATTCGTATTGTTCTTTAGAAATAGTTATAGCATCAACTGAACAATTGTAATTTTTCGCTACAAATGATGAAAAACCTCCCCATCCACATCCAATTTCTAAAGTTTTAGAATTTGAGTCTAATGATAAAGTTTCAGCAATTTTTCTATATTTGTTAAATTGTGCATCCGATAAATTGGTATTCTTATTATCAAAAAGAGCAGAAGAATAGGTCATGGTTTTATCTAACCACTTTTCGTAAAAATTATTTCCTAAATCATAATGATATTTAATATTTTTTTTACTCTGTGATTTTGAATTGTTATTTAAAAAATGCTTTAATTTGGCAAAAGTAGCAAAAAAAAGATTAGTATTTATACTTTGTAAAAAATAACTCTCATTTTTGTGAGAAAGTAGTAATAAATTAGTTAAATCGGTGCTTGAAAAATAACCATTCATATAGGCTTCTGCAAAACCTACAGAACCTTTTTTAAAAATTAAATTTAAAAAATTATAATTATGAATTTTTATATTTGCAGATATATCCTCCTCTTTTCCGGCAAAAACTCTCTCCTCGCCAGTTGGAAATTGAACTGTTAATTTTCCATATCGAATTTTAGATAAAAAGTTTACTAATAATTTTTTGACAGTTTTATCAAAATTTGTTTTAAAAAAATTCATTTAAAAATTACCTTCAAAACTCACTGTATCATTTGGCTTCTTATTTCGTGCATAATATTTACCACCTTTGTAAATTATTTTTAAAGCCTCATAAAGAATTCCAGCCATTACCTTGAAGCCTAAAAGTGGATTATAATATAAAAATTTAAACATATTTTTTGAGTTAAAATCTATAAATTTGCCATGCTGAGTAGCTGTTAGAACTTTTTTATTATTTTTATCATAAAGATCAATGTTTATATTTATTTTATCTTTTTGCATTCGATTAAAAAATTTATAATTTGCCTCCATTTCTATGAATGGAGATACATAAAACTGCTTTGCACATTCATGAGATAATTTAAAATCTTCAAAATTTACATTTCCTTTAAAAATATATGTATGTTGTTCATTGGTCGTATTTTTGACTTCATAGAAAATAGATATTAATTTTTTATCATCATAACAATATATAATTGATAAGGGATCAAATACATATCCCAAAATTCTTGGAAAACATAATATCATTATATTAAGATGTTTATATTTAATATTAAATTTAGAGAGGGAATCTTTAACGAATGTCTTTATTGACCTTTTGTCTCTATATCCATGATCTTTTTCATAAATAGAAAAAAAATTAAAA
Source organism: uncultured Alphaproteobacteria bacterium (assembly GCA_902614395.1). Lineage (GTDB taxonomy): Bacteria > Pseudomonadota > Alphaproteobacteria > HIMB59 > CACPNW01. The sequence continues at coordinate 115,001 of CACMKW010000001.1, read as the reverse complement.
GAGTTTAATGAAAAAAGTTTATAGTTTTTACTTAATTGATCAAGATTATCCAAATTAATAAAAAGACTTGGTACCTCATATTTCAATGTGTGTTTAAATGGAATAAATCTTTTATGAATAATACTAGATAATAGAATTTGAGAAATCATTTAAAATTAATTTGCAATCTATTATAAAAATTTTTCTCTCTCTTCCAAGGTAAATCACAATTTAACAATTTACAAATATAAGAAGATGATTGAATGCCGTCTTCATGAAAACCATATCCAAGATAAGCTCCACAGAAAAAAGTATTATTCTTTCCTTGGATTTCCATAACATTTTTTTGAGCTAAAATAGTATCGGTAGTATATATTGGATGATTAAATGATGTTTCGTTAATTATATTTTTAGGCTTTTTATATGGATTAACAGTTACAAAATAATTTTTTTTAGTTGGTAATTTTTGCAAGAAATTCATCCAATAAGTTAAAGTAAATTTAGAAGATGATGACTTATTTAAAAAATTCCAACTTGACCAAGCAATTTTTGATTTAGGCATTAAAGAGTGATCGGAGTGAAGTATTGCTGAATTAGTTGAATATTTAAATTGTGAAAATATTTTTACTTCTTCTTCTGTTGGTTTTTCCAAAATATCCAATACTTGATTTGCATGGGTTGCGAATATTATCTTATGAAATTCTAATATATTATTTTTCTCATCTTCTATTTTAATTTTATTATTTTCTCTGATAATTTTTTTAATTTTGAAATTTATTTCATACTCAAAAACATTTTTATTAATAATTTTTTTTATATATTCATTACTACCGCCTTCTACATATTTCCATTGAGGTCTTTTTTTTAAATTAAATAAAGCATGATTTTTAAAAAAACTAATGAATGTTATCAGAGGAAAATTTTTTACATCACTTATATTGCTTGACCATATAGATGATATCATAGGTAAAATATGATAATTTATGAGGTAATTTGAAAAATTATTAGTTTTTAAAAAATCATTTAAGGTTTTAGTTTGCTCTAAATCACTAACATTCAAGCTATTACATAATAAATAAAGTTTTCTTATTTCAAATAACATTTTATAAAAATTAAAAGAAAACACATTTCTAAAATTAGCAAAAAGAGAAAATATATTTTTGCCACTATATTCAATTTGAGGATCTTGATTTGAGACAGCAAAAGACATATCTGAATTATTGCATTTCACATCAAGTAATTTAAAAAAATTTGTTAAATCTGGATAATTATTTTCATTGAATACAATAAACCCTGTATCGACTGGGATTGTCTTTGTTGATTCTTCAACATAAATAGTTCTTGTATGCCCCCCCAATCTATTATTTTTTTCAAATAAATAAACATCATATTTAGAAGACAAAAGGTAAGCTGCACTTATTCCTGAGATACCAGAACCAATAATTGCTATTTTTTCTCTCACATCAACTAATAGTTTTAAACGCTGATAGTGCTCTATTTCTTGTTTCTTTTAAATCTACAATTGGTGTTGGATATGAAGTACCAATCTCAAAATTATATTTCTTTTGATCCTCCATAGACATCTCCCAAGGATTATGAATATATTTTTTTGGAATATTATTCAACTCAGGAACAAATTCTTTTACATAATCACCATCTGGATCAAATTTTTGACCCTGCAATATTGGATTAAAAATTCTAAAATATGGACTTGCATCAGCACCACAACCAGAGATCCACTGCCAACCTGCAGAATTAGACCCAACATCAGCATCAACTAAAGTATCAAAAAACCACTCTTCTCCATTTTTCCAGTGTAACAATAAATTTTTTGTTAAAAACGACCCTACAATCATTCTTACTCTATTATGCATCCAGCCTGTTTTATATAGTTGTCTCATTCCAGCATCAACAATTGGAATACCAGTTTTACCATTATGCCATAATGATAGATTTTTAGCATTTTTAATCCATGGAAATTTATTAAATTTACTTTGTATGGGTTTATGAGTCATATCTGGATAATGAAATAAAAGATTATAAGAAAAATCTCTCCAGCCAAGTTCAGCAAGAAATTTTTTTTTATTTTCAGGATCAATTTTTTTTTCAATATTTACAGTATTATAAACTTCTAAAGCAGAAATTTCTCCAAAATGAAGATAAGGAGATAATTTTGAAGTTAAATCTTTATCGGGTCTATCTCTTCCAACTGAATAGTTATTTGCTTTTTGCGAAATATATTTTTTTAATTGTAATTTTGCATTACTTTCACCAGGTATCCAATATTTTTCAATTTTTTTGATCCATTGCTCTTTTTTGTTTGTTAGATTTAAATCTTGTATAGTTATTTCATTTTTAAATTTTGAATTGGCGTAGCTTATTTTTGTATTTTTAAATTTAATATCTTTTAGTTTTAGTAGCTCATCACAATGTCGCCAGTAAGGCGTAAATACTTTAAAAAAGGTTCCACTTTTATTTTTAATATTCCAAGGTTCATTTAAAAGATATCCATTGTGTGAGTCGCATTCTATTTTAGATGAGGTAACTATAGATTTAATTTTAGTATCTCTTTTAATTGAATATGGATCATATAGTCTATTCCAGGATACATATTTAACATTTGAATTCTTTAATATTGAAGATATAATTTTCTCTGGATCACCAGCAAATATATTTAGTTTGCCATTTTGTTTTTGTATTGAGTCATATAAACTAATTAAGGATTTTTCTAACCACCATTTGGATGTGGATCCAATTCTTTGATTTAAATCTAAAATATAAATTGGAATTATCTGATCAACTTTTTTTGAAAGTGACAATAAAGATGGATTTTCTTGTAATCGCAAATCTTGTCTAAACCAATGAATTCCATAAGTGGCTACCATGAATTTAAATTATGTTAATTTAGAATAAATTAAAGAGGTAATTCTATTATTTACTATGAGGAGGCATTTTTTTCTCTACAAACCAGACGTGTTTTTTTAAGACAGGATCATATTTTTTCATTCGAAGCTTTTCAGCAACTTTCAATCCTTTTGTCGGTTTTCTTACAATATACTTAGTTCCTGTTTTTGGATTTTCTTCAGGTACTAGTTGTTTAAGAGCGAATGAAGTTTTTTTTGCCATGAGGTGTCTATACAGAATAATTATATGAAATAAAGTATTATTTATTCATAATCAGAAATTGACTGCTTAATAAAACGGTTAAAATTTCCTCTTTTTTTATCAAGTTTAATTTGTTTATTTCTTTCAAGTAAGTTATTTTTCTTTTCTTCAGATGTTTTATCAAAACAATTGTGACAAGATACACCTGGTTCATAATATTTATTATAAGTATCCTTAATACTAATGGGTATCCGACAAGCATGACAAAGTTTGTAAGTTCCATCTTTTAATTCATTTTTCAAAGATACTCTTCCATCAAATACGAAACATTCACCATTCCACATTGAATCTTTTTTTGGAGTTTTTTCTAAATACTTTAGTATACCTCCGTCTAACTGAGCAACATTTTTAAAACCCTTCATCATCATATATGATGAAGCCTTTTCACACCTAATACCTCCAGTGCAAAACATTGCAATTTTTTTGTCTTTTGACTTATTTAGTTTTTTTTGAACAAAAGATTTAAAGTCAGTGAAACTTTTAGTTTTTGGATTAATTGCCCCTTCAAAAGATCCTATTTTAATCTCAAATTCATTTCTTACATCAATCACAATAGTGTCTTTGTCTTTAATTAGTTTATTCCATTCATTGTATTTAACTTTTTTTCCAGATATTTTTGTAGGATCAGCAAATTTGGTTCTGAGTGTAACTATTTCATTTTTATTTCTAATTTTTAGTTTTTGAAAAGGCATATATTTATATTTTGATCGTTTAAGATTAAGTTTCTCAAAATTAAAATTTTTAAGATATAGAATGAAAGAATTTATGTTTTTTTCTAAGCCAGCTATTGTTCCATTAATGCCTTCATCAGCAATCAATATTGTACCTTTTATTTTATTAAATTTGCAAAAATCTTTAAGTTTAGTAATGATACCATTTTTATGTTTAATTATTTTGAATTGATAAAAAGTAATTATAGTAAAGTACTTGTTGTTCATTTATCTAATTAATATAAAAAAACCTTAAAAATTTATGTCTAAAGAAACCATTAATATTGTTAAAAATTTTCTCAATAGTTATTCTATAGAAACAACTCCAAATGTTTACGAAAAATATGGAGGCTTTTCTGAATTTCTTAATAAAAATCATGACGTTTATATAACTTATTTACCAGATGAAAATTCAAAAAATGTTATTAGAACGGCAAAAAAATTAAAATTAGAAGGTTATGATGTTATACCTCATTTACCTGCGAGAACTATTGTAAATAAAAATGACTTAGAAAAATATATTGGTGAACTTGCAAATGAATCTGGGTGTTCAAAAATGTTAATTATTGGTGGTGGTGGAAATCAAGCTGGTGAAATCTCTTCCTCAATTGATGTTTTAAAAACAGATTTTCTTTCAAAATATAATTATCAATTTGTAGGTGTGGCTGGACATCCCGAAGGAAGCCCAGATATTTCAAATGAAAATTTAGATTTAGCAATTAAACAGAAGAATGATTTTGCTAAAAATGTTGATTTTAAAATGTATTTAGCAACACAATTTTTTTTTGAAGCTAAATCTTTAATCGACTGGGAAAAACATTTAGAAAAAAATGGAAATAAATTACCAATCCACGCTGGGATACCAGGTCCTGCCTCTATTAAAACATTAGTTAATTATGCAAGGTCTTGCGGTATTGGAAATTCTTTAAGATTTATTACAAAACAGGCTTTTAACTTAACTAAACTTGCAACATTGAGCACTCCTGACAAATTAATTTATGATCTTGCTGAACATAGTAAAATAAACAAAGACTCTAAACTTGAAAAAATACACTTCTATGCGTTTGGTGGTATGAAAAAAACATCAGAGTGGTTAAATCAATTTAATAACTCAGATTTTTCTTATAATAATAAACAGAAATTCGAGTTAAATTAGCTTCTTCACAATTTTTTTATCTTTTAATGAAACAAAAGTTGTTTGATATTTAAGTTAATTTATAGATTAGGAATCTAATAATTAAGGAGTCTCATGTCAGATATTGAAATAGCAAGAAAAGCTAAAATGAAGCCTATTAGTGAAATTCTAAAAGGGCTTGATGTACCAGACACACCTGAAGCCTTCAGTCCTATGGGTCGTCATATAGCAAAAATAAACTTGGAGTACATAGAGTCACTTAATAAAAATAAAGATGGTAAACTTGTTCTAGTCTCAGCAATAACTCCAACACCAGCAGGAGAAGGTAAAACAACAACTTCAGTTGGATTAAGTGATGGTCTTAATAAACTAGGAAAGAAATCAATAGTTTGTTTAAGAGAGCCGAGTCTTGGACCATCATTCGGTATGAAAGGTGGTGCAGCTGGTGGAGGCTATGCTCAAGTAGTACCAATGGAGCAAATTAATTTACATTTTACTGGAGATTTTCATGCAATTACATCCGCTCATAATTTACTTTCTGCATTGATTGATAATCATATCTACTGGGGAAATAAATTAAATATTGATGTTAGAAGGGTTGTTTGGAAGAGAGTAATGGATATGAATGATAGATCACTTAGATCTATTGTTGTTGATTTAGGAGGAGTTGCAAATGGATATCCTAGACAAGATGGTTTTGATATTACTGTTGCATCGGAGATAATGGCAATTTTCTGCTTAGCAAAAGATTTAAAAGATCTTGAAGAGAGAATTGGAAATATAACTATTGCTTATACACGAGACAAAAAATCTATTTATGCAAAAGATTTAAAGGCAGAAGGTCCAATGACAGTATTATTAAAAGATGCCATTAGGCCCAACATAACACAAACGTTAGAAAATAATCCTGCTATAATTCATGGTGGGCCATTTGCAAATATTGCTCATGGTTGCAATTCTGTAATTGCAACTAAAGCTAGTTTAAAATTAAGTGATTACGTAGTAACTGAAGCAGGCTTTGGAGCCGATCTAGGAGCAGAAAAATTCCTTGATATAAAATGTAGAAAATCAAATTTAAAACCTGATTGTGTGGTTTTAGTAGCTACAATTAGAGCACTAAAAATGCATGGCGATGTTTCAAAAGAAGATTTAAAAAATGAAAATGTAAATGCTCTTAAAAAAGGTTTAGTAAATCTAGAAAGACATATTAATAATATTAGAAAATTTGGATTACCAGTAACTGTTGCTATAAATCATTTTGTCACTGATTCTAAAGCTGAAGTTGATGCCGTTCTAAGTTTTTGTACAACTCAAGGAGTCAAGGCTTCTATGTGTACTCACTGGTCCGATGGTGGTGATGGTGCAACTGAATTAGCTCAAAATGTAATAGATATTTGTGAAGATAATAAGAATACATTTAAATTTTTATATGAAGATGACTTAACTCTATTCAAAAAAATAGAAAAAATTGCACAAGAGATTTATCACGCAAGTGAAGTTGTGGCAGACACGAAAGTACGTCAACAATTGAAGGATTTTGAAACTAAAGGATTTGGCAAATTACCTGTTTGCATTGCAAAGACTCAATATAGTTTTTCAACTGACCCTAATTTAAAAGGCGCTCCTACTGGCCACGTTTTACCTATTAGAGAGGTAAGATTGTCATCAGGAGCAGAATTTATAGTAGTTGTTTGCGGAGATATTATGACCATGCCTGGTCTACCAAGTGTTCCTGCGGCAAATTCGATAAAGCTAAATGACCATGGAGAAATTGAAGGTCTTTTTTAAAACTGCTATATAGAGTTATAATGTTTAATAAAAATAAATACTCATTTCTATCTATTGCTAGAAATGCTTTAAATCATCATGAGAATTGGCAAAAGACGTGGAATAGTCCTGAGCCAAAAAAAAGTTATGATGCAATAATTGTCGGTGGTGGTGGACACGGTTTAACTACTGCTTACTATCTAGCAAAAAACCATGGAGTTAATAATATTGCAGTAATTGAAAAAGGTTGGATAGGCGGTGGGAATACAGGGCGAAATACGACTATAATTAGATCAAACTATTTATGGGATCAAAGTGCAGCTTTATACGAGCATGCATTAAAACTTTGGGAAGGTATGTCTCAAGAATTAAATTACAACGTAATGTTTTCTCAAAGAGGGGTTTTGAATGTTGCTCATAATCTTCATGATGTAAGAGAATTAAAAAGACGGTGGCATGCAAACAGACTAAATGATATCGATTGTGAATGGCTTGATACAAAGAAAGTTAAAGAATTTTGTCCAATAATAAATACTTCACCAAACATTAGATACCCTGTTTTAGGAGCAACGCTGCAAAGAAGAGCAGGAACTGCAAGACATGATGCTGTTGCATGGGGTTATGCAAGAGGAGCTGATGAAATGGGAGTTGATATAATTCAAAATTGTGAAGTAACTGGTATTAATGTAAAAAATGGAAATGTAACTGGTATTGAAACAACAAAAGGAACCATCAATTCAAATAAAATTGGAATAGCTGCTGCAGGGCATACCAGTGTTATTGCCAATATGGCGGGTATCAAATTACCTTTGGAGAGTAAACCATTACAAGCACTAGTTTCAGAACCAGTAAAACCAGTCATTGATACTGTAGTAATGTCCAATACAATTCATGCGTATGTTTCTCAGTCAGATAAAGGAGAACTAGTTATTGGTGCTGGAACAGATGGATACACTTCATATACTCAAAGAGGTGGCTTTAACATTGTTGAAGATACATTAATGGCAATAGTTGAATTGTTTCCAATATTTTCTAGAATGAAAATGCTTCGTCATTGGGGAGGAATTGTAGATATTTGTCCTGATGCAAGCCCCATTATCAGTAAGACGCACATAAATGGATTATATTTTAATTGTGGTTGGGGAACTGGTGGTTTTAAAGCAACACCAGGTTCAGGTTGGGTATTTGCTCACACTATAGCTAATGATCAAGCACATGAATTAAATGCTCCTTTTACAATAAATAGATTTTCTAGTGGTGAATTAGTTGATGAACATGGTGCAGCTGCCGTAGCACATTAAATCATGTTTTTAATAAATTGCCCATACTGTGGAGAAAGAGATCAAGCTGAATTTTCTTGTGGAGGTGAAGCGCATATTGCAAGACCAAAGAATCCTCCTGAACTCTCTGATGATCAATGGGCAGAATATTTATTCTTGCGAAAGAACGAAAAAGGTATTCATTATGAAAGATGGAACCATGAATATGGATGCAGACGATGGTTTAATTTAGCAAGAAACACAGCAACCGATGAAATTCTTGCAGTATATAAAATGGGAGAAGCTCCTCCCATATTAAAAGCAAATATTCCAGCTACTCCTTCAGGTGAGCCAAGTATTGGATCAGGGAATTTATCAACATCGAAGAAAGATAGGTTTTAAAAATAAAGATGCGATACACAAATAATAAAAATCTAGAAAATAATAAGTCTGTTAGGTTCTATTTTGATAATAAAGAATATTTTGGATTTGAAGGTGACACGCTAGCTTCTGCACTTCTTGCAAATAATGTTCATTTAGTTGGAAGAAGTTTTAAATATCATCGACCGCGGGGTATTTATACCGCAGGTAGTGAAGAGCCTAATGGAATAGTTCAGCTTGAAACCAAAGAATATACCGAACCTAATAGAAGAGTAACTGAAGTCCAGATATATGATGGGTTAAAAGCTTTTAGTCAAAATAATTGGCCGTCAGTGAAATTTGATGCTGGCGCTGTAAATGATTTACTATCCCCATTTTTTCCTGCAGGGTTTTATTACAAGACCTTTATGTGGCCACCAAAGTTTTGGAAAGCATATGAATTTTTTATAAGACACGCTGCAGGACTTGGTAAATCTCCAAAAAAAGATGATCCCCACAAATACGAACATTTTCATTATCATTGTGATGTTCTAATTGTTGGAGCAGGAGTAAGTGGATTAATTTCAGCAGAAATTGCAGCGAATAAAAATTATAAAGTTTTACTAGTTGAGCAAGAAGAGGATCTCGGTGGTGAAATTTTATCTACAAAAAATCAAGACATTAAAATTGATAATTTACCGATTAATGAATGGAAAAATAAATTAGTTGATAAACTTTCTAAAAATTCAAATGTAAAAATAGTTAAAAACACAACTTGTTTTGCATACTTGAATTATAATTTATTACTAGCAGTGCAAGAAATTGATCCAGAAAAAGGTTTAAATAAAAAAAATGATATTAAAGAAAGAATTTGGAAAATTAGATCAAAGAAAGTTATTTTAGCAACTGGCGCAATTGAACGACCAATAATATTTAACAATAATGACAGGCCTGGAATTATGCTTTCTAACAGTGCAAAAAAATACTTAAATAAGTATGGAGTTGCACCTGGAAAAAATTTAGTTTTTTTTACAAACAATGATAGTGCCTATGAAACTGCAATAGATTTTTTTGAACAAGGTATAAAAGTAGAGGCTATTGTCGATACAAGAGATAGTAGTGATGGATATTACCCAAAAAAAGCAAATAAATTAGGTATTACTATACTAAGAGGTTATGAAATTAGTGATACTGTTGGAAGATTAAAAATTAGAGAAGTTAAATTAAGAAAAATAAAAACTGAAAACAATAATGAAAAATCTTCTATTAATATTAAATGCGATCTTTTAGCAATTGGTGGTGGTTGGACTCCTACTGTTCATTTATTTACTCAATCAAAAGGAAAACTTAAATTTAGAGATGTAGATGGAAGTTTTATTCCTAATGAAGTTTATCAAGATACATTGTGTGTTGGAAGTTGCAATGGTAATTATAATTTAAATGAAATATTATTAAAAACTCAAGAAGATACATATAAATATTTAAATGATAATCAGCAAAATGAACTTAGCGAAGTAAACTACAAATCAGATGATTTAAAGCAAGGCAAACACGAAAATGTTTGGATTACATCAAAGAAAAATATCTCACGAACAAAAATGTTTGTAGATTTCCAAAACGATGTAACAGCAAAAGATATTAAATTAGCTTTAAAAGAGGGTTTTCAATCAATTGAGCATGTCAAACGTTATACAACTACAGGAATGGCAACTGATCAAGGTAAGACCAGTAATGTTAATGCACTTGGAATAATATCAGAGTTAACAAATACTGAAATCTCTGAATTAGGTACGACAACATTTCGTTTACCTTATAAGCCAGTGACATTTGGAGCAATTGCTGGACGTCATGTTAAAGAATTTTTTGATTTAGAGAGAACAAGCCCAATGCATCAATGGCATATTGATAATAAAGCTTTATTTGAGGATGTAGGTCAATGGAAAAGAGCCTGGTATTATCCTCAAAGGAATGAAAGTTTTCAGTCTGCTTTAAATAGAGAAGTAAAAGCAACTAGAGATAGTCTAGGGATATTAGATGCATCAACGCTTGGTAAAATTGATATTAAGGGAAGAGATGTTAGCGAATTCTTAAATAGAATTTACACAAATTCTTGGTCAAAATTAGAAATTGGTAAATGTCGATATGGTGTAATGTTAGGTGACGATGGGATGGTTATTGATGATGGTGTAACAACTAGATTAGACGAGTATCATTATCTCATGTCAACAACTACAGGAAACGCAGCGTCAGTAATGTCAAAATTAGAAGATTGGTTACAAACAGAATGGCCAGAATTAGAAGTATATTTAACATCCGTAACAGAAAACTATGGAACGATAAGCTTAAATGGTCCAAATTCAAAAAAATTAATGCAAAAGTTAGTTCCAGATTTTGATTTTTCAAAAGAAAATTTTCCTCATATGAGTTTTAAGAATATTAATATTGACGGAATAAAGTGTAGAGTCATGCGTATAAGTTTTACAGGGGAGATGTGTTACGAAATAAATGTTCCATCTGGCTATGCTAAAAATCTTTGGGAACTTTGTATAGATAAAGGTAAAGAATTTAATATTACTCCGTATGGAACTGAAGCAATGCATGTACTTCGTGCTGAAAAAGGATTTATTATTGTTGGTCAAGAAACAGATGGATCAGTGACACCAGTAGATCTGGATATGGACTGGATAGTTAGTAAGAAGAAATATGATTTTATTGGTAAAAGGGCATTATATAGAAGTGATACTATTAAAAAAGATAGGAAACAATTAGTTGGGTTAAAAACTAAAGATCCAAATAAAGTTCTTGAAGAAGGATCTCAATTGGTTGAAGAAATAACTGCCCTACCTATGAAAATGGTTGGTCACGTGACGTCTAGTTATTATTCACCTAATTTAAAATGTTCTTTTGCTTTAGCTTTAATTAAAGGTGGTCTTGAAAAAAAAGGAAGTGTTTTAATTGCTCCAATGGAAAATGAAAATATTGAGGTAGAAATAACTAGTCCAATATTTATAGATCCTGAAAATCAAAGGGTTAATCAATGAGTTTAACTTACAGTAATGTTTTGAATATAGATAAAAAAAATTACAATGGAGTAACAATAGAAGAAAGAGCTCTATCAGGTAAAATAAATATACGAGGTAAAAGTTCAGATAAAGAATTTATGAAAAATATAGGCTCAGTATTAAACCTGGTTTTACCAATAGAACCAAATGTAAGAATTTTTAATAATAATATTAGTATTATGTGGCTTGGTCCAAATGAATGGTTAGTCGAAACACCAGAAAATGAGAAAGATGAAATTATTTCTCTATTAGAATCTAAACTCAATCCAGAAAAAACAGCAATAACTGATGTTTCATTTAATAAAACTGTTTTACGGCTTGAGGGGGAAAAGGTATTTATTTTACTTTCTAAATTTCTTGTCGCGAACTTAGAAAAAATTTTGCAAACTAATTTTTCTGTAGTTCAAACTATATTTATAAAAATTCCAGTACTTTTTATTAGGAATAATACTGATAAAGAAGAAACTTCATTAGATTTACATTTAAACAGATCACATGCAAAATATGTTTATGATTTATTAGTTGATGGTAGTAAAAATCTTAATATTTAATTTATTTCTTATCTTAATTACTCTTAGCACAGTATTATCTAGTAAAACTATATTTGGAAAAGCAAAAGTAATTGATGGTGATACTATACATATTAATAAAAATAAAATAAGACTGCATGCGATTGACGCCCCTGAAACAAATCAAACATGTAATAAAAATAGTAAAGTCTGGAATTGTGGTGTGGAATCAACAAAGTTCTTAAAGGAACTAATTGGTAATAATAAAATTGAGTGCATAACACAAGGTAAGGATCGATATAATAGATTTATTGGAATCTGCTACAAAGATAATTTAGATTTAAATAGTGAAATGGTTCTGAATGGATGGGCTATAGCTTATCGCTATTATTCAAAAGATTATGTTGAAGAAGAAGAAAAAGCAAAACAGGAGAAAAGAGGGATATGGATTGGAGATTTTGTAGAACCTTATTTATTTAGAAAAAAAAATAAGTAATCAACCGTGATGTTGTAAATCTTTTAAATAAATTAAATTTTCTAGTTCCTTATTTTTTTTTTCAATTTCCATGTCTTTATTTTCGATTGTTGTTTTTAATTTATTTAATTCTTTTTCAAAATTAAGATTCTTTTCTTTAATTTGGTTAATTTCTGATTTTAATATTGAATTTTCAATATTTACTTCTTCTACATTTTCAGAAGATATAGAATTAGCTAATTCAGTTTCTAATTTAAGAACTAAATTTTCATACTTTGATAATTGTTTTTTTAATTCAGTAATTTGATTTTCAAGTGAAACTATTTGTTCAATATTTTGTGAATAATTTTCTTCAGAGTTATTCTCTAAATCTGAGATATTGCTAAGAGATTGTTTATAATCATTTTTGACAGTGTTAAACGATTTATTTAAATCATTTATTTCTTTGCGAAGATTTTTAATTTGATCATCTCTAAATTTTAACCTTTGATCTTTTTGGAATACTTCAAGTTTTAACTCTTCTATTTCAGTTCTTAAGCTTGATTGATCGACAACATTACTTGGGATGATTTCATCCAAAGGTTGTTTTTCTTCTGTTGTAAAATCTATAGAGGGTAAATAGAAAAAAATACCAAATAAAGCCAGAATAAGTATAATAAATAAATATCTGTTCCTTCTTCTTTTTCTTGCACTGGCCCCAACAAAACCTACCATAAGTGCTCTATAAGGCGCTAGTTATAAAAAATAAATATTTAATTTTTGTTAAATTGTGGATCTAAGGAGTATGTTGTTAATCTAAGATATTCTGTAATTTGTTTGATATCTCCGATATTCTTTAAAGTTTCATATGAAATTAAAGATCCAAAATACATATAAATATCATCGCCAATTTTTCTTTTAAGTTCGTACATACACAAAGAATATCTAAAGGTTTGTCCTATTTTATTAGCAATATGATATAATTGACTGTTTTGACCGTCAAAAAAAATTGGTAACACAGGGCTTTTAGTTTTGAGAACTAATTTCGATACCCATTGTTTCCACTCACCATCGTCAGCTTTTGTATTCTTTTTTAAGTTTTGTTTTGTTGCTATTGTTCCAGAAGGGAAAAGCACTAAAAGACCCTCATTATGTAAAACTTTTTCAGCTTCTTTACGTGTATTAATGTTAGTTAATAGGGCTTCTCTATTTTCATTAAAATCAATTGGTAATATTTTATCTTTCACTGCCTCTGCTTGCCTTAAGACTTTATGTGTAACCATTTTATAATCTTGTCTTACTTTTGAAATTGCTGAACATATGGATACACCATCCGCAACTCCAAAAGCGTGATTTGCTATAACAATTAATTTTCCTTTTTTTGGAATGTAACTACCGTCTTTAAAATTAGTTATTAAATTAAGATTTAATTTATCTACTGCATCATCCCAAAAAAGCTCAGGTGGTCTATTTTCAGATAAGTATTCATCATATAATTTTTTTAATTTTAATTTTCCTGTTAATAATTCAGTAATCTTTATAAATATTTGACCAATAAAATTTACTTCCGCTGTTGCAAAAGTAAATACAATTTTATTTTTATTCATAATAAAAATGAGTCAATTTAATTAAAATAAGTATTTTACAAATATATTACATATTTGCATAATTTGGTCCACCACTACCTTCAGGTACAACCCAATTTATGTTTTGTGATGGCTCTTTAATATCACATGTTTTACAATGAATACAGTTTTGCGCATTAATTACAAATTTAGGATTTTGAATATCTGTCTTATCAATCTCATATACACCAGCAGGACAATATCTTTGAGATGGTTCATCATAGGCATTTAAAGTAAATTTTATTGGTAGTTCCTTGTCCTTTAATTGTAAATGCACTGGCTGATCAGCTTCATGATTAGTTCCAGTCAAATAAACTGAACTGGTTTTATCAAACGTAAATATTCCATCATATTTTGGATAGTCTATTTTTTTTGAATCTTTTGCTAATTGTAAAGCTTCATGATCAGCATGTTTGTGTTGTAGTGTAAAAGGAAGCCTGCCTCTAAATATTATTTGATCAATTCCTGTAAATATTATTGCAGGTATTAACCCCCAATTAAAACTAGGTTTCACATTCCTTGCTGCAAATAATTCTTTATAAAGCCATGAACGTTTAAATTTATTTTCATATGCTGAAAGAGGTGAAGATTTACTTAAATAATCATTAATTGTTTCAGCAGCTATAATTCCACTTTTCATAGCAGTATGTGATCCTTTAATCTTTGGCATATTTAAAGTACCTGCATCACATCCAACTAGTAATGCACCTGGCATATACATTTTAGGTAAACTTTGAATACCACCTTCAATAAGTGCCCTTGCTCCATAAGCAATACGTTTTCCATTAGTGAGAATTTTCTTGATTGCTGGGTGAGTTTTAAATTTTTGAAATTCATCATAAGGAGATAAATAAGGATTTTTATAATCAAGACCGATTACATATCCTAAAAATATTTGTTTATTTTCAGCATGATAACAAAAACTTCCACCATAAGTTGTGTTATCTAATGGCCATCCCGCAGTATGCATTACAAGACCTTCTTCATGCTGAGTGTCGTCTACTTCCCATATTTCTTTAAATCCAATTCCATATTGTTGTGGTGACTTATCTTTTGATAAATTATATTTTTTAATTAATTCTTTACCTAAATGACCTCTACAACCCTCAGCAAATACTGTTACTTTAGCTTTAATATTAATCCCTGGTTCAAAACTATCTTTTTTGTTACCATCTTTATCAATACCCATATCACCTGTTTGAACACCAATTACACTATGATCCTCTGAATATAATATTTTAGATGCTGCAAATCCTGGAAAAATTTCGACACCTAAACTTTCAGCCTCATTTGCTAGCCATCTACATAAATTTGCAAGGCTAATGATGTAATTCTTATGATTTTTTTGAACACTAGGAAGAAGCCAAGTAGGCCAATTGATTGAACTTTTCTTAGATAAGAATAAAAACTTTTCTTTTGTTACTTTAGTTTTAATTGGCGAATCTTTAGTTCTCCAATCTGGTATTAGTTCATCCAGTGCTCTTGTTTCAAAGACATTACCACTTAAAATATGTGCCCCAACCTCTGATCCCTTTTCTAATATACAAACATTAATTTCAGGGTTTAGTTGTTTTAATTTGATTGCAGTTGATAGGCCTGATGGACCAGCACCTACTACAACAACATCATAGTCCATTGACTCGCGTTTTACTTCCATTTTATTTATTGTAATAAATTAATTTATTGTTGAATAGTATTTAATTTATCTAGTTCAGAAGATAATTGAGGCAATGCTTCAAATAGGTCAGCATTTAATCCATAATCAGCAACATTAAATATCGGTGCTTCTTCATCTTTATTGATTGCTACAATTACCTTACTTTCTTTCATCCCTGCTAAGTGCTGTATTGCACCAGAAATACCTACAGCAATATACAAATCTGGAACAACTACTTTGCCAGTTTGCCCAACTTGATAATCGTTAGAAACATAACCAGCGTCTACAGCAGCACGAGAAGCACCAACTGCCGCATTAAGCTTATCTGCTATTTCATTTAAAAGTTTAAAATTTTCGGCACTTTGTAATCCTCTACCACCAGATATGACAACTCGAGCAGTACTCAACTCTGGTCTTTCAGATTGAGATTCTTCTCTATCTATAAATTCAACACAGCCACTATCATTATCAAAAGAAATATTTTCAATCTCTTCTTTTCCACCGCTAGTTTCTACAGGATCAAATGATGTTGGTCGTACTGTTACTACTTTAATCTTATCATTTGATTTAACTGTAGCAATAGCGTTCCCAGCATAAATTGGTCTCATAAAAGTATCGGAACTTAATATTTTTATAACATCGCTAACTTGTGCAATATCTAATTTAACAGCAATTCTAGGAAAAATATTTTTTCCAAATGTTGTTGCGGGTGCCATAATGTGCGAATAATTATTGGCTAAAGATACAACTATAGGTTCAATATTTTCAGCAATTGGATTTTTAAGTTTTTCATTGTTGGCTAAATATACTTTTGAAACTTTTTCACATTTAGAGATATTTTTAGCTAGCTCTTCACATTCATAACCTGTTACTAAAACATGGATATCTTGGTCTATTTGCGATGCTGCAGATATAGTATTTAAGGTTGATGACTTAATATCTATATTATTATGTTCTGCTAATACTAATATTGTCATATTACTTTTGCCTCATGTTTAAGTTTTTGAACCAATTCAGCAACATCACTTACCATGATTCCTTTTTGTCTAACAGGTGGTTCTTCTACTTTTATCTGTTCAATCCTAGATTCTATATTTATACCAAGAGAAGATGCTTCTTTTGTATCAATTGGTTTTTTCTTTGCTTTCATTATATTCGGTAAAGAAGCATACCTTGGTTCATTGAGTCGAAGATCACATGATGCTACAAATGGTATAGAGACTTTTATTCTTTCCAAGCCTTCATCAATCTCTCTAGTAACTATTGCATTTTGTCCGTCAATTTCAATTTTAGATGCGAATGTAGCCTGAGGCCAATTAAGTAAAGCAGATGTCATTTGACCGGTTTGATTAGAATCATCATCAATTGCTTGTTTTCCCATTAAAATAATTGATGGTTTTTCTTCTTCAGCAACTTTGGAAATTATTTTAGAAATAGCTAGAGGTTCTAAATCATTGTCCGTTTTAACATGTATACCCCTATCAGCTCCCATTGCTAATGCAGTTCGGATAGTCTCTTGAGCCTTATCATTACCTACAGAAAGAATTATAATCTCATCTGCTTTACCAGCTTCTTTTATCCTTAGAGCCTCCTCTACCGCATTTTCATCAGGAGGATTCATTGACATTTTTACATTGTCTTTTTCAACTCCAGAGCCATCAGCTTTAACCCTGATTTGAACATTATAATCTATGACTCTTTTTACGGTGACAAGTAACTTCATACTATTGTTTTAGTTTTTCATTTTTAGGATCATAAGGACTATCCTCTATAACTGTTACATTGTATTTTTTATCTAATATATCCATTTCTAATTTTTGACCAACATCTGTAAATTGAGGATCCACCATACCAATAGCTAATGATTTTTTCACTCTAAAACCATAGTTACCTCCTGTCGCACGACCTATAACTTTTCCATTATTATAAATAGGATTATTACCCAAAGCATCTGCATCTTCAACATCATGAACCTCTAAAGTTACCATTTTGTTTTTAAACCCATTTTGCTGCCATTTAACAAGAGAATCTCTTCCAATAAAATTCCCTTTATTTAAATGTACGAATCTTTCTAATCCAGACTCAAATGCTGCATATTCTATAGACATTTCTGTACCAACCAATTTGTAGGTTTTTTCAACACGTAAGCTTTCCATCGCTCTAATACCAAATGGTTTAAGCCCGTAATCTTTTCCTGCTTCCATCAATTTATCAAAAATATGGTTTTGATATTCAATTGGATGATGTAATTCCCATCCGAGTTCTCCAACAAAATTCATTCGCATAGCAATACTAGGGGCTAAACCAACATTGATTTTTTTTGAGGATAACCATGGGAAATTTTCATTAGATAAATCAGTCTTTGTAATTTTGGAAAGAATATCTCTTGATTTAGGTCCTGCTAAAACAAGAACACCCATACTGTTAGTTAGATTTTCATAAATTACTGTTCCATCTTTGGGCATCCATTTATGAATCCAATCATGATCTAATCGTTGAAATGCTCCTGCTGAAACTAAATAAAACGAATTTTCTTTTTCTTTTGCAATTGTAAATTCTGAGTGAACTCCTCCAGCAGTATTTAGTGCATGACAAAGATTAACTCTTCCAATTTTTTTAGGGATTTTGTTTGCAACTAAGTAGTCTAGAAATTCTTCTGCACCAGGTCCTGAAATCCGACATTTAGCAAAGGCAGTCATATCTAGAAGGCCAGCATTATTCTGAACATTCAAGCATTCGTTGCCAACATGTTCAAACCATTTTGATCTTCTAAATGACCAGTCATCTTTTTGTAGTTCTTTTGAAGGTGCAAACCAGTTAGCACGCTCCCAACCAAACTTTTGACCAAAAACTGCACCAAGATTTTTTAATCTATCATAACAAGGAGCTTGTCTTAATGGACGTCCCTCTTCTCTTTCTTCATCAGGATAGTGTACAGTAAAGACATTCGCGTAAGCTTCTTCATTCTTTTTAATCAAATATGCCTCTGTTGCATAATCACCAAATCTTCTAGGATCTACACCTAACATATCAATTGTAGGTTCACCGTCTACTATCCACTCAGCAATTTGCCATCCTGCTCCACCAGCTGCAGTAATTCCAAAGCTATGTCCTTCATTTAACCAGAAATTTTTAAGTCCCCATGCCGGTCCAACAATTGGACTTCCATCTGGTGTATAACAAATAGCACCATTGTAAACTTTCTTAACTCCAACTTCTCCAAAAATAGGAACACGGTGCATTGCTGATTCGATGTGAGGCTCTAAACGCTCCAGGTCTTCTTGAAATAATTCAAATTCAGATTCTTTGTCAGGTCCATCTACATAACAAACGGGAGCTCCTTTTTCATAAGGCCCTAATATCAATCCTCCTCTTTCTTCACGCATATACCAAGAACTATCAGAATCTCGTAAGACCCCCATTTCAGGAAGCCCTTGTTCTTTTCTTTTTAATATTTCAGGATGATCGTCAGTCACTATGTATTGGTGTTCAACAGGTATGACTGGAATATCAAGTCCGACCATCTTTCCAGTTTGTCTTGCAAAATTACCACTACATGACACTACATGCTCACATTCAATAGAACCTTTATCAGTTTCTACAATCCATAAATCATCTTTATTTTTTTTAATACCAGTTACAGAAGTATTTCTATAAATTTCTGCACCTTTATCTCTTGCTCCTTTTGCTAGAGCTTGAGTTAGATCGGCTGGTTGAATGTATCCATCTTCAGGATGTTGAATTGCCCCTATCAATCCATCTGTATTACAAAGGGGCCAAATTTCTTTTACTTGTTCAGGTGTTAAAAATTTAACATCTACACCTATTGTTTTTGCAACTCCTGAATATTGATAATACTCATCCATTCTATCTTGAGTAGTTGCTAAACGGATATTTGAAACCACACTAAAACCAACTTTTTGTCCTGTTTCTTCCTCAAGAGTTTTGTAAAGTTTGACTGCGTATTTATGCAATTGACCTACTGAATAACTCATATTGAATAATGGAAGTAAACCTGCTGCATGCCATGTTGATCCTGAAGTTAATTCTTTTCTTTCAACCAGGACTACATCTGACCAACCCTTTTTGGCTAAATGATATAAAGTGCTAACGCCTACAGCACCTCCACCGATGACAACTACTTTTGACTTTGATTTCATTATTACTATTTAATACTGTACTTCATTAATCATATTAAATAAGGTGGGTCAATCATGAGATACTTTAAAAAAATAATTTCGGTGGTTATAATGAGTGCGTTTATTTGTCTTCCTATAAAGGCTGAAATGACTCTTAAAGAATTGTTTTTTGATGAGTCTAAGCCTTTTCATTTAAAAATTTTAGATGTTATTCCTGAAGATGGAATTGTTCAAATTGGTGATGAAAATGCAAACAATACCATTATTGAATTTATGGATTATTTTTGTGGATATTGTAAAAAAGTTCATCCTGAACTACTTCAGATTGCAAGTGAAAGAAAAGATACACGAATAGTATTCTTACAACATCCAATTTTAAGTGAGTCTTCTAAATTACTAGCAAATATGGTTATAGCTGCAAACATGCAGAACAAAGGTATCGATTTTCATAATGCATTGTTTGAAGTTGAGGGAAATTTAAATAATGCAAAACTAAAACAAATAATTGAAAATCTTGAGTTAAATGATGCTAAATTAAATATCGATATGACAAAAGAAAGTGTTAATAATATCGTAAGACTGAGTTCATTTTTAGCTAATGGATCAGGTGCTCGAGGTACTCCTACTTTTTTTGTTAATGAAGAACTTGTTGTTGGTTATATCTCTATTGATAGAATAAAAGCTTTATTAAAATAAAAAAGCTCTATTTCATTAAATAGAGCTTCTTAAAATATTTTATTTATCTACTACTTCTCTAGTATTGGAATTGTGTGATTCAGTAAAAGGAATTGGCACAACTTCTGCATCTACTGGTACGCCAGGTGTATCTGCATATTGATCAGGTAGATGAATCTTGAATTTGCGACCATAATTTCCAATAGGAAAACCATTTTTATTTAGAGTTCCATCAAATGGTACATAGCCCATAGCAATGTTCCTTCCTTGCTCAGGATGATACCAAGGAGATGTTATAAATCCACAGGGTTCATTTCCATCTTCAGAAACAAGCCAAAAATCAGGAGCATATTCTTCGATAGGTTTTCCTCCTAAGCTTAATCCAACTAATTGAAGCTTATATGGTTTTTTTCCTTCTTTTAATTCAGCCTTCATCTTTTCAAGGACAGCCTTACCAACATAGTCAGAAGTTTTATTCCACTCACCCTTACCAGATAAAGATACTTGATAACCTAGATTACATTGAAAAGGATTGTGTTGATTATCCATATCTTGACCCCAAGATAGAATGCCTGCTTGAATTCTACGGTGATGAGCCGGTGCTATAACCATAAGATTATGTTTTTTTCCTGCTTCTAAAACAGCATTCCACATATCATCAGCATATTTCGTTGAATCATATAAGTATATTTCAAATCCTGCTTCTCCAGAAAAACCAGTTTGTGAAATTATACAATCTCTTCCACCAACTTTAGCAGCAGCAAGTCCATAAAATGGCATTTCATCAACTTTAACTTGATCACCAATTAAATCATTCATCAAAGCATGCGCTTTAGGTCCTTGAATTTGAACTGGGCTTACATCAATTTCATCAATATGAACATTAAATCTATTATCATGATTTACACCTTGCAAATACAAACCAATATCTGAGTCAGATAAAGAAAACCAAAACTCATCCTTTGAAATTCTTAAAAGAATAGGATCATTTAAAACACCGCCGTACTGATTACAAAGAATTACATATCTTCCTCTCATTGGAGATATTTTTGTAGCATCTCTTGTTATAACATAATCGACAAAAGCCTCAGCATCAGGCCCTTTAACTTGAATTTGTCTTTCAACTGCAACATTCCACATGGTAACATGATTTTTAATTGCCTCATACTCAACCATTGCTCCACCATCTTCTGGTTTTACATAACCCCTCGGATGATAAATCCTATTATAAACTGTTGCTCTCCAACATCCCGCCTCCATTGACAAATGCCAATAAGGTGATTTTCTCACTCTTGTTGATATAAGCATTTGAACTGGTGTAGGACCACTTTGTCTTAAATTGTAGGGAACCTTTCTGTCCGATTGATCCACTGACGTAGAATGTTTAATCATCATAAACTCCTTAAATAAATATGATAATTCTGTATTTAATCTTTAAATACTCCGCAATAATAAAATGTGTGTCATACAAAGAAAATGGTGGACCTTAATTCGGTCAAAATTTAGTCTTAGTTTTGACAGCAAAATTTGATAATGGAAATCTATGAAATTTAAATATTTAATATCAATTATCTCTATTCTAATTTTTTTAACGGGTTGCTCTGCTAGCTATAAAGAACTATCTACTATGGAAACTAATAAACCAAGGAACTTTCAAGAACATTTATTGTCCGAATACAAAAACAGAGCTACTTTTGAAGCAGAAGAGATGCATGATTGGAATTCAGCAAAATTATATTCTGAAAAAGCTCTCAAGAGTTTAGAAACTGATGAAATATATCCTGAAGAAATTTCATATTGGAAGTTGCCAGAGGAAAATATTAACGAAATAAGAATTGCATATGATAACCTTATGACAATTTATAAAGATGCTAAAAAAATTGATCCTTTTAATTTAGCAAAAGCAATCTCATCATTAGACTGCTGGTCAGAGCAACAGGAGGAAAATTGGCAAACATGGGATATTAATAGTTGCAAGAATGATTTCTTGAACGCTATGCATAATATTTATGAAAAAATATCTACTCAAGAAAATGAAAAGGAAAATACAAATAAAAATAATAATTTAGAAATTGAAACGAAAGATGAAGTAACAATTGTTACTAAAAATGAAAATAAAGAATTAATGCAAATAATATATTTTGATTTTGATAAATTCAATTTATCTGAAGTAAGTAAAGATAAAATAAAAAAATTTTTAAATAATTATGGAAGTGTTATTAATGAGTATCTAGTCGTTGGACATACTGATACTAAAGGAACAAATAAATATAATTTATTATTATCTATTAAAAGAGCTGAAGTTGTAAAAGAAATTTTAATTAATTATGGCATTAATCAAAATAGTATTAAAATCTTAGGCAAAGGTGAAGAATCTTTAGCTGTAAATACTCCGGATGATACTAAACAACCGGCAAATAGAAGAGTAGAAATAAAAAAAACAAATTAACTTTTGTTTATAATAATTTTGGTATATTGAGCTTTCTTCAATGTATTCTAAAACAACAAAAAAAATAAACATTACTGTAAAACCATATTATCTAGAAGATCAATCTGAACCAGAAGATCAGCATTATGTATGGGCATATAAGGTAACAATTGATAATCAAGGCAAAGAAAAAGTGCAACTTGTAAACAGACACTGGAAAATTATTGATGCTAATGGCACATTACAAGAAGTACGCGGAAAAGGTGTTGTTGGAGAACAGCCTGTACTTAATCCTGGTGAAAAATTTGAATACACAAGTGGAACTCCTTTAACTACTTCATCTGGTTTTATGGAAGGAACTTACGAGATGCAAAATGATAATGGGAATACTTTTGATGTTCAAATTCCTCAATTTTCATTAGATACACCATTTGAAAATAACGAATTAAATTAATTTATAAAAAAGAATGAGAGACTTTAGGTCGATATTAAACATAATCGGTTTACTAATATGTATTGAAGCATTGGCAATGCTAATACCAATGTGCTTTGATCTTTATTATGGCAATTATGAATGGTTACAGTTTTTTTATTCTAGTTTAATCACATTTTTTATAGGTATAATTTTATATTTTTCATTTAGAAAAAAAAATATTAAGCTTGGAATTAGACAGGCATTTTTGTTAACAATTTCATCTTGGTTAGTAATATCTCTTTTTGGTGCAATTCCATTTGTGTATTCATCATCTTCACTCTCATATACGGATGCTTTTTTTGAATCTGTGAGTGGAATTACTACAACTGGCGCAACGGTTATTAATAATTTAGAAAACTTATCAGAAGGTATATTAATTTGGAGATCTCTTCTTCAATGGTTTGGAGGAATAGGGATTATTGTTCTTGCAATGGCTATATTGCCAACTTTACAAATTGGTGGAATGCAGCTGTTACACATGGAACATGATGATCCTTATGAAAAAACTATCCCTAAAGTTAATCGATTTGTAATTGAATTATTTCTACTTTACGTATTTTTATCAGTTATTTGTGCCTTTTTATATTTTGTTAATGGAATGAAAGGCTTTGATTCAATTATTCATGCAATGACTACAATTTCAACTGGTGGATTTTCTAATTACAATGAATCTTTTTTATATTTTAATTCTTTTCAAATTGAGATTATAAGTGTTATTTTTATGTTGATTGGCAGTTTGCCATTTGTCTTATATTTACAATTTCTACACAATCAAAAAAAGTTAATATTTAAAGACGATCAAATAAAATTATTCTTTCTAATTCTGTTTATAATTATTTTATTAACGACAATTTGGTTAATTACTAATCAATCTATTGACACAATATCTGCTTTTAGAATTGCTTTATTCAATATTACATCAATTTTAACTGGTACTGGCTATACTAGTAGTAATTTTTCTAATTGGGGAAGTTTTGGAATTGTAATAATGATGATTATTATGTTTGTTGGTGGATGTGCTGGATCTACCACTGGTGGAATTAAGATATTTAGATTGCAAATTTTGTTTAGAGGAGCAATTACACAAATTAGAAAATTAACTCAACCTCATGCAGTCTTGGTTATGCGATTTAATGGCAAAACAGTTAATGAGAATACTTATAACTCAATTATGGGTTTTTTCTTTATGTATATTTTTTTATTTATTTTATCGGCAGTAAGTTTGAGTTTATTCAATTTAGATTTTCTAACTGCCTTTTCAGCAGCAGCTTCTGCAATATCAAATGTTGGTCCCGGTTTAGGTGAAATTATTGGTCCTAGTGGAAATTATTTTTTTCTAGATAATGGAGCCAAATGGATATTAGCAATTACTATGATTATTGGAAGATTAGAAATTTTTACAGTATTAGTTTTATTATCTATGAATTTTTGGAGAAGTTAAAGACTCAAATAATCTCCCATATAAATTGATAATTGGTTTTTAGTTTCATTTATATAATCTTTCATTCCTAAAATTAATAAATCGTTAATAATTATTTCAGTTTCATTTAAAGAAATATATTTTTGAGAAGTTGTAGATCTTAAAGTCTCTACTGTTGTATTAGCTATTAAAAAACCGCTGCTGTCATAAAGTTCATATTCAACTAAATAAAATAACTCATAATTAAATATAGTTCTTTCCTCATATTTTTTTGCACCAATATTCATTATTTCAGATTTTTTAATAGATGCATCCAAAATATTTATAACTAACTTATTTTCACTACCAAGTTTAAGAATGTTTTGACTATTCCATTCAGCCATTAAATTAATTGGAGATTTTTTTATTTGATCTTCAATATTTGATTTGGAAAATACTGAATTGTATTTATTATTAACTTGGATCTGTTCTGCATTTATTGATATTTTTTCAAATCTAGATGTATCAATTTCAATTGGTTTTAATATTTCAACTGGTTGACAAGATGTAATAATAAGCAAAATTAAAATTAAACTATTTTTCAAGTACATAAATTAATATTGCTTGTTGAATATACATTCTATTTTTTGCTTGCTTTAATACAACAGAATTTTTGGCATCTAGAACATCTGATGTTACTTCTTTTCCTCTTTTTGCTGGTAAGCAATGCATAAAAATTGCATTGTTAGAAGCATTACTCATAATTTTTTTATTAACAGTAAAATTTTTAAAATATTTTATTTTATTATTTTTTTCACCCATAGAAACCCATACATCAGTCATTATACAATTTGAATTTTTAACACCTAAAATAGGGTCTGCGATATATTTTAAATTTTTATTTTTAAATTTTAAAAATTCATTTTTATGATGTTTAAATATTTGATGTGGGACAACAACATTAAGTTTAAAATTATAAATGTTTTGTAAATGAATGAGTGAACGTAAAACATTATTGTAGTCACCTATCCAAACAATATTTAAATTTTTGTAGTTTTTAAAATTCTCTTGCAAGGTTAAAAAATCACCAAGTATTTGACATGGATGACTATATTCAGTTAGGCCGTTTATAATTGGAAGAATATTTTCTTTGCTCAAATTTACTATTTGTTTGTGGTTATTATTTCTTATCATTATACAATCAATATATTGACTTAATACATTAAGAACATCTTCAGCCTTTTCTCTTTTATTATCAAAACCAATGTCTTTACTTTGCAATTCTAAAACAGAACCACCTAATTTTTGCATTCCTACATTAAAGCTAAGTCTAGTTCTTAATGATTGCTTTTCAAAAATTAGACCTAGAGTTTTATCTTTACAAGATGAAGAATATTTTTTTGGATTTTTTTTAATTTTTTTAGCAAGTGAAATTATTTCATCAATTTCTTTTTTTTTAAAATTATTTATATCAATAAAATGTTTCATCTTGATAATTCCTTCAAGCTTTTTTTAATTATAGCAATTGATTTATCAATCTCTTTATAAGATACAATAAGTGGTGGTGCTAGTCTTACTGTATTATCTGCAGCAGGTACATTTAGTAATTTATTTTTTTTAAGTTGTTCAGAAAAATCTATATTACTAATATTTGTTTTAATTCCCAATAAAAATCCTGCACCTCTAACCTCTGAAATAATATTTGATGAATTCTCTAATATTTTTAAATTTTTCCAAAAATATCTTGCTGTTTTGTCAACTTTTGAAAGAAATTTTTTATTAGAGATAATTTTTAAAACTTCTAAACCTACACTCATGGCTAGCGGATTACCACCATAGGTTGATCCATGACTACCTTTAGTCATTGCAACACATGCTTTGTTTGTTGACATACAAGCTCCAAGAGGAAAACCCGATCCAATACCTTTTGCTACAGATATAATATCTGGTTTTATTTTAGCCCATTCATGTGAAAATAATTTACCTGATCTTCCAAATCCACACTGAACCTCATCAAAAAAAAGTAAGATTTTCTTTTCGTTACAGATTTTTCTTAGTAATTTTAAAAAACTTAGATTGGCAGGACGAATACCTCCTTCTCCTTGAATTGGTTCAATAATAATACCAGCTGTTTTTTTATTTATTGCCGATATTAATTTTTTTTCATTATTAAATTCAATTTGTTTAAAGCCTGTAAGCATAGGGCCAAAACCTTTAGAGTATTTATTGTTTTTTTGTGCTGAAAGAGCTCCATAAGTTCTTCCGTGGAAAGCACCATCAAAAGTAATAATCTCTGTTTTATTAGTCTTGTGATATGAATGATATCCTCTTATTATTTTAATTCCACATTCAATAGATTCAGCTCCTGAATTAGTAAAAAAGACTTTGTCTGCAAAAGAATTTTTACAAAGTAATTTTGCAAATTGTTCTTGTTTTTTAATTTTATATAAGTTTGAAACATGCCAGAGCTGTTTTGATTGCTTATTGAGCACCTCTATAAGTTTAGGATGACAATGACCAAGAGAATTTACAGCTATTCCACTTGCAAAATCTAAATATTTTTTATTTTGACTAGTGTATAAATAACACCCCTTACCTTTTATAAATTCAAGATTTTTATAGCCATAAGTAGGCATAACATGTGATAAAAGATTGCTAACCATATTAAAATTTAATTTTATATCCTTTACGAAACATAAAATAGCATAATAAAATTAATATAATATTAATAATTATTAAGAAGATTGATCCTTGGATTAAAGAACTGTCAGAAGTTCCTGTAAAAGCATATCTAAAACCATCAATGTTATAGAAGAATGGATTAAATGAGGAAATTTTCTGCCAAAACTCAGGAAGTCTAGAAATTGAATAGAATGTTCCTGATAAAAAAGTAAGAGGCAAGACAATAAAGTTAGTTATACCTTGTTGTTGATCCCATTTATCTGCCCAAATACCAACGATTGTTCCTAAAGTACCCATCATTGTGCATCCCATTAATGTGAAAAATAACAACGCCATATAAGAGTGTATATAAAGAGGTACAAATATCATGACTCCTAAAGTTGTTACTATGCCGCATACAACACCCCTACAAACTGAACCTATAATAAATCCAAACGCTAATTCAACATTGTTTAATGGGGCCATTAATATATCTACGATATTTCCTTGAAATTTTGATTGACCAATACTTGATGCTGAATTAGCAAAAGAGTTTTGCAACATAGTCATCATTATTAGACCAGGAGCAATAAAATAAGGAAGATCAATACCATTTATAGAATTTACAGATCTTCCAAGGGCTAAGCTAAAAACAGCTAAGAATAATAAAGAGCTTATAGCCGGTCCAATAACAGTTTGAATCCCAACTTTTAAGAACCTAAATACTTCTTTTTTAACTAATGTAAGAAAACAAAGAAAATTATAATTAAGCATATTAGGAGTTTTCTTTTAATATATTTAAATAATTTGTATATTAGTTTAGTGGACGAAAAAAAACTCTTAAAATATGCGGTTGATTACTTAAGTAAATATGATTCCTCAAAGAATAATTTAGTTAGTGTACTTAAAAGAAAAATTTTAAGATTAAATGTAACAAATTTTGAGAAAAAAAAACTCATAGATATTATCGAAAATATAATTTTACAATTAGAAAAAAATAAATTTATTGATGATGATAGATATAGCTCAACAAAAATTGTTTCTTTATCAAATTCTGGAAGATCTAAGAATTTTATTTTTAATTACTTGATAAAAAAAGGAGTGAGTAAATCTCAAATTCAAAATAATTTCAATTTAATGCAACAAGATAACGATAATTGGGAATTAGAGTCAGCAAAAATATTTACTAAGAAAAAGAAATTGTTAGAAAAAAACGAAAGCTATGAAAAAAAATTAGCAAAAATGGCAAGAGCTGGGTTTAGCTACGATATATGTAAAAAAATATTAGGCTAACTTTCCTTAATATGAATCTTACCTTCTAATAATCTAGCAATCTGCTTAGTTGTTTCAAATCTTTCAAATGAAATTCTAATGATTGCAGTCAAAGGTGCTG
This sequence comes from uncultured Alphaproteobacteria bacterium, assembly GCA_902614395.1. Taxonomy (GTDB): domain Bacteria; phylum Pseudomonadota; class Alphaproteobacteria; order HIMB59; genus CACPNW01. Next base: position 86,149 of record CACMKW010000001.1, on the reverse strand, counting down.
CAAGAAGAACTCCAATAAACCCCCAAATCATTCCCCAGAAAATTAAGGATAAAATAATCGTAATTGGATGTAATCCAAAACTCTCACCAAAAATTTTAGGTTCTACAAAATTTCCTATAATTTGATGTATAATTGTAGGTAAAACAATGATTAATACAACAAGTGTAGGATCATTGTATTGAAGAAAAGCTATTGGTAGTGGTAGTAAAACAGCAATTACAGATCCAATAACTGGGATAAAGTTTAAAATGAATGTTAAGCTACCAAAAATAAAGGCTAATTCTAAACCTAAAAACCAATAAATTAATCCTGCAGCAATACCCGTAAAAGCTGATGTTAAAAATTTTGTAAAAATATATTTTTTTACTAATCTTATAATGTCATTCCACTCATCAGAGGTATTCTTAGGAGGAGTGCCAAGTAATAAAAAAAGAGTAATTATTACAACTAGGAGAAACTTTGAAATAAAATTCGCACTATTACTTAATATAGTTGCAGCCCAATTAGTAATGGGCAAGTCTGCAATTGAATTTCTAATTGTTTCTCTATCAATATCAATTTCAAATTCTTGAAGCTGTATTATGACTGCCTCAATTAGAATAATTACCTTTTGATTATAATCATCGGCTGACTCTAAAAATGTTGCAACTGAAGAAACAATAAAAGGTACAATAATTGAAAATAATAGTACAATTAAACAAATACTTATAAAAACTGCAATAAATCTGTGAACGCGAAGATTAATAGTCTGAAAATCAATTATTGGATCAATTAAAATTCTTAAAAGAAGTGCTAATACAAACGGGACCATTATAGGTTGAGAGAAATTTAAAATAAATGCAACAGCAATACTAGCTAAGATAAAAAGAGAGCCAGAAATTACACGATTACTTTCGTTCATTATTTTTTAGTAGATTGAGGATTAAAAATCTCAGTTTTTTCGTCAGATAATTTTTCAACATAAAGTGATTGGCTTGGAAACGCAAAACCTGCTTCGTTATTTTCAACAATTTCAATTATTTTTACAGCAAGATTTTCTTTAATTTTTAAAAATTCAGCCCAATTATTTGTAACAGTAAATGTTTGTACTAACATATCTATAGAGCTATCAGAAAAACTATCTATTCTAACATAGAAGCTGGCATTTTGATTTTTTGCAAAGTTTTCATCTTTCTCAATTAATGTATTTATCTCATCTCTAATTTTTTTTAATTGATCAATTGTTGTTCTGTACTCTAATCCAATTAACCATCTTATACGTCTATGATGTCTTCTTGTATAATTAGTAACGGACTGCTCAGCAAATTTATAATTTGGTACCATAACTGGTGTTGAATCAAATTTTCTAACAAGTGTAGATCTAAAACCAATTTGCTCAACAACTCCTTCAACTTCTCCAAAAACTAATATTACATCGCCTACAGTGAACCTTTTTTCCATTAGAATCATAATACCGCTAATTAAATTTTTAAATAAATCTTGAGCACCAAGTGCCACTGCTACACCAAACAAACCTAATCCAGCAATCACGGGACCTACTCGTATTCCCCACAACTCTAATATTGCAACAGCCCCAAGAACAATTACAAGGATTTTTAATCCTTTTAGAGTCCAATCGACTAATGGTTTAGAAATTTTTGACTCAAAGTTTTTTATTACAAATGAAAATGGTATAATTAATTGATGTAGTAACCAGAATATAAAAATAGTAATTAGAGATCTGTTTAGTAAATCTAAAAAATCTTGATTATTTTCAGAAATATCTAAATATGAAGAAGCTATAAAAAAGCCAATAACAACAGGTAAAAATTTTAATGGTCCATCAAGTACTTCAATAACAGCGTCATCAATTTGATTAGAAGTTCTTGAAACAATTCTTGATAATCGATTAAGAATAAATCTAGCAATAAGTCTTCTGAGTAAATAAAAAAGTAAAAAAATTACAAGACTTACTATGATATCTGTAGCATTTATGCCAAAAACACCATTATTCCAAACATCTAAAAAAAGGTTAGTAAAGCTATTGAATGATTCCATAAGCGATATATTTAATACTCACTAACATGAAAATTAAATTTTTACTTGTTTTTTTAATTATGCTTAATTTAAAGAATACGCTATTAGCTAATGAAACAGTGAATTTATACGATTTTTCATTTGAAGATATAGATGGCAATCAGGTAAATTTAGAGAAATTTAATGGTAAGCCAATTTTAATTGTTAATACAGCTTCAAGATGTGGTTTCACTCCACAGTACGCTGACCTTCAAAATTTATTTTTGAACTATAAAAATAGCGATTTAACAATAATAGCTACAACAAGCAATTCCTTTAATCAAGAGTATTTAGACACCGAAGATATTAAGCAAATATGTTTAGTTAATTATGGTGTAGGTTTCGTTACTTCATCACCAATGGATGTCAAAGGAAGTAATGTTCATCCAATCTATGCATGGATTGAGGAAAAGTATAACGAAAAACCAAAGTGGAATTTTTACAAATTTTTATTTGATAGAGATGGTCAACTTATTAAATCCTGGTCCTCTATGACAAAACCAGATAGTTCAAAAATTACCAATCAAATTGATCGTTTAATCTAAAAAAAAAGGGCAAATAAATTTGCCCCTTTCTTATAAAATATTTATTTATTAATTACATCATGCCGCCCATGCCGCCCATGCCGCCCATGCCGCCCATGCCGCCGCCCATATCAGGCATTGCAGGTGCTGAAGATTTATCTTCAGGAGCATCAGCTACCATAGCTTCAGTTGTAATTAGTAGACCAGCTACAGATGCTGCATCTTGTAGTGCAGTTCTAACAACTTTAGTAGGATCAATTATACCGGCATTTACCATGTTGGTATATTTGTCCGTTTGAGCATCATAGCCAATATTATGATCTTTACTTTCACGAATTTTACCCGCTACTACTGCTCCATCAACACCAGCATTTTCTGCAATTTGTCTCATAGGATTAAAAAGTGCTCTTCTTACTATATCAACACCAATCTTTTGATCATCATTAGCAGTTTTAACTGATTTCAATGAATTTGTAGCATATGCAAGGGCTGAACCACCGCCAGGTACTATGCCTTCTTCAACGGCTGCTCGTGTTGCATGCATTGCATCTTCGACTCTATCTTTTTTCTCTTTAACTTCAACTTCTGTAGCTCCACCAACTCTGATAACCGCTACACCACCTGCTAATTTTGCAAGTCTTTCTTGAAGTTTTTCTCTATCATAATCAGAAGTTGTTTCTTCAATTTGTGCTCTGATTTGATTACATCTACCTTCAATGTCTTTCTTTTTACCAGCTCCTTGAACGATAGTAGTATTTTCTTTATCAACAACTACTCGTTTAGCAGTACCTAGCATTTCTAGATTAACATTTTCTAACTTTATACCAAGATCTTCACTTATCACTTGGCCGCCAGTTAGAATTGCAATGTCCTCTAACATAGCTTTTCTTCTATCTCCAAAACCTGGAGCTTTTACCGCAGCTATTTTTAATCCACCTCTTAATTTATTTACAACTAAAGTAGCTAAAGCTTCACCTTCAATATCTTCAGCTATAATTAATAGTGGTTTAGTAGATTGAACAATTGATTCAAGCAAAGGTAACATTGGTTGTAAACTTGATAATTTTTTTTCATGAAGTAACACATAGCAATCACCAAGTTCAGTGATCATTTTTTCTGCATTAGTTACGAAATATGGTGATAGATAACCTCTGTCGAACATCATACCTTCAACAACATCAAGTTCAGTATCCAAGCTTTTTGCTTCCTCTACAGTAATAACACCTTCTTTACCTACTTTTTGCATTGCACTTGAAATCATTTTACCAACTTCAGTATCACCATTTGAGGCAATAGTGCCAACTTGTGCAACTTCCTTATCAGTTTTAATTACTTTAGATTTTTTTCTAATTTCATTAACTACAGCATCTACAGCTAGATCAACTCCTCTTTTAAGATCCATAGGATTCATTCCAGCTGCTACAGCTTTCATTCCTTCAGTTGCAATTGCTTGTGTTAATACGGTTGCAGTAGTTGTTCCATCCCCAGCGATATCGTTAGTTTTACTAGCAACGTCTCTAACCATTTGAGCACCCATATTTTCAAATTTATCTTTTAACTCTATTTCCTTTGCAACACTTACACCATCCTTAGTAATTCTAGGTGCACCAAAAGATTTATCCATAACTACATTTCTACCCTTGGGTCCTAATGTAACTTTTACTGCATCAGCTAGTTTGTTAACACCAGTTAACATTTTTGATCTAGCATCTGATCCAAAAAATATATTTTTTGCAGACATTTTTATTTCCTCTCTAATTTCTATTTCTTTTTCTTACCTGAAGTTATAATTCCCATGATATCTGACTCTTTCATTATTAAAAAGTCATCACCATTCATTTTTACTTCAGTACCAGACCATTTTCCAAAAAGTATTTTATCTCCTTTTTTGACATCCAAAGGTACTAGTTTTCCTGTTTCATCTCTTGCTCCAGAACCAACTTCTAATACTTCACCTTCCATTGGTTTTTCTTGGGCAGTGTCAGGGATAATTATTCCCCCTGCTGTTTTTTGATCAGAGTCCACTCTTTTGACTAAGACTCTATCATGTAAAGGTCTAAAATTCATATTTCCTCTTTTGTTAACTAATTGAAATTAAATCATTTTTTATTAGCACTCTCATTATGAGAGTGCTAGTTATTTAAGCATTATTAAAGTCTATTCAAGAAGAAAACAAAAAAAAATTCGAATTAACCAAAGTTATGATATTTTGAAGAAAATGGTATTTTTTAGAGTTTTTTTAAGAACTTTAGGTTTTTTAAGTGCAGTATTAATTTTTTTAATCATTATTAATATTTTGCTGTATTTTTCCAACGATTTCCAAAAAAAACATTTTGTAATGACTGACGGTATCGAAAGTTCCAATAATATCATAGCAAAAATTAATTTGAATGGACCTATTTTTAATAACAACAGTAATTTTTTAGGAAATAATCTTTATGATTACATAAACCCTGCTCAAGTAAAATCTTATTTGGAAGAATTAAAACAACTAAAAATAAACACTCTAATAATAAATATTAATACTCCTGGCGGAACTGTAAGTGCTACAGCTGAGTTGGAGCAAATTATTTACAAATTTAAAGCAGACACTAATACTAAAGTATATTTTTTTACAAAAGAAATTTTAGCTTCTGGTGGATATTGGGTTGCAACTACAGGTGATAAGATTTTTGCATCATATGGATCAATTATAGGTAGTATAGGAGTAAGTGGACCAAGTTGGTTTTATTATAATACACCATTAAGCCTATCTTCAGGAGTCTTTGGTCAATCAATTGAAACTAAAGATGGGATAGAAGTATTTAGTCAGAATGCTGGAGAAGGTAAAGATTTGTTTAATCCATATAGACGACCTAAAAATGATGAAATTGAACACTTACAAAATATTGTCAATGATGTTTATAATGACTTTACGACGAAAGTTTCTAAAAGTCGAAAAATTGATATTTCAAATATTAAAAATGATATTGGAGCTTTGATATATAATAGTAATCAAGCAAAAAACAATTTATTGATTGATGATATTTTGAGTTATGAAAAACTTCTTGAATTAATCATTAAAGAAAACAAATTTGATGATTATAAACTTTACGAAAATAAAGTTGTTAATTCCTTCTTTAGAAATCTATTGGCTAACTATAAAGATCAACCTAAAAATAAATATTCTATCGAAAAAATTTGTAGTAGTTTAAAAACCAATATCAACGTTGTAATCCCAATTTATTTAAAAGATTGTTGAATTAAGTTAGTTCACTGAGATTCTGAATTTTAACAATTAGATTTTTATAATAATTACTTTGAGACAGAATATTAGTGTGAATATATTTTTTTGCTAGAGATGAATGATTTTCAACATTAATTGTATCAGCAATTATTTTACTATGATTAAGATCATTCATCATTGCTAAGTTTAAATATCTGTCTTCAAGTGTTTTTTCATTATCATTAAAAGAGGGAGCTATCTCAAGTATTTCTGTTCCAGGTTTACAAAAAATAATATTTGCTAAATTGGAACCATGAGGTGCAATTATTTTTTCAGCATTTGAAAAAATTTCTATCTGCTCTTCTATTTCATATAATTGCGGGTTAATAACTCTATAACCTTTTTGGATTAAAAGTGTTACAACGTCACCTTCATTGATAATTTTTCTATAATTAGAATCTTCTCGGGTAACATATATTTTCTTACTTAATTCTACATTGGTCTTTGGATTTAAAAAATTTTTTAGTATTTCAATAGAAACATTCATATTTAAAAATTGAGGAAATTCTGAATTTATAAAGTAATAAAAATCATCATCTAAAAACACAAATGTGAATTCGATATTTAGAGATTTTAAAATACTTCCAATAAAATTTCTATATTTATTTGATGAGTTTCTATGAATTGCTAATTTTAAATTTGTTTTTTTATTAAAGAAAATTCTAGGTAGAAAATGTAGTAAATTTGAATAATAATTATTACCGGCATTAGATCCAAGTATAAAAAGATCCTTAAAATTTTTAAATGAATTTTTATTTTCTTTAAAATTATCAAAAAACTTTTGGGAATAGAAATGCGAAATATTGTTAAGATCTCTAGTAAATAATGATGAAAATGTTTCATTATCCTCTGTAATAGGAAAATAATAAAATGAATCAGAATAAAAATTACCTTGAAGTATATTGCAATTAATAGATAAATTATTAAAATTTGCGTTAGCAAATAAATTTGATAGGCGTTTATCACTTTTTATTTTTGTAGAGTTTATATCAAGAATCATTTTATTATTTTAACTAATACAGATTTGGACAAATTTGTATAATAACATTTTTATTTTTTTGGCGCGCCTGAGAAGAGTCGAACTCCTAACCTTATGATCCGTAGTCATACGCTCTATCCAATTGAGCTACAGGCGCTATTAATATTATACACTTTATATAAATCGTATGCTACTTTATAAAAATATTTAGATGCAGTTTATATTAGTATTCATTTCAATTATAATTTATTGCCAAGTAAGCAATGCAAATAGTGGTAAAGAAACTGGTCTAGAAATTCCTAGGTACGTATCTTTAAAATCTGATGATGCAAATATTCGAGTTGGTCCAAGTAAGAATTATCCCATAGAAATTAAATACATTAAAAAAAATTACCCTTTAAAAGTATTAGAAGAATATGCAGAATGGAGAAAAGTTGAAGACTTTAATAAAAATGTTGGATGGATTCATAAAAGTTTAATATCTGGTATTAGAACAGGCATTGTTTTATCAAATGATAAAAAAAATATAAAATTATTAAACACTTTAGATGGTAATGTTATTGGAGAAATAGGATTTGGAAATGTTGTTTTTTTAGAAAAATGTAAAATTGATTGGTGTTTAATTTCATCAGGAAATTTTGAAGGATGGATGGATAAAAAATATATTTGGGGTGTCAAAGAAAAAGAAATAATTAAAATTAGCATTTTCCAAAGATTTGAAGATTTATATTGGAAGAGTGTTAATTATCTAAACAAAATTCAAAAAGGAATTTAAGATTGGCTTGATGAGTAAAAAACTTATATGAGGCGTTAAAAAAGAACTGAAGTTAAATATTTATTTTTATCAAATCTTAGAAGAGTTTTATTAAAATAAATAAAATATATAGAATAATTATAAAATATATTTTAAAATAATTATTGGCCTAAATATTTAGACCAATAATATTTTTTTTAAAAATTATACTTAAGTCCTAAAGCGCCTATAGTCGAACTGTCATCAAATGAGACAATGTTATTAAGACCTATTGTATCAATAGATAAATCAGCAGCAAGATTACTTGTTAAATTAATACTTATACCTAAGCCAGCATAAGCCCCAATACCTTTATTGTAAAAGGCTCCTGAGAAACCTGTGCTGTTATCTAATATGGATGTACTCCCGGTCTTATCCCAAGAATGCAAACCTAGTCTAAGTGTTCCAGAGACAGATAAAAACTCTCCATCATTTGATGAAGAAATAAATAAACCTCCCCCATAACCACTTATATCATTACTTATTGTACCAGCAGAACTAGCTATGTAATTATTACCTTCGAAAGTAAAACTTTCAGTTGCATCAACTTTGATTGAAGTTGAACCTAGATCATAATAGATGAAATCTAAACCCCAAACTTCTCCTATAAGAGATCCAGCTGAAACTATGAATCCTTCATCTTCTTCGTCAGTAACAATTGTGCCTTTTGTAGAGCTTGCACCTACACTGCTACTAGTTAAGCCATAGTTTACTTTTAGATAGTTAGATGCAAAAGAATAATTGCTAAATAATATAACTATAAAAAATAATGATAAGAGATATTTAATATTATAGATTTTTTTTAACATAAAATCACTTTCCTTAATTTATTTTCAAACCTATATTTTTTTGCTTATACATAAAGAACTTTCAACTCAATAATATGATAATTTTATAAACAATCTTTGCTTATTGATTTATTGGCTGGGGCGGTAGGATTCGAACCTACGAATGCCGACTCCAAAAACCGGTGCCTTACCGCTTGGCGACGCCCCAAATTATGATTACTCTCTAGTATTTAGCACAAAATAAGTCAAATTCTTCAAGTGCGACAATACCATAAATAGCATTAAAAAGCACAAAAAGTGATCCTTATTGATTCAAGATTGTTTCAAAAGAAGGGATTTACATTCTTAAAGCTAAACCTATTTAATTTGTATGCGAAAATTACTTACAATAATTTCATGCCTATTAACTTTTTCATCCACGACTCATGTTAATGCGAATACAGAAAAAATGTACGAAAGACTTGTTAACGATTGGTCAACTATTTTTCCAGATGGGAACAGAAATGCTGCTGGACCGAGATTTTTTAAATATATTTTAGATCAAAATTTAGAATACGAAGAATTTTTGCAATTTAATAAATTATATTGTGCTGTTTCAGGCTCTTTAATTCCTCCTGATGCTCAACCAGATGAGATTCTACTTACTAATTTAGATAACGATGAAAAAATTTGTGGTCAATACTATAAATGTTGTTGGCCATGTTTATGTGATGTGATGAAATACTCAGAAACAAAAAAAATAAATATTAATTTTAAAGATCAATCAAAAGATTTATATGCAATCGTTATTGATAATCCTTGTGATAAAAATGATTTTCCTGAACTTGTTAATCGAAATTATTTTTGTGAAGGTAATGAATTAAATAGAGAATATACTTACTCAGTAGATAATAAACTAGTTATTGGTTTATTACATAATGCAAAAAAATGTGATGTTTACGATATAGATTATATAAAAAACAATCAAATAACTGGACCTATGTGTGAAGCCCGAAATACTATGCCTCTTGAAGAGCTAAATTTTGGTATGGGTGACATTTTTATCAGACTGGCAAATTGATAATACTTGAAATGAGTAAGTTAGTTTTTATTTTTATAATTTTAATATCGAGTATGGCTAAGGCAGAATTTTTCTCTAATATTTCAGAAATAATTGAAAACAATAACGATAGATTAAGCTATGGAGTATCAGTAACCGACTTTGATAAAGATGGAAGCTTTGAATTTATTGTTGCTGGCTTTGGATACTCTAATCTAGCTCTTAGTTATAAAAATGGAAAACTAATTAATACAATTCAAGATCCTTTATTCATTGATGAAGATAGAAATACTATTGGTGTATCAGCTTGCGATATAGATCAGGATGGTTTTGAAGAAATTTACTTCTTAAATACTGATACATATAGTGGAGAAAAAAAATACTCTGATAGATTACTAGATAACAATAACAAAATATTCGATTATTTTGAGTTAGAAAAAAATTTAGAAAATTTAAATTTAACTGCAGGCAGATCTGTTGTTTGTGTAGACAGAAATGGAACGGGAAAGTACGGCATATATGTTGCTAATTATGGAGGTCCTACTAGATTTTATGAAATTGAAGAAAATGAAGTTAAAGATTTAGCACCAATGCTTGGAATTGATCAAATAACCGGAGGAAGAGCTGTTATCTCAGGACATATAGTTTCTGATAATATGGATATATTTGCAGCTAATGAGAGGGGTCCAAATTTTTTATATAAAAACTCGAATGGTAGTTTTAATGATATTGCAATTGAAAAGAATGTCCAAGATACTTTTCAAAATGGTCGAGGAACAGCATTAACTGACTTTTTATACAGAGGAGAACTTGATATTATAACAAGTAACTGGGAAGGTTATCATCGAATTTTTGTAAAACAAAAAGAATCTTTTCTCGATATGTCTTCATTAGATTTTAGATCACCTAGTAGAATACGCACAGTTATATCGGCAGATTTTGATAATGATGGTTATGATGAAATTTTTTTAAATAATATTGGTCAACCAAATAAACTCTTTCGTATCCTTGATGGAGGAAACCTAGAAGAAATTAAATTAGAAGAAGCACTTGAAGCTCAGGGTTTAGGAACCGGTGCTGCTATTGCTGATATTGATAGTGATGGAATTCTAGAATTACTTATTTCTCATGGTGAATCTGGAGCTCAGCCACTCAGTTTATTTAAGGCAAATATATCAAATACAAATTTTATTAGAATCAAGCCTCTAAACACTTTTGGTGCTCCAGCTAGAGGTGCAACAGTCACATTACACACAAATTTAAGAAATCATGCAAAGACTATTGATGCAGGCTCAGGATATTTATGTCAAATGGAACCAGTTGCACATTACGGTTTACGTGAAGGTGAAATTATTAAAAATATAACAATCAAATGGACGAATGGTACAATTGATACCTATGAAATAAATGATATAAATAATACATTCGAATTTAAACAAGGAATATAATTTAATGTCTGTTGCTGAAACATTAAAAAAACCAGCTCCACGTTTTCATTGGAAATGTAAACATACATGGAGAAGAAGTGCTAAAAATACTGCTTGGTGTTTGCTAGGATGTAGTATTGGCGATTTTGGAACCATACTTTATTTTCAATTAACTGGCATTCCTTGGCCTACTCTTTATATTATGATCCTAGCAATCATTAATGGTATTATTACTAGCATCATTTTAGAGACTGTCGTTTTATCAAGACAAATGATTATCAGCAAAGCTTTTAAAACAGCCATAGGGATGAGTTTAATTTCAATGGTGTCTATGGAAATAGCGATGAATGCAGTCGACTGGATCATTATGGGTGGCGCTAAACTTGTATGGTGGGTAATACCTATAATGCTTCTTGCAGGCTTTCTAACGCCGTGGCCATATAATTATTACAGATTAAAAAAATATAATATTGCCTGCCATTAATTAAATTAATTCACAAACGAATATTGAAATTAGTTTAAACATACATATCTGATTTTGATGATTAGAATATTACTTACATTATTATTTATTAGTTCTGGTGTATTTGCTGCTGCTAGTTCAGACGACAGTAGCTCAAGTATGACTGCTGGTGAACAAATTATTAAGCTTTACGATAAAGCGTACGAATTAGTCTATTACAAGAAATTTGATAAATCGATCAAATTGCTTGAAAAAATGGCTAAGCGTAAAGATCTTGGTGATAAAAAAGCTGATGTGTATAATTTACTTGGATTTAGTTACAGAAAACATAGTGAGCCAAATTTAGACAAAGCTTTCGATGCATATCAAATTGCATTAGAAGCAAACCCTGAACATTTAGGAGCACACGAATATCTCGGTGAGCTTTACATCACACTTGGAAAGATTAATAAAGCAAATGAAATGTTGTTAAAGTTAGAAACTTTAGCTGGAACTAATTCTATGGAATATAGAAAATTAAAATCAGCAATTGATAATTCGTAACTATTACAATTGCTCTTTATGAAGAGCAATTTAACCTATGATAATTTATACTCTTAACTTTTTATTAGCACTCTTAATAGGATCTATGATTTTCTTTATGGCTGTTGTCTCGCCCTCAGTCTTTGCCACTTTAAGTACTAATGCCAGCAGTAAATTTTTAAGAATAATTTTTCCTCGAATGTTTTTATTTGGGTTTATAATAGCTTTTTTATCTTTAATCCTTAGTTATATTTCAGGTAATATTTTAAATTCTATTTTATTAATAGTAGTGGCTGTAAGTTTTATTATTAATAGAAATTATTTAACACCCAAAATTAATAATTTTAGAGATAAAGAATTAGAAGGCGATAAAAAAGCATCTTCAAGTTTTAAATATATGCATTTGCTTTCAGTTTTATTATTTGTATTGAATTTTGTTATTCTAATTTGGATCGTAATTAATAATTACCTTAATTATAATTTATAAACTTTATCCTGTCCCACAGGATAAATATTCAAATTATTCTTACCTAATACATCACTTATTTGTTTAGAATGGATATCCAATCCACCCGTTAAAATTCCAAAACTTGGTAAAATGAATATTTTTTCATTATGTATAAAACATGTTTTAAAAATAGTTTTTCCTCTGTGTGAAATTTTTACCTTTGGATGATAGTGACCGCAAATTTGAAATAAAGATGTTTCGATAGGTATGTGTGTAAATAATAATTTATCAATTTTGTAATTTGTAAAATTTTTAAAACCTTCAATTTGAATATTTTTATCATGATTACCCTTGATCCATATGAAATCAGTATTTTTCATATATTGACTAAGATTTTTATGATCTTGATCTTTTAAACTCAATGTTGAAAAAACGTCATGTAATAAATCACCAACTATAATTAAATTAGTTGGTTTAATCTTATCTAAACTAACAAAAATTTTGTTTAATATTTCTTTTGTATCATACGGAGGTAGGAATTGCTTATTCTTTGCATAACTAATAGATTTTCCTATATGTAAATCTGATACGATCAGAGTATTTAGTCTTTTCCAATAAAGAGATTTATCTGGGTAAGCATGAAATTCTTCATTACCAAAATTAATTAATTGATAGTACATTAGCCTCTTTTAATATTTCATTTTCTAAATCCTCTAAAATATATTCATCAGTTTCCTTTTTTGATAAATTTTCTCTATTTATTTCAAGAATAATTGGAACAGCCAATGGTGAGATACTTGTGAGTTTTTTTAATATAATTTTTTTATCAATTTTTTTTAAGATTTCTCTAAGTCTATCATAATCAATCATATTCTTTTTTGCGTCTTCATATGATGATTTTAGAAGAATGTGATCTGGTTCATTTTTTTTTAGAACTGTGTAAATTAGATCAGAACTAAATAAAACTTGCTTTCCAGTTTTTTCCATCCCTGGCAACCTTCTTTCTATTAAACAAGATATAATTGCATTATCTCTAAACAATCTTTTGACTATTGAAGTTTCTTCAAGATAATTATCTAAATGCTTATCTAACAATCCTAAATTTAGGATTGTTTTAATTTCTTTAACTTCTTTTAAAGACCATAAAACAATAGCATAATCATTTGCGACAAAACCTAGAGGTTTATAGTTAAATTCCTTAAAGCCTCTAAGCAATAAAAATCCTAGTGTTTGATTGGCATGCCATCCTGCAAATGTATAGATAACAGTATAAAAATTTTTTTTTCGAGGGAATTGTTCCACTAGATATTCATCTTTTTTTGGAATTTTAGATATATTTTTTTGTCTTTTTAACCATTCAGTAATTTGCTCTGGATATAAATCCCACATATTACTTTTTGCAAGTAAAGCCCTTACTGAGTTAGCCAAATTTGTTGATAATGGCATTCTGCCTCCAGAGTATGATGGAATTTTTGAAATTAAAGATTTACTTCTTTTAACTTGTACTAAATTGTTTTTCATTGATTGAAATTCTAGTACTTGACCGGCAAATATAAATGAATCGCCTTGAGAAAGATTTTGAATAAAAACTTCTTCTATATTCCCTAACGTTTTTGTTCCAAGTTTTATTTTTAACATCGGATTTTCAATTATTGTTCCAACATTCATGCGGTATTTTCGTGTTTCTCTTCTATTTACTAGCTTATAAATATTTTTATTTTCTCTCAATTGGAAAATTCTCTTAAATTGATCATAATTTTTTAAAACATATCCGCCATCTTGTATGAGATTAATCAATTGTTTAAACTCATTAAGTTTTAATTTTTTGTATGGATATGCTTTGATAATTTCTTTGTAGAGATCATTAATATCAAATTGCCCCGCACAAGCCGTTGCAAAAATATGTTGTGCAACAACATCAAAACTTCCTTTTTTTAAATCTATTTTATCTAAGTTATTTTTTTTTATTTCTTCAATAGCAGCTTTTGCTTCGATAAATTCAAAACGATTAGTGGGTACTAAAATTGCTTTTGAAGGTGTGCTTAAATTATGATTTGATCTTCCTACACGCTGTAATAATCTATTAATTCCTTTAGGAGCTCCAACTTGAATAATTTTTTCTACATCTCCATAATCTAATCCTAGTTCTAAAGAAGAAGTCGCTACAACACAGTCAACTAATCCTTTGCTAAGATTATTTTCTACTTTTAATCGTAAGTTTTTTTCTAATGAACCATGGTGAACAGCAATTTTTAATTTTTTCTTATTAATTAGCCATAAGTTTTTAAACATATATTCGGCTTGCGCCCTCGTATTAACAAAAATAATAGTTAATTTTGATTTCATTATTTCTTTATAGATTTCATTAATAGAATACATAGCCATATGACCAGACCAAGGAATACGTTCTTTTGATTCTAAAATTTTAATCTTAGGTAAAACTGAATTTTCATAAGAAACTATTTTTGGTTTTTTGCGGCAAAGCCATTTTTTGGCGTCTTGTTTATTCTTGAGAGTTGCTGACAAACCTATTCGTTGTAAATTTGGAGAGAAAGTTTGTAGTCTTTCAATATTTAAACTTAGAAGATCAGCTCTCTTATTATCCAAAAAAGTGTGTATCTCATCGATAATTATATATTTTAGATTTTGAAGAAATTCTTTCGCATTTTCATACGAATTTAACAATGCAAGTGACTCAGGAGTTGTAATAAGGATATTAGGAGGTTTTTGTTTTTGTTTTTGTTTTTTATATGGTGTTGTGTCGCCTGTTCTTACTTGAAATGAAATATTTAAATCAAGCTCTTTAATAGGTTTCTCTAAATTTCTCACAATATCGTTTGCAAGAGATTTTAATGGAGAAATATAGAGTGTATGAAGACCTTTAAAGTTTTTTAATTTTATTAAATTATCAATTGGATTAATAAATCCTGTTAATGTTTTGCCAGCACCAGTAGGAGCAAATACAACAACATCAGATCCACTTTGAACATGCTGAAACGTTTCAATTTGATGCGGAAACCAGGACCATTTTTTTTTCTTCATCCACTTGTTTAGGGGGTGTAATAATAAGGGATTCGATTTATTTATATTCATATGGATTTCATTAATCATCAGTTATTTATCAAAGATATAAATGTACATATAGATCCAATATTTCCGAAAAAAACAGCAATTATTACACATGGTCACGCAGATCATGCAAGATTTGGACATGATCATGTTATTGCTACTAGGCAAACAATAGACATAATGAAAATTCGCTACGGAGATAAATGTGCGAAGAAATTTACTCCTCTTCGATACGGGCAAAAATATTCAATAAAAAACTATGATTTTACTCTTTACCCTGCAGGACATATTTTGGGAAGTGCTCAAGTTTTAATTGAGAAAAATAATCATCGTTTAGTCATCACAGGTGATTATAAAGTAGGAAAAGATGAAACATGTAAAAATTTCAAACTGGTTAAATGTGATACATTAATTACCGAAGCAACATTTGGATTACCCATATTTCAACATCCAGATCCCAAAGATGAAATTCAAAAACTCATACGATCTGTAAAGATAAATAAAAATAATTGTCATATTGTTGGTGCGTATGCACTTGGCAAAGCACAAAGAGTAATGAATCTTTTACGCCAGCAGAATTATAATGACACAATTTATATTCATGGATCTCTAGAAAAGTTATGCCAATATTATTCAAAAGAAAAAATTAATATTGGAAAGTTTGAAAAAGTTTCTTCAAAGGATAAAAGCTTTTATGAGGGTAAAATAATTATCGCACCTCCATCGGCTTTAAAGGACCGTTGGTCAAGACGGTTTCCTAATCCTATTATTTGCATGGCTAGTGGATGGATGACAGTTAAACAAAGAGCAAAACAACAAGGTATTGAATTACCTTTAGTTATTAGTGATCATAGCGATTGGAATGAATTACTAGATACAATTAAAAAATCAAAAGCGAAAAATATTCTTATTACGCATGGTCAGGAAGATGCATTAGTTTATTATTGTAAGAAACAAAACCTTGTTTCAAAGCCCCTTTCCATCCAAGGAAGAAGTGATGAGGAAATAGAATGAAAAAATTTTCTTCCTTACTTCACAATTTGATTTTAACACCAAGTCGAAATACTAAAATTAAATTACTTCAAGATTATTTTAAAACACTAGATATCAACCGTGCATATGCACTTGCAATTTTATCTGATCAACTTTCATTTCAATTTATTAAAGCATCTAAACTCAGAGAACTTGTCTATGAACAAGTAGATCAACATTTATTTGATTACTCATATGACTATGTTGGGGATTTAGCAGAAACAATATCATTAATTTGGCCAACAAATAAAGAGGGTAAATCACAAAATTTATCTACCTTAATAGAAAATATAAATAAAATTAAAAAGTCTGAAATTAATACAGAGTTTAGTAAAGTTTTGAGCGGACTATCTAATAACGAAAGGTGGACTTTAATTAAAATTTGCACGGGTGGATTGCGAATTGGAGTCTCTGAAAGATTAGTAAAAACTGCTCTAGCCGATCTGTATAATAAATCTGTAAATGAGATTGAAGAAATTTGGCATGGTCTAGAATTTCCATACGAAAATTTATTTCAATGGTTAAGAAATGAAACATTAAAACCAAAAATAGATTTTAAAAAATTATTTCACCCCATGATGCTTGCTAATCCTATTGATGAGGAAAAAGATTTTAAAAGATTGAACGCTAGTGAATTTCAAGCAGAATTTAAATGGGATGGAATAAGGGTTCAACTTATGGTTTCATCAAAAAGTGTATCAATGTACTCAAGAACAGGTGATAATATTTCATCTGCATTCCCAGAAATAGTTGAAAATACTAAAGGTGATGCGGTTATTGACGGAGAATTACTTGTAGGAAGAAATTTTAAACCCTCTGGCTTTAATGATCTACAACAAAGATTAAACAGAAAAAAGGCATCAAAAGATCTTCAAGAAAAGTTTCCTGTCTTCATTCGAGCTTATGATATTCTTTTTTATAAAGGAAAAGATCTTAGAAAATTATTTCTTTACGAAAGAAGAAAATATTTAGAAAAATTTCAAAAAGAAAATAAAACTAATCAAATTGATTTGTCATTAATTATAAAATTCAAAACTTGGAAAGAATTAACAAAATATAAAAATAATGTTCACGATGATTTAAATGAAGGTGTAATGATTAAACTTAAAAATAGTGAATATCTACCAGGAAGAAAAAAGGGGTATTGGTACAAATGGAAAAAAAATCCAAAACTAGTCGATGCTATTTTGATGTATGCTCAACGAGGACATGGTAAAAGATCATCATATTATTCAGATTTTACGTTTGGTGTTTGGAAAGAAAATGAATTAGTTCCTATAGGAAAAGCCTATTCCGGTTACACGGATAAAGAACTATTAGTTTTAGATAAATTTATTAGAAATAATACTACCAATAAATTTGGTCCTGTAAGAGAAGTAAAGAAAGAAATTATTTTAGAAGTAGCCTTTGATGATGTCTTCCCCAGCAGTAGACATAAATCAGGTGTTGCAATGCGTTTTCCACGAATTCATAGAATTAGGTGGGATAAGCCAACAAATGAAGTGCTTTCAATTGAAGAATTTAAGAAAGAATTTAAAATAAGTTAACCAAATTATTTTCACTTAGATGTGTCCATAAATTTGAAAAACTTTGTTGAAATTTTTTTTGTGCATTTACAGCATGCTCTTTTTTTTCAAATACACTATAAATACAAGAACCACTCCCAGTTAGTCTTGAAAATATAACATCATCAAAATCCTCTAAGAAATCTATTATGGATAAAAATTCAGGTTCATTTTTTTTAAGAATTTTTTCAAAATCATTTCCAGAATCTTGATCATTAATTTCTTCTAAATCAAATTCAGTATTATAATCAAAATCTGAAGGTTGAAATGAAGCATACATTTTTTTTGTGGAACATTTGAAAGACGGTCTGATTAGTAAGAAATAATATTTTGGAAAATGAACATTAGCAATTAAATCACCCCTACCTCTAACTAGAGCATCTTTTTGATTCAAAAAAATAGGGATATCAGAGCCGAGATCAACATAATCAAATATATTTTTCTTCTTTATTAATTCGAGGTTTTCCAAAATTTTTATAACACTTGCAACATTAGATGAGGCAGAACCTAAGCCAGCTTCATAAGGAAAATTTTTTGATATAGTAAAAAGAAGCTTAGGCTTATCTTCATTTATATAAGTAAATAATTTATCAATAATGCAATCCTCAAATAGATTATTTTTTGGAGCAAAATTACCTGTGTAGATTACTTCAAATTTACTGTGAGGTTGAACCGTTATCTCATCGTAAAGATCAATGAATGTTATACCAGTGCGAATATTATGATAACCATCATCCCTTTTATTTATAATCTTTAAAAATAAATTAATTTTGGCAGGTGATTTTTCAATTATTTTATCCAGCATTAATGTTATCTAATTTGCTTTGAACATCTTCAGTTATTTCATCTTCTGGTTCAGCCAATTCTAGTGCTTGTTGCCAAAAATGAATAGCTTCTCTTTTTCTATTCATAGCATAATAAATATCACCAAGATGGTCTAGAGATATTGCTTCACCAGGGGCAATATCTATTACTTTTTCCATTAACCTTGCTGCCTCTCGAAGATTATTTTTTTTAAAATGAGCCCACGCTAAACTATCGATGATATAAAAACTATCAGGGTTAGCTTTATATGCTTCCTCTAACATTTTTAACGAACGATCTAGTTTGATATCTCTTTCAACCCAGCCATATGCAAGATAATTTAATACATTTGGTGTACCTGGCTGCAGTTCTAATGATTTTAAAAAATCTTTTTCTGCAAGTTCCCAGTTATCTTTTCTTTCATAACAAATACCCCTCATGTAATATATGTTCCAAAGATCATCTTGATTTTCTTTAATCATTTCATCATAAATTTTTAATGCTAAGTCAAATTTTTTATTGTAACGATAAAAATCAGCAAGGACTCGTTTAAGTGAATAATTATTATTATTATTTTCAACAATAGACCTTATTTGTATTTCAGCTTCTTCGTAAGAGGTATTAAATAAGTAATGACGCGCAAGATTATTCTGTGCATCAAGATAAAAAATATTATTTTTATTAACTTGTTTGTATATATCTACTGCAACTTTATGCTGACCAACCTGATCAAATAACTCAGCTTTTATTATGATTGCTCTATCATTTTCAGGATCAATAATTTTTGCAAGAGATATATAAAATAACAAAAAATTATAATTTAAACGTCTTTGTTCATTATTCGAATAAGAAGAAGATACAATCTCAACAAGAGCCCTACTTATAGTATTAATATCTTTAAGTGTATTATTTGAAAAAAAAATAAATTCTAGTACTTCACTGGGTTGTTCTAAATTTTTTCTAAGTTCGATAATTTTATTAAATTTTTCTTCTTTATAAAATGATGCAGCTGTAATTATGAGAGCTTCAGCATTATTTTTATCCTCAATTAAAATATTTTTGGCAATTTCTGATGCTAAATCTATATCTTCGGTAATTATGGCAGCGATAGCTTTATCCAAAAGACTATCCTCTGATAGATTTACTTCGTCTACATCAAAGTTAAGAAGAGACGAGCTATAATCATAATTTTCATAAGCTGATTGAGAAATTAGAAAAGATGAACTAGTTAATGCAAAAGAACTGGAGTTAATTATTAAAATAATTGAGATAATTTGTAGTTTTTTAATTAAATTAATCATTTCAAAAATAGTAGAGTTACACTATGAATAGATAATTGTAATTTTCCATGAATCAATCAAATAAAAAAAATTTAGAATTTATAATTAATTCTGGGGTTAACTACTTCCTTCAGGATTCTCCTAGAAACTGGTTTGAAAATGAGAAAAAATTAGAGCAATCTGATTTTAACAAAGATACTGAGGATAAAAAAACTCAAATTGATGAAGTTATAAAGGATTTAAAAGATCATAAATCTTCTCTAGAAAAAACAGCAAAAAAATTAGTAGTTTATGATGGTAACTTAAATGCGAAAGTAATGTTTATTGGTGAAGCGCCAGGTAGAGATGAGGATCTACAAGGAATTCCATTTGTTGGAAAAGCAGGACAACTTTTAAATAAAATGCTTTTGGCCATTAATTTGCAACGAGAAGACGTTTATATTACTAATGTAGTTAATTGGAGACCACCTGATAATAGAACGCCTAATGATAATGAAATTTTAGAATATTTACCCTTTTTGCAAAGACAAATTGATATTATTAAACCTAAATTTATCTTCCTATTAGGCGGAGTTGCAGCAAAAGCTATTTTATCAACACCTCTTGCACTTGGAAAACTCAGAGGTAAATGGCATGAATACAAATCACTTAACTTAGAACAAGGTATTCCTACAATAGCGTCCTATCATCCTGCTTTTTTACTTCGATCTCCTCAGTATAAAAAACATTCTTGGGAAGATTTACAAATGTTACAAGAAAAATTGAAAAATGAATAACAAAAAATTTTTCATTATTTGTTTTTTTTTCTTTGTAATTTTTTCAAAACAAATCTTTGCGTATCAGCAAGATATTGTTATCAAATACGATAATATATTTTCATCAAAAGTTCTAAGTGATGAAGATGTATATAATTATCAACAAGCTTACAAATTTCAAGAAATATGCAAATGGAAAAGTGCAAATAATTTTATTTTAAAAATTAAAAATAAATCTTTGCTTGGGCATATATATGCTCAGAAATTTTTGCATCCTAATTGTTATCGATCAAAGTATTTAGAATTATATTATTGGCTCAAAAAATATAACGACCATCCTCAAGCTAAACAAATTTATAAATTAGCTATTAGACGAATGCCAGCTGGTTATAAAAGTCCAACAAAACCCTCTAATCCTATTGGTATAGAATCAGAGCAGGTAACAAGTAAAAAAACTAGTAAATATAAAAGTTCCAAAAAACTATCAAACAGTCAAAAAGCTGAGAAAAGAAAATTAATTAATGGAATCAAATCAAGAGTTAACAATGGTTGGCCAACTGGGGCAGTACAGCTATTAAATCAAAGAGATGTAGATCTATTATTAGATCAAGTTGAAATAGATCAACAAAAGGAATTAATTGCCAAAGGATATTTCTTAGCAAATAAAAATGACTTGGCAATTCAATATGCTGCAGAAGCTCTTGTTAATTCAGCAAAATATGTCCCGTATGCAGCTTGGACCGCTGGTCTGTGCTCTTGGAGATTAGAAAAGTATGAAGATGCTGCAAAATATTTTTCTCTTTTTTCGATAAGTTTAAAAGATGATGCGTGGCATCAAACATCAGGTAGTTTTTGGACAGCTAGATCATATGCAAAACTTGGTCGCTATGATGATATCAATTTTTGGTTAAAGAGAGCATCAAATAATCCAAATAGTTTTTATGGAATGCTTGCACTTGAAATTTTGGGCGTCGATAAAAAAATAGAATGGGTAGAACATACTGATCTTAATAAAAATAATAGCACTATTTTAAATATTCCTGCAGGAAAAAGAATACAGACATTGATACAAGTTGGATTTGCCGATGAATTAGAAAAGGAAATTGTTCATATTAATTCCATTTTAAATAAAGAAATAGCAAAGGAGTCTATTCAAATTGCTGAAAATTTCGATCTTGCCTATACACAATTAAAAATTGTGAATAAGCTCGAAAATTTTGGAATGGATGTTCCAACCTACCTCTATTACCCAACAAGTATCTGGAAACCAAGAGATGGTTTCAAATTAGAAAAAGAATTACTCCACGCCTTTATGCATCAAGAATCTATGTTTAATATTAAAGCTAAAAGTAAAGACGGTGCTATAGGTTTAATGCAGGTATTGCCTTCAACAGCTAAATTTATTACAAAAAGTAAAGACGTTAAACAAAGCAATAGTAATATTCTTAAAAATCCAGAAATAAATTTAGAGGTTGGGCAAGAATACCTTACGTATCTTCTTGATCTAGAACAAGTTTCAAGAAATCTTATATTTTTAGCAGCAGCTTACAATGGTGGTCCAGGGAATTTACAAAAATGGAAAAATGAAACAAACTATATGGAAGACTCACTCTTTTTTATGGAAAGTATTCCGTCAAGAGAAACACGGTGGTTCATTGAAAAGATTTTAACTAAATATTGGATTTACCAAAATAAAAATAATAAGGAAATGCATTCCTTAAAAATGCTGGCAAATGGAAATGATCCACTCTATTAATAGGTTATGCCAATTGATACTTCTTTAGATTTTGTTCCTATAAACATAGCTGTTATTACAATTTCAGATTCAAGGACTAAAGAGAATGATACATCTGGAGATACATTAGAAAAACGAATTACTGATGCAGGTCATAATATGATTAAAAGAACAATTATACCAGATGATGTTTCTCAAATAAAAGATACTTTAGATGCAATGTCAAAAGAAGAAGAAATTGATTGTATCATTACAACTGGTGGTACTGGGTTAACAGGAAGAGATACAACACCAGAAGCTGTAAACGCAATTGCCAGTAAACAAATTGATGGATTTGGGGAATTATTTCGACAAGTGAGTTTTGAAAAAATTGGTACATCGGCTATTCAATCACGTGCAGTCGCGGCTTTAATAAATAGCACCTATGTTTTTTGTTTACCTGGATCAACAGGTGCATGCAAGGATGGCTGGGATGAAATTTTACAATATCAATTAGACATTAGGCATAAGCCCTGTAATTTTGTTGAAATCATGCCAAGATTAAATGAAAAATAGTGACTGATTTTTCTATAGAGAAATCAATTGATGGACCTGTAATTGGTTTAGATGAAGTTGGCAGAGGTCCATTGGCGGGCCCTGTGGTGAGTTGTGGATGTTATTATTCTAATTATGATGATTTAGACTCAGAAATACCCATAACTGATTCAAAAAAACATACAGCAAAACAGAGAGAAAAATTATTTATATTTTTTAAAAAATTACAAAAAGAAAGAAAACTTCAATATTACTTAGGTTATGCAAGTGTAGAAGAAATCGATACTATTAACATTCTAGAAGCAACAAAATTATCGATGAAAAGAGTAATAAATAAATTTAATTTTGAGAATCCCCATCTTATTATTGATGGAAACTTTTCATTACATTATCAAAATGAAAAATCTATTATAGGTGGTGATAAAAAATCTTTATCTATTGCAAGTGCATCTATTATTGCAAAAGTTCACCGTGATCGACTAATGAGTATACTTGATGCTAAATTTAAAGTTTATGATTGGAAAAAAAATGCGGGATACGGAACTCAAAAACATATTGATGCAATACGCAAACACGGTATAACTAATTTTCACCGAAAATCTTTTGAACCAATTAAATCCATTTTAAAAAAATAAATTACTGAAATTTATCCATGCAAATTCTGCATAACAAATATTATTTTATTATGCTTCAAAAAGATGCGACAAATATTAAATATAAATTAGATTTCATCATTCCTCCCATTTGATGAACTATTCTAGGGGTCTACGGACCCCTTTTTTTATGTTTTTAGCCAAATTTAATGGTTATCCCTACCTAAAGATTCCCCCTGTTGATAACTCAATTGACCTGATTCCATATCTGCTTAAAGATTCTTTTTATCAATTATGAAGAAAAATCAGATCATTTTAGGCGATTCAATTAAGGAAATGAAAAAACTAAAAGATCATTCTGTTGATCTTATTTTTGCTGACCCACCCTATAATCTTCAATTAAAAGATACTTTATACAGACCTGATCAAACAACCGTCGAAGCTGTTACACAAGATTGGGATAAATTTAGTACGTATAAAGAATATGATCAATTTACCAATGCGTGGCTTAGTGAATGTAAAAGAGTGTTAAAAAAAGGTGGTGCTCTTTGGGTGATAGGTAGTTATCATAATATTTTACGAGTAGGTTCCACAATTCAAAATGAAGGTCTGTGGATTTTAAATGATATTATTTGGCATAAAACAAATCCAATGCCAAATTTTCGTGGTACACGTTTTACAAATGCCCATGAAACATTATTGTGGTGCACAACATCAAGAGAAGCGAAATACACATTTAACTATCAAAATCTCAAAGAACTAAATGAAGGAAAACAAATGCGCAGTGACTGGTATATTCCTATTTGTTCAGGCAAAGAACGATTACGTAAAGATAACAATCAACGATCACACCCAACACAAAAACCAGAAGCTCTCCTCTACCGAATTTTATTAGCCTCGACAAATAAAGATGATCTTGTTCTTGATCCCTTTTCAGGAAGTGGGACAACTGCTGTTGTTGCAAAAAAATTACAACGTAACTTTATTGGTATAGAAAAAGATGAGGACTACGTTAAACTATCAAAAGAACGATTGAAGAAAACAAAAGTATTAAAAGAAGATGTTGTCACTATTGCAAAAAGTAGAAAAGAATTACCAAAAGTTCCATTTGGTGAATTGGTTGAGCAAGGAATTATTCCGCCCGGTGCCGTATTAACAGATAAAAAAGAACGCTTTAAAGCAACCGTTAGTATTGATGGAACACTTAAAATAAAAGACTTAACAGGTTCCATTCATCAAATGGGAGCAAAAATACAAGGACTACCAAGTTGTAATGGATGGGATTTTTGGCATGTAAAAGATAAGTCTAAATCAATCCTTCTAGATGAAATACGATCTAATTACCGTAAAGATAAACTAAATTAATAATCTTTTATTCTTCCAACGACATTAAGATTTCGATCAGCTATTAATATTTCACCGGAAGTTACTGCCTGACCAAGGATAGCAGCGATTACTACGTAGTGTGTAACAAATACTATATTACCTTCATTTTCTAAATTGTTTATAAAATTAATTAATTTTTCTAGTTGTGGCTCTTTATTTTTATAAAATTTTGGATCATAAAAAGAATTAAGAGCATTAAACGTTTCAAATTTTTTGAATGCTAGATTTGCTGTTTCTTTACAACGACACCATTCACTAGATAAAACTAAATCTATAGAAATATTATTTGTGTCAAAAAAATTTCCTAGTTCAATAGATTGTTCTCTACCAACACTATTAAGATTCCGCTGAGTAGAACAATCAATAATATCAAAATTATCAGGATCTCCATTACCAGGAGCTAATGCATGTCGAATAAATATTAATTTATTGTTTTGTTTTAATAGCTCTACATAATCTGAATTAGCGTTACCTGATAAAGAATAAAAAAAAGTAAGTAGAATAATAATTAATTTATTAATCAATTATAATTCTTGGCTCAAAAGGGTGAAGTTTTTCTAAACGCTCAACTGACCAAAGATTATCTTCCGTAACTTGGTTTAAAGAATACATACCTTCCACATCACCGTTAATATCAAAGTCTAGCGATCCAGAAACACCCTCATAATTAATTTCAACACCGCGGAGAAGTAAAGCTCTTGCGGCTTCCCAACTTCCAGGTCCCATTTTAATTCCTGGTGGATTAGCAACGCTTACTAAACTTTTTGATAAATCTTCCTTAGAAATATTATTATGTGCCTGATGCTGTAGTGCCAAAGCAGCTAACATCATTGTATCAAAACTAATAGCGGAATAAGGAGAATTAGGATTAACGCCTGCGTTCAACATTATATTTGCGTATGTTTGAAATTCTTCTGAACTTTGCGAAGTTGCTTGGGCAACAATAGTTGTATTTTTATTTAACTGGATTGGAATATAGGAATAGATTAAATCTTTAACTTCATTCGTTAACATACTATCAGAACCGTAATGATGTTTAAAAATGCCTGAAGTTTCTAGTTCTTGTAATCTACTTAAAACAGTATTGGTAAATTGTTCTAATAAATTAACTGTTCGTTCATTTCCGTGAAGGAACATGACTAAACCAGGTTGATTATTATCTATAGCAATATCAACAAATGTATTAATGAAGTTTTGATTGATCAGTGTCTTATCTGTCAGTAAAGTATTGAATAACACTATACCTTCTTGTTCGGTATAAACTTTTAAAAAATTTTGAGCCAGTGTAGAATTATAATTATCATCACCGTAAAGAAGAATTATTTCTCTAATATTTTTAGATAGAAGATAATTAGCAATAGATGTTGATTGTTGAATATCAGATGGAATAGTTCTAAAAAATAAATCATTATCTTCAATTGTTGAAAGTAACGGGTAACTAGCAGAAGATGAGATCGTTAAAATATTGTCTGGAATAGTTGCTTGTTCAATAACTTTAACAGCACTTGTTGAACACGTTGGTCCTAAAAGGATTTCTGGATCATTATTTTTTAAATAGGTATTTAAACTATCTTCTGTTTTAATAGGATCACATCCTGTATCAATAGAGTCTACGGATATAAGACCTCGTCCTACTATACCAATCCCATCCGCATTAATGGTTTCTACAGCAACTCTTTTTGCTTCTGCAATTGCTTCAGCAATTTCACTAACAGGACCACTTTCTGCATAAAGGGCTGCAATTTTTACTTCTGCACTCACAAAGGTTGAGTAAAAAATTATGATCTTGAAGATAATTATCGTAAATATTTTCATTATATGAGATCTTTTTATCATAAATTTTTAGAATGAAAATGTGGCATTGAGTAAATACACTGGTCTAGAAGTAGTTCCCTCAACACTTTTATCAGCTTCTGCTACTTCAAAACTAATATCTAGACTATTAGAATTAAGAGGAATTTTTAATTTAACACCGTACCCTCCACTTGCCACTTCTGTTCGGCTAAACTCACCTGAGGCTGGTCTTTTGTAGTAGGTAGCACCAACACCAAGATGAATATATGGTTCAATACGTATAGACTCTTCCCTTTTATCTTCTTCCCCTTCTAAAAAAGGATAAAAAGGTCTGCTCAATTCCGTTCGCAGAAAGAAACCTTGATCACCAGACATATTACCTGATTCAAAACCAGACATTTGGCCTGGTCCTGTTATATTTATTTGTTCCGAGTTAATTAACCCCCTGTCGCTTACAAGTTTTTGAAAAACAAAACGTGTATTCAATAAATAATTTCTAAATATTTGCCTATCCAAATTAATATCACTATTCCATTTTATAAAATTTAAAGTGGAACCAACACGGGATAACGTTTTTGTATCAGATGTTTTGTTTGTATAGATAGGAGTACCAAACTTTAGCGTTGAACTACCTTTAAGAGAGAAAGAATCTAAAAAAGATAAGTTAGTGGTCGTATATTTTAACTCTAAAGCGTTGTATTCATCATAAAAGGTATCATTTGTATTGAAAGATAATGTTCGATATTCTCTTTCCTTAATCCATTGCCAATCTAATGAAAGGTTATTTTTTAAGAGCCTTGTATTTTTTATTTGATATTCAAGACCAAAGTTAATTTTTTTGAATTCCCCTTTTTTGTTTAAACCGTTAGGTTCTGAATAAGACTCATTAACAGCGCCAAAGACGGAAAAGTCTGAGGCAAAAATTGGAACTTTACCACCAACAAGATATGCTTCTCGAAAATCTGTTCGTTTAATTATTTCTGTATCATCTATTGGAACATTAACACTATTTTCAGGATCTAAGACGTAGGCTGCATAAAGATTTTCACCGTAACCAAAAGGACTATTAAGACTAAAGTAAGAGGTAAGCTGATCTTTTCCAGCTGTTTCAGATAATCCATTTGAGTAGGTAAAATAACCATTTACTAATTTGTGTTCAGCATTTAATTGCAATGAAGAAGTTCCAGGTTCCTCTCCTGCCTTGATTGTTGTTTCTAATTCAACACCTGGTAATTCTCTTGATTTAATGATCGATTTTTCAATGACGGGATATTCTAATCCTTTAATACCGACAAGTTTTTCAAAATATTTTTTTATTGGCTTAGAAATACGTTTATCTAATTGCGAGTAATCAATTGACTCAATTTTACCAGGAAAAACGATCGCTTTTATTTTGGTATTTTGTTCGATCGTTTGAGGAGGAACAATAAATCGCGTTAAAAAATATCCATTTAAGACGTACAATTGTTCTAATGCAATCAGTAAATTATAAAAATCTTTTAATGTTATTGTTTTAAAAATTTTTGATGTAAATAAATTTTTACGAAGCTCGATCATGTCTTCGATTTCATTTTCAATTTCAATTCCAACAAAATTAAATGAAATATTTTCTGCACCAGGCGGAATAACTAAACCTGTCTCATAAACAATATAATTACCAGTATTAGTAAAAACAGGATATGTCGCAAATGATGTAAAAATAAAAAAAATAAAAGATAAAAAATATCTCATTTATAATCTCTGTAAGCTAATCGCATCTACCTGAGGAAATGATGTAATGAATTCACTTTGAATTAAAGCGGCATTAGACGCACCATCTACAGAGATAAAAGATACTATTCGTGATACATCGTCAAAAACATCTTGATTAATCTTTTCTTGAACAACGATTTTTTCTTTTTCTTCATCTGGTGCTACTCCTGGAAGTGGGGGAGTTTTAGAACCACTGAGAATACTAGCAAGTGGAACCGTTTCTAAAGATCCGCTTGTATCTTCAATAGTAATATTACCTGATGTAAAACCTGAGAGTTCATAATTAATTGTAACCTCTTTATTATTTCCAACATCTGCAGTTAAAAAACTGCCTGTAGAATTAATAGAAAGATCAGTACCTGTTAAATTTAAACCTGATATTGTTCCTCCACTAACTGTAGCTGATGTAGTTCCATCATATGTCTTATCGTCAGCGCTAGCCCCTGATATTGAAAAATTATCTGAAATTAGAGTACCTGTCGTAGCGGTGACAGTAGATAGATTAATATCTCCCATACTAGCATTTGTTAATGTGCCGCCATCCAAAAGTTGTATGCTGAGATCATCTGCTGTTAAGCTTGCGGAACTAGCAACAACATCTCCTGCTCCAGCATCTCTATCACTATCAGAAACATTATTATTATCTGTGTCACTTGCAATAATGTCTAGATCAGCTGCTGTATTAATATTGCTATTAACGTTTACATCTCTTCCTGCATGAAGATTTAAATTTCCAGTTCCTGTAACAGTAATAGCAGAGCTAATCGTAATATCTGTGTTTGCTTGAAGGGTAACATCAACACCGTTATTTAAAAATTCCTCTAATTCTGTTTTGTTAATAACTACATCATCACTTGCAAAATCTGTATAAGATGTAGCTCCTTGGATAATTGTATCAGACCATAAATATACTGCTCCCGCATCTGTTGCATCATTATTAAGTCCATCATCTCCAGTTGATCCTACAGCCATTAATGTTCCTGTATCATCCAAAGCTATAACATTTGGAAATCCATCATCAACTACTACTCCGTGAGAAGCAGCATTAACCGAGTTGCTACCAGTTTGACCAATTCCGATAGTAAATTGTAAACTAGCTCCATTTAAAGATGTATCCTCAAAACCAAATACACGGACAACTTCTTCATTATGGTGACCAATTGCTAGACGGTTTCCATCACCGTCAATAGCTACTTGAGCTGCTTTCCAACCAGAAATACTTGACGTATCGTAATTCCTTTCTCCACTATAACCATTTCCTATGCGTGCACTGAGCTCTCCACCTGTAAAATTTGAATCATCAAATTCGATAAGGTACACTGCACCTCCATTATCAACACCATTGCCAAAACCATCATCGTTTTGTGCTCCAACAGCTAAAATTTTACCATCCTTTGTTAATCCAAGATGACCACCAAATTGATCATTATCATCTAAATATGCAGTCATATCAACATCTTTAGTAGTAGTATCGTTATACCCAAATCCTACTGTGCCAACATGGGCAGGATTTTCAAAATCAGTTGATGCATTACCATTGCTATCTGTAAATGTAATTAAATATACTGCTCCTGTGTCGGTTTTGTTATTCTCTTTTCCATCATCTTTTTGAGCGCCAACTACAAGTTGTGATCCATCATCAGATAAAGCCACTGCAGTAAATATATCACCCGCTCCTAAATTACTTATTGATAAATCACTACTTTTTGAGCTACCGCTTCCAACTTTTGAAATTGTGCCAACTTGGGCAGGATTTTCAAAATCAGTTGATGGATTACCATTACTATCTGTAAATGTAATTAAATAAACAGCTCCAGAATCAACATTTCCATAAGTAGCTCGGTATTGTGATAAAGCTAATCTGTCACCGTCTCCATCTAATGCTACTCGCCATGCTCTATCATTATTAATTAAATCAGTTAAATCTAAATCGTTGTTTCCTGTATAACCTTTTCCAATTGTTCCTATGTGTTGAGGATTAGAAAAATCTTTTCCAAATGTAAATAAATATACTGCTCCAGCATCGGTACTGGTGCCGCCACCATCATCCAGAGTTGATGTTACAGCCATTCTATTACCATCACGATCCAAAGATATACCTCTACCAAATTGGTCATTGTTATCTAGAGGACTCTCAATATCTTTTAAGATACCTCCAGCACCAGTATAGCCACTACCAACTATTCCAGAAAATTCACCATCAGAAAAATTGGTATCACTAAATTTAACAAACATTACTTCACCACTATTATCTTTTAAATTACCGCTCCCATTAGCGTGCATACTTGACATAACAAGACGACTGCCCGTTTCATTCAAATCTACACCTGTTCCAAAAATATCTTTTGCATCCATGTAGTCAGATAAATTTACATTTTTGCCAACAGTATAACCATCACCAACGGTTGCTTCTAAAGTTGCTGATGCTAAATCAGCAGTTAAAGTATATAAATGTACAGCACCAGGCTTTCCAATACTAGGCGTATCCGGAGATGATTTATCATTAAAACCAACAGCTAAATGACTAGCATCTTTATCAAATGCCACCGATCTTCCAAATAAATCATTTCGTTCATGCGTTACTGAATGTTCATTTTCATCACTGGTATCTAGGTAATCATAACCATAGCCAATAGTTCCAACATAAGTAGCTTTTCCTGTTTTAGCAGAAACAATACTACCAGCATCCGTAAATTTAAATAAGTTAACAGCTCCAACATTATTTATTGAATCATCTTTACCATCATCATTTATTCTTCCTACTGCAAGTAAAGATCCGTCATGATTTATCGTTACACCAAAACCAAAACGATCATTCTTTTTTTGTATTAGATCGCTATGATCCCGTGTATTAAAATCTTTTGAAAATGATGCACATGTAATATTTAAATAACAACTAGAACTATCATCATGTGTATAACCATTACCAATTCGAGATACGACTTTACCACCCGTAAAATCTGTATCATCAAAGTAAATCATAAAAACTGATCCAGAATCTTCTATTGTATTTGCAGCACCTGAACCTTTCTCATCATAACCATCATCACCAAAGACACCAACTGCCAAAACATCAGCATCACCATCAAGAGCTACACTTACTCCAAATAAATCAGATGCCTCAATAACAGGGGCATTATTTTCTCCCTGCTTCGATAAATCTACATCCTTATTATTAGTATAACCATAACCTATTGTACCAACATGTTCAGGATTTTCAAAATTAGTTGATGCATTGCCATTGTTATCTGTAAATGTAATTAAATAAACCGCACCTGCATTAGCAACACTGTTATTATTATTACCATCATCACCCGTAGCGCCAACTACTAATCGTGATCCCGTGCTATCAAAAGATACAGATCGTCCAAATTTATCAGCTTTGCCAATAGAGCTGATGTCTAAGTCGTTGTTTCCCGTATATCCCTTTCCTATACGGCCTATAAGTGTAGCATTCGTAAAATCACCATCATCAAATTTATACAAATATACCTCACCAGAATCCGAAGATGCATCGCTAAATCCATCCCCTTTTCTTGCTCCAACTGCCATTAAAGTAGCATCATCACTAATCGTAACATCTGTTCCAAAATTATCTGCTATTATCAAGTTTGCTTCATTAACATTTGTTGTCGTTGCGGCTTCATAATCATGTCCAATCAAACCACGATAGATCCAATTCTGTGATGTTACGCCTGTTCCAACAGTTATATTTTTTGGATCAAGTAATAAATGACCACCGTCTGATATATTAACATTTGATAAGCCCACATGACGTAAGGTATCTTTAGAAGAAATTTCAACTGCGCCACCTGTTGTTCCTGTTGCAAGAATATTTCCAAGCATAGTTGTTTCTTGATCACTCCAAATAATAGCGGTACCAGCTTTTCCATTTGAGGATGATATATCAATACTAGAACCGTCCGAGACTAAAACTGTTTTTGCATTTGTCAGTGATCGTCTTTCACCCCATCTATCAACAAAAACATTTTGTTGTTCTTCCGTTCTTGTTAAATTATTATTGCCTTGAAACTCTCCACCAATACGAACTAAACCACCTTGGGTATTACCTGTTACATCAATCTTAGAGGATAATAATCGAATATACCCCTCTGATTCTATATCAATGTATCCACCTTGTTGGTTTCCTTTTGCGGAAACTGACCCCGAAGACATAATATTTGGTGAGGATAAAAGAATATCACCACCATTGGTATTTCCTGATGAATTAATTTCACTGCCGTAACTTTGCACAATTTTATACTGTGATTTAGTATTTATATCACCGCCATCATTACTAGTAGAAGAAGCATTTAAAGTTCCTCCCAAAGCAATTTCTCCAGAACTATTTAAATTTATTGCGCCTGCATTTGTTCCAGATACATCAACTTCTCCTCCAAAAGATAAAAAGTCTCCTTCAACATTAATGTTGCCACCCTCTTTTGCCGTTAAGTTTCCTGCAACAACAATGTCACTTCCACTACCAAGAGTAATGACACCGTTTTGTTGTGAAGCCGTAGTTGCAACAAGATTTCCTGGAATGTTAACAGCACGCTGAACAACATTTTTGGCAGCACCAACATCAATGTCTATTCTATTTGCCGTTGATGTTCCTGCATGATTGATAATGGTATTTAATTCTTCTGCATTTTGATCGAGTAACGTTATCGCTTCACTAAATGGAATGCTTACTTGTAAAAATTTATCACCACTCAAGTCTAACGTAATTTCTTTTCCAGCCCCTATTCCAATTTTACCAAGGTTCGCATTAATCGTACCTTCATTATTAATAGCGCCACCTAAGAGAGCAGTAAAACCTCCATCCAAAGTAGTAATTGAACCTTTATGAATAATAGAAGAAAAAATATTATTTACATTATCTGCTTTAAATAAAAATTTATTATTGAGAAAATCATCATTGGATAAAGCCAGCGTGGAGGCAGCAAAGGAATGCGCATTGATTGTTGCAGTTGGTGTAAAGTAGACACCGTTTTCATTCACCACAAAAACTTTACCATTGGCATTTAATGCGCCAGCAAGCGTTGTTGGATTTCCTGAGACAACTCTATTTAAAGCACTTGCATTAACAGAAGGTTGATTAAAGGTTACACTATTTTGTGCCCCAATATCAAAACTCGTCCATTCAATAATTGATTGTTCGGAAGACTGGGTAATCGTCATGGAATTTTGTGATGAACTGACAGAAATATCCCCGGAGATAATATTTTCCCCGCTTGGAAGAGAGGCAGCGTAGACGAATTGTGTTTCTAGAAAGAGAAAAGTGAGAAGAAAAATAAAAGCATTTTTCATAAATGCTTATAGACTTTGAAAACCTAAACCTTCAGTATTTGGAGCAGATTGTATGTTGGCTTCTCTTGCTAATTGAAGGGACATATTTGATCCAACTATAGCGTCTACAGATACGAAAGGAACAATTTTGTTAATGTCTCCAATCATGTTTTCCACAATTTCTGTTTGATCATTACTGGTCACTTCTACATTATTATTTTCGATTGAAGAACTGCTCGAACTTGTCCCAGTTATAGCTGCTGTGACACTCTCGGTAATAGCAGTACTACTTGTATCTGTCACATCCATAGCACTACTTAAATAGCCACTGAGATCATAATCCACTATTGCATCTTTTGCCGCACCAATAGTTGCTGATGTGAATGCGGCTGTATTTACAAGTGCTAAGTCACTACCAACTAACGTTAATCCTGAAACAGATCCCGTTGTAGCAACTGTTGCTGACGTTGTGCCATCGTGCGCTTTATCACTGACAGCTGCTCCCGAACCACTAAAGTTGGCTGATTGCAGTGTTCCTGTTGTAGCCGTAATAGTAGCAAGTTCAATGTTCCCCATACTGGCATTACTCACACCACTGCCGTTATTAAGTGTTATATCTAAATCACTTGCCGATAAACTTATAGATGTTGTTCCATCACTTTCATAGGCCGCTAAAATATCACCGGTTCCGCTATCACGCTGCGCACTCACGACATTATTAGCACTCGTGTCACTGGCAATAATTGCTAAATTGCCAGAAGTACTAATTGACTTATTAATATCAACATCACGTCCAGCATGCAGACTTAATGTTCCTGTGCCAGTTGTTGTAATGGGTGTGTTAATTATAATATCGGTGTTCGCTTGAAGTGTCACATTCACATTGGTATCAAGAAGAGCTTCAAGCGCATCCACACTAATTGTAATATCACTACTGGAATCTTCAGTATAGGCTGTACCATCAAGATAATTAGATGACGTCAATAATTCTACACCTCCACTTGTATATCCTAAAGCAAGGTTGGAACCATCAGAACTTAAAGCCATTTTTTGTACATCTGCACCATTCAAAGCATAAAATGAGGAAATTAATGTTGGGTTTGAAAAACTTGTATCACTAAAACCGTACGCTTTAATTATATAATCACCTGATGTGTTAGATGATATTAAAAGAGTGCGTCCGTCTCCACTTAACGCATGAGCACGAACGCCACGATTTCCGCCAGCAGGGGCATCGAAGCTAATATTATTATTACCAGTACACGATGAGCAATCATGTTTAAATTGAAGAGCAAGTGAAGGATTAGAAAAATTATTATCTGAGAAAGTAACTATATTATTTTCAGAACCTGTAAACGAAAGAGCTGTGGCATCATCGGTTAAATTCAAATTATATGGTATATTACCACCTAATGTATGGTAATTAATACTCGTTATGGGGAAAGTAGAATTATATGAATATGGTGTACTTGAACTCTCAGCCCAGAGTACCCTTGTTATTGTGGGAGATGTAAAATTTGTATCACTAAATGAAATTAAATGAATACCTTCAAGCACTGCTACTGCCATTCTTGATCCATCAGAATTAAGAGCGATCCCACCTCCAAATCCCTGGTTAAATAAATCTAGTAGTTGTAAATTTTGACTGTAGGCTGCATTAGGAGTCTCGGAGATATGCCCAACAATGGTTGGATTAGTAAAATTAGTATCGTCAAATTTAATAGTATAGACAGAACCCGCTTTACCGGGGGCGTTTTGTATTGGTGCTCCTAATACCAGACGATCACCATCATAATCTAAATCAAACTGAACCGGATAAGGATCATTTGATGGAAATTCAAAATCTAAACTGCCAGGATGAGTACCTGATAAAGCATCATAACCTTTACCTATAATACCTCTAAGAGTTGGATTGGAAAAGTTTGTGTCACTAAACTGAAATAAATAAAGAGCTGGATAATTATTGCTACTATCATTATAGCCATCGTCAAGCCGTGAAAGTACACCAAGTTTTGTTCCATCTCCGCTTAATCTTACACCGGACATTCCAAATTGATCATCATTTGCCATATTAAAACTAGTCAAGTCGACTGCACTATTAGCAGAACTATCTATTATTGATTGATATGTCCAATTTTTTGAGGTGCCAACATCCCCGATAGTAATATTTTTAGGATCTAATAGTAAATGACCACCAGCACTAATTGAAATATCATTTAGTCCAATATGACGAAGTGTATCCTTTGATGATATTTCAACTGACCCGCCTATTGTTCCTGTAGCAAGAATTTTTCCCAGCATCGTTGTTTCTTGATCACTCCAAATGATTGCTGTGCCTGCATCACCATTACTAGAAGCAACGTCAATGATAGCGCCTTTGTTTATAAAAACAAATTGTGCATTTTTCATACTTGGAAGAATTCCCCAACGATTAATAAATGTTTCTTCTTGTGCTGTTGTCCGTGTTAGATCATTACTTCCTTGAAACGCACCACCAATTCTTACTAAACCACCTCTACTAGTACCACTCGCATCAAGGTTTGATGTATAAAGGGTTGCTTTACTGCTTGCTTCAATATCAAGTCGTCCTCCCACACCATTCAAACCTGCAGCTATAATATTTCCTGATGTTTCAAAATTTTTTGCACTAATATTTATGTCTCCTCCTTCTGTTCCAGAGGCGTCTAAAGTGCTATTCGATGTTTGTATAATTTTATTTGATGACGAAAGAGTAATATTACCTCCTTGTACCACTGTTGATGATGCATCAATGGATCCATCAAGATAGATATTACCTATCGATGCAAACTTAGCATTACCTGAATCTTCACCTGATACATCTACCTTTCCAGTAAAAGAGATTAAACCCGCATCAATATTAACGAGACCTTCCTTTGCAGTCATGTTTCCTAAAACATTAATAGGCGCCGTACTTCCTCCAAGAGTAATAACACCATTTTCTTGTGAAGCTGTTGTGGCAACAAGATTACCAGGAATGAACACGGCGTTGTTTAATGCTGTTTTAGCTGATCCAATATCAATATCTATAGTGTGAGCATTAGAAGATCCAGCATGTTGAATGAGAGCTTTAACATCGTTATTTTCGTCATCAAGAATAGTCGTGGCCAATTCTATTGGCACCGCTACTTGTAAAAATTTGTCTCCACTTAAATCTAAGGTGATTTCTTTTCCCGCGCCAAGACCAAGTTTTCCAAGGTTGGCATTAATGGTCCCTTCATTATTGATCGCACCGCCTAGTAGAGCAGTAAAGCCTCCATCTAATGTCGTGATCGATCCCTTATTAATAATTGATTGAAGGGATGATTGATTTAAAGAATTAAAAGAAAAAATATTATTAAGAAAATTTTCATTGGAGAGAGAAAGTGTAGAGGCAGCAAACGAATGCGCATTGATTGTTGCAGTTGGTGTAAAGTAGACACCGTTTTCATTCACCACAAAAACTTTACCATTGGCATTTAAAGCACCGGCTAGTGTTGTAGGATTACCAGAGATAACTCTATTAAGTGCGCTGGCACTAGTTGATGGTTGTTGAAAGGTAACAGTATTATTTTCCCCGATATTAAAACTATTCCATTCAATAATAGCCTGGTTTGATTGTTGGTGGATGGTCATCGTTTGAGTATTAGAGCTAATTGAAATATCACCTGCAATTGTTACATTCCCATTTGGAAGCTCTGCCCATGCAAGACATGAATAAAATAAGACAAGAAAAGTTATAACAAAGACTCTCATACTTAATACTTATGTTAATATTTATGAGGCCTTTTTTTTACAAGGGTTTGGACCAACCTTATTTTTTATTTTTTATAAGAAAAAAAATATAAATTTCTAGAAAAAATTTAATGATATTACAAAATGCGACGATAAATTCTACCCATAAAATAAAATAGGGTCAAGGCTCTGGTAATAAAGAAAATGGAGAGCGATAACCACAAACCATTGTTACCAAAACTTGCAATCAAAAAGAAGGAGCAGATAATATAAATACCAACAGATACTATCATTGCATTTCGCAGTTCTGTTGTTTGGGATGCGCCTACAAAAATTCCATCAAATTGAAAACAGAAAGAGGAAATAAAAGGAATAATAACAATCCAATATGCATAAGAAAAACAAATGTTTCTAATCTCAGTTAAATCTGTCATGGCAATAATAAAGAAATGATTACCAAAGAAAAAAATAACACATATTAATAAAGCTGTAGAAGCACTTAAAATAAAAGAATTTTTAACAACGTCTTTTAATAAACGTAAATTTTTAGAGCCAATAGAATATCCAACAATACCCTCTGTTGAAAATGCATAGGCATCAAGAATAAACGCAGATAGCATCGTTAGGTTAAGCAATATTGTGTTTGCGGCAACCGTCTCCTCACTAATAGAATTGCCAAGATAGGTAAAATATAAAAAAGCAAATGTAAGAAGAATAGATCGAATAAATATATTAAAATTAATATTAAAAATATTTTTAATTTTATTGAAGTTAAAAATCTTCTGCGTATTAAATTCTAACTGAACAAACTTATTTAAATCAAAAAAAGTATAAAATAAAAAAATAATTGTAGTCAGAGAAGAAGAGACTAAAGTACCAAGAGCAACACCCTGAACATTCAAATTTAAATATAAAACAAAAAATAAACTAAAGAGTATATTTGTAATAGAAAAGAAACCAATAATGATACTTGATGTTTTTGTTTTCTGTAAACCAATAAATAATCCTGTAATAACAAAAATAGTAAGCTCTCCAAATGAGGAATAAATACGAAGATTAAAATAGTCTTTAAAATATTTTTTTGTTTCTAATGATAGTTCAAATATAGATAATGATATTTGAAATATATATCTCTGAAAAATAATAAGTAGTAAGGAAATAATAATTACAAAAGAAATATTTCGTAAAAATATATTTATAATTTCCTGATAATCTTTTGATCCATAAGCTTGAGCTACCATGCCGACCGTACCCATACGCAGGAAGCCAAAACTCCAGAAAATCATGGAAAAAACACTTGCCGCAATACTTGTAGCAACCAAGTAACTAGCATTATCAAGATTGCCCATTAATCCTGTGTCAACAATGGCAACTAAAGGAATAGCTAAGTTTGCAAAAAATATTGGAATAGAAAGTTTAATTATATTTTTGATAGAAGATTTAGAGGGCATTATAAATATATAGATTTTTATTAGTAAAATTTGATAATAAACTATTTATCCAATCACTAAAGTAACAAATTATTCACTATCTTTATTAATCAAATCTTATAAAGCATTACATACTTTAAATGAAAATTGGCAGATACAAATACGAGTTTGATTTCTTTAGTTGGATCAAAAAAACAGAACTTGTTGAACTAGATGGTGTTAATCCATCTGATGATCCAGTACGACCAGAACTTGATAATGAATTTCGAACCTCTAAAGGAAGAAAAATTTTTGGCCTTAAATATAAGGATGATATTGAGGGTATTGCCTGCTTTGCCTTTACAAATGAAATACCAGCAACCATTAAAGAAATGGATTTAATGAGTGTTGAAGAAGATCAAGCAACTATACCAATTGCCTATACTTTATGGTCTTTTAAAAAAGGTGCAGGTAAAAAAATTATGAAAGAGCTTCAAAAATATATTAAATCAAAAAAGCAGTTTGAAAGTATTATTACTATTTCCCCTCTAACTCCTGTTGCTACTCATTATCATATTCGAAATGGTGCAAGATTGATTAAGATTAATCCTACAACTCAAAATTTTGAATATAAAATTTAAAGAAATTTACTCAGAAATAGTTGTTGTTGATTTTACATAATACGCATCAAGATAACAAGATCCATCTGTCCACTCATCAGCATAAAGACTTGTAGATGTTCCAAATGCTATATCAATTTTAGGCGCTACTAATCCAACTGTATAACTAGATTCTAAATTATAAATTTGAGTAAACGTATCAGTATTTACATCAGGATCGTCCATAGCCAGTCCGTATTTACCAGTTAGACTTGCTATATCTTTTGTATAATTTGTTGTTTGATTAGATCCGCTATCACAAGCTGCATTTGCACAAATTGTTGTTCCACCTCCTGTAGTATCTGTTTGTAAATAAAATATATTTTCTTCTGCATTAGCAGCGGCATCAGCTTCACTAGCTTCACATACTCCATACTGCAAAGATTTATATTTACCAGTCGTAGAATTATAAGTAGAATCAGATTCCGTTCTACACCAACAATTACTGTCTATTTCCACATAGCCTTTCATTGTAAATTCTCTAGTTAGAGTTGGTTTCACATGGGTAAAGGTAGTGCCCATTGGAAGTCCAGAGGTTGAAACAAATGATCCGACCTGTGAACCAGCTGTTACAGAAGCAACATCAAAAGTTTTATTTCCAGTTCCAACTGTTGTAGCACCTGTGCAAGTTGTGTCGGTCTTACTAGCAAGTGGAGCTGCGGTACACAGTTCTATTTTTGTTAATGTAACTTTATAAACTGTTGCTTCACCAAGTTCTGCAAAAGCATGAAAAGAAAAATTAAGACAAAATAATATTGAAATAACAGATATTATAATTTTCATTCGACTAACCTCGATATTACTACACCTGTACCTTCTGACTCAATGGCTTGTTTGTTACTCCTTCTAACAATACTAAGTAGTTCCGTACTCATATCAAATTGAACAAATGCTCTTTCACTGACGAATTCTGTTGCAGCAGTTGGTGTTTCTCTTGGTGGATAAATAAAAGTTATTTTTGCAAAGTTATCTGTTCCATTAATATTATTATCATCAAAACCTACTTCTGCTATCAAATTTGGTGTTAATGTCATTTCTAAACTAAGTGTTTCACCTTTAGAATCTTTTGAATTTTTTTCAGTTTCCCATCTATATGATTTACCAATTACATTTACCCATGGAATATATGGGACTTGACCAACAACACTAATATCATAACCATCAAGTGTTCTTTCAGTATAGTCTCCAACAGTTTTACCTCCACTTATTGCAGAATAATAATTTGCTAAAGCATCAAAAGCAGATGATCGAAGTTCTACCCCAACACTAGCTCTAGCATTTCCTTTTTCATCGTAATCAAAGAAAACATTTGCACCTGTCATAGAAGTTTTACTATCTGATAACTTTCTATAACCAACTCCAATATTTCCAGCTAATCTACTATCACCTCTAATTTTGTGATCACTTAATTGTAATTGGATAAAGGTTGCATCAACACTATGATGTATTGCTATTGGTCTTACAGTAACAATAGAAAATTCAGGTTTATAATCTTCACCCATATCAATTCGAACTTGTGTATCACCTTCACCATCTAATATATTTTCTACAGCTTCAGATAATCCATTAGTAAATCTATCAATTAATCCGTGCTTAACTTTTTGTTCATCTCCAGCAAATAAAGTTGAAGAAAATAAAAGGCAAAATATAAGAATTACTAATCGCACAATTATTTATATCTATATTTAAGAAAAACATAAGGACTATTTTTAATTCATAAAATTGCACTATTTACTTAACAAATCGAAGCAAAATAAATATTGTTGGAAATGGCCTACAAGATAAATACCAATTATTCC
This sequence comes from uncultured Alphaproteobacteria bacterium, assembly GCA_902614395.1. Classification (GTDB taxonomy): domain Bacteria; phylum Pseudomonadota; class Alphaproteobacteria; order HIMB59; genus CACPNW01. The sequence goes on along the minus strand of CACMKW010000001.1, from coordinate 44,659 downwards.
GTCACTTTTGATGATGTTCTGCTCTCACCAGCGTATTCCGAGATAAAACCAAAAAATGTAGATACGTCTATCGCGATTGGAAAAATAAAATTAAACATTCCAATACTCTCCGCTGCTATGGATACCGTGACAGAGAATAAAATGGCTATCAATCTAGCGCTACATGGTGGTCTAGGTGTTATTCACCGTAATATGCCAATTGATAAACAAGCAAGTGAAGTCAAAAAAGTTCATAACTTTAAAGTTAACGGTAAAAAATTTCAAAATGCTGTAATTAATTCTAATGGACAGATTGCGGTGGGCGCTGCAATTGGTGTTGAAAATAATGCGTACTTACGACTATTAGAATTATTAAAAGTCGGTGCTGATATAGTTTTTATTGATGTTGCTCATGCACATACAAAAACAACTTTACAGTTTATTGAAAAAGCAAAAAAAGTTTTAAAGAAAACTCCTCTCATAGTTGGAAACATTGCTACAAAAAAAGCTGCATCAGATTTAATTAGTGCTGGTGTAGATGCTATTAAAGTAGGTATTGGACCAGGATCAATTTGCACAACAAGGGTTGTGACTGGTGTTGGTATTCCTCAACTCTCTGCTGTGATGGATACATATCAAGTTGCCAAAAAATTTAAAATTCCTGTGATTGCAGATGGAGGAATAAAAACATCAGGTGATATTGCAAAAGCTATAGCAGGTGGCGCAAGTGCTTGCATGATAGGGTCTTTATTTGCTGGTACTGAAGAATCACCAGGGAAATTATTAACGATTAAAGGTAAAAAATTTAAATCCTACAGAGGTATGGGTTCAGTAGGAGCAATGCAAAAAGGATCTTTTGATCGATACTCCCAAGAAGAAACAAAGAATTCCAAAAAATTAGTAGCAGAAGGTGTGGAAGGGATGGTTCCATACAAAGGTAAAATAGAAGATGTAGCGTATCAACTTGTTGGTGGCTTAAAATCTTCGATGGGGTACACTGGTCATAAAACGATAAAGAAAATGCAAGGCAATTGTAAATTTGTCTTTATTTCAAAAGCAGGAGCCCGCGAAAGTAATGTCCACGATGTCATTATGTAATAATGTATCGAATCATCATTGAATTGATACAATAAAACTAAAATGACCTCAGCATCAACAAAACATAAGGTAGCAATTGTGATGGGAAGCAAGTCTGATTATGCTACCATGAAAAATTGTGAAAAAATTTTAAGATTACTGAAAGTTAAGTTTGAAACCAAAATTGTTTCTGCACACCGCACACCAGAGAGAATGTTTAAATTTGCCAAAGCAGCGGAAGACAATAATATTTCTGTCATTATTGCTGGTGCAGGAGGATCTGCGCATTTACCAGGAATGATTGCATCATTAACAACTATACCTGTAATCGGCGTACCAGTAGAAAGTCGTAAATTAAAAGGATTGGATAGTTTATTATCAATAGTACAGATGCCAAAAGGTATTCCTGTTGGCAGTGTAGCAATCGGTGAGGATGGAGCAATGAATGCCGGTTTATATGCAGCTTCCATCATTGCTCTTACGAATAAAGAAATTAAGAAAAATCTAAAGAATTATCGAAGCAAACAATCAAAAGCTGTTAAACAAAAACCATAAGTCATGAATGCACCCACACTTGGCATTATCGGTGGCGGACAATTAGGAAGTCTTTTAGCAGATGCTGCAAAAAAAATAGATATACAAACCGTCATATTAAGTGATGATCCTGATGCACCCGGGAAACACTTTGCTACTAAATTTATTTTTGGTCAGTATGATGATGATACAACGGTAAATAATTTTATTAATGCAGTTGATCTTGTTACATATGAATTTGAAAATATTCCCTTCGCAATATTAAAAAAAATTAATGAAAAGAAAAAAGTTTTACCAAAACCTGAAATTAATCAACTCATTCAACAACGAGAAACAGAAAAAAAATTTCTCAATGACAATAATATAACAACAACAAAATATGTAGCTATCAAAAATAGAAAAGATTTGAGTGAAAATCTAGACTTGCTTCCTGGTTTGTTAAAAACAACAACATTAGGATACGATGGTAAAGGTCAGTATAAATTAAACACTGTAGATGATGTTACGAACGAAATTGATTTTACAAAAGAATACATTTTAGAAAGACTCATTCATCTTAAAAAAGAAATTTCAGTCGTCATTACTCGTTATGATCAAAATAGTTATGAGATCTATGATCCTATCGAGAATGTTCATGAAGAACAAATTTTAAAATATTCAAAAATACCAAGTGATATCTCTGACGACATACGAATAAAATCAATTGAGTGGGCAAAACAAGTTGTAGAAAAACTAGATTATATTGGAACGTTATGTGTAGAGTTTTTTATTGATACTGATGATAATTTATATGCTAACGAAATTGCTCCTCGCGTTCATAATTCTGGACATCTGACAATGAATTCTCATAATATTAGTCAATTTGAAAATCATGTGCGAGCAGTATGCAGCTTAGAGAAGATTGAGACAAAAAAATTGTATAACGCCAAAATGATAAACTTGATTGGTGATGATATTACTCCTTATCGCAGTAAAAAATTCAAGGATAACGAATTTTTTTATGACTATTTAAAAACAGAAATTAAACAAAAAAGAAAAATGGGTCATATAACAATTATTGAAAAATAATTTATTAACTTAAATTAAATTGATCAGTTAACTGCGTTACTAACTCGTATTTATTAGCAACATTTACTAAATCCTCTCCTTCACGAAAAGATTGTTTATCTAATTGTTTATTGGGATCTCCTCCAGGCCATATTCGCCAACTATCATTATCAACGACATCAGATAAAACTAACGAATTATCGGATACTTTAAAGCCAAGCTCAAACTTAATATCGACTAAATGTATAGGACCATCAATTGTCTCAATAGTTTTCCATTTGTCTTCTATGAGCTCAAAACTTGGAAGAATAATTCCATTAATAGCTATTTCTAATTCTTGATCAGACAGTAATTTTTTTGTTTTCATTAAGCTTTTGCTTGTAACAGGTTGTTTGGCTGAAAATAACTCCCATTCTTCTCCAGTTTTTACAAATGGATCCGTAAATACACCCTCTTCCCATTTTCCATCTTTCAAAAATTGTCTTCTCGCATCACTCTCATCCATTTGAACAGGTTCTGAAACATGCGGAGGGATAACAACCGCTTGTTTATGAAATATTTCCCAAACTAAGTTTTCAAATTGATGAGGATTACTTTTATCTTTTGCAAATTGAGTGTTTCTACTTAAATAACTTCCCCATGCATAGCGTCTTACTACAAATTCTAAAGGAAGCATATTGCAGTTGTAACTTAAAAGGCTATTTGGCGAATCTTGTTCAATAAATGATGTTGCAATACCTGCCTTGGTTAGCATACTAAAAACATTACTTGTTTGTTTTGTCTTTTGTATTCCAATATCTTTGATTTCCTCTTTCTTCGCTGCATCCCCGCCTGTTAAAAAATCTTTTGTTACAATTCGAATAATATTTTGATCATTTGTTTTCTCAACAATTTTTGTTTTTCCTTCAACTAAAAATGAGTTACTCATCAATATATCTCCAACCAATATCTTTTCGATAATATCCTTCATCCCAATTAATTTGATTGATTATATTGTGAATAGTTTCTCTAATAGTTTTTAAGTCTTTGCCCGTACTAGAAATATTTAATACACGTCCACCATTAGAGTACCATTTGTTTTCTTTAAGTTTTGTTCCCGCATGAAACAAATACTCATCTTTTGTTAAAGTAAGATTTTCTAAATTATTAATGGATGTGAATTTTTTATAATCCTCAGGATAGCCATTAGCAGCCATTACTATTGTCATGGCATAATCATTTTTCCACTTAATTTGCTCCATTTCATTTAAAGTTCCTTTTGCCGAAGCATGAAGGAGTTCTAATAAATCTGTTTCTAATAATGGAATAATTGCTTGTGTTTCTGGATCACCAAAACGAACATTAATTTCGAGTAAATTTGGACCCTTATCTGTTAAAATTAATCCTGCATAAAACATTCCTTGGTAGTTGATGCCTTGTTCAGCAAGATGTTGAACAATAGGCTCAACAAATGTTTTGGATAATTCATTCATTTTATTTGATGAAATAGAAGGAACAGGTGTGTAGGCTCCCATACCACCAGTGTTTAACCCTTTTTCTCCTTCTAAGATTTTTTTATGATCTTGTGCTGTTGTAAGTGGCAACACAAATCCATTTTTATCAACAAGTGAAAATAAACTTACCTCTTCACCAACTAAAAATTCTTCAATAACAACAACTGAACCAGCATCACCAAAAGAATTATCTTTAAAACATTTAATCAGTGCATCTTTTGCATCTTCCATTGTTTGACAAATAATAACTCCTTTTCCTGCTGCTAAACCATCAGCTTTAATAACAAGAGGATAGGATTGATTTTGACAAAAATTCAAGGCATCATCATAGTTATCAAATACGTCATAAGCAGCTGTTGCTATATGTAATTTTTTACAAATATCTTTTGTAAATTTTTTTGATTTTTCTAACTCAGCTCCCATCTGATCAGGGCCAAAGACAAAAATAGAATTATTCATTAAAAGGTTGGATAATCCTTTAGTTAAAGGTAGTTCTGGACCTATCACGACAAGATCAACTTTACTTTCTAGACAAAATTGAAGAATAGCATCATGATCATTAACATCTGTGATAATAGAAGAAGCAATTTCACTGATACTATCACTTCCAGGAATACAATATAAATTAGAACAATTAGGAGATTGTTTTATGCCATAACATAATGCGTGCTCTCTTCCACCATTACCAATGACAAGAACGTTCATGAAAAAAAATAATTCATTAATTAATTATTTGAAGCAAGACTTAAAAATGATAGTTTTTTTAAGCTTTCATCATTCAAGTAATCTAAAGGTCTGACTGGATACTCTCCTGTAAAATAATGATCAGTAAATTGAGGATTATCATTATCTCTCTCATCATAACCAAGAGCTTGATACAAACCATCTAATGATAAAAATTTTAATGATTTAGCTCCAATATATTTACGCATTTCCTCTAAATTTTTGTTTGCAGCCAATAATTCTTCTTGGGTTGGAGTATCGACACCGTAAAAATCTGGATATTTAATTGCAGGTGAAGCAATACGCATATGGACTTCTTTTGCGCCAAAATCATAAAGCATTTTTATTATCTTTGTGGATGTAGTTCCTCGAACCAATGAGTCGTCAATTAAAACAACTTTCTTTTTTTTAATAGAACTTTGGTTAGGATTTAGTTTTAACTTTACACCTAAACTTCTAATTTGCTGAGTTGGCTCAATAAATGTCCTCCCCACATAATGATTTCGTATTAATCCTAATTCAAAAGGAATACCAGACTCTTGACTAAAACCAAGAGCAGCGGGAACACCAGAGTCTGGAACTGGTACGACTACATCAGGTTTTATATCGGTTTCTTTTGCTAAGTAAGTACCGAGATTTTTTCTATATTCATAGGCGGTTTTATTTTTTAAAATACTATCTGGTCGTGAAAAATAAATATATTCAAATACACATGGTTTGATTTGTTTTTTTGGAAAAGGTCTTCTACTTTCAACCTTATTATCTTTAATAACTACAACTTCTCCATTTTCAATTTCACGGATAAATTTTGCACCTATAATATCTAAAGCACAAGTTTCAGAGGCAAGGATAAATGCATTTTTAAATTTACCTAACACAAGTGGGCGAATACCTAATGGATCTCTTGCACCAATCAACGTACCATTAGCAATAATTGATAAAGCATAACCACCTTGGATTTGCATTAAAGCATCAATAATTTTATTTAAAATATCTTTCTTTTTTGAACGAGCTACAAGCTGAACAATTGTTTCGGTATCTGATGTTGTTTGAAATATTGCACCTTCACGTACCATTTGCTCTCTTAAAAGGAGTGCATTAGTTAAATTACCATTATGAGCAATACTAATCGCTCCACCATGAAGGTCAGCATAAAAAGGTTGTATATTCCTTATTGTTTCACCGCCCGTTGTTGAATAGCGATTGTGTCCTATCGCAATTTTTCCTTTTAACTTGTCTAATGAGTGTTTCTTTGTAAAATTATCACCAACTAATCCAAATTTTCTTTCTGAGTGATAGGAGTTGCCATCATAACTTACAATTCCACAACCTTCTTGACCACGGTGTTGCAACGCATGCAAACCAAGAGCTGTTAAAGCTGCAGCATCTTTGGTGCCACTTATTCCAAAAACACCACACTCCTCATTAAATCTGGGAACATGAGAGTGCCTTACCCTGATTTTTTTTAGAAAATTTAATCGATTTTTCATCTTACTGTTGTCTTGTTAAAAGTGTTTTTGCAACCATTTGTAATGCTCTAGGATAAACCTTATGCTCTTCTATCAATATTTTCTTTGAGAGTGATTCGGTATTATCTTTCTTCAAAATCTTTACTTTTTTTTGCAATATAATCTTTCCAGAGTCAATTTTAGCGCTAACATAATGAACACTACAACCAGAATAGCTCGCTTTAGCTTTTATGGCCTGATCCTGAGCATTTAAACCTTTGAAAGCTGGAAGATAAGATGGGTGAATATTGATTAATCGCGATCGCCACTGCCTTACAAATTTTGAGTCTAAAACTTGCATAAAACCAGCCAAACAAATGATATCTATATTTTCTAGATACTTGATGACTTTGTTTTCGAAATTTTTCCTTGGAATAGAATGTATGAATGGAATTTTATTTTTTTTGGCAATAGTTAAACCTTTTGCTCTGGCGTTATTGGATACGACTAATTGAACCTCTACTAAACTTTGTTTTTTAAATGATGATTGTATTAGTGATTCTAAATTTGAACCTCTTCCTGATATGAAAATAGCAACTTGTAATTTTTTCAACTAATTGTGCACCTTGATGATTTGTTAACTTCTATTTTCCCAATTTCAAAAATATCTAAATTTTCATCTTTTATTAATTGCTCAAATTCTTTGTAATTATTTTTTGAAATAGTCATTATTAAACCTAATCCACAATTAAAGGTCTTTAACATTTCTTCATCTGTAATGTTAGCTAAACTTTGAAACCATTGGAAAATTTCTTCATCACAAATAAATTTTTTATCAATCCTTGCTGATAAATTTTCAGAGAGCATTCTTGGTGCATTACCAACAATACCTCCACCTGTTATATGCGAAATACCGTTGATAAGATTTGTTGTTAAAATTTTTTTTAAAAAAGGAAAATATAATTTTGTTGGAGCCATTAAGGCTGCTGCATTTGTTTCATAAGATGATTTAAATTCTGTTTCTTTATGTAGATCTATATTTTTATCTTTTAAAACTTTTCGAATGAGAGAATATCCATTTGAATGAAAGCCCGAAGATCTAATCCCATATAGAAGATCATCTTCTTTCATGACATCTCTTTTAGGTAGAATTTTTTTTCTCTCTACTGCACCAACACAAAATCCAGCAAAATCAAAATCATCTTTTTTATAAAGCCCAGGCATCTCTGCTGTTTCACCACCAATAAGAGAGCAATTATTTATCTTGCAAGCTTCAGTGATGCTTTTCATAATTTTTAAAAAAGAATTTTTATCAATCTTGGAAGAAGCGTAGTAATCTAAAAAAAATAATGGCTCTGCACCATGGCAAAGAATATCATTAAGGCACATACCAACGAGATCATGACCCAAACCATCTAAAATGTCAGTTTCAATCCCTAGTAATATTTTTGTCCCTATACCATCTGTTCCAGAGACCAATAAAGGATCTTCATATCCACAATTTTTAAGATCAAAAATTCCACCAAATCCGCCAATTTTATCAAAATTTCCGTTTCTGTTTGTTGATTTGCTTAGCTCAGAAATATCTTCAACAAGGGCATCTGTATTTTCTATATCAACACCTGCTTCTTTATATGTTGTCATATTTAATTAGTTTTAAACGAATCGTTAACGAGTAAACTATTATTATAGTAAATTAAGTTGATTCGTACTCATAATGACAAATACAATTCAAATTCTCTCCATTGAGAAGACAGGGAAAGAAAGTTCACTACAAAAAGAACACAATAATAAATCCATCAAAATTATAGATGGATATTTCTTTTCGACAAATCTTGATGATCAAAAGTTTACTAAAATAAGTAAACTTATTTCTAATGACGTTTCTCAAACAATATTAACAAAAAAAAATGTAAATAAGGTTTTATCTAGTTATAGTAATTTTAACTGGGTTGTAGAAATAAAATTTTTACCAGGTGTAACTGATAATATTGCTACAACTGTAAAAGAAATAATCAAAGATAATCTTAAAAGTAGTTTTAAAAGCTTTGAACTTGGTTCAACAAAAATTATTTTAATAAAAGGAAGAAAAGAAGATATTACTAAAATATCTAAAAATGAAGCAAATCCCTTAATTCAAACAATTAAGATTTATCCATTTAAAAAATATTTAAATAATTTTAAAAAAAATCACTTCAAAATAGAAAAGGTAAAATTACCAAAAAAAAAATATAGTAAAAAAGAAATTAATTTAGATATTTCTGATCATCAACTCAGTCTTATTGGTAAACTTGGTATTGAAGAAAATGATAAATCTAGAAGGGGAACACTTGGCTTAGATCTAGAATCTTTAAAAGCCATAAGAAATTATTTTTCTACTATAAATCGTAAACCAACAGATGTAGAAATTGAAACATTAGCACAAACGTGGTCCGAGCACTGTAAACACAAAATATTTTCAGCTAAGATTGATGATATTCACGAAGGTATATTTAAAAAATACATTAAAGGCGCAACTGAAAAAATTATTCAATTAAGAAAAGATAATTTTTGTGTTTCTCTTTTTACGGATAATGCCGGCGGAATAGAATTTAATAAAGATTGGATTATTTGTCATAAAGTTGAAACACATAATACGCCTTCAGCCTTAGATCCATTTGGCGGTGCAATCACAGGAATTGTTGGTGTTAATAGGGATTGTCTTGGATTTGGAAAGGGAGCAAAACCTATAGCGAATACGTATGCATATTATTTAGCAGACCCAAATAAAAATTATCAATTGTATCGTCAAAAAAATAATAAGGATCCAATGCTTCCAGCAAATTTTATTGCGAAGGGTATTATCAGTGGTGTTAGAGTTGGAGGAAATTGTTCAGGTATCCCTACCCCTCAAGGTAATGTGTATTTTGATGACCGGTTTGCAGGAAAGCCCCTTGTGTTTTGTGGAACAGTTGGGATTATTCCAAAAAAAATAAAAGGAAAATTATCACATAAGAAAAAAGCTAATCCAGGAGATATTATACTAATGGCTGGAGGTAGAGTGGGAAAAGATGGTATTCATGGTGCAACATTTTCATCGGAAGAGTTAGATCCTAATAGTCCAGTTTCAGCCGTACAAATTGGTGATCCAATAACACAAAAGAAAATGTCTGATGTCATCATTAGAGAATTGCGTGATGAAAATCTTTACTCGAGCATAACAGATAATGGTGCGGGAGGATTATCATCATCAATTGGAGAAATGGCAAAAGAGAGCGGTGGTTTTATAGTTAATCTTGAAAAGGTTCCCCTCAAATATAATGGTTTATATCCTTGGGAGATTTGGGTTTCTGAATCACAAGAAAGAATGACACTGGCAGTACCTCCAGCGAACGTAAAAAAAGTTATAAAGAGATTTAATGCAAGAGGTGTGGAAGCAACAATAATTGGTAAGTTTATTAAAAAAGAAAAAGCCATCGTAAAATACAATAAAACTGAAATTCTCAATTTAGATATGGAATTTCTTCATGAAGGTTATCCTAAATTAGATTTAAAAACATCTTTTCCAAAAATTAAAAAAGAAAAGAAAAAAATAATTAAAAAAAGTTCCTTAATAAATAAATTACATAAACTTCTCTCTAGTCCAAATATTGTATCAAAAGAATTTATAGCCACGCAATATGATCACGAAGTACAAGCAACCTCCATTATAAAACCATTACAAGGCGAAGGCAGAGTTTTTGGAAATGCTACTGCTATTAAACCTCTATTTGATGATGAAAAATCAATAGCTCTTTCTCAAGCTGCATATCCTCAGTACGCCGAAACAAATCCTTATGATATGGCTGGGTGCTCTATTGATACAGCATATAAAAATTTAATTGTAAGTGGTGCCAACTCAAAAAAAATTGCAATTCTTGATAACTTTTGTTGGTGCAGCTCAGATGAACCTGATCGCTTATATCAATTGAAAGAAGCGGCAAAAGCTTGTTATGATTATGCAGTTGCGTACCAAACACCATTTATTTCAGGAAAAGACAGTATGTTTAATGATTTTAAAGGTTTTGATAAAACTGGAAAATCAGTAAAAATTTCAATACCTCCAACTTTGCTTATTTCTTCTATTGGAGTGGTAGATAAAATTTCACACTTAACAAAAATAACACCAGATGATGGAGATATACTTTTAGTTTTAGGAAATACCCGTAATGAATTACAGGATAGTGTTTATTCCAAAATTATAGGTTATGAAAAATCAAAAAATCCAGTTGTAAATAGCAAAATTGCACTTCGCACATATAGAAATTTTGAAAAAGCTAATAAACTTGGAATTATAAATTCAGCAATTGGAATAGACTTGGGTGGAATAGGAATTGCAGTTACAAAGATGGCAATTGCTTCAAAAAAAGGTTTAACTTTTGATTTAAAACTAAAAAATAAAATCTCAGTTGACCAATTTTTATTTTCTGAAACACAAAGTAGAATTCTTGTTTCTCTTAAAAAAAATAAGTTACCCAATTTTAAAAAAATATTTAAAGCTTCTGATTATACAATAATTGGTAAATGTACGGGCTCAGATGTAATTGAGTTTAAAGATAACAAAAAAATTATGAGAGGTAAAATTTCAGATTTTGCTAAGTCATACAAACAAAATATTAAAGGGTTATGAACGTATTGGTCCTGTCAGGTTATGGTATTAATTGTGAAAATGAAACACTACATGCATTTGAAGTAGTAGGAATTAAAGGAAAAATTATTCATATTAATGATCTGATTCAAAATCCTAAACAACTTAATAACTATCAAGTATTCGCTATACCTGGTGGTTTTTCTTATGGCGATGATACAGGTTCAGGAAATGCAATGGCGAAAAAAATTATGACCAATTTATATGATCAACTAATGGATTTTTCATTAAAAGATAAATTAATCATAGGTATATGTAATGGATGCCAAATATTAATTAATCTTGGATTAGTACCAAGCCTAAATAAAAAAGATCCAGAAGTAGCATTGATTGAAAATAAATCTGGTAGCTATGAGTGTCGATGGGTTGATGTAAAAGTAAGTAATAATAAATCACCATGGCTAGAAAATATAAGTACGCTGAACTTGCCTGTTGCCCATCAAGAAGGGCAATTTATGATACCTATTAATCTACTAAAAAGTATCAAAGCTAATAACCTTATTGGTTTGCAATACATTGATCATCATAAAAAATTAGCAAAAGGTCAATTTCCTTTTAATCCGAATGGATCTAAAGATGATATCGCTGCGCTAACAAATCAAAATGGGAATGTTCTTGCAATGATGCCTCATCCTGAAAGAGCATTATATCATTATCATATTCCCAATTGGCAAAGTAAAACCTTAAAAAAATTTGGAGATGGATATAAAATTTTTATGAACGCAAAAAAATTCTTTGCATAAATTATACTGCTATATCTACTATTTTTTTCATCACGGTTGGCATTCTAGAGCTAGAATAAGAAGATTTCTTTATCCAATTACTTTTTGATAATTTTGCTTTTTTAACATTGCCATAAAAAATTTCTGTTTCTAAATCAAAATGACTAAATGAATATTCAAATGAGCCTTTAGATTGTAATTTTGTTTTTATTTTTTGTATATCTTGATCAGTGGTTAATAATTTCTTATTTTTAACCCAAACATCATTTGGTACTTCAAGCATGGAAGCCAACATTCCTTTATTTGGTCTACTTCGCACAAGGATTTCATTCTTTTCATTCACAATTACATAAGCTCTTGTATACTTTATAGGCTTAGTAGTTTTCTTTTTTAGTTTTAAAGGAATTTTTTGCTGTAAATTTTTTTTATATGATTGGCAAAATTTATTAATTCCACAAATATTACATTTAGGGTTTCTTGGAAGACAGATCTCTGATCCGTAATCCATAAAAGACTGAATTAAATTTGAAGAATATTTATCTGAGATGAATTTTTTTCCTAAATCTTTAAGTTTATTTTTGACTTTGTTAATTGGTTTATCGATAGCATATAACCTAACCAAAATTCTCTCAATATTAGCATCAAGTGGCATAACTGCTTGATTGAATCCTATTCCAAGAATTGCTTTTGCTGTGTAATCTCCAATACCAGGAAGTTGGATGAGTTCGTCATAAGTTTTGGGTATGTTATTTTTAAAATTTTTATTAATTATTTTTGCAGACCTTAATAAATTTCTTGCTCTTGAATAATAACCAAGGCCTGACCAGAACTTTAAAATATTTGGCTCTGAAGTTTGCGCTAATTTATTTAGTGAAGGCCATTTTAAAATAAAATTATTAAATTTATTTTTTACGGTATTTACTGTTGTTTGTTGAAGCATATACTCACTTACAAATACAAAGTATGGATCAGGTAAATTGAGAGTATTTTTCTTCCGCCATGGTAAATTTCTGGCATTCACGGAATACCATTGAAGCAAAAACTTTATTACTTGTGTTTCGTGTTTAAACATATTGCTTTCATATTTAGGTACTATAAATTATTTATGCATATGGACAAAAAAAATATAAAGCAAAAAAGAACATTTGTTCCACAATCGATTGGCGATACTCTTAGGAAGGTTAATAGAAAATATTCCTCTAAATATAATCGTACAGAATTTATAATAAACTCCAAATGGCCTGAAATTGCTGGTAGTTATTTTAAAGAATATTCAGAGCCATTAAATGTTTCAAGGGTGCGTGATTTTGAAAACGATGTAGGTGAAACAGTATATAAAAATTATCTAAATGTGAGTGTTGCCCCAGCCGCAGCCATTGAATTTCAACACTTTAAGGATACTATAATTGAAAAAATTAATACTTATTTTGGCTATAAAGCAATAATAGACTTGAGAATTCATCAAAATTACATACCTAAATATACTCATATGAAACAAAGTAAGAAAAAACAAATAGATAAAGATGACATAGAATTTGTTAAGCAAAACGTTAAAGAATTTCAAAATTCCGATTTAAAAAAATCGCTATTAAATTTAGGTAATAAAATTACAACTGAGGACAAATAATGAAAATTAAAATTTTATTTATTTCTATTATACTATCACTACTTTTTATTAATGCCAAAGCAGCTGAAAACTCAATACTAGATGTTAAAGATAATGATTTTTATATTGGAGAAGACAATGCTCCAATCACAATCATAGAATATGCTTCAATGTCTTGTAGTCACTGTGCAGATTTTCATAATGATACTCTAGAAGAATTAAAAAAAGAGTTTATTGATACTGGTAAAGTTAAGTTTATTTTTCGTGATTTCCCATTTAATTATCCCGCTCTTGCTGGAAGTATGATTTTAAGATGTGTCCCAGAAGATGTGAGATATGATTACATGAATGGCCTTTATAAGCTCCAAAATAATTGGGTTAATAGAGATCATTCAAAAACAAAAACCGAGTTATATAAAATAATGCAAAGTGGTGGTATGCAGCAAGAGGACTTTGATGCATGTTTAAGCAATGTTGAATTAGAGAATCAGTTACTTGAAGGTGTAATGGAAGCTCAGAGAGAATATAAAATAGGTTCTACCCCTTCATTCATTATTAACGGAGTACTTTATTCCGGGAATAAAAACATAAAAGAGTTTAGACAAATCATCGATAAAATATTATCACAATAGTTGATGATTAATTTTAGGACCCTTAAAGTCAAAGGCTTTAAGTCTTTTGTTGAACCAACAGAAATTTTGATTGAAAATGGTTTGACAGGTATTGTGGGGCCAAATGGATGTGGTAAATCCAATCTCGTTGAAGCTTTTAGATTCGTTATGGGTGAGCTTTCTCCAAAACAAATGAGAGGAAGCGAATTAGATGATGTAATCTTTAATGGTACAGATGATAGACCAGCGTGGGATATTGCTGAGGTTACGATAGATTTAGATAATAAAGCACGAAAAGCACCAAGTATTTTTAATGAAAGTGATACCATTGAAGTCACAAGAAGAATATGGCGAGGTGAAGGATCGGAATACAGAGTGAATGGCAAGGAAGTCCGATTAAAGGATGTTCAATTACTATTTGCTGATGCAGCAACAGGTGCTCGTTCAACATCTATGGTCAGTCAAGGTAGAGTTGGTGCAATTATCGCTGCTAAACCAGAGCAAAGAAGAACATTACTCGAAGAGGCTGCGGGAATTACAGGTCTGCATTCAAGACGACACGAAGCAGAATTACGATTAAATGCTACTGAAAATAACTTAGAGCGTGTTAAAGACGTATTAAAAGCACAAGACGAACAACTGACAATATTAAAAAAACAATCTAAACAAGCTGAAAGATATAAGTACATCCAAAAAGATATTACTAAAGCAAGAGCAAGATTATTTTATAAAAAATGGATTGATGAAAAAGATAAATTAAAAAATGCTAATGAAAAAATTCAATCTGAAACAAATGTAGTAAATGATCAAACACAGGTTGTTGCTCAAATAAATATCGAATTCGAAAAAGTTCAAGAAAGCCTTCCAAACCTTAGAATTCAAGAAAGTAAGGTTGCAGCTGAGCTTCAGAAATATTCAATTAGTTTAGAAAACCAAGAAAAAGAAATTGAAAGAGCAAATATTGCAGTAGATGAAACAAAAGTCCGAATAGAGCAAATTAAAAATGACATTGATAGAGAAAAATTTTTATTTGAAGATGCAAAACAAAATCTTGAAAGAGTGCAGGAAGAAAAATCTATACTTTTAAAACAGCAAGGTGATCTTTTTATTCAAACTGATGATGATCTAAATAATGAAAATGTTTCTAATAAAAAAAATAATAATCCAATAATTGATTATCTAGACTTTGAAGATGGTCTTGAGCAAGCAATTGCTGCAGTTTTTTCAGATGAGTTAATTGCATCTATCGATGAAGAACAAAGTATTTTTTGGAGAAAGTTAGATGTAGAAGATTCTTCCTTTAACTCTGAAATCACGAAATTTTCTTCTCTAATCAAAGCACCAGATAATTTGAAAAAGAAATTAGAGTTTGTTGGTTTAATAGAAAATAAAGAAAATGTTTTAGAAGTTCAAAAAACTTTAAAACCAGGACAGATATTAGTAAGTAAACTAGGAGAAATTTGGAGATGGGATGGCTATGTATCCAAAGGTAAACAAAATAATTCTACTAAAGCCATATTAGAGCAATTAAAAAATAGAAGAATAAAGCAATTAAGTGCAGAGGAAAAACAATGGAATGATATTTCTGCAAAAGCAAATCAAAGAATAGAAGAGCTGAATTCAAGGCAAAATACATTGATTAGTGAACTATCTAATCTCCAATCCGTTCCTGAAGATGTATCAAGTGAAAAAATAAAAATACAAAAGTTGATTGATGAAAATAAGAATTCTTATGAACAAATAGCTGAGCAGCTTCGTCAAACTGAACAAAATTCTAATGAAATCAATAAGAAATTAAAATTAGAAGAAATTAAATTAAATGAACTACGAGAAGAGAGAATCAGAACTGAAGGTCAAATTAATACAATTAATGAAGCAATAAAGTTATTATCAACTCAGGTAAAAGAAAGATTAAGTATAGAACTAGAAGAGCTTTACAATATTGGAGAAATAGATCCAAATAAAATTTTGGGTGAGACTGATGATTTAGAAAAAAAATTAGAAAGACTAATTGCTGAACAAGAACGTTTAGGTGGTGTTAATCTTCTTGCAGAACAAGAATCCAAAGATTTAGAAGAAAAAGTAAATACAATAAAGAAAGATCAAAGTGACCTTTTAAGTGCAATTGCAAAACTGAGAGAAGCAATTGATTCACTTAATACAGAAGGTAGACAACGTTTACTTGCTGCATATGGAATAGTGAATGAAAATTTTCAAAAATTATTTACAAGGTTGTTTGGTGGTGGCAAGGCTTATCTGAAATTTACAGATGAATCAGATCCCCTTCAAGCTGGTTTAGAAATATTTGCTAGTCCTCCAGGAAAAAAATTACAAAATCTAAATTTACTCTCTGGTGGCGAGCAAGCTCTTACAGCATTATCATTATTATTTGCTGTATTTTTATCAAACCCAGCTCCAATTTGTGTACTCGATGAGGTTGATGCTCCATTAGATGATACTAATGTTGATAGATTTTGTTCATTAGTAGAGGAAATAGCTAAAACTTCTTCAACAAAATTCTTAGTAATAACTCATCATAGAATGACAATGGCAAGAGTAAATAGATTATTTGGTGTTACCATGCCTGAGAAGGGTGTATCACAATTAGTTTCTGTTGATCTTGAAAAAGCAATCGAGATAAAAGAGCAAGATACTACAAATGAATTATAAAAATAAAAATTTAGAAGAATTAGGTAAAAAAATTGATAATTTAGATAATCAAAATAAAGAACTTAATATTAAAAAAAAAGAAAGCGGTGCTGGATTTGGTTTTAAAATTAGTACAGAAATTATCGCTGCACTAGTGGTTGGAGTTGGAATTGGGCTTATTGTGGATAATTACTTTAATACTAAACCAATAGGGTTAATTATTTTCTTCATATTTGGCGCATTAGCTGGATTTTTGAACGTTTATCGTGTAATGCGTCGCATTGAAAAGCAAAGGTAATTTTAATATTCAATAACTATTATGGCCGCAAAAGACAGTCCACTAAAACAGTTCGAAATAGATCCAATAACCAATATTGAGCTTGGTGGCTATAATATTTCATTTACAAATTCATCTTTTGCTATGCTGATTACTGTTTTAGTAATTACTCTTTTTTTAACTTTAACAGTGAATACAAGATCAATCATTCCTTCTAGGATGCAGCTTATCTCAGAATTGATGTATAATTTTATAGCTCAGCTTCTCTCTGATACAGTTGGAGATAATGGAAAAAGGTATTTCCCATTTGTTTTCTCTTTATTCATGTTTGTGTTAATTGGCAACATGGTAGGTATGATACCATACCAATTTACATTCACGAGTCATATTATTGTAACATTTGCGTTAGCTGCAGTTGTATTTATTGGTGTAACTATTCTTGGATTTATTAACCATGGCATTAAATTTTTTACATTCTTTTATATACCGGGTGTACCATTTTACATGCATCCACTGCTTATTCCTATTGAAGTAATATCTTATTTATCAAGACCTATAAGTTTATCAGTTAGATTATTTGCAAACATGCTGGCTGGTCACACACTACTAAAAGTATTTGCGGGCTTTGTTGTTTCCATGCCATTTTTTACAGGAGTTTTTCCTTTAGCTTTCATTGTAGCTTTAACAGGATTAGAAATTTTAATTGCTTTTTTGCAAGCATATGTGTTTGCAATACTGACGTGTTTATATATTAACGATGCTTATCATTTACATTAATTTAAAATAGGAGGACTTATGGAAATTGAAGCAGCAAAAGTAATCGGAGCGGGTCTAGCCGTTATCGGTGTTATTGGATCAGGTATTGGAATTGGGAATATTTTCTCATCTTTTATTCAAGCAGTTGGAAGAAATCCAGCAGCAAGAGGTGAAGTTTTTACAATGACAATGTTAGGTTTCGCATTAGTTGAAGCGATTGCACTTTTCGCGTTAGTTATTGCGTTAGTTATTTTGTTTGGATAGAACACAATAATTAATTAATGCCTCAATTAAATCCAGAGTTTTTTGTTTCACAGCTCTTTTGGTTAGCTGTATTCTTTACTTTTCTATTTGTGTTTTTATGGAGGGTATCTCTTCCAAGAATAGCTACAGTTTTAGAGAAAAGACAAAATAAAATAGATGAGAATTTATCTTCAGCAAAAGAGCTTCAAGAACAGGCAATGGAAATTGAAAAAAAAATTAATGATCAAATCAATAAGGCTAAACTAGAAACAGATGAGAAAATTAAAGAAACAATTAATGCTTTACAAGAAGATGTTTCTTCTCAACTTTCTTCACTTGATAAAGACTTAGAAAAAAAAGTTTCTGACGCAGAAAAAGAAATTTTAAAAAGTAAAGATGATCAAATGAAAAATATTAACAATGAAATAGCTAATATTACAAAACTGACTGTTGGAAAAATCACAGATATAGAAATGTCAGACAATGAAATTAATAAAGTTATTGAAACACATAAAGGTAGTTTCAATTAATGTTTTCTGATCCACAATTTTGGGTTGCAGTATCTTTTATTCTATTTATTGCAGCTATTTTTAATCCAGTACGAAAAATTCTTACATCTAGTTTAGATGCTCAAATAAAAGATATAAAAAATAAAATAGATGAAGTTGAGAATATAAAAAATGAGGCTCAAAAAGCTTTGGATGAATTAAAAGATAGAGAAACTAAGGTAGAAAAAGAAATACAAAATCTAAAATTGGAATCTGAAAAAAGAATAGCTGAACTGAAAAATATATCTACTTCTAAATTAACTGACCAAATTGAAAAAAGAAAAATATTAGCTGAAAATAAGATTGAACAATTAGTGAGAGATACCAATAACTCTATAAAAAATTATATTTCAAGTGTTGCAATAGAGGCTACGAAAAATATTCTAATACAAAATCTCAATAAAGATAAAAAGTCTGCTTTAATTGAAGAATCTATTACTGAATTTAACTCTGTTTTAAAGAATTAAAAGTAGATTAATCAGTCTAAATAATTGAGTATAATAATAACAAATTAATATTAAAGGATTTGCAAAATCTATAGTATTATTAATTAACTGAAATTAAAATTAGCAAATTTAAATGACTAAAAAACTTAATATCTTTCTTGCAGGACCTCGAGGTTTTTGTGCAGGAGTAGATAGAGCGATTGAAATGGTTAAAGGTGCTCTAAAAAAATATGGGGCGCCAGTATATGTTCGTCATGAAATAGTTCATAATAAATTTGTTGTTGAAAATCTCAAATCACAGGGAGCAATTTTTGTAGAAGAATTAAATGAGATTGAAGATAAAAGCAGGCCAGTTATTTTTTCTGCACATGGTGTTCCAAAAGCAGTACCCGAGGAAGCGTTAAGTTTAAATTTAATATATTATGATGCCACATGTCCACTTGTTAGCAAAATTCATAAGGAGGTGGAAAATTTTGATAAAAAAAATCTCCCCGTAATTTTAATTGGTCATAGGAATCATCCTGAGGTTATTGGAACTATGGGTCAAACTAATAAAGAAATTTATTTGGTAGAAAAAGTTGAAGATGTAAAAAAGTTACCCTTTGAACAAAATGATAAGATTGCATATGTAACTCAGACAACTCTATCAGTAGACGATACGAAAGATATAATAAAAGAGATAAAATCAAATTTTAAGAATGTTATAGAACCGAAAAAAAATGATATTTGTTATGCTACAACAAATAGACAAGAAGCTGTAAAAAAAATAGCTGATCAATGTGATTATTTTTTAGTAATTGGCGCAAGCAACTCATCAAATTCTTTAAGATTAGTTGAAGTAGCAAAAAATTATGGTTCAAAAAAAGCTATTTTAGTGGAAGATGTTGATTCCTTAAATTTAAATATATTTCAAGGATCTGAAAATATAGGAATAACAGCAAGTGCATCATCACCGGAAATACTTGTAAAAAAACTTCTTGATAATTTGAAAAAAAATTTTGAAGTTCAAGTAAATGAAGGGCATTATCAAAAAGAAGATGTATTTTTTAAAGTTCCACAAAAACTAAACGTATAAAATGGCGGTCTTTACTAAATTACTTAAGGAAGATATCGAAAACTTTATCTCTGATTACGCAATTGGAAATCTAGAAAGATTTGAAGAAATTGTAGATGGTATAGAGAACTCAAATTTTAAAATTTTTTGTAACAATAAACCATATATTTTAACAATTTTTGAAAAAAGAGTGACTGAAGAAGAACTACCATTTTTTATAAATTTAAAAAACTTTTTAAATAAAAATAATTTTAAATGCCCTAAAGCTATTGTAGATAAAAATGGAAAAACATTAAAAAAAATAAAAAATAAAACTGCTGTTATTATTTCTTTTATAGAAGGTAAAAGTATTGAAAAAGCTAACTCTGAAATGTGTAAAGAAGTTGGAAAGATGGTTGCTAATTTACACAATCTTACTGGAAACTTTAATGAAAAAAGACCTAACAGTTTAGACTTAAAGGATTGGAAAAATATTTACAAAAAGTGTCTTAATAAGAAATCTGAAGAATATAATGAAATAATGTATTTGTTAAAAAACGAAATAGATTATTTAGAAAATCATTGGCCAAGCAATATTCCCTGTGGTGTTATTCATGCTGATTTGTTTAGAGATAATATTTTTTTTAAAAATGAAAAAATTTCAGGAGTAATAGATTTCTATTTTTCTTGTTATTATTTTTATGTGTACGATATAGCTATTGTTATTAATGATTGGTGCTTTAGTGAAAATGGAAAAAATTTTCACAAACAAAACTGCCTTTCAATTCTTGAGGAATATCAAAAATTGAGAAAATTGAGTGACCTTGAAAAGGAATCATTAAATATTTTATTAAGAGCTGCAGCTGTTAGAATATTATCTACAAGAGTACATGACTATATTTTTCATCCACCTAATGCAATCGTTGTTAAAAAAGATCCATTTGAATATTTTAATATTTTAAAATGGCATCAACAAAATGGTATTTTTCAATAATGATTAATATTTACACTGATGGTGCATGTTCTGGCAATCCTGGTAAAGGTGGATGGGGAGTTGTAATTTTAGATAATAACAAAGAGATATTATTAAATGGTGGAGATCAACTTACAACGAATAATAAAATGGAACTTACAGCGGCAATTAAAGCACTGGGGTATTTTGAGACAAAAAAAAATTTAACCATTTATACAGACAGCAAATATGTAAAGGATGGAATTGAATCCTGGATTATAAATTGGAAAAAAAATGGATGGAAGACATCAACAAAAAAAATAGTGAAAAATAAAGAATTATGGATGCAATTAGATAATCTAATAAACAAACATAATGTAACTTGGAAGTGGGTTAAAGGTCACGCAGGTTTCGAGTTTAATGAGAAAGCTGATGAACTGGCAAGGAAATATATTGAAAGTAATATTTAGTTTATTTGTTATTTTTCTGTATTGTAAACAGATTGTTGCAAATGATTTATGGACTATAGATAAAAATATTTCTAGTATAGAATTTGAAGTACCAGTTTTGTTTGCAAAAAATGTTACTGGTAAATTCAATACATTTGATGGTTTCGTTTCATTGGATTTGTCTAATCAAAATAATAATAAAGCGCTTATAAATGTTGATATTGATAGTTTAGATTTAAATTATAAACGGTATAAAGATTTAGTTCTTAGTGAGGTTTTTTTTGATGCAAAAAAATTTCCTTTGGGACTGATTGATACAAATAATTTCAAATTTAATTATGAAGATAATAAAATTAATTTAACAGGTGAATTGACAATAAAAGGTAAAAGTCAAAATATTCCTATTGATATTGAAGTAATAAAATTGGCTGATGAGTTGGTACAGGTAAAGAGTGAAATATTTTTTTCCAGGAATGAGTTTAATATTGGCACTGGTAGTTGGAAAAATACATCAATTCTTAAAGATGAAATAAAAATAAAAGCAAATATTTTTCTTTTTAAAGAATAGTTAATTTATCTAAGTGTATATCCTCCGTCTATAACTAATACTTCACCTGTAATGTAACTTGAAGCAGGGCTACATAAAAAAAGTGCTGCAGATGCAATTTCACTTGGTTTGCCCATTCTTTTAAGAGGTGTCATGTTATTCCACGTTTCATACCAATGTTCATTTTCTTTAGTTAATTTAGTCATTTCTGTATCGATATAACCGGGTGCAATAGCGTTCACACGGATATTATTTTCAGCAAAATCACTTGCTAAACTTTTTGTTAACATATGTACTGCTGCTTTTGATGCATTATAAGCCACTTGAGGTTGAGGAATATTTGATACTAATCCAGATATTGAACCTATATTTAAAATCACTCCTTCACCTTGTTTTTTCATTTGTGGTAAAACAGAACGACACATCCTAAAAACAGAATCAACATTTGTATTCATAATTTTATCTAATAATTTATCATCAAATTCTTCCATAGTACCATGTTGAGCAACACCAGCATTATTAACTAAGATATCAATTGAATTATATTTTTCTAAAACAGAATTTATAATTTTTTGAGGCTCATTAGGATTAGTAATATCGCCTTGCAAAAAAGAAACATCATGATTTGCATCTTTAAGACTTTTTAGACCAGAATATTTATCTGTTCTACTAGTGACAATTATCTTTGCACCAGCCTCTCCAAGAGCGTGCGCAATAGATAGGCCAATTCCTCTTGTTCCACCTGTTACAATAGCAACTTTATTAGTTAATTTAAAATGATCAAAAATCATTAATACATACAATATGTTAACAAAGTAGAAATTTCATTAAAAATTATAATAATTTATGTTTAAAAATATGCTATTTATTAACAAACATGAAAGCATTAGTTTTAGAAAAAAAACTTGAATTGAATTTAAGAGATATAGATTTACCAGACAAGGTTGGTTCAAATGATGTAAAAATCAATATGCATACTGTTGGTATATGTGGTTCAGATATTCACTATTACAAACATGGAAAAATTGGACAATGGCATGTTAATGCACCAATGGTTTTGGGACACGAAGGCTCAGGAACAATCATCGAAGTAGGTACAAATGTAAAAAATTTAAAAGTGGGTGACAGAGTTTGTGTTGAACCTCAGATTGTTAGTAAAAGTACAAAAGAATATAAACTTGGTATTTACAATTATGATCAAAAAGTAAAATTTTGGGCTACACCACCTATTCATGGTTGTTTAACACCTGAGGTTGTATTTCCAAGTGATATGGTTTTTAAAATACCAGACAATCTCTCTTATGCTGAAGGAGCAATGGTTGAGCCTTTAGCAGTAGGTATGCAAGGAGTAACAAAAGCAAAAATAAAACCTGGTCAAATTGGATTAGTAATGGGATGTGGGCCAATTGGATTGGTTACAGCCCTTGCCGCTTTAGCTGGAGGATGTGCAAAAGTTTATATTGCTGACATTTTAAGTGAAAAATTAAAAATGTGTGATTATTATCCTGATCTTATTCCCATAGATATATCCAAAGAAAATTTAGAAACAAAAATTATGGATGAAACTAATGGATGGGGAGTTGATAGGTTTTTTGAATGTAGCGGAGCAGTAAAAGCATATGAAGCTATTTTTACTTGTTGTTCACCTGGCGCACATGTTGTCTTAATTGGAAATAATGCTGAACCAGTACCAATGAATTGGGCTATACTATTTTCTAAAGGTCTTGAGTTTCAAACTGTGCATAGGTATTCACATCAATATGAACCATCAATAAGACTACTTGAACGAGGAAAAATTGATGTTAAGCCGATGATTACACATACCTTTAAATTTGAAGAAAGTGTTGAAGCATTTTTACGAGCAGCAGAACATAGACCCACCGATGTAAAGCTTCAAATAAAAATTGATGAATAGAGGTGAATTAACTATTTCATCTTTTAATAGAGAAAATTGTAAAACAGGTATTGTTCATCTTGGTGTAGGAAATTTTCATAGAGCTCATCAAGCAAACTACATAGATGAATATCTTAATACATCTAATAATATGAATTGGGGAATATGTGGAATTAATTTAAGAAAAGAAGATAGCAAAAATTTTGAAAATCTAAAATTAAGAAAAGGTAAATATATCCTGAAAACAATTTCTACTTCAGGAGACGAAAAATATAAAGACATTAATTCGATTATAAAGTTAATAGACTGGAGTAAAGATAAAGATGAAGCTGAGGGTATTCTTTCAAATCCAGATATAAAATTAGTTACAATGACAATTACCGAAAGTGGTTACTATATTAATGAAAAAAATAAATTAAATCTAAATTTAGAACTTATTAAGAATAATATTCAAGGAAAAGAAAACAATATAATTTACTCTTTTCTTATGGCAGCTTTAAAAAAAAGAATGCTATCTATAAATAAAAAAATCACATTGCTATGCTGTGATAATATTAGAGAAAATGGAAAAATGTTACAAGACTGTTTAAAACAATATTTATCAGCATCTAAAGAATTTGAACTTTTAGAATGGATAGAAGAAAATGTCAGTTTTCCTTCTTGTGTTGTTGATCGTATTACTCCTAGAACACCAGAGTTTTTAAAGTCTGATATAATGGAAAAATTTAATTTGAAAGAAAATTGTGGTGTGATAGCTGAACCCTTTATTCAATGGATAGTAGAGGATAACTTCATAAATGAAAGACCGAAGCTTGAAGATGTTGGTGTGAAGTTTGTGAAGGATGTTTTTCCCTATGAAGAAGCTAAAATTAGAATTCTAAATGGAGCTCACTTAGCATTAAGTTATTTTGGAGCACTTAAAGGTTATACAACTTATGATGAGGCAATATCAGATAAAAATTTAGAACAATTTTTCTTTGAAATTCAACAAAAGGAAATACTACCAGCGCTTGTTCATAAACCCTTTAATTTAGAAGAATATATGATCACAATTTATGAAAGATTTAAAAATAAAAATATTGCTGATAAATTAGAAAGAATTGCAATGGATGGTGTAGGTAAATTTCCTATATTTATATTGCCAACTATACATAATTGCTTTGAAAAAAATATTATTCCTGAAAATTGTATTGATGCAATTGCAAGTTGGTATGTTTTTATGTTAAAAATTAAAGATAAAAAATTAAGTTTTGAATACTATGAACCAAGTTGGGAATGGATCAAATATTATCTAGAAGAAAATAAAATTGTTGAATTTACAAATTGTATAGAACTATGGGGCAACACACCAAAACAATTTTCTTCATTTTCTGAAATTTTAGAAAAAAAAATAAATTTTTTAAAAGATATTTATTAAAAATTCAAATTTTGAGCAATTTTTTTGTTACTGTTGTATAAATCTTTCCAAATAGCATATCTTCGTAACAAAATATCCATATTATGTTTCTTCGGTTCATAAATTTTACTTATTTTTATTTCACTAACAATTTTTTCTTTATTATTCATTGTATCATCCTGAAACATTGCTAATCTTGCAACACCAAGTGCCGCACCAAATTCACTTTGATCACAAACACTTAATTTTCTATTTAATAGTGATGCAAGCAATTCAATCCAGAATGAACTTTTTGAACCTCCTCCGACCATGTATATGTTATCAAAGTTATTGTTAACTTTTAAAATAGAATTTACTCCATCTAATATACCAAAACTAATACCCTCAATTACTGCATACTGTAAATCTGTTGCATTTGTTGTTGTTTTAATAGAGTGAAATGATCCTCTAATATGTGGATCATTATGAGGAGTCCTCTCGCCAGAGAGATAGGGTAAAAAGTAGGAAGAATTATTTATGGTATCTTCATCAGTATAAAATTTTTCTACATTATTAAGTGTTTCTGAAATTGAAGTGTTTGTAATAGCGCAGATCCAATCCAAACAATTACTTGCACTTAACATAACTGACATCAAGTGCCATTTGTTTGGTAAACAATGACAAAATGCATGTACTGCATCTCCAGTATTACTTAAAAAACTTTCAGTAGGTGTAAAAAAAACTCCTGAAGTACCAAGAGATATAAATGATTGATTTTTATTTGTTATACCCATACCAGTTGCTGCAGCCGCATTATCACCTGCTCCACCAACAACTTTCACATTATTATTAAAATTAAATTTATCTTTTAACTCTTTTTTTAAATAACCTGTCAGCTCATTGCCTTCTACAAGATTGGGCATATGTTTTTCTTCTAAAAACGAGCATGATAAAAGTTTATTAGACCATTTCCTATGTTTTATGTTTAACCATAATGTGCCAGATGCATCTGACATATCAGAAAAAAATTCACCGGTAAGAATAAATCTTAAATAATCTTTTGGTAATAAAACTTTGAAAATTTTTCGAAAATTATCTATTTCATTGTTTTTAATCCAATTTATTTTTGGAGCAGTAAAGCCAGGCATAGTGATATTTCCTGAGATTGATCGTACATCAAAGTTTTGTTTTTCAAATTCTTCACACTCTTGATGTGATCTAGTATCATTCCAAAGAATACATGGTCTAATAACATTTCCATCCTTATCTATTAAAGTAGCTCCATGCATATGTCCTGATATGCCTAGAGAGACGGTTTGCGAAAACTCATTTGGTTTTTTTAGCTTCAAAGCTTCAAAACATTTCATTGTTGAATCAATCCATTCTTGTGGATTTTGCTCACTAAAACCATCTTTTGGAGATTGTACTGTAAGACTTGAATTAGCTGTAGCAAGAATTTTTTGGTTTTGATCAATTAAAATCATTTTAATTGAAGAAGTACCAAGATCTATTCCAATAAACATTATAAAATTATAACATTAATATTTTAAATCATACAAAGAAAATTAGGGTTACTTGTAAGAATACCTAAATATAAATACACCAGATGCAACAATAATAATTGCTCCAATAATTGTAAATATATCTGGTATTTCTTTATATACAATTAGACCAAAAAATATTGCCCAAACTATTATTGTATAATTATAGGGTGCTAATACACTTGCGGGAGTAATACTTAATGCCTTAATTTGTAAAAATAAACCCATACAAAAAAAGAAGCCTAAAAATATAAAGAATATAAAAGAAAATGAATGAAGAGGTTGCCAAAAAAATATTGATAATATTGAAGTTATTATGACACCTATAAGACCGTTATAGAATAGCATTGTCTCGTTATCATCATACTGAGCATTTAATCTAGTTGCTATTTGAAACAGTGAGTAGAAAAAAGCTGCTAGTAAAGGAATAACAAGGTATGGATTAAATATTGTTAAGCCAGGGCGCATAATGAGAAGAACGCCAAAAAAACTAATTCCGATAGCCACCCAAGTAGCTAAATTGATTTTTTCTTTTAAAATTAGATAAGAAAAAAAGACAACTAATACCGGTGATAATGATCCAATTGTGTGTGCATCTGCAAGAGCTAAATACCTAAATGATAATACAAAAAAACAAGCCTCACAAACAGATAGGACACACCTAGTAATTTGTATCTTATAATTATGTGATAAATAATATTTTTTTACATTATTTTTTTTTGCAATAAAAAAAGAAAAAATAAGACAAAAAGTATATTTAACAAATAATAGCACAAAAACTGAATGATACTGAACAGCTGTTTTTTGAATTGTGTCTAAGATGCCAAAAGATAAATAAGTTAAAAGTATTAAAATGATTCCATAGCTATATGGGTTTGATTTGTTATTCATTTTAGATTTTTGAAAATATTATTATAAAAGTCTTTTTTAATATTTTTCTCGGCATCTAAAATTTGCATCATTAAGACTGCAGATAAATCATTAATTGGATCAACTAAAAAATACGTAGCTGCGTATCCTGACCAACCAAATTCACCCATAACACCAAATTTGTTTTGTGGAGTATTATTCATCAAAACTCTAAATCCTAGGCCCCATCCATATCCAGCTAAATCATTTTCATAATTTTCATCTTTGATTGTATTTGTTGATGTTATTTCTATGGGCAATAAGTTTCTATCTAATGAATTACGACGCATAGATTGAAGAGTTTCCATATTTACCAATGGTTTAGCATTTTTATCTTTTCCATTAATAAGCATCGTAGCAAATTTAATATAATCTGTAGCAGTTGAAAATAAACCATGTCCACCCCTACAGTAATTTTCATTATTTGCAGGGTATCCATATAAAATTAGTTTTCTTGAAGCCAAAGTTAAGTCAGTTAATTTTGATTTAACACTATTATATTCAAAAGTTTCAACTAAATTTTTATTTTTATCTTCACTAATAGAAAAATTTGTATCGTTCATTTCTAATGGACAAAAGATATTCTCTTTTAAAATATTTAATAACTTATCTTTTGTTACAACTTCTAGAATTCTGGCTAATATATCTATAGAAATAGAATAATGCCATTCTAATCCTGGTTCATAAAGTAGTGGTAATCCAGAAATGTTATCAATTTCTTCTTCTAAACTTCTAGAAGATGAGTGAAACAACATCTTTTCTTCATAAGCTTCAGCTAAAAAATTATTACTACTATTATAAGTAAAGCCTGCTGTATGTTGTAAAAGTTGTCTTACTGTTGGGGTTCTATCTATTTTTATAGTATCGTCTAATTTACTAGTTAATGATTTTAGTTTTTTTAGATTTTTGAAATTAGGTAAATATTTATCTATAGTATCATCAAGAGATAAGAAATTTTTTTCTATTAACTGCATTGCTGCAAAACCAACTATTGGTTTAGTCATAGACCAAATTCTATAAAAGGAATTTTTTTTAAGTTTATTTTTTTTAACTAAATCATTAAATCCGATTGCTTCATGATAAATATTATTTTTATGATTTATTATCCATTCAGCACCATTACATCTTCCATCATCAATATGTTTTTGAAAATCTAATCTAATATTATCCATAAATGGATTAGATTAGACTCTTTATTTTTTCTATGAGTTCTGAATTGATATTTCTTGGACCTTTATCTTCTCTATTAGTATGTCTTCTTTGTCCAGGTAAACGCACGCCGTCTAATGATGTCATTTCTTCAAAAAATTTTTCGGCATGTTCGTTCCAATCTTTTCCTGCAATTAGTTCTGGAGATAAAGCCATAATAAATTCACCTCCTCGTGCTGGGCCTCCATCATTGTTATCCTCTTTTTTTGCTTCAAAACTAAATAAATCTCCAACTAGTCCAGCAGATAGTAATTCAATCATCATAGCTATAGCGGAACCTTTATAATCACCAAAAGTCAGAAGCACTCCTCCATTTGCTATTTGATTTGGGTCATCAGTTTTTTCACCATCTTTATTTAATCCTGTTCCAAATGGTACTTTGTGACCATCTCTAGCTGCAACCTGAACCTCACCCATGGCCATTGTAGAAGTTGCCATGTCATAAACAACAGGAGTATTATTTTTTCTTGGCCATGCAAATGAAATTGGATTAGTTCCAAATAGTGGTTTTTTTGCACCGGCTGGCGCTACACTTGGTTTGTATGCCGTACAAGCAATACCAATTAAATTATTTTCTGCTAAAGCTTCAGTCTCATGCCACAAGGCAGCAAAGTGGTGGGTATTAGCAATTGTTAATACACCAACTCCATGTTTATTTGAAGTTTTTATTAATTCAGGTAAACCAACTTTTATTCCTACTGGAGCGAAACCATAATCCCCATCAACACGAATAGCATTTTGTGTAAGATAATTACTAGTAGGTCGAGAAATAGCATTTACTTTTTTACTTTTTAAAGAAGCTACATACCCTGGAATTCTAAATAAACCATGAGAAACACTTCCATCTCTCTCTGCATTAGTTACCGTTGTAGCAACACAATCAGCATTTAAATGATCACAGCCATGTTTTGTAAGTGCTTCATAAGCTAATTCATATATTTTTTCTAATTTTAAAGGAATTGTATTCATTTACTTTTCTTTAATATTTAATATTATTAGTGAATGGATAGAGGATTATTAGACAATTTGAAAGAGCTTTTACAAGAAAGAATATCATTTTCAGAAAGTGTTAGAAATAATCACGCTAAAGGTGAAGATGCCTATGATCCTATCTTACCTAGAGCAGTTTTATTTCCAAAAAATAATGAGGAGCTTTCAAAAATACTAAAAATTTGTAACGAATTCAAAGTACCAGTAACTGCCTATGGAACAGGGACATCACTAGAAGGTCATGTAGTAGGTAATGAAGAAGGTTTTACAATATCAATGGAAAATTTTAATAAAATAATTTCAATCAATGAGCATGATTTTGATTGTCGGGTTCAGGCCAATGTATCTCGTGAACAACTTAATGAAACACTTAAAGATAAAGGGGTATTTTTTCCTATTGATCCTGGTGCTAATGCATCTTTGGGTGGTATGACTGCTTGCTCTGCATCAGGAACAATGGCTGTAAAATACGGAACAATGAGAACAACCGTTCTAGGTCTAACTGTAGTTTTAGCAAATGGCGATATAATAAAAACAGGTACAAGAGCAAAAAAAACTTCTGCAGGTTATAATTTGACTAATCTTTTTGTTGGTTCTGAAGGTACACTTGGAATAATTACTGAGGTTCACCTTAGATTATCGCCTATACCTGAAAGTATAATGAGCGCTGTATGTCAATTTCCAGATCTTGACTCAGCTGTTTTAACTGCTCAAGAAATTATCCAATACGGGGTACCAATTGCTAGAGTAGAGTTGTTAAATAAAGATCAGATGGATATAAGTATAAAGTATTCTAAACTAGAGAATCTAGAGATTTTACCAACACTTTTTTATGAATTTCATGGAAGTGAAATTTCAAATAAAGAATCTATTGATGTAGTTGAGGGGATTTCTAAAAATAATAATGGTAGTGAGTTTAAATGGGCAGTTAACACAGAGGAAAGAAATAAAATTTGGAAAGCAAGACATAACGTTTATTATTCAGTTAAAGCACAAGGAGATAATATAAGAGTTTACGCTACTGATGTTTGCGTACCTATTTCAAATATTGTTGATTGTATTAAATTTGCAGAAAATGAGCTTCAAGGTACTGGCCTAAAAGCTCCTATGGTTGGTCACGTAGGTGATGGAAATTTTCATGTAACTATTGTCTATGACCCTAACAAAGATAATGAATATCAATATATAAGGAAGTTTAGTGATAAATTAATTGATAAAGCTCTAAAAATGGGCGGAACAATAACAGGGGAACACGGAATAGGTCTTCAAAAAAAAGAATATTTATTAAGGCAACACCCAGATAACATTCCTTTAATGAAATTAATTAAGAAAAGTTTTGACCCAAATAATATTTTAAATCCAGGTAAAATATTTGATATTTAAATTATAATAATAAATTAACTCAAGATTTTTTTTATTCTCTAATAACTATTTTGGATTATTTATATCTTCATTATATGCAAATACTGCTGGACTCCCACCTGTATATATAAAAATTACATTATCGCCTTTTTTAATAATACCTTTTTGAACATAATCAATAAGAGCAGCAAAACCTTTCGAAGTATAAACTGGATCTAAAATTATAGATTCTTTATTTGCTAAAAGCTTCATAGCCTCTATTCCTGCTTTTGTAGTAGCGCCATACTTTTCACCTACATAAGTATTGTCATGATTGATCATTTCGTGATTAAATTTTATATTTACATCAAGTAGCTTAGCTCCTTCATTACAAATCCTAGCAATATCTTTTTTAATATTCATCTCCCAATAAACAGGCGAAATGCCTTGGATACGAGTTGGCCAATTTAATATTTTAGCTCCTAACTCACAGCCTGCTTGTGTCATATTAGCAGCCGTAACAAATAAATGATCTGCCATAAAATTTTGTTCTTTCATTTGCAAATCAATTTCAGCCATAGCATTTGCATAACTAATTCCAGCAAGGGTTGTATCTTCTTTTCCAAATCCACCGTATATTAGTAAAGGTTTTCGACCCTCTTTTATTAACTGATTATATTTTCTATCAAGATGTTTTGGTATTTCTTCTAAATTTTCTCCATCAACTACCTCAACGTTTGCTCCTAAAATATTATACAATAAAAAATTACCTTGCATTAATTTACCTTTTATTCCGTGCATCAATACTAAATAACTATCTAAATTTAATTTATTTGCTGCAGCTACTGCTTGACGACAAAAATTTGATTGGGAGGCGGCTCCAGTTAAAATACAATCATACTCTCCAGATAAAGTTTTAGCCATTATAAATTCTAGATGTCTTGTTTTGTTGCCTCCAAAAGCTAGAGCTGTGCAATCATCTCTTTTTATAAATAGATTTATATTTAGCTCCTTAGAAATATTAGGAGCATATTCAAGAACAGTTGGAAGTTGAGCTAATTGAACTCTTGGAATTTTATTTATTCTGGAAACTAATTCTTCAGCAGATAACGGATTAAAATTACTATTCATTTACAACTAATCTTTCTAATTTTTTAAAATTAATGACTATGTCTTTTTACCTCTGCTCCTCTTTTGCCAATTAGAAAATCAAGATCTGCACCTTTATCAGCTTGCATAACATGATCTATATACATCTTTTGATAACCTCCAGAAATTTCAGGTAAAATTGGATTATAATTATCTAAACGATTTTTAATAGTTTCTTCATCAACACTTAAGTTCATAGTACCTTGATTGACATCTATTTCAATTAGATCACCATTTTGAACCGCTGCTAAAGGGCCTTTTACAGCTGCCTCAGGAGCAGTATGTAGGATTACTGTTCCGTATGCTGTTCCACTCATTCTAGCATCAGATATCCTAATCATGTCTCTTACACCTTTCTTTAAAAGTTTTTGTGGAAGACGCATATTTCCAACTTCTGCCATACCTGGATAACCTTTTGGTCCACAATTTTTCAAAACTAATATTGAGTTTTCATCTACCTCTAAATTTGGATCATCAATTTTTTCATGAAATTCTTCTACACTTTCAAAGACAACCGCTTTTCCAGTATGTTTCATTAATTCTGGTGATGCAGCAGATGGTTTAATAATTGCGCCATTTGGTGCAATGTTTCCTTTAAGAATTTTAATTCCTCCATTTTTTGTTAATGGATTATCAAATTCTTTTATAACTTCATTATTCCAACATTTAGCGTCTTTGTTATTTTCGCCAATAGTTTTTCCATTTACAGTTAATACATTTTCATCTAATAATTTTTTTTCAAGTAATCTCTTTATTACAACAGGAACTCCACCAGCATAGTAAAAATCTTCCATTAAATATTTTCCAGAAGGTTGAAGATTTACAAGTGTTGGAATTCCCTCTCCACACTTATTCCAATCTTCTAATTCGAGATCTATTTCCATTCTTCCTGCAATAGCCGCTAAATGTATAACAGCATTTGTTGAACCACCTATTGCACCATTAACTTTTATTGCATTTTCAAATGATTTTTTTGTTACAATTTTTGACATATTTATATTTTCTTTAACCATCTCAACAATTCTTTTTCCTGACATATGGGCTAATGCGTATCTTCTTGAGTCAACTGCTGGAATTGCTGCATTTCCAGGAAGAGACATTCCTAATGCTTCTACCATTGAACCCATTGTTGATGCTGTACCCATTGTCATACAATTACCTTTTGATCTGCTCATTGAAATTTCTGCATTAATAAAATCTTCTTCTGTAATTACACCTGCGTTTAAATCAGCATCAAGTTTCCAAACTCCTGTTCCAGAACCTATAGTTTCACCCTGATGATGACCATTCAGCATTGGACCACCTGAAACTCCTATTGTTGGAAGGTCAACACTTGCTGCACCCATCATTAATGAAGGTGTTGTTTTATCACAACCCATTAATAGTACTACTCCGTCTATTGGATTACCCCTTATTGCTTCTTCAACATCCATACTTGCTAAATTTCTAAATAACATAGCTGTAGGTCTTAAGTTAGATTCACTTGCTGAAAATACAGGAAATTCAAGTGGGAAACCACCAGCTTCATAAACGCCTTTTTTAACAGACTCTGCTATCTCCCTAAAATGACCATTACATGGTGTCAGTTCTGACCAAGTATTACAAATTCCAATTACAGGACGTCCATCAAATAAGTGATTGGGATGCCCTTGATTTCGCATCCAACCTCTGTGAATAAATGTATCTCTTCTATGTGATTTAGAATTATACCAATTAGAAGATCTAAATTTATTTTTTTTATTCATGAATGAAAGTTTTAGCTAATTAAAGTAAAAAATCAAATTTTAAATTTATAATCTTCAATTCCTGGAACATTTACATTTAATGCGAATAAACTGCCATCATATTGATTTTTGCCAGAATTATTTGCAGTAGTAATGAATAATGTCTTAAGATCAGTACCGCCAAAAACACAATTAGTGACATTTTCTACAGGTAGCTCATAAATTTGATCGACTCTTCCTTTAGGGTCAATTCTCACTAAACATGATCCACCCCAACGACAATTCCAAATAAAACCATCACTATCAATAGTCGAACCATCTGGAGCTCCTCTATTAAAATCAAATAAAATTTTTTTATCTGATAAACTGCCTTCATCTAGATTAAATTTATATTCAAGTAATGATCCTTCAGTTGAGTCAGCAAAATAAAATTTTGTATTATCTGGACTCCAAACAAATGTATTAGGTATACCAAGATTTGTTTCAACTATGTTTAATTTATTTTCTGATAAACAATATAAAGTTCCAGATTTAGTATTTAAAGTCTTTGCACTTCCATCCTGATTAATATTATTTTGCATTGTACCAAACCAGAGTCTTCCTTTTGCATCAGATGCACCGTCGTTTGATCTATTAGTTAAAATATTTTCTTCTACCTCTTTAATTATTTCATATTTTTTGGTTTGAAAATTAAATTTGTTTACTCCGTTGTTTGAAACTAAAGCAATTTCACTGTTTGAAATTATTGATGATGCTGTTACAAATTCAGGTAATTCAAAAGTTTCTAATTTTTCACTTTGAAAATTTATTCTGAATAAAAGTGTTTTTGGTTTTATATCAAGCCAAAATAAACTTTGATTAATTGAAGACCAAGTTATACCTTCGCCTAAACTATTTTTTACATCTTTATATAATTCAACCTTACTCACAGAAAAGATCAATATAATAAAATTTAAAATTTATGAAGATAAGATTAGAGATAATGCGCTTTGTCTTTAATACGAGCCATTACTTCTTTTGTTGCTTCTTCAGATCCATCATGAAAAGTACCCATTATTTTATCTAAAAAGCTAGTGTTTCCTCCTGAGTAATTACATTCAAAGTATTTGTGATGAATATAGTGCATATAATCACCTGTTGGTATTGATACACCATTTTTGAAAGTCATCTTTTCATATCCAGTATGTCCAGGCGTAGGGGCTAGCCCAGCATGAAAAACATGATACATCGCAACAAGAGGGTGAGAAGGAATAATCCAATGTACTAAAATACCTGAAAAATATAATAGATGCTCTATTGGATGCATAGACATACCAGACCAAGCACCTGTATTTGTATTACGGTGATGAACTTTATGGGCAATTTTATAAAGGGGTGCCCAGTGTAATAGTCTATGAGTTAAGTAAAAATGTGCGTCTCTTATAAACGGGACAAGAAAGAACATAAAACAACAATATATTGGATAGGCCTCCCAACTTACATAGGGGATTATTTGATTTGCAAATGCCCAAAATGTAATTACTTCATAAGCTGTCCATAATGGGATAGCACTACAAAAAGTATAGAATAGGTTATCTTTAGTCTGATCATTAAATAGGAATGTTGAGTTATTTTTTTCCAAAGGTCGCGGATTATATTTAAATGAAGTTCCTTGTGTCTTCAGTCTTAAATGAAAGAAGCCTGTCCAAAGTAAAATAATAACTGCATTTCTGAAAAATATATAGGATATCCATCCTATTTCAAAAGTCTTCATTGTCTCTAAAGAAGGAGTCAAAAAAAGATATGTAGCAACTGTTATTGCTGCGAAAACAAAAGTCCATGGAAAAAAAATTCCAGGAAATTTAAAAAAATACTTTAAAAATTTTATCGGGTTAAAAAATATATCTTTAGGTGGGTTAATACTTATTGTGCCAAAAGGTTTCCAATGGCCTCTTTTATCTCTTGTACCAAAATCATTATCATTTAGTTGATTTTCCATGATCCAATTATAGTATATTTTGAGTAAAAAAAAAGAGACTAAATTGTCGTATCTGGAACCTTCACATCAATAAAATAATTTTTATCTTTAGATTGCTTAAATATTGCTGGGATTATTGATCTATAAGCAGAAATTATTCCATTATGAGGTTCTGGCATTTGATTTTTTACTATTTTATGAAATTTTTTTAAATTATGGCATGGTATTTTTGGGAAGATGTGGTGTTCAATATGATACTCCATATTTGAATACAAAAAACTAAAAAAAGGATTCATAATAACGGTTCTTGTACTTTTTCTATGATCTTTAATATTATCAGCTAGTCCAGCATGTTGAGTCATGCCGCATATCATTAATATAGTATTACCATAAAATGGTGGTAAAATTATCATTATTATTGGTAGCCATGATTTTAACAAAACTGAAGATAAAATTACAAGCAACCAAAAACCTAAATATAATCTTGAACTATTAATAATTTTTTTTATCTCCTTTTCAGGTACTGTAACTTTTACGACAGGAGTAATTACCTCAAATGAATGTTTAATAATTTCAAAATGTGTAAAATGTCTTATTTTTTGAATATTAATTATTGGACCAAGAGGTAAAAAATTTAAAAGAAATCTTACAGGTTCTGTTGGTTTTGGACTATTATTTTCATAATCGTATACCTCTTCATGTGTAAATATAGTGTAAGTATGGTGATGAAAATGACTCCACTTCCATCTAACTGCTTCAAAACCACCGAGTAAAGAAGTTATATGATAAAAAAATTTATTTAACGCTCTTGTTTTAAAATATGTTTCGTGATTTGTTTCATGTTGAATGCTTATGATCTTACAATAGAAAATATTTCCATAAAGCAAAAGAGCAGGTATTGACCATAAAGTACCCCAACTTAGAATACATAGATATCCACTTAATATTAGAGCAACAATAAATATAGATATATCTAATAAACCTTTGATATCCGATCTCTTAGAAAGTTCCTTTAAAGTTTTCTTATCTATTTTTGGTTTATACCAAGTTTTTAAATCAACTTCGCCCGCAAACATTAATCAAAATTTTTCTGAAAGCTTTAAAAATTTTTCAAATTCACCTTCATCAATGTTAACTGTGATTTTAGGATCATTAAATTTTTTGTTTACCGTATCATCGTGAAACTCTTTGAATGCACTTACTCTTTCAGCTTGTAGTTTTGAAAATTCTTTTTTAAAATTTCTATAAATTCGAGCATGTCTTGGTATTTTTCCTTGGGTATATCCGAGTACATCATTAGCAAATAAATATTGCCCATCACATCCAGAACCACTTCCCATTGAGAGAGTCATGATATCAACTTTTTTTGTAATAACTTCTGCAACTTTTGGTGGAACTACTTCGAGTTCAACTCCAATAGCACCCGCTTTTTGTAACTCAAGAGTATGTTCTAATATTCTTATGGCTTTATCTGCTGTTTTACCTTGTGCAACAAATCCTCCAATCCAAGTAGCATTTCCTGGAACTAATCCAACATGACTATTAATTGGAACATACTCATCTCTTAATGCTCTAATCCATTTGTAACTCCAATTACCACCATAGATAACATCTGCACCAATGTCTAAATACTTGTGTGATAGTTTCATTGCTTCGTATTCAGAAGCTACTCTTACTGCTCCTCCGGATTGCATAAAGCAAGTTGGTGCAGCCTCGCGAATTCGCTTAAGCTCATCAAAAGAATTGAAAATACCAAATTGTGGAGCATCATGAGAAGTACAAATCATATCAATGCCTGCCTCTTCAGCTGCTGCAGCTTCATCAGCATTATGCACAAACATTACACTTAGTTGTCTTTTACCTTTGCATTGCAAATAATCATAAACTGTAAGTTTTTTTCTGCTCATAAATTCTCCAAAAAAATAGTTAATCTATCTTAATGAAAATTTTGTCATTATCAACTTTAACTGGATATGTTTTTAAATCCTCACACGCTGGTGGGCTTAAAGCTTCTCCGGATTTAATATTAAAAATTCCCTGGTGCATTGGACATTCAATTTCATCATCCATAACCAAACCATCTTCAAGATGTACCGCCTCGTGTGTACAAATTCCATCAGTAGCATAAAAACCATCTGTTAGCTTATACACACAAAAAGTTTTATCTTGATGATCAAATCTGATGAGATCCTCTTCTTCAATACTATCTGTAGACCCTACTTCAATCCAATTTTCTTCAGACATAGATTGTATATAATAGCTATTTTATGAAAATAAATACAAAATAATTAAATTGTTATTTTTGCATAAGTTTATTTAATTTTAGATTTTGATCTGAAAGAATTTGTTTATCTACAATGGTATTTTTTTCACTTAATTTAGAGGTTATTCTAATGTCACGGCCTACTTTTCCTATGATTCCAACACCACATGCTCCTCTTATTTTATTATTTTTTAAGAAAAAATAAATAACACCATTATTAATATCATTACCTCTTTCGATGATTTCATCATACTCATCACAAATACCAGTTAGTTGAAGATTCAAATTAAATTGATCAGACCACATCCAAGGAATTGAAGTGTATTCTGTTTTTACTCCAGCAATATTTTTTCCAGCACATATTCCATGATTTTGTGCATGTTGATAAGACTCGAGTCGCATATTTCTTTCATAGAATGGATGATAAAAATTAGATACGTCACCTGCTGCATAAACATCTTTAATAGAAGTTTCACAAAATTGATTAGTAACTATACCATTATCAAGCTTTAAATTTGTATTTTCAAATAACTTTACAGTCGGGGTTGAGCCTATACCTGCAATTATAAAATCTGTTTCTATTAAAGAATTATCATTTAATAAAATTTCATAATCGCCATTTTTTTTTGTTATTTTTTCTATCTGTTTATTTAATATTATTTCATTTCCATGTTCTATATGAGTGTATTGAACTAAATCAGCAATTTGTTTGGGTATAATTCTTCCCATAAGCTGATTACCAATTTCAATAACAATTACTTTCTTTTGAAGCTGAGATAAAGATGAGGCAATTTCTAAGCCAATGAAACCACCACCAATAATTGTTATTTTATTTTTATTTGAAACTATTTCTTTAATTTTTTTGGCTTCTTCTAAATTTCTTAGATAATAAATATCATTCTTTAAATTATTATCTAAAGTAAGTTTTTTATTTTCAGAACCTGTTGAAATAAGCAAACTATCATAAGAGTAAACATTATCATTTTTTGCAAAAAGTTTTT
This sequence comes from uncultured Alphaproteobacteria bacterium, assembly GCA_902614395.1. GTDB lineage: Bacteria > Pseudomonadota > Alphaproteobacteria > HIMB59 > CACPNW01. The sequence goes on along the minus strand of CACMKW010000001.1, from coordinate 5,500 downwards.
TATTTTCAAAATCAACTTTATTAATTGATATATTTTCAAATTCTATATTTTCATTTTTTAGTACGTCGCTAGAATGAAAATAAAGATCTTCTTCTTTTTTTTTATCTAGCAAAAAATCTTTAGATAAAGGAGGTCTTTCGTATGGTAATAAATTTTCTTCACCTAAAATTTTAATATTTGATTTTGAATCATTTTGCCTAATCTCTCTAGCAGCATAGATTCCGGCTTGACCGCCACCTAAAATTATAATGTTATTTTTCACTCAGTCTAAGCGTTGCTTGGAACAGATAATGGAATTTGATAGTCAGGATTTTTTGCTTGTTTTATGAGTGCTGGAATAATTTCTTTATAAGCCCCAAGAAGACCTTTTCTGGCAGGTGGTAATTGATCTTTAATCATAGCATGCAGCTTAGGTAAATTATGTGAGGGAACTTGAGGGAACATATGGTGCTCAACATGATATTCCATATGCCAATATAAAAAACTTAAAACTGGATTTAAATATACTGTTCTAGTTGTATACCTATGGTCTCTTTTATCTTCTCTAAGTCCTGCGTGTTGAGTAAGACCCATAAGCATAACAAGGGTCTTTCCATAAAAATTAGGCAATAAAACATATAGAACTGGAAGCCAACTTTGAAAGTAAAGTGAAGAAGCTATACTAATTATCCAAATAGAAAGATGACTCCACGCAGATAATCTACATTTCCATCTTTCATTTTTTGGAATACAAACTTTCATTACATCAGTAGTTACACCAAATGCATGTTTTATAGTTTCCCATTGAAGAGAATTTTTAAAGAAAATAAAACCAGAGAATGGAATGTAATGAGAGAAAAACACAATCAAGTCAGTTGGTTTTTTTACATGTATTTCAAAATCTACAGGATCATTAAATTGAGTATAAGTATGATGATGATAATGAGAATATCTCCATCTGATAGGTTCAAAATTATCCATGAAACTAGCAATATAATAAAAGAAGTCATTCCAGAATTTAGATTTAAAAGCAGTTCTGTGACCAGTTTCATGCCATATAGCATCGCTGCATCCCCAAATATTTCCGTATATTATAAAAAATAGTAATGACCACCAAGTGCCCCAAGTGACATACGCAAGATATCCAAAGAGAAACAGAGATGTAAAATAAATAATCATATGCTTAAAACCCTGCCAATCAGATTTCTTACATAACTGCTTGAATTCTTTTTTATCTATATTTGCTCGATACCATTTACCTAAATCAACATCCATAATGAAAAAATAGCACTTTTTGATAATCTTATAAATATAAAAATTGCTTTAAATTGGTAAATAAGTGCGACTATTTTATCTATCAAAAGAAAGAGGGATTTAATTTGTAATAAGATCTTTAATAATTTAATTTAATTGTATTATTGATTTATTTACTTATAAATTAATGCATAAATTATTTGGAGGAATTATGAAAAAAATCTTTGCTGTCATTGCTTTATTTTTTGCTTTTGCATCTACTTCAGCAGTAGCAAAAAATGATTACAGCTGTGATAAGAAATTTATATTTTTCCCAGGTGGTCCTGAAGGTGGCCCATTTGGAACTATCGTTTACAATGGAGCAGTAGCTGCTGCTGAACACACTGGTTGTGAAGTAGATTACTACTGGTCACAGTGGAACTCAGAAATCATGATTAAACAATTTAAAGAAGCTGTAGCTTTACAGCCTGATGGAATTGCAATCTATGGTTTTCCAGGAGACGCTGCTATGAGACCTATCATTCAAGAAGCTAGAGAAATGGGTATAGTAATAACTACTATGAATACACCTCTTCCTGATCTTGAAGCAGAATATAAAACTGAAGGATTTGGTTATGCAGGTGCAGATCTATTCGATGCTGGATTTAATCTAGGTAAAAAAGCTGTTGAAGTTTGTGGTCTACAAGCTGGAGATAAAGCTTTTATCTGGGGTCTTGCAAGTATGCCAAACAGAGGAGAAAGAACTAAAGGTGCAATAGCTGGTGTTGAAGCAGCAGGTGTTGAAGTAGTTTATCAAGAAATTCCTGATAATGTAAACTCAGATGCATCTCAAGGAACTCCTATGTACGTTGCTACTTATAGTGCAAATCCTGATATCAAAATGGCTATTACAGATCATGGTGGATTAACTGCAAGTTTACCAACATATATGAAGGCTGCAGGTCATGGTACTGAAGAAGTATGTGGTGCTGGATTTGATTTATCAGCTCCAATTGTAGACGGAATTAATTCTGGATACATTGACGTTGTAATTGATCAACAACCATTTATCCAAGGATATATGCCAATTGTTCAGTTATTCCTAAGTACAAAATATGGAATGGCTGGATTAGCAATGGATACTGGTGCTGCATTTGTTACAGCTGATAACGTTGATGCTGTTGCTCCATTAGCAGCAGTACAAATTAGATAAATTAAATATTATAGCCTGCCTTATTTTATAAGGCAGGTTTATTTTTATGGCTGAAGAACTCTTAAAATTACAAAATATTTATAAAAACTTTGGAAACGTAAAAGTTTTAAAAGATGTAAATATCAAAATAAACAAAGGTGAAGTAGTAGCTTTAATCGGTGATAACGGAGCTGGAAAATCTACACTTATTAAAGTTATAACAGGAGTTCATAGTCCAAACACGGGAAAAGTTTTTTTTAAAGAAAAAGAAGTACAAATTAAATCAGTTGCTCAATCAAGAAAAATGGGGATTGAAGCAGTGTATCAAGAAAGAGCATTATGTGATCAGCAAGAATTATACAGAAATATCTTTGCAGGAAGAGAAATTACAAATTCATTTGGTTTTTTGGATATAAAAAAACAAAGAAAAGAAGCAGAAAAAATTTTACGCGACTATATAGGCTTTACTTCAAAAGCTATAACAGTTGACTCTCAAGTAATGGGACTTTCTGGTGGTGAAAAACAAGGTGTAGCTTTTGGTAGATCATTGTATTTTAATTCTGATTTAATCGTATTAGATGAACCAACAATGGGATTATCGATACAAGAAACAGAAAAAGTTCTTAATTTTGTAAAAGGTTTAAAGAATGAAAACAAATCTGCAATATTTATCGATCATAATATTATACACGTATATGGAGCTGCAGATAGATTTATTATTTTAGATAGAGGTGAGGTTGTTGGGGAATTTAATAAAGAAGATATATCAAGAGAAGAACTTGTTCAAAAAATGATTCAACTTCATGAATCAGGAAAAATAAAAGTGGAAGATTAAATGAATAATTTATTAAATAGTTATTTTGTAAAAACTCACAAACTTGAAATTAGTATTACTATAATTGCTGTAGTACTATTCCTAATTTACTTTCTTGGTGCACCACATGTATTTACAAGATTTCCTATTTATAGAGCTTTTATGCAATCAATGCCTTTTTTTGGAATTATTGCTATATCAGCAACATTTGTTGTTACACTTGGTGAAATTGATTTATCGTTTCCATCTATAGTTGGAATTACATCTCTAATATTTGGAATTATAATGACATCGACTGATGGTAACTTTTTTATAGCATTTATTTTGGCAACTTCACTTGGAATGTTTGCTGGATTAGTAAATGGATTACTTGTTACTAAAATTGGTATACCTTCAATAGTTGCCACTATAGGTACATTATTTTTTTGGCGTGGATTAGTTAATGTAATTTCTCAAGGTAGCGGTATTGCAATCGTCGATGTAGCAGATGGAACATGGCATCATATGATATTTGTTGAAAAATTATTTGGAAAAATTCCAATGCAATTTATTTGGTTCATTGTATTAACTGGATTGATGCAATGGGTTTATCGATACCATAAATTTGGAAATCATATCCACTTTGTAGGTGATAACAAAGCAAGCGCTCAAATGATGGGAATTAACGTTGATAATGTAAAAATTATTGCTTTTGTTCAACTAGGATTTTTCTCTGCATTAGCAGGAATTTTTACAATGTATGAAATGTTATATTTCTGGCCTACACAAGGTGAAGGTTTGATGTTAACAACACTAGCAGCCGTCTTTGTTGGTGGCACTTCAGTCTTTGGTGGTAAAGGTACTATTTTTGGAACTTTTATTGGAGTATTAATTATTGGATCATTAGAATCAGGAATAGTTGCTTTAGGCTTATCTGGTTTTTATGTAAAATTTATTAACGGGCTCATGATTACAGTAGCCGTAACAGTCTACGCTCTAATACAAAGAAGAAAAAATTAATAAGTAGCTCTACCTCCACTCAAGTCAAAAGTTGATCCAGTGGTATAAGAATTTTCTTCAGAAGACATCCATGCAACTAAAGAAGCTAATTCTTCTACTAACACAAATCTATTTCTTGGAATTTTTGATAACATATAATCAATATGTTCTTGTGTAATTTGATCAAAAATACGCGTCTTTGCAGGTGCTGGGGTAACACAATTAACTGAAATGTTATTTTCAGCTAATTCTTTTCCTAAAGATTTAGTAAGTGCAATAACTCCTGCTTTTGCCGCACTATAAGGCATTGCATTAGGATTACCCTCCTTACCAGCTATCGAGGAAATATTAACGATACGTCCATAATTATTTTTGATAAAATGAGGAACTATAGTTTTACAGCAATAAAATACTCCCGTTAGATCTATATCTATAACTTTTTGCCATTCCTCAAGTGGATAATCCCATGTCTTAAAGTTTGGTCCAGCTATTCCTGCATTATTTATTAAAATATCAATTTTGTTTTCATGTGTAAGGCTTTCAGCAAATGCATTCTCTACACTTTTATAATTTGAAACATCAACTTCAATTTTTTGAGTATTTTTTAGATCAACTTTATTTAAATATTCTGCATCTTTATCCCATATTAGTACTTTTGCGCCTGACCCTATAAATCTTTTTGTAATTGCTAACCCAAAGCCTTGTGCTCCACCCGTTACAATTGCTACTCTATTTTCTAAATTAATTTTATTCATTGGATTTGTTCTAAAATATATTCAGCTGAACTAACACGGTATTCACCATCATTTTCAATAAACTTGTTTATAATCATATTATTCTCAATGATCATGGCAAACCTTCGACACCTAAAACCCATATAATTTTTTGTCTTATCAGATAGCAAGTCAAAATATTTTGTAATCTCAGCATTTCCATCTGCAATTCCATTGATTATTTCTCCGTTTGTATAACTCAATAACCAAGATTTCATCACATGCTCATCATTTACAGATAGACAGTAAATGCCATCAATTTTTTTATTTATAAATGAATTAAATAATTTTATGTAACCTGGAAGATGTTTCTCAGAACAAGTTGGCGTAAATGCTCCTGGCACACCAAATAAGATAATTTTTTTATTTATAAATTCATTTTTTAATGAAGATACTGATGAAACACCCTTTTTAATAATAGGCACTTTAAAATCATCAATAATCATTTTATCATTTAACTTTATTATATGTTTCAAAAATTTGTTTCTCAGTCAATATTTCATTCATTACTATGCCTTCAGGAAACTTTGA